>CAVQCP010000019.1:0-126548 GCA_963710965.1 uncultured Acidobacteriaceae bacterium | reverse complement strand
GCACACTGCTCTGTGGAGTTCGGACTTTCCTCCCCCCGCATTCGACACGCGGAGAGCGACCGTCCGGTCCAGCTGCCAACTTCATCATTATATGCGATGGGTTGACCCCGGCTTCCGGCTTTCGGCGCTCGGACTCCGGATAATGCTTTCGGTCCGACGGCTCTATGTCCTGTCAGAAGCAGGCTGTTAGACTTATGGCAACAAATGGAGTACCGCTCCCGGCAACCGAAGGCCGGAAGCCGGAAGCGTTTTGATGCATACCCTCGAAGCCATCAAACTCGCACTGCAGTCGCTGTGGGCGAACAAGCTGCGCTCGGTGCTGACGCTGCTGGGCGTGGTGATTGGAGTGGCAGCCGTGATCGCCGTGGTCACATTTGTCTCGGGCATCAACGATTACGTGGCGCAGAAAATATTCAATCTGGGCGCGGACGTTTTCATTATTTCCAAGATGTCTGCAGTCGAGACCAATGTGGACCATTTTCTCGAGGCCGAAAAGCGCAAGAACCTGACCATGGAGGATTACCAGGCGGCGCTCGAAGCCTGCCGGCATTGCGAACTGGTGGGCGCGATTCTGCGCACCAGCGCCAAGGTGAAGAATGGCGAGCAATCCATCAGCGACACCAATGTGCAGGGAATCACGCCATCGATGGCCGATATCCTCGACACTGATCTGACCTCCGGCCGCATGTTGAATGAAACGGATTTAACTAGCCGATCGGCGGTGGCGGTGGTGGGTACCGATATCGTCGACCAGTTAATGCCCGGCATCGACCCGCTGGGCAAAGAGGTTCGCATCGATGGCTGGACCTACCAGGTGATCGGCGTGGGCAAAAAGAAAGGCAAGACGCTGGGGCAGAGCGCCGATAATTATGCGCTGATTCCGATCACCGTGTACCTGAAGCAGTACGGAACTCACAACAACAGTATCGGCATCTGGGGGAAAGCGCTGGCGACCGGCGCTCCGCTGAATGAGGCCATGGACGAGGCGCGCGTGGCTTTGCGTTCGCATCGGCATGATAGCCCCGGCCAGGACGACAGTTTCGAAATCGAGACCAATGCCAGCCTGCTGGGCATCTGGTCGGGGTTAAGCAACACATTTTTTATGGCTACGATTGGCATCGCCGCGGTTTCTCTGGTGGTGGGCGGCATTGTGATCATGAACATCATGCTGGTCAGCGTCACCGAGCGTACGCGCGAGATCGGCATTCGCAAAGCGCTGGGCGCGAAGCGCGAAGACGTGTTGCTGCAGTTTCTGATCGAGTCGGTTACGCTGGCGGTGCTGGGTGGAGCACTGGGCGTGCTGCTGGGCGCCGTGATCGCTTTTTCAGTGACCTTGCTGATCGGGATGCCCTCATCGATCAAACTGTGGGCCGTGGCCGCCGGTCTGGTGGTGTCGGCAAGCGTGGGAGTCTTCTTTGGAGTCTACCCCGCGCGCAAAGCGGCGAGACTGGATCCGATTGTGGCGTTAAGGTTTGAAAACTGAAAAGAGCACTGAGTAATTGGGTAATTGGGTAATTTCGTAATCTGGTAATTTGAAAACCGAATTTTGTTTTTTCCGTTGGCTCGGGTTTTCAAATTACAAAATTACTCAATTATCCAATTACGAAATTTCTTTATGATGAACCGCGACGAGTTCCGCGAGATTGTCCAGATGGCAACGGATACGCTCCGCGGCAACAAGGTGCGCTCGTCTCTGACGGTCCTGGGAATTGTGATAGGCGTGGCCATGGTCATCGGGGTCTCTTCGATTGGACGCGGCCTGGATGACAATGTGCGCGACCTGGTCGCCAGCATTGGATCGAACGTTATCTTTGCCTACCATCTCGAGCCGTTCACCTTCGGACGCATGACCGAAGAAATGCGCACGCGAAAAAAGCTCACCTATGAAGACGCGCTGGCCATGGGGCAACTGCCGCACGTGAAGGCCGTAGCAGCGGACATTCGCTATTTCCGTCCCGAACTCGGGGTGGGCAGCTATTCCATCAAGTATCAGGACCGCAAGGTCAAGAACACGATTCTGGAAGGTTTAACCTCTTCCGCAAAAGATGTGATCGACCTGCACATTGCCGAAGGACGCTGGTTCAGCGACAGTGACGACGAAAGGCGAGCGCCGGTGATTGTTCTGTGCCATGACACGGCGCAGGAGTTGTTTCCCAGCCAAAGCGCGCTGGGGCACGAGATTAACATCGATGGCCGTTTGTTCATGGTGATTGGGGTGCTCGAAAAAATTAAATCAGTTTTCGGAGGAGGCAAAGATCCAAACGATAATCGGGTTTTTCTTCCGCTCAGCACTTTCAAAACGCTGCATCCGGAGCTGAAAGATCACTGGATCATGGTCAAGGCCACCTCGCACGACGACGTGCCGAAGGCGATCGACGAGATGCGTGAATTGCTGCGCCGGCGGCGAAAGGTTCCTCCGGATAAGCCAGACAATTTTGGAATCTTCACCTCGGACTCGATTTCAGACTTCTGGAATCAGCTCACGGGGGCGCTGTTCGTGGGTATGTTTGCGATTTCAAGCGTGGGGCTGATAGTGGGCGGCGTGGGCGTGATGAATATTATGCTGGTCAGCGTGACGGAGAGAACCCGCGAAATTGGCGTGCGCAAGGCCATCGGGGCGCGCAAGCGGGATATTCTGTTGCAATTCACGTTAGAGGCGATCATCCTGACCATGGTCGGTGGTGTGATTGGAATTTTGCTGGGCGCAAGCGTGGTTTGGATCATACCCGCACTCTGGCCCTCGCTGCCGGCGCACATGTCGATGTTCTGGACCATCTTCGGTTTCACCTCGGCGGCGGGAGTTGGCCTGATCTTCGGCATTTACCCGGCATGGAAGGCCGCGAATCTGGATCCGATCGAGGCGCTGCGTTACGAATAGGCTCGCTCGGGGTCGCGTAGATGATGCGCCATCGTCGCCAAATGGGTGACGATTCGAGTCTCGATTTGATCGAGGGGCGGGGTTCGGAAGGCGAGGCCCTCGATGCCCGCTGACCGCGGGAGGGAGCTGGGCGATGCGCAAAAGCGAATTCGGCGAAATCGTTCAGATGGCGAACGACACGATCCGCACCAATAAGATGCGCTCGGGGCTCACGGTGCTGGGAATCGTGATTGGCGTAGCGGTGGTGATCGGGGTATCGTCGATCGGCCGCGGACTCGATGACAACGTTCGTGAACGCTTCTCCAGCGTCGGAGCCAACGACATATTCGTGTTTCATGTGGAGCCCTTTACGTTCGGGCGAATGTCGGAAGAGATGCGGACCCGCAAAGAGTTGACGGCAGGGGACGCAGAAGCGCTTCGTGATCTGCCTCACGTCCGGGCGGTAGCGGCGATGATTCGGTTATTTCGCCCTGAAATTGGGAGCGGCACTTATGCCGTTAAGTACCAGGGCCGGAAGGCGAAAAATACCATGCTGGAGGGCAACACGCCCTCGATGCTGGATGTGATGGATCTCCCTCTCGACAGCGGCCGATGGTTCAGTGAATTCGACGACGAGCACCGCGCGCCGGTCGTCGTCCTTTATCATGACACTGCCGAAGAGCTGTTTGGCAACGAAGAACCGTTGGGCAAAGAAGTCAGCATCGAAGGGCAGTTGTTCCAGGTCATTGGCACAGTGGGCAAGATCAAGTCGGTTTTCAACGGGGGAAAGGATCCGGCTGACAATCGCGTGGTTTTCCCGCTCAAGACATTCAAAATGTTGCATCCCGAGTTGAAGCAGCACTGGATCGTGGTGAAAGCCACCTCGCACGATGACGTACCCAGAGCCATGGACGAGATTCGGGAGGTGTTGCGGCGGAGACGAAAGGTTCCCTTCAACAAGGCGGACAACTTCGCGATTTTCACTACCGATTCGCTGTTTGAAGTTTGGGACCAGGTCACCAGCGGGCTGTTCGTGGGTATGTTCGCAATTTCCAGCGTGGGACTAGTCGTCGGTGGCGTGGGCGTGATGAACATTATGCTGGTCAGCGTGACCGAGCGGACACGCGAAATCGGCATTCGCAAGGCGATTGGCGCGCGCAAGCGGGATATTCTTTTGCAATTCACTTTGGAGGCGATCATTCTCACCGCAATTGGTGGTGTGATTGGAATTTTGTTGGGTGCGGTTCTCGTCTGGATCATTCCCGCGCTCTGGCCCTCGCTGCCGGCGCACATGTCGATGTTCTGGGCGATCTTCGGTTTCACCTCGGCGGCGGGAGTGGGTCTGGTCTTCGGCATTTATCCCGCGTGGAAGGCGGCGAATCTGGATCCAATCGAGGCGCTGCGTTACGAATAGAGCCGCCCGGCGGCGACTGAAAATAGCCCAGCGCTTCAGCGCTGGTTGGAGTTGGACAAAACGACACCAGGTCCCGGAGGGACGACACGAGTTCTCTGGTTCTAAAAGCAGCGCAAATCGTCGCGGGCCTCGGCATCGTTTCCAGTTTTTTTTACTACCTGCTCTGCCTCTGGAGTGCCGCAAAATTCCTGCGTGAGCGCCAAGCGCCCGCCGAGACCCTTGCGTCGTCCCTCCCACCGGTCTCGATTCTGAAACCGCTGAAGGGCATCGATCCGGAAATTTATCGGAGCTTTCGCAGCCATTGCCTGCAAGACTATCCGGAATACGAAATCATCTTTGGCGTAAGCGAACGCGATGATCCTGCGATTAAGAGTGTGAAACAGCTGCAACGGGAATTTCCCGAGCGGCAAATTCGGCTGATCGTTTGCCCGAAGAGATTGGGCGCGAATGTGAAGGTCAGCAATCTCATCCAGATGTTGCCTGAGGCGCGTTACGAATATGTGATCGTCAACGACAGCGACATTCGGGTCGAGCCGGATTATCTGCACGAAGTGGTTGCGCCGCTCGCTGACCCGGGTGTTGGGATGGTCACTTGCTTGTACCGGGGAGTGGCAGCGCCAACGCTGGGATCGCGTCTAGAATCGCTGGGTATCAGCACAGATTTTTGTGCTAGCGTGCTGGCGGCGCGGCAACTTGAAGGCGGAATTCGTTTCGGACTGGGATCGACGCTGGCCTTCCGACGCGCCGATCTGCACAAGATTGGCGGCTTCGATTCATTCGTAGACTATCTGGCCGACGACTACGAACTCGGCAAACGAATTGCGGCGCTGGGCTTAGAAGTGAAGCTGTCGCAGGTTGTGGTTGAAACTTTCCTTCCCAGTTATCGATTGCGAGATTTCTTCGCGCACCAGCTGCGCTGGGCACGCGGAGTTCGCGACGCGCGGGCCGGCGGTTATCTCGGCCTGATCTTCACCTTCGGCCTGTTCTGGTCGTTGCTCGCCCTGGCGGCGAGTCGAGGAGCGTTGTGGGCGTGGGCCGGTCTCGCGGTTACGCTGTTTCTGCGGCTAGCGGTGGCGCTGCTTGTCGGTCGTAGCGTTCTCGAGGACCGTCAAGTCGTGCATAACGCATGGCTGATTCCGCTGCGAGATTTGATTGCGGTTGCGGTCTGGATCGCCAGTTTAGGCGGGCATACTGTGATCTGGCGTGGCGACCACTTCCGATTAAAAGGCGGCAAACTCAGTCGCGTCTCGCCCTAGTCGTTGTCGGTCTGGATGTTGCGTGGTTTTTGCGGCTAGTGTCCACACGATCTTATTGCCCGCGATGCAGTACTTTGATCTCGAACAACTTCGGCCATAGCTTGCCGGTGACAAAGAGCCGGCCACTTTTCCCGTCGTAGGCGATGCCATTCAGAACGGCATCGGGGTCGGTGAGCTGCCGCTTATCCATGATTCCACTGAGCTTGATTCCGCTTAGATCGATCCAGCCGATTACTTTGCCGGTGCGGGGAGAGATGCGCGCGATTTTGTCGGTATGCCAGATGTTGGCGTAAATCTCGCCGTGGACATATTCAAGCTCGTTGATATCAGCAACCGGCTGTCCGTCATCGGTAACAGTGAGGCGCTTCGTCTCTGCAAAAGTTTGGGGATTCAGAAAGCGCAGTACCGCGGTTCCGTCGCTCAGGATGAGTTGTTTGTCATCGTGAGTCAGGCCCCAACCTTCGCCCGAATACTCGAAGCTGCGCTTCCAGGCAAAGCTGGAGCGCTCGTAGACGAAACCCAGTCCGGCTTTCCAGGTCAACTGGATCAGTTCGCCATCCCAATCGGTAAGGCCTTCGCCGAAATATTTCTCGGCGAGGTCGTAGTGCTGCAAAACGCGGCCAGTGGCTAAATCGACCTTACGAATCGATGACTTGCCGTTGCGTCCGGTGCTTTCGTAGAGATAACCATCTACATAGACCAGGCCTTGGGTGTAGGCGTCGGGATCATGCGGATAAGCGTGCACGATTTGATAGCCGTCGGCGTGAGCGCCGCGTTGCGCAGATGCTGGATTCGCTAGAAAGAGAGCACACAGCAGAAAGGCCACGATCGTAATGCGCCGGAAAATTCTCAGGCATCGGGTCGCAAGGTCGGGAGATTTCCGGTCCAGCATAAGGCGAAACATTGCAAATCAGCTTACCTGAGTTTGCGCGAATGACGAGAGGTCATTCTCTAATTTATTGGCGTTCAAAGGGATGGCGGGAGAGCTAAGCACAGAGCGCATTTTGTCGGCGAGTTGTTTCAGAGTGAATGGTTTGGATAGAAAGTGACTGTCGACGTCCGCCACCTTATGGTTCGCCATGGTTTGTCCAGTATAGCCAGAGACAAATAACATGCGAGTGCCGGGGCGCACAATTTTCAATTCATCCGCCAGTTCGCCGCCACTCATATGAGGCATGACGACGTCGGTGACGACCAAGTCGATGGGCCACTCGTGATTTTTGCTAACGGAGAGGGCCTCGAGACCATCGTGCGCTTGCAGAACGTTGTAGCCGCGTAGCTGGAGGAACTCAGCAGCCGCCTTGCGCAAGGCCTCCTCGTCTTCGACCAGGAGCACGGTCTCGTTGCCTCGTTGCGCGAATTCCAGCGTCTTCTCTGGAATATTCACGCTTACGGTTTGGCACTGCACACAGGGCAAGTATATTTTGAAGGTTGTGCCCAGGCCGGCCTCGCTGTAAACCCAGATGAAGCCGTGATTTTGTTTGACGATGCCGTAGACCGTAGCCAAGCCTAGTCCTGTGCCTTTGCCCGCGGGCTTGGTGGTGAAGAAGGGCTCGAAAAGGTGCGACATGTGCTCGGCGGACATGCCTGCGCCAGTGTCACTCACAGTCAGCACGGCGTAGCGGCCAAGGGGAATGACGGCGGCTTTGGAGTCGGCATATTTCTGATCGAGAAGGGTGTCGAAGGTTTCAATGGTAAGCCGGCCGCCCCGCGGCATGGCATCGCGTGAGTTCGCGGCGAGGTTCAATAAAATCTGTTCGATCTGCACCGGATCGAAGCGCACCGGCCCTAGTCCTAGGCCGGGCACAAAGGTCGATTCAATGTCTTCGCCAATCAGACGCCGCAGGGTGGTCACGATCGAAGCCACCGCGGGGTTAAGATCCGCGACCCGCAAGGCTTGCGGCTGCTTGCGGCTGAAAGCCAGCAACTGCCGGGTCAGTTCGGTGGCCCGGCGCGCCGCCGAGAGAATCTCCTGAATTCGGCTTTGACCGAGGCTTCCGGGAGGCACCGTATCCAGGGCAAGTTCCGAGTAGCTGATGATGATGGTCAGCAGGTTATTGAAATCGTGAGCGACACCGCCGGCCAAACGGCCCACGGCATCCATTTTTTGCGACTGCACCAACTCAGCTTCGACGCGCAATCGTTCGGTTAGATTGCGGTAATTGCAAACGAAGTGGGTGACGTTTCCTGCGGCATTCCGGATGGGGCTGACGCGCTCATCGACATAATACGCCTGGTTGTCTTTCTTGCGATTCACCACGATGTCGCGGGTGACTCCAGGGGCTCGGATGATCTCCCACAACTCCCGGTAGAGCGTGGGCACCGGCATTTCCGACTTCAAAATGCTGCGTGATTTTCCTGCGGCATCCGCCTGCGAATAGCCGGTCAAAGCTTCAAAGGCGTAGTTGACCGACAGGATGATGCCCTGGCTATCGGTCATAAACACGGCATCCGCAGACTTTTCGACGGCGCACGAAAGTGTGCGCACGGCCTCCTCTGCAATTTGATTCTGTTGCTGCAGGGTGTGCAGGCTTACGGCGCAACGGATGGTACGCATCAGGTCGGCGCCGTTGATCCGCGCCCGGTCCATGCAATCCCAAGCGCCCGCCTGGATGAGTTCCGCCACCGATTTCTCGTCCGCATTCTCCGTCAGCAAGATAAAAGGAATGGCGCCGCGTGCGTTTACAAAATCGGCAAGAAGCTTGGTGGCGGCGTCGTCGCCGGTCTCATGCGCGAAGAGAATCAGTCCATAATCGCCGCGCCGCAGCATGGTTGTGGCTTCGGCCAGGGAAACTGCGTGATCCAGTTGCGCGGGTACCAGGCTGCGATTCCGGTCGAGAATTTCCTGTAGCAGAAAAAAATCTTCTTCCTGCTTTCCCACCAACAGGACGCGCAAGCAGGAAGGTGCGAGTTGGGGCGCGGCTGACAAGAGAGTTTACCTTCAATGGTCACATCGGAAAGTTTCCCGCTTGGCGTTGGCGCGGGAGAAGGGGGAAGGTCAAGTTGGCTGGGAGCGGGATTCCACATTGGTCATGAGTTCAGTTTGGGACTGGAGCCGATACCTTCGAGTAAAAGACTTTGCTGGAAGCCACCCTTCGGGGACGGTTAACCATCGCGTGACTTAGCCGTCTAATCAATCAGCTTGGCGGGTTGGTGGGAGCTCAGGCAATAAACGGAACCCTTACGCCCCGGCCAGCGTATCTCTTTCAGGTCAAGCGCCAGGTCAAGCGCCAGGTCGAGCGCCAGGTCAAGCGCCAGCGGGTGTGGCAAGCGAAGCGTGAGGGGAGGATTTCATGCAGATTCAGAATGTGCCAACTGGTGCGCAAAGCGAGGCTCGGAGCTACGATTTGTCGGACCAGGAAGGCGGTGCCACAAGCGGAACGGCTGCCCCCACCAGCAACGCTCATGTGGAGGAAGTGGTGCGGCAGGCGCATGAGGAACTGCGGCAACTGCTGCAACAGCGCGCCGAGGTGATGCGCCGGATCGGCACCATCAAGCAGACCATCTCGGGACTGGCCAACCTTTTCGGGGATGGAATACTAAGCGATGAATTGCTGGAACTGGTGGATCGCAAAAGCAGCGGTCGCCAGCCGGGATTTACCAAGACCTGCCGTACGATTCTGATGGATGCCAAGCGTCCGCTCAGCGCGCGGGATGTCTGCGATCAGATTCTGGAGAAAGCGCCGCCCATGTTAGCGCGGCATAAAGATCCTATGGCGTCGGTGACCACGGTGCTCAATCGTCTGGTCGCCTACGGAGAAGCTGTGGCCGTGTCGCTCGACAATGGCCGGCGGGCGTGGCAATGGGTGGCGGATGCAGATGCAAAGCCGCAGAGGCTGCCGGTTTCCGCCTAGAATTGGGAGGGGCTCCGTGGGGAGATGCGTCCCCGGTCAAGAAAAATTGCTCCAGCAAAGGCTTACCGCAGCGGCTGAAGCCGCATTCATTCTGGCGGGTTTTATGGCACGAGTGGAACTCGTGCCCTTTCCGAGCTGAGTTGGACCTGGGATTCTTCGCAGCTTTTTCGGTTGCTCCGAGCGGGAAGCCAGCAGAGCCGGCTTTAAGTGCTGGGAGGACTCACCTGGCTTGGCCTGGTTACAGCGGCAGCAGCATTCCCTTTTCAAGATGCCGCGTCACATGGGCATACGAAGCGGCGTGGGGATCGTGCGTGACCATCACGATCGTCTTGTGAAAGTCTTGGTTCAGCCGTTTCAATATTTCCAAAACCTCAGTCGCCGAGTGACTGTCGAGATCGCCGGTAGGTTCGTCCGCGAGCAGCAGGGTGGGATCGCTGACGATGGCGCGAGCGATGGCAACGCGCTGCTCCTGTCCGCCGGATAGCTGCTTGGGCAGATGGTTGACGCGTTCTTCCAGCCCCACGAGTTTGAGGGCGGTCATCACGTGGTCGCGCCTCTGCTGGGGATTGAGCCGGGTCAGCAAAAGCGGCAGCTCCACATTTTCAAAGGCAGTCAGCACCGGGATCAGGTTGAAAGTCTGGAAGACATATCCGATATGTTCGTTGCGCCAGTGCGCCGCCTGCGAATCGGTGAAGCGGAAAATATTCTGATTCTGCACCAGCAGCTCGCCAGAGGTGGGCCGGTCGATAGCGGCGATCATATTCAAGAGCGTGGTCTTGCCCGAACCCGAGGGGCCCATCAGAGCGAGAAATTCACCGGTCGCAATGTCGATGGAGACGTCGTCGAGAGCTTTCACTTCGAAGGCTTCGCGTTTAAAAATTTTGCTCACGCCTCGGGCCTGCACCACTTTGGTTCCTGTAACGACCTGATTTTCAGCGACTGTGTTCATGATTGCCCCTTCAATTAAGTTGCTTCGTATTTATTGAAGCTGTTTATTGGCCCTGGATCTTAATCGACGCTCCGTCTTTCAAATCTGCCGGTCCTTTGGTGATCACGCTTTCGCCGCCGACTAAGCCGTCGACGAGAAAGCCGTCGGTGCGCTGGCTGATCACGTGGACTTCCCGCATGCGTGCCTTGCCATCGAAAGCCAGGAACACAACCTTTTTGCCGTCGTTGTCGCGCACCGCATTCGCCGGCACAAAGGCGCCTTGCGGCTGGGTGGTGGTGGATTTCTTTTCGTCTGCCAGAAATTTTACTGTGGCATTCATCTCCGGCCGCAAGTACTCATCAGGATTCAGCACCTGCACCTTCACCTGCACGGTAGCTTTCTGCCGGTTGGCCTCGGGGGAGATTTGCGCGATCTCACCGTTATATTTCCGGTCAGGATAGGCGTCGACGGTGACGATGCCTTTCTGCTTGGGACCGAGCCGCGCGAAATCGGATTGCGCGATGTCGAGTTCGACCTGGATATCGTTTAAATCCGCGAGCGACACGACCGAGCCTTGGGGGCCACCTGCCGCCGCGCTGGCAAACTGCGCGGTAATCAACTCGCCTTTTTCGGCGGTGCGGTCCAGAATCGTGCCGGTAACCGGGGCGCGAATCACGGTAGCGTCGAGTTGTGACTTGGCGTAATCGAGTTGTCCCTGAGCTTGCATCAACGCGCCGCGCGCCCGGGCGATCTCTTCCTGACGGGGACCGATCTTCATCAACTGAAAGGCTCGTTCCAGAGAATTAACCCGCTGCTGGTCGGATTCGAATTTGGCCGTGGCGTCGTCCATGATTTGACGCGAAACTACGCCGGCGGCGGAAAGTTCGCGGGTGCGGTCCAGCGTGGCTTTGTCATCCACCAGCGTGGCGCGAGCTTCGTCAAGATTATGCTGCGCCTGTTGAACTTCTTCCGGACGCGATCCGTGCTGAAGTTCATCAAGATACGCGCGAGCATTGTCGACAGCGCCTTTCGCCTGTTCGTAATTGGCGCGAAACTCCTCATCTTCCAGGCGGACCAGAACCTGTCCTTCTTTTACCTTGTCGCCCTTTTCGACGCCGATCCAGGCCAGCCGCCCGGTGACCTTGGAATTCACGTTGATGGTGTGATGAGCGACGATGTAACCCGTTGCCGAAAGCACCGTGCCGCCAACGTCGCTGCTTTCGGCGGCAGCGCGCGTCACTTCGACCTCGGGTACATCGCGAGCAAACAGACGATACGCGAGCGCGGACAAAGCAAGAACGGCCACGACCGCGATGCCAATCACAATGTAACGGCGCGCCCAGGTTGGAGGCTCGCCCTCGCTTGAGGCTCGCGCCGAGCGGTCGATTCGCAGGCTCTGTAAGTCTTCGTGTTTTGCGTCAATCGGCATAAATGTCAAAATCGGCTTCCGCCGTCCGGCTTCTGGCATCCGGACTCGGAGAGCCGGAAGTCAGCTTATTTTATCCTCGCAACGCGGTCAAAATATTCTGCCTTGAAGCATGCCAGGCGGGAGCAAATCCTCCCACCAGGCCCATGATGAGCGCGAATGCAATGGCATAGAGAGCTACCTGCACCGTAATTTGCAGGCTGAACACCACTTCGCTAAAGGTCACGGCATTCGACGTTCCGGTCTGCATTCCATTGAAGGGGAGCATGAGCAAGATGCCCACCACAGCTCCCAGCAACGCGAGCATTAAAGATTCCAGAACGAACGAGGTCAGAATGGCAGGCCGGGAAAAGCCGAGCACACGCAAAGTCGCGATCTCGCGCCCGCGATAAGCGACCGCGGCATACATCGTGTTCATGGCGGCGAAACTCGATCCGATTGCCATGATGACGGCGACGACGATGCCAATATATTTGATGGGCGCGCCCGAATTGGTTTGCTTGGCGTAATAGTCCGTCTCCAGCATGCCTTCGAGCTTCAACCGCTGGTCGTCGCTGACGCGGTGCACCAGTGCGTCGGCGGCAATGGGATCGGTAGCCCGCAAGTAGGCCGACGAGTAGCCGCCCTGGCGGTCGAAATCGGAGGCCATCTGATTCACGTCGCCCCACACTTCGGATTCGTAGGCCGAACCTCCGGCGTCGAAGACGCCCACTACCTTCCACAATCCTTTGCCGAACTCCATGCTGTCGCCGAGGTTGGCGTGAGCGAAGCGGCTGCGAATGGATTTGCTGACCACGACTTCCCGCTGTCCGGTCTGGAACCAGCGTCCTTCGATCAACTTGGCGCTGGGGCGCATTTCCAGGCCATCGGGCATCATGCCGCGCACCGTAACGTTAACTTCTCCCGTGCCGTCTTTGCGCGGGAGCACGATCACCACGACCCACTCGCCGGAAGCCATAGGGTCGCCATGACTGTCTTTGGCGATGCCGGGAAGAACCTTGAGCGTGGGGAACAGGGACGCATCGAAGCCGCCGGAAAGCTCGGCCTCCGATCCTTTGCGCAGTACCAGAACATTGTTGGGATTGCCACTGGAGACGAAAGCTTTCCTCAGTCCGGCGAGCAGCGCCATCAGAAAAATCGCCGTGGTTACGGTGAGCGCGATGCCCAGCGCGGTCATCAGGGTAAGGCCTTTGCGCAGCTTTAAATTGCGAACGTTATAGCTGATCGGTATCGCCATAAAATCCTTTCGTCACCGCCCTGGCGGTCGTGGTGCAGTTTGAAAATTGGCATCCCGCAGCGGCTAAAGCCGTAATGAAAATATGACGTTTACGGCACGGCTGAAGCCGTGCCCTTTCAAAGCCGATTCAAACTAGACCACTGCCACCGTGATCCCTCACTAGCCGATGTGGCGTAAGCCCTCCACAATATTGATACGCGAAGCATTGCGCGCAGGCAGGTAACCGCTGATGACACCCAGGGTAATTGCCGCCACGATAGAAATTACCGCGGTAGGTCCATTCACCTTCATATCCAGCGGAATGCCGAGGCCGATGAAGCGGTGTGTCAGCCAGGTAATCAGCGGAAGCGCGAATAGAATACCCACCACTCCGCCCGCCAGCGCCAAGGCTACGGATTCGCTGATGAAAATCGAAAGCACGCGCAGGCGAGTGAATCCCAGGGTTTTGAGCACCGCGACCTCGCGCGTGCGGCTGCGGACGGACATGGCCATGGCATTGGCTGAAACCAGCATGATGGCGAATGCGACCGCTCCGCAGATGCCAAGGATGAAAGCTTTCACGTTCCCCAGAGAAGCCACGAAGCCGAGCTGAAAAGCTTTTTCGCTCTCGGTCTTGGTAGGCAGCGGAGAATTATGGAACATGGCGTCGATCTGCTGCGACGCCGCGGCTACGCGCTCCGGTGAATCGATCTGCGCCGAGTACCAGCCGGCCTGACCCTTAAACCAGCTTACCGACTCTTCGAGATACTTGGCGTTGAAATAGAGGGCGTTCTGCGGGGGATCGCGATGATAGATGGCGCGAATGGTCAACTGCGGATTGAGTTCGAAGATTGTGCCCTGCAGGGTAATTCGGTCGCCGATCTTCCAGCCATATTTGTTGGCCAGGGTTACATCGACGAGCGCGCCGGTGCGGTCCTGTTGCCAGGCCTTCAATTGCTCAGGCGGGACGATCTTGTCGGAGGCGACCTTGAGGTATTCTTCGGGATCGGTGGCCAATTGGGCGAAGAAATGTTCCGGGCGGTCATCGATATAGCGACCACCGAACCAAGTCATCGGACTCACGGCAGTAACTCCGGGCACGGCGCGGATTTTATCGCGGTAATAGGCAGGCAGGAAAAAAGCGAGGGAAACTTTGTCGCGAATAATCAATCGCCGGGAGGCTTCGGGGGCGACCTGATCGATATAAAAGGCACGCCAGATGCAGATCATCATGGTGAGCAAAAGCAGCGAAAAGCTGATGCTGAGCATGGTGAGCAGGCTGCGCCGTTTGTTGCGAAATGCATTACGCATTACAAAACTGCCGAGCGTCATAAAATAGCCAAATTTCTTCAACCAATGTGGCGAAGACCCTCAACGATCTCCACCTGCGCCGCGTGGTAAGAGGGCAGCAGCGAACTAAAAAATCCCACAAAGGCTGCAGCTGCCAAGGCCACAGCCAGAGTCCCGATCGTCACCTGCATCTGGGCCAGGAAAAATCCCATGGGCGAATGCTTCATAACATTCAACAGCAACCAAGCGAAGCCGCAACCAAAGATTCCTCCGGCGATGGAAAGTGATATGGATTCGCCGATAAAGAGTCCAAGGATCGTGCGCCGCTCGAAGCCCAGGGTTTTCAGCACGGCTACTTCGCGGGTTCGCTCGCGGATGGACATCGCCATGGTGTTAGCGGAAACCAGGAGCGTGGTGAAGACGACGGCGAGGCAAATGCTGAGAATGAAGGCTTTGACATTGCCCAGCATGGCGACGAAACTGAGCCCAAAAGCCTTCTCGCTTTCGGTCTTGGTTGGCTGCGGAGAATTGCGGAACATATCATCGACAGCGCTGGCGATTTTTGCAACGTCATCCGGAGAGGCGGACATAATTCCGAAAGTGCCTGCCTGGCCTTTGAAAAACGAAACCGCCTCCTCCAGGTACTTGGCGTTGAAATAGACAGTCTTGTTGGGAGTGGGCCAATGGAAAATCCCACGAATCGTCAGTTCCAAATTTACCGGATAAATTGTCCCCTGAAGAACGATACGGTCGCCTTGCTTCCAGCCGTACTTCTGCGCCAGTTCGTCGTTCACGATTACGCCGGCCCGGTCACGCTGCCATGCGGCAAGCTGATCGGGAGCAATCTGCATTTCCGGATAGACTTTGGGAAACTCATCAGGATCGGTGCCAAACTGCGCGAAGAAGTTCTCCGGCTTATCGTCTTTGTACAATCCGCCAAACCAGGAATTGGGCACTACCGCAGTCACGCCGGGAATGGCTCGAATTTTTTCCCGATAGAAACCAGGCAAAGAAAACGTGAGCGAAACTCGATGACGTGTAACCAGCCGTCGCGTCGATTCGGCGCTGCCCTGATCGATATAGAAGCCGTTCCAAAGTGTGATCATGAAGGTGAGCAGGAGCAGAGACACGCCAATACTGGCCACGGTCAGAATGCTGCGCCGCTTGTTGCGGAAGGCGTTCTTGGTAACAAATCTGGTTAACGTCATCGTAGAACACCTATCGTGAATACCAGGAAAGACAATGCTGCCGGATGGTAGCCCAGCTTAATTCTTGCAGGCCTCAAGCATAAACCAACGAGTTTGCCGCGACAACCCGCTTCCGCCCAAACAGCTTTGTCCGAGAGAGCAAATCCTTACCCACCTATATTCATTCTTCTCGTGGCTGGCCGCTAGTGGAGATCGTCATCTGGTCCACATGACAATTGTCACCCTGGTCTTCATTTCTATATTTCCATCTCTATGGTCTTCATTTCTACGTGAGTTAAACGCTTCTGGCGGCAAAAGGTCACGCCTGGAAAGGCGATCATCTGCGAGTTGCCGGGGTTTAGCCAGGCATTCGTTGGGGATGGAATTGTCTGGCGGGCGTTAGTTTCAGACACTTTGGTAACTCGAACCTAAATGTCCCCAGAGATATCCTACCCTTACCCTGCCCCGGGTTTTGCCTGCGCAACTCTTAACTGGGAGGGGCGCGGTTACTGGTGGAGTGAGGACCATGTCAACGAAAATCGGCCACTTCGAAATCCTGAGTGAATTGTCAAAGTCAGCCACGGGTGCGGTTTACAAGGCGAACGATCCGCAGTCGGGGCAGACGGTTGCCTTGAAAGCGATCCAGTTGTCTGTCTTTGGCGAACGCGCCGCCGAGCTGGAAAAGTGCCTGCTCGACGAGGCCGAGAAGACCAAGGTTCTGAGCCACTCCAACCTCTCGCCCGTGCTCGGTGCCGGCGAAATCGACGGCCAGTTTTACGCCACCATGGAGTACATTCAGGGCAACAGCATCGCCACCATGCTGGCGCGCAAAGAAGGGTTTTCAATTTGGGACCTGCTGGATATTGGCCGGCAAGTGTGCAGCGGCCTCGATCATGCGAACTCGCACCAGGTGTTCCATTACAGTCTGGAGCCAGCCAAGATCATGTGCGGCTGGGATGGCACGGTACGAGTTTTGGGTTATGGAGTCTCCAGCGTAGGCAAATTTACCGCGTGGATGCCCGAACTTCCCGCAATCCTCTATTACATGTCTCCCGAACAAGTTCACGGCGAAGACATCGATGAGCGGTCCAATCTGTTTAGTCTGGGCGCAATGTTTTACGAAATGGTGACCGATCGCAAAGCTTTCGACCGGGAAGATCCGGTATCTCTGCGAGAGAGCATTCTGGAGAGCACTCCGGTGCCTCCCATGCACGTGAATCCCAAGCTCCATCCTGGGCTGAGCGATCTGATCATGAAGGCGCTGGCCAAAAATCCCGCCGAACGTTACCAGAACGGAAGGGAATTGCTGGACGATCTGGAGAAATGCAAGGAATCGAAGGCGCAGGCGGCGAAGCAGCCTGCCGCTGCGGCAAAGACTCCGGCGCCTGCCGAAGCGGTGAAAGCGGCAACGCAAGCGAAATTCGTGGGGGCATCGGCCCCTCCGCCGGCTGCTCCTAAGCCTCAATCCGCGCCGGTGCAGGGCAAACCAGCTCCGCCCTCGGCCGTTAAGACGGCGCCTGCCATGCCGGTGCAAAACAAACTGGTCGAGAACAGACCAGCGGAAAAGAAAATAGCTCCGGCGTCTGCGCCAGCCAAAGCTGCGGCTGCAGCGGCGTCTGCGGGCGGAGCAACATCGGCTACGGCGCCGGAGATGCCTGCGTCACCCTACATTTCGTCGCCCGGCACTTCGTCGCCCGGCACTTCTATGTCAGCCCTGGACACAGCAGAGGGCGCGGTTGATTGCGCGGCCGTCGAGAGACCAAGAATCGCGGTCGATCCGCTGATGGCCGGAGGTGGTCCGTCTCGCGGCAGCAGCGTGAGTTTCTCGGAGATGACCGAGTTGCCTCCGCTGAAGGAAATCTATATTGCGCCGCCCACTCCTCCAGTGCCCGCGGCCTCCAACCCGCCAGCGGCACGCGAGTCCGGCCTCACTGCATACGAGGGCGAGGCGGAGAAGCCTAAGATCCAGCCTCGCGAGATCGCGCAAAAGGCGGTAACCGAAATTAGGAACGTCCCGCCCCGGTTGATGATTTACTCCGTCGCCGGCGCGGCGCTGGTGATTTTGATCATCGCCATCGGCCTGGTGTGGCACATCAACAGTTTAAACAGCGAGGGGCAGCCACCGCTTTCCACGACTGCCGATGCCGTGCAAACGGCGCCCAGTCAGCCTTCCTCAAAGACGCAGCCAGCGCCAGCGGCGCAACCGGTCGCACCGGCGGTTCAGACTGCTGAGGACGTGGCCGAGGTCGAAGCCCAAGCCGCTCCGGCGCATGCGGCCGCAAGAGGTAAGAATCTCAAGAAGAAGCCCGTGGCGGCGCCAGTTTCTGCGCCCATCGTTCCCGGGCAGATGGCCATCGATTCCAGCCCGCAGGGCGCGCAAGTGCAGATCGATGGAAAAACCGATCCAACTTGGGTTACGCCGTTTACTTTGGCTGGCCTGGCGGCGGGTACACATTCGATAACGGTCACCAAAGCCGGTTTTGGTACGGATATGAAGTCGGTCGAAGTAATCTCCGGGAGCAAATCGTTTGTGGTGGCGCATCTGAACCCGCTGACGGCGGCGCTGGCAGTCTCCAGCACGCCGGCGGGAGCCAACGTTTATATTGACGGCAAAGACACCGGAAAGCTCACGCCCGCGCAGGTTTCCGTCGACAAGGGTCAGCACGTGATTCTGGTGCGCAAGTCCGGATTTATCGACGAGACCAGCAACACGCAGTTCGTCCTCGGCCAGACGGTGACTTTCTCGCCGACGCTGCGTTCGCTGGGCAATGTCGATGACATCAGAACTACCGGCAAGTTTAAGAAACTCTTCGGGGGGAAGGACGCGCAAACCATGGGCACGGTCAGCGTCAGAACCCAGCCCAAGGGGGCCCAGGTTGCGGTCAACCAGCACATGCTGGAGAAGGCCTCACCGGTCGAGTTCACACTTGATCCGGGCAACTACATCGTCGATATCACCATGAGCGGCTATGCCCCGATCCACAAAATTATCACCGTGGATAAGGGCGGGAAAGCCGTAATTGACGAGGTGATGCAGCATCCATAGAAATTGATTTTTAGCTTTTCTGGGCTTTCAAGTCAAAGGCCACGCCTACACTGGCGTGGCCTTTGGCGCTGGTGCTGTTGTTGGAGAATGTTCTAGTTAACAACCTCGCCGGTGTTGGGATCGAGCACCAACTTGGGGGCTCTCTTGGTCCCGGTGAAGTTGAACAGGCCGAGCAGCGAACCGGCCTTGGCATCATTGGATCCGTTCCCGATCGGCGGCAGGCCCCAGTTGTACTCGATGAACTGGGTGATCGACGACTGGTCGGTGATCACATGATCCACATAGTTCTGCTTGGAATAAGGTGAGATCACCATCAGGGGCGTACGCGGGCCATATCCGCAGCGTCCCTGCGTGGTGGAAGCGGTGTTTCCGCCGCAGAGGCCAGTGCCCGTCAGTTCATCGTCGGAAACCTGCGACTGGTTGACCAGCGGATCCATGACATGGTCGTACCAACCGTCGGAGTCATCGTAGGCGATGATGATGGCCGTGTCCTTCCAGTACTTGCTGGCCTGGATGGCATTGATGGTATTGACCACGAAGGTCTGTTCATCGAGTGGGTCGGAGTAGCCGGGGTGACCATCGTAGACTGCCTTGGCTTTAACGAAGCTGACGGCAGGCAGTTGGTTACCGTAGACTCCGGTATTCGCAAGCACCGTGGTAAATTCCGACAGATCATACTGGTGGTTTGCCTGATCACTGGCTCCAGGGGTAGTAGTCGGCAGCAAGTGGTGCGGATTGCCCGTTTCGGGATAGTACTGGAAAGGTTCGTGGTGAGCGACATAGTCGGCGGTGGTACCGGCCAAACCTACGCTGGCAGAGGCGCAAACGGCGGGTAACGTCGTGCCGTTGGTGGGGGCGAAGCCTCCCTGGAACCATCCCCAGGTGTAGCTAGCGCCGCTATACGTGGCATTGTTTAGTTCATCGCCGATGTTGTTCGTGCCGGCGGGGAAGCTGACGTAGGTTTTTCCCGCGGGATTGCAATCGTCCTGGCCGGGCCGTCCATCGCCAATCAGCGCGCCTGAAGTGGCGCCATTCGCGATGACCCCAACCGTGGAGCCACCGCTGACGTAATACGCGTTCGCGGTGTTGCCGCTGATCAGATTGATCGCGCCCGGAGAGGAGGGGCCAAACTGCGAGTTAAACGAGTTGTCGCTCATGGCGTAGGTCTGGGCGTAGTTCCACATCGCGGTGACCGTGTTGCCATCGTAGTAGCCCATCACCAGCCCGGTGCCGTAGCCCCAGTCGCAGGTGCTGCCGCCGGTGCCGGTATATTGCACGAATTTGTCCATCGCGCCCAGATCGAAAGCCTGCTGCTCGGGCGTGTAGGAGTGATTCTGATCGCAAGTCACAGCCTGCGTGCGGTCGAGGCGGAAGGGCTGAACCGAATTTGGATTCTCAGTCAGCAGTCCGCCCGATAGCAGATTGTTCACCGTTGGTGTGTTCGCCAACGGCACAAACTTGGGTTCGCTCGCCGGATTCGTGGCGTTCGGATAGGTGGCGAAGTAGTGGTCAAAAGAAATGTTTTCCCCGAAGATTACCACCAGATGTTTGATGGGGGTTGCGGTGGGGTAACTCTCCGCGGGATTGGGGGCGGTTGCCGCGCTTACCGGCTTGGGCTTCTCTGCCGCCCACGCATCCGCGAACGGGGTGGTCGTCATGCAAACGGCGCACACAGCCGCTGCTACTTTGCTTACATGCTTACCGATCATCGGTAATCTCCTCGATTGGTTGGAACTTCGCCATGTGAACAGGGATCGGCGCACGTTTACTGCGCGCTTTTATTTGTACTTTTTTCGCGAACCCCAGGGAACAGATTGCATGAAGCTACGCAAGTAATCTTTCGCAGCGATGACAGAAAGATTAAATTTCCGTGAACAATCTACCGAGAAGCCGAGTTTTCTGTGGATTTCTTGGACACTTGCGGGTTCATGCCGCGAGGCTCGACGCGAATCGTGCCCATCATGCCGCCGTCTTCATGCTCGAGCAGGTGGCAGTGATATACGAAGGTGCCTACGATGCTGGGATCGCGAAAATCCATGCGCAACTTGACGCTGGGATACACGGGGCTATGCCCGTCCCAGTACGCTACGTTGATGGTGTCCTTTAGGTAAGGTTCGTCGATGGGGATGCCATTCCATTCCAGAAGTTGGAAATGTAATTGGTGAATGTGGAAATCGTGCAATTCGGTCGTCCGATTTTCGATGACCCAATCCTCCACATCGCCCTGCTTGACGATAATATCCGGATCGGGAGAGTTGGGATCGAACAGGGTAGGAGTTTTTCCATCGACTGTCACATAGAAGAGGATGGGGCTTTTTGGATCGCCGGGGTCTTGCGGCCTCTCGGAGAAATAGAGCTTCCGCTGCCGCACGGGCGTCAGGTCTTTCAATGCCGTGTTGGGTGTCGAAATCAGCGTTGCCGGGGACGCCGGCAAGTGAGAGCGCGGCTGCGGCGCATCGGCGCTAGCGACGATCGTGGCCAGCGGGCGCGTGGGATCGTTCTCGCCAGCGGGGCCGGTATCGACGGTGCGGGTCACCAGGCTTGCCGGAATGCCCTCTTTCGGCGCCTGCACGATAAACTCCGCTCTTCCACCCGGCGGGATCCGGACATGATAGCGCCAGATCACCTGCTCGTGATTTCCGTTCTGGTTGATGGGCGTTCCGTCCCAGGCGACGATGCCCACCATCTGCACCCGGTCTCGAAACAACACTTGCAGTTCGAGATAAGTAATGGCGGAGGCGTTTACGACTCGCCATAACTGCTTCTCCAGCGGCTTCATCGTGATCACTGCCGGCGGATATTGCGGGAAGGGAACCGGCACGAAATTAATGGAGAGGTCCTTGGCGGGTTTTCCTGTGCCAGTGCCGTTGTTGAGAATGTCGCCTTCGGCATCTTTCAGAACTTGAGGCGGCGGCATGGAATCAGTCTGCACCGGCACGGCATCCGGATTGACCAGTTCCTGATCACGAATGACAAACACCCGCTCCGGCAGTCCGGATACTTCGCTATTGACGTTCTCCATCCCCTCAACAATTAAAGCGCCCGAAGCCCCGCCCAGTATCTGCGCTTTGGTGAAGCCGTGAACGTGAGGATGGTACCAGTACAATCCCGGCGATTGAGCTTGCGGAATTTGAAAACTGTATTCGAAGGGCGGAGCCGAGGGCTGCACCAGCGTGTGCAGTACGTCATCCTGATGGCAGACGGGAGGAATTACGAGTCCGTGGAAATGCAGATTGGTGGACGAGGCCGTCATGGCAGTCGCACCGCTTTGGCAATGATTTGCCGCGTCATCGTGTGCGGCCATGTTGTGCGCTTCTGCGGAGGGCGGCAGCTCATTGCGGAGTGTCAAGGTTACCCGGTCGCCGGGTTTAACCCGTAGCGTGGGAGACTGATTGCCAACTTGATCGACGTAACAATAGCGAGTCTGTCCCTGCGAATCCACAGAAGTGCGCAGCGCGAGGTCCACCTTCAACTGGCCGTTCTGGCTGCGGAGATCGGCAGGTTCTGGCACAGTGCTTCCCAAAGCTCCGCGGAAACAACTGTCGTCCGTCTTGGCCTGGCACAATGAAATATTTGGGAACGACAGCATAAAAGCAAGCAGGCAGAGGACAAATGTGATTCTGGGTTCACTATCGAAGCGCATGATTCATTCCGGAAAAATTGCCGAGCGGTCGGTCAAGGCCGCAAGAGGCCGATGACCACAGCGGAGTCTAGCAAATGATCGGGGCAGAATTATTAACCGAAAATGAATTTTGCAGGATGGGATCGCCGGAATAAGAAGCAACGGCTCCGGCCAGAATGCGAGGCTCGACCACGAGGGTCGAGCAATTTAACCGGCCGGTTCACCAGTGGGAGGGTTACTTCGGCAACTTGAAGTCAATTGTGATCAGCGTCTGGGTCTCCACGGGAGCGCCATTCAACACAAACGGTCTGTACTTCCACTGCTTCACGGCATCGACTGCGGCATGCGCGAGAAGATCGTTTCCTTTGACAATTTTTACGGAGGAGATATCACCTTTTTTGGAAATCGTGGCCTGCAGCTGAACGGCGCCCTCCAAGCGAATCCGCAACGCATTGGGCGGATAGACGGGTGGAATTTGTTTAAGCAATAATTCCTGCGAGACGCCTTGCGAGATAACTGCGCCGAGTACCGGAGTCGGTGCCTGGCTGGCGCCGGGAAGTTTGGGTAAAGATTCGGAGTTCGCCGTCGGGTTAATCGCCAACGCACTCAGCGGGGCGACCGTAGAGGCTGCCGCCGCGTCCGCAGCAGACGAGGCACCAGCGCTCTTGATGGCACCGTTTCTAATAACCATGGGCTGTTTTGCTTCTGGAGCTTTGTTTACGGCTACAGCTTCAGTAGGCGTGCTAGCCGATTCTGTTTTAGCGGTCGACTTGGCCGTGTGGCTGACAGCATTGCTCTCGACCGGTTGGGATGCGGGTGTTGCGTCTGCGGTTGAACTCTGAACCGGCGCAATTGCCGTGGGAGAGGCAGCCGACGGGTTATCCGGAACAATCTGCGGGGCCGCCGGTGGCGTAACACTCTTTGCCGAGGGCGCCGCGATTGGTGCTGGGACCGTAATCCCGCTGGCATGGCCCATTTGTTTCCACTGGGTCCATCCAAAATATCCCGCGGCCGCAAGCAGTACAATCGCCGCCACGCCGATCCATGCTTTCTTGCTTCCCCCGCCCGCCGGAGCGGTTTCGACGCTGGCATTTCCACCGAAGGTTAGTGTTGGCATCGATGGGGTCGAAACTTCCGCAGGGGCAATGACCTCAGTTGCAGCCGCGGTCTCAACTGGAATGGGTGGCTCTAACGTCGAGACTGGTTTGGTATCGCTGGAAGCTATCGGCTTGGGTTCGCTGAACTTTTGTTCGCCGAACTTGGGTTCGGAGGTTTTCGATTCGCTGGGCTCAGAATCTACGGTTTTCGAAGCACTGGGCGGTGGCTCAACCAGTTCAGCCTCACGGGCGGGAGCGGGTGCGCTCGCCGCGTTGCTTCCAACCCAAGCCGCCGGCGACGTGGATTGCGTCGTGCTCGTAGAATTTTGCACCGCGGTTTTTGCCGCTGGCGCCGGCTTACTTTCCGCGCGCGCCTCCAAGGCTCTCTTGCTGGCTGCAGGGGTTTGCCCGGCAACCGAGGGCATGGCGACTGGCTGCGAGGCGGGCTTTGGAGCGGCCGTTGCCGGACCGGGGCCACTTACCACCGCCGCTTTCACTGACGCCGTATGCGGCGGCGTATTCGGTTCTGCGGGCTTCGCGGTTGGGGGCGCAGCCGTGGCGCCGGGTTTTAGCCCTTCGCCTTTGCGCAGCAGCCCGCGCGCCACTCGCAACGTGCCTTTCGCCTGCTCCACATTGATGGGCTTGGTCAGGACCAGGTTTGCTCCGATGCGAAAAGCCTTGGCGACTCCTGCCTGCGCTTCCACTACCGCAACTGCCAGCGCCGATTGGTTGTTCGGCGAGTTGCGCGCGCTCTTGAATAGCAGCGTGGCATTCTGCTCGTTATCACAATCGACTACGACGGCGTCGAAGTGCTCCCCCATCAATTTCTTGACTGCGGCAAAGGGTTCCGAGCAGGGAGTGACCGCGAAGTCCAACTCGCTAAGTACTTGCGTAACGGTGCGAGCCGTCTTCTCATCGGGGCAGAAGAGGAGTGCTTGATAACTCATATTATTGTCATCGTAGGTACACCCGTAAGGCTCATCAAGTTACAGTGGTAATTGGACCAAAGCCACTTGAAGCTTGACTGGAGCCCGGTTTCGGCAAATCTGGATTCCTGCCGGATGGATTCTGCCGGTTGCCGGGTCGCAGGGAGTCCGTGAGTGCGAATACAATCCCTGCCATGCGCATCCCGCTGTGGATGAAGATCGCCTGGACTCTGTGGGTACTGGTCTGGGCGCCGATTTATGCGCGCCAGTATGGACTGCAGAATTTTCTCTTCTTCTGCGATATCGGCAACATCCTGATTGGGGTTGGATTGTGGCTGGAGAGTCCTTTGATTTTTTCGTGGCAGGCCGCGTCGTTGCTTCTGTTCCAGACGCTATTCACCCTCGATCTGATCGGCACGCTGGTGACGGGCCGGCACTTCATCGGGGGGACGGAATATATGTTCGATCCCCATCTTCGGCTCGCGATTCGCGTGCTCAGCCTGTTTCACGTGCTCACGCCGCCACTGTTGCTGTGGGCGATTTATCGTTTGGGCTACGACCGCCGGGGTTGGATGCTGCAGACGTTGACGGCGTGGATCGTGCTTCCGATCAATTATTGGTGGCGACCGCAATGTGATGTGAACTGGGCGCGCGGACCGTTCTTTCGCGAGCAGCACGCAATTCCGGGGATGTTGTATCTGCTGCTATACCTGATTATTGTTCCCGCCGGAGTTTATTTTCCGACCCATCTTTTTCTGAGCTGGCTGACGCAACGATGGCGGCGTTTCGTGTAACGCTAGTGTGGTGTCGCGCTGATTCGTGGAATAAATCGCCGGTCCTCTTACGCGAATCGAGCGGTCTACCTCTGGGGCTGAAGCCCTGTTAATTAAGGGTCGTGCTTGCGGCGCGCCTGAAGGCGCACCCTTTCAAAGCCTCGGACTTATGCCCCGAATTTGCGGGACACAATACTAGGATTGCTTTTGAGATGCTTTGGTCGAAGCCGGCTGGCTATCCATCGAATTGCGATCGGCCGAATTGCGATCCGTCGTATTGCGATCAGCGTGGTTTCCATCAGACGGGCTCTGATTTGCATTCTGCTCAACAATCTTTCCCGCAGTCTTGATCTTGTCTTGATTCGCTGCTGCATCCTGGCTTAAATACAGGGTCTGCGAGGGCGAGGCGAGCGTGGTGCCGGAGTCCTCCACAAAATGCATGATGCCGAGCAGCAAGTCTTCGCGGGTCTGGGCAAATACGTCGAAATCCTGTGTCAATACATAGGCAACGACTTCCACATTGATCGCCGAAGGGGTTAGTTCGAGAAGGCGTACGCGAGCCGTGTTCTTCTCAATCTTAGGATGATTTGTTATGACATTGCGGATTTCCGTGAGCACATAGCGCAGGTGATCGGGCGTTGTCTCCAGATGCAAGGCAAGAACGGTGCGGAAAAGTATCTTGTC
The DNA here is from genome assembly GCA_963710965.1 of uncultured Acidobacteriaceae bacterium. Taxonomy (GTDB): domain Bacteria; phylum Acidobacteriota; class Terriglobia; order Terriglobales; family Acidobacteriaceae; genus Sulfotelmatobacter. The sequence continues at coordinate 100,972 of CAVQCP010000019.1, read as the reverse complement.
GCGACGGCTGAGGTTTTCGACATTGATTGTCGCGACGGTTCCGTTGGGGATGACCAGCAACGTTCTCTCTTCGGTGCGCACGCGGGTGGAGCGCAGGCCAATATCCTCCACCGTCCCGGTGCGGTCGCCGAACTTGCATAGGTCGCCGACGTGAATCACTTCATCGCCCAGCACGGAGACGCCGCCGAACAAGTTCGCGATGGTCTGCTGCGCGCCAAAGCCGATGGCGAGCGTTCCAATGCCCACGCCAGCCAGGCCCGTTGTTAGGTCGAAACCCAATATCCAGAAGACGAGGAACAACCCCACCACGAAGATGACGGCTTTGACGATGCGTTCGCCCAGCAGCATGAGCGAGCCCGTGCCGCCGTGCCCCCGTGCCAGCGCGCGGCTGCGCACCCGTTGCAAAAACCAGCGGACCACTCGCCATAGGATCCAGGTCAAGCCAATGGTGCCTGCAACCGCCGTGATCTGAAAGTAGTAATGCCGCGGCAGAAGAGGCAGGCCAAGATAGCTGGCCAGAATGCGGTGAATGATGGTCCCGACCAGCAGCCATCCGGGCGCGGAAACCGAGCGCCAGTGCGCCAAATCTTCTTCGCCTTGCTTCTTGGCCCACCATCGCAGGGGAATTTGCGCCAGGATTAACAACACCCAGCTCACGCCGGCGGCCACTGGAATCAGCAACAACAGCGCCAACCATTGCCACACGGGCAAGCCAGCCCACTGATGCTTGACCGCCCACGGCGGGAGCTTTGACTCTACCTTTCGCGCCGAGATCTGGTCGTAAAGTTCGGGAATTTCGGCCAGGGTGTCGGCGGAGAAAAGCCAAATCTTCCCCGCGCTGGGATCAGAAATTCGAACCAGCTCGAGCTGCACATCGACATCGCCGGAGGACATCGCCCCAAGCTTCTGCCGGTCGAGCGGAACATCTTCCTGTGGCGTGCCCTCGGGATCGCGGCTGGGCCTGAGACTACCGCTGAACGCCTTGTTCATCGCCACATACAGCTTCATGGCCAAATCGTCGCCCTGGGTCTGGCGCCGGCTCGCGCTCAATTGCAGATATTGGGCTGCGAGGGTGTAGTTCCCCGATTGCGCCGCCTGCAAAAATCCGTACACCGTGCCGTACGGAGTGTTGCGCCCGAGTTGGTCGGTCTTGGTAGTGGAGTTTGCGGTAGTGGAAGTTGCTGGCGCCAGGATCTGGCTTAAGGCGCTCTGCGCGGTGAGCGGTGGGCAAGCTGAAATGCAAATAGCTAAAAGAACGATTATTTTTCGAAAATTGAACATGCCGATTTCTTGGAGATGACGATTCTTAAATAAGATGCGCGATTGAATACTTGCGGCCAATGGGTTCGTGCGCGCAAATTATCCGCGTTTCGGGCGGTAAACGTGCGTGCTGGTGCCGTAGAAAACTTCGGCGGCTTCCATCACCGTCTCCGAAAGCGTGGGATGCGGGTGAATGCTCATGGCCACATCGCTGGCCAGGGCAGCCATTTCAATCGCCAGAACGCTCTCGGCAATCATTTCTCCCGCGCCCGCTCCGACGATTCCTACGCCCAACACGCGCTCGGTGTGCGGGTCGACGATCAGCTTGGTCATGCCTTCGGGACGATCGATGGTAATGGCGCGGCCCGACGCGCCCCAGGGAAATTTTGCGACTTTGATTTCGCGATTCTCTTTTTCCGCCTGCGATTCGGTAAGCCCGCACCACGCTACTTCTGGATCGGTGAACACGACCGCCGGAATGGCGCTCGGTTCGAAGGCGACTTTGTGGCCAGCGATGGCTTCGACCGCAGTGCGGCCTTCATGCGAAGCCTTATGCGCCAGCATGGGCTCGCCAACCACATCGCCGATGGCGTAAATGGAAGGGTCAGCAGTCTGCAATTGTTTGTTCACTTCGATGAAGCCACGCGGGTTGACGTGTACGTGAGTCTTTTCGAGCCCGGGAATTTCCGAGTTCGGCTTGCGTCCTACGGAAACGAGCACCCGATCAAAGACCTTTTCTTTTTCTTTGTCTTTGACGCCGGCGCCGTCGAAGGTCGCGCGTATTCCTGATCCATCTTCTTTTAAAGACAACGACGCGACCGTAGTGTTCAGAAGAATTGTTTCGAACATTTTTTCCAATCGTTTGTGGAGCGGCAAAACCAGATCGCGATCGGCGCCTGGCAGCAGGCCCGGCAACATTTCAACCACGGTGACGCGCGTGCCCAGCGCGGCATACACCGAACCCAACTCCAACCCGATGTATCCGCCACCTACCACAAGCAGGCTGCCTGGGATGTCTTCGAGATGGAGGGCGCCCGTCGAATCCATCAGGCGCGGCGAATCGAGCTTGAACGCGGGAATGATTGCGGGCCGAGATCCGGTGGCAATGATAATGCGGTCGAAAGAGAGAACTGCTTCGGTGGAATCTTCTTTGCTGATGCGCAGCGTAGTCGAATTTTCAAACGCCGCGCGGCCACGGATGTATTCCACCTTGCGCTGTTTGGAAAGTACTCCCAACCCGGCGGTCAGTTTCTTGACCACGCCTTCTTTCCATGTGCGCAAGCGGGCGAGATCGATATTCGGCTCGGGGAAATCGATGCCCCAATTTACCGCCTGCTGCGATTCTCCAATCAGCTTGGCGACGTGCAGCAGCGCCTTCGACGGAATGCAGCCGCGGTAGAGGCAGATGCCGCCGGGATTCACCTCGGGGTCGACCAGCGTGACTTGCATGCCGAGATCGGCAGCCAGAAAGGCGGCCGCGTAACCGCCGGGGCCGGCGCCGACTACGGCAATGTGCAGAGATTGAGTGTCTAACATTTGTGTTTTGTGGTTTCCGATCTTTGTCTTTGGGTTTCCCGGTCGCTTAACCTTTATCCCTGCACCGATAGCAAGAACGGCTGCTCGAAGGCCTCTGCCACCCAGCGCAGAAATCGCGCGGCGTCGGCGCCGTCGATCAGGCGATGATCGTAGGAAAGCGATAGCGGCAGAATCAGCCGCGGCTCAAACTTTCCGCCAATCCACTCCGGCTCCATGCGCGAACGCGAAAGCCCGAGAATGGCGACCTCGGGATGATTCACGATCGGAGTAAACGCCGTTCCTCCGATGCCGCCGAGATTTGTAATGGTGAACGTTCCGCCTTCCATGTCGGCGAGCGTGATCTTTTTATCGCGGGCCTTCTGGGACAATTGGGAGAGTTCGACTGCCAGTTCCACGATATTCTTCTTGTCGACATCTCGGATCACCGGAACCAGCAACCCGCGGTCGGTATCGGCCGCCACGCCGATATTGATGTATTGCTTGTAGACGATCTCTTCTTTCTCCATATCGATGCTGGCGTTGAATTGGGGAAACACCTTCAGCGCGGCGGCGCAAACCTTCAGAGCGATGGCGGTTACGGTCATTTTGCCGCCGGCCTGCTCGGCTTTGGGCGAAAAGCGGGCGCGCAACTGCTCCAATTCAGTGATGTCGGCGCGATCATGCTGGGTGACGTGAGGAATCGTGTTCCACGATTCCGCCAGATGTTCCGCGGTTTTGCGGCGCACGCCGCGCATGGAGACGCGCTCGGTCTTTCCCCACTTGGCGAAGTCAGGAAGCTTGGGTTCGATGAAATGCCCCGCGCGCGGCGGCGCCGCGGCCGCAGTGGCAACGGCGGTCAGTAAGGCTTTGGCGCGGGCCTTGACATCGTCTTCGACGATGCGGCCGCCCGGGGCCGTGCCTTGCACGTCGTAAATATCAACGCCGAGTTCGCGCGCCAAACGTCGCGTGTGCGGCGCCGCGGGCACTGGTTCGCGATATTCCGTGCCCGCAACCTTGCCTAACTGCACCGGCATGGAAAATGCTGCGGGTTGCTGCCGTGGCTGGTCGGGAGGCAGCGCCTGCTCTTCCGTCTTGCCCTCGGCGCGAATTGCCGCCTGAAAAGCCAAGCGCGCGCCATGCTGTCCCGAAACGTGTTCGACCGGGCGACTCGCCGGCCGAAGCGTTTCCGGCTGCGAACCGGCCTCGCCTTCAAGCGTAAAAATCACCTGTCCTACCTTAATTTGTTCGTGCTCTTTGACCTTTACTTCTTTCACCACGCCGCTGACCGAAGAAGGAACTTCCACCACAGCCTTGTCGGTTTCCAGTTCCATGACCGGCTGTCCCTCAGAAACCTTGGCGCCCGGCGCGATCATCAGGCGCACCAGTTCGCCCTGGGAAATATTTTCTCCGAGTTCCTGCAAGCGAAATTCGCTGGGCGCGGCATCCGAGGATCGAGTCCGTTGTTGTGCAGCGGAACGCGATTCAGATTGCGCCGGTGGAGTTGTGCTTGGCGGGGTAGCAGCTTGTGGTGACGACGCAGCGGCTGCGGCCTGGACAGGCGGACGAGCCGGCGCGCCCGAACCTTTTGCCGATGGAGCCGTCTTCCGAGGCGCATCAGCATTGGCCCCCGCGCCATTACTATCCGCAGTGAAAATCACCTGGCCGACTTTGATCTTGTCGCCTTCTTTGACCAGGATCTCCTTGACCGTGCCACTCACCGAAGAAGGAACTTCCACCACGGCCTTGTCGGTTTCCAGTTCCATCACCGACTCACCCTCACTGACCTTGGAGCCGGGCGTGATCATGAGGCGGACCAGGTCGCCCTGTTCAATATTCTCTCCGAGTGCGGGCAATTTGAATTCGATCAATGTTCCCATTCCTTGTGCTTAGAGTAACGCCGGCGTCCCTTCGACTGCGCTCAGGTAAGCTTCGCAAGCGTCGTCGCGGCGAGCTTAGCTTATCGCCGGATTGAGTTTTTCCGCGTCGATCCCCAGATCGCGAACCGCCTGCTTGACCGCCTGGAGGCTGATTTTCTTTTCCCGCGCCAGCGCTCCCAGTGCAGCCAGCACGACATGTTTCGCGTCCACTTCAAAGAAGTCGCGCAATGCCGCCCGATTCTCGCTGCGGCCAAAGCCATCGGTTCCCAGCGACACCAGCGTCCCCGGGACCCACTTGGCCAGAGATTCCGGCAACACCTTCATATAATCGGATGCTGCAATGAACGGTCCCGGTGCATCTTTCAAGGTCTGAGTAACGAAGGGAGTGCGCGGCGATTCGCCGGGATGCAGCATGTTCCAGCGTTCACAGTCGTTCGCGTCGCGGTAGAGTTCCTTATAGCTGGTCACACTCCACACATCCGCGGCAACGCCATATTTTTCTTTTAAAATCGTCTGCGCTTTCAACACCTCGTACATGATGGTGCCGCTGCCCAGCAGCTGCACGCGCACCTTGGCATCTTTCGCGTCGGACTGGTTAAAGCGATAGAGCCCGCGCAAAATTCCCTCCCGCACATGCTCACCACTGGGCATCTCCGGCATGGGCAAGGGCTCGTTCGTCACCGTGAGGTAATAGAAAATCGATTCCTGGTCGACGTACATGCGCTTGATGCCATCTTGAATGATGATGGCGATTTCATAGGCAAACGCCGGATCGTAGGCCTTCAAATTCGGCACGGGCAGCGCCAATACGTGACTGTGCCCATCCTGATGCTGCAAGCCTTCGCCGGCGAGCGTGGTTCGGCCGGCAGTTCCGCCCACGAGAAATCCGCGGCAACGCATATCGGCCGCCGCCCAGATCAGATCACCGATGCGCTGGAATCCGAACATCGAGTAATAAATAAAGAAAGGAATTGTGTTGATGCCGTGGTTCGCATAAGCCGTGCCCGCCGCGATGAACGAGCACATGGAACCTGCTTCAGTAATCCCTTCTTCGAGAATCTGGCCGTTCTTCGCCTCCTTGTAATAAAGAAGCGTGTCCATGTCGACCGGTTCGTAGAGTTGTCCAACGCTGGAATAGATGCCTACCTGGCGGAACAGCGCCTCCATGCCGAAGGTACGAGCTTCATCGGGAATGATGGGAACGATGAACTTGCCCAACTCCGGATCGCGCAGCAATTTTGCCAGCAGCCGCACGAATACCATGGTGGTCGAGGCTTCGCGCCCGTCGGTGCCCTTGTAGAACTCTTCAAAGTGCGCTTCCGGCACGGGTTTCAGCGGTGTGGCCCGAACTTTCCGCTCCGGCATGTATCCGCCCAGTTGTTTCCGGCGCGCCTGCAGGTACTTGATTTCGGCGCTGTCGTCGGAGGGGCGGTAGAAGGGGGCATTCTGCAATTCGTCGTCGGGAATGGGAATTCCAAAGCGCGAGCGGAAGAGCTCCAGCTCCTCTTCGTTCAACTTTTTTTGCTGGTGCGTAATGTTCTTGCCTTCGCCCGCCTCGCCCAATCCGTAGCCCTTGATGGTTTTCGCCAGAATGATGGTCGGCGAGCCCACATGATCGACGGCCGCGCGATACGCCGCATGCACCTTGATGGGATCATGCCCGCCCAGACGCATGCGCGCGAGTTGCTCGTCGGAAAGATGTTCCACCATCTTCAGTAGGCGCGGGTCGGTGCCAAACAAGTTCTGGCGGAAGTACGCACCGCTCTCGACGAAATACTTCTGATACTGGCCGTCGCTGATTTCCCCCAAACGCCGCACCAGCAGCCCATCTCGGTCGGCGCGAATCAGGCTGTCCCAATCCGTGCCCCAAACAACCTTGATGACGTTCCATCCCGCACCGCGGAAGATGGCTTCGAGCTCCTGAATAATTTTTCCATTCCCGCGAACTGGGCCGTCGAGCCGCTGCAGGTTGCAGTTGACGACAAAAATGAGGTTGTCGAGGTTTTCGCGCGAAGCCAGCGTGATCGAGCCCAGCGCTTCCGGTTCGTCCATTTCGCCGTCACCCATGAACGCCCAAACTTTGCCGCCGCTGGATTCTTTCAGACCGCGATTTTCCAGATAGCGAATGAAGCGCGCATGATAGATCGCCTGAATCGGACCTAAGCCCATGGACACTGTGGGGAATTCCCAGAAATTCGGCATCAGCCACGGGTGTGGGTAGGAACTCAAGCCTCCGCCCGGTTTCAGTTCGCGGCGGAAGTTCTGCAGTTTTTCAATGGGAATGCGACCTTCCAGATAGGCGCGGGAATAGATTCCCGGGGCTGCGTGGCCCTGGAAATAAACAATGTCGCGGTCGCCGCTCTCGGTGTGCGCGCGGAAAAAATGATTGAAGGCAACTTCGTACAAAGTCGCAGCCGAAGCGAAGGTCGAGATGTGCCCGCCAATGCCCTCCTGCAGTCTGTTGGCGCGTACCACCATGGCCAGCGCGTTCCAGCGCACCAGGCTCTTGATGCGGCGCTCCATTTCCTGGCTGCCGGGGAAGGGCGGTTGTTGCGCAGAGGGAATCGTGTTCTGGTAAGGAGTCGTCGCCGAGAAAGGCAGATTCACACCAGCGGCACGCCGCGCGTGCAGCGCCAATTGCTGCAGCAGTCGCCCTGCTCGCACCGGGCCGCCCTTCGATAGCACGTAATCCAGCGAGTCCACCCACTCCCGTGTTTCCAATACCTCTAGACCATCGGTTTCCGTCTGAGCCACTCTTCTGTCTCCGTTGTTTTTCTGCCAAGGTTGGGACGAATAATGCAATCATATGCAATTACGCAGAATTTTGCTGGCGCCAACATCGGGCCCAGACGTTCTACAATGCCTATGACTGATCTGAGCTCGGTCAGATGGTCTGGTTGCGAGGTGTAAAATGCGCATTGCGCTGCTTGTCATCTTTGTAGTTCTTCTCATTGTTCTGCTGCCGCGGCTTTTATCTGGTTCCCACGCTGTTCCCAGTGCCGGCAGTCCCGCTCCCGATTTCACTTTGCCTTCGCAGGAAACTTCTTCTGTCAGCTTGAGCGAATTCCGTGGCAGTTGGGTCGTTCTCTATTTTTATCCGAAGGACCAGACTCCCGGGTGCACGCGGGAGGCTCATAATTTTCAGGTCGATCAAGCTAAATATGCCGAACGGCACGCCATTGTTTTGGGTGTGAGCGTCGACAGCGTCGACTCGCACAAAAAGTTCTGCGCCAAAGAAGGACTCAACTTCAAACTCCTCGCCGACGGTGATGGCAAGGTGAGCCAGTCCTACGGCTCGCTTACCAACCTAGGCGTCGCAAAGTTTGCGGCACGCCACACGTTTCTTATCGATCCGAATGGAAAAATTGCCAAGACTTATACCAACGTCGACCCCGCTCGGCACAGCCAGGAGATTCTGGCGGCCCTGGAGCAACTGCAGGGACAATAACAGGCAAGTTAAGATGGCGTATGGGTTCGGCTGTTGAGCGACCGCGTGTGACCAGGCCTTTTCAGAAGAAAGGTGATTATCATTTTCCGCCCGGCCTGCAGCGCAACCTACTCTGGTTAGCATTGCGCAAATTTCGTCCGGCCAATCCTATTTTTCTGTTTCGGCACCTCGCCGATACTTACGGCGACATGGCGCATTATAAGATCGGCCCGCACCATATTGTTTTCCTGAATCATCCCGAATACATTCGCGAAGTTCTCGTGGTGCAGAACGACAACTTCATCAAAGAACGCACGGTGCAGCGCAGCAAGATGCTGTTAGGCGAGGGCATGATTACCGCGGAAGGCGCGGTTCACCGCGCCCAGCGCCTCGCCGCGCAGCCTGCGTTTCACCGGCAAAGGATCGCCGGCTATGCCTCCACGATTGTGGAAGAAGCAGTTGGCATGCGCGATTCGTGGCGGGCAGGCGAGCAGCGCGATATCGCCGCCGACATGATGCACCTCACGCTCAATGTGGTGGCGCGAACTTTGTTCGCCACGGATCTGCGTGAGGAAGTTTATGAGCTGGCCGCGGCCATCAATCGCATCATGGGACTCTACAATTTTCTAGTCATGCTGCCGGCGGCGGAATGGCTGGTGCACGTGCGCCCTCCGGGGCTGGCCGCTTTCGTCCGCGCGCGCAATCGAATCGACGCCGTGGTCTATCGCATGATCGATGCGCATCGCGAGAGCGGCGTCGATCGCGGCAGCCTGCTCGACCTAATGATCGCCGCTTCATCGGGGGACGATGCGGAGTCGAGGAAGTTGTCGTCCCGGCAAGCTCTGCGCGATCAGGTCATCACGATTTTCCTGGCCGGATATGAGACTGTCGCCAATGCGCTGGCCTGGACCTGGTATTTGCTGTCACAGAACCCAGAGTGCGAACGAAAATTTCACGCAGAAGTCGACGGCATTCTCGAAGGCAAACTGCCCACCATGGAGGATGTTCCGCGCCTGCGCTATACGGAAAATGTTTTGGCGGAAGCGCTGCGTCTCTATCCCCCCGCGTGGGCCATGGGCCGTTACGCGCGGAACGATTTCGCACTCGGAGATTATTTTCTTCCCGCGCGCACGACGGTGCTGATCAGCCAGTTCATCACGCACCGCGACGCGCGCTATTTTCCCGATCCGCTACGTTTCGATCCAAACCGTTTTTCGCCAGAGGGCAAAGCTGGGCGCGCGAAGTTCACCTACTTTCCCTTTGGAGCCGGCGCCCGGCAATGTATTGGCGAATCTTTTGCCTGGATGGAAGGCGCGCTGATCCTCGCCACCCTGGCGCAGAAATGGAAACTAAGTTTGGTTCCGGGTCATCCAGTCGAGCCCCAGCCGCTGATCACGCTGCGCCCGAAATACGGAATGCGGATGCAAATCGAGCGCCGAGAAGAATAGAAGCCGAGTTTACCCCGGTCGCTCTGTGGCCTCCGTGGGGGATTCTAGTTCTAGAATTTCCCGGAGGGCTGCCGGGGATCAGTGCTTTCCGGATCCCGCCGCCAGATACATATCGGCAACATGATCGGCGATTACTTCGGGCTTGGAGTCCGCCAGGTTGGCCAGCACCACGACCGTCAACTGATCATCCACGTCGCGCTCGATGGTCGTCTCAAATCCTTGCCAGGCGCCGTCGTGGCTGACTACGAGGTGCCCTTTGCGCTGGCCAATGAACCAGCCGAAGCCGTAACCCTCAGGATTGGATTGTCCGTTCTTAAGCTTTGCCGGCGTCCACATCTGGTCGAGACTCGATCGCTTTAGAATTTTCTCGGTGTACAGCGCCGCATCCCACTTGGCTAAATCCAAAATGGAGAAGTAGAGGCTGCCATCGGCGGTCGTGTTGATCATGGGCGCCACCCATTCCTGATTCTTCAATTCGCCCTTCACCAGCCGGTAACCAGCGGCGCGATTCGGAATGATGTCGGACTCGCTGATGATGCGCGTAGTCGACATGCGCAACGGACCGAAGATTCGCTGTCGCAAAAAGTCTCCGTAGAATTCTCCGGTAACGCGATGAATCAGAATTCCCAGTGTCAGGTATCCCAGATTGCTGTATTCGAATTTTGTACCCGGAGGATACGCCAGCGGAATTCCCTCGACCAGTTTCAGCATCTCGTCTTCTGTCCAGTCTTTGCGAAAGTCGAACTTCTCGGGATAATCTCCGAAGCCCGCAATGTGGCTCAACAATTCGCGCACCGTGACTTCCTTCCATGTTGCCGGTGCATCCGGAAAATACTTGGTGAGGGGATCGTCGAGCCCCACTTTGCCTTCTTCCACCAGCATCATGATCGCAGTTGCAGTGAACTGCTTCCCCATGGACCCGGATTGAAAAATCGTCTCCGGCTTCACCGGGACTTGCAGTTCGACGTTCGCCAGGCCAAAGCCTTCGGCCTGCACAACCTTGCCGCCCCGCGAGACCAGTAGCGCAAGCCCCGGAATATGCTGCGCTTCCATTTCTGCGCGCACATAATTCGAAACGTCGCCGGAGATGCCGGAACTATTTTGGCTCGCCACTGAAGCGCCATGTGATAGCGCGAAAAAAGAAATGAGAACAGCGAAAAAAGTCTTATTACCGGTCATCTTAGTTGATGGAGAGGCGCGAGTCTTTGCTCATAGCGAACAAGTGCGAGAGCCTGACGCGGGCACCAGTTTATGGTTTGCAGTGCGTCCGTGCAAGCGCCCTATCGATGCAGGTCAGAGGAATCGCCATCCGAAGCAGCATGAGCGGGATCATGAAAGCGGGAAAGCATTCGGCGGTTGATCCAATACGACGTGGCCGAGCCAATCAGAAAGACAAAGAATCCGTACCACAGCATAGTTCTGCGCAGGTCCATGAGAGTTTCGTATTCTTCGTTCATGAGGTGACCGACGCGAACCACGTAGGAACGTCCAGCGACGTCCACGGGTTCGCTGATAAGGCGCACGCGATCCGATCCTAATTTGTAGATGGAGTAGAAAGGCCGGTCCAAGTCCTCGGGCGAGATTGCGGGCAGGGGATGTTCGACGAAAAACTGAGAACGATAGATCAAATTTCCTGCGAGTTCGCTGATTTGCAAGTAATCTCGGGATCGTTCGATCTTGAAATTCTGGCTGATCTCCGCCTGCACCTGCGCTGCGGAAAGATTTTTGCGAGCTTCCAGGAATCGTCTTAAATCGGCGGCCTGCCCCTCGAGTGTGGAATCGGCAAGCTCAAACAAGCTTTGTCGAACATCGAGCCACACGCCCACGCCAAGAATGAATTCAGCGACCAGAAGAATCGCCAGATATGAGAGGTTGAAACGCAGGCCGATCGAGAGTTTGTGCGTCCCGGAATTTTTGATCGGCCCGCTCCTGACGAATTGTCTATCCGCTCACCTGGGAGCAAGGTAGGTTGCTGCTCCAGCAATCGGCGACGATGAGCCACACGCCCAGGCGACGCCAGGCTTTTACGTACTTGCCGCGGTCGGCAAGAATTGTGCCGTCGGGTTGGCGTATGGCGACGGAGTAGCGGCCGATTTCCATGGCCAGATCGCCGGAGGCTTCGACGCGAACGGTCTCCAGGCGCAAATCTTCGTATCCCGATTCGCCGATTTTCCGCAGCAATTGCTCCACCGCCTTGGGTCCGTAAGCGGCTTCGTGGTGTGGCGCCATCAAGGCGCCGTCTTGCGCGAACAGAGCGGCAACCTGATCATAGTTGCCGGTGTTGAAAGAAGTGACGAAATCTTGAGCAAGGTTGTGAATCAAGGACTGAACATCCAAAAAAGGACGAGAGTCCGCCAAGGAGCTGGAATAAGGCCGATACATCTACTACCTCCAAGGGGGAAGGCTAAGCGCGCGTCCACCGGCCAGATGGATCGCACACTTAAGTGAAAAGGATTTTAGCTTAAAAACGGCTGTGGAAAGAGGAAAAATTTGTTAACAACACAAGAAAAAATTTCTGGGACAGTTCGCTCACCTATTCGTCTTCGTTCCTGCGATGGCGGGGAAGACGCTTTTACACTTGCACGCCGGGCCCGGGCAAAGCTATGTTGCGCAATATGGATAGCAGCGGGCAGCGAAGAGCTGACGTAAGGCAGGCGGGTTCGGCCTCGAATTCGTCCGGAAAATGGCCAGAGGCGCGGAATCCGGAGCGCTTCTGCCCAAACTGTTCGTCCGAATTGGTGGAGAGAAAGTGCAAGCTGAGTTGTCCGGCATGCGGCTACTATTTGAGCTGCTCCGATTTTTACTGACCTTTTTTGCTGACCTGGGGTTCTCCGCGTGATCGATCTCCGTCTACAATGGCGATGCGTTTAATTTCAAAGTCATGATGAGGAGGATCGATGGAACGCAAGGCAAGCGCAGTTTGGAAGGGCGGGCTGAAGGACGGCAAGGGGTCGATTTCGGCGCCGGGCGGAGTCCTGAAAGACACGCAATATTCATTTACCTCGCGATTTGAAAATGGACCGGGGACGAACCCGGAAGAGTTGATCGCGGCCGCGCACGCGGCGTGCTTTTCCATGGCTTTGTCGGCGCAACTGGGCGGAGCCAATCTGGTGCCGGAGAGCATTAGCACCAACGTAACCCTTACCATGGAGAAACAGGATTCCGGCTGGACCATCACCTCGAGCCATCTCGATGTAGTGGGCAAGGTCCCCGGCGCAGATGCGGCGACGTTTCAGAAGTACGCCGAGGCGGCGGAGAAGGGATGCCCGGTTTCAAAAGTTCTGAACTCAAAAATTACTATGACCGCAAAGCTGGGTTGATGCGGGGTGGTTGAGTCGACGGCGGGCTTTGGGAGATTGCCCTGGGCCGACGTTTGACAGGGCGGAACAGGCCTGTAAAATAGAAATGTTGATCTTCCTGACTCGGCGGCCTTCGGGCCGCCGCTGCATTGCAGTCCAAGATTGCCATCGTGGCGGAATTGGCAGACGCGCATGGTTCAGGTCCATGTACCGGCAACGGTGTGGGGGTTCGAGTCCCTTCGATGGCACCAAATGTCTCTTTCTAGAAGCTGATAACTCCTTGTACGACTTGTACGACCGTCCTCTGCCCGCATCTCTCGGCCGATCCTCCCTTCCCGTATAATTCAGGCACTCGCTATGCCTGCCTTTCTCGATCAAATTGTCAATTCCACCCGCGAAAACGCGGCTGCGGCGAAGCGTACGGCTGACCTGAGCGATCTGGAGCGGCGCGCGGAAAAGCATATCCCGCGCGGCTTTCGGCGGGCGCTGGAGGAAAAGAGTAAATCCGGAATCGCGGTGATCGCAGAGCTGAAAAAAGCGTCTCCGTCGAAGGGACTGATTCGCGCCGAGTTTTGTGCGGAAGAGTTGGCGCGGGAGCTGGAAATGGCAGGAGCGGCGGCGCTTTCGGTGCTGACGAACGAAGAGTTCTTTCAGGGCTCGCTGGAGAATTTGCGGTTGGCATCGGCTGCCGTGAGGTTGCCCTGCCTGCGGAAAGATTTCATCGTGGACGAATTTCAGTTGTTGGAAGCGCGCGCGAATTCGGCGGATGCGGTGCTGCTGATTCTTTCGGCTCTGCCGCAGCTTGAACTGATGCAGTTGGCGCGGAGTGCGCGGTCGCGCGGTCTCGACGTTTTATGCGAAGTTCATGATGAGGCCGAGTTGCGGCGGGCTTTGGATGCGGGATGCGATCTGATCGGCGTGAACACGCGCGATCTGCGGACGTTTCAGGTGGATGCGGAGACCGCCTTTCGGCTGGCAGCACGCATTCCGAAGAATGTGCTGGCGGTGGCAGAGAGTGGAATTCGATCGGGAGAGGATATAGCTCGCTTGCGCGAAGCGGGCTATCGGGCATTCTTGATTGGAGAGTCACTGATGCGCGCGGAGCGTCCTGGAGATGCATTGCTGGAGCTGGTGGCGAGTGCCAAGCGAACGGTGAGGCTGACGCCTGACAATCTGTTCTTATGACCTGGGTGAAGATTTGCGGGATGACCAATTTGGAAGATGCTCTGTGCGCGGTTGAGGCCGGAGCGGATGCGGTCGGGTTTGTCTTTTACGAGAAGAGTCCGAGGAATGTGAGCGTCGACACGGCGCGCCAGATTATCGACCAACTGCCGGAAGAGATAGAGAAGATCGGCGTATTCATACAGGGTGAACACGAAGCGACGGATATCCTACTTAAGAGCGGATTGACTGGGATGCAGACCTACGTATGTGGGGAAGGCGACGATCGAGGCGGCGGTGGGCGAGCGATAGGCATGGGTTTGCTTCCCAAGAAGGCGCGATTCATGACCGCGGTGCCCATGAAGTTTATGGGCAACGATGAAGAGCAGATTCGAGCGTCGGCGTCAAATTTTGCAAATTGGGGAAAGAATATACCTGGCGAAATCTCGATTCCCGATGGGCTGCTGAGGACATTCGTCCTCGATTCAGGTGACGTGGCTCTGCCCGGAGGTACGGGCAAGACTTTTGATTGGCATAAGGCTGTTCCCATCGCGGAAGGAATGCGGCAGGGTGGGGTGAAGCTGGTTGTTGCCGGCGGACTGACGCCGGCGAATGTGGGTGAGGCGATCAGCATTCTGCAGCCTTGGGGCGTGGATGTGGTTTCGGGAGTAGAAGCGTCGCCGGGGAAAAAGGATCCCGAAAAAGTTCGAGCCTTTGTGAAGGCTGTGCGCGACGCGGATCGGAAGACGAGTTAGAAATGGCAACGGCAACGATTGGCAAGAAGCGAACTCGGAATACGAAAGTCAAAATCCCCATCCTTGCCGCAAAGAACGCGGCAAGGATGGGGCACCCTCATCTTTCTCGAGATCCAATCCCTGCGCATGCGCCCGGGCGCTTTGGGGTTTACGGTGGGCGGTATGTGCCGGAAACTTTAATGGCGGCGCTCGAAGAATTGGAGCGCGAGTATAAGAAAGCGAAACGCGATCCGAAATTTCAGAAGCGGCTGGATCATCTGCTACGAACTTATGCCGGAACGTCCCACGCCATTGTTTTTTGCGCAGCGGCTCACCCAGAGATTAGGCGGCGCGAAAATTTATTTGAAGCGGGAAGATTTGCTGCACACCGGGGCGCACAAAATCAACAACTGTCTGGGGCAGGGACTACTGGTCGAGCGTATGGGCAAGCGGCGCGTGATTGCCGAGACCGGTGCGGGCCAGCATGGCGTGGCAACCGCTACTGTTTGCGCGCTGTTGGGCTTCGAATGCGTCGTCTACATGGGAACCGAGGACATGCGGCGGCAGGAGTTGAATGTCTTCCGCATGCGGTTGCTGGGGGCGGAAGTGCGCGGAGTCGAATCGGGCTCGCGCACCTTGAAAGACGCGATCAATGAAGCCATGCGCGATTGGGTGACCAACGTACGCAGCACACATTATTTATTGGGAAGCGTGCTGGGAGCGCATCCCTATCCGACCATGGTCAGAGATTTTCATCGTGTGATTGGACGCGAGGCGCGGGCGCAGATTTTGAAGGCCGAAGGCAAACTGCCCGCCGCAATCATCGCCTGCGTGGGCGGAGGATCGAATGCGATTGGAATTTTCTACGAGTTCATCAAAGATAAGAATGTTCGCCTGATTGGAGTGGAAGCCGGAGGCCGCGGCGAAGCTTTGGGCGAACATGCCGCGAGATTTCGCGGCGGCGTACCCGGAGTTTTGCAGGGAACGTATTCTTATGTGCTGCAAGATTCCGCGGGTCAGATTGCGAATACGCACTCGGTTTCGGCCGGACTGGATTATCCCTCGATTGGGCCGGAGCACGCGGCGTTGCGAGATGCGGGGCGAGCGGAATATGTTCCGGCGTCAGATGCCGAGGCGCTGGAGGCGACGACTTTACTGGCGCGGATGGAGGGAATTATTCCGGCGCTGGAGTCAGCCCATGCCGTCGCCGAGGTGTTGAAGCGTGCGCCGAAGATGAAGAAGTCCGATGTGGTGATTGTGAATGTGTCGGGACGCGGGGATAAAGATATTGGAATTATGCGGGAGAACCTGGAATTGGATTGAGATATTGAAACAGTCCGGACTTAATCACCCGATGGTTCAATCACCCGATGGCTCAATTCGTTTATGCCCTTAACTTTTTACAAGAAGCCCGCGCTGGTGGTGTATGTAACGTGCGGCGATCCCGATCTGGCGACGACGCGAGATGTCGTGCTGGCGGCGATTGAGGCGGGTGCAGATGTGATCGAATTGGGCGTGCCGTTTAGCGATCCGGTCGCGGATGGTCCCGTGATTCAGCGAGCGAGCGAGCGAGCGCTGAAGCATGGAACCTCGTTGGGGCATGTGCTTACGCTGGCAGCGGAAGTGCGTCAGCAGTCGCAGTCCACGGGGCTGGTTATTTTTTCGTACTTGAATCCGATTCTGCGCATGGGGATGCAGAAGTTTTGCATGGTGGCGCGCTATGCGGGTGTGGATGGTGTTCTGCTCACAGATTTGCCGGTAGAAGAAGCGGGTGAGTATCTGCACACGATGCAGGCGAACGATTTGGCGCCGATTTTTTTGGCAGCCCCAACCAGTCCGGACAGCCGGTTAAAAATGATTGCGCGTGCTTCGCGAGGATTTGTATATGCGGTTTCGCGAACCGGAGTTACCGGAGCACGGCAGCAGTTAGCCAGTGATGCGCAGAAGTTAGTGCGGAGGTTGCGGCGTGTAACGAAGTTGCCCGTCGCGGTGGGTTTCGGAATTTCAAATGCCGAGCAGTTCGCGGAAGTGGGCAAATTTGCCGACGCGGTCGTGGTGGGCAGCGCGATTGTGGAGACGATTGAGCGAAATCACGGACGGGAAGCGGCGGCTGTGGGACAATTTGTCAGGCAGTTTTCAGCTGTCGGCCATCCGTTGTCAGTTTAGAGCGATGAGCCGCGTCGGGGTTGCGTTCCGCAGATAGCAGGTTGTGCATTAATTGAGAGCAGAGAATTGTTTCCATGGACATTGAGGATTGGCGCAAGAAGATCGATGAACTCGATCGGCGGTTGGTAGAGTTGCTGAGCGAGCGAGCCCAGGCTGCAGTCGAGATTGGGCGCCTCAAGCGCGATACGAATTTGCCAATTTACGAGCCCGAGCGCGAGCGCGCAGTGTTTGCCAATGTGCAGGAGTTGAATCGCGGCCCACTTCCAGGCCGCGAGCTGGTGCGAATTTTTGAGCGCATCATGGACGTCATGCGAAATATTCAAAAGGAAGGAATTGGAAATCAGCGCCAGGAAGTGAACGCCGAGACGGAGTTGGATTCGGAAGTGAACGATTGAGCAGCTTTCAGCCGTCAGCTATCAGCAATCAGCTCGGCTTTGCTGAGGGCCGATAGCTGAAAGCTGACGGCAGGTTTTCCTATGATCGTGGTCATGCAGGAAGTTGCGGACGATGCTCAGATTCAGCAGGTGATAGAGCACCTGGTGAAGATGGGTTTTGAAGTGCACCGCTCGACCGGGGCGCGGCAAACCGTGCTGGGCGCGGTCGGAGCGGGCATCGAATTCGATATCCGCAACCTCGAGCTGATTCCCGGAGTGCAGGAAGTTCATCGCATTAGTTCGCCCTACAAGCTGGCGGGAAAAAGTTTTCGTCCCGAAGGGACGATTGTGAAGCTGGCCCACGGCGTTCACGTCGGCGGCAACGAAGTAATCGTGATGGCGGGGCCGTGCTCGGTGGAATCGCGGGAGCAACTATTTTCCACTGCCGAAGCGGTGGCGCGCGCGGGGGCGCGAGTACTGCGGGGTGGGGCATTCAAGCCGAGAAGCTCTCCTTATTCGTTTCAAGGCCATGGAGAAGATGCGCTCAAACTTCTGCGCGAGGCGGCGGAGAAATTCCAGCTGTTGGTGATCAGCGAGGTGATGGAGATTTCGCAGATTCCGATGATGCTGCCGTACGTCGATATTCTGCAGGTTGGGGCGCGCAATATGCAGAACTTCAATCTGCTGCGCGAACTCGGCAAGATTCGCAAGCCGGTCCTGGTGAAGCGCGGCATTGCCGCGACCCTGGAAGAATTGCTTCTGTCTGCGGAATACGTGATGGCCGGCGGAAATTATGAAGTGATCCTGTGCGAGCGCGGCATCCGAACTTTCGAAACCTACACCCGCAACACGATGGATATTTCCGCGATTCCCATCATTCACAAGCTTTCCCATTTGCCCATGACGGCTGATCCATCGCATGGAACCGGCCGCCGCGATAAAGTTTCGCCTATGGCGCGGGCATCGGTGGCGGCGGGCGCGGACGCGCTTTTAATCGAAGTGCATTGCGATCCCAACCAGGCATGGTCCGACGGCGCACAGTCGCTGTTCCCAGAGCAGTTTTCCAAGCTGATGGATGAGCTGCACATGATCGCGCCGGCAGTGGGACGAAAAATTGGGTAATTGCGTAATCGGGTAATTTCGTAATTTAACACCCGGAATTTTATTGTCTCTTCGAATTACTAATTACAAAATTACCCTATTATCCAACTGTCTTTATGTCCATCCGCCAAATCACGATCATCGGGACCGGCCTGATCGGCGGGTCGTTTGCGCTGGCGGTGCGAAAGCGTGGATTTGCCGGGCGCATTGTGGGATGCGATCGCGAGTCTGCGCTGAAGCGGGCCAAGATGTGCGGCGCCATCGACAACGGATTGATCGAGCCCGCCGACGCTGTGCGCGGCAGCCAGTTGGTGGTGCTGGCAACTCCGGTTCTAGCGATTGTCGATTTGATTGGGAGGCTGGGGCCAGGTCTACCATCGACCACGTTACTCACGGATGTGGGTAGCACGAAAGCAGCGGTGGCACAGCAGGCGCTCAGCGTGTTTGGAAAGAATGCGGGCCAGCGTTTTCTGGCTGGACATCCCATGGCGGGGAAAGAAAGCAGCGGTGTGGATTTCGCCGATGCCGACCTGTTCCAGAACGCGGTTTGGTTTCTTACCCCGCTGCCCGGACAGAATGTGCATGAAGGCTTGTTCGCCGAATTCTCGGGATGGATCGATCAGATTGGGGCTCGTATTGCCATGCTCCCGCCGGACGACCACGACCAGCTTTGCGCCTGGATCAGCCACGTGCCACAGATGATTTCGACCGCTCTGGCCGCGGCGCTGGTGGAAGAATTTGGAGAAGAGGCTCCTCTGCTGCCAGCGGGCGGCCGCGCGTTGCGGGAGATGACGCGGATTTCATCCAGCCCGTATTCGATGTGGCGCGACATTGCCATCACCAACAAAAACAATCTGGCAGATGCACTCCTCAAGGTGGAGCAGCGCCTGGCGCGCATCCGCGAGAATCTCGCTACGCGGGCGCTAGCGGAAGAATTTGAGCAGGCGCACGGGCTGAAAAAGAGCCCGGGGAAGAAATATTAAACCCCGCGTGCCTGTGATGCTATAATGTATCACATGAAAAGCGTGAGCGTTCGCGATCTTCGTTATCGATTTCCCGAGGTCGAAGCGCAACTGCGGGAAGGCGAGCCCATCTCCATCACAAAACGCAAACGGGTCATCGCACGGCTGGTTCCGGAGCGTCCGGCTGACAGGAAGTCTCCGGACTTCGCGGCGATGCTGAAGAGAATTTACGGTGCGAAAAAAGCTAAAGTGACAGGGGCCGAGTTGGTCGCAATGCAAAGAGGCGAGCATTGAGGCTCTATGCCGATACCAGCGTCTTGGTTTCTTTGTATTGCCTGGATGCCCATTCGATAAAGGCGGCGCAACTGGTGCAGCGTTTCGATCCTTTCATATTCCTGACTCCGCTCGTCGAACTTGAACTGGCCAATGCTTTGCAATTGAGAATTTTCCGAAAAGAAGCTACCGTAGCGGAGATTCGGGTGGCCAGGGCTGAGTTGCAGAAGCACGTGGCGGGCGGGTTCTTCAACACAGTTGCGATGCCGATTACCGTGTACGAGCTGTCGCGCCGCATTGCCCTCAGACAAAGCGCCGCGACCGGAACTCGGACGCTGGATATTTTGCACGTAGGCAGCGCGATCCTGCTGCGAGCCGAGAAATTTTGGACCTTCGACGAACGGCAAGCCGAACTAGCCCGAGCAGAAGGTTTGAAACTACGCTGAAATAGCGAAAGAAATTGGTCGCGTGACTTTCAGATTCCCAGTGTGTCCTCGGGGTAGATTTCAATTACAATCCATTTCGCCATGAATAAAGTCGTAGCCAATGCGGATGAGGCAATTCGGGATGTCGGGGATGGCTCGGTCATCATGATCGGGGGCTTCGGGCTGTGCGGTATCCCGGAGAATCTGATTCGCGCGCTGGTGCGCAAGGGCTCAAAGAATTTGACCACTATCAGCAATAACGTGGGGATCGATGGTCTGGGCAACGGACTGCTGCTGGCGGCGGGGCAGATTCACCGGCACATTGGAACCTACGTGGGCGAGAACAAACTGCTCGAATCTCTGGTGCTGGCGGGAAAGCTGGATCTCGACCTGGTCCCGCAGGGCACATTTTCCGAGCGCATACGCGCGGGCGGAGCAGGCATTCCCGCATTTTTTACTCCTACGGGCGTGGGCACGGTAGTGGCCGAAGGCAAAGAGACGCGCGAATTCGATGGCCGCGCTTACGTGATGGAGCATTGGCTGAAGGCCGATTTCGCCTTCATCAAAGCATGGAAGGGCGACCGCATGGGCAATCTGGTGTATCGGAAAACGGCGCGCAACTTTAATCCGATGATGGCGACCGCGGCGCGGGTGACGATTGCTGAGGTCGAGCATTTGGTCGATGCCGGAGAATTGGATGGCGATTCGGTGCACACGCCTTCCATCTATGTGCAGCGGATTTTGCAAGGCGTGGTGTACGAGCGGAAGATCGAGCGGCGGACAGTGAGGAAAGCGGTTGGTCCCTAGTCGACGGTCATGGGCAAGTTGAAATCCTGCCCGTGCGCGAATGACTTACACCAATGACCAATGACGAAAGACGCCATGAACAAATCAGGCAAAGACATTGAGAAGCGCGAGCGCATTGTGAACCGGGTCGCGCGTGAACTGCGCGATGGATTTTACGTGAACCTCGGAATCGGCATGCCCACGCTGATCGCAAACCATGTTCCGCCGGGGATCGAAGTGGTTCTCCAATCCGAGAATGGCATGCTGGGGATTGGGCCCTATCCATTCGAGGGCCAGGAAGATGCTGATCTGATCAATGCCGGCAAAGAGACGGTGAGCGAGATGGCCGGCACGTCGTATTTTTCGAGCGCAGACTCGTTCGCCATGATTCGTGGTGGCCACGTGGATTTGAGCGTGCTGGGCGCCATGGAAGTGGACGAAGAGGGAAGTCTGGCGAATTGGATGATCCCGGGAAAGATGGTGAAGGGCATGGGCGGCGCGATGGATTTGGTTGCCGGCGCGCGCCGCGTGATTGTGGCCATGGAGCATACGACCAAAGAGGGCACACCGAAAATCTTGAAGAGGTGCACGCTGCCGCTGACGGGTGTGAAAGTGGTGGATACGATTGTCACCGAGATGGCCTACATCCGGATCAGACACTGGGGGATGGTGCTGGAGGAAGTGGCTCCGGGCCTGACGGCAGAAGATGTGCAGCGGGCTACCGAGGCGCGGTTGGTGGTGAGTGATGCATTGAAGGTGATGGAGAGTTAGGAAGGCCGCTTGCCAGATGCGCTGACAAGTTTATATCGACCGGTTGGGCGCAAAGAGTTGGAGCTGATCCGCGCCAGCGGATTCCGTGCTTTCCCGCCGAGATTGCCAAGCCAACCGTTCTTCTATCCAGTTCTTAACGAGCAGTATGCCATCCAAATTGCCCGCGATTGGAATACCAAGGACGAGGCATCTGAATTCGAGGGTTATGTCTTGAGGTTTGATATCTGCTCGGAGTTCTTAAGCAAATACCCCACCCACCTTGTCGGAGACTCGGCGCATCGCGAATATTGGATTCCTGCCGTAGATTTGGAGAAGTTCAACGCAAACATTGTCGGAAAGATAGCGGTTCTCCGGCAATACCGCCGTGACGCGTGAAATACGCCGGCGCTAAATCCGGAATGGGGCGGCCAGCAGCCGGAAGGGAAGCGTGATGGCGAGAAAGACTACCTCCAGTACTCCATGAACTGCTACGCCGATGATGCGAAAGGGCAGCAACAGCAGCCAGACGAAGGGATAGGCGATCAGCGCCAAGAGCGCCAGCGGCCAGCAGACTACAAACAGAATGCACCACAGGAGGAAAGTGAACATGATGAACCTCCTTATTTTTCTTCCTGTTGAATTGTACGGCGGGAGTGGGGTGAAAGTTCCACTGGACTTCGAATTCTGGAGTGGCACTGGCAGTCGCGGGCAAAGTGCCCGCGCCACACAAGTCTGCCGCGCCACACAAGCCTGCCGCGCCACACAAACCTGTCCGCACCCACACCAACTTGCCCGCGCCACACCAACCTGCCCGCGCTACACAGACCTACTCGTAGCGCAAGGCTTCTGCGGGCAAGGTCCTGCCTGCGGACCATGAGGGGTACAGGGTTGCGACGAAAGAAATTCCGATGGCGACAAAGGCGACCAGGACACCATCCATTAGACGCGGAGCAAAGGGAACGTAGTCGATGGAGTAGACCTCGGGCGAAAGCGAAATGATGTGGTAGTGGCCGCCGGCGTAGGAAATCGCATAGCCGAGCAGCAGGCCGATCGCGGTACCGATCACGCCGATCAGCACTCCCTGGGCGATGAAGATGTTTCGCACCTGCGCTTTGCGCGTGCCCATCGACAACAGCACGGCGATGTCGCGAGTTTTTTCCATGACCATCATGATCAGGGAAATCAAAATGTTGAGCGCGGCCACGAAGACGATCAGCCCAATGGTGATGAACGTGACCAGACGCTCCAGGCGCAGGGCGTGAAATAGAGCTTTGTTTTGCTCCATCCAATTGGTGGTCATAAAACCCTTGCCGGCCGCATCTTCAAGCTCGCGAGAAACCCGATCGGCTTGGTAAATGTCATCGATCTTGAACTCGATCACAGAAATCAGGTCACCCAGGCCGAACAGTCGCTGCGCGTCAGAAAGCCCGGTGAAAGCCCACGACGAATCGTAATCAAAGAAGCCGGAGTTGAAGATTCCCACCACGCGAAAGCGGCTGTATTTGGGGACTAATCCGAAGGGGGTTAATTCGCCCTGCGGACTCACGACGAGCACGACGGATCCGACGGTCGCGCCCAAGCCCTCCGCCATATCTTTTCCAAGAATGATTGGAGGCATGGCTGCCACTCGCGCGTGAACGTCAGCCAGCGAGTCGGAAGGCTCGGGCGCGGTGACGGGGCTGCTGGCCTCGCTTTGCTGGGCAGCCGAGGCGGCTGTCCCCACATGATTTTGTTCTGTATCTGTTTCTTCCAAAGCTTGCGCCGAACCTTCTTTGATGGTGCCCAGCAGATCGCCGACCTTGCGTTCGTAGGTCGGGATCATGCCTTTCAGCACGGCGCCGCGAGCGCGCGGTCCACGCGAAATCAGCACTTGCTCGAAGATCGCGGGCGCGGCGGCAACCACGTGGGGCTCTTTCGAAAGACGCTCCAGCAAGGGCGGCCAATCTTTAATGCCGTCGTCCTCGATGCGAAGCAGGCTGATGTGCGAGGTCGATCCGATGAGCCGCTGTTGCAAATCCTGGCGAAATCCGTTGTTAATGGCGAGGGCGACGATCAGCGAGGCCACGCCTGCCGCCACTCCGACAATCGAGATGCCAGTAATGATGCCAATAAAAGCCTGGCGGCGTTTGGCGCGCAGGTAACGGGTCGCGATGAAAAGTTCAAAGCGCATGAGGAAATAGCTGTCAGCTCTCAGCCGTCAGCCAAGTCGGATTATATCTATCGGCTCCTGCTGGCGTGTTGCTCAGAGAGCAAAAACCTTTCGCGCGGGGTTCGCTGAGAGCTGCGCAGAGAATGCAGAGCTATGACCTTAGTTTTGGCAGAACTGCGGGAACGAGGGCTCGATAGCGGGAGTATCTTTCTCCGAATCGTTTCTCCAATTCGTTATCTTCCAGGCGGATCATGACGGCGCCCGTTATGATCGCAAATCCGGTTAGCGCCCAACAGACGAGCAGACCGGTTCCCGTACTCCACGCCAGCATTTCGCAGAGATGGCCGAGATAGACAGGATGCCGCACGTGTCCCCGGATACCTGTGGTCACCAGATTCTGATTGCTATGATCACGACGCAGCTCAGGCACCCCGCCAAGTTGTGACAGGCTGAAGCTGCTGTGCGCAAGCTTGTAAAGAATCAAACCTGCGCAGAAGAGAACTAAGGCCGGAATCCAGGCCAATGGGTTTTCGTAAAGGGCGGTGCGGCGAAACGGCGCCGTGATCGCGCCAACCAATAGCCACATGCCGATCCAGAGGGGCAGAAGAATTTTGAACGGCGATGAGCGCAGCGAGCGCCAATATTCCGCCAGGGGATGAATCAGCAGCCAGAAGGCCGGAATGGTCGAGTAGACGACGCAGGCGAGCCAACCGATGGTATGAAGCAAGGGCAGCATTCAGTCATTTGAGTCCGGCCGGCGGGCTAATTGAGCGGGAGCGACCGCTTCAACCAGCGCGCAGAGGCGGCTACTGTTTCGCTTCCTCCATAGCTTTTTGCAGATCAGGATGCTCGGAAAGAACCTCAAGCATAGATTGGCGTCCCAATTTTTCGCCCCACTTTTGACAGACTTCCTGCGATTCAGTGGTCATTTGGGGCAGGGCCTTGACCATCTTCTGCCCTAAAGGAGTCTGATAAAACTTGATCAATCCTTTGATTTCGTCGTCGGAAAGATGCTGATCGTAGATGGGGACGATCAAATCCAGAACCTGCTGCAGATCCGCCTTGGACTGAAATTTTGCGAAGAACAGGTCGACGAGTTGATCGCGATACGCGCCGGGGGGCAGGGCCTGGGCCATCAGGGGCTTGATGGATGTTGACATGTTTGTCAGCACTTGAGACATCAGCGTTTTGATGCCGGCCACTTCCATAAACTGCCGGATGTCGGCTTCTTTCGCGGGGTCGATCTTGGGCTGTGACGGCGCTGACGCAGCCGGTTCCGAGTGCTGAGGGGCTGGCGTTGGAGCGGTATTCTGCGTTCGAGCGGACAAACAGCCAAGAAGAAGCGTGCAGACGGTAGCACTTAATTTCTTCATCGTGCATCTCTTCATCGAGCCTCCAGAGTATTGAAAGAGATGTTATCTGATTCACTGGCAGGGTAGTGGATCGATTTGAATCTTTTGCGGACGTCATCCTGAGCGGAAGCCGCCTTTCAGGCGTGGCGAAGGGCCCGCCCTGAGCGCAGTCGAAAGGATCTCCCCCACCGCGAATGCATTTGCCTACGTGAGATCCCCACCCCGGCTGAACCGCGCCGGGTTTCGGGAATGACGCCAAGACATTCAAATTGAGCCACCACTTCCAACAGCCGGGCTCATGCAGGCTTGGCTTTTCTGTGGCACATTAGAGAATCACACCATCCATGCCCGCTTCCCTCGACTCTCGCGCTGGACGCGTCGCCTTCACCCATCCCAGCTTTGTGCTGTTCCAGATCGCGCGATTCCTGATCGTCGCCGCGGTCGAAATGCAGGCGGTAGCCGTGGGATGGCAGGTTTATGACATCACCAAGCGCGCCCTCGATTTAGGTTTGGTGGGACTGGCGCAGTTTCTTCCCGGAATTTTATTATTTCTAGTTTCAGGACACACCGCCGACCGCTTCAACCGGCGCAAGGTGCTGGGCTGCTGCTATGCAGGATATGCAGTCTGTTCCGGCCTGTTGCTGCTGATCTCGCGACATGGGGCGCACTCGGTGAAGCCGATTTACGTGGTGCTGGTTCTGCTGGGCGTGGTGCGCTCGTTCAACGGCACAGCCAGCCGCGCGATTTTGCCGCAACTGGTTCCTGATGAACACTTCGCCAACGCCGTGGCCTGGAATGCGACCACGTTTCAGGCGGCCACCATTCTAGGGCCGTCGGTCGGGGGAATTCTCTACGCGCTTTTCCGCGGGCCGTCGGCGGTTTACGGAATGGCCATGCTGACCGCGCTGGGCGCGCTGGCTTCTACCTTCCGCATTCAGACGCGGCGGCAAGCTCGCCGCCGGGAACCCACCACCCTGAAGACCATCCTTGCGGGATTGCATTTCATCTGGCGCGAGAAACTGATTCTGGGCTCGATCTCACTCGATTTGTTTGCCGTCCTGCTGGGAGGAGCGGTTGCGTTGCTTCCGGTCTATGCGCGCGAGATTCTGCACACCGGGCCATGGGGATTGGGACTGCTGCGCACTTCTCCGGGAATTGGCGCCGCCTTGATGGCGGTCGCGTTGGCCCATCGCCCTCTGCGGGGCCGCGCGGGCGTTACCCTGCTAGGGTCCGTGGCCGGCTTCGGAATCTTCACCATTCTTTTTGGAATCTCCACTAGCCTGGTGCTCTCCATGATCGCACTGGTTTTACTGGGCGCATCCGATATGGTCAGCATCATCATCCGCGCGACCCTGACACAGTTGCGCACGCCGGATGAGATGCGCGGCCGCGTGACTGCGGTCGACATGGTCTTCATCGGGGCTTCCAATGAACTTGGCCAATTCGAATCCGGAGTGACGGCGCAATGGTTCGGCACCGTTCCCGCCGTTCTGCTGGGCGGCGTGGGAACACTGGTGGTCATTGCGCTATGGGCCTGGTGGTTCCCGGAGTTGCGCCGCGCCGGAGATCTCTACGCCATGAAGGGCGTGGCGGAAGAAGCCTTGAAAAAATCCTGACAACCAGCCGCCGCAAGTCTTCATCGGAAATAAACCACGACCGGATCGCTCATCGTCCGTCATTGGGAAGTTTCGTGTGATCACGGAGGGGCCGAATTTTTTGGCTTCTCCCGTCGTAAGCATCTGTAAGAATCTGCGCCATGAGTTCAGTTAAACGCCGTACCGAAATTAAGTGACTGAAAGGGGAAGTCAGATTTGCGGGAGGCGAATTGTGCGTGCCACGCGCCGGCAGCCGAGGTTGGTCACGGAAACGTAGCGAAGATTGTTGACGTCGCGGCGGAGTTGGGCTCGACTCAAACGCCCCGGCTGCCTTCGTTCTTCGTGGTAGGCCCGCCCCGCACCGGGACCAGTTGGCTCTACGAAATACTGCGTCCGCACGCGTCCCTGCCCGGCCCCTCCAAGGAAATAAGATTTTTCGATAAGCACTTCCATCGCGGTCTGAAGTGGTATCTCGCACACTATAAGAAAAACGGAGAGCAGCGCATGGGCGAGGTTGCGCCCACCTACTTCGCTTCGGCCGAAGCCCGCAAGCGAATCGCGGAAATTGTGCCCGACGCAAAAATCGTTTGTACCTTCCGCAATCCCGTGGAGCGGATCATCTCGCTCTATCGTTTGAAGCGCGCCTATGGCATGATCCGTTGCAGCGTCGAGGAGGCCATTGAGCGCGATCCAGAATTCATGGCCACGAGCCGGTACGCCAGCCATCTCCGGCTTTGGCAGAAGTCGTTTGGCGCAAAGAACGTACTGGTCGGAATCTACGACGATCTGCGGAATAATCCTCAGGAATTCGTAGATGCGGTGGTCAATTTTGTCGGCGTTCCGCGCTTTTCTGTCACCCAAGAGGAGCAAAGCGGATTGGTTCACAACTCTGACGTGATGACCCATCCGCGCAGTCACTTCCGCGCGCGAACCGCTTTGATGGTAGCGGACTGGTTCAAATCGAAGCAGCTGGATCGACTGGTCGTGGAATTCAAGCGTTCGCGATTACGGAAACTCGTACACGGCGGAGGCCCACCGTTTCAAGCCATTGGGCCGGAGCTAGCGAGGCAGCTCTATGAAAGGCTCCGACCAGAAATCGAAAGCCTGGAAGCAATGCTGCAAAGGGATCTCTCCTCGTGGAAGACCCCGAGCCTCAATTCCCCAGAACCTGCGTAACGGTGTTACTGGCTGCGATTCTTACTTGCCGCGAAGGATGGTTTTGGACGCGGCCATGTTTTCGTAGCGATCGTAGACGCGCACCACGACGACATGCTCCGAGGCAGCGCTCTCTCTGGCCGTGTCCAGCGAGATCTTGAAATTGTAGTTCTCGGTTTTCGCGTCAGATAATTGTCCCACCGGCTCCACATACTTCCAATCGCCGGCATCGACGGAAAATTCCGCTCGCTTGATGGCCGAAAAACCGTCAGTGGCGCGGAATGCAACATGGATCTGCCCGTTATCGAGCGCGGCGGTCAGATTTTCGATGCGCGGCGGGGTCGTATCCACTTCAAAGCGGCGGCTTTCCCTGGAGGCGGATAAAGCCTCGCCGGGTGAGTGTGACGGCGCATCCGACGCCACTACTTTTATGGTGTAGCCGCCATCGGGCAACAGGCTGGCGTCGAAGGAATAGGCCTTCTCGGTCAGATTGTCTTTCAATAACAGCCAGCGCGTCTGGCCGTCGCCGCGATAATAAACCGAGTAAACCAGTTGATCGTCGTTATCGTCGTGCGCGCTCCACTTGACGCCAATGAAGTCGCGATCATGCGTGCTGGGAATGGGAGATTCGAAATGCGGTCCCGAGCCGCCGGAGATTGATCCGGAAAAAAAAGAGCTGGATTCCGAACCGCTCCCTGGCGCTTTTGGCGAAGGCTGATATTTCACTCCCACCTGCACGGTCACGTCATCCACTTCGGGAGCGGTATTCTTGGGCAGGTAATTCAGCGCCACGCTGTCCACCACGGGAGAAACGCGATCTCCGGCGTGCAGCACGGCTTTCCACTGCGCGTAGCGGGCGGCGGGAACTCCGGTTTCCGCGTCTTTGTCCAGATCGATCTTCTTCCACGGACTCCAGTTGCGGTCAGGATTGTCGACGTTGCCGCTGCGGGCATAGAGATCGACATTGCCTGCGCCGCGGAAATCAGCTCGGCCCCAGCGCGAGAAGATCTTGGCATCGAATACGTCGCTTTCGTAGGTGCCCTCGGCCTCGGGGCCGGGCCCCAATAAGAAAACTTTTCCGAGATTGCTGGTGGCGGCAAACAGACCGCCGCCGGGAGCTTTGGCAAATGCTGTCACCTGGGAGGCTGGCGCTTTCAGCAGATCGGAAAAATCATCCACGCCGGTGATGGCAAAAATATGCCCGCGATTTCCGGTTCCCGCCAACAACCGTCCCTGCGAATCGAAGGCCAGGGCATAGACGATGTCTTCGTGCGAGGTCCATACGCGTGCCGGAGAGCCATCGGGCGCGATGCGGTAGATATCGGAGCCGTTGGTTGATCCGCTGCCGGGGAAGGGAAATGCTCCGCCCGAGATTTGCGGCGCAGAGGGCGTGGGCGTGATCGTCAAGCCTGGGGCTGGCGAAATGCCGCCGGCCGCGGGTGCGGCGGAGTTCATGTTCAGCAGCGCGGTGGTTATGCTAGACGAATTCGATCCGCTGCTCTTCTTCTCGCCTACCGCCGCGGCGTAGATGTTTCCTGCGGGATCGAGGGTGAGCGCCGTGATTTCTTTTTTGGGCGCGCTATAGAGGACGAATCCTTCGCCCGCGGGAGAAATGCGGTAGATCAAACCACTGCCATCGGAGCCCGCAATCAAATTGTTTTGCGCATCGAAGGCCAGCACGCGAATGTGAGTTTCATCACTCTTGAAGAAAACGGAATGCTCGCCCTTGGGCGTGACCCGGTAAATTTCCCCGTGATCGCCGGTGGCCACATAAAGATTACCGGCTTTGTCGAGGGCGAGGTCCCAGATATATTTTGTACCCGGTTCGAAGTAAGTGGAGGACGTCCACGACGGGTCGATGCTGGGTTTCGGTGCGTCCTTCTCTTTCTCTTTCTCTTTGTCTTTATCTCTATTTTTGCCGGAAGACGCGGCTTCGGCCTTGGCTGTTTGTCCAGGGTTGTGTTCGAGCTTGTAGACTTTTCCATCGGGTGCGGTCGCGGCGTAGATTATGCCACCGGGGCCGGTCTGCAAGGCCTGTACCTGAAGTTCCTTGGGCTCGAAGATGATCGTCGCCTTGCCGTCGGGCGCAATGCGATACACCCGCGCGGGCGCCCCCGCCGCAACATATAAAATGCCGGCATCGTCGGAGGCAATTGCCCAGATGTAAGTTGAAGGCGTGGCGTACAGGCTCTTGAAGGTTGGCGCCAGTTCCAGGCCGCCCATGCTGCGAATGGCTACGCCGGTAGACGTACCTTTCGTCAATTCCTCGAACTTCGACTGCTCCCAGATGCGCGTGCCCTCGGCTGAGGCCGTCAGAACCAGTTCGGCATTGATCAAAATTGTGAGAAGAAGTCCAGCGCTGAGAAAAAAGAAAAGCCTTCGCAAGCTCTGCAATTTTGTACCTCGAAGTATTTATGGGTAACTAACAGGCTATCATGCCCCACAGGCTCCAAACGCAAGGCGGGAAGCCGAGGACGGGTAGCGAAAGCCGGAAGCCGATTTCCCGTGGTATCGTAGAATTTCATGCGCTCCTCTCGCCAGGATTTGTTGCGCCTGCTGGCCTCGAAGTCTTTCCGGCTGGGGCTGTTTCAGTTGTCCTCGGGCGCCACCAGCGACTACTACATCGACTGCCGCACGACCACGCTCGATGCAAAGGGCGCGCGTCTGACTGGCGAAGTTTTCACCGACGAAATCCGGCAGCGGGGGTGGAAGCCGGAGGCAATTGGCGGCTTGACCATGGGCGCCGATCCCATCGTGGTCGCGTGTGCAGTGGTAAGCGGCGAGCTGCAAGGCTTTCTGGTGCGCAAGGCAGAAAAAAAGCATGGCACCGGGCAGCGCATCGAAGGCTTTCGCGAGAAGGGTGCGCGCGTGGTCATCGTCGACGATGTGTGCACGACGGGTGCCTCCACGGTGCAGGCGATCGAAGCCGCCCGCGAATTTGGTTTTGAGATTGTCGGCGTGATGTGTCTGGTGGAGCGCGAAGAAGCGCAGGGGCGTCCCAGCGTGGAAAAGGTCGCGGCCCCGGCTCCGTTCGTTGCGATATTCACCGCTGAAGATGTCCGTGCCGAACACATTCTGCAGACGGACGATACTGCGCCAACGATTTTTGCCGTCGCCGCAAGTTGCGAGATTTGCGGAAGACCCGCGGTGACCAATATGCCGGGGAATCGCTGTGCCGCGCATACGGTAGGGTAAGTGCAACTTCGCCATGGAAATGCTTTGCTGCGGTGATGGTTGTGCTTCGCATTCACGATGCACAACCTCCTTACAGGATGACAAAAGGGAATGATTCAAACACTGGAATGGACTGACCACGGCGTTCGCTTCATCGATCAGACGAAGCTGCCCACGGAAGAAACCTACGTTAACTGCACCACGCACGAGCAGGTGGCCGACGTCATCCGAAGCATGGTGGTGCGCGGAGCGCCCGCCATTGGTGTGGCTGCTGCGATGGGCATCGCGCTCGGCGTGAAGAATTCGACAGCCGAGACTACTGCCGAGCTCAAGCGCGAACTCGACCAGATCTGCGATCTGATGGGCAAGACTCGTCCCACTGCGGTCAACCTTTTCTGGGCCATCGACCGCATGAAAGCGAAGTTTGAGCGTGTGCGGATTCGCCCCATCGAGCAAATCAAGCAGGAGTTGATCGAAGAATCCCAGCGCATGCATGCGGAAGACATTGCCGCCAACCAAGCTATGGGACGCCACGGTGCCACGTTGATGCCGAACGCGGGCGGAGTGCTTACCCACTGCAACGCAGGCGCGCTGGCCACAGCCGGATACGGCACTGCGCTGGGCGTGATCCGCGCGGCCGTCGAGCAGGGCAAGAAGATTCACGTCTACGCCGACGAAACCCGGCCTTTCCTGCAAGGCTCGCGCCTGACGGCCTGGGAGTTGATGAAAGACGGCATCCCAACCACCGTGATCTCCGACAACATGGCGGGCGCCATGATGAAGCAGGGCAAGATCGGGGCAATTGTAGTGGGTGCCGACCGCATTGCCGCCAACGGCGACGTAGCCAACAAAATCGGGACCTACACTGTAGCCGTGCTGGCGAAAGAGCATGGGATCCCTTTTTACGTGGCGGCCCCGATCTCCACCGTCGATCTTGCCACTCCCGACGGCAGTCAGATTCCCATCGAACATCGCGACCAGAAAGAGGTCACCCACATCGCCGGCAAGCAAATGGTCCCGGATGGAGTGTCGATCGAAAACCCAGCCTTCGACGTGACCCCTGCCAAATACGTCGCTGCGATCATCACTGAGCGCGGCATCGCCCGTGCACCCTATAGCGACTCTCTAGCCCAGCTGGCCGGCTGCGCCGCCAAGATTGAAGCTTAGAGCCGGCAGCGCTCGACGAACCCAAGGCCGAACTGCGGTATGTTATTTTCTGGCATCTAATGTGTGATGCAAGTCACGGCGACGAATGCCAATCAGGAATACGGTTTAAAGAGGGAGGACCCTCGGGGTTCCGTCCCAATATCGATGCACAAGGTTGTTTTCTCGCAATAGACCAAGTGGGCCATGGGAAGAGCGTCCCTAGTGTGAGAAGATGGCGCATGCTACGGTTCGCCCCGCAGCCTTACTAAAGCGGGCACAGGATGGACCCAAGCGGAGAAGTAGTGCATCTAACACAAGTGAAATCCAGTTCTGGAAGAGCGGAAGATAGTTCAAGACGTAGTTCGGAACATGGCTCGGAAGAACGACCGCTGCTGCGGGTTCAGGGATTGAAGAAGGTTTTCCGGTCCGGCGAATCGGATTTGGTGCTCTTTGAAAATTTGTCGTTCGAGGTGAAGCGGGGTGAGATGCTGGCCATCGTTGGCGAATCGGGCGCGGGAAAAAGTACGCTTTTGCACATCCTGAGCGCTCTTGATCGCGCTTCCGCTGGTGACGTATACTGCGCGCAATTGAAGCTGAACGCGTTGTCGGCGGAGGAGGCGGCCGAATTTCGCAATCGCGAGGCCGGTTTCGTCTGGCAGTTTCATTACTTGCTGCCGGAGTTCACGGCCGCGGAAAACGTTGCCATGCCGTTGCTGGTGCGCGGCCGCCCTTGGGCAGAAGTGGCTCCGGAGGCTTCCCGCTGGTTGCGCGAAGTTGGATTGGAGCAACGCGGGCACCACCGCTCCGGCGAACTCTCCGGGGGAGAGCAGCAACGCGTGGCTTTGGCGAGGGCGCTGATTACCGGCCCGAAGCTGTTGTTGGCCGATGAGCCCACCGGCGATCTCGATGGGCAGACGGCGGAAGCGGTTTTTGATTTGATTGCGCGACTACATCGCGAGCACCAGCTGACCTCTCTGATTGCCACCCATAATTTGGCTTTTGCCCGCCGTTGCCACCGGGTCTTACGGCTGCAGCGCGGACATGTCGAGGAAATTGAGCCCGCATCATTGCCGGCATAGTTACATAGCTAGAGGTTAGGAGAAGAGAGTTTTCGCCGAAACGATGTGTAAGAATTCGGGTTTTTAAGAATTCGGGTTTAGAGTGAGGGTAGGAGCTGACGCAGGTTCCTTCGGTAACCAGGCGAAAACGTTTAGTTACTAGGGACCGATGGCAGTTTAATTGCATAATAACGACACGAAGCCGGTCGACAGGACTAGCATCCAGCAGGCCGTAAAGATTAGATTGCTTTCCGGCTCTGGAACCTTGGGGGGAAGGGGCATTATGTTTGAACGTTACACGGAGAAAGCCAGGCGCGTCATTTTCTTTGCGCGCTACGAAGCCAGCCAGTTCGGGTCTCCTTATATCGAGACCGAGCACCTGCTGCTAGGGCTCCTGCGCGAAGATAAGGCCCTGACCAACAGATTTCTGCGCTCGCACGCCTCGGTGGAATCGATCCGCAAGCAGATCGAAGGTCACACCACTATCCGCGAAAAAGTCTCGACCTCGGTCGATCTCCCCCTCAGTAATGAGTGCAAACGGGTGCTGGCGTATGCCGCCGAAGAAGCGGAACGGCTGTCCCATCGCCATATCGGAACCGAACATTTGCTATTAGGTTTGCTGCGAGAAGAGAAGTGCTTCGCGGCCGAAATTCTGCACGAACGCGGCCTGCGCCTGGCAACGATTAGAGAAGAATTAGCCCGCACCAGCCAGGAGAAAGCGCAACCGCAAAGGCAGCGCGAATCTTCGCTGTTGAGCGAATTTTCGCGTGACCTGACGCAAGCGGCGATGGACAGCCAACTCGATCCTCTGGTGGGTCGTGATAGCGAACTGGAGCGGGTGGTGCAAATTCTGTGCCGCCGTACTAAGAACAACCCGGTGCTCATTGGCGAGCCCGGCGTGGGCAAGACTGCAATTGTCGAAGGACTGGCGCAACGCATTGCGGATGGCGAGGTTCCTTCGTTTCTCGCCGACAAACGAATTTTAGCCCTTGATCTTTCGCTGATTGTCGCAGGAACGAAGTATCGGGGCCAATTCGAAGAGCGGCTGAAGACCATCATGAAAGAGCTGATGGAGTCGCAGAACTCCATCATCTTTATCGATGAGCTGCACACGCTGGTGGGCGCGGGATCGGCGGAAGGCTCGCTGGACGCAGCCAACATTCTGAAGCCGGCGTTGTCCCGTGGCGAAATTCAGTGCATCGGCGCCACCACGCCCGGGGAATATCGCAAGTCGATCGAAAAAGACCGCTCGCTCGAGCGCCGCTTCCAGGCAGTCAAAGTTCCGCCGCCGAATGAGGCGGACGCGATTAAGATTTTGTTCGGGATCAAAGACCGTTACGAAAAATTCCACGCCGTTACCTATACCGACGACGCCATCAACTTCGCGGTCTCGCACTCGAACCGCTACATTCCGGATCGCTTCTTGCCAGACAAGGCCATCGACCTGGTCGACGAAGCGGGCGCGCGGGTAAAGCTGCGCCAGACTTCGCAGCCGGAAGAGATTACCGAAGTGCAGAAGCGCATCAAGTTCATCGTGCACCGCATGGAAAACGCCATCGCGAACCACGAGTTCGAAAAGGCGCGTTTCTACTCCGACGAAGAGCGCAAAGAGCGCGAGAACCTGCGCGCGCTGCGCGAGAAGTACCATCTCGACGAATCTTCTACCGGCGTGGTTGGCCGGGAAGACATCGAAGACGTGGTTTCGCGATGGACCGGCGTTCCCATTACCTCGATCAAAGAAGAAGAGACGCAGAAACTTCTGCGCATCGAAGAAGAGCTACACAAGCGCATCATATCGCAGGATAAATCGATCAGCGCTCTGGCTCGCGCCATTCGCCGTTCGCGGGCTGGGTTGAAGAGTCCGAACCGTCCGATTGGTTCGTTCCTGTTCCTGGGGCCGACGGGCGTGGGCAAAACCGAAGTCGCGCGCACTCTGGCGCAATTCATGTTCGGAACCGAAAAAGCTTTGGTCCGCTTCGACATGTCCGAGTTCATGGAGAAGCATTCGGTGTCGAAGCTGATCGGCTCGCCTCCGGGATATGTGGGCTACGAAGAGGGTGGTCAGCTCACCGAGCGCGTGAAGCGCGCGCCGTATTCGGTGGTGCTGCTCGACGAAATCGAGAAGGCGCATCCCGATGTCTTCAACATCCTGTTGCAGGTTTTTGAAGATGGCCAGCTCACCGACGGCCTCGGCAATACGGTCGACTTCAAGAACACGATCCTGATCATGACGTTGAACATCGGCGCGCGGCACTTGCAGAAACGCGAGGGCTTTGGCTTCCAGTCGACCAAAGACGAAATGGTTTCCGGCAAGGTCGAGGAGTTGGTGAAGGGTGAAGTGAAGCGCACCTTCAATCCAGAATTCCTCAACCGTCTGGACGAGATCATTCTCTTCCTGGCTCTCAGCGAGGCCGACCTGATCCAGATTCTGGAACTCATGGTCACGCAGCTCAATGCGAACCTGGCTCAGAAAGCCATTACGGTTTCGGTGGCGGACGAGGCCAAGAAGTGGATCCTCAACCAGACCCTCACCGACCGCAGTTACGGGGCCCGGCCGCTGCGGCGGGCATTGCAGAAGTACATCGAAGACCCGCTTTCGGAGGCGCTGATTCAAGGCACCATTACCACGCGCCCCGCTTTCATTGAGGTCTTTCTGGAAGATAACAAGCTGTTCTACCGTCCGGTGGACGCGGAGAAGTCAACCGAAGGCGTGCTGCTGTACGAGAACAGCTAGCCGTCAGCTTTTACCAATAGCCGCCAGCGAAGAAGCTGGCGGCTTTTGTTTTACCGGGAGTCTCCGTCGAGCTGTTGCTCGATCCTCGCCCGCGGGCCGAAACATCTCACTGCGGTTCGGGCGCAGCAGCCTTAAGCACGAACACTTTTGGATCTTTTCGGTCGTCCTCCGAGCCTACCGTTAACGCGAGATGCCGCCTTCTTGGCCCGGCTCTGGGAGCGGCCTCCAAGTTGGCCAAGCCGCGCAGCCATCCACTTCGTCGATCCCAGAAAACCCTCCAGCAATGCTGGAACATAAAGGTCGGCGTCAAGCTTGGGGAAATGAATCCCGAAGCCAGAAGGGCTGATCTCGATCTGCCGGAGTTGGGAAGGCTTCGCGCGTTCCAGCCCCTGAGCGTCTCGCGGCGAGAAGCTCACGCTCAGCTTCGAGCTGAGATCGACTACGACGCGTCCGCTTGTGTCGTCATATCGCGCAGCGACGGCTCGGGGGAGCGCCTTATGCAGCTTCTCGGCGCGCCCATTCGCCATTTCGAAAGTACTATTCGATGCCATGGATGCTCCCCCAACCTTCGCAAAGATCGTACAAATGATGAGCCATCGTAGGCAGAATTCGCCTCAGTTCGCGATTTGCGAATCCGTAGTTTTCACGCAGCTCGACAGGACCTGAGGGACAATTCAGAGTAAATACCGCCTCGCGTCCTCGACCGATTACATGCACATGAGCCGGTCGATGATCGTTCGGATAGACAACCACGCGCAATCCGTCGAATCTTAGGACGGTCGGCACAAATTAATTTTAGCACAATTCCCAAGCGTTTAGGTTATCTGGCGCGGACACATGCCCTTTTACGCTTTGCTCCAATCCTCAACCTTCAACCCCTTCACCCTGCAAACCCAAGCCGATCGCCGGTCGGCTCTCTCAACCCGTTTTGGTTTTGCCAGCCATCCTGGCGAGAGTCCGCGTGTACTCGCGCATCGTCCTGGGTAGAGCGCGGTTATAGATAAATTGCCCTTCCCGCCGCGACTCGATCAGCTTCGCTTCCGCCAAAATCTTGAGATGATGAGAAATTGTGCCCGCTGTGAGCGGACACTTCTTCACCAGCTCGCCGCAATACATCTCGGGCCGCGAGGCAATCGACTCATAAATCTTCAGCCGCGTGGGATCGCTCAAAGCTTTGGAGATCTTGGCTAACTCTGCCTGGTCCATGTTTGTTCCAGTCTAATCCACATGCGCGCCAGAAAATAACTGAAACTTTGATAGTTTTACAACCATCAAAGCATGCGAGACCAACGCTGATGCCTTTCGGCATTCAGCCGCAGAAATATTCAGGAGGCTTTTCGTGGCAAAAAGATTTGAAGGCAAAACCGTTGTAATTACTGGCGGCAACAGCGGCATCGGCTTGGCGACCGCCAAGCTTTTTCACGAGGAAGGCGCCAAGGTCGCCATTTCGGGGCGCGATCAGAAAACTCTCGATGAGGCCGTCAAGATCATCGGCCCGGGCACGCTTGCAGTGAAGGCCGACGTTTCCAAGTTGGCTGACATCGATAAGCTCTTCTCCGAGGTTACGGCGAAGTTCGGCAAAATTGACGCTCTGTTCGCCAACGCTGGCATCGCGAAGTTCGCCCCAGCCGCCGATAGCAGTGAGAACATGTTCGACGAGACCTTCGACATCAACGTCAAGGGACTGTACTTCACATTGCAAAAGGCTCTGCCGCACCTGAACGATAACGCGGGCATCGTTTTGAATTCTTCGGTCGTCAATTCTAAAGGAACGCCCAATGCTACGGTCTACGCGGCCAGCAAAGCAGCGGTCCGCTCGCTGGCGCGCACGTTCGCGGCAGAGTTGGTCGAGCGTGGAATCCGCGTCAACGTGGTCAGCCCCGGTCCGATCACCACACCCATCTTCGGTCGAACCGGCCTGCCGCAAGCCGTGGTCGACGAGTTCGCGGAGCAGATCAAGAGCACGAATCCCATGAAGCGCTTCGGCAAGCCGGAGGAGGTGGGACAGGCGGTTCTTTTCCTAGCAGGCCGGGAAGCTTCTTACATCACCGGAGTCGATTTGAATGTGGATGGAGGCGCCGGTCAGATTTGATGGTTGCCGCCATCGTCATGCCAAGGTAGATGCAATCCGCCGCCAGCCAAAAGCTGGCGGCTTTCCTGTTGTGCTTTCCGATCTCGATTTTCGCTCGCCATTCAGCTATGACTGCTGCAGTCGCTCGCGTGATAAACTGTGGCACCGTGCAGTTGCCATCTCAGCCACCGACACCTCCTCCTTCCTGTTCCGACTGCACGACCACAACGCAGCCGGCTGGGGGCGCTCCGCCTGCGCAATCTCCCTCGCGGATGTGGCAGTCAAGCTCGGGGCAGATGCGCTTTGACACGCCCAACGCGAGCATCATCACGGACCCGGCCGGGCAGCGAGCCATCATGCTGGATCACGTGAAAAAGGAGGCCATGGTGATCCCGATGCCGCCAGCGTCTCCTCCCCCGCCCGGAGGAACTCCGCCGGCAGCACCCGGGGCGCCGCAGCCTCCGGCCATGCAGGTACAAGATCTGGGCAAGAGTCTGATTGAGGGCCACGAAGTCGAGGGCAAGCAGTACACCCTTCCGCCGCTACCGGGGTCGGCGAATCCGCAGATACCGCAGGCTGCAGCGTCGCCCGGCATCCCGCAAGCGCCGCAGTTGACACCGGCGCAAACACCGATGATGCCGCCCGTACCCAAGCCTCCCCAGCCCAGCGTGACCCAGATTTGGACCAGCGTAAAGCTGAAGGTGCCGGTGCTAACCAAAGTGACCAGCGCCGCGGGCGAGCAGACAACCTATTGCAAGCCTACCTCTACGCAAGAACCCCATCCCTCGCTATTTCAGATACCGCCGGATTACAAGCTAAAGAGTTAGAGTCGAGGACGAGTACGCCCCGGCGGCCAGCGCGGGGAAAGCGCCCACTTCTGCTTTTGCATATTGTGACCGCGAAAAAGAATACTCTAGCTGTGCTGTGCTCAAAAAAAGCTTGACAATCAATAACTGGATGGTTATGGTTAATTCATAACCAATGGGCTATTGGTTGTCTCCTATGCACAGTGCCCCTGACGTTTTATTTAAATCTCTGGCCGACCCGACTCGCCGTGCCCTCTTTGAGCGGCTCAGCCGGCATGGGGAACAAACGGTGCGGAGGCTGACGGATGACTCGGGCGTATCGCAGCCTGCGGTATCAAAACACCTCGCTGTGCTGAAGAGCGCGGGCTTAGTGCGCGCTCGACACCGGGGACGCGAGACGCATTACAGCGCCCGGCCGCGCGCGCTCGCGCCGCTGGTCGATTGGATGAGTTACTACAGCCGCTTCTGGCACGACCGCTTTGACCGCCTTGAAGACTTACTCAAAAGGATGGAACCATGACTAACCAACCCAGGACCAATCAACCCAGGACTGATCAACCCAGGACTGATCGAGCTACGAACGATCGAGCTATGAACCATCAACCAACCACTACGCGCTCCGTCGTGATGGAAAGAGAAATGCCGTATCCGCCGGAAAAAATCTGGCGCGCTCTCACGGAAGGCGCGCTGATCAAGGAATGGCTGATGGATAACGACTTCCAGCCGAGGGCGGGCCATCGATTTACTTTTCGCGCCACCCCCGTGCCCAATTGGAATGGCATTATCGAGTGCGAAGTCCTGGTCATCGAACCGAACAAGAAGCTCTCCTATAGCTGGGGCACATTGGGGATGGGGAACGTGGTCACGTGGACGCTGACACCGACCGGTGCTGGTACCCATTTGCGCATGGAGCAGTCTGGCTTCACTCCCGATCAAGAGGCTAACTACAAAGGCGCTCAGTACGGCTGGAGGAAGTTCATCGGCAACCTGGAAAGAGTAGTCGCCGAGTTGCAATAAATCGCATCGAAAGGAGACCTGACCATGAAAACAAATATTTCGACACGCACGATCTTTCGCTGGATTCACATCATCGTGAGCATTCCGATCTACGGTTACATTTACAGTCCGTTTGACAAACTTCCCCAGTACGCCCGGCCGACTCGGTTTGTGTTCTTTCCGATCATGGTCCTGACGGGATTGTTGATGTGGAAAGGCCATCTCGTTCGACGACTTATTTCGCGAGTACCGGCGTGACCAGACGCAGTGATAAAGAGGAAACGGATATGAAAAGCGTTCCAACCAAAAAGGAGTTGTCAGCACCACAACGCGACGAACTGCTGCGAACATTACAAGCGCGCTTTGAGAAAAACATGAACCGGCATCCAGGGCTGGCGTTTGCTGAAGTCAAAGCGAAGCTGGAAGCGAATCGCGAAAAGCTATGGTCTCTCGGCGAAATGGAAAAAACTGGTGGTGAACCGGATGTGGTTGGCCGGGACAAAAAGACGGGTGAATACATCTTTTTTGATTGTTCCCCGGAGAGTCCGAAAGACCGCAGAAGTTTTTGCTACGACCGGGAGGCGCTGGATTCGAGGAAAACGGCGAAACCGAAAAATAGCGTGATGGATGCGGCAACGGCCATGGGGGTAGAGCTTTTGACGGAAGAACAATATCAAGAGCTACAGAAGATTGGGGAGTTCGATACCAAGACCTCGAGTTGGCTGAAGTCACCGGCTGAGGTTAGAAAACTGGGCGGGGCCATTTTTGGCGATCGGCGCTTCGGTCGGGTCTTCGTGTATCACAACGGCGCGGAGTCTTACTATGCCGGCAGGGCGTTCCGTGGGGCACTGCGGGTCTAGACGGAGGAAGCTGTCCGTCCCCGCATTTGCAATGTCTTGTGGGGGCATAACATGACTGGAGTGGATATGTATTCGGGCAAGCGTGCCCGCGCCCCCCGCACAAAATGCTTCAGAAGATGAACTTTAGACCGAATTCGCCGATGCGGGGGATGTGCACTCCGCTAGGATGGAGAAAGTTGCTGGCGGTTTCGCCGTCGGCGGCGTTGCCGTTCACGCAATCGTTCGAGCCGGAGCTGGCCGAGCCGGTTGCGGTCACATAGCCGCAACTCGAATTGTTCACGCCGGTCCATTGCGGGTGGTTAAATATGTTGAACGCCTCGGCGCGAAATTCCAGAGCTTTCGACTCTTTGATCTTGAAGCGCTTGAATACTCCCATGTCGAAGTTGAGGCGGCCGGGGCCAGCGAGAGAATTGCGGCCGGAGTCGCCAAAGGTGAGACCGGTGGGCTGCGTGTAAGCTCCGGGATTGTAGAGCAGCGGCCCGTACACGATGCCCGGCACATTATAAAAAGTGGGTTTGGCGCCGTGAGGATCGCCGACAAGATCGGCGTAGGAGCCGGACCCGACGCTGTTGCCGACTCCGGCGTTGTCGTAAGTGCCTCCATTCACAACGCTGAAAGGCTCGCCCGACTGAGCTGTGGTGATGCCGGAAACCTGCCAACCTCCAAGGAACGATCCTTTTAAGTTTCTTGAGTGTGCAAAGATTGGCAAGTTATAAATGTAACTAACTGTCAAGATATGGCGCTGATCAAAGCTGGAGCTCGCCCGATAGGATGCCAAGTTATAGGAATCGACGAAGGAACTATCGTAGCGGTCGGATGAGTTATCAATGGAATGGCTGTAAGTATAGGCCAGTGTTAGTTGCAATCCGTGGGCATTTCGTCTGCCTGAAACTTGCAGCGCATTATATTCCGAGTTCGCGCCGCCGATGATGCCATAGATAGAGTCGTAACCCTGATAAGGACGGTACTGATCCACGTTGACGTTACCACAGGCGACGTTGAGACTGAGAGCGGCCTGGTTGGTGAGGGGAATTCCGTTTCCCAGAGTATTCACGCCGTTGGAAACGTTGTCGCAATCGGCGCTGGAAATGTATTGTTCCGGCAAGTAGGGGTTCTGATTGGCCGGCGTGGAATGAAGCTGATTGCGGTCGAGTTGCTGCGAAAGATGGGTTCCCTTGCTGCCGACATAAGCGACGACGATTAGGGTGTCGCGAGCCAGTTCGCGCTGAATGTCGAAGTGGTATTGCTGCACATAGGGCCACTGCGTGACGGTCGTAATGGAAGTCAGTTGGCTGTCGCCGCCGCCGAGGGGATAGAGCAATGGCTGCCCAGTGGGCGATGTGCCGCCAAGGTTGGTGTAGCCCGCGATGTACTGCTGCACCGGGGCGATGATCGCGGGAGGATTACCTTCGAGCGATTCGGTGTTGGCATCGTTGCCATTGGCATGTTCGAAGAAGATGCCATATCCGGCGCGAATCGCGGTTTTCCCATCACCTTTGGGATCGAATGCGAAGCCGATTCGCGGCGCGGGGTTGAATAAGTGGCCAGTCATGCAACTGCTGTGCACTCCGTTATAACCACAGTGAACCATGCCGGTGATGTTCTCGACGCTTTGCCCAGGAGCAAAGTCTAGGGCTCCACTATTGGGATCGACGATGGGTGCATTCGCAGCTACATAGGCATTTGGATCAAAGTTCCAGGCGTTCCCGTAGCGTTCATAGTAACTGCCATACAGACTCAGTCTCACGCCGAGGTTCAGAGTTAGACGGCGAGCTATGTGCCAGTCATCCTGAAAGTAAGGTTCCATGATCTTGTAGCGGTTGTAATATTTCAGGTTGCGGTTGGGTTGAGAAAAAGTATTGATGTAACCGAGCAGCAGATCGGCGAAACCGTTACCCGAGCTGGAAAACGGACCTCCCGAATTGTTGGTTTCTTTGTAGGCGGTATTAGGATTGGAAAAGAAGCTCAGGCTGCCGTTGGGCTCTTCTTCCGCGGGTTCGTTTTTTTCGATGGCCTCGAAATAAGTTCCAATCGCCAGGTTGTGCTTGCCCTTGATCCAGGTCAGATTGTCGTGGAAGCTATAAGTGGGGTTGGAATTGCTCCAGGGCAAATAACCGGGATCGATGGCTATGGCGAAATTTCCGCCGCCGATGGCGAACGATGGAATGGTTCCGTTGAAGCCATTGTCGAAAATGCCGGTCATGGTCATGCTGGCGGGGCGCTTCCACGCGCTGCCGGTATTGAAAAGATGCAAGTGGTTGGAGCCATAGCTGAAGACAAACTCATTCAGCAGCGAGGGAGAAAGCGTGGCGGTCAGGCCAACCACCATGCTGATTCCGGGTCCCTGCAAGATTCCGCCGATGGCCGGCACATTTGTGGTGGCATTTGTCCACGGTGAAATGGGAAAGCTCTGCGTCCAGGAATCATGAATGAGGCGGAAGTTCGCGCGCAGTTTGGGATTGACCTGATCGTCGATCTTGATCAGTTCTTCATGCCAACTGATGGGCGCGGGGAAGGTTCCTACGAAAGCTTGGCCGTCATTGGGTAGGGGAATGTTTGCGATCAGGGGTGCGCTGTTGGCCGCATCGATAAGCTTGGATGGAATGGTGTTATTCGGAAAACCACTAAAGTAAACATTTCCATTCGAATCGTGTCCCCATACTTTGAACGCAGGACAGTTCACGCTAGGCACTTCCATGCCGTGCTTAGTTTCGACGGGGGGAACGCTGGCCCTTACGAAGGGAGTTCCCGGGGCGGGGCAGTCCGCGCTGAAGTCTCCGGAACGCTCGGCTGTGTCGGGCAGAAACAGAGTGGGATTGTTGTAAACATAGGGCACGTTTTCGCGGCGGAATTCCTGCGACCAGAAGAAAAACAGTTTGTCCTTCTTTATGGGGCCGCCGACGATGTAGCCAAAATCATTCTTGTTGTAGTAGGTTTTCGCCTGACCGGGAAGGTCGAAATAATTGTGCGCGTTGAAAGCTGCGTTGCGAATGAACTCGAAGGCGTCGCCGTGGAAGACGTTGGTGCCGGATTTCGTCACCGCCTCAATCGTGCCTGAACCGTTGCGTCCGTATTGCGCGCCGTAGGTCGAGGTGAGCACGCGGACTTCCGCCAAGGCATCGATGTTGGGGTAGACGTTGATGTTGGCGTTGCTGCCGGAGTCGAGCACCTCGCCGCCATCGATTTGCCAGTTGTTGAACTCGGTGCGTCCCCCGTTGACGGCGTAAGAGACGCTGCCTTGTGGGCCAACGGTGCCGTCATCCTGCTGCGTCTGGTCACTGACTCCGGGGATCAACTTGATCAGCGTAGCAAAGTCGCGGCCATTTAATTCCAGCTGGGTGATCTGGTCTCCGGTAATGGCGCCGGCCAACTCGGAGGACTGAGTTTCGATTTTGCCGGCGGAGCCGCCTTCGACCACAATCTGGCTGGTCACGATGCCGACGACGAGCTTGGTGTCGACTCGGATTTTTTCGCCGACACGGAGAATGACGCGCCGGGCTTCGAAGGTTCTGAAGCCGGGCGCCGCGATGGTGATGTCGTAGCTGCCGGCGTTGAGGCCGGCGATCAAATAATTGCCATCGGAGTTCGAAGTGGTTTTGCGGCGGAGACCAGTGGAAGGATCAGTGACGGAAACCTGGGCGCCGACCACGGCGGCGCCAGTATCATCGACGACCGTACCGGTGATGGAGCCAGAAGTCTGCGCGGGTAGAGACGCGCAGGTCAATAAAAGGAACAGCAAGCCATAGACGGACCAGCTGTAACGCGAGATGGGTTGAATCGCCGTGCGCGAATCTTAACTGGGCGAAAACAGGCAAGTCAATGATTACTCGGGCGATACGCAAATCCAATGGGTTGGCGCGTTGCTGTCCTAAATGTAACGTTGGGAACACGTGCCGCACTATTCTTATGTGCGGCGATGCGGAGTGGCTGCGTAGCAGGCGAGAAAGTCCCTACGAGACCGGGGGAAGGTGGACGGGATGTGTCTGCAAGTTTGGTGGGGTGCGGGTAGTTGTCTGGACAATAAAGATGAGGGTAGAATCGCTGCCGCGTCTGCTCTGGCAGGGGCCGGGCGCATGATGGGGGACTGGTATGGCAATCACCGCGGTGGCTAGCCCGGATGATCTGACGTGGGATGATTTCGAGGTGACGCCGGATCGGATTCTGGATCCCGGCGACGGAACTTTGGTCGACGCCTTTACGCGCTTCGACTTCGACCTGCCGGATTTACCGCCGCGGAAGATCGGGAACGAGTTTGCGCTGGCCGATCCCAA
Source organism: uncultured Acidobacteriaceae bacterium (assembly GCA_963710965.1). Classification (GTDB taxonomy): domain Bacteria; phylum Acidobacteriota; class Terriglobia; order Terriglobales; family Acidobacteriaceae; genus Sulfotelmatobacter. The sequence goes on along the minus strand of CAVQCP010000019.1, from coordinate 56,047 downwards.
TGTGATTACGATTTCTCCCAACGCACAAGTGTTCGCCAACGTCCTGCAAACCGATGAGCTGCTTTCGCATGAACAGTTGCACTATGACGTGGGCAAGGTAACGGCGCGGGCGCTGGCGCGGGAGTTGACGCGCATGCGGGCACCCACCCTTGCGGCTCTAAAAGGAGCCATTCGGGACTGTTGCCATCTGCACTTGAAAACGCGCGCAGGCCTGATCCAACGCCGGTATGACAAGGACACCAACCACGGGACGATCGCTCACTATCAAAAGATATGGAAGGACGGTATGACGGGCTGCCTGGCCAACGAGCGCGCCGACCTGCTGCTGGGATGGTGGCTGTGATAGTCATTCTCCCAGTTAGCATCGGGCGTAAACGCCAGGGTGGTTGAAATAAATAGGCTCGTACTAAGCCGAAGGAGGGAATATGGCGCTTAGATCTGCAAGGTTTTCCACGAATGAACGGTTCCGGCGGGCGGCTGAGAACAAGCCGGCAATCGTCAGGGGCGAGACGGGCGAGGCGGTACGGATTCTGCAGCAAGCACTGATCGATCTAGGCTTTCCTCTCCCAGTTTCGACACGCAAATATGGCTCTCCAGATGGAGTGTTCGGCCAAGAGACGGCAGACGCGGTCCGCGACCTGCAAAAGAAGTACAGTCTTTCGGTCGACGGGGAGGTCGGCCGGCGGACCATGGCCAAACTCGACGAGTTACTGCCCTCCGCGGGTGCGCCACTTCCTCCTCTGCCGGTGAGCGGCTTCACCCACAAAGTTCGGCTGCACCTGAAATCGATCGCCATGCCGAAGGTTCCAGAGTTTAAGCAACTGAGTGTGATGAAGGAGGTCTATGCCCAATATGCCATTCAGATCGAGATGGTTTCCGGCGAGTCGGTCCTGCTGAATCCCGGGGAGGCGCTGACGTTAACCGTGGTGGATGGCGATTGCAAGTGGGATCAGATATCGGACGAGCAGCGTCTATTGCAGGACTCTGGCAGCAAGCAGGGCGTGGGGCCGAATGATATTACGGTGTACTACGCGACCACATTGCGGGAAACGAATGGCAACACGCTGCAGGGCTGTGCGGGCAGCGTACCGCAACGGCCGGCGGTCATGATTGCCTCAGATGCGATTGATAAGACCACGATGGCGCACGAGGTGGGGCATATTTTGCTGGGTTCCAGCTTCGTACCGGTGCACGACAGCGACTCGAATAATCTGATGTGCCAGGCTGCGGTTTGCACCGGCAGGCCCGCGTACTTGAACGATGCGCAGCTTAAGGCAATCCGCGCTAGCCGCTTCTTAATCAAGCTTTAGGACTCGACCAGGGCTGAGGCAATCGTCCTGCGCAGTCGGTGTCGTGGCAACGGTCGGACGGGGCTTCGCTGCGTTTTCCCGATTCGGCGAAGATGAAAATTTTGTTCGCTCACCCGATTGACCCCGGAGCAAAACTGTGGCAACATTCGCAACACTACGCGGGCTTGGCGCCAGAGTCCGCCACCAGGGGCGTGTGATCGAGGAGGAAGTATGAAGCGCAGTCTCGTCTACGCAACTCTTGTCTTTTCCCTTTTAGCCATCACCGCCGTTGCCAGCGCGCGCGAAGTGGTCCTGCCCGCGGGCACTCTTTTGCAATGCACTATGAATGAACCCAACTTCTCCTCGGCGACGGCGGAGGTCGGCGATCCGGTGCTGTGCCATTTGCGCGGAGTCACCGAATTTGGCCAGGAGGCCTTTCCCCGCGGGAGCTATCTGGTCGGCCATCTCGAGGCGGCGAAAGATCCCGGGCATTTCGTTGGCAAGGGATACCTAAAAATCCAATTCGACCGAATTGGCCTGCCTACCGGGGATATGCCGCTGGAAGCCAAGGTGATCTCGACGCGCGGCTACAGGGTCGACAAAGAGGGCAAGATCGATGGCAAGGGGCACGCCAAGCGCGATGTCGCGGAATGGATGTTGCCGCCGCTCTGGCCATGGAAGGTGATCATGCTGCCAGCGCGCGGACCGCGGCCCACGCTGAAAGGCGAGACCGTGCTTAGTTTGCGCCTGATGGATGATGTGCAGGTACCGCAACTGGCTGCGGCGACCCGGCCGTCGTGGAACACCTATGGCGCGCGGCCACGGAGCCAGTCTTATTCCGGCTCCGATAGTGTGCCATCGACGCCGCTGCTTACGATCCGGGGGAGCGTAGACACTCCGAATGCAGAAGTTTCGGCGGCGGTGGAAATTCCACGAGCCTCTTACGCCAGCGTGGTTACGCCGGAAGTGGCGACGGCGGTGATGGCCACGAGTGGACCTGTTTTCATTCTGAAGACGGGCACAGTATTGGCGGTAGGAGCCTATCAATACCAGGATGGACGCATCACCTATACTCTGGCTCACGGCGGAGGAGGCGTAGTCACCGCCGACGACGTGGATTGGGTTACGACTACGCGGGTGAACAACCAGCGCGGGGTGCGCATGACGCTGCATGGCGGGCATGCGAACCCGGATGCGCCGGGACTGTGATCTGGTCGCGCATCTTGAATCAACTAAGCCGCCGGCTGAAGCCCGGCGGCTTTTTTGCGACCAATTCCATTCCACTCGAATCTGAAATGCGTACCGAACTGACTCGAGGACCGCCATGGAAAAAGTGAATATCGCCAAGAAATTCGCCATGATTTCAGAATTCTACAAACCTCGCATCGCGGCCGAACTCAATGGCCAGATGGTCAAGCTGGTTAAATTCGATAGCCCGTTTGTCTGGCATCACCACGAAAATGAAGATGAGATGTTTCTGGTGGTGAAAGGTAGATTTCGCATGGAATTTCGCGACCGGCAGGAATGGATCGAAGAGGGTGAATTCATCGTGGTGCCGCGGGGCGTGGAGCATCGTCCGGTGGCGGAGGTGGAATGCTGGGTTGTGCTCTTCGAACCGGCCTCCACGCTGAACACGGGCAACGTGGTGAACGAACGTACTGTGGCCGAACTGCAACCGGTTTGAGTTGGCGTGGGCATTTCTTTGACTTGCTCAGGGCAGATTTTCCTGGGTTATAAGCATGGTCAAAACCTCGCGGGCAAGAGTGCCCGCGCCACACAGGGTACCCTGGCACACAAGGTGCCCGCGCCACCTGTGCTTCATCTTTTCGCGTGCTGCATCTAACGCGTATGCAACTCACGGTCTACTCTTCGGCCTGGTGTCCTGATTGCCGGGAAGCCAAGCGCTTCCTGGCAAAAAACAACATTCCCTACAAAGAAATCGACGTGGAGACTACCCCTGGCGCGATCGAGGAAATCGTCAAAAGGACGGGTAAACGGGCGATTCCTCAGTTTGTGATCGATGGCGAATGGGTGCAGCCGTACGTCCCCGGAAAAGGATTTCTCTACGCCGAAATGTCCAAACGCCTGGGAATCGGGAAGCCTGGAAGCGATATTCGGGCCTAAATCCAGCTCTGCTAAATCATGATGTGCTAAATCATTGGCTTGCCGTATTTTAAAGGGCCGGTCAACCCTCCGGTTCATCATCTTCCGTACCGTAGAAAAGCCTCGCCGGACAGGGGAAGATCGAGCTTCATGTCCGAAGCGGAAATACCCGAAGGCGAGGCTCACCAGGAGCCCAGCGAAGTCAGCGATAGCTGGCAGGAGATGGTGCAGGGCGTGCTTGGAGTGGCGTTGCTGGCAGGCGCGGTGGCCATGTTTCATTACTATTCGCCGGTTGCGGCGCAAGGCGCCCAGCCGAGCGAACTGCAGAAGCAGGTGAGCCAGCTCTCGCGGGACGTGGCCCGGTTGGAGCGCGAACAGGCGATGCCAGGGCTGGTTTTGAGCCGCTATCGAGCTTCCATTGGGTACATTTATGGGGTGTATCAGGTCGGATTTGCGAACCAGCCCGCGGCCATTCGCGCCCGAGTTTCGGGCACCGGATTTCTGGTCGGCGACGGATTGCTGGCGACGAACCGGCACGTGGCCGAGCCCTGGTTTGGCGATACTGAAGCGCAAGACTTGATCCGTCGCGGGGCGAGAGCGTCCCTGGAAAGTCTGGTCGTGTTCTTTCCCGGCTCGCCCATGCCCGTGAATCTCACACCTGCCGCAGTATCTTCCGGCGAAGATCTGGCCGTGGTGCGAATCGAAGATAGGAATGCGGTGCGCGGAATCGCCATCCTGCCGCTGGCCAAAGGCACTGCGTTGCCCGGAGAAGAAGTGACGGTGATTGGCTACCCCATGGGGATTGCCGGCATGGTGGCCAAATCGCCAACGGGAATTTACCAGCGACTGGCCTACCGGCACAATGACATTACAGCGGCGAGCGAACTGGCGGCGCTCTCGTTGATTCGTCCTTCGACCACGTGCGGACATTTGGGTGATGTGGTGGGGAGCAAGCTGATCTACGATGCACCCACGGCGCACGGCGGCAGCGGGGGCCCGGTGTTCAATTCGAACGCCGAAGTCATTGGGGTCAATTCGGCCTACATTGATGGATTCTCTGGCGGCACTTTGGGGATTTCAGTCGAGGCCTTGCGGCCGCTGGTGGAAGAGGCAGAGAAAAAACTGTAAGGGATGTCTGAGGTCCCCGTCTCCGGTCGAACTTGCCTACCGAACTTCCACTGACATCAAGTCGCCATCGGCCGCTCCGCCGGGCTTGTAGTTTACCGAGATGGCGCGGTTGGTCCAATCGCAGGAAAAAGTGTCGGCGCCGATGAGCAACAGAGATTTGTAGTCGGAGGTGCGCAGCTTCAGGATTGTGCTGCCGGCATTAACGGTGAGCACCGCGGCTGGAGACTGCGAGCAGTCGACATCCACGAGGCGGCCTTGCAGGAACTTCGCCGGCCGCGTGTCGGCGGTAGGGGAATTGCTGGCTTTCAGCGCGGCGTCGCGCTTGGCGGCATCCTGCGCGAGGACGTCGAAGGGCGAAGGCTGCGGCGCCAGCTTTTGGGCGGCGGCGAGGGTTTCGGCGGAGACTCCATATTTCTGTTCTTTGGGAATTTGCTCCAGGCGCTCTTTTGCCGCTGCGGCGACCTGGGGATTTGCGCTGGTTTTCAGGCGATCCAGTTGGGCGAGTGCAGCTTGCCATTTTTTATCCGCGATATAAATCTCCGCCAGATGGAGCGCGTAAAACTGATTGCGCGGACTGAGTTGCATGGCGGCGCGTTCGGCTTGCATGGCGGCGGTCGGACCTCCGCCTTCGACGTGGGCAACGGCCAGCAGATCATAGGCATTGGCAAATTCCGGATACCACTCGAGCACGGCGCGCAGATCCTGAATCATATTGGGCAGGCCGACAATCTGCGTGTGCTTCGATTGCGCCATGCGGTATTTCATCACAGACAGGTAGTAGCGCAGCCAGGTATCGCGGGGATTGAGCGCGACAGCGCTGCTCAACTCTTCGGCAGCGGCGTCAAAGTCGTTGCGCTGGATGTGGTCCCAGGCCAGAGCGCGGTGGGCGATTTCGTTGCCGACGGCGGTGACCAGGGGCGCGTCGGTTTCTTCGTGACCAACGCTGCGCTTCTCTTTTTCTTTGTTTGCCGTGGCTTTGGCTGCGGCGGGGTTTGGCATGGTGGAGAGCGTTTGTAATTCCTGCATGCCGGCGGCGCGGCGATCTGGGATTCTTATCTTCACCTCAGCCACGATGGCGCGTGCGTCCGATTCCGGCAGCGGCTTGGAGCTGATCTCGCGATCGTCTGGCCCGACCGTTTCGGGGAACTGATAAACCTGCGGCGCAGCGCTGACCGGCGTATCTTGCGGCGCGACCTTCGAGCTATCCAGAGCCCGAAACAGCGGCGTGAGGGAGTGAAAATAAATTTTTACGGCCTGATCGAGCTGCGCGGAGGTCACGCCGTAGGCCTTTTGGATCGCGTCTTCCACCGGCAGATGCTGATTCTCGATCAGGTCGAAAAATGTCCCGGTCTCCGGCATTTTTTTCTGGTTGACGAGGTAATGAATCATCATCCACGACTGGGCATAGAAAAGAGTGTGGTGCGTGCCTTCGTTGAAATCCGAAGTGTCGTGTTTCATGGTCAGCAGATCGGGGAGCGCGAGCCAGACCTGCGCGCCCAGAAGTTCGGTGAGCGACTTTGGCGGATTGGGATTTTCACGCTGGTTCTGCAGCAAGTCCTGCTTGAAGACGGGCGTCAATTCAGGGTCGTTGCCGATTTCGACCTGTTTGTTCTCGACGCGAATGGAGCTGAAATATTCGGCGAGGCCTTCGTCGAACCATCCCGGCACCGGAGGATAGTTGTACATGAGCAGCAGATGGGCCAAGTCATGGGCAACGGCCCGCCATGGTTCCGGCTCGAAGAGATTTAAGACGATGAAGTTCTGATCTTCGCCGGGAAGAAAAAATCCGGAAGTATCGATCGGCTCGCCTTGGCGCAGGGGCGCGGTCTGGTAGTAATTCTTGTCGTTCTTGAAGGCGAGAATGGTGAGCGGAAGGGAATCGTTGAGGCGGTCCCTGGTCAGCAGCGTGCCGAAAACGGCTCGCATCTGCTCGAAGCGCAGGGCGACCTCTTTCCCTTTTTTTTCATCAGCGTCGGTGATGACGGTGAAGTGCGTGGAGTGGATTTCAAGCCAGGGAGACGGCTCGGAAGCAGTCGCGCACGTGGGGAGCAGAACTGCCAGAAGCAGCGCGGGAAGCAGGGAAGGCGGAATGGGACGAGTAAAAGCCATGCTCTGGCCGGAAGAGAAGTGCTGGGAAAATGCTAACACGACGGTCGGCATGGGATGGTTTTTCGCGCTATGCTTCCCCCATGCAAAAGCACACTTTGAGAATCGAACTGCTGGTTGCCGTACTGTTCTTGCCCTTGATCGTATCTGCGCAACAAGCCGCACCGATCTACCCGCCGGATTCGCTGGTGCTCACAAATCACGGTGACCATGCGCCCGTGGCTCTTTCGCCCGCGGACTTCCATGCCATGCCGCACGTGAACATCACAGTGCGTAACGGCCACACCGACGCGAACGAAACCTATTCCGGCGTACCACTGGCGGCCTTGCTGGAAAAAATAAACGCGCCCCTGGGGAAAGAGCTTCACGGCGAGGCGATGACCAGCTATGTCATTGCCACCGGTTCTGATGGATATGCCGTGGTCCTTTCGCTGGCCGAAATCGATCCCAGTTTTCACGCTGGGCAGGTTCTGGTCGCGGATTCACGCGATGGCCAGCCGCTGGGGAAAAACGGGCCATTTCAACTGATTGTTTCCGATGACAAGCGTCCTGCGCGCTGGGTGCACAACCCGACCTCGATTGCTCTTCAGAAAGTCCGCTGACCATCCTCCAAGAGGGTTATTCGGGGGAAAAAACGGCCTGCTCCCGAGTACCCTTCACTCCAGCCCGAAGCCGTAAACCGTTGCCTCGTCATACGAGCCCACATAAACCATCCCATTGGCCACGGCGGGGGCGCACTCGCCAACCTCGGTGGCGTAGGCCCACAGCTTGGCGCCGGTGCTGGCATTCAGCGCGTACAAGTGACCGTAGTTTGAACCGATATAAACCACCCCGTTCGCCACGGCGGGCGACGAATTTATCGTGGTGTCGGCGGCGAAGCTCCACAGCAGCGTGCCGGTACTTGCGTTCAAGGCGAAGAACTCGCCCGAGATCACGCCCACATAAACCACTCCGTTGGCCACGGCGGGCGAGGAATCCTCGGCGTTGCCGATGGGGTAACTCCAAAGCAGGGCGCCAGTGCTGGCGTCCAGCGCGTAGAGGTCACCGTCGCTTCCGTTGTCGACGTCCGAGGCCGCGTAAACCACCCCGTCCGCCACGGCGGGCGAAGACTGCACAAAGCCGCTGGTGGTGTAGCTCCAGAGTAGAGCGCCAGTGCTGGCGTTCAGCGCGTACACGTTGTCGTCGTCGGAGCCGACATAGACCACTCCATCCACTACGGCCGGGGCAGACTCCACGCTGCTGCCAGCCGCGTAGCTCCACAGCAGGGCGCCGGTGGCGGCGTTCAGCGCGTACACATTGTTGCCACCGAACGCGCCCCCACCAACGTAAACCACTCCGTTGACTACGGTGGGCGGGGAATTTCCATTGCCGCTGCCGAGTGGGTAGCTCCACAGCTTGGCGCCGGTGGTGGCGTTCAGCGCGTAAAGGTTGGCATCGTTCGAGCCCACATAGACCACCCCATTTGCTACGGCGGGCGCGGAGTATATCCGGCCGCCAGTCGTGTAGTTCCACAGCTTAGCGCCGGTGCTGGCGTTAAACGCGTAGACGTTGAAGTCCCACGAGCCGATGTACACCACTCCATTGAGTTCGGCGGGCGAGGAATTTATATTGCTGCCGGTGGTGTAGCTCCACTTCAACCGGAGTTTTCTAACATTGTTGACGTTGAGCAGGTTCTCATACGGGTTGTAGCGGGTCATGTTGGTGCGGTGGAACTCGCTCCAGTTGTTGAGGGGGTTGCTCGCGGACTGCTGACCCCATGTCGCGGAGACGAAGCAGGCGCAGAGAATCGAAACTACGATACGGATGTGTTTCATGACGAACCTCCTGAGCATAAATTTGGTCTAACCCGAATACTATTCGCAGACGCCTTGCAGTTGGATTCGGCACCAATCGGCTAGCGTAACTCGCTACCCTACTTCAGGCCGAAGGCGTAAACGTAGCCGCTTAAGTTGTCGCCGATATAAACCATTCCGTTCACCACGGAGGGCGAGAGGGGCAAGCTGCTTTGATAGCTCCACAGCTTGGCGCCGGTGCTGGCGTTTAGAGCGGTGGTCAAGCCTGTGTTCGCCGTGACATAAACCACGCCGTTGGCCACGGCTAGCCCGGAGTCCGGCTGGGCACCCGTGGGGAAGCTCCAGAGCAGGGCGCCGGTGCTGGCGTTCAGCGCGTAGGCGTTGAAGTCGTCCGAGCCGAAATAAACCACCCCATGCTCCACCGCGGCAGAGGAGTTCGGGCCGCCGTAAGGGCCGAGGGCGGCATAATTCCAGAGCAGGGCACCGGTGCTGGTGGTCAGCGCATAGAAGTTGCCGTCGTTCGAGCCCACGTAAACCACTCCGCCCACCACGGCGGGCGAGGAAAACACCCAATCGCCGGTGGGGTAGCTCCAGAGCTTGGCACCAGTGCTTGCGTTCAGGGCGTACACGTTGTTGTCATACGAGCCGACATACACCACACCTCCCACTACGGCGGGCGAGGAAAACACACTGTTGCCGGTAGTGTAGCTCCAGAGCTTGACGCCGGTGCTGGCATTCAGGGCGTACACGTTGTTGTCGGCTGAGCCGACATACACCACCCCGTCCACTACGGCAGGTGAGGAACTGACTCGGTTGCCCGTGGTGTAGCTCCAGAGCAGGGCGCCGGTGCGGGCGTTCAGCGCATACACGTTGTTGTCATTGGAGCCGAAATACACCACTCCATCCGCCACTGCGGGAAAGGAGTAAATACTGTTGCCGGTCTGGTAGCTCCACAGCTTGCGTCCGGTGCTTGCGTTGAACGCGATCTCTTGGCCGTTGCCGAAGCCGACGTAAACCACTCCATTCGCAACGGCGGGTCCGGAGCACCCATAGGTGCCGACGCTGTAGCTCCATTTCAGCTCGAGGTTCCCAACATTGTGGATGTTGAGTATGTCCTCATACGGGTTATAACGGGTCATGTCGGTGCGAAGGAACTCGCTCCAGTTGTTGAGGGGGTTGCTCGCGGACTGCTGACCCCACGCCGCGGAGACGAAGCAGGCGCAGAGAATCGAAACTACGATACGGATGTGTTTCATGACGAACCTCCTGAGCGTAAATTTGGTCTGACCCGAATACTGCTCGCCGACGCCTTGCCTGCTGGAGTCGGCACGAAGCGGCTCATGCAGCCAAGACCGAGGCTGCCCAGCTCACAATTACTTCACGGCAGGCTGTAGGCTTGGTATTCCTCGAGTTCGCCGGCACCGGTATAAACCACGCCATCTACCACGATGGGCGAAGAGCCGGTAACATCGGAACCGCTCCACAGCAAGGCGCCGGTGCGTGCATTCAGGGCGACCAGTGGGCCGCCATACGAGCACGTATAAACCACGCCGTTAGCCACGGCGGGCGAGCAAAGAAACCCAAAGCTGCTGGCAGTGTAGGTCCACCGCAAGGCGCCGGTCTTGGCGTTCAATGCGTACACGTTGCCGTCGTCCGAGCCGATATACACGATCCCATTCGCCACGGCGGGCGAGGACTCCACTTTGCCGCCGGTGGGGTAGCTCCACAGTAAGGTGCCGGTGCTGGCATTCAGCGCGTACACGTTGTTGTCTAAAGAACCGATATAAACCACCCCATTCGCCACGGCGGGCGAGGAATCCACATTGCCCCTCGTGTCGTAGCTCCACAGCAGGGTGCCGGTGCTGGCCTTCAGCGCGTACACGCGGTTGTTATACGAGCCGATGTACACCACACCATTGGCCAGGGCGGGGGAGGAATACACATAGCTCCCGGTGGAATAGCTCCACAGTAAGGTGCCGGTGCTGGCATTCAGCGCGTATACATTGCCGTCCGTAAAGGCGGTATAAACCACCGCGTTCGCCACGGTGGGAGAAGCCACCACCTGGTTGCCGTCGGTGTAAGTCCACAGCACAACGCCGCTACTGGCATCCAGAGCGTACAAGGCGCCGCCCGACGCGGGCGAGGTGCCGAAATAAACGACCCTATTCGCCACGGCGAGTGTGGTAAATACTTCAGAATTGGTGGCGTAACTCCACAACAGCGCGCCGGTGCTGGCATCTAGCGCGTAAACGTTGCCGTTGGTAAAAGCGCCGTAAAGCACCCCATTCACCACCGTGGGCGAGGCATACACGTCGCCGTCGGAGAAGTAGCTCCACTTCAGCTGGAGGTTGCCAACGTTGTGGATGTTGAGTATGTTTTCGTACGGGTTCCAGCGCATCATGTTGAGATAGTGAAACTCGCTCCAGTTGTTGGGGGCGTTGGCCGCGGATTGCTGACCCCATGCTGCAGACACGGAGCAGGCGACTAAAATCAAAACCACGATGCGGATGTGTTTCACGACGAACCTCCAGAATTTAGCAACTTGGCCCGCGGAAAGAGGTTTTCCGGTACTTCGGGATTCGCCTAAGGGGAAGCCGCGTCTGAACGGAGGGGGACTACACTTCGGAGACGCGACGAAATCAACCGCAGATCACACTATTCCTCTGCCTACTACGTGTCAATAGGAGGCATCACCATTCGCTGTGATGAGGTTGTGCGGGCGGACACAAGGGGCGAGGCGGTTTCTAGTCGCCGCTAGCGTGATTCTGCGAAGGCACCAGGATCAGCCTGGGACGGGCTTCGGCGGGCTGCATCTGCGAGGCGCGGCCGCAAGCCAGCAAAATCCCAATTACGGCGGCATAGGCCGTGACCACACCAACTCCAACGGAGACCACTACGGTGAGGCAAAGAATCAGAGGCATGAAGAGCGAAATCACGATTGAACCCACCCTAATAAAATTGCAGTATTCAGATGCCGGCAACTCCATTCGCGTCTATGCGGCTTCTACAATTTAGCCGCGTTGACGCCCGCCGCTATTGACAATTAAGATACGTAGTAGAGTTGCGCACTCCTACTGTCGTCGAATTCTGTGGCCCTGTCGACATTACGGAAGGACAATCCAGCCGAATTTCAGACATTTCAGACCCTCGCTACTCACAGTTTGTTTAACGGGAATGACTATTACCAGAATTTCGGTGCGCGGCGCGCGCCAGCATAACCTTAAGAATATCGACGTGGAGATTCCGCGCAACGCCCTGACGGTGGTGACCGGGCTGAGCGGATCGGGCAAGTCCTCGCTCGCCTTCGACACCATTTATGCCGAGGGCCAGCGCCGCTACGTCGAAACTTTATCGACCTATGCGCGGCAGTTTCTGGACCAGATGGAGCGTCCGGATGTTGATGCAATCGATGGACTTAGCCCATCGATCTCGATTGAGCAGAAGACCACCAGCCGCAGCCCGCGGTCGACCGTGGGCACGATCACTGAAATTTACGATTACCTTCGCCTGCTGTTCGCTTCCATTGGCATCCCGCACTGCCCCAAATGCGGGCAGCCGATCAGCCGCCAGTCGGCTGAACAGATTGTGCAGCGGGTCATGCAGCTTACTCCGGAAGACCGGGTCATGGTGCTGGCGCCGATCGTGCGTGGACGCAAGGGCGAATTCAAGAAAGAGATGGAAACGCTGCTCAAGCACGGATACGAGCGGGCGCGGGTCGATGGGGAAATCGTCAATCTGGACGATGATTTGGAGCTGGACAAACGCAAGAACCATACCATCGAAGTGGTGGTCGACCGGCTGTTGGTGAAGCCGGGTATCGAGCATCGCCTGGAGATGTCGGTGGGCCTGGCTATGAAGTTGGCTGGGGGCCTGGTGCAAGTCGCAGTGGTGGGCGGGGAAGAAACGCTTTATTCGGAGAAGTTGGCTTGTCCGGATTGTGGCATCAGCATTCCGCAGCTCGAACCGCGTTCGTTCTCATTTAACAGCCTGTATGGGGCCTGTCCCGAATGCCACGGCCTCGGTAGCCGGTACGATTTCGATCCGGCAAAGGTAATTACGGATTGGTCCAAGCCGCTGCTCGATGGCGGACTGGGGCCGGGCTCGGCGTCACAAGGGTTGATCCATGCTTTGCAAATAACCGCGGCGGCGCATGGCATCGATCTGAGCATTCCGTTTGAAAAGTTTCCGGACAAGATTCAAGACTTGCTGCTGAATGGCGAATCGGGGCGCGGCAAGACCGGATTCCGGGGAATTTTCGGATACCTGAAACAGAATCTGGAAGAATCGACTTCCGAAGGCTACCGCGAATGGCTGATGGATCATATGTCGGCCACGCAATGTCCAGCGTGCCAGGGCAGGCGGCTGCGGTCCGAAAGCCTGGCGGTGAGAGTCAACGGCATGTCGATTGCGGAATTTACCGCGCTGCCGATTTCGAAGGCGCTCGAAGTGGCGCGCGGCATCAAACTCGCAGGCCGGGAAGAAAAGATTGCCGGGCGCGTCATGCATGAGATTGTCGAACGCCTGCAGTTCTTGAATGCGGTGGGATTGAATTACATTTCGCTGGACCGCTCGGCCTCGACTCTGTCGGGCGGGGAGGGTCAGCGCATTCGCCTGGCTACGCAAATCGGATCGAAGCTGCGGGGGGTGTTGTATGTGCTGGATGAGCCATCGATCGGACTGCATCATCGCGACAATGGGCGGCTGCTGACCGCGCTCGAAAATCTGCGTGATTTAGGCAACACCGTTTTGGTGGTTGAGCACGATGAAGAGACCATTCGGCGCGCCGATTACGTAGTCGATCTCGGCCCCGGCGCAGGACGCCACGGTGGCGGCTTGGTGGCGCAGGGTACTCCGGCAGAAATCATGCGCGACCCGAATTCGTTGACTGGGGCTTACATCTCCGGCCGGGTGCAGATCAAGATGCGCGACCAGCGGCGGCAGGCGAATGGCGCGGCGCTGACGATTCTGGGCGCGAAGGAAAATAATCTTAAGAATCTTGACGTAACCTTTCCGCTGGGCGTGATGACGGTGGTGACCGGAGTTTCCGGCTCGGGCAAATCCACGCTGGTCAATGACATTCTTTATCGCGCGCTGGCGCGGCAGCTTTATCGCTCGCGCGAAAAATCGGGTGAGCACAAGGCGATCGTGGGTGCGGAGAACATCGACAAGGTCATCCGCATCGATCAGTCGCCGATTGGACGCTCGCCGCGCTCGAATCCCGCAACCTATACCGGCGTGTTTACCGCGATCCGCGAGATTTACACCATGCTGCCGGAAGCGCGCGAGCGCGGCTACAAGGCGGGACGTTTTTCTTTCAACGTCCCCGGCGGCCGCTGCGAGGCTTGCCAGGGCGAGGGCCAGCGCCGCATCGAGATGAATTTTCTGCCCGATGTGTACGTGCTTTGCGATGTCTGCCGCGGGCGGCGCTACAATCACGAAACCCTGGCGGTGAAGTATAACGGATATTCCATCGCCGACCTGCTGGAGATGCCGGTTTCGGACGCGCTGCCGATTCTGGAAAATATTCCGCAGGTGAAGCAGAAACTGCAAACGCTGGTGGACGTTGGGCTAGGATATATTCATCTTGGTCAATCTGCGGTTACACTTTCTGGCGGGGAAGCGCAGCGCATCAAGCTGGCGCGAGAGTTGAGCAAGCGCCAGACCGGAAAGACCCTTTATCTGCTGGACGAGCCTACGACGGGGCTGCACTTCGACGACGTTAACAAGCTGCTCGACGTGCTGCACCGTCTGACCGATCTGGGCAATTCCATCATCATCATCGAACACAATCTGGACGTGATCCGCAACGCCGATTGGATTATCGATCTCGGTCCCGAAGGCGGTGAAGAGGGCGGCCGCATCGTGGCGCAGGGCACGCCCGAGACGGTGGCGCGAGTGAAGAAGTCGTATACGGGGCAGGCCCTGGCAGGGTATTTTGCGGGGAACGGGAAACGGAGCGCCTAAGGGAAGGATATTTTTGTCATCAACTGAAAATCCGCAGTTCGATCCGCAGCCGCTAAGCAGCGAGCAACAACTCCCGCTTCCGCTGGCGGTCGAGCCGCTGCCGCCGCCGGCGGCGCTTCCGCCCGCGCCCAGGGCCGGCGAGAACCCGGTCTGGAGCGGTTGGGATGTTCTGCTCATCGCCGGTCTTACGGTGCTTTCGTTGTTCATCACGCAGATTGGAATGGTCTTTGCTGCGCATCACTTTGTCTATCCGCGCCAGAGTTGGCTGGACGTTGCACAGAAGCCTAAGCTGGCGCTGCTGTCGCAGTTCGTGACTTACGCCGTGGTTGCGATGTTCATGGTGCTGATTGTCGAGGGCAAATACAACGAGCGCTTCTGGCCGGCGATGCGCTGGAATTGGCCCGGGGTCGGCGGAGTGAGTTTCATGGGCATCGGCGTTCTGATGCTCGGCCTCGACATCCTGGGCCGATTCATTCCCATGCCGAAGACGACACCCTTCGACCAGTTTTTCGCGCGCCCCTCCGATGCTTATCTCACCGTAGCCTTCGCAGTCACCATCGGCCCTTTGATGGAGGAACTCTTTTTTCGCGGATTTCTGTATCCGATCATTGCGCGCAGGCTGGGATTTTTCTGGGGCATCGTTCTCACCGCGCTGCCCTTCGGCCTGATTCACGCCGTGCAGTACGGCTATGCCTGGGGAGCGGTGTTGATCATTTTTCTGGTAGGAGTGGTGCTCACCGCAGTGCGAGCGGCGACCAAGTCGGTGGCGTCGAGCTTTCTGGCGCATGTGGGTTACAACGGAACCTTGATGGTGCTGGCGGCAATTCAGACGGATGGGTTCCGGCACATGGAGAAGGCGGCAGTGGCATTGTTCTGAACGTGTGGCGCGGGCACTCCTGCCCGCGACTCTAACCACGAGAAAAATGTAATTGACCCGGAAGCCCTAACTTTTGATCGTCACCTGGCCTCTGGTCTGCTGCCGGCCGTCGCGGGCAGGAGTGCCCGCGCCACACAGGCAAAGCCAACCATCAATGCCAGTTCGTCACAAGCCTGGTTCAACCCAGAGCCAGGGATAGTCCTCCGGTTTCTTTACCAGGCCTTTGCTTACGGGATTTTGCCGGATGTAATCGATCGTCTCCCGCAAGCTTTCGTCTCCTCGTAGAACGTGGTCGAAGGATTCGTCCTGCCAGACTGGTCCGGTTGTGCGGGCGAGTTTATTAATGCTACGGGCGGAGCAGCCTTTGATGGCTTTGAGGATTTCCGGCAGGGCGAAGGTCCAGCCATCGACATCGCGCAGGGCGGTAAAGAGAAGGTGCACGTGATCGGGCATGACGACTGCCGTATGCAACGAAAACCTTCTACCGTTGTCGTGGAGACAGTGTTGTAGGACTAACGTGCGAGCGTCAGGCGAAAGCAGGCGGGGTTTCATCGTGCGGAAAGTGACGAACAATGGGCGATTATCTCTCTGGTAGTGGGGAAGGTAGCGGCGGTATTCGTAGCGGCGGAAGGTTGCCGACGGCATGAGTGCCTTGATGATAGATTGCGGAGGCGGCAAATTTCCTGATTCGCTGACCTTTTTTGTGACTAGATATCCCTAAGTGGAACCGAGCGGGTGTGGCTGGCGTTTCGCCTGTGTGGCGCGGGCACTCCTGCCCGCGACTCTGACCACGAGCAAATGTAATTGACCTGGAAGCCCTAACTTTTGATCGTCACCTGGCCTCTGGTCTGCTGCCGGCCGTCGCGGGCAGGAGTGCCCGCGCCACACAGCCACCACTACTTCACTGTGACGGTCAGCAACTGGGCGCCACTTACTACGTAATCCAGGGGGGCGGTTGCGGTTTCGTCTACGCTCGACTCGCCGGAGACTACCATCTCCTGATTGCCGCGCATGCCATCCATTACGTTCATGATCGAGATGGGCAGTGTGGGCATGACTTTATCGGCGACGCGGGCTTCGGGGTCGGCTTCGAGCAACGAAACGTAAACCCGATTGTTGGAGTGCTCTTTATTGAGCACGGCGATGGTGGAGGCCAGGTCGAGCCGGTGGCCGAGAGCGGGATTGCCACGGCTAATGCGGTCGAGGGTGTCGCCATCGCTGACCAGAATGCGCAGGGTTCCCTTGCTGGCGGAGGTCGGAATCTTTACCGGAATCTGCTGCACGATGCGTTCGCCGCGATAGGGCGCGAGCACGGTCTCAAGCATGATTTCTTCCCCCGGACGCGCTTCGGTTACATCGGTGCGAGCGCTCTCCAGGCGCGCCCAGCGGCGTTCGCGGACCAGGTCGAAATCCAGGGTCACGCCAGCGATCGAAGGCACGGTGAAAGGATTGTCATAGATGCGTCCAAAGCGTTCGCCCAGCGACATCGCCGCCTGCATGGCGGCCGGCTGAGAATTCTCACCGGGGGCGAACATGTTGCGCATCGTGACTTCGGGGAATCCTTTGACGCCTATACTACCCGCCAGCCGGTAAGTGATCTCTTCGCCAAACTCGTTGACTCCATGCAGGGCGTTGAATACCGTCACCATCAGCGCGACTGGGGTGAGCTTGGGATTATTCAGAACTTCGTAATGAAACTGTTTGACTCCGGTGCTGCTGTGAATGCTGAGCGTGACCGGAATCATTTCTGGCTGGCGGTCGAAGACGCCCATGATTCCGGTATGGCGGTCCTGGACAAAAGTTCCGACCGCTTCGGTGGTGTTCACGATCTTGAAAGCGTTCAGCGGTGAGGGCAGCGTCGCCAGAACCTCGGCCTTATTCATGGGCAGATCGACCGAGCCGAACTGTAGCAAAGGATGTCCGCATGCCAGCAAGCGCTGCGGATCGACATAAGTGACGGTGCAAGTGGCTTCGATATTCATGTCGCCGCGGACCAGGATGGCGCTGATGGCCGAGCCGGCTTCGATGGGCTCCGGCTGTTTGTCGTTGCTCATCGATCCCGCGCCCATGACAGGAACGATTCCCGCCGACGCGAACTCTTTGCCGAAAAGGTTGATGGCCTGCTCAGAGAAGCCGTTGAAGACCAGCGGAGTCTCAATCGGGTGCAGGTAGTTCGAAGTTTTTCCATCCGAATTCTGAGCGGAAAGTTCGGACGATTCGCCGGGAGACGCGGTCTTGCCTGCGACCTGGCTCATGGTGGGCTTCGTGGCAGAGGTCTCTTCCGCCGGCGAACGATCGAGGGCGCTGATTTCCAGCATCTCGGCGATGGGAGTAACTCCAGCGATCGGCTCCTTGGAGAATTCTCCAATCCGAAACGCGAGCGCTCCGGCGAGCTTGCCATCCAGATAAACCGGGCTGCCGCTCATGCCAGCGACTACGCCGGTGTACTCGACTTTTTGCCCGTGCAGGCGCACCAGGATCACGTCGCCCTTGGGACCGTTGACGTTGTGCATCACGCCCAGCACTTCCACTTCCATGGGCTCGGGCTTTACGCCTTCAAACACGGTGTAGGCGACGCCGCGCATGCCAGCATGGATCTTGTCAACGGTGATGATCTCCGGGCTTTTGGCCGAAGGCGAAGCAACAGTTTGAGCGGCCAAAGGTAAAGCAAGGGAAGCGACGAAGCAGGTGGCAAGAACAAATTTTTTCATGAATAAGCCCGGAGGGACTGCATGCGCCCTACATTAGTTGTTAGACTCCGCCAGATTGTAAGTCGTTGCCCAGGAGGGAGAGTTCTGGGACCGGGCAAACATCCCAATCGCGAACGCCTGCGTCTATACTAGCATAGGGTGCAGCAACCCCCTAGAGACTTTATCCCCATTTTTCAGAGGTTTTGTATGTTCCCGGACGTTTTCCCCCACGCCCACCTGGTGGCCGAAAGCCAGCGGCCCCGCGGTAAACGCTTTGCGGTATTGAGCCTGGCGCTCTTGCTTTCTCTGGCCGGGCTTACCAGCGTAACCCCGAGCTTCGCTCAGGATCAGTCGCAGCCGCCGGATAATGGCGAGCCCAAGCAGGAGGTCCCCGCGGATGCCGGCGGTCCCACCGGCGACATCGGCCCCTATGCCATTCCGAAGAAGACTACGGAAGCGCCGCCCCCACCGCCTCCGCCGCCCACTTCAACTCCAAAACTGGATGGTGAGCCCGACTATTCGCTCAAGGTGAACGTGCCTCTGGTGAACGTCGATGTGCTGGTTACAACCAAAGCCGGGCAGTTTGTGCCGGGCCTCAGCAAGGACAATTTCCGCATCTTCGAAGACGGATCGCAACAGCAAATCAGCAATTTCAATGTGACGCGGGCGCCGATCACCGCGGTGCTGCTGGTGGAGTTCGCATCCACGAATTATCCCTTGCTGCGCGATACCCTGATGGCCTCGTACGCCTTTGTCAACACGATGAGGAAAGAAGATTATGTCGCGGTCGCGTACTACGACATGCAGACGCATATCGTCCTCGACTTCACGTCTGATAAAAACGCCGTCTATGGCGCGCTGAATTCGATGCGCATGCCGATGTTCGCAGAGACCAACGAGTTTGACGCGCTCTACGAAACGCTGGATCGGCTGGACCGCATCGAGGGAAAGAAATACATCATTCTGGTTTCCACGGGAGTCGATACCTTCAGCAAGCTGACGCTGGATAAGATCATCAAGAAAGTGAAAGACACGAAAGATGTGACCATTTTTCCCGTCAGCATCGGCTGGGCGCTGCGCGAATATTGCGAGACTCACGGATGCACCGGTTCCTCCCACGGAATTGCCAGCCCTCATATGAAGACCATCGATTATTTGCAGGCGGATAACGAGATGAAAAGCTTCGCTGCGATGACTGGAGGACGCGCCTATTTCCCGCGTTTTCAGGCTGAGTTCAGCGAGATCTTCCAGGATGTCGGCAACGACATCCGCAACCAGTACTCCATCGCCTACCATCCCACAAATACTAAGCTCGACGGCAGCTACCGAAAGTTGAAAGTGCAAGTCGTGGCGCCCGACGGCGGCCCGCTGAAGGTGAAAGATCAGAAGGGCAAGGAGCAGAAAATTGAAGTGGTCGCGCGTGAGGGATATACGGCCAAGCACACGGTGGATTAGGACTAACGGCGCTTCGGAGCTTCGGCGGTTGGCGAACCTTATCTGATTAGTATTACCTTGTAGTCAAAGTATGACTTCCTTGATTTGGGTCGCACCCAAGCCTACAATGTAGAACTATGGGAATTGAATACGCAACCGTCAAGAACAAAGGCCAGGTCGTCATCCCAGTCGAGATCCGGCGCAGATTCCAAATCGATAAAGGAACTCGGGTCGCCTTTCTTGAGGACGCGGGGCGTCTTTTCATCCAGCCGGTAACCGATGGGTTCATCGACGACATGAAGGGCATGCTCGCAGGCCGAGGGCTTCCGGCTCGGCTCGAGCGACCCAAGGATCGAATTCTGCGATGAAAGCCAGGGCATGAAAGTTCACGTTCTCGATGCCAATGCCCTCTATCGTTTTCTGATCGGCGGGCCCGGCGCCGAGGCGGTCAGTCTCCTCCTGAAAGAAGCCCGCGACGCAGAGCAACCTCTCCGCATGTCGGTAATTAATTGGGGCGAGGTTTACTACACCATCGCGAAAGCAGAGGGCTT
Source organism: uncultured Acidobacteriaceae bacterium (assembly GCA_963710965.1). Taxonomy (GTDB): domain Bacteria; phylum Acidobacteriota; class Terriglobia; order Terriglobales; family Acidobacteriaceae; genus Sulfotelmatobacter. The sequence continues at coordinate 36,112 of CAVQCP010000019.1, read as the reverse complement.
TGCGGAAACCGCGAGAATTATGCATCGGGTAAAGTTGCTGCCGATCGCGGTGCTGGACGCGGGCGAAGCCGTAACAACGCGCGCTGCCCAACTCAAAGCTGGACACGGTTTACCCTATGCCGACTGCTTTGCCGCCGCAACCGCCGCTAATGACGCGGTTCTGGTTACTGCAGATACGAAAGATTTCAAGAAGATCCCGGGACTGCAGGTCCTGCCCCTTCCAGAACACAAAAAGAAAAAGGTGGCGAAATAAATTGATCGCGGAGCTTTGCTGAGTACTGCGTCACCATCCCTGGATTAAATACTCCAATAAGAAAAACGTCCCAGCCCCCACAAACACAAGCAAGGCCATCTTCATCGACGGTTCTTTATTTACTTCGGGAACCAGGTCGGAAGCGGCGACATAGATCGTCACTCCGGCCGCGAGCGGCAAGCCCGCGCTCACGTGATGACGAAATAAAGCCATCGTAAGTACACCTGCCAGCGTCGCTCCGCCCAACAGGATCGACGCTCCCCATGCCGTGCCTCGACTTCGGCCGCTGGCCAGCATTACCGAACTCACGGTGAAACCTTCCGGAATTTTATGCAGGAAGATAGCGAAAAAGATGAGCCAGCCGAGAGCGTTCGAAACCAAAAATCCCGAAGCAATGGCGATGCCGTCAAAGAATGTGTGAATGATCAGGCCGAGGAGAACGGAATATCCCTTGTGCGAGTGCATGAACTCGTCTTTGTGCGTCTCCTCGCCAAAGTGGAAATGCGGCGTGACCGTATGCTCGAAGAAATGGATAAGCAGATAACCAAGAAGAACGAGGTAGGCGGCGCTCCGGCCACGCAGGGCAAGGCTTTCCGGCACCATCTCGATTAGGGAGGTCGCCAGCATGAAGCCCGCGCCCAGGGCGACGAAGTACCGAAGATAGCGGCGCTCCCAATTGCGCTGAACGATGATCGCGCCGCCGAAGACGTTGGCGGCCGCAGCGGTAAGACCCAGCAGGATGCTGATGACGATTGGGTTCATTTACGGTCGGCGAAGATGATATCAGAGAGGATTCACCACAGAGACACAGAGAAAATCAACAATAGGTTTTTCTCTTGTGTTTGTGTGCCTCCGCGGTGAACTCATCCCGAGTGCCGGATGTGCATAACGTCGCCATCCTGGACAATATAATCTTTTCCTTCTAAACGCAGCGTTCCCTTGGCTCGGGCATTGGCTTCCGATCCCGCTTCCAACAGTTGATCCCAGCGAATGGTTTCGGCGCGGATGAAATGTTTTTCCAGATCGGAATGGATCGCTCCCGCCGCTTCTTGCGCGCGCGAATGCGCGGGGACTTGCCAAGCGCGGCATTCGTCTTCGCCGGCGGTGAAGAATGAGATCAGGCCAAGCAGCTTATAGGTGGTGCGGATCAGGCGGGTCAAGCCGCTTTCTGTGAGGCCGTAGCTGGAGAGAAATTCGGCGGCATCGGCGTCGCTCATCTCGGCAAGTTCGGCTTCGACCTTGCCGCAGATCGCCGTGGCCGCGGAATTCGGCCGCGCCGCGATTTCCGTCAACCCGTATTTGCTTACTGCTTCTTCCAATTCCTTGCCCAGTTCGGTCGATTCGCCGATGTTGAGCACGTAGAAAATCGGCTTCTCGCTCAGGAACATGAAGCCTTTGATGCGCTTCTTGTCGTCTGCAGTCATCTCCATTTCGCGCAGCGGCTTATCGGATTCGAGATGAATTTTTGCACGCTTCAACAGCTCGAATTCTTTTTCGAGCTCGGGAGTTTTCATCTTTTTCAGATCTTTTTCCAGGCGCTCCAGCCGTTTTTCAATCTGACCTAAATCGTTGATCATCAGATCGAATTCCACATTCTTGATGTCGCGCAAAGGATCGATCTCGCCGGTGTGTGGCACCGCAGGATCGTCGAAAACGCGCACCACATGCGCCAGCGCGTCCACATTGCGCAGATGAGCTGCGTAAGCACTGTCTTTTAGCGCCTCCTGTCCGATGGCGCCGACATCGACGTATTCCACCGAGGTGTGGGTAAGCTTCTTCGGGCTATAAAGCGCGGCCAATCGATCGAGGCGGTCGTCCGGAACCTTGGCCACGCCGATATGCGCCTCGCGGGGATTGGCGCGGGCCGAATCGGAAAGATGCGCCTTGGTCAGTATGCGAAACAGAGATGTCTTGCCCACCTGAGGCAGGCCAATAATTCCGGTTTTCATAGGAAAGTTTCTAGCTGCTAGCTCCTGGCTTCTGGCTACGGCGACCGGTGACGAGTGCACCGTCCACGCCCACTGCCGCTTCAGAGACTGTTAGACAACCTTTCAGAATAAATGATGACGGGAATATTGCCCAACCGGTGCGTGAGTCGGTAGTGGTGCAGTTGAAGCGCGGTTGCTGTTGAAGGGCTTAACGGCACGACTGAACGTCATGCTGCTCCCGATTCGGCCCGCGTTCGAGTTTTTCCGCAGCCTGTAAAGCCGCGATTGAAAACAGGCAATTTATCGCAGCGCTGAAGCGCTGCGCCACCCAAAATCAACAGGGAGAATGCCCGGCGAAAGGGTTTGGTAGCGCTAATGGGATTTGAACCCATGTACCGGCCTTGAGAGGGCCGTGTCCTAGACCCCTAGACGATAGCGCCACGGGCCACTTAAATTTTACACTACAATTTATACTTTCCTTTCACCAATAATCACGAGGCGCGCCGCAGATTTTCCTTGTAACCAACTGATGGTTGATAGTTACAGGAAAATTACGAGACGTGCCGCCTAAGTTGGTGTAAATTATTGCAAGTTGCGGAAAACACACAGCTTAGGAAGCCGATACGACCATGGAGAACCTTCTGTCCTAACCCCTAGATGATAGCGCCTCGGAGGTATCGATTATAGCAAAGCTACGCCTTCCCAATTCTGCGATCAGGCTGGTTTTCACGGACCGCTACATTTATACTGGTTTCAACCCGCTATAAATCCTTGACGATTTCTTGAAGGGCGCGGGGTGAAGTGTTTCCGGTCGATTCCATGGCCGATTTCATCCCCAAATTTTCGCAATCTAAGGAGTATCCGAATGGCAAAGACGAAATCCAGCACTGGTGGCAAAACTCGCAAAACCGTTAACCGAGAGCACACGCCAGGCGCCGCGCCAGTCAGCATCCCTGCGGCGAACGCCACCCCCGCCGCAACCACGCCAGCAGAGGCTTCAGCAGCAAAACTAACACCTGAAACCAAGGTCACGCCAGCGCTGAACCCAATGCCTGAAACCAAGCCTTCGCCGGAGTCGAAGATCGCGCAGGCGGCCAATCCCCCTGAACTCAAATCCGCGGCGCCCAAATTCGCTGAGGCCAACGCCGCTCCCGAGGCCAAAATCACTCCCGAACTCCGTAAGTTCGAAGTGGTCAAGACCGAGCCGCGCAAGAATGTCGTTCCCATCAACCGCACGCCGGTCAACTTGGAAGAAGAAGTCCGCCGTCGCGCTTATGAAATCTATCAGCAGCGTGCAGGCGCCCCCGGCAGTGAACTGGAAGACTGGCTGAATGCGGAGCGCGAAGTTCGCAAGCGCTACCAGCAGCAGAGTGCGTAGATCAAGATAGGCAGGCAAGTCACAGAAATCAGCGGCGGCCGGATAGAACGGTCGCCGTACGCTTTTCTAAAGTGGTAAACTCTTAGAGATCACGCCCTCCTCTCACGGTGTTAGCCCCGCGGCGGAGCTTCTAAAAAAATTTGGTTGGGGTTCACAATGGCGGAATTAGGTAGTTTCGCGCTGCTACTCGCGCTAGCGCTGAGCGTTTATTCGTTTCTCGCCGGCATCGTTGCGCTCGCCTTCCAGAATCCAGCTTCGCTTGCCGTTTCCGGCGCCGGCAGCATCAGCCTCGGTTACGATCCTTCTCTGGCAGGCATGCTGCGCCGCGGTTCGGAGCGCCTCGGGGAAACTGCCCGCCGTGCCGGCATCGCCACCTTCGGCGCCGTTCTCCTGGCTTCGATCATCCTCGTCATCTGCGCCTTTCAGGACAACTTCTCCATCGCCTACATTTTCCACCACAGCAACCGCGATCTCCCCGGACCTTATAAGTTCGCGGTCCTCTGGTCGGGTCAGGAAGGGTCGCTCCTGTTCTGGTCACTGCTGCTGGCGGCCTATGGATTCGTCCTCCGCCTGCGCTACAAAACCGATCCCCGCCTCTTCGCCTACGCTTCCGTCATTCTTTCCGGCGTGCAGATCTTCTTTCTTTTGCTGCTCAATCTCGCAGCAAATCCTTTCGGCATCGTGCAGGGCACCATTCCCACCGACGGCAACGGATTGAATCCGCTGCTGCAGTATCCCGAGATGGTGATTCATCCGCCCATGCTCTATCTCGGCTACGTCGGCTTCACCGTGCCCTTCGCCTTTGCGCTGGGGGCGCTGATCATGAAGTATCCCGGCGAGAAGTGGATTCACATTACCCGCCGCTGGACCATGGTGACCTGGGCCTTTCTCACCTGCGGAGTGTTTCTCGGCGCGCACTGGGCCTACTCTGTGCTCGGCTGGGGCGGTTATTGGGGATGGGATCCCGTCGAGAACGCGTCTCTCATGCCATGGCTCACAGGGACGGCATTTCTGCATTCGGTAATGATGCAGGAAAAGCGCGGCATGTTGAAAATGTGGAACATGTGGTTGGTCTTCGCCACATTCTGGCTGGCGATTTTAGGAACGTTCCTCACCCGCAGCGGCATCATCAGCTCGGTCCATGCCTTCGCGCAATCATCCATCGGAGATTGGTTCGCCTGGTTCCTGTGCATCACCCTCGCTGTGTTCTTGTTCTTCTTCTTCAAGAACAAGTCGAGCTTGCGCAGCGAGCACAAGCTCGAATCGATCGTCTCGCGCGAGTCGAGCTTCCTGTTCAACAATCTGTTGTTCGTTCTGCTCTGCTTTACGGTTCTCTGGGGAACCTGGTTCCCGAAGATTTCCGAACTGGTGCAAGGCAATAAAGTCACCGTCGGCGCGCCTTTCTACAATCGCGTCGCCATCCCCGTCGCTTTGCTGCTGCTGATCCTCACCGCCGTCGGCCCGCTGCTGGCCTGGCGCAAGACTTCGATAGAGAGCATCAAGCGCAACTTCCTGTGGCCGACCATCGGCGCGATCGTGGTCGCCACCTTCTTAATGATCACGCCCCAGAGCTGGGGCTCGGCCTTCGGCCTCAAGCCTTGGCAGGATATCTCTTATTTCTATTCGCTGATGGCGATCGCGCTTTCAGTCCTGGTCACGCTGACCATCGCCAGCGAGTTTTACCGCGGCGGCCGCGTTATTTCCAAGCACACCGGCCAAGGCATGTTCGCCTCGATGGTCCAGCTGACCCACCGCAACACCCGCCGCTATGGCGGATACATCGTCCACTTCGGCGTGGTCGTCGTGATCATCGGTTTCGCCGGCGCGGCCTTCAATCTCGATAAAGAGCAGGAAATGGCCTACGGCGACAAAATGACCATCGGCCCGTATACGCTGGTTTGCCGCTCCTACACTGACGACGACTCGCCCAACTATACCAGCCAGTGGGCCGTCATGGACGTCTACAAAGGCGGCAAAGCGATCGGTACCATGACCCCGGTTCGCCGCTTCTACAAAGCCAGCCAGCAGACCTCGACCATGCCCGACATTCGGTCCAACCTGAATGAGGATCTCTATCTGGTCTTCGAAGGCGTGAATCAGGATAACGGCCATCCCATCATCAAGGCCCATTTGAACGCCCTGGTCATGTGGATCTGGATGGGCGTGTGGATCATGCTGATCGGCACTGTGCTGGCCTTGGTTCCAAACGCGCCCGCGCCCGTACGCGTACCCGCGCCCGCAAGGCTGGGGCGGGAACCCGCGCCGGTGACGGGAGATTGAGGCGAAATGTGGGGACAGATGACAAACGAGAATCCTAAAGCGAAGCTGGCCCCGTCCACATGTATCATCCCGAGTGAAGCGAGGGATCCTGGTTCTTGCCTGCGCCGGGAGTCTACTCACCACGGGCAAATACCAGGATCCCTCGCTTCGCTCGGGATGACAATTCGGATCCCCATGCGCCAGCTGGCACAAGCACTTCTTCTCATCGCCGCCATCTTCGCCCTGATCGGCGCTGGCGATCCCGCTTCCCGCTTTAACGAAATCGGCCATCAGATGATGTGCATCTGCGGCTGCAATCAGATTCTTCTGGAATGCAACCACGTCGGCTGCCCATCCTCCGACAGCATGCGCGCCGAACTCCTGGCCTCGGTCGAGCGCGGAGACAGCGACAGCCTGGTCGAGCAATCGTTCGTGCAGAAATACGGCCCCACGGTACTGGCCGCGCCCACTGCAAAGGGTTTCGACCGGGTCGCCTACATCATTCCGTTCGTCGTCCTGATTCTTGGCTTCGGGCTGATCGTGCTGGTCATTCGCGCCTGGAAAGGCCGTCCCGAGCCCGCTCTGGCCGATGGCTTGCAGCCGCTTCACGGCGTCGAACTCGATCAGTTCCGGGAGCAGGCCCGCAAGGAGACCGACCTATGATCTGGATGCTGTGTTGCGCCATGATCGCCGCTCTATCTTTGTTTTATGTTTTCTACCTTCCCGGAAAACTTTTCCTCGGCCCGGAAAAAACCCGTGCGGGATATCTCCGCGAACGCAAAGACGCGGTTTACGAAAACCTGCGCGACCTCAATTTCGAATACCGCGCCGGCAAACTTCCCGAGACCGACTACGCCTCGCTGCGCGCGAACTTGCAAGACGAAGCGGCCACGCTGCTCGCCGAAATCGCGCGCCTCGAATCCCCATCGACCCTGAAGGAAACAATATCTTGACCCAAAAACAAAGCGCATTCCCCCGGTGTTCCCCTGTGTCCTCTGTGGTAAAGGTCCTTTCGCAAGCACCAGCGCTGCTGCTGATGTTGTTGCTGACTCTCGCCACCTGCGCCACGGCCGAGACCCTTACCGGCACCGTCAAGAACGCCACCACCGGAAAACCCGCCGCCGGCGATGATGTGGTCCTGCTCAAGCTTGGCCAAGGCATGGAAGAAGCCGGCCGCACCAAGACCGACGCCAACGGCAAATTCAGCTTCAAGATCGCCGACGCGCAAGCTCCTTACCTGGTTCGCGACGTTCACCAGGATGTCACTTTCAACCGCATGGCCCCTCCCGGCAGCACCTCGGTCGAGATCGAAGTCTCCAACGTCGCGCAAAAAGTGGACAACGTCACCGTCGCCGCCGATATCATGCGCGTCGAAGCGCAGCAGGGAAAGCTGATCGTCGTCCGCGAGTTCGGCGTGCAAAACGCCTCCCAGCCGCCGCGCACCCAGATGAACGATCGCAACATCGAGTTCGTTATTCCCGACGGCGCCCAGGTCATCCCCGATTCCGGCTCCGCCACCACCGAAAATGGACGCCCCGTCAAATCGGCTCCGGTCCCGCAATCCGAGAAGAACCGCTACGCCTTCATCTTCCCGCTGCGCCCAGGCCTCACGCGTTTTGAAGTCGCTTATCAGTTGCCCTACAACGGCAGCGCCAGTCTCGACCCCAAATCTCTATATCCGCTCGATCACTTCGTCGTCATGTTGCCCAAGTCGATGCAGTTCACAGCCGCTGACACCAGCTCCAACGGATTCAAACTCGTCGATTACGCGCAGGAGCCCAACGCCGCCGTAGAAGTTGCTTCCAGCACCAAGCTCGGCCAGAATCTTTCGTTCAAAGTCTCCGGCGAAGGCACGCTCGAAACCGCACAAGAGAATGGCGAGGGCCAGGGACAATCCGGCCCACCGCCGAACGCCAATGCGCCAGGTCGTCCCGGCGGCGGACTTGGCCCGCCCATCGACGCTCCCGACCCGCTGCAAAAATATCGCTGGTGGATTCTTGGCGGCTTCACCGCGGCGTTAGTGTTGGGCGGCGTTTTCGTTGCCCTCCGCCAACAGTCCGCCGCCCGCGCCATGGCTCGCGGTAGAACCGTTCCCCCTGCCGGTCAGATGATCGAAGACGACTACGCTCCCGCGGATATTCCAGCCCGCGCCTCGGCTCGTCCCGGCTCCATGCTGATGGAAGGCATCAAAGAAGAACTCTTCCAACTCGAAGTCGAACGCCGCCAGGGAACAATCTCGCAAGCCGAATACGAGCAGGCCAAATCCGCGCTGGACCAAACCCTCGATCACGCCCTCAAGCGCGAGGCCCAAAAAGCTTAGAAGCACTGGCCAACGCTCAGCCCGCACCACTTGAATTAGATGGTGCGGTTTGGTCTTTGAGTCAACGGCGTCATCCCGAGCGTAGCCGTTTTTCAGGCGCAGCGAGGGATCTCCCGCTCAACCAGCCCGGCGCGAAAGCCAAACTACACCACTGCCCCTCAATGAAGGCCTTCATCTTGGTGCGGCTTTGGAGTACCCTATACAGATCATCTGGGCGTTTTATCTAAGGAGGCCTCTCATGGCGCAAAACGTTTCGGATATGGCCCGCTCCGCTTCTACGGTTTCGATTCTCTGGGGCGCTTTGTTGATTGTCCTCGGCATCATGGCGATCACCGCGCCCTTTGTTGCCGCGGTCGCGGTCAGTGTAGTGGTTTCTTGGCTCATCTTGTTCGCTGGCGTAGTCCACATCGTACTGGCCTTTCATGCGCACGGCGCGGGCAGCGTGGTCTGGCGACTGCTGGTTGGCCTTGCCTATCTGGCCTTCGGCGGCTACATGCTGCTGCATCCCGTGCTGAGCGTAGCCTCTCTGACCTTGGTTCTGGCCGCGCTGTTTGTGATTGAAGGCATCCTGAATCTTGTGCTCTGGTTCAGGACGCGCGCGTTGCAAGCCTCAGGCTGGCTCTTGCTCGATGGAATCATCACGCTTCTGCTGGGCGGGATGATTTACATGCAGTGGCCCTCCAGTTCAATGTGGGCGATCGGCACCCTGGTCGGCGTTAGCCTGATGATCAGCGGCGTCACGCGGATTGGGATGACCATGGCTTTGCGCAAAGCCCTGGCAGCGCCGTCTGCGGCCAACACAAGATTGGCTGCATGATCTGTCGCCGCCGGGTGCCCCATTTCTCGCGCACTTTGCGAGAAGTGGGGTAGGGGTGGCCACTGCTCTGTCACAACACGGTTTCACGGGTGGGCTGCGGCGAACTGCTACGCGAATGTCGTACCAAGACTGTTCTGAACCCGACGACCGGGTGTGGAGCAGCTTCCGACATCACGCCTATGGTGAACGCGGACCGTTCCCAATCGACGAGACCTGAAAAGCGGAGTTTCGCTATCCGTACAATTAACTGATCCCCATCGGCATCGCGCCCCACCCGTGAAACCGCCACCGGTGGGGCATCCGGTTCTCGGTAGTCGCACAAAATGCGTCGCCTGGGCGAGCCCGCCGGTGAAGCTGTCATAGACGCAATATTCGTCAATCCCCCGCAACTGCATCGTGCGTTCTCGCGTAACATCCAATAAGTGAGATCCAACTATGGGAAACACATTCAAGACCGCGTTCCTGCTGACTGCGCTGACCCTGCTGCTGATGTTCTTTGGCCGCTGGTTTGGCGGCAACAACGGCATGTTCCTGGCGCTGGCCTTTGCCGCCGTGATGAACTTCGTCTCTTACTTTTATTCCGACAAGATCGCCCTCGCCATGTACCGCGCCCAGCCGGTGACACGCGAGCAACTGCCGCGCGCCTACGCCGCCGTAGAGCGGCTCGCGCCCAAGATGGGCATTCCGATGCCGAAGATTTACGTCATCCCGACCGAGTCGCCCAACGCCTTTGCCACCGGGCGCAACCCCAACCACGCCTCGGTTGCCGTCACCCACGGAATTCTTGGCCTGCTGAATGATGAAGAACTCGAAGGCGTGCTGGCGCACGAGCTTGGCCACGTGAATAATCGCGACATCCTTATTAGTTCCGTGGCCGCGACCATCGCCGGCGCAATCACCGTGCTCGCCAGCATGGGACGCTTCGCCATGATCTTCGGCGGCTACGGCGGTGGCCGCGACGAGCGCCGCGGCGGCGGGCTTTCGGCGCTGTTGATGCTGATCATCGCGCCCATCGCCGCCAGCTTGATTCAGCTTGCCGTCTCACGTTCTCGCGAGTACCAGGCCGACGCCACCGGCGCGCATTTCACCGGCAACCCTTATGCGTTGGCAAGCGCCTTGCAGAAGCTCGACGCCTACTCCCGACGCGTGCCCATGCAAGCAACTCCATCGACGGCGCATTTATTTATTATCCAGCCGTTGCTCGGAATGAATTTCGGCAGCCTGTTTTCGACGCATCCTCCGATTGCCAAGCGCATCGAGCGCCTGACCGGCCGCCCGGCGGAGTTTATGCAGTAAAGCCGTCAGCTGTCAGCTTTCAGCTTGAGTCTGTTGCAAGAGGAGCCTGTCGTCGCGTTCTGGTTTCGTCGGCGGCCTTGGCAGGTAAACCAAGGTCCCTCGCTGCGCTCGGGATGACAATCGAGTGGGTTTCGCTGAGAGCTGACCGCCCGACGCCAACAGCAGGTACGTAGGTAACTCCGGCCCCACGATGCAAGATAGTAAAATCCATCCAATGTCGCCCGAAACCGCCATCGCCGTGTCTCACAAAGCCGCCGAACTGGAAAAAGCCCTGCGCCGCGTGATTCGTGGCAAAGACGATGTGGTGCGCCTCGCCCTGGTCAGCATCTTCGCCCGCGGACACCTGCTGATCGAAGGCGTCCCCGGCGTCGGCAAGACCACGCTGGGGCAGGCGCTCGCCCGCGCCATCGATTGCACCTTTCAGCGCGTGCAGTTCACCAGCGACATGCTGCCTTCCGACGTGCTCGGCATCTCGGTGTATTCGTCGCTCGAGCAGTCGTTCGAGTTCAAACGCGGCCCGGTCTTTACCAACGTTCTGCTGGCCGATGAAATCAATCGCACCACGCCGAAGACGCAATCCGCGCTGTTGGAGGCGATGAACGAAGGCCAGGTCACCGTGGACGCACACTCTTACGAACTGCCGCAGCCATTTCTGGTAATAGCCACGCAGAATCCGGTGGAGCATCACGGCACCTATCCGCTGCCCGAATCGCAAATGGATCGGTTCCTGATGCGCGTGCGCATGGGCTATCCCGAAGCCGCGGCCGAGCGCGAGATTCTACGTTCCGAAGCCGGAGCCGCACACCTGCCGGATTTGCGCCCCGTGCTGACCGGCGCCGAAGTGCTCGAAATGCAAGGCGCCGTGAAACACATTCGCGTAGATGAATCCCTCGTCACCTATGCTTTGGAAATTGTGCGGCGCACCCGCGAATCAGAATTTTTGTCGCTCGGAGTTTCGCCGCGCGGCGCGCAAGCGCTTTACCGCGCTGCCCAAGCCATGGCGTTCCTCGATGGCCGCAGCTTCTGCACGCCGGAAGATTTCAAGCCGCTGGCCGTGCCGGTCTTCGCCCACCGCGTAGTTGTGAACGGAAACTATGCTTCTACGCTGAAGAAATCAGAGCAGGCCGATCAGGTGTTGAAAGAGATTGTGGAGAATGTGGCTGTGCCGGTGTAAAGGAGGGTCATTCAGCCGCCGGTGTCCAGTGATCTTTCGGCGCCGTAGCGCCGTCACGTGAGAGAATCTCTCTTCCTAAATGATCGCCGAAATCATCCCAGAAGCCTACGATGCCGTGGGCCGACAGGTAGCCCGCCCCTTCGATCACCGCCGCGGATTCCATCCATCGTTTCCTATGGGCCGCTACGTGAGTCAACCTCTCAACGTCAAGTGCAATTCGATAAATGATATTCGAGTTTTCTTGGCTACCTGCCGGTACGTTTCCGACAAAGAGCTGTTCGGCGAAGAAGACTTTTGGCAGCCTCCCGACGAATTTGAAAAAAATAGAAAAGGGGACTGCGAGGACTTTGCTTTGTGGACATGGCGGCAGTTGATGGGATTAGGCTACGATGCGCGATTTGTTGGAGGCTCCTACGGCTCGTACGGCAGTGGGCACGCTTGGGTCGAATTCTTTCAGGACGGGAAGTGCTACATCCTGGAGCCATTACGCAGCAGGATCGTCAGCACCATGCCCCGGCTTTCCACGATTAAGTACGTGCCGAAGCTTTCGGTCTCATGGGACGGCAAGAGCTTGAGATATTTCTCACACAAGAAGCCTGGCTTGCCGCTCGTCATGGGCCAGCTTGTGCCCCTGGTGATCGACTATCTAATCTTCTGGGCATGTTTCTGGCTTCTGAACTTTTATAGACTGCCCGTCTACGCTTGGACAATTCTTCGCCGGAGCCTCTTTAGACGGGAACTCTGGTGGCAGAGGACGCCAGGAAAGCGTTGATTGTCTTGTGCGGCTATAATTCTCGGTCATGTCATTCCTTCGTTTCCTCATGCTGTTATCTCTGGTCTGCTGGATCGGCGGGCTGATCTTCTTTGCCTTTGTCGTTGCGCCAACGGCATTCGCAGTTTTGCCCACAACTCATCTTGCCGGGAACGTCGTCGGACGCGCTCTCGGCAAGCTGCACTGGATCGGATTCATCTCCGGCATTGTCTACCTCGTCAGTTCACTGCTCTACAGCCGCTTCACTGACGGCACGGCGCACATATTCGCGGCGCGGCACATTCTCCTGTGCCTGATGCTGGCGCTGATCCTGATCTCTCAATTCGGCATCATCCCGCGCATGGACGTTCTGCGCGCGTCGCTCGGCGAAGAAGTAAGGTCCGTTCCCCTGGATAATCCGGTGCGCATGCAGTTTGACGCGCTGCATGCCTGGTCGACGCGGGTGGAAGGCGCGGTGCTGCTGCTGGGATTAGTGGCCGTGTATATGACGGCAAAGAGCTTCTAGATATTTGCCGCTTCCGCGCGAAGCGGCTAGCGTGAGGGACGCCAAGCCTGCCACGGGGTGACACATCGCCTACACGCCGACGAAAATGTAGAGAATGCCCAGCAGCAAAAGGCAACTTCAGGGTACCAACCGTGCTTTCGGATGTTAAGAGGCGCGATCGGCGCGGCTTTGAAGCCGCGCCCCTTGCAAAGCATCGCCACTGAATCAACGAACTTTAGACGCAGGGCACTAATTCCCGCTACGGCAAAATGCCGTAAACATCCAACTCCGATTGAGTTCCCAGATAGACTCTTCCGTCGGCTACCGTGGGCACGACAAACTTTACCGCTGGACCGGCGGTGTTCGCCGAATTCTTGCTGCTGTCGAAGAGCGTACGGGAAACATTGGCTGCATCGTAGGCCCGCAATATCGCCGCCCCCGCGGTTTGGAATTTGCTGGTAAACACCGCCCAGACAATTCCGTTGCTCACGCCGTTGGCCGAAATCGCCGGAGTGGGTGCAGGATAAAGACTGGTTTGCGAATCCTCGGAGACGGGAGTGGCGGAAAGCAGGGACCCGTAGAGGCGATACGCTCTCAGGTAGTCTTCGTCGCCCCAGTAGTAGACCTGGTTCTGGTAATACGCGGGCGAGCCCCACACCTTGCCGATCGCCATGGTTTCGAGCACCTGCGTATCGCCGTTGGCGTTGAACGCACCCATGTCGTCGCGGTTCAGCAGGTAGATGTTTCCCGCTTTTCCCACGCAGGTTAACAGGTGAATGGGGGCTTGCGGTTGGTCGGGCAAAGCCAGGCAGCCTCCAGATCCCATATCCAGGTCGTGTTGATTGAGGTAGTCCTGATTGGAAGGAGTGAAGTAATCGATGATGCTGAGAACGTTGTCGGTCGTACTGAGTTTTGCGATCGTGTCGCCATAATCGGGACCGCCGTTGTCGGCGTCATACCATCCGTTTCCACTGGCGAAATAAATGTTGTCGTAGGCATCGGCGACGAGTCCATTTCCGCTTTGCCAGATTCCAGCCGCGACCCCGTTCGGAGAAGTGTTAAAGGCGCTGACCTGAGCGAAAGTCGTTTCATCGTAGCCGAGCACCCAGCCGTGATAAGGATGCTTGTCGCAAAGGGAACTGAAGGCGAGGTAGACCACGCCATCCAATAGCAGAATCCCAGGACGGCTGTTTTCGAGCAAATTATCGAAAGCTACGCTGCCGGTGCCGTAACTACCTTCGCCTACACCTAGTACGGAAGCTTGTATCACAACAGGACTGCCGGAGACTTCGTCGCCGGTGGTGATGTTGAGGATGTGCAGACGCTGCACGTAGGCGCCGTTTTCCTCGGTGCGCACGACCACAAAAAGCTCCTGGGCAACGGGATCGATGACGGGCGTGCCCGTGATGCCAACCTGTGTGCCGATGTTCGAGTCGCAGCCGTTGTCATTCACGGCAGCGGCGGGAACCGTCGTTATGCCGGCGGAGGGGTCGATGAAGCTCGTACGCCACAGAGGCGTGGTTGGCGAATTGTTGGAGTCGAACGCATACACACTGTCGTTCTCCGTGGCCACGTAGACGACGTTGTGCGTGCCTTGGCCGGGGATAGAAACGTCCGGAACATATAAAGGTTGGGCGTAGGTGTAGCCATCGAGCGGGTAGGAGAAAAGTTTTCCGAACTGGGTGTCGTTGACGTTGCCCGTGGTGAGAACCACCTCGTTCAGGTTTTGTCCGGTGCGGCCATTGTCGCTGTGATTGGTGAATATGCCAGGGAAGGCGGTAGCGATCACGCGCGCGATTCCGCTCTCGGCCCCATCGGCGGTGCTGGTGGCCTTGACGGTATGTGCGCCCGCTGTCTTAGGCGGCGTATAGACCCCCGCAGTCGTGATTTTACCCACGGTGGAGTTTCCTCCGGTGATGCCGTCGACCGCCCAGGTAACGTCGCTGGACTGAACTCCGCTGATGTCGGCGGTGAATTGAACCGTCTGCGACGACGTAGCCGAGGCGAAGCCCGGAGTGACGGTTACAGTCGTGGTCGGTGATGTGCCGGTTCCCGTAAGGGTGACGGTTTGAAGATTGGAGGCGTCTGTATCACTGACCGTGATGTAACCGGTGCGGCTTCCGGTTGCTCCGGGCGTGAAGCTGACCGTGATGGTGCACTTCGCCGAGGCTGCGAGAGAACTGCCGCAGGTGTTGCTTTGGGCATAATCCCCGCTGGCCACTACGCTGATGATCTCCAACGGGCTGGTGCCTTTGTTGGTGAGGGTTACTTTTTTCGAGGCGCTGGCTGTCCACAGATTCTGGTCGCCGAAGCTCAGGCTGGTTGCGGAAAGTGACGCGGTGCCCGAGGCAGCGGAGCCGATGAGATGGATGCTCTGCGGGCTGTTGCCACTGGAATTGATAGTGATCGCGCCGCCAACAGAACCTCCGGCGGTGGGGGAAAAGGTGACGCTAATGGTGCAACTCTTACCCGCCTTCAATGTCGTGCCGCAAGTATTGGTCTCTGAATAGTCGGCGCTGGCACTGATGTCGCTAATGGTGAGCGTGGTGGTGCCCTGGTTAGTGAAGGTGACGGACTGTGCGGAACTGCTCGTGCCCACGGACTGGCTGGCGAAGGTGAGAGAGTCGGGCGAGAGGCCGATCACAGGGGCAGTCGCTATGCCTGTCAACGTAACCTTCTGTGGGCTCCCTGGGGCGTTGTCTTTGATCGAAACGGAGTAGTTGACCGTGCCGGCCGTTTGCGGCTGGAAGACCACACCAAAATCGCAACTGGCGCCAGGGGCAACGGTGGTGCATCCATCGTTAAAGACTGGATAGGTGCTGCCGGCGTTGATCGATGTAACGTCGAGGTCGGCAGTGCCCGTATTGGTGATGGTCACGATCTGGACATCAGTTGTCTCTCCGGCTTCGATGGTGCCGAAGTTGAGGGAGGTCGCCGAAAGTGTGACGATAGGTCCCGTACTGGGAGGCTTTTGCGCTTTGGCGCCGGGCACGATCACCATCAAGATGACCGTCAAGCTGGTCCCCATCAAGCCGGTCCTAGAAAAGAGGCGCGAATAGAAAGCTGGCGAAAGATGCTGGTTCATGGTCAGTCACTCTCCAGTTGGCGCCGGGCGGCATGGTTCCTGCGGCATGCTGCCCAGGGTTAGGCCGAATAGGTTCGGGCCGAATGTCGTTCACTTCATACTGTTTGGGAGGGGGGAAACGCCCAGCTTCGTGTCGCCGCGTCAGCCACAGTCAAGTCACGTTCTCCTGCCGCAGCGTTGGGATCATAGCACGATCTGAATGGCGGAAGCATGGGGTCTTTCGCCTTTGGCAGCGCGAATGGGAAGTGGTGTGAGAAAACGTTCTGCTGCCTTCGAAAATGTTCAATAATCGAAGCTAGCCAATCGGGGCCGACGCCGGTTCCGAGGGACTCCTGGGTATGTATTCTCGTCGAAGTTTCGGAAAGCTGATCGCGTCGGCTGCGGCGGCAGGGTACGTTCCTGCTTTGGTTCAGGATTTGGCTGGGGCCGACTACAAACTTGAAATTGGCACGGTCGAGTTGGAGTTGTCTGCCAAACATCGCATTCGCACAACCGCCTATAACGGCCAGGCACCCGGCCCTCTGCTTCGCTTTCAGGAAGGGCGCGCGGTAACAATAGAAGTTACGAACAAAAGCGAGCGCCCCGAGGTGGTGCACTGGCATGGACTATTTTTGCCACCCGAGGTCGACGGATCTACGGAAGAGGGCACGCCCCTGCTGGCGCCGGGTGCGACGACTCGCATCAGCTTCACTCCGCGGCCCGCGGGTTTTCGCTGGTATCACACGCACACGATGGCGAAAAACGACCTTACGCGATCGCAGTATGGCGGACAACATGGCTTTCTGATGATCGAAGCGCGCGACAATCCGGGACGATATGATCAGGAAATGTTTCTTGCACTGCATGATTGGGGTGGACATCTGCGGGCCAACAACGACGGCGCCATGAATCCGGTCTATGATGTCGCGACCATCAATGGCAAAGCAATGGGTTCCGGCGAACCCTTGCGGGTGAAGCAGGGCGAACGGGTTTTATTTCACATACTGAATTCCAGTCCGACGGAAGTGCATTGGATTGCGCTGGCGGGACACACATTCCAGGTGATTGCGCTGGATGGGAATCCCGTGCCAACGGCCGCCCCGGTGTCGATACTGCGCCTGGCGCCCGCGGAGCGTGTATGCGCCACGGTAGAGATGAACAATCCGGGAGTTTGGGTGCTGGGCGAAGTGCGCGAGCACGTGCGGGCGTCGGGAATGGCAATCGCGGTGGAGTATGGGGGACGCAGCGGAACGCCGCAATGGCAACAGCCGGAAAATCTCGCGTGGAGTTACGACTCGTTTTCGGCTTCGATGAGCGACCCAGACGCCGGTTCGGCGGAGGCCATCCATATTCCGCTCGTGTTCGAATCGAGGTTTCGCGGGCATGGCAGTATGGAAGAGTGGACGATCAACGGAAAGATGTATCCGGAGACCGGGGTCGCACCGCTGAAACCAGGGCAGCGTTACCGTTTGCAATTCATCAATCGCAGCCAGGACGATCATCCTCTACATTTGCACCGGCATAGTTTCGAGTTAAAGACTCTCGATGCTCCGCTGAAATCTGGAAAGGGAGAAGCCGCCCCGGCGAAGGTGGTTCGAGGGATTCGTAAAGATGTAGTGCTGGTAAACGCGCTGACGCAGACCGACGTGGAATTTACCGCAGATCATCCCGGAAATACGTTGTTTCACTGCCATCAGCAAAATCACATGGACCTCGGATTCATGATGCTGTTTCGCTATGCGTAAGCGACATACCTGGCGCCTGGGTTTACTCTTCGTTGTTTTTGTTTTGGCCTGCGCGGCAGCGCCCGCCAGCGCACAGGGCAACTACGAGATTCAAGTCTATGGCGCGGATACGGTTCCGGCCAAAAATCTGATGGTGGAGCTGCACTCGAATTTTACGGTCGCAGGACAAAAGTACGTCATCGATGGCGTCTATCCGACTTATCACCAGGAACATGAAACGCTCGAACTGACAGAAGGAATCAACTCCTGGTGCGAAGTAGGATTCTATGTATTCACCAGCGAGCAGGATGGTCACGGCGTGCAATGGGTTGGCGATCACATTCGTCCGCGGGTGCGGGTGCCCGATGCGTGGCACTGGCCGATCGGCTTTAGTGTTTCGACGGAGATTGGCTATCAGCGGGCGGTGTATTCGCCGGATACCTGGACTTGGGAGATTCGTCCGATTATCGACAAGGCAGCCGGACGCTGGTACTGGGCGGTGAATCCGGCGCTGGAGCGGACCTGGCACGGGCCCGACGTGAAGCAGGGCATCGGTTTTTCGCCCGCGGCAAAGATCAGTTATGATTTCAGCCGCGCCCTCAGCGGCGGCTTCGAATATTACGCAGACTATGGGCGCCTCGGCGGATTTCTTCCGCTCCACCAACAGCAACAACAAATCTTTGCGGTCACCGATCTCAACCTTTCGCCCAAGTGGGAGATCAATATTGGTGTGGGCATCGGTCCGACAGCCGGCACGGACCGTCTGATCGTGAAAGGCATTCTCGGGCGGCGCTTCGACTGGGGCAAGCATTCGGCGGTCGAGTAAGACGCACTACGCCGGTGCAACAACCCTATTCCCGCGCCGCTTCGAGAATCTCCCTTGCGGCGCGCTTGCCGCTGGCGATGGCTCCGTGGACCGTGCCGTTGTTTCCGGAGGTATCGGTAGCTTCTCCGGCAAAGAACAGAGTGCCCTCGAGGGGAGAACCGAGGGCACGAATGGCCGCGTGCGCTCCCACCTTTCCATAGCTGTAGGCGCCTCGCGAAAACGGATCACTCTCCCAGTCGTGGAAGTGCGCAGCCTCGAGTTCCTCTTCTAGCTTCGCGGGAGCGATGTGCGCGAGTGCTCCCAGACTGCGCAGGCTGTGCTCGACGATGAACGAATCGTTTTGTCCGGAGAGTCGCTTCGCCGCTGGGCAATGTGCCCAAGCCACCAGCAGCGGCAATTTTTCCGGCATGCTGGTCCACCAGGTGGGAAACCACTCGTCATCGGAGAAAAGGAAACTCATATCGCCGAGCGTTTTGTGATTTTCGGGGGAGGGAAGCGTGTCCCAGAAACGATGACGGAAGCGCAGCACTACGCGAAATACTTTTCCCATCGCAAGATGTTGCAGCGCGTCGAGTTTTTGTGACGGAAGGGGGGGAGTGAATTCGATCGCTCCGGTAGATCCGGCCGGGGCTTGCAGAACCGCGAGGGGCAAGGTTAAAAGCACTTTCTGCGCGGTCCAAGTGGCAGGACCTTCCGCGCCATGCGCCGCGATTTCGGTGCTGCCGCGACTCCATCGCACGCGCTCCACATTGCTTCCGGTGTGCAGGGTTGCGCCGGCACCGAAGGCGCGGCGGCGAAAAATCTCTACCAGTTCGGCGTATCCGTGAGCGGTGCGAAAAGCTCTCTCGCCGCCAATGCGTTCTTCGGCCTGCATGCCTTCGACAATCCAATGAACGCCAATCTTGGCGGGATCGGCGGCGTGGAATCCTTTTACGTAGGAGAGAGCGCGCTGCCGGGTGCGCTCCAGGGCAGGATCGCCGGATGGATTCGGATAGCAGCGTTCCAGAAAATCGAGAAACGATATGTCCGGAGAGTATGCGTCCATCTTTTCGAAAATGTCATCGACCTTGCCGAAGAAGTCGCACTTGGCTAAGCGTCCATGGTTCACGCACCAGTTGTCGCCATCGACTTCGATGATGGGAACCTTGGCTTCCTGCAGCGGCTTCCAGACTTCCTGCGGCAGGCCGTGGATAAACTCGGCGCCGAGTTCGATGGGAAAGCCCAGAGTGGAATCGAAGTGCGTGAGTATGCGGCCGCCAATGCGGTCGCGGCCTTCGAGAATCGTGACCGGGAGGCTGGACTCGGCCAGCGTTGCCGCGGCTGCGAGGCCAGAGATTCCGGCCCCGACGACGATTACCTCTGCATGGTTGGACATCGGCTTTCCTTAATCAGCTTGCCTGCATTCTAGATGCGGCTGCAACGGCGGACGTTTGACTTTTACTTTGGATGCTACTTCACATACTTCGGCCCCGCAGATGTGTCCCACGGATCGTAATGCAGGGCGAACTGGACGCGGTCGGCAATCGAGGGATGGCTGTAGGACCAGAACACCAGCAGCGGGTTCGGCGTGGGATAGTCGTAACTTTGTTCCCCTAGTTTCTGAAAGGACGCAGCCGCCACTTCGCTGTTGTTGGGGAAAAGTCCGTGCGTAACTTCGAGGCCGTAGATGTCGGCCTGATGTTCAATGTGGCGGCTAAAAGCGTTGCCGACTGGTTCGCCGATAAAAGTCAGCAGTGAGAGCGCCAGCATGAGCACCGGCAGCGCGGCCAGGTCGTCGATGCCCTGAATGTCCCACCCCGCGCCCCATCGCGCCAGCAGGGTGAGAACGATGCGGCGTCCGATCCAGAAAGCGGCGAACAGCAGCACCGCACCGAAGGCGAGTCCTTTGTAAATGTGATTCAAAACATAGTGGCCCATCTCGTGACCGAAGACGAACAGCGTCTCGGGGATGGTCAAGTCGCGCGCGGTGTTGTCCCACACGACGACCCGCTTGGTGGAGCCGATGCCGGTGACGTAGGCGTTGTAGGTGGTGACTTTTGCGCTGGCCTTCATCTCGAACATGCGATCGCGCGGGATTTCCAGCCCGGCGCGATGTACGACCTTTTCAATTTCACTCACTAGTTGGGGTTGCGTTTTCTCCAGCGGTTCGAAGGTGTTGAACAGCGGGTCGAGAATGACTGGTTCGACGAAGACCAGCAGGATCAGGAACGGCAAAGTCAGCAGCCAGAAATAGAACCACCAGCGCTGGGGGCTGCGGCGGATGATCCGGAATAGCGCGAACACCGCGGGAACCGCGATGACGAGCATGACCGCTTCGCCCTTGCACCAGTCGGCGGCCCACGATCCCCAGCCTTGCACCGAGAGTCCGTAGGCGAGTGAGATGTGGTGATGGTAGATATCGATGGGCAGCGAGATTACAGCGATCACAAGCGTCAGCAGCGGCACGAAGATGAGCGTCTGGAGAAACTTGTTTTTGCTGGCGCGTTGGGCGAGATTGCGAAAGACGGGCGCGATGCGCATCTGGAGCAGGATCCATAAAAGCAAAATGTCGAAGACCATGCCGAAGAGATAGAGAACCGTGCGCGTTTCGTAGAGCGCTTTCGCTTTGTCCAACTTGCCGGGAGCCAGAGTGTAGGCAGTGATTTCTTGCTGTCGAGTTTGCGCGGCGCTGGATGTCTCGGCAAAAGATTTCGATGGTGCGATCGCCATGGTCGCAAACAGGGCGCACAAAATAAAAAACAGCGCGGTTGATTTCAACATGGTTTTGAAAGGCTATCTCAAAAATCATTGAAATGTGGCGCGGGCACTCCTGCCCGCGAAGTCCGTCCGTGAGCAAAACTCTGAATCCAATCTGGCGCCTAGCCATACCTATTTGCGGGAGTTTCTCGAACCCCAGGCAGTCGCGGGCAGGAGTGCCCGCGCCACACAGGCCTGCCTCGCTTCGGGTCACGCCCGCAGCACATTCCGCACCAGCCTCTGATCACTGGGCACCACTTTTTTCGGACTTATCAGTTACGCGCGTCTGATCGGTAATCCAGTTCACTTCCCATGTCTTACCGCCATCATCTGAGAAGGACTGTTCGAAGTGCGGCGAATTGGTGCTCAGGTTGGTCCACACGAAGCGAACGAGAATGGTTTTGCCGTTGTAAGTGTCCTGCGCGTAAAACTCACCGCGCCCATCTTTAAATTCGCCCACTTGCGGTGGATCCAGAATGCCGACCTTGCGGTTGGCCCAATACAGCCGCCACTGATGCGATTGCGGGTTGTAAACGCGCAAGGTCAGGCCTTCGATGTGGCCGGTGGGGCCGTCGACTTCGATGGTATCGATCTGAGAGCCGCCATCCCAAACTCTGTGGCACTCCCCGGTGCCTTCAAACTCGACCCACTCGTTGGAGCCGACAAGAGTATGCACGCGGCGCTTCAGATGATATTTCCAGGAGCCGAGAAGAGGATCGAAATCGTGCTGGCCGTCGCGCTCCGCGGGCGATACCTGCGGAGTTTTGGCCGCCTCCGAATTTTGCTGCGCTCCGAGGAACAGCGGCTGAAAAATGATCAACGCGCTGCACAGTAAGAGACAGGTGCTAATACGGTTGATATTCATCGACGCTCCTTACGCTATTTGCCAAGTCTCGCCGCTTCAGACGCGGCGGCCTGTGTTTGGTTAGCGCACTCTTAATCCGTTAATCCCTCTCGGTTCTGCCAAACGCCACCGCAGTTGCCCTGGGAGGCAAAGACCATGGTCCCTCGCTGCGCTCGGGATGACAAGATCTCGGGATGACAAGATGCGCTCACGCCCGCAGCAGATTGCGCAGGATGAACAACACATTGGCGGGGCGCTCACCCAAGCGCCGCATGAAGTAGGGATACCACTCCGTTCCGAAGGGTATATAAATCCGTACGCGCCAGCCTTCGCGCACCAGCCTCTGCTGCAAGTCGCGGCGGATGCCGTAGAGCATCTGGAACTCAAACGAGTCGGGGGAAATCTTTTCCGCGGTGGCGAAGACCTCGGCCTGCTGGATGATGTTCTCGTCGTGCGTGGCCAGGCCGTGATAGGTGCCGCTCTTCAGCAAGATCTTCATCAGCTTGATGTAGTTGGCATCGACTTCAGACTTGGCTTCGAAGGCGATCTCCGGCGGTTCTTTGTAGGCGCCTTTGCAAAGGCGGATGCGAATGCCTTCCGCCAGAAGCTTTTCGACATCCTTCTCTGAACGTTTGAGGTAAGCCTGGATCACGGTGCCGACGGAGTTGGCATTTCCCGGCATGCGATGCAGTTCGTGTACGAAGTCGAGAGTGCGCTGGGTGTAAGGCGAACCCTCCATGTCAACGCGAATAAAGCCGGGAGGGTCCATGGATGCAGCCTTGGCGACGAGTCCGCCGACGATTTCACGGGCGAGTTTCTCGTCGACATCCAGACCCATATGGGTCAGCTTGAGGCTGATGTTGGCATTGAGGCGGTTGGCGGCAATGGCGTCGAGAATCTGATGATAAAGCTGGGCGCTATGGCGGGCTTCGTCGGGATTGGTGACGTTTTCGCCGAGGTTATCGATGCTGACGCTCATGCTGGAGCGGTTGATGGCTTGGGTCGCGCGGACCGCGTCTGAAATCTCAGTGCCGGCTACGAAGCGGCCGGAGACACGGCGGCCCAGCGACGAGCGTTCGGCAAAACGACGCAACGATTGATTTTCAGAAAGACCTACGAAGAAGGCTCGTAACATTCCTCACCCGGAAACTTCATTCGATACAAAAGCGATCGATCCATGAAGGCTGATCGAAGAACTGTTTCATAGAAGACCACAGAAGGTTGTATCACAATCCGGGGACGCGTCTGATAGGAGGGGGATCACAGGCGTGAAAGAACTAAGTGAATCGTAACGCAGATTACTGATTGAATCTGAATTCGACTACCTGATGGGTCTCGTGGGAAGCCGGTTGCCACCTCCATTGGCGTACCGCGCTTTGCGCAGATTGCACTAATAAAGGGTGCCCACCTTTAACCTCGACGGATTTTACCGTGCCATTGGGTGCAACCACGACTTCAACCTTGACCGTGCCTCGAATGTTCATGCTGCGGGCGAGGGAGGGATACTGCGGTTCCACCTTTTCAGCGACCTTGCGGACTTCGTTGGAGGTTTCCTGTGCCAAACCGTATTTCGGCGCTAGCGTTAGAAATGAGAGAAGAATAAAAACGAAGACGATGGTGCGGATCTTCATTCGGGGCCCCTAGTACGCGCCTAGAATAAGAGAAATCTAATCTGGCGCAAGGTTACGCTGGTAATGGGGCGAGCTATCCTTCTGGTTCAGGGACGCGTCGCTTCGGCTTGGGGTGGCGTGGCGAGTTTCGCAGCCGGTCAACGTCAGGCCCCGTGCTCTTCCAGATATTTCTCCACCTCAATGGCGGCCATGCAGCCGCTACCCGCCGCCGTGATGGCTTGGCGATAACGGCGGTCCTGCACATCGCCGCAGGCGAAAACGCCGTGCACGCGGGTTAGCACATAATTGTGAGTTTTGAGATAGCCGTCAGCATCGGTGTCCAATTGTCCTGCGAACATCTTTGCGTTGGGGTCGTGACCGATCCCAAGAAAGAGGGCGCTGGTGGGGAAATCATAAAGTTCGCCGGTTTTGACGTTGCGGAGTTTGAGGCCGGTGACTTCATTTTTGATGGGATCGTAAACATCCTCGACGGCGGTATTGGTGAGGAAGTGGATCTTCTCATTATGCTGCGCGCGATCGAGCATGATTTTGGAAGCACGAAAGCTGTCGCGACGATGAATCAGCGTGACCTTGCTGGCGAAGCGTGTAAGGAAGATGGCTTCTTCCATGGCCGAATCGCCGCCGCCTACCACCACGATTTCCCTGCCGGAAAAGAAAAAGCCATCGCAAGTGGCGCAGGAAGAAACGCCGTGTCCGATCAGCTTCTGCTCGTTGGGCAGGCCCAGCCAGCGCGCCGAAGCGCCGCTCGCGATGATCAGCGTTTTGGTGTGCACCTGATGCCGCCCCAGATGCAGCAGGAAAGGACGCTGGCTCAGGTCGACGCTGGTGAGGTGCGCCATGCGGTATTCGGCGCCAAAGCGCTCCGCCTGCTGGCGCATGTTGTCGATCAGTTGCGGCCCCATAATTCCCTCAGGAAAGCCGGGAAAGTTTTCTACCAGCGTGGTGAGGGAAAGCTGGCCGCCAGGTTCGTGGCCTTCAACCACCAGAGGGCTGAGGTTGGCGCGGCCAGTGTAAAGGGCGGCAGTGTGTCCGGCGCAGCCGGAACCGATGATGACGACGTTGCGAATTTCGCTCATGATTTGTTAGCCGTTAGATTATGGATTTCAATTTTCGATGCAATGCGCTCCAGTCGTCAGAAAGTCAAAGCTTTACCACTGAGGACCGAGTACACGAGGTAAATCTCATTTCTTTTCATCCGACTGATCTGCCGGCGATTTTGCGGATTTCGACTTAGATGCCGCTTTCGGTCCAGCGTTCGGAATCTGTGCCAGCTCCGCAGGTACCATCCGCCGTACTCCCAGCAGGTTGCGATAATTGGTCAGCACTTCGGAAGCGCTGCGAAACAGCGGTTCGTAGACGCTCTGGTCGGGTGGCGGCGAATTCTCGGAGCCGGGGCAGCGCGCCAGGGCGATCGATGACTTGCCGAATCGTTCCAGCCGGATGCGGCTGGCCGGAGTATTGGCGGAGACCATCTTTTCCGGCGTGCCGATGGCGGACGCGCTGTCCTCCATCGCAACCTGGATCAAATCTTTGGGATCGCGAACATGCAGCACCAGCGTCTCAACCATGCTCTGGCCATCGTTACTGAAAGAATATTGCACACTCGAGAACATGGCCTGCACGGCAAACTCGCGGCGGATGCGGACATAGCTGGCCACCGATTCTTCATCCGAAATTTGGGTGTTCTTCCCGGGCTGGAGAAAGTCGGGCGCCTCACTCAGCGTGGAGCGGCCGTGGGCGATCTCGAAGTCAGCGCTGAACAACGGCTGCCGGGGAATTCGTGCCAGAGCCGAGGCGATTTCTTTTTGCTCCTCGGCGGAAGGTGTGCACACATTCAGCATGTTGACCTTGACTTGCGGCTGAGTGGACGGGGTCTCCGGCGCTTGCTGGGATACGGCGGGAAGGCTGACCAGAATTGCAAAAAGAATTGGGATGAGTTTTGAGAGCACGGCAGAATTCTAACCGATAAAAGCTTTTCACCACAGAGACACGGAGGCACAGAGAAAATCGAAGAAAATAAACACTTCAACAGTTCTCTCTGTGTCTCTGTGCCTCTGTGGTGAAGGTCCTTTTTGCAGTCTGCGGGAGACAGATTTTGCCCCAGATGCCAACGCGGTTAGAATCAGACATGGCAAATCTGACATTGGTTTACGGAATGCGGCTCCTGCCCTCCGAAGACGTGGCCGAGGTGGGCCAGGCTCCGGTGAAGCTTACCAACGGACGCGAAGCTCACGTCACCATGCACGTGCTCGAAGGCAGCAAGGAAGAGATCGAAAAACAACTGCGCACCAGTCTGGAAGCCTTCTTCGATCTGTATCCGGAGATTTGAAAGGCGGTTTCGGATGTCGGGTCTTAGGCAATGGGTGCGGGGTCTTGATGCTGCGCGGCTCATGCCTAACGCTTAAGACCCCACGGTCCTTTTGGCGAGCCCGAGCCTTGAATTGAAACCATGACTTCCCGGTATACAACTTTCCGTGCGCGAATCGAAGCCGCGGGCTTCTGGCCCGGGGGATGGGTTGCGCGCGGGGCCTGCTATTCGCTGGGCTTGGCGATGGCGCTGTTCGCCGTGGAAATGGTATTGAAGTTATTTTCCCCGACCTGGGGCGCCAGTCTCAATGCCTGGGTTAAGTTTCTTCTGTTTGACGCGGCTTTGCTGTTTGCGATTGTTGCGTTCCGCTGGCTGCGCCGAAGACTGCTGTGGCGGCTGCGCAACCGGCTGATTGTTACCTACGTCTTCATTGGCGTGATTCCTGCGGTTCTGCTGATTGCCATGGCTGCTATCTCCGCTTATCTCTTTGCTGGGCAATTTGCCAGTTTCGTGGTTACTTCTGAGATCAACTCGCAACTGCGCAGTATGCAGGCGGTGAATGCCGCAGTCAGCAACGAATTGGCGGCGCGCATCGAAAAAGGCGAGCCGGCGCTTCCGGAATCGCTGGCAGGATTGAAAAAACGCGATCGATTCTGGCGCAGGCGCCGGGTCGCGGCGTGGCTGGGCACCAAGCCTTTGCCGCTGAGCCCGGAGCCGGTGCCGGAAATGGCGTACCCTGATTTTTTCAGTAAGGACGATAATCCTTACAGCAAAGCCATTGGCGAGGGCAATCCTTTCAAAGAAATCGTTCGCGACGAGGGCAACCTATATCTACGGGTGACCTCGGCCTTGGCTGTGGGTTCGGAAAAGCTGATGGTGGTAAGCAGCGAGCCTCTCGACAAAAACCTGATTGCGGATATTGCCGCGAATCTTGGGGAGATCACGCTGTACTCGTCCGGAATCTCCACCATCGACGAGAGAAAAAACGACCAGAACAGCGCCACCACGAAGGACGCGACCAAAGCCGGAGGCGCGGAGGGGCGGGAAGCGAAAAGAGACAAGATTACTGTGAAGGAGAGTAAGTCGGGCTATACCCTGGAAAACAATAACCAGGTTTTAACTCCGACCTTCTCCATGGGCACGCTGGCGCCAGCCGCAAACGTGGTGGACCGCGAAATCAATTTCCCTACGCTGCTTGCCGTGGTGGATTGGAAGACGGGCGAGACGCAGCGGGCAGGGGCGCTAGTCAAGGTTCGCACTCGACCCTCGGTGCTCTACGGCCACTTGTTCGCGGCGCTGGGAGAGTTTGCCGAGGCCATTGAATACGTGCTGCTCGCGGTCCTGATCTTCTTTGGTGTCATCGAATTGATCGCGCTGATTATTGGCACGCGCATGACTCGCACCGTGACCGGTGCCGTGGCGCAACTGTACGATGCCACCAGGCATATCGATCGCGGCGATTTCAGCCATCGCATTCCGGTGAAATCGGCTGACCAGTTGGCGCAGCTCTCGCTCTCGTTCAACTCGATGACGGAGTCGATTGAGAAGCTGATCGAGGAGCAAAAAGAAAAACAGCGCATGGAGGGCGAACTTGCCATCGCGCAGGAAGTGCAGGAGCAATTATTTCCGCGGCAGATTACCGAGCTGGAATCCTTGGAGGTGCATGGCTTCTGCCGTCCCGCGCGCACGGTCAGCGGCGATTACTACGACTTTCTGACCGCCAGCTCGCACAAGATGATTCTGGCCGTCGGCGATATTAGCGGGAAGGGAATTTCGGCGGCGCTTTTGATGGCGACCATCCACTCCGCCGTGCGTGCCTATACCATCGAAAGTCTGCCCCAAATGCGCGAAAAGGAGATGCGCGAGCCCGTGGCCGTGGGCGCCGTGGCCGGGGCGGGGCGAATGATGGCGGTGTGGCCGGAGGGCATCGAACTCTCTCCTGGAGCGCTGCTGGGCTTGCTCAACCATCAGCTCTACGAAAGCACTCCGCCGGAAAAATATGCCACGCTTTTCCTGGGCATCTACGACGGGCGCAACCACCGCCTTACCTACAGCAACGGCGGACATTTGCCGCCCATTCTGATCGGGGCAGACGGCGCGGTGCGGCGGTTGGAAACTGGTGGGACCGTGGTCGGTTTGTTTGACGACATGACGTACGGCGAAGGTGCGGTAGAAATGCATCCCGGAGAAATCTTCGTGGCTTATAGTGACGGCGTCACCGAGCCAGAAAATGAATTCGGCGAATTCGGCGAAGAACGCCTGATCGAACTGGTGAGCACCAACCGCCGCTTGCCGCTGGAACAAATCTGCCAGATCGTAACCGCCGCGGTCACCGACTGGATCGGCGACAACGAGCAACCGGATGATATTACGCTCGTGCTGGCACGGGCGCGGTAGTGGCTGCGACGAGCAGTCAGTAGTCAGAAAATCCAGGATTGTGTCCCGCCGCTCGGATTGTCATCGCGAGCGAAGTGAAGGATCCTGGTGTTTGCTCGTGCCGGTGCTACCTGTGGCGCAAGCCAAAACCAAGGTCCCTCGCGTTGCTCGGGATGACAAACATGCTCGGGATGACAAGCGTGACAAGCGTGCTCGGGATGACAAACATTCGGTGGATGTTCGATCTGAAAATCCTTTAAATTTTCTGCTTCTTCCACTTCCCTTGCTTGAACAAGATTGCGCTGGCGATGGCCATGGAGCTCTCGGCGATGGCAATGGAGAAGAACACTCCATTCGAATGCATCTTGAGCGGGATCGACAGCCAATAGGCCAGGGGGATTTCGAACAGCCAGAAGCCGAAAAAATTGACGACCGTGGGCGTGATCGTATCACCTGCGCCGTTGAAGGCCTGCATCATTACCATGAAGTAGGCGTAACCCAGATTGCCGTAGCTGATGATGCGCAGGCAGGTGGCGCCGAGGCGCAGCACCTCCGGATCTTGAGTGAACAATCGAACGATCGGCTGGGAAAAGAAAATGAAAACCAGTCCGACCGCGCCCAGGAAGATCATGTTGTAAATTCCGGTGCGCCAAACCGCTTTCTCGGCGCGTTCGGGATGTCCCGCGCCCAGGTTCTGGCCCACCAGCGTCGCCGCCGCATTGCTCAGACCCCACGAGGGTAGGATGACGAAAACCACAATGCGAATTCCAATCGTGTATCCCGCGAGCGCGGCCGCGCCGAAAATGCTGACGATGCGGACCAGGCCGATCCAACTGGTATGCGCGATGGCGAATTGCAGAATGCCGGTCAGCGATACCCGGATCAATTTCATCAGCACGCTGAAATTCAGCCGGACCTGATTGGCAAGAATGCGGATTCGCTCCGTGCCGCGGAGCAGGCGATAGAACTGGTAGAGCACGCCGATGCTGCGGCCGGTGAGTGTGGCGCAGGCGGCCCCTGTGACACCCAGGCGGGGAAATGGTCCCCAGCCGAAGATCAGGCAGGGATCGAGTATGAGATTAATAATGTTCGAAACCCACAGCAGGCGCATCGCGATGGCTGCGTCGCCTGCGCCGCGGAAGATCGCGTTATTCAGAAAGAGCAGAAGCACGGCGAAACATCCGCCCAGGCACACGCGGGTGTAGCCGCTGCCGGTGGCGATAATCGAGGGTGTCGCGCCCATCAGGCGGAGCAGGTTCGGAGCCCAAATGCCGCACGGGATGCCGATGATCAACGAAACCGCCAGTCCGAGCGCGATCGCCTGCACCCCAGCTATAGCGGCGCCCTCAGGATCTTTTTCTCCAATGCGCCGCGCGACCATGGCGGTGGTCGACAAACTCAGCCCCATCGCCACAGAGAACACC
The DNA here is from genome assembly GCA_963710965.1 of uncultured Acidobacteriaceae bacterium. Classification (GTDB taxonomy): domain Bacteria; phylum Acidobacteriota; class Terriglobia; order Terriglobales; family Acidobacteriaceae; genus Sulfotelmatobacter. The sequence goes on along the minus strand of CAVQCP010000019.1, from coordinate 6,498 downwards.
AGGGCCAGCATTGATTCGGTGAGCCCGACGGTGGCAGTGGCGTTTGCGCCCAGCCGGCCGACCCAGAAGATGTCGACGACCGCGAAGAGGGATTCCAGCACCATCTCCAGCACCATGGGCACCGCCAGCAGGAGGATGGCTCGATTCAAGCTGCCGGAGGTGTAGTCCTGGTGCGAGCCGCGAATCGCCTCCACCAGGGATGACCATAGGGAGTGCTGGGGCTCGGTCGCTTTGACGGTACTTTCCATAAAAACCAGGGAGCTCTCTGCGCATCTTATCGGGAAAAGCAAATCCGGGGAAAAGCAAACCCGGAAAAAATTAAACGGATGCGCTGATCAAACTATCAGGGATAGAACACGGGGTCCGGCTTGCGGACTCAGAAGGATGTCGAAACTAGCGAGGGTTAAACATTGTCGTTTCCACGGCGCAGATCCTTAGGGGATGGCAGGGAACCCACAACCGATGTCCGGAATTGTATAGTATGGAACGGCATTCGACAATTGTGAAATCCGCGAGCGGCGTTAAACGAGTACGCTCCGCAGTTGGATGAACGTTCAGCTTGCGGGCCCGAACTGGTGGATCACAGAACGCAAGGAAGAAAAATTTATGCCTCATTCCACGCCCTCTACCCCGCTCGCCTTCGGCGGAGTCAACCCGGTCTTTCGTGTGCGCGATGTCGCTGCCAGCCGCGACTACTATGTGAAGGCCCTCGGATTCAAAGTCGATTTTGAGTACGCCGACTATTTCATCTCGGTTTCGCGCGGGCGCTGCTGCATTTTTCTGTGCGCGGGCGATCAGGGAAATCCCGGGTCTTGGATCTGGATCGATGGCAAGAACATTGACGCCCTTTATGAGGAATACAAGGCCTCTGGCGCGAAAATTCGCCACCCTCCGACCAATTATTCCTGGGCCTTGGAAATGCAGGTGGAAGATCTCGACGGCAACGTGCTGCGTCTTGGTTCCGACCCGCGCCCCGGCGAGCCCGTTGGCGAATGGCTTGATATGTACGGGCGGCGCTGGCTGAATGACAAACTGATCGACGAAAAATAATTCCCCGACGAGCGAGAGAGCGGGACTCCGTGATTTCGCTGAGCGCAGCAGCGTCCGCTGCCTAAGTCTACAATCCGAACTGTTGCAACACGCTTTTATGATCGGCGTAACTGCTCCGATGCGGGCCCATCACTGCCTCGCGAAGTTGTTGCATTTGAGTCGGCGGGTTATCTTTCGGGCCAGGATCCGGTATCGGGGCCGGAGCGCGCGGACCACGTAGATGTGGAGGGAAGGAGAGGAAGCGCAGCAGATCGTCGGCGCTATCCGACCCCGATAGCTTGTGGATTTGCCTTTGTACCGCGATATCGAGCTCGTTGCCCTTGATCGTCCCCGCGGCCACTCCCGGAAACACAATAAAGGTTACGGGATGGGTCTCCTGATCGGCGCGGGGGAAAAAGGTGCGGAAAAGATTCCTGGAGACCTCGCCGACTTTGTTTCGCACGCCTGCGTCCCCGAAAAAAAAGCCTTTTCCCAGCTGGCGATCCGGGCGGATGGCCAGTCCCAGGTCTCCCAGCGAAACGCCAAGGTTCTGAAGAGGTGGGGTAATCGCGCCGTAGGAGAAGGCGGCAGCACTGAGATAGCGGGCTGGATCCCACTCTTTCTTGCTGCCGTCCACAATCCACGATGTGGTCGAAACGTAGAATCCCTTGAAATTGCCGTTCTTTTGCTTGACCGGAAATTTATTGTCACGGTCTTTCAGCTTCGGGTCGCCATCGTCAAGATCGAACGCAGCATTGGCGGGAGCCGGACTGGTGCGGGAGTAAAGTCCGTGCCAGGAAAAGTTGTGGTCGTTGGCGGTGAATACGTGGTTCTCGTCGCTGGTGGCATACCTGAGCTCATCGAGCGCACCCGAGCCATCCGGGCCGTAGCAATTTGGCGCGCCGTCGTTGTCTTCATTCAGGATGCACTGGTACACCACGGCGGAGAAGTCGGTCGTGCGCGCCAATGCGAGGTTGATTACATTCCGGAAATGATCTGTGGCGGTTCCGGCATTCGCATGAATCAGCATGGGGGCCATGTTCGCGTCCGCTTTATTCTGAATTGTGACTTAAGCCGGCAAATCGTTTCTTCTCGGGCACGAAATAGCCTTATAGCCGAACAAAATCCGAAGGGGCTTATGCCAGGCCTTTGGTCTTCGAGTGGGACCGGTCCGGCGCTGGCATCTCGACCGCTAACTCCTTGTCTCCAAAAGTTTACTTCTGGGGCAATTGCGTCACCTGCGTGGTCACGGCGAGATTCTTTGCCATTCCTCCGAGCACCAATGCGCCGATGGGCGTGAAGACAATGCCGCGGCTGTCGGCACGGGCGTCGTAAGTCTCGGTGCTGACAGTCTCCCATTGATGACGATGCACGTCATAATCGAAGGTGACGTCGGAGCCTTGCGCAGGCTTGCCGTCATAGGCGACTCCGTTGAAGTCGTGAGGGGTGGGCGTGCCGCCGGAGAAGAGAACTTTGTGCTCGCGATTGGACCCTGCGCTGGCGATGGCGAAGCGCGCAGAGCCAGGGTGGGCGGGAAGTTTGCTCCATTCAATTTTGTAAGGATCCTTTTTATCGATCTTCCCCAGCCAGCATTCGTCTGACGCGACGTAGCGTGGGCCGCCCGCCGGGCCTGCCTTGGCGCCATCGACGATTACGATCTCCTCGTCGGATAAGCCCCCGGCCAGGCCGAATACGGGCGTGCCGGGGAACGGAGTGGCCTGAGTCCAGGTATCAGTTTGGAGGTCATACACCTGTACGTTATTCACCGGACCATTGGGGGAGCGTCCACCGATCAAGTAGACATAGCGGTTATGAGTCGCGCCCGTCACTGCGCTGTCTACGGCTACGGGTATGTCCTTCGCCCGCGACCACTGCCGGTGTTCGGGTTCGTACACGTTCACATCGGGGATGGTGTTTTCTGTATTGTCTTTTTCGACCACATACCCGCCCATGAGGACGACTAGGCCCCGCACGCCCGCGGCCGACGCGCCGACGCGGCCGACGACTCCCGGCACCTGGCGGCCTGGCAGCCACTTCGCGTGGCCGAGATTGAGGCTGTAGACCTGATTGGTGATGTCGTCCCAGGTCTTGCGCGGGCCCACCCCCATGAAGGAATAGACCTCGAGGCCGCCTTTGATACTGGCGACGGCATTGCCCGCGACCGCGATGGGCATGGGAGGAATTTTCCTGGGTTCGTCCGCGCCGAACAGGGTTGAGGCCCACAGCGCGAAGCCAAAGAGGACGGGAAATTTTCTCATGGCGGAGATAGTAACGCAGTTCTCAACTTTTCGTGCAGAACCATAGGCTTGGCCGGCCCGGCATGAACCTGCCTCCAGATAAGTCCGAGACACTTTTAGTGCGTCGACGAAGGATTCGCTGGAGCTTCTGGTTTCCACGGATTGGCATTCGCGGGAGCGGTGGAGTTCACGTTGAAATCCCAGACGTAGAGATTCATGCTGTTAGCTCCGTTCATCTCGACCAGGGCATATTCGCCTGGAGCCAGGTCGGCGACTGGGGTCAGTTTGAACCAGCCGGGGCCGACACGGTCGATGGTGGTCTTCACAAAATCTTCATTCTGACTCACCTTGCCGGCGGCGTTGCGCTTAAGATCGCCGAGGATGCGGCTGCCGTTTTTCACTTTTGCGTGCACGATGCGGAAACGATCGTAAGGGACGATTGCGGCTTCGGGTTGTTGCGGCTGCTGCGGGCCTCGGGGCTGGGCGCGGGGCGCATCGAGGTTGGGCATGGATGGTTTGGCGGAAGCGGTCTCGCCCTCCGCCGGCTGGTTCTTGGAGGCGTCGTCCAATTTAAGGTAGATCGAAGGAACGGCGACATGCGAGTGGATGGTGGCATGTTCGCCGGCGAGTTCGACGGTCTGCTTCGATCCGGCGGGATTGAGCGGCGTGCGAAAGATATTGCCGCGGCTCTTGGCGTCGATGTCGCCTTCCATCTGCTGCAGTTCGACCAGTTGCGGCTCGCCTCCATAATTATCGAGCAGAAAGACGCCGGAATCGTCGGGCAGGCGCAGACCAGGGGCGACCTGGGGAAGCTTCACCAGTTCGGCTTCGCGCTCGGCGTCGGTTTCCTTGTCGAGAGCGGCGGCCTCAGGAATCGCGGAGGTCGCGCGATCTTTCTCGTACTTTTCTGTGGCCGGCCAGTCCACGAGTGAGGAGGGAAGTTCCTCCCACTCATTGCGCTCGGCGCTCATGTAGCGAACGCGGTCGCCTTTGACCTCGTATTTGGTTACCAATTGGTAAGAGCCATCTTTGAGGATCAGACGCTGCGAGAGTTCCTGGGCTGGAGCGAGCGAGGGAAAAAATGCAACCAGGGTTGCGATGGTTACGAGGACGGCGAGGAGTTTCGGCAAGCGCGCTTGGCGGCGGACTGGAGTTGGGTGCTGCATGGGCTGATTATTTCATGGACGGAAGATGCGGGGAGTGTTTCAAGATGCAGCTTTGACGCTGGGGGGGCGCGCAGGCCGCAGAGAGGATCCGCGGGGTCCTGGCCCATCCGCACTCCATCACAGCACGGGATGCAGGTTTGTCGGCATTGGAACGATGTAGCTGGAACGCTGGAATTTCGCTGTGACCGATGAACATCTCAGGGAGAGTTCGCAGCCGCCCACCCGTGAAACTGCCACGGGTGGGGCACCCGCCGTGTTAGAGTGCGGCCGGGCCAGCCCCCCAGTAGGATCACTGACAGAATCCAAGCCACAAAGACTAAGATATGCTGGGTCAAGCCTTTCATAGCTACAACCTCCTTATGCTCACTGTTGCAGATAAAGCGCAAACGGAAGAAACGGAGGATCAAGGACGAAGTCGAGAAGGCCATCCGAATTGAAGTCACCCGTCACAATGGGATTTTCGCTGAGGTATCCTCCCTGCAACGGAATGACGGTCTTCGGGCCGAAGGTCCCATCCCCGTTTCCCAGAAGTATAGAAAACTGATGATCGTTGTTCCCTCGGTTTTCATGGGACACGATAATGTCGGTGTTGCCATCGGAATTAAAGTCTCCCACCGCAAATGTAAAAGTGCCCGCGTAGCCGACTTTGTAGAAGACTGTCGGCTTGAACGTACCGTCGCCATTGCCAAGCATGATTCCAATACTGGAGTCGTCACAGTAAGCTAGGTCCAGTTTCCCGTCATTGTTGAAATCGGCAACCACAAGCGGCCATCCGAAGACGCAAACAGAACCAGTATCTTTGATCTGAGGGGCAATCGTGGCGATGACCCGAGGCGGTTGAAATGTCCCATCACCGTTGCCCACTTCCAAAGCAATCGCAACCAAATCGGGCAGCGCCCCAGACTCTGTGACGAGGTCCAATACTCCGTCGCCGTTGAAGTCACCTGTCACCATTGCGAAGGGGAAAAACGGCACTTGGGCAGAAGATGAGAGCTGAAAAGTGCCGTCGCCGCTTCCAGAAAAGATAGGCACTCCAAATCGATCTGACCCGGTCGCAACCGCGACGTCCAAGGATCCATCCCGATTAAAGTCACCTAGCACAATCTGTGCAGGAGCGTCGGCAAAGTTGCCGAATTTCCCTGTCGGAGTGAACGTTCCATCTCCGTTCCCTAGGCTGACACCAACGGCTGACGGGTTGAGTTGGTACTTGTAATTGCCTTCGGTGTAAACAAGGTCCAGGTTTCCATCCCCGTTCACATCGCCGAATTCAGCGTCGCCCAGTCCCAGATATTCATGGGTCGAAACCGGCCCTGTTACCAACGTTCCGTCCCCGGGATTCAGCCACGAAAACATTTCTTCGTAGGCATGCGAGAAGGTTGCCCCCTCAATATCCAGGACGTTCTGTCCTCTAATGTCTCCGACGACTAAAGGCGGATATCCAACATTATAGGTAGCTGGCGCGCCAGGAGAAATCGTCGCGGCAGGAGTATGTACCTCAACCAAAGCTGATGGCGAGGCCCAAGTCGAAAGCCTCCCTCCGGGAGTCGTGTTGGTTACGGTGATGTAGCCTGCCTTAGCCTGAGCCACATCTGTGGCAAGAATCTGCGCCTGCAAATGGCGAGCTGAAATGTAGGTAGTCTGCCTCGCTTCTCGATTCCATTTCACTACCGAACTCGTATTGAAATTCGCCCCGTAGACGTTGAGCGTGAACTCGCCTGATCCCGGCACGACAGCCTGTGGCGTCAGTGAACTTACGAACGGAAAGGGATATCCGGGATATTTCGACGATGCAAACAGATTCCCGCTCGCGGCAGCGACAAAGCTTATCAGTAATACGCCAACCCAACACATCGAATTGAAAGTGATCCCCGACTGCTTTTTCATTATCTGAATTTCTCCCTGGGTTCGGCCCACTTGCAAACACTGCCCTTAGGTAGGAACAGCGAACAAAGATTAGATTGGGGGAAGCACTATGGTGACCGAAGCTACCCCTCAGCCTCGTCACCTAGAAATTTCCGATGACGTTACTTCAGTTCGAGTTGCGTGTCAACGGAAAGTTTTCAACA
>CAVQCP010000018.1:0-109806 GCA_963710965.1 uncultured Acidobacteriaceae bacterium | reverse complement strand
ATTCTATGCCCTCGTATTTCTGGAAGATCCTCATGGCCTGCGCGGCTGCCCTGTTTTGCACTGCGAACATGTCGCCCTGGCTTTCGCGAAGAACATCGTACACTCCGCCGGCGATGGAGTAAGGGGGGCGCAGGTTGGAAAGCACCTTAGCCAGAATCCCCTGCGTTAAGACTCGGGCATGGTCGGGAGCGATTTCGACGAGGTCGCGTCCGCCTCTCTTCCACGAATCGTAAATCGGCGTGAAGGGAGCGTTTTGGCTAAGCATCAGCCGGGGAACAGCGGCGCCGAAACTCAAATCTCCCACCAGCCTTTGGGCTGCTTCGTGCGCCGCGATGGCGCCCGCACCACTGCCAATGGCCTGAAAATAATAGTCCGGAAGCCTGCCCATCGTTTCCACCGCATTCAACATGGCGGTGGCCATGCCATCGCGGCGTCCGACATTCTTGACTCCGCCTTCACACACGAAGCCATCCTCCCGCGAAATGCGATCGGCCAGCGCGATCGCGTCGGAATAGACGGCCCCGCCGGTGAGGGAGATGATCTTAACGCAGGGCTCGATCCGATTGGCGAACTGCATTTTGGTTACGCCGGACGCGGGAATGATAATGAGGCAGGGAATATCATTTTCGGAGCACGACCTCGCGAACGCAGCCCCCGTGTTGCCTGCGGAAGCGACCACCAGAGCGCGAAAGTCATAGGTCGGCATTCGGGATAAGACGCCGCAAACCTCGAGCTCCTTGAAGGTGCCAGTCTCCAGTGTGGCTCCCTTTTCTGGCCAGTAGCCACTAAAAGCAATCCAAAGATTCGGCAGTTGAAGAAGCGAACTTAATTGCCGGCTCTGGTAGGTCACCGGCATGGCGGCATGCGTCAGTCGGTTCGTATTTGGCAACCAACACTGGTATCGGTATAAATCCGCAGCCTTGTGGTCGCATTCGAAGGTGCGAGAAGAATAGCGGGTGGTGAGCAATGCGGGAGAGTGCGCGTGAGGACACGCCAGGACGAACCCGTCGTCGTCAAAGATAGAATCACACACCGGACAGTGCAGCTTATAGTTCAATGGGTTCATCCCCAATCAGCATTTCGCTTCCCCGCGAACCAGAGAACGGTACGATGCGGATAGACGCGTTGCCATGATTAACGGTTTCTAATGATTGCTAAGCGAGCGGAGTTCCTCCATTGGAGTTTCTAACGATCGCTTGGTCTGCAGTGGGCCAATTCGTTGCTTTTCGTGGTTAAGCAGCGTTTTCCTCGTGAATCGTCCCCGGAAACCAGCCAAATAAGAGCAATTCTCATTCCTCTAAGACCTTTGCATCGCAAGATCGCCGATGCCCGGAGTAACCCGTAAGAATCAGGCAATCGATTGACGAAGCTGAACGGTCCCCAATTTGCATGCATCCACCCGGAGCAACCCCACCTTGAACGTCACCCAAGAGAAAGAGAAGATGTCGGGAACTTCGCGGAACGAACCTGAAAACTCGGGATTGACTTCGCCGGAGACGGTCCATCAGACACTGGATCCATCGGATTGGGAGAGCTTTCGAAGCCAGGCGCACCAGATGCTCGACGATATTCTGGATTACACGAAGAACATACGGCAGCGCCCGGTTTGGCAGCCGATTCCCGATGCAGTGCGAAATCGATTTCGAGGCGATCTTCTTCCGGTCGAGCCCTCGTCTCTGCCTGAAGTTCATCAGGAATTCATGAACTACATCCTGCCGTTTGCTGCGGGAAATGTTCACCCCGGTTTCATGGGCTGGGTGCATGGCGGCGGTACGCCCGTGGGAATGCTGGGAGAAATGCTGGCCGCGGGACTGAATGCGAATCTGGGTGGGCGCGATCAGGTTCCAGTCGAGGTCGAGCGCCAAATTCAAAGGTGGATGCAACGCCTATTCGGCTTTCCAGAGAGCGCTGCCGGACTTTTTGTTACTGGTACTTCCATGGCGAACTTCATCGCTGTGACGATCGCTCGTGACACCGCACTTGGCTGCAAGGTGCGAAGTGAGGGGGTTGCCGGAAATTTGCAACGCCTGACGGCGTACGCCTCAACGGCTGTCCACGGCTGTATCGGAAAGGCCATGGATCTTTGCGGCCTGGGCAGCGATGCTCTCCGGCTGATCCCCACCGATGGGCGCCGCCGGATCGACCTCACCGCACTAGCGAATCGGATCAAGCAAGATCGCGAAGCCGGCTTTACACCTTTTCTAGTTGTGGGTACGGCGGGAACTGTGGATACAGGTGCGATTGACAACCTTGCCGCGCTCGCCGATGTCGCGCGTCGGGAAAAACTCTGGTTTCACGTGGATGGCGCATACGGCGCCCTGGCCATGCTTGCGCCGGACCTAGCGCCGAAGCTTGCGGGCATCGAACAAGCCGATTCGCTGGCCTTCGATTTCCACAAATGGGGCCAGGTTCCCTACGACGCTGGATTCATCCTGGTTCGCGATGGCGCTTTGCAAAGAAATGCGTTCGCCGCCTCGGCGGCCTACCTGCAGCGCGAGACGCGCGGCCTGGCCGCAGGTTCACCGTGGCGTTGCGATTACGGTCCAGATCTGTCGCGCGGCTTTCGTGCTCTGAAGACATGGTTCACCTTGAAGGTTTATGGCACAGCCGCGCTGGGCGGCGCGATCTCGCGGACCTGCGAACTGGCGCGCTACCTGGAACAACGAATTGCAGGGATACGGGAGTTGGAACTTCTGGCGCCGGTCGAATTAAACATCGTCTGTTTTCGCTACCGTGCGGAAGACTCCGACCGGGTCAACGCGAAGATCGTGGCCGACCTGCAGGAATCCGGAATTGCGGCGCCTTCCACAACCGTAACTGACGGCCGGCTGGCGATCCGGGCCGCCATCGTAAATCACCGCACCAGCCGGAACGAAATAGACAGGCTGCTGGAAAAGACTTTGGCTCTGGGCCGCGCGTCCAAGACAGCCAACGTGATGCGGCCGGCAGCTCCCAAAATCTCTACCGAGACTCTGCCCCGGACGAGATGGGAAGTTTCGTTGCGGGACATCGAGAGACAACTCGCATCGAATCCCGGTTCGATCGATCTGCGGTTCCGGCGAGCCGGCTTGTTATCCGAACTGGGCCGTCTGGTGGATGCCAGAAACGATTACATCAAAATACTGGAACGTGAACCGAAACATCTCGCGGCGCTGACTAACCTGGGCTGCGTACTGGTGGCGACGGGGCACCGCAAGGCGGCCCGAATCGCCTACCAGGAAGCGGTTTTGCGGCATCCCGACGATGTCACAAGCCGGGTGAATCTGGGTTTTTTTCTCCTGGAGGAGAGCGAACGGCAGACGGTTCACGATCAAGGCGAGGAAGCGCTGCGATGCAAGCGCGAAGCTCGTGAGCATTTCGAACAAGCTCTGCGGGTGCGGCCTGATGACGAGAAGGCTCACGAAGGGTTGTCGTACGTGCTTCCGGACCTGGGCGACTTCCAAACCGCGGAGCGGCATCGCATTGCGGCGTTCCAGAACCGCAGCATAGTCTCCTTGCCCTATCGCGGCGGACACGCTCCAGTCCCCGTGTTACAGCTGGCTGCGACCACCGGGGGCAATGTGCGGCTGCAAAGATTTCTGGACGATCATATCTTCCAAACCTTCATTGTCTTCCCGGAGTTCTACAAGCGAAATACCCGGCTGCCCGATCATCGATTGGTGATTAATGCCATCGGCGATACTGAAGTATCCTCGGAGGCGCTGGTCGCCGCAGAATCCCTCCTGGCTCTGACGAACGCACCGGTCATCAATTCACCCACTGCCGTGCTCGCTACCAGCCGCGCCAACAACGCGAAACGTCTCTCTGGTATTCCGGGCGTGGTGACGCCAAATACAACCACGCTTTCGCGCGACCAGCTTTCCGGTTTGAATGCGGCCAACACCCTTGCCCACCACGGTTTTGAATTTCCGTTTCTTCTGCGAGCGCCCGGCTTTCATACAGGACTGCATTTTGTGCAGGTGGACAGTCTGGAAGTGCTTCCCGCTGCACTGGCTGATATTCCCGGTCAAGAATTAATTGTGATGCAGTATCTCGATGCCCGCGGACGCGACGGGAAAACCCGCAAGTATCGGGCAATGATGATCGATGGGCAACTCTACCCGCTACACTGTGCCATTTCGAGCCATTGGAAAATTCACTATTTTACCGCCGAGATGGCGGACAATCCGGAACATCGCGCGGAAGACGCGGCTTTCCTGGAAAATATGCCTAGCGTCCTTGGCCCGGCCGCCATGAAGGCCCTCGAACGGATTCAGTCCACATTAGGTCTGGATTACGCCGGAATTGATTTTGGCTTGAACCCAAAAGGAGAGATTCTTGTGTTTGAGGCCAATGCCACGATGGTGGTAAACCCACCCGAGCCGGACGAACGATGGAGCTACCGTCTGCCTGCCTATCAACGGATTTTTGCGGCCGTTCAGAAAATGCTGGTGGAGAGAGCAAGCACCACGCCATCCCGTAAGCCCCTGGCCGCGGCGGCAAAGTCCAGCGGGTAAAGCAAGAAGCGGAGATTCATCCCAATCTCTCGGCGATTTCCCCGGCTCAATCACAGGCCGGAACGTTGCTTTTTCGCACGCTTCGTGGAGGCAACATTTCCGTTCATTAAATCACGGACCTTCTGCCCCAGCTCAGCCAGCTTGAATGGCTTTCGCAGAAGGGGAATGTTCGGATCGAGTTTTGGGAAACGGGTCAGTTTGTCGGCCGGATATCCCGACATGTAAAGCACGCGAATCTCCGGCCGAGACACAACCAATGACTGGACCAACTCTGGACCGCTCATGGCGGGCAGGATTATATCTGTTATCAACAATTGGATCGGCCCATCGTATTGTTCGGCGATTCGACGAGCATCCTCGGCGTTGCCTGCCAGTAAAACTCTATAACCTTCCTCCGTGAGCCCCTCGTTCACCACTCTCTGCAGAGCAACTTCATCCTCGACCAACAGAATCGTCCCTGAGGTGCGTTCGGGCTCGGCGGAGGGCATCTGCAGTACCGCTCCCTCCACGGCGTCATCCACTCTGGGGAGATAAATTTCGAAAGTTGTGCCAATGCCGAGTTCACTCTCCACGAGAATGATTCCACCACTCTGTTCCACAATGCCGTAGACGGTTGCAAGACCCAGACCGGTCCCTTGTCCCTTCGGTTTTGTTGTATAGAAGGGTTCGAAAATGCGCGTTTTGGTCCGTTCAGTCATTCCCGTTCCGTTGTCAATCACGGCTAGCCGTACATAGGCACCTGGCTGGATCGGCAAGTGTGTCTTTTCCTCGATGTGGACGTTGGCGGTCTCGATGGTCAGCGTGCCGCCGTTGGGCATGGCATCGCGCGCGTTGACCGCAAGGTTCATGATGACCTGGACCATTTGACCGGCGTCGGCTGTCACATGCCCCAGCTTCGGGGCCTGTACGATCTTCAGGTTGACGTCTTCACCGATTAAGGGCTGCAGCAACCTTTCAGTTTCCGCGACAAGGGAATTGATGTTGATTACGCGTGGATCCAGATTTTGCTTACGGCTGTAAGCCAGCAACTGGGTGGTCAGCGACGCCGCGCGCTGTGCCGCCTGCTTGATGCCCTCCACTCTTTTGAGAAAAACGGAGTTTTTGGGCGCGCCCGAACTCAGCAGTTCGCTATAACCGATGATCACTCCCAACAGATTATTAAAGTCGTGGGCTACACCGCCCGCCAATCTTCCCATCGCTTCCATTTTCTGCGCCTGGCGGAATTGCTCCTCCATCAGATTCTGCTCGGTGACATCCCGCGCCAGACCGAGCAGGCACATTTCGTTTTGAATCTGAACCAGCTCAGCCGACATCCGGATTTGCAGAATGCTTCCCGACTTCGTTCTAAACCGCACTGCTTCTTCTCTTGCCTGTCCCACCTCATTGACCTTGGCAAGCAGCAAGACGCGCTCTACGGGGTCCACCCAGATGTTCAATCGATCCACCGTATTGCCAATGACCTTAGAGCGCGCGTAGCCGAGCAGGTTAAGGAAGGCATCGTTCGCCTCAATGAAACGCTGGTCCCGCATGGTCGTAATAGCGAACGCCATGGGACTACAGCGGAATGCGGTGGAGAATCGTTCTTCGGCCAAGCGAAGTTCCGATTCTGCCCGGCTGCGTATTATTTCGGCAGCGGTCCAGTTTGAAAATACCTGCAAAACCGATTCGACAAACTGTGGGTTTTCGATGGGCGCAGTAAACATTGCGGCCATGATTCCCAGCACTCGCTTTTGCGAATCGAATAACGGAATCCCAACGTAGCCCTGCACTTTCATTTGGCGAAGAAAATCGCTGTCAGGGAACCGATCAGCCACATCATTGGGATAAGACGAGCATGTACGTTTTCGGATCGCATCTTCAGACGGAGTGCCGGCGAGCTTATAAGTGACGCCCTCGACGATCGTCCGATTAGAACAAGCGCCCAGCGGCCTGATAACCGGCTCGCCCTCTTCCACTAGTTCCCCGATGATGGCATGCTCGGCGCCGGTCGCTTTGCTCAACTGCAACGCCATGGAGGAGAAGAAATCGGCACTGCTTCCGCTGGGTACTCCCTCCACAATTGCCCGGAGCGACTCCTCTATTTTCTTTCTCCCGGTGATGTCTTGAACTTCTACGATGAAATAAGAAGGCTGTCCTTCTTTATCCCGGACCAACGAGATCGATACCGAGGCCCACACTACCCGCCCAGACTGATGCAGGTAACGCTTGTCCCGCATCTGAAAAGACCTGTCACCTGCCAGCATCTGGCGAATACGTTCGTCATCGTCCTCAAGATCATCCGGATGGGTAATCTCGGAACGTGTCTTGGCCTGCAATTCGGTTGCGCTGTATCCCAGTATTTGGCAAAGAGCCAGATTTACTTTTATGTAGCGGCCCCCCGGCGTTGCCAACGCAACTCCGATTGGGGCATGTTCAAAGGCGGCGGAAAAGCGCTCCTCGCTAAGCCTTAACTCTTCTTCCGCTCGCTTGCGTTTGGAAATATCTATTCCCGAGGCTATGAAGAAACGCTTGCCCTCGAGTTCCATGCGTACGGCCGACATATGGAAAGGAGTCGTTCGTCCTTCTTTTGCCAAGAATTCAAGCTCCCCCTGGGCCGTCCCATTTTTGAAAACCTCCTGCACCAACTGCCGAGCCAGGGGTTTGCTCTCGTCGGCGACATTGGCAAGGTATCCATTCGTGCGAGGATGAAATCGCCGCACTCTCTCTGCGTTCTGGTTCCAGCGAATATTATTTCCCTTCTCGTCCTGCACGATCACGACGCCGGGCAAGGCTTCAAACAACGCATCGGAAAACGCCTTCTCGCTCCGGAACTGCTCCTCGGTTCGTCTCCGCTTGCGCCTCTCCAACAACAAAAAAATGATGAGACAAATCTGGACCGCAAGAACGACAATAAGCCCGATGATGTAATCGGGGTAGCGTTCCCAAAGCGAGGGCTCGTTATGCGGTATGCGGGTTCCCGAAGGCAGTAGCTTCTCGCCTATACCCCAGCGGGCATGGGTGTGGTCGAGAAACCGTATCAGATCCAGGTATTCTGTGTAGAACTCCACTCGCTCATACACTTGCGATCCCAAAGTGGAGCGCAACGCGAGATCGAGGCCAGCGTGAACGGCTTCTTCTTTGTCGACCGAGTAAGGGATGAGAACTCTTTTCGGCTCTTCAACATTACTGGCGAAAAGAGATTGCCCACACAGCGTCAGCAGCAAACCGACAGCCGCCATCCGAATGGCGGAGCTGGTTGCGCGAAAGACCCCGGCCGAGGCTAGGGTGAACTGTACAGGCGCCGCGCATCGCACACATCGACCCGCAACCGGTGCTAACGGTTCTATAGTTTCGCCCCCCATTAACTACGCACCCGTAACCGGACGCAGTTCACGATAACATTCGTCGTGTGCCTACTGCCTACTGAATCCTAGTCCCTGATGGAACAGTACACTACTTCAACCTCGACATGCTGAAAGCACACCCCGTATCTCAGCAGCGGTCGGGTACAAGTTCACCCGAAACTATCGTAACAAAGTGCCGTAACAAAGAAGATATGGGAATGGCACTAAAAGGTACGTCGACTGGCACAATCGTAGGTTGCTTAGCACACCGGACTCATCCGCAGGGCTCAACATTATTCCAGTTTGGCCACGCCTGGTGCAAGCCTTCGCGAGAATGAGCAGTGCCTCAGTTGCTAACTTACGAGGTAGGTGGCTCGCCGATACATGCCATTGCTTCATCGCGGTCACAGAATACACCCAACAAATCCCGCCGCTCTGCTACCTATGTATGCAGACATCAATCGACCCACGCCGTATAGACGGGCTTCGGCCACGACCAATAGCATGTCGGATCAAGGACGAAGCGCAGGGACGGTTTGGGATTCACCAACTGCGCCTCCTCTGCCGATATAGGGGCGAGAGGATATTGGGCAGAATCTCGGCAGGCGATCACGCAGCACTGTGATTTTGATCACATCATCTTCCTCACTCTCCCATCAGAATTCGATCAGCTTGAAATTAATTCTGCGGGGGCAGAAGGGCGCTTAAAGAAGTATGCAGTCTAATCGGGATGAATTTAAGGCGCGATGCAAACTACAGCACGATTTATATAACAAGCTGGGTGTAATTCTTGGCTATTGCTCTCTTCTGGAGGATCATAAAAAGGAAGACGGGGCAGAACGTGCGAAATATCTCGGCAGAATTCGGGAGGCCGCCGAACAAATGGTTGTAGAACTGAGGCACAACAGCTGTCGGCTCACGGAAGTTCCATTGACAAGAGAGTGGCCGCAAAATCATGTCGAGCGTTAAAACATGTTCCGGAGTGGGGGAACTCGCCGGGGCCTCCGCACAGGGGCGAACGGCTGCCTCGGATAATTCCCGAACTCCGGCGTTGCAAAAATAAACAGTTGCTATGAGTCTGGCAATGGCCCAATAGGGTTATCTGGGCCGCCTAACTTCAGCCATTGGTTGCGCAAACGCGAAGCTATAAGGCTGACTCCGCCGGAGCCATGATAGGCCGCCGCGATTACGGCGACCCACCATGGAACAGACGCTTTGGGGGAAGTAACTCCAGAACTGATTTCGCTCCTCACAACCCTAACAGGCTGCTGAAAACTCCGGTTGGGTCAGTTTTTGGGAAGGGCACGAACTTCAGTCGTGCCGTGAAGACTTTCAATATCCACCGCGCTTCAACGCCTGCGGACTGCTTTCGATATCGGCAGCGAGTCTTTCTGCAGCCCGCCAGGCATGTTTAAGAGCGGTCTTGCTTCAACTTAGGAAAACTGCTACTTGAGATAATTCAACAGGCTCTGCGGAATAATTTGTGCCAAGGCCGCCAAAGTTGCACTTTGCGCGGTCTGCGCCTGGGATAAACCGGTTGCCGCTGTCGCCATGTCCGCGCCGACCAGAGTATTCTCCTGCGATTTCAAATTCACTTCTTCGCTCTGCAGCGAGGATTGGTTTGCATTCAGTTGATCGACCGCGCTGCCATAAAAAACACGCTGCTGCGATACATAGTTCAGCGCACCGTTCAGCTGAGTTGTCGCAGCACCGATGCTGGTTTCATTGCCGCTTTGCAGAGCCGTGGCAAGCTGTTGCAGCGAACCCATGACGTTTCCGGTCGTGCCCATAAAAATCTGGTTTCCCGGGACGTTGGTCTGCATGCTTTCTCCCGGCGCGATCTCAACACTGTTCACACCGGCATTGCCGTTGTAAGTCACGCCTGAGGGCTGCGTCGGATCCAGCGTGAACGGAGCTGATTGGGTCTCAGTTCCCCCAAACAAGTAGTTTCCCTCATAGGAAGTGTTGGCCAATTGAACCATCTGACTCTGGATGTTCTGGACCTGCTGGCCGAGTGCCTGCTGCTGCGCGGTCGACAGAGTGCCGTTTGCGCCTTGCGTTCCAAGGGAGATCGCTTGATTGAGAGCGGAGGTTACCGAGCTGAGCGTCGAATCGGCGGTTTGAAACAAGCCCTCCAGGTTGCTCGTATTCTGCTGGTACTGATCGTTTTGACTCTGCTCCGCTTGGTTCTCGACATCCGCCGCGGCAGCAGCAGGATTGTCGGACGGTACGTTGACGCTCTTACCCGTGGCGAGTTCAGTGATGTAAGTCTGCTGCTGGTTCTGTGTCTGCCACAGGTCGTTGAGAATATCTGGTGTGTAATTTGGATTAACACGCATAGTTTACGGCGCAGCCGTTACCCCCGATCCCATATCAAGGATGGATTGTGTGAGTTCGTCCACAGTGCTTACAACCCGAGCCGCCGCCTCGTAGGCTCGCTGGTAATTCATCAGGTTCGTTGTCTCTTCATCGACATTGACCCCCGAAATTGAACCTAATTGGTTGTTGAGCTGGTTCAAGTTCGCGGTGCTGGCGGTCACTTCGGCGTTGGCTTGCGAAGTCAGGTTTCCGGTCTGAGCCACCAAATTAGCGTAGGTGTCGGTCGGGCTTTCTCCGGAAGGCAGAGCCTGGGTCTGCACGGCTAGAAGATTGGCCACGTTGCCGTTGCTTCCCTGAGTTCCATCCGAACTGGCGGCGATCAGACTCGGATCCGTAATGGCAAGCGTTAGATTGCCGGCGGCCCCAGCTCCCGCGGTATCAGTAAACAGGGGCTGGCCGGCATTTCCGTTGAGATCGTAGCCCTTCGCCTGGGCAGCATTGATACTGGTAGAGAATTGGCTCGCCAGAGTGTCAAGTTGACTGAGTAGACCCGGAATCGCCGTGTCTCGAACTTCAAGATTGCCCCCCAACGAGCCACCCGTAAGCGTGCTGGTAATGTCTTGACCCTGCGCCGTGACATCCGTCATCCCGTTGGGGCCATTCGTCGTCCCCAGCGCAAAGCTCTGGCCACCGACAACCAAAGGCGTCCCGTTCCCAGTGGTCAGGGTGAGACCATTCTCCGTCTGGATCTGGTTCACCGTGGTTAACTGGGACAGTTGTTGGATGAGTTGGGTTTCCTGGTCCCCGACATTGCCGGGATCCTGGCCCAGCTTTTGCATCTCTCCGACCTGGATATTGAGTTGGGCAATCTGTTGGGTCAGAGTGTTGATCTGAGTGACGTTTTGCGAGACCGACTGATTTAACCCTGACTGGATCGCATCGAGGTTGGTTTCGGCCGAATTAAAATCGCTCGCCAGGGTTTGCGCCGACGTAAGCACGGTCTGGCGATCGGCCATGCTGGCGGGATCGGTGGAAAGTGCGCTGAGGCTATTGAAGAATGCAGTGAAATCCGCTCCGATGCCTGAGGTGGTGCTCGAGAATAGGGTCTGCACCTGCTGTAATGCGTTGTACTGGGTCTGAGCGCTGCTTTGTTGCGAATTCTGATCGGCAATCTGAATCTGTAGAACTTGATCGGTAATACTCTGGATTTGTTGCAGTTCAACACCATTGCCGTAAGTTATGTTTCCCTCTACCGTCGGCGCCTCTTCGGTGAGCACGGGAACCTCGCGACTGTACCCCGGTGTGTTCTCGTTAGCAATGTTATTGGCGGTAGCGTCGATCGCCCCTTGATCGGCTCCGAGGGCTTCTGACGCGATCCACATCGAGGATGACAACGATCCCATAGTCTTATACCTCGCACGACCAGGAGTGTAGATTCCGTACTCCGGAAGGTCCGCGATTGTAGCCTTGTCCACGGCTACGATAAAGCGTTGCCAGCAACTCGGTCGATTTGCGGACGCGCTTCAGCAATGCGCCATATACCCGGTTCAGTTGGCGCAATTCGAGGTGAGCCAGGAGAATCTCTTGCTTCCGTTGAACTTCTGTATCTTCTGCATCTTGGGGACGAGCCGTCTGCCCAGAGTCTGAGAGCACCATCGAATACGTCGCAGAGAGCCGGTTACATAGCGATTCCTGCGCCGCTAAGTGGGCCTGAAACTCTTGCAGGTTATTTTTCTCGATGGCTGACATGGCGGACGCGATGGCCTGCGAGAGAGCTCGCACCTGGGCAAGATGCTCAAGTTGCTCCGCCTTGCGGGTTGCGTCGGACTTCAGCATGTTCACTTAACTCTTCATTCTTAATTCTTAATTCTGCTCACGCCGAGGATCGCGTCTGCGATCTCGCCGGGATCGATCTGGTACTGCCCGCTGCTGACACTCTGCCGCAAGCTGTCAACTTGGCTCTGTCGTATTTGGGGCGTTCCAAGGGCTTGGGTCGCAAGAGCACTAAGCGTAACCTTGTCCTGTGAGAACGCGTTCGTCTTAGTTGCGGTTACCGGGTCGGACTGATTGGTCGCAGTGGTAGAGGACTTTTTCGCCTGTTCAGCGGAAACCGACTGCGTATCGGGTGTGTTTAATCCAATTCTCATAATAACCTCACGGTCTGCTGGCGATTGTTAATCGGCCCTTCGCCGGAAAAACTTCAGTCTTAGTCATGAAAACTGCGCACCCGTGTAACTACCTATGCTCCCGCAACTTAGGAGCGGCTGAATGGACGTTCAATGAACTCTCGGAATCTTTTTTATGCGCTGGATCCGTCGTCTTCGACGCAGCCGCTGCCAGCTGTTTGCTAATCATGGCGGCGATACCGAAACCGCCAGCCTTGCTCAGACCCTGGGCTAAGGACTGGCACGCGATACTCTGAAACTGATCATGCCCCGAATCCTTATCCTGATCTGGATCGCTGCCCGGAACCGTGGCGAAAGATTTCTCCGCCTTTTCCAGCCATTGGCCGACCAGAATGCTTTCG
Organism: uncultured Acidobacteriaceae bacterium; assembly: GCA_963710965.1. Lineage (GTDB taxonomy): Bacteria > Acidobacteriota > Terriglobia > Terriglobales > Acidobacteriaceae > Sulfotelmatobacter. The sequence goes on along the minus strand of CAVQCP010000018.1, from coordinate 97,141 downwards.
AAATCGTGAGCTGCTTTGTCGATTTTGGTCGAGTTATCCTTCGTCGATTGGTTGCGCAGGCCTTGCACCGCGAGATTGCTTTTCGCGTCAGCAAGACTCGAACTACCGGATGACAGGTTTGCGATACGGAAATTACCCATGATCTAGAGCACCTCCAGCTCAGCCTGCAATCCGCCCGCAGCTTTTATGGCTTGCAAGATCGCAACAATGTCCCGGGCCGTCGCGCCCATGGAGTGCAGACCGTTGATCAACTCCTCCACGCTGGCTCCCTCTTTGAGCTGGAACGACCGCGCTGCTTTGTCGCGTGCCCGGAGATCAACTTCAGGCACGACTTCCGTCTTCCCTCCGCGCGCCTGCGGAAGAGCCTGCGAGACCTGGAACTCGGTGGTGACCTCAACCGTGAGATCGCCGTGCAGGACGGAGACCGGAGACAGCTTCACGTCGCCTCCCATAACGATGGTTCCCGTGCGCTCATTCATCACTACCTTGGCGGGAGGATGGATGGAAATTGTAAGGCTCTGCACCTGCGCGATCAGCGTCGGAACCGAATTTACTCCGGATTGGTCGACGTTGACCTCGATATGGCGGCTGTCGATTGCGGTAGCCAATCCCTTCTTGAATTCGTGGTCGATGGCATTGGCAACATCACGAGCGGCAGCGAAATCCGGCTCGCGCAGAGAGAGCACCAAAACTTTCAGATGTTTCAAATCAATCGAAGTGTCGCGCTCGACGATTCCGCCTGCGGGGACCCGACCGACGGTCGTATGATTAACCACTTTGCTGTTACCGGCGCCGCCGGCCATGTACCCTCCCAAGGTAAGCGCGCCTTGCGCCTCGGCATAGACCTGACCGTCGGCAGCATGCAGCGAGGTGAGCAAGAGCACGCCTCCCTCAAGGCTCTTGGCATCGCCAATGGCGGATACGGTTACATCGAGAACCGTCCCCGGCCGCGCAAACGCGGGCAAGGAGGCCGTGACCATTACGGCAGCAACATCGCGGATCTGGATCGTGGCCGCCGGAATCTGAAGTCCAAGCCGTTGCAAAACGTTGGCCAGGGTTTGCGTGGTGAACTGTGTTTGCTGGCTGTCTCCCGTGCGATTCAGTCCGACAACCACACTATAGCCGATGAGCGGATTCTCGCGAATACCTTCGATGGTCGTGATGTCTCGAACTAAAACCTGACGAGTGTCCTCAGCCGCCCAACCAGTCCCCGTGATCGAAAAAAAAAGCAGGGACAATAGAAGTGCCAGGCCAGCGGTCTGCAGGCGATACACAAATGAGCCATGCAATTTTCTGTTTACCACGTGAGCAGCCATAGCAGCCCTCGAATAAGGGGATTCTGCCGGCCAATGTAATCCGACACGACACCCTTGCCCTTCAGCTCGATTTCTAGATTGGATAGAGAGGTGGCCACGGCGGTGTTGCCCGGTCCCACATCTCCAGGACGCAGAACGCCGCGCACGATCAAGTCCTCATGCTGGCTACTGATGATCGTGTGTCGTTCCGCTTCCACAACCATATTTCCGTTCGGCAGCACCGCAATGACGCGGGCTGAAAGCGTGGCGGTCACGCTGGAGCCGGTCGAAGTTTCTCCCGACCCCTTCAAACTCTTTGACGATGTCATGCCCAACAGCGGATTTGCCGCTTGTGAACTGGTACCCGGTATGGCAGTAATCGCGGAATTGGCGGCGAACGTTCTTGAGTTATTCACGTCCCCCGTCGATTGGGCGGCGGTTGTTTCCGACACCAGCAGGGTGAGGACGTCGCCCAAGCGGTGCGCTTTGTAGTCCGCGGCCATATCCGTGTAGGCGCCGCTCGGGGTGTAGAGGCTGCCCAGGGTCGCAGTCTCCTGCACGGCAGGCTGGTCCTGCATGCGAGCGATATAAGCAGCCCGCAGTTTCTGCGAATCTTGCTTTGATTTTGTGCCGGCCCACAGCAAGGGAGTACCCTGCACCAACGTCGTTGCCACTGACAAAGCGATTAACAGCCGGACTCCAACGCGCGTTCTCATTATTAGAGACTCCCCTTTACCGTTCCCTTGGCAACTACTTCGGCGTCAAAGTACTCTCTGCGATCCGGGCTGGCAACGCGAATCGTCTGACCAAGCGTGCCGCTCTGCAGGCAAATCACAGGCAAACTCAAACGAGCATCACCGCTTTCAAGAATTAAAGTCGCCCGATCGCCGCCATGAATAATGTCCGGTGGCGCAGTTGTCTTGAGCTCTGACGCAACGTCCGTCTTAGCAGCACTGGCTTTTGGAATTTCGATGCCATGCACCAAAACATAAAAAGGCAGGCACTCCTGATTGTTCCGGCAGCGCAATTTCACTTTCACACTGCCGGCAGTTCGATCGGTCACGCTCACCACCTGTAGGCTTGCGCTCTCTCCTGTGCTGACAACTCCGAGCAGGTCGATCTGGCCTGGATTTACCGGAATACCTGCCGACACCATGACGTCCGCCACCCGCCGGGCCGAGATAACATCTCGCGCAACGCTCGTCTGGCTTCTGGCGAACGACACGAGGGCGATCAACGTCAAGACTGGCCAAGCGACCTTGTTCATATTTATTTCCCGCGACACTAACTAAACGCCTTACCGGCCGATACTGGCGAGATCCTGCAACATCTGATCCGCCGAGGTCACCACCCGCGAATTGGATTCATACGAACGCTGGGCCACGATCATGTTGACGAACTCAGCCACCACGTCTACGTTCGACTGCTCGAGCATGCCCTGCTGAAGCGTGCCCACGCCTTCAGCGGAACCGGGAGCTCCCACGATCGGGTCGCCGGAAGCCGTTGTCGCCAGATACAGATTGTTGCCCACGCTGTTCAAACCACCGGGGTTCGGGAACATCGCAAGCTGAATGCTGCCCACCTGCGATGCTGCCGTCTGTCCGGCCTGGGTCACAGAAACCGTTCCGTCGGAACCGATCGTTACCGTGGTAGCGTTTGCCGGAATAGTAATGCTGGGCTGCAAGGGAGTTCCGTTTGCCATCACAATATTTCCCGTCGCATCCAGATGGAAGGAGCCGGCTCGGGTGTAAGCGATCTGACCGCTCGGCAGCGTGACCTGGAAAAAACCCAGCCCCTGGATCGCCAGGTCCAAAGGGTTTCCGGTGGGACTGAAGTTACCTTGCGTCTGCACCACTTCGGAAGATCCAGGCATGGTTCCAAGTCCGATCTGAAGGCCCGCCGCGATGGTGGTTTGCTGGGTCGACGCCGCGCCCGGCATGATTACGTTCTGATAAACCAGATCAGAAAATTGCAACCGCCGTGAGTAGAAGCCCGCCGTGCTGGAGTTGGCCAGGTTGTTTGCAATGTTGTCCAGGTTGAGTTGCTGTGCCGCCATCCCGCTCGCTGCCGTATAAAGTGCACGAAGCATTTTGCTCCCCTTTTAGCTGTTGTTAGAAACTCTTGGCAAATCCTGCGTTGCGACTTGGTTCATTTCCGTGTGGAACATGGTCAGAGCCCGCTGCATCAGTTCCGCATAGCGCTGAACCGTGATCAACTCCACCGAGCTGGCCACCGGATTCACGTTTGAACTTTCGAGCATGCCTTGCTGGACGCTAGCCTGCGTGGCTGGAATCGCAGTCTTGTCCGGTGCCGAGTAATAGGTTTTCCCGACTGCCTGGAGCGGAGTTCCCGCAGGAAAATCGACCATTTTCAAGTGGCCCGCCAGCGCTCCATTCACCGAGATGGTGCCATCCGGACTTATCGTCACCGGCGCGCCAACAATTGCGATCGGGCGGTTATCATCTCCCAAGACCAAGTCCCCAGTAGGGGTAGCCAACTGTCCCTTGGGCGACACGTGAAAGTTGCCATCGCGGGTGAACAGTTGCCCACTGTCAGTCTTCACCGCAAAGAAACCTTTGCCTTGGATTGCGAGATCCAGCTCATTCCCCGTCTTCTCCAGATTTCCCTGGGAAAGATCGAGTTGGCTATCCCCCAGTACGGAGTAGTCGTTTACGGCCTCGTTGAGATCGGAGAGCTGTAAGTTGGAAGATGTGGCGAAGAGTGAACGAAAGGAATCATGCTGCGCCCGGTAGCCGGGAGTGCTGACGTTGGCCAGATTGTTCGCGATCAGATCCAGTGTCTGGCTTCGCGCCATCAATGCCGTGCATGCCGCATAGAACCCGCTATCCATAGGATCTCCCGCTATGACCAAGCACGGGCGTGGCCACAAGGGAGCGCAAGCGGATCACTGTAAGTAATTGAAACTTCGTAGATGAGGAGCCGGGTGAATGAGAGGCGGATTAAGCCGCGGCGAGATCGCCCGGTTCAAAGCAGTTCTTCATTGGTGTCTCTAATTGCGCCCTGGTCGATAGGGAGGGTTCCTAGTACGGACGGCTAAAGACTCACGAGCTGCCAGGAACTCCAACCGGGACGCCCAGATACCGGCGCTGGTCACAATATCGAGCAAGACCCGAGATTCGCGAGTGCGGCAAGCTTCGCGATCACCGCCGATGACGTCCACTAAAACCTGGGGAAATCGCCAGGCTCTGGCCATTTGATATCCAACCAGACTGGAAGTCGCTGCCTCCGAACTTCTGCGCGCCCAGTCCAGCAGCGACCGAAGATCGCCAAGACGGCATAGCAGCCCAGCCAGATAAGCGTCTTCCGCGCGGACTGCGCAAGACCGGCGGGCCAGCTCTTCAGCGATGAGGGCTGTCAACTTGGAATGCCGCCAGAAGCGCTCACACAAGCGCAATGCCGGAAGGCTTCCGCGATGCTCCGGTAGAGCTTCCGTGTGGGCCATCAGCGCCCTTAACTTCTCCACTCCGACGTCCACGACAATGTCGCTGATGGAAACAACCTTGGCTGGTGATTCCTCGATTTCCCGGGCCGCAAGCCTCAACAACTGCGCGGTCATGCCAACGTCGCCCCGCACAATTGCCGTAACCTCGCTCAAATCCACGGACGGCTCAGACAGGCACAATTCCAACTGGAGCAGCGCATTCGGCAGGACTGGAGGACCAGCAAATTCTTCTTCGCCCGGCAGTAGAACCATGGACGGGCATGGATCCTCAACCAGAGATGGTTGGGGAGCAATCATCAGCCGAGCTTTAGAACCGGGTTGATTAGAAGCTGAACGATTCGCAATCATTTGGACGATCCCGTCACCGTTTTATCGGCTCTGGATAGTCCAAGCTTTAGCTCTCACGATCCGTTAACCAGTTCGGACGCGGAATATGACATCCATTTCGCGATTGCGTCCCCAGATCCGAGTCCAGAGGTAATCCAGGCATTTCCCCAGCCGGACCCGCTCCGCCGCAAGCTGGACAACGTAGTTGGTGGTGATACGCGCCATCTCCGCGGTGTCGACGATCTTCTCAAAGACAAGTTCGTCTTCATGAACGGATGGTGTCGGCGGGGAATTTAGGTGCATCTGGTATTCGCGGGCTGTGATAAAACACGGTGCGACCGAGCAGGATGTCATATGGCCGATGGTAGAGAGGACTTGATGGCGAACCCCACTTACAAAACCGACGAGAAGCCGGCGCTCGATTTCCGCATAATGAACGGGAAGCATTCCGTACAACTCGAGAAACACGCGAGGTACTCGGACCCCGACTTCCAGCGGCCGGTCGCCCAAGGGAAATACAGGACAGCCCCATTGCGCTGCAACTGCCGAGGTCACCTGTTCCGGAGTCGCGAAACCAAGCTCCTGCACCGCGTCTCCGAAATTCAGTCCCGATGACCTGTGCTGCTCCAGGGCAGTCTTGAGTTGCTCCCCGGTCAAGATCCCGCGTTGCAGCAACAGCAGTCCGAGGGGAACACGCGGGGTGCGTGCCTTTACCGCCTTACCCTGGAACGTCATCATCTCCGCAATCGTCGCTTTGACCGCCTGCTCAAAGCAATCCGGACTGCAATACCAACGGTCGTCGACATTCAGCCCCTCGCGCCGATGAGCGAAAGCTTGCAGAAAACTCTTCGTCCTGCAGGCGGAATTGGAACACTGGGGCGCCCACTTCCGCCAGCCTGAGCTCTTCGAAATGCGTGATGTGGCAAGCATATTCCTTGGGTAGGTTCCTTCTTACAGCACAATTTCATGCAAAGCTGAACCCTGAAGAGCGGCCCGCAACTTGGGCAGCGCCAGGGTATGGAGCTGAGAGATTCTCGATTCTCCCAGCTGCATGACCGCCGCAATCTCTTTCATCGTCAATTCCTCTCTGTAATAGAGGGAGATCACCATTTGCTCTTTTTCCGAGAGGGTTGCTATGGCCTTGGTGAGTTTGTCCTTGACTTCCGTTCGCATGCAAAGCTCAAATGGATTTTTTTCGCGACTGGGCGCCGACTCGATAAGGTCCTGCTTCTCGGAACGGTCGTAGGTCGAGCTCACTTGCTGGCCGACCAGAATCGCTCCATCAATGCGGTGCGCCGTGGCATAGAGTTCGGCGATGGAAATGCCCAGTTCCGCGGCAATTTCCTCCTCTTCCGGCTGCCGCCCCAATTTCTTCGATAACTTCGAAATGGCCTCTTCAATCTGCCGGCCTTTGTGGCGAAGCTGCCGCGACCCCCAATCCAGTTCGCGAAGGCTGTCGAGTATGGCCCCGCGAATACGGAACTTGGCATAAGACTTGAACGGGACCGACTTACTTGGATCAAAACTCCGTGTCGACTCGATCAAGCCAATCACTCCGGCATGTACGAGGTCCTCGAGAGGCACTTGTTGGGGCAGACGCTCATGAATTCGTCTGGCAATGTAATACACCTGGGGCAACTCGTTCATGATGAGTTGTTCCCGCTCTTCCTTCTCGTCTACTTGCTGTTCCTTATATGCTGTCTGTGCCTGTAACATGGGGACCTCGACTTATTAGTTGTTGCAATTAGCCTTCCTAATTACCGCAAAGCTCCAATCGATTGCACTGGAATCATTGGCGGAATCTCTGTGGGAGCGAGTACGACTATTTTCGGCAAAAACGGTTCCAGCAGGCGCCGTAGTTGGAAGCGCGCTGGAGATTGACACAACAGAATTGGCGGAGCCGACGTGACCTGGTCGCCAAAAAGTGCGCGCAGGCCGTCGCACACCCGGCGCGCGGTATTCGGCTGAATCGCGCCTGTAGTGCCGGGCTGCGGGGTGAGGCTGCGGGTGCACTCTTCTTCGATCGAGCGATCCACGGTAACCACTTTTAGCTCTCCGTGTTCATCCAGCAGCGGTCGAACCAGCGCCCGTCCCAACACCTGGCGAATTGCTTCCACCAGGATCACCGGGTTCTTGTTCACCGCCGCAGTTTCGACCATCGTTTCCATAATCGTTCCCAAATCGCGGATGGAGACTTGCTCGCGGAGCAACTGTTGCAGCACCTTTTGCACCTCGCCCAGTGTCATCAGCTTGGGAACCATCTCTTCCATTAGCTTGGGATGAGACTCGCTCATCCTGTCGATCAGTCGTTTTGTCTCCTGGCGAGTTAGAAGAAGGTATGCGTTTTGCCTGATTACTTCGCTTAAGTGAGTAGCCAGGGCAGAGGTGTGATCGACCACGACATAACCGGCCGAGACTGCCTGCGGTTGTAAGTCGGGTGAAATCCACTTCGCTGCCGCGTTGAATGCCGGCTCGCGGGTGTCGATCCCGGGCAAGGCCGGCGCCGACGACTGCGAGCTGATCGCCAGAAGACAGTCGCGGCGCATCTCCCAACGCGCAATTTCGACGCCGCGTAGATAGATCACGTACTCTCGTTCTTTCAGCGTCAAGTTGTCGGTAATGTGAATGGAAGGCACGAGAAATCCGAGTTGCTGCGCCAACTGTTTTCGCAAAGAGCGCACCTTCCCCAGCAACTGCCCTCCCTGCTTGCTGTCCACGAGAGGAACCAGGCCTAATCCCACTTCCAGCATTAACTCATCCAGTTTGAGAGCCGCATCAAGGGGATCGGAAGCAGGGGCTGAGGCCGCCGGAGTTTTAGCTGCTTCCGCCCCCGAAGCCGCGAGCGATTCAGCGGTCTCGGGACCTGCCCGGCGCGCCAGGTAGATGAGCAATCCGGCCATCAGGATGAAAGAGAGTTTCGGGAGACCTGGAATGATCGCAAGTCCACCCATGACGCCGGCAGCGATCCACAAAGGACGACTCTTGCGAAACAGTTGCCGGCCCAGATCCGTTCCCAGCGTGCTGTCGGACGATGCTCGGGTGAGTACGATGGCTCCCGCGACCGACACCAGGAGCGAGGGAATCATACTGACTAAGCCATCGCCCACGGTCAGCACCGTGTAGGTCTTCAAGGCTTCCATGAAAGGAATGCCATGCTGGAAAACCCCGATCAGGAAGCCCGCAATGATGTTGATGGCGGTGATCAGAATGGTGGCCAAGGAGTCGCGCTGGCTGAAACGCGCAGCTCCATCCATGGCTCCATAAAACTCCGCTTCCCGAGCAATCTGCTCGCGGCGTGATCGCGCTTGTTTCTCATCGATCAGGCCGGCGTTCAAGTCAGCGTCAATCGCCATCTGCTTGCCGGGCATCGCGTCCAAGGTGAATCGGGCTGTGACTTCCGCGGTGCGTACGGCGCCGTGGCTGACCACCATGTACTGAATCGCAATCAATGCCAGAAAGAGGACGAAGCCCACGACATAATTGCCGCCCACCACGAATTGGCCGAAGGACTCGATGACTCGCCCCGCCGCGGCCGCGCCTTCGCTTCCGTGCAACAGAATGCGCCGGCTGCTGGCCAATCCCAGCGACAAGCGAAATAACGTAAGCAATAGCAACAAACTCGGAAAGACGGAAAATTGCACCGGCTTCAAAATTTGGAGGGCGACCAGCATCACCAGAACCGATGCGGTGATGCTGAGCGCCAGCAGAAGATCCACCGCGAGCGCGGGCAGCGGAATCAGCATGACGAAGACCATGCTCACTGCCATCGCCGGCACGATCCAGTCTCCGGCGCCCCCAGAAATGGCGTTCAGCAATTTGGGTTTAGTGGTCATGGTTTCTCCGCCGGCTTCTCACTGTCCTCAACGTCTCGACCCTTCCTTCGTCTGCTGCCGAGCACGAGCTTGCGCGCGGAAGATGAACGCAAGAATTTCAGCTACCGCCGCATACAGCGCCGCCGGAATTGGCCCTCCAACCTCAACTGAGCGATACAGCGCTTGCGCCAGAGGAGGATTCTCAATCACCGTAATCCCATGCCAGCGGGCTACCTCTTTAATCTCCTGCGCCAGAAGATCCCGCCCTTTCGCGACCACCACGGGAGCTTCCATCTCCATTTCGTAGCGCAGCGCCACCGCGAAGTGGGTGGGGTTGGTGATCACTACGCTGGCCTTTTCGGTATCGCGAAGCATTTGGCGCCGTCGCAGGCTACGCTGCAAACGACGAATCCGGCCTTTGATTGCCGGGTTGCCTTCGGTCTGCTTGGCTTCATCCTTCATGTCCTGACGGCTCATCTTCAGATCGCTTTCGAGCTTTTGCCATACCAGCAGATAATCGATCGCCGCCCAGCTCAACAGGACCAAACCAGACTTCCAGATGAGCTCTCCCATCGTGCTCACCAGGAAACTCACGTAAGCCCGCACTCCCAGGTCGGATGCGTGAACCACGGTGTCCCAGTGCTTGCTGATCGTCGAAACGCCAATCCAGACAATGACCCCGAAGGGTAGAAGCGACTTCAGAATTCCGCTCAGTCCGGCCAGAGAAAACATCTGTTTCAGCTTGCCTGCCGGATTCATCCGTTCGGGTTTAATCTGCAACGCTTCCGGGGCAATTACCAATCCGCCCTGCGCCAGTCCACCCGCGACCGAGAGCACCCAGGCGGTTACCACCACGGGAATAATCCAGCGCAAAACGGCGCAACCTACCCAGAAAAAGACTGGTCCGCCGGGCCTGAGCGGTTCGTCCACAGCTAAGTCCAGCGTGTTCCGCAACAGGCCCCGCCATTGCCGCGCCACATCCGGGATCTGCCACGCCACCACTGCGAGCGCTCCACTCCATGCCAAGGCATTGGAAAGTTCTCTCGTCCGCGCAACTTGTCCTTGCTCGCGGGCCTTCTTTCGCCTTTGCGGTGTAGCTTTCTCTGTTTTGCTCGAATCAGCCATGTTTCGCTATCGCGCCAGATGCAGCAAATGCTCGGTGTATGCAATCGATTCGGAAAAATACCGGGCAAACAAGTGCGGCCAGAAGCGCATCGTAACGCCAAGAATGGTCACGCCTAACATGCTTTTTATGGCCGGTCCGAGAAGCATGAGAGGCATTTGCGGCGAGGCCTTTCCCATCAATCCAAGCACTACATCCGTCAGCAATGTTGCCGACAGAACCGGAGCCGCGATCTGGACTCCCAAGTCAAGCACGATGACTCCCTCGTGCAGCAGCGCCTGAAGAAACAGTGGGTTCAGCGTTGCGGAACCCGGAGGCAAATATTCAAAACTGTTCGCCACCGCCCGCAAGATCCAATGGTGAACATCCAGCCCAAGAAAAATGAGCATGGCCATGCTTTGATGAAAGAAGGCAATCACAGTGCTGTCGACCTGAGTGAGCGGATCGAGGATATTCACCAGCGAATATCCCATCTGCACGCTTAGTATCTGGCCGGCCATCTGAGCCCCCTCGAAGACTGCATTGGTAGCCACTCCCATGGCAATTCCCACGATCGTTTCGCTCGCCACCAGCAAGGGCCACTGCGCCACTGTCGTCACCGGCAAATGGGGCGCGTACACCGGATACAGGACTGCGGTAATCGCGATCACCAGCACCACCTTGATCCTCGGGGGAATCACGGCGCTGCCAAAGAACGGAGCAAAGAGCACCAGGCCCGAGACTCGAAGTCCTATGACCAGCACCGCACCGATGATTCGTGTGAGCGCGATTTCCATGTCTTCAACGCAGGTACGGGTGAAAATCGGAGAACAACTGCAAGGTGAATTGGCACAGCTGCTTCCACATCCAAGGCATCAGAAAAAATACGCCCGCCGCGACCGCCAGCAGTCGCGGTACCGTCGAAATCGTGGTCTCCTGCAGTGAAGTCAGCACCTGGACAATGTTGATCGACAGACTCACGACAACCGCAATCCCCAGGATGGGGGTGGCGATCAGAAAGACCTCTTTCATGGTCATGCGACCCAAATCGATTGCTTGTTCGACTGGCATCATGGCGTTAGTTAAAGCTCCTCATGAGCGATCCGATTAAGAGATTCCAGCCGTCCACCATCACAAACAACAGCAACTTGAGAGGCGTCGAAATCACGACCGGTGGTAGCTGCAACATTCCAACCGAGGTGGAGACCGAAGCCACGACCATGTCGATCACCAGAAAGGGTAGAAACAAGACGGTCCCTATCTGAAATCCCATCCTGAGCTCGGAGAGGATGTATGCGGGCGCTACCACTCTGAGTGACAGGTCATTGGGATCGCGGGGCCGGGGTTCTTTAGACAACTCGACAAAGAGAGCAACGTCTTTTTCGCGAACATAATGCAGCATGAACTGCCGCACCGGTTCCGAGCCCCGTTGCAGCGCGACTGTCGCGGAAATGCGCCCTTCCTCTAAAGGCAGGACCGACTTCTGATAAATGGTCGTTCCGACCGGCTGCATCAGAAAACACGTGAGGACCAACGCCAGCCCGATCAGAGTCTGATTGGTTGGAGTGGTCTGCAGTCCGAGCGCCTGGCGCAGAAAGTGGAAAACGATCAGCAGCCGGGCGAACGGCGTCATGCACAACAAAAGCGATGGGATCAGCGTCAGGAAGGTTAGCAGAACGACAATCGTCCACTGGGTCGAACCCTTTCCAACCCCGGTAATGCGAATCTCGTTGGGATCGACCGCCGGCTTTGGGCCCGGCAATGCGACAGGAGGCGCCGATGGTTCCACCTGAGGCAGCAGCAGCGGTACATCTCCGGCGGGCTGTTGCGCCCGTGCGCTTCCCAGCAGGAGGCTACTGATCAGCAGCAGGAACATGGGCAGAATCCTTGCGCTTCGACGCCGAATCGATTTCATGCCTGGACCGGATCCTGACCCCAGCGCCGCTTCAGTTCGTCACCGAACCCTTCAGGACGTTCGAGACGAGCCAGAGTCGAAATCGAGCTTGACGCGCCACCTACAAGAAACTGCACTCCATCGACTTCGATCACAGCCAGAAACCGCTTTTCTCCTAAAGACACGGTCTCGCATACCCGCAGCCGTTTGCTGACCTGGCGGGATCTCAGCTGTCTTAGCGTCCAATTCCACGCGTGCACAAACCAGGCAAGCTTGGCCTGCGCCACCGGCTTCGTTGCCGTCTTCCGGTTACGCGTCTTCTTCGAGTCGGCAGTCCTGGGAGTTTCTCCGTTCGCGACTCGAATCTTTCGGCCACGGCTCGTGGCTTCCGTTTTAACTGATCGTTCCAAGGTTTGCTCCTCGATCTTTTTGCTCATGCCAGTTCCGTGATCCGTACCGCCAATCGGTTTCCGATTACTTCAAACTCAGTCCAACCAACCAGGAGCCCGTTGACCCGCAGCGGAATGTCGCTGGTGGAAGCACTCGCGGTCTCCACGATGGACTCCTTGCCCAGACGCAGCAGGTCGCCAACGGTAAATTTGACGGCTGGGATCTCCAGCGACAGGTGGCAGGGAAGCCAGCCAAACTGGGCGAGATCTTTCCTGGACTCGGCCGCAGGAGCGATCGGGGGAGGGCTCGTTGCTGTTTCTTTTGCAGTTTGTACCGCTGCGTCCATGTCGGATTCCCAGGTCTATGCCGCCACACGCAAGACCAGATTCTGGCCTTGTCATTGCGATCGCGGATTCATTCAACTCTGGAAATGCATGTCGCGTACCACGCGACAGACGAGTCGAGGCTGGCTTCGAGGTAGTTCCCGGAGCGGAAAGATTGTGCGTTGACAACAACTTGGAGGCCGCGAGTACATGCGTACATGTACGCCTGCGGCGAACTCGGATTAGAGGCGGAGTAGAAGAACGGTAAACGCGGCGCGGCTTTCGAGCCGCGCCGCTGCGTGCTCTAATTACTGGTTAATTTCCGGGCTGCGCTTGCAGGTTAATGGTTGAACTGCTGACTGAGTCAAATGTGGTCACCACGCGAGAATCCGCTTCGAATGCGCGCTGCACCACGATCAAATTCGTGAACTCCGTGGAAATATCAACATTCGACAGCTCCACAGCGCCGCCGGTGATGGTTCCGAGTCCTCCACTGTTGGCCATTCCCACCACAGCCGCGCCCGAAGCCAGCGTGCTCTGGTAGCTGTCACCTCCAACCAGTTGCAAGCCCTGATTGTTCGAGAAGCTGGCCAGGGCGATTTGCCCGATCGCTTGGGTTTGTCCATTGCTGAACTGGCCGTCGATTGTGCCATCTTGCGTGATCGTGAAATTCTGCAGAGTGCCACCGACATAACCGTCTTGATGGGTGGTGGAAGTGGCACTGGTAGACGCCACCTGCGTCAGCAGAGAGTTTCCACTGGCATCGGTCAGGCTCCACGCGACATTCATATTCGCGGCGCCGTCCGCCAGCCCACTAAGGGCGACGGGAACGGTGCCGATCGGAGACGTTAAATTCCCGCTGCTATTGAAGTCCAGGGTCCCGGTCGCGAGTACAGTCGGGGCACCGGTTGCGCCGGTGTCAGCCGCAGGCAACGTAACCTGATAAGTCCAGGTGTTGGGAGCACTCATCGTGTAGTTGAACGTCAGAATGTGAGACTCACCCAGGGAATCGTAAACCGTCATTGGAGTGGAAAAAGTTGTGCCGACGGTTGAGGATGCGTCCAAGTTGGTCTGTTGCTGCATGGTGGTGGTTGCGACAGGAGGATTGTTTTCTCCCTGTCCCACCTGGAGAGCGCTTAGACCTGCCGCTTGATTGATTACGCCATTCACCGCGGGATAGCCCATCACCGTTTGGCCATCCGTGGTAACCAACTGGCCGGCGGAGTTCACCGTGAAATCGCCGGCACGCGTGTACTGAATGCTCCCATCGGCTTGTTGGGTAATGTAAAACCCGTTGCCGGTGATAGCGGCATTCGAGTTCACGCCGGTGTTCTGCAAACTTCCATCGCTGAAGTTGGTAGCCGTCGAACCCACGGATGTGCCGGCGCCAACCTGGATCGGATCGCCAGAACCGTCGGTGCCATAGTTCTGATAGAACAGGTCCTGAAAGTTTGCGGTCTGGTCCTTGTAGCCATCCGTGTTCAGATTCGCCAGGTTGTTCGAGATAATGTTCAGAGCCTCACCAGTAGCGGCCAGGCCGGATAGAGGAATCGAAAATGACGCCATTAGTGTGCTCCTGTCAGTAGTTGCTGCGCATAGGTGGCCGCAGCTCTGGTGGGCGACATCGCCGCCTGCAATAGCGAAGTGCCCAGAGTTGAGTGAACCGCCGTGGCCGCTGCATTTGACGGAGCATTCGCGGCCGGAGTGGCGGTACTGCCGGTGGAAGACGTTCCACCGAGAGCAGTCGAGAGTGTCTGGTTGATGTCGATCAATTGTTGCAGTTGATTCATCGAGAACATCTGGCCGACCATGGTCGCCGGATCCATGGGGGACGTCGGATCCTGCGATTGCAGTTCGGTCACGAGCAGCTGGATGAAGGTCGATTCTGCGCTGTTTGAAGTTGAGCTCGAACTAGTGGAACTGCTCGAATTCGCGCCGCTCGCCGCGCTGGTGGCGCTCGCCGCGCTCATTGGAGCCGGACCTGCTCCCATCAAACTGCTGGATAATCCCTGAATATTCATTCCTAATCCTCCTTCTTCGAGTTCTTCGCTCGGTTAGCTTTCCGCCGAGCCTTACATGTGAATGTCAAGTCGTGAAGCCGACGCAATTCCTTCCGAGGCCGCCAACGCAGCCAGCGGTCCGGCTTGCTTTGCACCTACTGGATTCGTTGCATACGCTTCCGGTCTGTCCCGTGGGCGTTGCTGCTCCGAGGGCGTGGAGCTGCTGCCGGCGTGATTCTGCAGAGTGATGTTCGCCACAGGCACGCGTTGTTCGGTCAGCCGATTTTGCAAATTGGGGAGCTCTGCCGCCATGATGCGGCCGAGTTCTCCACGCTCCACAGAGATCTCCGCCGTAAATTGATTGCGGACCATCGACGTCCGGATATCCACGCTGCCAAACTCACCGGCACGCACTCCCAGCCGAAGTTCAGCCTCTCCGATGCTCTGGACCAGCTTGGCCGAGTGAATCTGCGATGCCGGAGAGGCCGCCACGCTTTCCGCCTGCGCTTGACTCTCAGCGACGCCCGTCGACTTCTGATCGAGTTGAGCAGCTTGCGGATCACCGGCGCTATGGGGCGTGGTGATATTCCCGGCCTTCGCGTCTCCTCCAGCGCTCGCCAGCTGAATTCCCGCGACTGCAAAGGATGGCGCAGAATCGGCGGCCGTTGCCGGAGCGTTGCCTGAGTCCTGGTTCGCTGCCGTTTGCAGGCTTCCGGAAGACGACGAGTCGTCCTTGTGAGTCTGGGTTTTTATATCCCCTGAAACTTCGACACTCTTCCCGGGCGCTCCGTTTTCCTGGGAGGCGCTAATTTTTAATTTATCCGATTGGAGTTTGGCCTTCGTCCCCAGTGAGCTGCCCGCATCGACCTTTCCCGACTCCGCCGGCGGGGCAACCAGTGCCGGGGAAGCAACAGCGGGCGGGACGATCGCCTGCTCGATTTCAGACTTGATTGCGGCCTGCGCTTTATTCGCGCTGGCTGTACTCTCGCTGCCTGTACTCTCGCTGCTTCCGTGGGACGCGCCGTGAATCTGGGGGAGGGCTGGCGCGCTTATGGGTTGCGCTTTTGAGTTGGGTGCGGCGATATCCGCCAGAGTTTTCTTTACGCTGGCTGCTTCTACTGCGTCGCCCATATGCTGGCTCGGGGCAGAAGGAATCTCCAAGTCCGGGGATGGAGCCGCATCCTTGGCGAACGTGGGCAACGAGGTTGATCCGAGAGTTGTGTCCCGTGCGTTGGATGAGTCGGGCGCTGAGGCAGGAGCGGAAGTTACCTTGCTGCCTGCAGTCGAGTCATTCGGAACCGCTCCGCTGGAAGAGGTCTGTGGGGCGGCGGGAACGTCGAGCGTGAAGTCCTTGACTTCGGCATTCCAAGGCAGGATCGGCGCGGCTGTCGGCTGCACCACAACCGGGGGAATCGCTGTGTCCTGCACAACAGAGCTCGCTACGGCAGTTTGTTCGGGAACATTTCCGCGGCCTTGCCAGTCATTGGTTTTTGCATCCGAAGTCTTGGAATCCGAGGCTTTGGAATCCGAGGCTTTGGAATCACGTTTGGTAGCGCGACTAATCGAACCTTGGTTCCCTAAGATCGAACCTTGACTCGTACTCGCGCCTGCGTCCGCTGGATCGCCGAGGAGCGGCTGCGCTTGTTCGAGCAAGGCAGAAAATGACAGCGTCGCCAGATTGGCCGCTCCGGGAGTGACGTTCGGCGAAGTAGGCGTAGCCCCTATTTTGCCAGTTCCGATTTGTGCGCCGATTGCGATCACAGGATTGATTGACCACCCCGTACCTTGCAAGACGGAGGCCAATAATTCCGGATTAGAAACTTTTCCCGGCGTGGCACTAGCTCGTAGTGAATTAAGGAGATTTCGGGAATGTACCGATTAGAGAAGGTGCATGATTTGAGGGAGTTACTTGGCTGGGCAGCATTTGCCTAGCGGGCGCGTAGGCAAAGTATGCCTAGTTGCCTAGTTGCCCCGGCGACGCCTTGATAAGAAGATGTCATCGATGACCGCTTGCTCGCGTCTGGCTTTTTCCTGGGTGTAGGCAGCCAGTTGATTCTCGCGCAGTTTCTCCAGCATCTCGCGATTGCGGCGAGCCATGCTGTAAGTCGCCAGCTGTTGCCGCCACTTCGCCTTCAATTCCTGCCAGAGCGCCCGCAGCGCGGTTATCTGTTGCTCCAGAGCCTTCTGATAGTTGTATGCGCTTTGTACGTCGGCCGAGAGAACGCCCTTGGTGAGATCGGCAGAGCGATTTTGTATGGCTGCAGCGCAGTCCGCTTCCGCCTGGCGAATTTTCACTTCCACCTGGTTGATTTCTTGTTGAATTTTCTCCAGAAAAAAATACTCACGTTGTTCGATGCTTTCCCGGTATCGCAGGACCGCCTGTAAGGGAAAATCGAAGGCCATGGTTAGGTGGGAAGAGCGAGCAATTGTTCTAAGTTCGCAGCAAACGGGGCCGGCTCATCCGGCTCTTGCTTCAGATACTTTTCGATTTGCGGTAAGGCAGCCAGAGCCTTGTCCAGAGTTGGATCTGAACCCCGCTGGTAGGCACCGATCCGCACCAGGTCTTCCGACCGCGCATAAGCTGCCAGTAGCATGCGCAAAGCACCCGCTTTCTGCATGTGCTCACGCGAACAAACACTCGGCATCAACCGGCTCAGACTGTCCAACGCAGAAATCGGAGGATAGTGATTGCGCAGGGCGAGCCGCCGGTCCAGAACGATGTGGCCATCCAATAATGAGCGCACCGTATCCACAATCGGATCCTGCTGATCGTCGCCCTCCATCAGCACGGTATAGAACGCCGTGATACTTCCATGGGAAAAACGCCCCACTCTTTCAACCAGCCGGGCCAACATGGAAAGGACCGAAGGGGTATAGCCTTTCGCGGTTGGAGGCTCTCCTGCGGCCAACCCGATTTCTCTTTGCGCCATGGCGAATCGCGTGAGAGAGTCCACTACCAACAGAACGTTTTTTCCCTGCTCGCAAAAATATTCGGCGATCGCGGTGGCCGACAGCGCGGCTCTGATGCGCAACAACGGGGACTGGTCCGAGGTGGAGACGATCACTACGGAGCGCGCACATCCCTCGGGCCCCAGGGTCTTAAGAAACTCACCAACTTCACGGCCGCGTTCGCCGACCAGAGCAAGCACCGTCATGTCGGCCGACGTGCCGCGGGCCATCATTCCAATCAGCGTGCTCTTGCCCACCCCGCTGCCCCCGAAAATTCCCACCCGTTGTCCTCGTCCGCAGGTTAGCAAGCCGTCTACTGCCCGGATGCCACAACCAATGGGTTCGTTGATCAGTGTTCGATCGAGCGCTTTCGGCGCAGCGCCATCGATGGGCATGGACTTCTTGGCGCGATAGTCTCCCTTAGAGTCCAGGGGTTTCCCGCTCGCATCGATGACCCGTCCCAGCAACTCCGGGCCAACTCGCAGGGATGGCCTTGCGCCCCAGGTCACAACTTGATCTCCGAAGCGAATTCCCTGCGGGGCTTCCAGGCTCATGGACAGCACCTTGGAGCCGCGGAATCCGACAATCTCTCCGGGATACCGCGTACCGGTTAAATCGAAGATTTCGCAAGATTCACCCACCGAGCAAAACGGGCCGGAGGATTCCACCAGATTGCCCACGATTTGGGTCACGCGTCCCTTCCAGCGTACCGTGGAACGGCTGCGCAACCAATTCGCGTAAGGATCGAGTGAACTCGGATTCATTTCGGTTCAGGATTTTGGGCCAGGAGGTCGAAAAAGCCCCGTTCCACTTCTTTCAGTTGAGCATCCAAACTCATGTCCGCGGTGCCGAGTTCGGTCTCCAGCAGGCATGCTTTCGGCTCCAGTGAAAAATCGTCCACCACCTGCAAGTTGGTTTGCTCGCGGAAGTAATGTCTCCAACTTTCCGCATCTTCGGGTCGCACGCGCACGATCACCTTTGTATCCTGCTGCAATCTCTCCAGCATGACTTTCACCAGACCGGCGACCACCATCCGGTCGATCTGCGATTCGCGGTGCAGGATCTTGGCGGCGATGGCCAGGGCAAGGTGGAGTAACTCGCTCTCGACCTTCGAGTAATAATCCGCGCGTTGCTGCTGAAACTCAGAAATGGTTCGGGCAACGCGTTCGCGTTCTTTCGCAAGATCTTCACGAAAGCGGCTTTCCGCCAGACGAGTTCCTTCTGCCATGCCTTCGGCGCGGGCCTCAGACACGAGGCGTGTGATCTCTTCTTCGCTAATACGAGGCACGTTGCCGGCGTTGCTTGACTTGGCGTCACCCTGCTCCGTTGCCAGCTCGATCTGAGCATCGGCCGTCGTAGCTAAATCGCCAAAGGAGTCCCGGTAAATGAATGCCTCGACATCCAGAATTGGTTGTCCGGCGCGGCTGTTATACGACGAACTCATCATCTCCCTCAGGTTTCAGCGTCACCTTTCCATCGGCCTCCAGCTTTCGCAACAAGGTCACGGCTTCCTGTTGAGCGGCTGCGACCTCCTTGCTGCGAACCGGACCGAGTGTCTCCATGTCTTCCTTCAACATCTCTACCGCGCGTGACGACATAGCTCTGAAGATGTGATCTTTGAGATCGGCGCTGGCGCCCTTCAGTGCAACTGCCAAGGCCTTTTTGTCCATCGAACCCAGCCACTCTCGAATCGACGTATCCGCGACTCCGAGGAGATCCTCAAATGTGAACATCAGGTTGCGAATGCTAATCGCCGTCTTGGGGTCGTCCTGCTCGATGGTCTCCAGAATCGTTTTCGCAGCGGAAGGTTCGAGCCGATTCATCACATCTGCGACACTCTTGAACCCGGCGTAAGTTTTCCGGCTCTGTTCCCCCAAGGAGAGCAGTCGTCGATTCAGAACGACAGAAACTTTTTCGGCCATCTCGGGAGAGAATTGCCGCAATTGTGCCAACCGTTTTATACACTCCGCCTGAGATGGTTCCGGCAGCTTCATCAGCAGAGCGGAAGCTTGCTTGCCGTCAAGGTGCGCCAGGATCAGGGCAATCGTCTGCGGATGCTCCCCCTCCAGAAACTTGGCCAGTTGTTGAGGATCAGCCTTTTGCAACGATTCCAACTGCCCCACACTCAATTCCTGAAGGCGCACGACCTTTTGCAACAGATTGTTCGCCGTGTCCTGGCCAAACGCCTTGACCAGCAAGCGGGTTGCGAACTCGATGCCGCCTGCCGCCAGGTAATCCTGAGTCAGAGCTAACTGGCTGTATTCCTCCAGAATTCCTGTGGCAACATCGGAAGGAATTCTGCCCAACTCCGCAAGCTCCTTCGTGACGATCTGAACTTCCCCCTCCGAGAGGTGGCGAAACACAGCGCTGGCAGCCTCTTCGCCCATCAGTGCCATCAGGATTGCGGCCTTGCGAACACCGTTCATGCGGGATGCGGCGTGCGTCATCTTCCCCCCTCATGAATCCAGGCCTGAATCAGCTTACCGGTTGCGGTCGGCTCGCCTTTCACGTGTTCAACCAGTTGCTTTTTCAGGGATGCGGCGCGTTGCTGCTCTGGCGTCAATGTGGCACCCTCCACCGCCGCCGTCGCGTCTGCCGCGAGCGACGCGTTTTGCGAGGCGATGCGCGCCGGCAACTCACGGAAGGTGGTCAGCAATTGCCTTTTGACGGGCCGCAGCAGCAGCGCATATGCCAGTAAGAACAACAAGATCAACGCAGCATAGCGAACCGTGCTCGACCAATCATTCAAAGTAAGGCGCACCCGTTCAGGAATCGAAACCTTGGCCGGAGGGTCGACTGGAGTTTGCTCAAACGAGAGATTCTGCACCGTCAGGCTGTCTCCACGGCTCACGTCGATGCCGATTGCCGCTTGCGCCAGCTCTTGAATTTGCTTGAGTTCGTCGGGAGTACGCTTTCTGCGGGTTTCCGTGCGTTTGCCATTCTCCATCTTCGCCTCAATCGCATCGTCGACCAGCAAGGCTGCGCTTACTCTCCGGATTCGGCCTGCAGGTTCGACCACATGGCGCACAATCTTGTTGACCGCGAAGGTGTTGCTCTCGCTTTTCGATAGCTGCGTCCCATCGCCACCGGTGGCAACCGCCTTTGCGCCACTTCCTCCGGGCACGTTGCTGGAGGTCCCGGGAACCCCACCCGTCATCGCGCCGCCTACCTGCTCTTCGGAGGATTGCGAAGCCACTGCTACCGCACTCTTGGGATCGTAGGTTTCCTGGCTCTCTTCGGCGCTGCCCGGATCGTATTCCACGTTGACGCTGGCTCGGGCATGTTGAGCGCCGACAATCGGTTCAATTGTGGCCAGTAGTCGTGTCGTCATGTTCTGCTCCAGCCCGCCAGTCGACGAGAACGCGTCGTGCCCCCCGGCACCCAGCGGGCGGTTGGTATCGGAATCGATGACCGTCACATTCTCAGGACTCAGTTTGTCCACGGCCCCGGAGACCAGACGCGCAATCCCCAACTGCGTTTCCTCGGGCAGACGCCCCGACCGCAACTTCAGAATGACGGATGCCTTGGCCGCTCGTTCCCGATCGAGGAACACCGAATCCGTCGGCAGCACCAGGTGGACGCGAACGCTTTCGACATCTCGCAGGGTTTGGATCGAACGCTCCAGTTCGCCTTCCAGAGCGCGCTGGTAATTCACTTTCTCATCGAACTCGGTTTGCCCCCAATTGAGTTTGTCGAAGAGTTCAAATCCCATGCGGCCGCTATGGGGCATGCCGTCGGAAGCCACTTCCATGCGGCTGGAATCGACCTTGTCGCTGGGTACATTCACGCCCTTACCGTCGGCGGAAAGTTGATAGGGAATGTTCTTCGCCGCCAGCTTCGCACCCAGAGCCTGCGCATCCGACGCTTCCATGCCAGTCATCAGAGGCACGTAATCGGGCGTAGAGATGAGACGTGTGAATGCCGCCAGGACTCCTATAGTCAGTACGACCGCCCCAATCAGCAACAATTTCTGCTTGCCGCTGAGGCCGACGACGAACGTTGTCAGTTGCTTCTGTATTTGGTTGAGTGATGGCATGCCCTGGTTTCACGTAACTTCGATTGGCTAGAATTGCAACTTTGATACTTCCTGGTACGCGTTCACGATTTTGTTTCGAACCTGCATCATGAGTTGAAAAGCGATGTCTGCCTTCTCCACAGCAATCATGACGTTGTGAACGTCCTGGTTGTCGCCATGAAGCAATTCGCTTACCTTTTGATTGGACGCATCGCTCAGGTCGTTGACCTGGCTGATTGCGTTCTTTAACGTCGCGCCAAAGCCCTCGCCTCCGCCTGTCGACGGTACCGTAGGACTGGTCGGGTTGGTCCCTGGAAAGACCGGTAGTCCAGATGAGATCGTGTTGTTCATTTTCGATTTCCCGTCCCTGTCACGCTTACTTCAGAAGTTCTATGGATTGCTGCAGCATCTGCTTGGTCGCCGTGATAGCGGATGCATTGAGCTGATAAGAACGAACGGCACCCATCAGATCCACCATCTCCTGAATCGGATTGATCGCCGGATATGCCACGTAGCCGTCTTTGTTGGCGTCCGGATGACCAGGGTCATATCGCATCAGCGGCGCGGTGGGATCATCGACTACGCGCTCCACGCGTACTGCGGGCATAGTGCGTTCCAACGTCGGATGGAATCCAGCCAGCATCATGCGGAACGGAAGATTCCCGGAACTCGCGAATACGACCTCTTTCCGGCGATACGGTCCACCCTCCGGGGTGTGCGTGGTTTCCGCATTGGCCATATTCGCCGCGACAACCTCTGCCCTCTGCCTCTCGGCCGCAAGTGCGGAACCGCTGATTTCAAGTGTTGCAAAGATGCTCATCCCTTAGCTCCCTCGTTAATGGCTAACAACAGATTGTGAAACTCGTGCTGCAACAGCTGAACCCCAAGCCCAAATTGCATTTGGCTCTCCGCCAGCAACAGGCCTTCACGCTCCAGGCTGACGTTGTTGCCGTCGGGCCGCTCGAGGAGTCCAGGCACGGAGCGCGTGATCGGCAAGATATTTTCATCCTCGGGCGACACTGCCACCCGTGTAAGTTCACTACGAAAATCCAGATCCTTGGTGCGATATCCCGGAGTGTCCACATTCGCCATGTTTGCAACCACCAGCTTGTGGCGTTGTGAAGTCACATCGAGAAACCGCTCCAGCAGTCCCATCGTCGGGGTTGAGACGTTGTTCATGCGTACCTCCTCGGGGGCAGTCCGTATTCCCGAATCCTGTTGCGGATGGTTCGAAGACTGACCCCCAGCATCTCGGCCGTCCGGGTGCGATTTCCCCCGGTGGCCTCCAGCGCTGTTTCCAGCAGATGGCGCTCGACCTCGCGCATCGATGTGCCG
The DNA here is from genome assembly GCA_963710965.1 of uncultured Acidobacteriaceae bacterium. Classification (GTDB taxonomy): domain Bacteria; phylum Acidobacteriota; class Terriglobia; order Terriglobales; family Acidobacteriaceae; genus Sulfotelmatobacter. The sequence continues at coordinate 74,236 of CAVQCP010000018.1, read as the reverse complement.
GCGCGAAGATCCACGGAAGGCATAGCAGGCGCATTCCTCAATTGCGCAGCGCCGAATAATTCCGCCTTCAGGTACTCCGGACCAATTTCACAAGCGTCACTTAATGTGACCATCCGGCGCATGAAGTTTCCCAGTTCTCGCACGTTTCCTGGCCACGGATGTGCTTTCAGGCCATCGACGAATTCGGCGTGTAAGATGGGTTTTGGCCAGCCCACTTCTTTGGCAAATTTGTCGGCAAAAACTTGGGCGAGCACGGGAATGTCGTCCCGGCGCTCGCGAAGCGGCGGCAAAGTCAGGGGAATTACATTCAAGCGATAGTAAAGGTCGCTTCGAAATTTTCCCTGAGCGACCATCGCCGGCAACGCAACATTGGTTGTTGCCACAATGCGAATGTTGACCCGCGTGCTCCGGGTATCGCCGAGCCTTTCAAACTCTCGCTCCTGAACCGCACGAAGAAGCTTGGGTTGCAGATGCAGCGGCATTTCGCCAATTTCATCCAACAGGAGCGTACCGCCTTCGGCCAGTTCGAATTTACCCGCCTTCGATGCAGTTGCCCCCGTGAACGCCCCACGAACGTGGCCGAAGAGCTCACTCTCCAGCAGACTCTCTGGCACTGCCGCACAGTTCACCGCCACGAAAGGGCGGCCTCGCCGATCGCTGTTCTCATGGATGTAGCGGGCGAACAACTCTTTTCCGGTGCCGCTCTCAGCTTCGATAAGCACGTCAGCGCCGGTTCGCGCGGCATGCCGCGCTCGTTCCAGGGCCTTCAGCAAAGCGGGCGCCGAACCGATAATTGCGTTGGCGGGAGCATCTTCAATCTCCGACTCGCGAGCGGCCACTTGCATCACTCGGTTTGCCGTGGACTGCAGTTCCTCGAAGGACACCGGCTTGGTAAGGTAGTCGCAGGCTCCGCCCCGCATGGCCTGGACTGCTTCGGGCACGCTTCCGAACGCGGTGAGGACGACTACCGCAGTCGAAGGACTTGAGGAACGCACGGATCGCATCAGTTCCAAGCCGTTCCCATCCGGCATGCGGACATCGGTCACCAGCAAAGGGAAATGCTGGAACTCCAATTTGCGCAGCGCTTCCCCGCTCCCAGACGCCGTATCCACAATCCAGCCGTCGCGCTGGAAGTTGGTTTTCAATGCCATACGCATACCCGGCTCGTCATCCACGACTAGTACCGACTTGACGGTCTGATCCTTCATACCGGAATCTCCACCTGAAACGTAGTGCCGTGACCGACCCGGCTCCGTACGGTGATCTTGCCCTGATGCTGTTCCACGATGCGGCGGCACACCGCGAGTCCAAGCCCGGAGCTTCCAGTGGTGGTAAATCCCGGATCGAAGATATGCGGAAGGTTCTCGGCGGCAATCCCGCTGCCCGTATCCGTGCACTCGATGACGGCTGCCTGCCCCTGCGGTCTCGGCTCGATGCGGGAAGTGAAAATGATTTCGCCCCCCGGCTGCGTGTGGCGTAGCGCGTTGAAAAAAAGATTGAATAGCACCTGTTTCAATCCTTCGGGGTCGCCCGCAACTGCCGCCTGATTGAGGTTATCTCTCAACTTGAGTCCAACATTTTTCTGCTTGGCCACGGGGCGTATGAACTCCACACTGCTATTTAGCACCGACCCCAGATCCAACGGTCGCACCGGTGCAACCCCGGGAGTGTGGAAGCGAAGAACATTGCTTACGGTTGCAGAGAGCGACCGAACCCCCACCTGCAAGTGCTCGACACACTGCTTGGACTCCTCGCTGAGTCCGGGGTCCCCGGCCAGGCACCTCGTGAGCAGTTCGAGACTGCCCAGGGGATTACGAATCTCATGCGCCAGGATCGCTGACATCTCGGCCAAAGCTAAAATGTTTCTCGCCGCATCGCGATCCTGTTCGGCATTCTTGTGCTCCGTCACATCGCGAATGATCACAATCATCTGTGCCAATTCGCTCTCTCGGCTTTCAGGAACTGCCGGCATTCGGCTGTAGCGGATGGCCAGCCAGCGTTGCTTACCTTCGCTCTCGACCTGGACTTCTTGTTCATAGCCGTGCTCCCGCGACCCGCTGCAGGTGACTGCGAGGGCTGTCGGAATCCAGTTCGGCAAGCTATAGTCGGCAGGTAGTTCACCACTCGGGGCATGGATAAGCCTGCGACCTTCCGGGTTCAGCAACACGACTCTTCCGCCAGTAATTTCAACTACAGCCACGCCGCAGGGGAGCGCATCCAGTATCTGACGAAGCGCCACGCGCATTCGCTCGTTCTCCCCCAGGCTCGCTGAAAGAGCGCGATTGCGTTCCTCCAACTCTCGACGCAGTTGTGCAACCTCGTCATGCAGCTGCCGATGAGAACCTTCCAGCCGATCTGCCGCCGCGATGAACGCGGAGAAAGCGTCCGCGAGATGGCCGTCCGCGCCGGGCGGCGGGCCGCCTATCAAGGCGTGCATTGGATTGCGATGAGAACTAGGCAACATCTGCCTAGTTGCAATGCAACAAGGCTGCCAAAGCCTGCGTCCTCCCATGGACCACCGTCGAAGGTAATCCGATTGCAGACACATTGAGCGATTCCTCTAAAGATGGCGCACAAAGGAGCCGATTAGAGGACGGCTTCCGCGCGCAGGGCGCGAGAATTCCCAGCCGTGAGTCGTTGCTGGCACAGAAACGTTAGAGGAGCATGAGAGCTTCGCGGGCGCCGAGTGGTTAGAAATTAGAAAACATCTTGGTTTCAGTGTGGTTCGGAGATTAGGTTGGCTTCGAGGATCGAATCATGTCAAACAGCGTTTACGACTTTGGGTATCGGATGCCCCGGTTTCGCACCGACTTCCATCTGCTGTTGCAAACCGGAGATCGTCTATCCACTCTGCTGCATGGGCGATGCACGGACATTAGTGAGGAGGGTCTGGCAGCGGAGTTTCGGACCTCCCTCGAAGTCGGATCCATAGTAACCCTGATCCTGACCCTCCCCGGCAGTTCAACCACAATGAAAATTGCGGCGCGCGTCATCAATTGTCAGCGCGAGTTCCATGGCTTCGCTTTTGTCTTCTCCTCGCAGACAGAGCGTTCTTACATTCAGGCCTACATTGAAAGGCTACACTGCGTAACCTTCCCCTTGTCAAAACCGCGGGAATAGGATCGATTAAGGTTGGAAGCTCCACCCATTTCAGAGCCACCCGCAACGTCATTTCCCTTCCCCCTTTGGCACGCGCCGTGCATTCCACCTAGGCAGATGTTGCCTAGTTCCTCATCTCGTTCTAACCAACGTGGGAGATGATTTGAGAACCTTGAATCGGACTTTGGACCAGCATGAAAGGACACCGGCGTTGAGCCGCTAGCGAACCATCATGGAAAGAGTTCTTACCCAAGAAGAAATCGATGCCATGGTTCGGGCGGCCGTTGGCCGTCAAGATGATGGGAAGGCAGAGACGCGAACCATCAAACCCTGTACCTTTCGCCAGTCCGGACAACTCACCGGCGATCAAGTGGCCGCAGTCAATGGACTCCACGAAGGCTTTGCGCGCAGCCTTACACAATCCCTGGGCGCCTACCTGCGGGTAGGCTTTGACGTAAATCTGGTCTCGGTCGAGCAACTGTCCTACAGCGAGTTCCTGGAGCGCATTCCCGAGATAACTTACATGATCTGTTTTCAGGTCGATCAGATGGGTGCCGAAGGAGCCATGCAGATCGATCACTCTCTGGTCTTTCCGCTGGTCGACATCATGCTGGGCGGGACTGGGTCGTGCGAGGTCCTGGCCCGGGAAGTAACCGAGATCGAAGAACAAATCATGGAAGGGGTAGCGAAGATCGTCTGCCGTGAACTGGAATCGGCGTGGACGGCACTGGGGACAACCATTCACCTGGACAAGCGCCAACCACCGGCCCAAATGCAGTGTTTCCTTTCTCCAACCGAAAAGACCCTTTGCTTGAGTTTCGAGGTCAAGCTTGCCCAAGTGACAGGAATGTTGAACCTGATCTTCCCGGTTTCGATCTCGAATACTCTGCTGCGGAAACTTTCGCTTGAGCGCTCCTATGGCCGGTCCCGTCCGAAGGAGCGGGCGAGTGGGCAGATGAGTCTCAAGATGCTGGATTGTCTGTTTCCCATTCAGCTGGGTATCACCACGATTAAGCTCCCGATCGAGACTTTGATGGGACTCGCCCCGCAAGGTCTATACAACCTCGGCATTCCGGTCCGAAAGCCTGCATCCCTGATTGTTGGTGGCTGCGAGACCTTCGAAGCCGCCCCGGTTCGCCACGGCCGGAACCGGGCCGCTCATCTGGGACGGCAGCTCACGATCTCGCATGAGGAGAGAAAGCAATAGCATGCCCGCGATCACACCAGGAACGACCCTTCACTCTTTTGTGGATGCTTTTCGCAAGGCGATCAGCGACGTATTTTCTCAGGCACTGGGATCCGCCTGGAGTGTGCAGATCGATGAGAATGACGCTGCTTCGCCGCCGGAAGTTTCAAGCTTGTGCTTTCAGTTGCAGGTGTCTGGCGGACTCCAAGGGAACGTGGCTGTTCAGTTGCAAAACCCGCACGCGATCCTCATCGCTCAAAAGTTCCTCGCGGAGGCGGTTGATCCGGCCGTTGCGCTGAGTCAGGATCACAAGGACGCGCTCGAAGAACTCTTGCGACAAGTTACGGGGCCGGTCGTAACCGGCCTTAAAAGCACATTTGGCGAGATCAAGTTTGACGTCCGCAGCGTCGAACCGCCGGCTTGGGAAGGAATTGTGTGTGGCTTGTTGGCTGCGGAAGGCTCGTCCCCGGCCTTCCCGGTGAAGTTTCGACTGAGTTCGGAGTTGCTGGCCAGCATATCTTCCGCACCTTCCACTTCTCCTAAAGCGCAGCCCAAGGCAGAAGTGAAAAGCGTAGCTGGAGCTACCAGTGAACCTAATTTCGATCTTCTGTTAGGGGTCAATCTCGGCCTGACGCTGCGCTTTGGGCAATGCGTTATGTTGTTGCGCGAAGTGTTGGATTTGAACTCAGGTTCGGTCATCGAACTGGACCGGGAAGTAACTGAGCCGGCCGACCTGCTTCTCGGCGACAAGCTAATCGCGCGCGGGGAAGTAGTAATCGTCGACGGCAACTACGGGATCCGGATTACAGAAGTGGCGGATCCCCGCCAGCGACTCACGACCGTTTAGGCGGTGGCTCGGTGAATGACCTTTGCCTATGGCTTGGGTGAAGCAGGACTAAAGTTAACAGCGGCATGTGCCGATTACAAACGCCCCGGCACGCTGGTTCGGTTTTTCGTTCAGAAATTTCGAACGGCGATTCCGGCGGCTGATGGCGATAGGAGAAATGAATGTCAATTCGCGCTTTGATCGTCGATGACTCTTCCGTAATGCGCAAGATCGTGGAACGGTGCCTGCGCCAGGCCGGTATGGACCTGGGACAGGTTTCCGAAGCATCCAATGGAGCTGAGGCTCTCGCCCTCGTTAACGAGAATCAGTTCGACTTGATCTTGAGCGATATCAACATGCCGGTAATGGACGGTCTGGAATTCGTTCGGCACTTGAAGGAAATCGAAAGTGCCAAGAACATCCCGATCGTCATGATTACCACTGAAGGTGGGGAAAAACACGTCGTCGAAGCTCTGTCGCTCGGCGCCAAGGGATACATTCGTAAACCTTTTACCCCTGACCAAGTCAAAGAGCACGTCGTCCCGGTACTCGGAGTGAAAGCATGAACCCATCGCCGCAGATTTCTGGTGACAACGATTCGTCGCCATTCGAGCACTGGCGCGTCATCCTGGACGCGGCCGTCAAGGAGGTTTTCTCCATGATGGTCGGGGCGGAGATCAGCGTGCTTGTACCAGAGCCTTCTATCTTGCAAAGCGAAATCACCGGTATGGTTGGGCTCGCCGGAGAAATGTGCGGAGTTCTCAGCGTGCGATGCAGCGCGAATTCGGCCACCCAAATCGCCTCCCAGATGCTGGGAATTCCGATCGCAGAAGCGGGAGCACAACAGAGCGACGCCATCGGTGAAATCTGCAACATGGTGGCGGGTAATTTCAAAGCTAAAATCGATGGCCTACAAGATAAGTGTATGCTGTCAGTTCCGACTGTCATCACCGGCGAGGATTATCAACTTCATTCCATTGCCGATGGCGACAGAATTGAATTATTTTTTGTGTATCAGGGCGAGCCGCTTTTGATCGGGCTTGAAGTTCGTAGCTAGTCGAATCCACAGTGTGGCTTCAGGCTGTGTTGCCAAGAGCTCACCTGGCGTGGGCATAATGATAACGACACTGAAAGGTGATGGACTATGAAAGTCGGTTTGGAGGGAGCGACTCCCGATCCCATTCTCACGCAGCGAAACGATACCAACGCTACGCACCCGTCAAACCAGGTTACTGACACTAGCGTTGCTAACACCAGCGACGACAAGGCAACGTTGTCGCTTGGCCGCGACACTATCGCCACGCTGACTTCGCAGGCCATGGGAGCGCCTGAAACCCGCCAAGACAAGATCGACGCGTTGCGCCAGTCCATCAGCACTGGTCAGTACAAGGTCGATCCCGATCAGGTAGCCGATGCTATCTTGCGGCAGGCTTCCGAGAAATAACCTCCTCCGTGACGCAATTCTACTGTCGTTCTAAGGGATAGCCTGCTTTTCCTTCCTCTGGCCGAAGAACGCCCTCAAGTTTGTCATCCAGAATACCGATTAAACCTCGCCATGCAATCTACCGGTGCAACTCCTGCTCCCGAGAAAAAGAACCAGTTCTCGCGCTTCGTGGCCCGCCAGCCGATTCTCTCGAATGAAAAAAACGTATTCGGCTACGAACTTCTGTTTCGGGATGGCGTCGAAAACTATTTCTGCCACGGCGACGCTGATGCCGCATCGCGCAGCACGCTCGATACCTCGATGCTGATGGGCTTGGATATTCTTTGCGATGACCGGCACGCCTTCATCAACTGTACTCGGGATACTCTCCTCAAGGACTACATGACCCTTCTGCCTCCTGCGCGAACGGTCGTCGAAATCCTTGAGACGGTCCCTGCGGATGACCTCGTCCGAGCAGCGTGCATTCGTCTGAAGGAAGCGGGCTACGCGATCGCCCTGGATGACTTTGTGGCAAAGGACCCCCGCGCCTCTCTGGCGGACCTTGCGGACATCATCAAGGTCGATCTCAAAGCCACGACAGCGGCGGAGCGGATCGCGATGGTTAAGCAATACGGAAGCCCAAGACGGCACTTGCTGGCAGAAAAAGTTGAAACCCGTGAGGAATTCGACGCCTGTAAGAAAGCTGGCTTTACCTATTTCCAGGGATATTTCTTCCGTCGCCCAGAACTGATGCAAGCTCGAGAGATCCCTGCTAACCACCTTAACTATCTGCGACTCTTGCAAACCATTTCCAAACAAGATGTCGAACCAAGAGAGATCGAAAATATCATCAAGGGAGAGGCTTCCCTCTGCTATCGTCTCTTACGCTATCTGAATTCGGCCGCTTTTGGTTTTCCTTCCGAGATTCATTCCGTCCGACACGCGCTTGCAATTCTGGGAGAGCGGGAAGTCCGCCGCTGGGCCCGTCTCGTCGCAACCCTCAGTGCCGGCCAAAACAAACCCTCCGATCTGGTGCTCTCGGCCCTGGTTCGGGCTCGTTATTGCGAGTTGTTGGCTCCCAAAGTCCCGCACGGACAATCTGATCTGTTCCTGGCAGGCCTTCTCTCCCTTATGGATGCCATCCTCGATTTGCCCATGGGAGTGGTTTTGGAGGGACTCAACCTGGACCGCGAAACCAAGGCGGTACTGCTGGGCCAGAAGAGCCAGCTCGATCCCATCTATCAGCTCATGCTCTCCGTTGAAGCGGCTGACTGGCCCAAGCTTCCTGAGTTTTGTGCCCGGCTGAAATTGTCAGAGACCTTTGCCATTGACGCTTACTGGAAGGCGATGGAGTGGGCGCGTGAGATGACTTCCACCGTACCGGCCTAAAAATCCACCGGCTGGGAGTGAAAGATGATCAGCCTCAGCGAACAGGAATAGTCGTTCTGGCCGATGGCAGCCACTTCGAACGACATTCAGGCAAGCTCATCCAGATTGTGCGACTCCTCTTCTTCGGGGACTGACTCCTCAACCTCTTCGTCGTTCTCGTCCGGATCTCGGGGCTGAGATTGCCGCCGGCGTTGGTAAGAAGTGGGACTATGTTGTCGGCTGTTCTCTGTCGGAGCCGTTGGGTCCATGCTTTCCGGTATCGACAATGGATCCATGTTTCACCTTCACACCAGCCAATCCTTGGGAGCCGCTACTCACAGTCACAACATCGGCAATTCGGCATATAACCTTTAATCGTTTCCCAATAAAGTCTGCTGGAATCACCGGATGATGTGAGTTTCCCCCGAGTAACTGGTAACATTAGAGTTATGGTCAGACATTAAAAGAAGTGTGGTCGGTATTCTGTTAGCGACCTATACTTCTTCCGGACGAACCCTGTCCCCATGGCGACAGGTTCCCTGTAAAAGTCTTCTCCTATGATGACTGAGAGCCTGAATCTACGCCTCAAACTGCTGGTCATCGACGACAATGCGGAAACTCTTCGCCTGGTTCAGGATGCGTTGTCGTCGGACGAACTTGAAATCTTCACGGCCGGGGACCCGGAGACGGGCCTTGGAATTTTCTTTCGACAGCGTCCCCACATCGTCCTCGTCGACCTCGTGATGCCGAAGATGAACGGAATGCAAGTTCTGCAGACATTGATGGCAGCGGATCCAGCCGTGGAAGTTATTCTGATTACGGCGCACTACTCGACCGAGTCGGCGGTCGAAGCGATCCAACTGGGAGCCTGTAACTATCTCACCAAGCCTCTGAATTTCGAGAAGGTGCGACAGCAGATCGAAAGAATCCGCATGGAGGCGCACAAACGACAAAGAGCCGCAGAACTTGATCGTGAGCTTCTAGATGCTTATGAATTTGAGGGTATGATCGGCCGGAGTCCGCTGATGCTCGAAGTCTTCGCCCGGATTCGCCGCGTAGCGCCTCACTTCAAAACCACATTGATCACTGGGAATACAGGAACCGGCAAGGAATTGGTGGCCGGCGCGCTCCACCGATTGAGTCCAGGGGCCAATCGGCCATTTGCGGTAGTGAATTGCGCCGCCTTGGTGGAAACACTGGTGGAAAGTGAATTGTTTGGTTACGTCAAGGGCGCTTTTACGGGCGCGCTCCGGGACAAGATCGGCGTTTTTGAGTTTGCCGACGGCGGAACTGTTTTCCTGGACGAGATTGGTGAATTACCCATGGCGGCTCAGGCCAAATTATTGCGGGTTCTGCAAAATGAGGAGATTCAACGGGTTGGGTCGCCAGTCCCGCACTCCGTCCATGTACGCGTGATCGCAGCGACCAATCGCGATCTGCGAGACGAAATCGCTAAAGGCAGGTTTCGCGAAGACCTCTACTACCGGCTTTCCATGGTTGAAATCGTCGTTCCGCCCCTGAGTGCGCGGAAAGAGGATCTGCCCTTGCTCCAACGTCATCTGGTGTCAAAGTACGCAGCCCAATACCATAAGGAGATCAAAGGGATCACCCGCCGCGCCCAAGCTTGTCTGGCGGGCCATTCCTGGCCAGGGAATGTGCGCGAACTGGAAAATATAATCGGTAATGCGAGCATGATGGTGGCGGGCAACATCATTGATGTTCACGACCTCCCGGAGCGATTGCGGCGACCGATGGGTCTGCCCTCTCGAGAGGAGAATGAATCACTCACATTGGCGCAGGTTGAGCAACGTCACGTTTTGGATGTCTTGCAGCGCTTCGGAGGCAACAAGGCGCGGACTGCGGACGCCCTCGGAATCGGCCGCGGCACTCTCTACGAAATGCTGGCGAGAATGAAACCAGCGGACGTTGCAAGGATCGACCAAAATCGTAAAGAATCGAGCGGTCCCCCTCTGAGTGGAACGGGTTAGCTCTCCGGAAACCGGGTAACGGATTCTCCCTCTTATTTTGTGTACGCCTGTCTGGCGGGAGCCACGCTACGCAGGGACACAGCAGGCGCGACAGGAATGGTTGGGTTGAACTCGACCGGAGCTGGTCGATCAGAATCCGCCCGGGTTTATACCGGTACCAGCGCCACGATTTCGTGGTCAGTCAACTGCGCTCGGGAGTACTTCTCAAGTCGAATCAGAAGTGGACGGGTGACCTCCTGTCCTTTGGCGAGGACTAACACTCCGGCGCGATTCTTGACATCCTGCTGCAAGATCATGCCCACGGTCAGCGCGGAAATCGGAAGCTTACGCAGCCCACTGCTGGCCTCCTCGATTTTTATATCCGAAAGAGCGTCGACCACCTCCCGATCGAAGTCTTTGGGCCGCTGGCGAAGGTGGACAATGGCGTCTGTATTGGAGAAGCCTCTCAGCTTCAAATTGTCGAAGGCAACCGCTACTCTGAGCATCTTGGCGCCAAAGATCAAGACCTCCCTGGGGAGCGCAGGAATTTGCGGAACCTCCTGAGGAACTTCACTGTTCAATTGCTGGCTGATCATCCAGGCGACTGGCTCCAGGCGTGGAATGTGCGCCAGTAACTCTCTGGCCACATGCGGGTGAGCATCAAAGTGAGCCTCATCTTCGGCTGACAAAGGCTCACCCAGGTATGCAGCTCGTATGACATCGGGATCGAGAGTAATACAGCCCAACTGGGAAAGCATAGCTGCTGCCTCAAAACACCACGCACCTGGAAGATGGTATTTGGACACCAGGTGGCGGATGCAGCGAGTGATTCGCATTGACCTTCCAAATGCCTCCGGACTTACCGCAGCTAAGACGTTCCGTCAGCACTTTGATGCTCCCCATGAGCGTTTTCTCTAGCAACTCTTTTTCGGCGATTACCAGTCGATGCTGGACGAGTCCGCTGTTGATCGCACTGGTCAGAACCTCGCGTTCGCAGGGCTTGGCCAGGAATCGGAAAATGTTCCCCTCATTGACGGCATCCATCGCCGCCTTGATATCCGTGTGCCCGGTCAGCATCATCCTTATCGTGTCCGGGGCTCGATGACGCACCTGGCTCAAGAACTCGACCCCGTTCATGCCGGGCATCCGCATGTCAGAAACCACGACAGCGTACGGGCCATGGCTCTGAATTTCAGCCAACCCCTGAGCTCCTCCTTCGGCGGTATCTACCTCGAAATGCTGGCGCAGCATTATCTTGTAGCCCCTCAGCAGGTCTGTCTCGTCGTCTACAAATAGGATTTTGTCAGCCATCGCTCTTTTCTTACCAGCAAGTCTATTTCCATTTCTGGCAACTACTAGTCTTGGCGTCGACGCTAAGGTTCTTGCTCGCTTACCCCAACAAAACCAGGGGATGGAGCATTCGTCAATTCAAAAGGGGGGGGGGTTACTATCTGGATACTTCTGCTGCTCACCCTGTCGTATACTTTTGGCTACCCCTGGGATCCCTCAATAAGTGGTAGAGGAGCTTTATGCCTCAGGACGGAACTCGGTACCTCGAACAACTCCTCAAACAGGCTAGCCGCGAGAGCGACCCGGAAAAGCTCGATAAATTAACTGCGGAGATCTATCGCGTCGTAGCGCAACGGGAACATTTGCGCAAAAGCGTGTCTGGCGGGAAACGGACTCGGCGGCCTACAAGCTAACTTTGCGAAACCACCTCACGAGGGTCTATACCCTCCGCATGTGCGGTTTCCACACGCAAGCTACTATTGGTGTGCTCTGGGTTTCGCTTTTCCCACCTATGCCACCGGTGTCTGAACCGCCGTGTGCCTGACCAGTTTGAGAACCTCTCGCGCGATTTCTCCGGCGATCTGCTCCACTGGTGCACTGCCGCGCAAGATTCCCGCTTCAGCGCATGCCCGAGGCATCCCGTAGACCACACAGGTGAGTTCATCCTGGCCGATGGTCATCGACCCGCGAGCATGGAGGGCCTTCATACCCTCTGCGCCATCCGCGCCCATGCCAGTGAGAATGACGCCGATGGCAGGATTCTCGAAGACTTCCGCGGCCGATTTCATCATGACGTCCACCGAAGGGATATGAAGCGAGCCGTTGCGGACATTGGAGAGGCAGACCGAATATTTGGCATGAGTTCTCCGTGCAAATGTGATGTGATATCCCGCTGGCGCAATGAGGGCGCATCCCGGCTCAAGAATCTGATCCGGCTTCGCTTCTTCAACCCGTACTTGGCAGAGAGTGTTCAGTCGCTTGGCAAAGGGGCCGGTAAACCCGATCGGCATATGCTGAACGATAACGATGGCAGCCGGTAGATCGCCAGGTAGAGCGGGAAGTATCCGTTGCAATGCGGCCGGACCGCCGGTGGAACATCCGATGCAGACGATTGGCATCGTGGATGAGTTGGGTACGGGCTGCGTTCCAATACTTGCAATGCGAGATGCTTTCTTGATCAGAGGCGGCGCAAGAACTTGGGAGTAACGGTGATGACTGGCAAACGCTGCCTTTACTTTGTCAATCAGATCCTGCCGGACCCGAACGATATCCAGAGAGGCATGGGACATCGGCTTCGGGATGCAGTCGAAGGCACCCAACGAAAGTGCTTCGAGAGTGCTCTCCGCACCCTCCGTGGTCAGCGAACTCACCATGATCACAGGGCGGGGGCGGCTCTGCATGATTTTCTCAAGGGCTTGCAGGCCATTCAGTCGAGGCATCTCGAGATCCAGAGTTACGATGTCGGGATCGTGCTCGGCACACAGCTCAACCGCGGCAATGCCGTCCTGTGCCATGGCGACCACTTTAATCTCCGGATCCGATTCCAGCATGCGCCGCAGAGCGGTGCGCATAAAAGCACTGTCATCCGCCACCAGCACTCTGATCGGAAGATTGCGGGAATGGGCTGCCGGGGTCATGCCAAATTGAAGAGAGTGTTTACCAGGCTCTCTATTTCCTCCACATAGGCGTCCAATTCCAGGGTAAAACGTTCCAGATCGAAGGTTCGGGTCGGCGAGGCTCCGGCAGCGATATTATTCCAGGACGGCTCTTCAAAAAGGTTCACTTGCCGCAGTTCATCGAAACCGTAGCCCAGCCCCCGCATGCGGCACAGAATATCGCTTAAGCTGACGATGCTCACCAGCGCTGGAGCCGAAGTTGCACGACTCACATCATGATGCCAGCGGATTACTTCTTTCATCTCGGGCGGAAGATTCCAGCGTTCTGCCAACATCCCGCCAATGACGCAGTGATCCACACTGAGTACCTCGGGTTCGATTTCATGCAGCGGACGGCGTTGCTCAAACGCTCGGCCTGCAATTTTCTCGAATTCTTTGGGAAATGTCGTAAGTTCGACAATCAGCCCCAGGTCGTGAAGCAGGCCGCCAAGGTATGCTTGTTCTGGATTGGCAAAACCGACACGGCTGGCGAATTCCCGGCTCACCAGCGCACAGGCCAAAGAGTGCTTCCAGAGATCGTTCGGTTTCAACGAGCCGGGGCGCGCCGGCAGCGCGCGGAGCAGGCAGCACGTGGTTGCCAACTCCCTCACCTTCGTCATTCCGAGCGCCATGACGGCTCCCTGCACTGTCTCCACCCTCTTTCGCATTCCGAGGAGGGGCGAATTTGCCATGTGCAGGCATTGCGCGGTCAGCGACTTGTCATACGAAATTAGATTTACGATTTCGGTGATCTTCAGGTTCTCCGCCGGTTCGCCCAGACGCCTCAACAGCGGAACCAGCAGCGCCGGCACGCTCGGGATGTTATCGATCTCCGCAATCTTCCGGCTTATTTCGGCCAGTTGTATTTCCATTACAAGGCCCCTCCTGCAGGCTTTTCGGACTTGAAATAGGCCGTCGCACTCGGGAAATGAACCAGGCTGAACTGCTGGTTGATGCTGAACAGCGACTCGGAGTGGCCGAGGAAGAGATACGACTTCGGCAGCAGATTGTTGTAGAAGTGCTGAACCACCTTCTTCCGCGCCGCGCCGTCGAAATAGATCATCACGTTACAACAGAAAATCACGTCCATGTTCTTCATAAAAGTCATTCGCGAATCGTCCAACAAGTTAATTCGCGAGAATTGCACCGCGGATTTCACTGTGTCTTTTACTACCAGTAGTTTTCCCTCGGGGTTGAAATACTTCTGCCTCAAGTACGGACTCAAGTTGCGTGTGGCATAGTCTCCATAAGCTCCCGCGCGCGCCTTTTCGAGGGATCTCTCATTCAGATCAGTTGCGATGACTTCAAACTTGATGTTCTTGAGCAGGCCGGCCTCTTCCATAAAGAGGATGGCCAAGGTGTAGGCTTCCTCCCCGGTCGAGCAACCCGCGCTCCATACCCGGACCTTGGAGTAGGGTAGGCGTAGCTTGCTCTCGATAACGGCAGGCAGAATGACCTTCCGCAGAGCTTCAATCTGAGGCAGGTTGCGAAAGAAGAAGGTTTCCCCGATCGTGATCTCATTGAGGAGTTCGGTCATCTCGACACTGCGGTTCGCACTCTTGGTGAGAAGATCGTAGTAATCGCGTAAGGATGCCGCCCCGCTCGTCGCCATGCGCTTCTGGCAGCGCTTTTCGAGGAATTCCAAGCGGTGATCGGGTTGCAAAATGCCCGCTACCTGATAGATCAGATCGCGAATTTGGAGGAGCTGAGAACTTGATCCGGTCCAGGGCGAGCTCTGCACCGGAACCGCTGCAGTTCGCGAGGGAGTCACAGCATTGGGGCTAGACATGGGCGCCCTGCGCTGTTCCCTTCCCACTGGCCTGGGCTTCAGCGACGAGGGCAGCCGGATCGAGCAGAAGACGAACCATGCCGTCTCCTCCGACGGTTGCGCCGGCGATGCCGATCGACTGGCGAGACAGCGCGTCCAGAGGTTTGATCACGGTTGCCTCCGCTCCTACCAGATCATCCACCAGCAGCGCGATCTTCCGGGCGCCAAGGCCAACGATCACAATTTTCCAGCAGAGGCGGTCATCCTCCAAGGAGTCTTTGACGGAAAGGGCCTGCGACAGGCGGATCAGCGGAAAGGTCTTTCCACGAACGTGAATGGCCTCGCAGCCCTCGACCGTATGGATGTCGCTACGTTCCACCCGCAGAGTCTCGATTACGAGTCGCATCGGCAGCCCGTAAATTTCCTTCCCTACCTTCACAAAGAGAACCGGCAAGATCGCCATGGTCAGGGGCAGGCGGAGCGTTACCGTGGTTCCTTTCCCCAAGTTGCTGTCCAGTTCCACCGATCCATTCATGTGCTTGACATTGGTACGCACAACATCCATGCCCACACCACGCCCCGAGACATCGCTGGCAACTTCTTTGGTGCTGAAACCGGGGAGAAAGATGAAATCCAGAATTTCCCGCTTACTCAACGCAGCGACTCTCTCTGTGGTGACCAGTCCTTTCTCCACTGCTTTGCGGCCGATCCGCTCGGGATCAATTCCGGCGCCATCATCGGCGATGCAGATCACGATCTGGTCCCCTTCCTCGCGAGCCTCGAGCCGCAATGTGCCTTGTGGGTTCTTGCCGGCAGCGGTTCGGACATCAGGTTTCTCCAGTCCGTGGTCCAGCGAATTACGAACTAAGTGCACCAGCGGGTCACCGATCAACTCGACCATGGTGCGGTCAAGCTCGGTGTCCTGGCCGTTCACTACAAGATCGACTTCTTTCTGCAGGCTGCGCGCAAGGTCACGAACGATGCGGGGAAACTTGCGAAAGACCGTGTCGATCGGGACCATGCGAGTCTTCAGTCCCGCAACATGCAACTCTTCCGAGAGGAAACTCAATCGAGCGGTGGTCTGACCGAGGGCATCTCCCATGGTCTCGGTGTCCAATCGTCCGGCAATGAAATCACGGTTGACCTGAACCAGTCGATTGCGTTCCAGCACCAGTTCGCCGATCAGATTAATCAGGTCGTCGAGCTTATGCACATCCACGCGCATGGTCTGTGGGACGGCAATTGATTCCGCAATCTGTTTCTGCCGGACCAAAGCCTGACCGACGTCGGCGGGCGTGGCCAACTCTTTCTCGACCAACATTTCGCCCAGTTTCTTGGCAGCGGGATCAACGGCCTGCTCCTGAAGCGTGCTGGCCATCGCTGCGGGTGCAACCACCCCATTGGCAACCAGAAGGTCGCCGAGTTGAGGTGGGACGTTCCGACTTCTGCACCGCTTCCAACTCGCTTAGCAGAGCATCGAGCGTGTATTCCCCAAACTGATTGTTCCGAATATCCTTGAGCATTTGTCCAAGCTGATCGCGAGACCGGAGCAATACGTCAATGATCCGGCGCGAGAGCTTCAGTTCGCCACGTCGCATGGCGTTGAGCACATCCTCGGCACGATGGCTTACCCTGACAACTGGATCAAAGCCCAGAAAACCAGAGGTACCCTTAATGGTGTGCACGGCCCGAAAAATACGGTTCAAGAGTTCGGAGTCGTCGGGGGCGGCCTCTAGAGCCACCATATCTTCATCTACCCGCTCCAGCATTTCCTCACACTCTACGAGGAACTCTTTTACCAACTCTGGATCTTGCGCTAGATCGTTTTCATTCACAGTTGAATAATCCCCTGCTCGCGCCGATTGCCGACGAGACGGAAGCCGCCAGCATAATTGTGGCCATACCTATATCGGCCCAATGCGTCGCCAAACTTAAACTGAGCGACCATCCCCTTTGTCTTATCTGTAAGGCCGCAGGACGAAACTCTAACTGCGGATTTGCACGCTGAACCAGACCGGGTACCCGTCCAAACAGAGCGGAAATTCGATGCGTTCGTCTGCGGCCAGAGAGTGAAACTCATAGTTGTCCCCGCTGATCACCGTTGGCACTGACAGCATGCACTTGTCCTCCAGACCGATCTTTGCTTTAAAATCGCCCGCCACCATGTTGCAGACTTCACCCACGGCATCGATGGCCTGATGCGCGGCTTCCTCCTCCGCAACTCCCAGCAGTCGGCACGCGATCTTAACCGCCGAAACTCGGCTACAACGAATCGTGACCACGCCGCATAGTTGCCCCGCCAATCCCACCATTCCCGCGACTTCGGAGCGCGTACGCTGCGGCGGGGCCTCGGGATCGGCCAATTCCACGCCGGCCATCATCTTAAAAACTTCTCTGGCCGCGGCGTCCAGCGCATGGCGCCACTGGTCCAACTGCACATGCCTGGTGCTCGCAGCTTCTTCGATTGGCGAAGTCAAATATTCCCCCCAAGGCGCAAAATCCGTTTTGATTTGATTAGGATGGCCAACCCTGACGTGCAACTGCAGTGCCAATGTGGACGAGACTTCCGCTTCTCAGCTTGGTCTTTACTGAGGATAGGCCCACAACGTCACCGTAACTGGCATCAACCTCAGAACCAATGTGCGTCTTATCCCCATCCCTGTTACGCACACCATCTCCCCGTGCGCACTGTAATCGGCACATAGACGCCGCGACCTTAACGCTTGAGTACTCTCGTTCTCGATTGGAAGATGAAACGGTTGTTTGCGGCCAAAGCAAGAGCGCAGGGACGAAGCCCAGTGATTTTATCCACCGTTCGGCTTAGAAATCTTGCTCCGAGATTAGAGAAACTAGCCTCTCGGCGGCGCTACTTCTTCATGCGCGCCCCCGCTCTAATCGACAACTAATTCAAGAGAAGATCCGCACTTCCGACAGGGCGTATAAGCCCCATAAGCTCGCGCGTTTCGCAAACTCGCGCGTTCCGCCGAGCGAAATGCTTGGCGTATGAATTGCATGCATTGGGCTGGAGACGTATGCGGAATCTAGCATCCGACACCGCGGTTCCTTGGCACTCACGACAGATGAAGCACGATGACAGATTCGGGTGGGTAGAGAAGGCGAGGTCATGGGTCCGCCTGCAACGGATTCAGATCATTCGAGGTCAGTCCACGCTCTTGTGGTTCGCGGTTGCTATCTTTTTTATGGGGGGAACGGCGGCGTCTGGCTATATCCAGACTCGGCTTCTATTGACCTCTACCAGTTGGGTATTTCGCACTCACCGTATTCTTTTTTCTCTGGAGAAGCTGCAATCAGCCGCGGCACAGATCGAGTCGTGCGATCGCAGGTCCTCATCCCAGCGCGACCAGGGTTATCTAACCTGCTTCGCGGGAGGCAACCAGCAAATTGACCGGGAACTCGCGAACCTCCGTGAACTGACCGCCGATAGCCCATCGGAGCAGAAGACACTGGATCACCTCTCGACCGCCATGGACGCCCGAGTGGAGACTCTCCGGCAAGCCATCGCCAGTCAACAATACGCCGGATCGAACGACTCACGAAAAACCTTCTCTCCCGAACCCGGCGCCGAACTCCTCGACCCGATCAGAGCACAGATCGAAATGATGGAGAACGAACAACAGGGTTTACTGGCAGAACGTTTGCGCGATCGAAAGCGGACCACCACGAGGACCATGTATGTACTGGGCGCCGGACTCGTATTCTCAGCCACCGTCCTGTGCTTCGTATTCCTGAAATTGAAGAGCGAGATTAGCACGAGGGTGAGTGCCCAATATTATTTGCGGATCGCCTACGCGGCCATTGACGAGGCTCATCGGCATCTCAACGGCATTATCGAAAGTACAACAGATTGCATTGCCACGGTTGATCCACAACTCCAGTGGATCGCGCTTAACTCCGCATACGGCCGCGCCTTCCATGCAAAATACGGCGTGATGCCGATGGAGGGAATAAGCGTCCAGGAGTGTCTGACGCAATGCCCCGGCGAGTTAGAAAAGATCGTCGAGCCGTGGCAGCGCGCCCTCGGCGGCGAAGCATTCACGGTGACCGGCGAGGATAACTCAACCTCCGGCAAGGTCTATGAAGACCGTTATTATCCCATCTTCGATCATAAAGGCACGCCCATCGCGGCCTGCCACATTGCCCGAGACATCAGCGAACGAAAGCGCTTCGAAAATATCCTGCTGCGCCAGTCCGAGGAATTGCGCCGTTCAAACGCCGAACTTGAACAATTTGCCTATGTGGCCTCGCATGACCTGCAGGAACCCTTGCGCATGGTTGCGAGCTACATGCAACTCCTGGCGGAACGATATCAAGGTCAGATCGATGCCAAGGCAGACAAGTACATCGGATATGCCGTGGACGGCGCACGGCGGATGCAAGCCCTGATTAACGATCTGCTCGCTCTGTCTCGGGTGAATTCGCGCGGTGCGGAGTTCACCCCTACCGAGTGCAACCCGGTACTGCGCCGCGTCTTACATGACTTGGATGCTCGCATCCGCGACTCACAAGCTCTGGTCGAGTGCGCAGACCTGCCGTCACTAGCTGCCGATGAGCAGCAACTGGCTCAGCTGTTCCAGAACCTCATCGGTAATGCCCTCAAGTTTCGCTCTGCAGAAACACCTCACATCCGAATAAGCGCTGAGCGCGGCCCCGGCCATTGGCTTTTTTCTGTGGCGGACAACGGAATCGGGATCGCTCCCGAACACTCCGAACAGATTTTTGTGTTATTCCAACGTCTTCATTCTCGGCAGAAATACGAAGGAACTGGAATTGGGCTCGCCATCTGCAAAAAGATTGTCGAACGGCATGGCGGAAAGATTTGGGTCGAGTCTGAACCAGGCAAAGGGTCGACGTTCAAGTTCACGCTACCCCTGATTGCCTCCACCTTAACCCACGCGCATTGTCGGGAAACCGAAGGAGCTCTTGCATGACAGCAGGCAGGCCAATAGAGATTTTGCTCGTTGAGGACAACCCAGGCGACATCGACCTGACCAGGGAGATGGTAGAAGCCAGCAAAGTTTGCAACGTTATTCGTAACGTGACGGATGGCGTCGAAGCCATGGCTTACCTGCGGCGGCAACCTCCACACACCGACGCACCGCGCCCCGACCTCGTCCTGCTCGACCTCAACATCCCCAAAAAAGACGGGCGCAGCGTCTTAGCGGAAATCAAGCAGGACCCAGACCTCAAGGACATTCCGGTGGTTGTTCTTACTACGTCCGAGGCAGAGTCCGACATTCTGAAGAGTTATCAACTGCATGCCAACTGTTACATCAGTAAACCAGTCGACTTGAACAAGTTCACCGCCATCATCCGTTCCATCGAAGATTTTTGGTTGACCGTCGTGAAGCTTCCGAGGCGAGAGCGATAACTCTATGGATCCAACCCGAACTCGTGCACTCATCGTGGAAGACAATCCCGGCGATGCTTTCCTCGTACGAGAACAATTGTCCCGGGTCGATATTCCTTTTGATGTCGAATCTGCCGAGGACTTATCCGCTGCGTTGCAATCCGTCTCCATCAGGCAGCCAGATGTCGTTCTCCTGGATTTAAATCTACCCGACAGCCGCGGCACCGAAACCATTCGAAAAATGATACAGGGAGCGCCCAATGTGCCCGTGTTAGTGCTGACCGGCCAGGGCGATGAAGAATTGGCCCTCCGTGCTGTCAAGGAGGGGGCGCAAGACTATCTCTTTAAAAACGAACTCGACAAGGGCCACTTGGTCCGCGCCATCAAATACGCCATCGAGCGCCAGAGTCTCTTGCTGGCTTTACACCACAGTCGAGATCAGCAACTGCACTTTAAGGATCAACTGCTCTCCCATGTTTCCCACGAGCTAAGATCCCCTCTCACCTGTATCCATCAATTCGTAACAATTCTGTTGGATGGCCTCTCGGGTCCCGTCACTTCTGAGCAGCGCGAATGTCTGGAGACCGTGCTGAAAAGCGCGAACCAGCTTCGCAGCATGATCAATGATCTTCTCGAAACCGCGACCATCGAAGCGGGAAAGCTCAAACTTGAGATGAAATGCGTGTTGCTGAATGACTTGGTGAATCAAGCCGGCGAGATGTTACAGGGAACAGCCAGCGCAAAGGGCCTCACCTTGCAATGGGATACCGCCCCCGAACCATGCCTTATCTATGCCGACCCGCATCGCATTCTGCAAGTTCTGCTGAATCTCATTGAGAACGCCGTGAAATTCACACCCAGCAATGGGCTTATCACTGTGAAGGCGCAGAGGGCGCCCGATAGCCTTGATGTAGCCCTCGTAACGGTGACGGACAACGGCTGTGGCATTACCGAACAAGCGAGGCCCCTGGTTTTCGAGAGATTATTTCAGGAAGAAAACGCCAGCGACAAAGCGCGCAAGGGACTCGGGCTCGGCCTTTCCATCTGCAGGGATTTGGTACTGCGACACGGCGGAAAAATTTGGCTGGAAAGCGAAGTTGGCCGCGGCACTACTTTTTCGTTTACGCTACCGATGTTTTCGCTCTCCAAACTCCTATTCCCCATCATCGCAGAGAACGACGTAATCCGGGAAAACGTATCTCTGCTTACCGTCAAGCTCGCTCCGGTCCCTATTACCTCCGCCATGGAAGCTTGGGGAAAAACGCGAAGGAAATTCATTGACCTGCTGCAACGCTGCATGCTTCCCGACAAGGATGTGCTCCTTCCATCGATGGGTCATCCGGAGATGGGGGAGTTTTTCTTCATTGTGGCAGCGACTGATAGTCCTGGGGCGGAAGTGCTGGTAAAGCGCATTCGAGAGCAGGTGGCCCGGTGTTCCGAGATATCTGCAAACAGCGTGCTAAGTACCTCAAGCGAGCTCTTACCCATCTCGCCGAAAGGAAACACCAGGTCTGCGGAGCAGCGAGTCGAAGAAATTACCAGCCTGGTCGTAAATGCGACTACCAAAGCTATTAACAGAGGAGAACGAAACCAATGAGTAAGCTAAAGATCTTGATCATTGATGATGACAACGACATACGGCGCGCCTTGCATATCCGGCTGCGGGCGCATGGCTTTGACACCGTGTTTGCGACCGATGGACTCTCGGCAACGAACACCGCGCTTAAGGAGGCTCCGGATTTGATCCTTCTTGACCTCGGTTTGCCGGCGGGGGATGGGTTTGTGGTAATGGAACGCCTGCAAAAGAACACCAAACTTTCCTGTATACCCGTGATTGTGCTCACCGCGCGCGAGTCCCGTGGAAACGAGGAAAAGGCCAGGGCGGCTGGGTGTTGCGCTTTCTTTCAGAAGCCTGCGGACAATGATGACTTGATCAGCGCCATCGATAAGGCTCTCAGAGAATCGGGTGCTTTGCAGCAGTGATCAGCAAGGCAGGGCGGCGTCATGGGTTGCCCTTCCACTTCAGCGAAAACGACAGCATGCGGGACGGTATAGCGCATGTTGCACCATCACGCTCGTTCAAATCTTTAGTTAGCAGGCTGCTGAAAAACTCCTACTGGGTCAGGTTTTAGGAGGGGCACGACTTCAGCCGTACCGGCAGGTCCAACACCAATCGCGATTCAGTACCTACGGATTGCTGGGCCGATTCACCCATTGGCGTGGTTGACATTCCGTGGTTCAGTCCGAAGCAGTCACAACTTCATCTGCGTGATGCCACTCCCAGCGGCAACGGCCTCGTCTTTTTGCACGGTAGAGTGCCAAGTCCGCAGCTTTGTACACGAGATTCAAGCAATCCCCATGATCCGGGGAAAGAGCTGCTCCCATACTTGCACTGGTCGGGATCTTGCTTCCATTGAAGAAAACCGGTTCCGCGAGGCTGCGGATAATGCGGTCACAGACAGAATCGATCGATGTCCGGTCAACAATTCCTGGCAGCAAAACCGCGAACTCGTCACCACCCAGTCTGGCGAGAACATCGTATTCTCGTAAGAGGGATGACAACCTGCGTCCGGTCTCGATCAGTACTGCATCTCCGGCGTCGTGACCAAGATTGTCATTCGTTTCCTTGAAGTAGTCGAGATCAATCAGCAGAAATGCCACTGCAGTGCCCGTACGCGCAGCCGCGGCCCGGCAAGCGCCGAAGCGCGATTCCAGCAACCGCCGATTGGGCAAACCTGTCAACACATCATAAAAAGCCACCTTCTCGAGCTCCAACTTGCTTTGCTGCAATTCGGCGGTACGCTGTTCAACTCTGCTTTCGAGTTCCTGATTGAGCCGGTACAGCGCGTTCTTAGCCGCATACTGTTCCGCTGATGCCGCGCCGATCAGCAACACGGCCGCGCCAAAACCAATCACCATTTCACCCAGCGCGAAGAAGCGTTGCGGGCCAGCATACGGTCCAACCCCGGAGAGTGTCGCCACAAACAAATTCACCATGACGGCAACAAACATCGGATAGGCGATGCTGGAAGAAAACCGGATGGACAACCAGAGCAGCGGAAGCAAAATTAGATACGAGGCTCCCGCGTCGGCTGCAAATGGTCCAGTATTTTGCGACAACAGATAAAACACCGTGCTGGTCAAGATGCCACAAGTCAACAAAAGCTCAATCCAGTGTCTGGTGATGTGGCACAAAGACCCGCGCTTATGCTGTAAGAGCAATAACAAAGGCACCAGCAGCAGCGAGGCGCCCGCGTCCGAAATAGTCCATCCCAGCCAACGGGCGGGCCACAGGTTAATCGGCAAGGACAGTTTCACCCACACGGCCGTACAACCGATGAAGCCCGAGATCATCCCGTGAACAATAGCGCTCAGATAAAAGAAGAAAACATCAACCACGCGGGAGAATGGATCTTCGACGCGCATCCGACCCCGCACTAACCAGACCGCGAGGATGGGGGCGGCTGTGTTGCCGCAAGAAATGACAGCACTCCAAGCCACGGGCTCGCCAAAGGTAATCGTATTGGTCAGCAACGATCCCAGGAAAATACCCGGCGCGCACCGTCCGCCGTAGGAGAAGACCGCAAACATCGCCACTCCCGCCGGAAACCAGAAGGGCGCAGGCCAGAACTGAGTGTGAGAGAAAGACCACTTGACCAGCATCGCAACCGAAAAGTAGGCGCTGCCCACAAAGAAATTTTCCGCGAACAGTCGCAATACCCGGCTGCACCTCTTGCGCAACGCGAGCCTGGCTTCCACCTGATTGGCTCGACTTCTCGATCTGGTATCCATTGCTAGGCGGCCAGGCACGTGATCAGGAGAGGAAACGCTTCGGCGCTCGCCGCGCAGTGGCTGCGGCGGTTGCTAAGGAGCGGCTTCCTCTCTTCCTCAAAAGCGAAACATGAGCGTGAACTCTGCGAATGCATCAAACCCGTGATCGGCTATTTGCTGGCTCGTCAGCGCGGCGTTGTCCCGCTCCGTCACCGTCTCGTGGAATCTGTAGACGCCCACGGTTTCACGGTAAAACACGTGTGCCTTCACCGCCGGCGAAGGGATATAGAGGGAGAACAGCGGCCCCTGCGATCCATTTTGCCAGTCAGTGCCCGGCAATACATAGTCAACTCCGAATCGCATAGTAAATTCACCAGCGCAGTTTTCCACCTGGCAGTGGTTTCCGAAATAGTCCTTACTTCCGCCGAAAGTCGGCCGCCAGGCGCTCTTGTTATAGTTCGTCGTCGAAAGCTCGCTCCAACGGGCACCGGCACCCAAGGACCATCCCGCGGGCAAGCGGTAATAGGCCGAACCAACCAATCCGCGATCGTGTCCACTCGGATTTGGCTGGTCGTTGTCATTGACTTTGTGCCCGTTATCGTACTCGCCATAGGCATCTACAATGAAGTGTTGCGAGTCGATTCGAAAACCACCGCCTCCCACCCAAGCCAACGATGAGTAGCCACCACCCATCCCTTCGGGGCCACCGAAGGCGTACGGATGGGGGATGATGGCTTGGCCATGGAGCAGCGAACCGCAGAGTAGCGTGAAAAGAATTGAGTAATATCGCATTGGTTACCTCCAACTTTTCCCAGGCGAATTTTCGAGCAGGCTACTTATCGGCAACCCGGCAGATTTCCCTTCATGGGGTTCGCAGAAATTTGTGAACCAAAGTACTTAGAAAAGGCTTCCTGGGGGGCTCGCACTCTCACGCTGTCTCCGCTCGGGCAATGATCCTCCCAGCGAAAGCTAATCGGTAAATGTGAAAAGTATTGATAAGGAGCAACGTCACGCACGAAGATCCCAGGAATTTTGGGTTTTCCGTGGCGTTAGCGGATTGTTTTATTAGAGATTGATTTAGATGGTTTACGAGAACTACCGCGCGGAGCCATCGCCGCTGGCAGCAGTTGCCCACCAGGAAAGTTGCATCTCTCCATTGTCTCTAAGGATTTTTTGCTCACCAGCCGATGTAAGACCGGCGCCGCAGTGAACCTGCAAATCTGGCCTGCGCGACCAATGGCTCATGAAAATCTCTGCGACATGGGAGTGAAGGTGCGTGTGACGATTGGGAGAAAACTATTTGCCACTTTTATCATCGTATTCGCGCTGACGATCATCAATGCTGTTGTCATTTATGTTCAACTGGGCGATGTCCGCACCAGGCAGAAGAGCGTCACCAATGTAAGGATTCCGGCCATCCTGGCAATCAGCGATATCCGCATCGCTGACCAGCGCATGGTGAACGGCCTTTATGGCTATATCTTCTTACATTCGGATCCGGCAGCTATCGACATCAATAAGAAGCAGATTACGCAAAGCGTGCAGCGCGTCACAGCGGATCTGGCGAAACTGCGTGAGCTGTCAGCAGGCTTCCACGATGAAGGCAATGAAAAGCGCATCAAGGAAATAAGCGATCACCTTGCCAAGCTCACCCAGACCGCGGATCTTATCGAACACGAGGCGAATGCTAAAGGTGCTCCTGCCAGGCACGTAGTTTATCTGCTCACTAACGATGCCATACCCACAGCCAACGAGATCCGAGACTTATCGAAAGATTTGATTGCTTCAGTAAACACAACCACCGATGCCGACAACGCGACCTTGCAAGCGGATGGACAACTCATTGCCTGGACGCTGATTGTATGTACGGGCGTAGTCGTGCTTCTGGGCGGCTCGGCCTCATGGAAGATCAGCAGAGGAATCGTTATTCCTCTTAAAGCCGTGGTGGCGCGTGCCGAGTCAATCGCGGACGGCAACCTGACTGGGGCTGAACTGGAGACCAGATCAAAGGACGAAGTAGCCAACCTTGCCGCTGCGGTCAACAAAATGCAACACAGCCTCGCCGAAACGCTGCAATCCGTAGCATCCGCAGCCGAACATGTGGCCAGTGCAAGCACAGAAATCTCGGCCAACGCCTGCCAAACCGCCAGTGGTGCGGAAGCGCAAAGGGATCAGGTTCACCAAATTGCCACTGCCATGCAGGAAATGTCGGCGACGGTGCGGGAGGTGTCGGACAATTCGAACCGGGCGGCCGATTCGGCACGTCAAGCTTCGGCCAGCGCCCGCGAGGGGGGAGTCATTGTCAACGATACGCTGGCCCGCATGCGGGCCCTTGCCGAATTCGTGCACGCAACCGGCAAGAAGGTTGGAGAACTGGGTACCCGTTCCGATCAGATCGGGAAGATCATCGGTGTCATTGACGATATCGCCGATCAGACCAACTTGCTTGCCCTCAACGCTGCGATCGAGGCCGCCCGTGCCGGCGAGCAAGGGCGCGGCTTCGCTGTGGTAGCCGACGAAGTGCGCAAGTTGGCGGAGCGCACCAGCAAGGCTACGAAGGAGATTGCTGACATGATCTCAGCCATCCAGACTGAGACCCGGGATGCGGTAGAGAGAATGCAATCGGGCACCGCGCAAGTGGAAAGCGGAGTCGAGGCTACCAACCGGGCCGGTGAATTTCTAAAGCAGATTATCGGCCAAGCTGACAATGTCGGCAACATGATCGCACAAATTGCAACTGCCGTCACCGAGCAGTCCGCTACCACGGCAGAAGTGAATGCCAACATGGACCAGATCAATCAACTCGTGGTCGAGTCTGCGGACGGTGCCCAGCAGTCCGCCGAAGCCTGCGAGCAACTATCCGGCTTCGCCACGGAAATGCAGCACCTGGTATCCCGCTTTTGCCTCGCTCGCGACGTTCCGCAGGCGAGCCTGAGCGCAAACTGATTGCATCACTTGCAGTGGACCGGGCAAAGCTACAACTGGCTCGTTAGTAACCACTCCGGCCTTACAAATGTAACTGCAAAACCCGGTCACGCTCTAATGCGATGGCCCGGATAGTCCGATGACTATAACTCCGAAGGCCTTTACTGACTAGCTGCACGGCAATTTAAACCCGCGCTTCTGGTCCACGGAAGAAGTTGCTTTTAGGAGGTAGGGATATGTCGGCACCCGGAATACAGTTGAAGCCGGAGACACACCTGCCGCTGGTTCAACCCACAATTCGCCAGTACTTACAGAGCATAAAAGAGGCGGTGATGGCGAACAATCTGCCGGCGGCTCAGAAGGCTTTCGTGCAGCTACAGAAAGCTACCGCATCTGCCAACCCTGCGAGCGCAGGGCAGCCCAACGCTTTTGCCGCTCGCATTAGCCGGGGTGTAGAGGCAATTGGCAGCGCGCTGGAGGCGGGCGATCTCCCTGGAGTCGAGCAGGCGCTTGGCGAGTTTCGCCAGAACTCTGCGTCCCTTACCGGTTCGCGAGCCAGTCAGCCAGAAGGTACGGCGCCAGAACCGGTTTCGGACAACAGTTTAGATGTCGAGTCGGAGGATGACAGCAGTTCGAACTCCGGAACCAATTTGAACGCGAGGGTTTGAAGTTCAGCCTGATCGTCAATCGAGTGAAATGCTGGCAAGCAACAACCACCGGACGGCGCTTGGTGCGCTGTGTTTGCCAAACGGGTAACTGCTAAGGGGTACGGGAAGAGCTCCGCGTATTCTACGACTTGCTTCCGCCTTGAAATGGCTCGGCGTCGAGGCCTTGCCGGATTCGGCCAAGGCCCAGGAAGCCAAGGAAATCGAGACCTTGAAGCAAGAGAAAATCGCCTAATCTTTTTCGTCGAGGCCTTGGACGCCTTACGGTGTGCTCCAGTTGCCCCAGGTTGTGAATGTCACCCGCTCGTCGCAGAGGATAGTCTGCTGCTCCACGACTCCGGCGCACACCACGTGCTGTTCGTTTCCTCCGGCTTGGGTCCAGGTGATCATCTCGCCTTCCTTTATTTCCATCTTGCAGTTCGGACAAATTGACTTCGCTTTTTCCAATATCAGTTTCATTTCGATCCTGCGCCTTCCTGCCCTCGTATCTATCGGCCGTTAAGGTGGCCAACTCATACTCGGAAGCGAGCTTATTGGTCGGTACGAAAGTTTGCAAATCTAGCGTTGGGCCACAGAACGGAGTAGCAACTGCAAGCACGGAACGTAAAGAATCACGCCGTCTAATTTGACGTTAATTTTTCTGTGCTAGTTAGGTTGGCATCTCTAACAACTGAAGCCCAGCATGAATCCGAGATATCGCGACACCGTGACCCGGTTGGCGCTCCGAATCATTGACGGGGTCGGCGGGTTCTTCTCCGGCATCACCGGATTGCGGTCCCGCCTCTCACGGAATCGGTTGACCCGCTCAACCCTGCCCGCGCCGGATGGCGAACACCAACGGCTGCTGCGACGCTTTGTTCTCGCCTCGCGGCTCACAGGCGGCTTGAGCGTTTGTGTCGGACTGGCCGTCATCCTGGGCGGATGGTTCTTCAACTTTGCCATGTTCCAAAGCATTTTGCCTGGCGCTCACGCCATGAAGGCAAACACCGCGCTGGGCGTGATTCTAGTGGGGGCAGCCCTTGGACTGAATGAGTCGACCATGTTCCGGGCGTCGCACAGGATTTCGCTGGTCCTAGCGGCGATGGCAGCACTGATCGGGACCTTGACCTGCCTGGAGTACGCCATCGGCCGAAATCTTTTCATCGACCAGCTTTTTTTCCGCGATTCCAACCGCGACTTTGCAGTGAATCCTCCGGGAAGAATGGCATTCACGGCGGCGGTTAGCCTGATTTTGTTAGCTTGTGCCTTCCTGTTTTCCAAACGTGGTCGCGGCGCAAGCGCGGCCCAAGTCTTCGCCGGCGCAGTCGCTGCCATGTCGTTTGTGAGCCTCGTCGGGTACTTATACGGTGTCCACTTCGGCATCCGTAACTATCACGGAATTGCTCTTTATGTCAGCGCAGCCTTTCCCAGCAGCCTCACCTTTTTCCTGCTGTCGCTGGGCGTGATCTTCTCCACCGCCAACGAAGGCTGGATGGCGACCTTGAGCAGCACGCACCTCGGCGGAATGATGGCCCGTCGCCTTTTTCCTGTCGCCATCATCCTCCCCATCGGCGTGGGTTGGTTGAGATGGCAAGGACAGCTCCGCGGTTATTTCACCGAAGCCGACGGTCTCGCGATCGCCGCTACAGTACGTGTCGGTGTCCTGCTGGTGCTTATCTGGTATCAAAGTCGACTTTTGAACCGCCTGGACCGGGAACGCAGTGAATCTCATGAGAGCTTGAAGGAGAGCGAGTCCAATTTCCGCCAGCTTGCAGATTCCATGCCTCAAATGGTTTTTACGATGCGGATTGACGGCTGGCTCGACTACTGTAATCAACGCTGGATCGATTACACGGGATTAAGCGCTGTGCAGACACAGGGTTGGGGACGCATGGCCGCGATTCACCCGGACGACGTGGAGAAGGTAATGGAGGCTTGGAGACGCGCGGTAGCAAACGGCATCGCGTTCGAAATCGAGTATCGTCTCAGACGGGTCTCCGACAACACCTATCGCTGGCACCTCGGTCGGGGTGTCGCCCTGCGCGACCATAGCGGAAGGATTACCAAGTGGTTCGGAACCAGCACCGACATCGATGACTACAAGCGCACCCAGTGGCAACTAGAAGAGGCTCGCCAAGAGCTCGAATTAAGAGTGCAGGAACGAACCGCGGAACTGGAGCGCTCCAACACCTTGCTGAATGCCATTCTTGACAGCATTGGCGATGGAGTCATCTGCGTCAACGACCAATACGAGCACATCCTTTTTAACCACGCCGCGCGCCAGTTATTGGGCTTCGGTCCAGTACAGCCCCAGCCCGGAAAATGGGCGGCGGCATTCGGTATTTATCATGCCGACAAACAGACTCTCTTCCGGGAAGAGGAGCTTCCTTTGGGACGCGCGCTGCGTGGTGAAACCTGCGACAACCTTGAGATATTCCACCGCCATCCTTTGCAGAAAGAAGAGCAATGGCTATCGGCCAATTCGCGTCCCGTGCGGGACGCTTCCGGGCGCTCTCATGGTGCAGTGCTGGTACTGCAGGACATCACGCAAAGAAAACAGGCGGAAGAGACGCAAGCCAGATTACTGGCAATCCTGGAGGAAACCTCGGACTTCGTGGGTACGGCACGGGTGGATGGCTCGATGTTTTACGCAAATCGGGCGTTGCGCGGCCTAAGGGGCGTGCTCCAAGGGGCCCCGCTTGATGGCCTCAAGATTGAAGGCATTTATCCACCGCGGACGGGGCGAGAAAAACTGCAATCCGCTAGAGAGACTGCCCTGAAGCTTGGTGCCTGGAGAGGCGAGAATATATTTCGCTATCACACCGGCGAGGAGATCCCCGTCTCGCAACTCATCATGAGTCATCGCAACCCGCAGGGCGAAGTAGAATTCATGTCGACCATCGCCCGGGATATCAGCGAGATTAAAGAAAACGAAACCAAGCTGCGCCTGATCCAAAAGGATCTCGAAGCATCGCTGGTCAAGGAACGCGAACTGTCGCGGTCCGACGCCCTCACAGGATTGCCCAATCGACGGGCGTTCATCGAGGCTGCGGAGACCGAGATGGCGCGATCCCGACGCTATTCTCATCACTTCAGTGTCGCCTATCTTGACTTGGACGGCTTCAAGAAAGTCAATGACACGCTGGGACACAACACTGGGGACGAAGTGCTAGCCACGGTGGCGAAGATTTTGCGCTCGAATCTTCGCACCAGTGACACGGTGGCCCGCCTGGGAGGAGATGAGTTCGCGATTTTACTACCCGAAACCCACCCCACAGCAGCCAAGGAAGTCTTGACCAAACTTCAGAAACTCCTGCGTATTGCGATGAAGGCAGGCGGCTGGAAAGTGGATTTCAGTATAGGTCTCGCCAGTTTCCTGGAACCTCCCGTCTCCGTGGATGACCTCATTCGCACGGCTGACGAGCTGATGTATTCCGTTAAAACTAATGGCAAAGGCGCTCTGGCAGCGGCCGTCATGGGGTAAGAAAGCACACTTTGAGGGCCATGGGTAAGCAGCCCGAATCGCTCCGAGTTTCATCCAGTCCATCCGCGACATCACGATTTCCCTCCAGTCGAACTCTGAACTTCGGCTGCCGCTATGAAGTGGCGCGAAGACCGAACCCGAACGGCCACGTTCTTCCGAGTCTCATTACGCCATTTTCTGGACATGGTTCCTCGCCCATGGAACATGATGTGCATTGTCCGCTTGAGGAAAATGAGAATGAACGCGTCTTTCTTAATCCAATGGCGAAGGGCTGTGCTTGCCCTGCCCGCAATTGCGTGGTTGATGTTGGGGGTGGGCTGTGGTGGAGGCTGGGGTGATCTCCGGCCCACGGTCGCGATCGCTCAAGGATCGTCCCAAACGATCGTGGCTGGGCAACCCGCCACCTTTACCGCGATCACCACGGGCACCGGCCCCTTCACTTATCAGTGGTATCTGGATGGAAAATCCATTGGCGCGGCCACTTCCAGCACGTACGTCATCTCGGAAACGACCAGCTCCATGAACGGCTCGGTTTATACCGTGACTGCCACTAACGCAGCTGGGACAGCTTCGAGCCAGGGTTGCACGTTAACGGTGAATACGCCACCCGCCATCACCAACCCGCCGGGCGATCAGACCGTTTATGTCGGGCAGACGGGCAGCTTTTCAGTTACGGCTACGGGCACAGCGCCGCTCAGCTACCAGTGGTACTTGAACGGAACCGCCATCAGCGGCGCCACCTCAAGCTCTTACACAACGCCCGCGACTACGACCATCGGCGACAGCTCTTCCTTTACAGTTAAGGTGACGAATGCGGTAGGGTCGGTTACTAGCGGCGCGGCTACTCTCACGGTGCTGCCCCTAGTCCCGACGTTAGTTTTCGCCCCGATCCCCGTTGAGACGTATGGCAACCCGCCCTTCACAGTGTCGGCCAGCTCGGCATCGAGCGGCGCGGTCAGCTATACCCTGGTGAGCGGCCCGGCAACCGTCAGCAATACCGGAACCGTGGTCATCACTGGCACTGGAACTGTGGTTCTCGGGGCCAGCCAGGCGGCCAGCGGGAACTATACCGCCGCCAATACCACTACCAGCTTCGTGGTGAACGGAGAAGCGCAGAGCATCACCTTTGCCAATCCTGGAACCCAAACCGTCGCTACCCCGCTGACGCTTTCGGCTTCATCCAGCAGCGGCCTGGCCGTAACGTTCACTTCGACTACCCCAGGCGTGTGCACGGTTGCAGGCGCGATTGTAACTCTCAGTGCTACGGGAACCTGCACCATCGATGCGAACCAGGCGGGCAACAGCACATACGCGGCTGCCACCATGGTTCCGCAGAGCTTCGCGGTAAACGGCGAAGGGCAAGCAATCACTTTCGCCAATCCCGGAACCCAAACCGTCGCTACCCCGCTGACGCTTTCGGCTTCATCCAGCAGCGGCCTGGCCGTAACGTTCACTTCTACTACTCCAGGCGTGTGCACGGTTGCAGGCACAACTGTGACGTTCCTGAGCGCCGGAACTTGCACCATCGACGCGAACCAGGCGGGCAACAGCACATACGCGGCTGCCACCATGGTTCCGCAGAGCTTCCCAGTAAACGGCGAAGCGCAGACCATCACCTTTGCCAATCCTGGAATCCAGACTGTCGCGACTCCACTGACGCTTTCGGCTTCATCCACGAGCGGCCTTGCCGTCGCTTTCAGTTCGACTACTCCGAGCGTTTGCACGGTGTCAGGCACAATCGCGACTTTCCTGATCACCGGAACCTGCACCATCGACGCGAATCAAGCTGGCAACAGCGCTTACGCCCCCGCGCCGATGGTCGCACAAAGCTTCAGTGTGGCAAACACCATTCCGATCGCATCGAGTCTGACGGGCAGTTCGGCTACGCCGCCTTATAACGCCTCCATCAATCTCACTCCCACCTTCTCCGGCGGGACGGGCATGATCGGCACGACTGGAGTTGGCAGTTCGGACATCACCGCCTCGGCGACAACTGGACAGTCGTATGCAACGCGCGGAGTGACCTCGCAGACGATCTATACGCTGACCGTCACCGGCAGTGGCGGAAATACGGCGAGCACCACCTTCACCGCTACGCCGACGAGCGTCAGCGTTACGCCGATTACTCCGGCCAATCAGACCTCGGCTCCTGAAACGGTAGACTTCAGCGCTACCGCCAGCGGTGGTGCCACCGATACTCTGACTTGGAGCGCGACCGGCGGCACCATCTCTTCGACCGGGGTGTGGACCGCTCCGGACACGCCTGGAACCTACACCATCAAGGCCACCAGCGTCGATGATCCGGCAATCTCCGTGACTACGACGGTGATCATCAGCCTGCCAGTAATCACGACCCAGCCGGTCAGCGAAAATGTTTGCGCGGGTGCGAATCCGTCTTTCACCATCGCGGCAAACTACGCCAGCGGCTACCAATGGTATAAAGGCGCGTCTGAGGTGGGAACCGGAAACACTCTCACCTTTAATGATGTCACCAGCGCGAGCAACGGCAGTTACACCTGCAATGTAACCAACGCAGCCGGCACGGTGACTTCCAATGCAGCAGTTCTCAACGTCTTAACTCCGACCACACCGGCGATCACTTCGAATCCCGCTTCGGTGAGCGTCTATGCCTCGCAGACGGCTACCTTCTCGGTATCCGCCACTGGCACCGGCACGCTCACCTACCAGTGGTACACGGGAGCGCCTCCCAACGGCACGGCCATCGCCGGTGCCACTTCCAGCAGCTACACCACCGGGGCGCTGACCGACGCCGACAGTGGAACCGAGTACTACGCGACGGTGACCGATGCCAGTTGCACGAATACGACTCTAACCAGCACGGCGGCGACGCTCACCGTTACTGACACCGACACCGCGTTGCCTCCAACGATCATCATCCAGCCGACCGCTCAGATCACGACCGTGGATGGCACCGCAACCTTTTCGGTTACCGCCACGGGCGGCGGCCCGTCTCCGCACGAACTGACCTATCAGTGGTACCGGGTGCCGTATTCCTCCTCGATGACAACCACGTCCGGAACCGCCATCAGCGGCGCAACTTCCAGTACCTATACGGTTCCATCTTCCGACACCGCACAAAGCAACGACGGAGACAATTACTACGTCATCGTCAGCAACGGCTATGGCTCGGCCTTATCCAACCGCGCCATGCTGACTGTTGGCGAAGGCATTTCGATGAATATTTCAGGGCAGCCGGCGACGGAGTATATCCCGGTCGATACTTTAGCCAGCTTTAGTGTCACCGCCACTTGCGAGGGATGCACCCCCGCCTATCAATGGTACTGGTACGCTCCCGGATCAACTACAGCCACAGCGCTGACCGATGGCGCAGTCTCGAGCGGCGATCTTAACGGCGCAACCATCTCTGGATCTGCAACTTCTTCCCTGACTCTGCAGAACGTGCCCAGCAGCGCTTCGGCCGGAATCTTCTATGTAGTGGTCACTGCCACTAGCGACGGCAGCACGCAGATCCCCGGAACCAATCCGCTCACCAGCAATACCGCCGGATTATTCGTCGGCTCACTGGGCTCGATTGGCAATCCCACGGCTGGCGGCGGTTTGTGCAACTCAGCCACGAACTGGGTCTTGAACGGCACCAACCCGGGCACGGTTTCTGGCGATGTCCCTTACCAAAACACAACTGCTTGCACCATTGAGTTAACCAATAACTTGGGGAACGAGCGCGCTTCCGTCTACTGGCCGACGCTCATCTCCACCGCCAATTTCAGCTTCAGCTTTACGGTCGCCATGACTGGTGGCACAACCCCGGCCGACGGCTTCACGATGATCCTCGCCGATCCCTCCCAGGGTGCAACCACTTCATCCATCGGCACGCTCGGTGAAGGGTTGGGAGTAGCGGGAATCCCAGGGTTCGTGGTGGGCTGGGATACTTATCAGAATGGCAACGATGAGGGCGGCGCACTCGAAAACAATTGCTCCGGCAATACCTTAAACGGCGCCTGCGACCCGATTACGGTTCCTTACATGGCGGTAGGATCGGGAGCGCCCAAGCTCTGGGAGAATCCTTGGACCTACGTCAACGGCAACCTCGATACTCAGTCCAGCAATGATTACTCTCCTCAAGCTTTCGCCAATGCGACCCATTCCTACGTAATCAGCGTCGCCGCCGGGGTCATGACCGTGACCATGGACGGCTACGAATTATTTACCGGCCCGGTGTCGTTGCCGCCGGTCGCATATCTCGGATTTACGGCATCGACGGGAGGCAAGGAAGAAGCGGTGACCTTCTCCAATCTCACCGCCACGATCAGTGCGCCGCAATGAGAAACAACACGGGCACCTTCCGGCTGAGTGAGTACAAACTGCGCCGGCAGATGCCTGGGAAAAATAATTTCCGCGTCGGCAAATCATTGCCGAATGCAGCAGGAGAAATAAACATGCGGTCGATGGCAGTATTTTTTGCATTGCTCCTCGGCGCGGCACTCTCTGCCGCAGGCCAGGAAGCGCCGGTAGGTTTCGCCTTCGCCGAACGAGGCGATGCGGCCCTGACCTATGACTGGGTGCACACCAATGCCCCTCCAGGAAATTGCGGATGCTTTGGCCTGAATGGGGGTGGGATCTCCGCCTCAGTAGACTTCCGGCCCAGCTGGTCCGTGGTTGCCGACGTAACCGTGGAAGCTGGCAATTCCCTCACCTTATCCTCCTTTCAAGCCGGGTTGCGCTATCGCATTCCACTACCTGGGATGAAAGGCTCCCATGCTCTGCAACCCTTTGCTCAGGTGCTTTTGGGGAGTGCGCATTCTGGCGGAGAAGTCGCAGGCGCGGCGGATGGAAGCACGAGCTTCGCCTCCCGCATCGGCGGCGGCGTTGACTTGCCCATAAACCCTCGCTTCGCCATCCGTGTCATTCAGGCGGATTATTATCTGACCTTGGCCATGAACGGTGTCAACGACCGGCAAAACAATCTTTTGCTGGGGGCTGGCATAGTCTACCGCTGGTCTCGTCACTAGCTGCAGAAGGCAAATCCAAGGGATAGAGTCGAACACCGCTGCTGATTAGCGGCTCGATCCACCGTTTGTCAAATTGATTCGGGGTAGCTGGTTTGCTAAGGTCGTTTCATGTCCGAGCGTTTCATGTCCGAGCGTGTCCTGTCCGAGCGTTCCCCCGAGCCGATACGTGACCAGATTCGCGAATTGCTCGACTCCCTGTATCGGGTGGATTCGGGACGAATCCTGGCAACGCTGATCCGCTTGCTCGGTGATTTTGATCTTGCCGAGGAGGCGATGCACGAAGCCTTTGCGGCTGCACTGAGCCTGTGGCCGAGCAGTGGAGTACCCGGCAACCCGCGACCCTGGTTGATTTCGACAGCCCGATTCAAAGCCATTGATACTCTGCGGCGACGGGCCCGATTTGATGCGTCGCAAGACGAGCTCGCGCACCATATCGAAGCGCAATCGAGTTCGGCGGAAAGATCCAATCCAGAGCACAGCCTTGATGACGATTTCCTTGAAGATGACCGGCTGCGCCTGATTTTTACCTGCTGTCATCCACTTCTAGCGCCGGAAGCGCGCGTTGCGCTCACCTTGCGTGAGGTGTGCGGGTTGACCACCGAGGAGATCGCCAAGGCCTTCCTCACCACTCCGCGTACCCTGGCGCAGCGCATCGTGCGCGCCAAGGCAAAGATTCGAGAGACACCGATTCCCTACGAGGTGCCCACGCCGCAGGAACTGCCGGAGCGGCTGGGCGCGGTGCTTCAGGTCATCTATCTCGTCTTTAACGAGGGCTATTCGGCTGCGGCGGGAGCGGAGGTCACCCGCGCTGAGCTAACCGGCGAGGCGATTCGACTGGCCCGGTTGCTGATGGAACTTCATCTGACCGATCTTCATTTGAACGATCTACATTTGAACGACCTCCGGCCAGAGAGGGAAGGCATGGTTCCGGAAATCATGGGTTCAGAAATAACGGGGCTGCTTGCCCTGATGTTGCTGCAGGAATCCCGCCACGCCGCCAGAACCTCTCCGACCGGAGAGCTGATTTTGCTGGAGAATCAAGACCGCTCCCTGTGGAACAAAGAGCAGATTGCGGAGGGCGTGGCATTGCTGGAGAAAGCCCTGAAGGACGGGCAGAAGTCCCGCCGCTTCGGCCCCTACACGCTGCAGGCGGCGATTGCGGCCGTTCATGCCGAGGCGGAATCGGTCGCCAAGACCGACTGGCGTCAGATCGTTGCGCTTTACGACCAATTGCTACGCATTCAGCCTTCGCCAGTTGTACAGCTCAATCGTGCCGTAGCCATTGCCATGCGCGATGGTCCAGAGGCCGGTCTGGCGCATATCGACACAGCTTTGGAAAATGGCGAATTGGCCAATTATTACCTGGCGCATTCCGCCCGTGCCGACATGTACCGCAGGCTCGGCAGGACAGCTGAGGCTCGGGCGTCTTATGAGAAGGCGCTGGCCCTGACCCAACAGGAACCGGAGCGGCAATTCCTGCAAGAGCGGATTCGGCAGTTGAAATAAAAAAGACTCATCAGAAGCCGCAGCGGTTATCTGATTAGCCCCTTGATTTCCGTCAATAACCGTCTAAACTTTAGGTGGTTAACCCAAATGCAAAGCCTTACACTCAAACTCAAGCAAGCCAGCGCCGTACTGGGAGTGCCTCCAAAAGACCTTCAAAACCTGGTGCAGCTCGGGGTCATCCGCCCTGCACGCCGCCGCAGTGTGTGCTGGTTTGACACGAATCTACTGTTAGAAGCGAAAGTGGCTTTTTATCTCAAGGAGGCCCTCGGCAGTTCGAGCGATCTTTTAGCCCGGTTCACAGAAGCGCTTTCGAAGGATCTTGGCAAAGCCAAAATGGGAGATTTGGGGGACATCTGCCTTCGCTCTCGTCCGCTTAATAACACCAATGCTGTGGAGATCAAGATTCCGCTTCGGTCGTTGGCGCGCGAGTTGGAAGACCAGATTCCTCGAGCCTCGGTCTACAAGGACCTTCCCAGGGGCCGCAAAAAAAAGACGGCTGGGTGTAAGAAGGCTTTCTTGCGGAACATCCAGAAGGCCGCTGCTGATCTGGGCGACATCTCAGACGGAGAGATTCTAAGAACCGTTCGAGAGTACCGCTCGGGACGAAAGAAGCTGCCGGAGATCACCGTCGTTGCCCGTTCAAAAAATAAAACGGCCTAGAGGCGTAGTCGATACCTCCGTCCTGGTGGCGGGAATCGCGGGATTCAAGTCAACCGGATTCAAGTCAACGGGATTCAAGTCAACGAAGATCGGTCCCAAGAATCCAAGCGCCAATCTGCTCCGGGACTGGATCGAAGGAGATAAGTTTGTCTGGCTGGTGAGCGACGAGATTCTTCTGGAATACAAGCGAGTTTTGGGAAGGCTAGGCGTCCGGCGTGCCCTCGTCGGGAAGATAATTAATCTGCTGCGAGAGGAGGCGGAACTTGTTCCTGCCTCTGCTCTGCCAAGCATCTCTCCCGATCCGGGAGACGATCCCTTCTGCGGTTGCGCCGAAGCTGGCCGAGCCGATTTCATCGTGACACTGAATCCGAAGGATTTTCCGCAAGCGCTCTTGTCCGCCCATG
The DNA here is from genome assembly GCA_963710965.1 of uncultured Acidobacteriaceae bacterium. Taxonomy (GTDB): domain Bacteria; phylum Acidobacteriota; class Terriglobia; order Terriglobales; family Acidobacteriaceae; genus Sulfotelmatobacter. Next base: position 35,901 of record CAVQCP010000018.1, on the reverse strand, counting down.
TGATCAAGCCGGGCGAAGATCTTCCGACGACTGCGCGACGGAAGCCACGTCTGCGGGTCTAATGGCGAGCAAAGCGTTGCATGCGAAGTTGTGGACGGCTTCTTATGAGAAGGCGCAGGCGCTGACCCAACAGGAACCTTAGCGGCAATTCCTGGAAGAGCGGATTCGGCAGTTGAAGTAAAAGGGCTCGTCCTTTAGAACGCGGCGAGCGCTTCCTCAATCGTTCGGTACTCACCATCCAGCTCTTCACTTCGGCAGTAGCCATCCGGCTCGATCTTGCCATCACAGAGACGTGAACACTTCCACTTTACGTCAGGGTGACTCCAGGCGCGGTCGGTTGTGATGAAGCCGATGAGGCTCCCACGTTCCCGCACTTCATGGCCGAAATCGCGTTCCCCACTTCCCAGTGGACGGAGGCCGGAGGCGAGTGGCCCAGGCTTTTGATCTCGCTGGCATCACCAACACGGCGGGCGCCCCGTTCCTGCGCCACTTCTGCGAGGGGGAGTCGGAAATGCCGGCGTACGCAAAGATCGTTAAAGCTGAGCCACCCTCCGTTCCGGTTAATTGCTCGTCGGGCAGCTGTTTTTCTTGCCAAAGTCCGCCGTGCCCGTGAGGGTGACGGAGGATTCCTCGCCAAAGCCATTGCCGATCGTGCCCTTGCTGGCCGGGGCGACGAATATCTGGGTATCGAGTTCGCCGGTGTCGCTTCCTTCCAGAAAGGTGGCCACGAACTCGCCGTTGATCACCTGGAAAACCCCCGTCACATTGGGACTGCCGGTGGCTGTCAGGGTGGCCGGTCCGCTGTGCGGGAAGCCCACACTGCCATTGTCGGTCAGCTTGAGGCAGAACGTGTAGGTGTTGCTGAATTGCTGGGGATAGGTGACATCCCAAGTAATCGGAAAGTTGCCGCTGTAGCTCTGCGCCGCCGCGCGATTGGGAGCGAGTGAGAAAACTGCAATTGCCAGTGCCGCTGCTGCGAGTACGCCGAAGTTTTTCATCGTTGTTCCTCCTGGAGAGATCGCACCTTTCTGGTGCCAGCCAACCATAGCAACCAACCCAGGTCCGGTTGTCATGCAGATGTAAAAGCATCGCTAGAACTCGACAGGGAATTTGGGGAACGCAAAGGTGCGCCACGTGCCTGGCTCGCCCAGCCGTACTCAAACACGACACGGGTGGGCCGTTGCGAACTCTCCCTGGCATCTTCAGCGGTCACAGCTAAAATTTTTAGGACGATTTGTCGAATTCCGGTTGGGCGTTCGACTATAGGGTGAAGGCAGGGCAAACCGGCCGGCCTTTTTACAGGAAAAAGATCGTTACAGGAGAAGGAGAAGTTATGCCACAGTATCTGGTTGCTGTCTATCACCGCGACGACTACGACCCGTCCGTCGAAACCGAAGAGATGATCGAGAATATCCACGCGCTCAACCGCGAAATGATCGCCGCCGGCGCCAGGAAGTTCGCCTGCGGCCTTTCCCCGGCCGGCAACGCCAAGTCGCTGCGGGTCCAGCCCGACGGCAAGGTGCTCGTCACCGACGGGCCGTACACCGAAACCAAGGAGCACATGGGCGGTTTCTGGATACTGGAAGCCGCTAATCTGGACCAGGCACTGTCGTGGGCGCGCAAGGGTGCCGTCGCCTGCCGGGCATCGGGCGAGGTACGTGAGATTCTTTTCAACCCGGCCCCGAAGGGAGCAGCGGAATAGTCTCACTGGCCGCGACTTCGGAGTATGCACCGTCTTGACCAGGAGATGAACGAGCCAGCGCGAAGCTTTGTAGCTGGCTCCCACCTGCAAGGAATTAGGAGAAGAACAGTGAAAACGAGCCATCAACTCACTCGTCGCGACTTCGCTATCCGCACCGGCGTTGGTCTGGCCGGCTTTGGCTTGGTTACGGGACTGGCGCCTGCTGCTACGCTAGCGGAGGCTGAGCAGGCCCCGCGCTCAGAAACTTCGCCGACGGGCGCAGATCCATATTCCCTCGTCGACCCGGACCTTCGTCCTGTGCTCAAGCAGTTTCCCGCCTTTGACCTCTCGCCGGAGATGGTCGGCAAGTTTCGGCAAATGCCCGGCATGCCCCCGTTACCTGCTCCCGCGCCGCAGCCCGTCGAGCGACATTTCCCCGGGCCGCCAGGCGCACCCGAGGTTCGTCTTTGGATCGTTGATCCTGCGCCGCTCGAGAAGGGCAAGCCGTTGTTGCTTCACATGCATGGTGGCGGCTTCATGATGACAGATCCCACGTGGATGCCCCTACTCCAGGGGATCGCGACGGATTGCCATTGCGTCGTCGTCTCGGTGGACTACCGGCTGGCTCCGGAGACGCGCTATCCCGGTTCGCTTGAGGACAATTACGCCGCGCTCAAATGGGTTCACGGCCATGCGGCGGAGCTCGGCATCGATCGATCCAGGATTGCCGTGGGCGGTGAGAGCGCGGGCGGCTACCACGCAGCCAGCCTTGCGATTCACGCGCGCGAGCGCAACAAACTCGATCGCAGCAGAGAAGACGTTCCCATCTGCTTCCAGCTGCTCATCTACCCCGCGCTAGACGACCGAACGGGCAGCTCGCACCCGGCGCCGCCCGCCGTTGGCCACTTTATGTGGACTGCGCAAGCCAATCGTCTTGCCTGGAGCTCGCTGCTCGGTGTTCCGGCAGGTTCGTCCAAGGTGCCCGCAGCAGCCGTACCTGCCCGGGTAGCCAGCGTCGCCGGCCTACCGCCGGCCTGGATCGGCGTCGGTGCGATCGACCTGTTCGCCGAAGAAGACATGGAGTACGCGCGGCGGCTCGTCCATGCCGGAGTCGCAACCGAACTCCTGGTCGTGCCAGGTGCCTTTCATGGGTTCGACCGCCTCGTGCCGGATGCCGAAGCCTCGAAACAATTCAGCGCGAGTTGGAAGTCTGCGCTGCGCAAAGCATTCGCCACTGGCAGAGCTGTTTAACAGAGAAGCTGGGTGCCCCATTTCTCGCGCTCTTTGCGAGAAGTGGGGCTTTTTGCCGACACCCTACCAACCCTCAAACCAGCGCCCCGCCGAATTTCCCCTCCCCGTAATGACGCTTCAAGCCCCATGGCATGGGGAAACTCTACGCGCCGGTGCGAGGTCACGTGTGTGACGAATGAACATTGGAACTAAACTCGGGCTTATCGTGAGCTATAAGCCAAAAACCCCACTTCTCGCAAAGAACGCGAGAAATGGGGCACCCGAATCTAATTTTGATGCGTTCTCGACCCTCACCCAGCGCTCCGCCGAATTTTCTCCTCCCACCAAGTCCAATCGTTGATCCGAACCAGACCTGCCTCTCCGTAAGCATAATAGCGGTAGCTACTCCACCGCCAATCTTCCGGACGCGCCACCAGTCCGCGCACCACCGGATTGCGATGCATGTACTTCAGCTTCTCGACCTCTTTCTGCTGGCCCCATAGATTGAAATCGTAGAAACGACTCTGCCAGAACCTGCCGGAGAATTCGCCCGCAATGGCCAGCCGACGGGAGACGCTCAGCTTCACCGCCTGAATTATCTTCGAGGGATCGCCAATCAAAGGTTCGGAGATCAGCAGATGCATGTGCTCGGGCATGACCACGTATCCACTCACGGCAAAACGGTAGCGAACGCGCATCAACTCGAGGACAGCAAGTACCAGATCGCGGCGCGCGGGATTGGCGAGTAGGGGCTTGCGTCGATAGCAGCTCCAGGTGATGAAATGAAGGCTTCCTGTGCCGTAATAGCGCTTTAAGCCCCATGGCATGGAGGAACCGTACGCACAATTGCGTGGTCGTGTCTGTGATAGGTGAACATTGCCTGGGTTTTCGTGAGCGCAAGCCAAAAGCCCACTTCTCGCAAAGTACGCGAGAAATGGGGCACCCGGCAAAATTGTCTTGGACGACTTGTCGAATTCCGGTGCGGCCGTTCGACTATGTGGTGAAGGCCGGACAACCGGCCCGCCAGAAAGTGTTTCCCGGATGATACGCTACGCGAAAAATCTGCAACTCGGGTGTCGATTTCCCGCCACCCGTTCGACTAGTAGGTGGAGCGGCACCGCGCACCCGGCGCCTGTAAAATTTTCCAGGCCCAGCGCGGTCCAAGCTCCTATATAAAAGTAGCGGCCCGGATACGGTGTCCGCACAACACTTAACACTCATTACACAAGGAGAACACCATGCGCTTCATGATGATCATGTTTCCCAAAGAATACACAAACGCAAAACCCGGCTGGGCGCCCGACCTCAAAAGCATGGAGGCAATGGGCAAGTACAACGAGGAACTCGGGAAAGCCGGCGTGCTGCTCGCGCTCGACGGGCTGACTCCGCCCGCGACGATGAGCGCGCGCGTCACCTTCAAGAACGGAAAATCGAAAGTTACCGACGGTCCGTTTACCGAGGCCAAGGAAGTGGTCGGCGGCTACTGGATCATCCAGGTGAAGTCGCGCGAAGAGGCGCTCGAATGGGCCGCGCGCATCCCCGGTAAGGATAACGAAATGGTCGAAGTTCGCCGGATGTTTGACATGACCGACTTCGATCCCGAGACCCAAGAGTATATCCAAAAGAAGTTCGGCAACGACGTGGCCGCTGAGATGCGCCAGTAGCAAAAAAGCTTTCCGCGCTGTGTCGATTTCGCGACGCCTCGTAAGACGTTGATATAGCCGGCGACAGAAAATGGAGAACTGATGAGCCGGGTGCCCCATTTCTCGCGTTTTGTGCGAGAAGTGGGGATTTTAGTGTGCAGAAGGAGAAAAAAATCTTGGAGGATTTGTCGAATTGCGGACTAGCCGTTCGACTATGTCGTGAACGCAGGGCAAACCGGCCCGCCCAAAGACCGTGAAATCCAAAGAAGAAGCGATCCGATGGGCCGACTTGGCCCGTTCTCAGGAGAAAAACAATGCATAAGAAAATTGGCGCAATCGCAATCAAGAAGCTTGGCACTGCTGGTCGTGCTCGGTACGGCGTACCTCGCTACGGCGAAGCAGGCGATGGCACAGGATGCCACGACAGCTCCGAGCACGGCTCCGACGAACATGGTTCCGACTAGCATTGTCCCGACAAAGACGGCCCCGACGAAGATGGCCCCGATCGACCAATACCTCATGACGGATCAGGGTGCGGAAATCGCTCTGGCGCGAAGTGCGGCACCGGAGTCCATTGCCCGTGATGCAGAGGTCCTGGTTCTTGGCCGTCATGGTTTCGAAACGGCGGTCCACGGCAAAAATGGTTTCGTTTGTATTGTGGGACGTTCGTGGACGTCAGCCGCGGATGCCGACTTCTGGGATCCGAAAGTGCGGGTCCCGATGTGTGTGAATGCGGCAGCCGCAGGTTCCTACCTTCTGCGCGTGACCAAAGAGACCGAGTGGGGACTGGCGGGGCACACGCCAGCTCAGATGACCGAGTCCATCACCGCTGCCCTCGCCAAAAAAGAACTGCCGGCGATGGAGCCTGGGGCGATGTGCTACATGCTGTCAAAGCAGGGATACGGCGGCGACACCGTCCCTCACTGGCCTCCCCACCTCATGTTTTTCTTTTCGGACACCGACCCTGCAACCTGGGGAGCGAATCTGCCGGGGTCCCCCGTCGTCGCTATGAGCGACCCCGTGGAGCACCTGACGCAGTTCGTGATTCCTGTGCAACGCTGGTCGGACGGAACGGAAGGCCGCTAAGCCGGACTGTGCGAAGGGCGCATCAGCGGTGGTACGTAAGAAAGGACAAGAGAGGACAATCCAATGAGAAATGTAATTTACGCAATCAACGTTACCATGGATGGCTGCTGCGACCATACCAAATTCAATCCCGCTGACGATTTACTTGAACATTACACGCATCTCTTGCGAGATGAGGCTGGCGTGCTCGTCTATGGGCGTAAAACCTATCAATTGATGGTTCCTTATTGGCCTGATATTGCAAAGAGCCAGTCCGAGACAAAAGCGGATAGGGAATTTGCCCAAGCCTTTGTCTCCAGGAAGAAGGTTGTTTTTTCACGATCGTTGGCCAGCGCTGACGATGGAAATACGAGAATCGTTCGCACCAACCTTCGCGACGAAATACTTAAACTGAAGCAAGAACCGGGCAAAGATATTCTGGTCGGCGGTGTAGATATTCCTTCCCAACTGACGGAGCTTGGCCTGATTGACGAATATCGTTTGGTCATTATGCCAATCATTGTTGGAAAAGGGAGACGGTTGTTTGAAGATGCCAGTCTGCCGGAGAGATTGCAACTAAAACTCGTTGAGTCGAAGACTTTTGAATCAGGATGCGTTGCGCTTCGTTACTTGAAACAGTGACAGAGAAATCTGCTGTCGCCGTGGTTGTTGGGGGCTGGCCCGCGCTAAGCTTCGCGAAGATCACGGTAGCGCGGGGGTGAAAAAGAAGGGCGGCAGTACGTCCGCTTAGGACTCCTGGCGGGCGGTCTTGAAGGTCGTCACTTTTTTGATGACGACCTTCATCATCTGCCGGCCGCGGCAGCGCGAGCCTGGGGGAGATTGACCAAAGTCTCGACCTTGCCGAGGACTGCGACCACTTCCTCGGCCGCGGCCGTTACGCGGCTAAACTCTTTCTCCGCTTGCTGCCCTTTGCCGGCATGCTTCAACTCCACGAGTTGCTGCACCAGTGTGTGCATGGCTTGGTGTTTCTTCTCTAACTCCTGAAAGGCGGGTACCTGCGCGTAAGCCGCCATGCCTCCGGCGTAAATCCATTGGCCGAGTTCACAGGTCTGGTGCGAGGCAATCTTGCTCGGGTCAAGGTTCTCCTGGCCATCCAGGAATCTTCGCAGCTTGAGGCGCCAGCTGAGGTGGGCCATTTTCACGCGGGCGAAGTCAACGCTTGCGGCCATGCCATTGCCCACATGAGAAGAACGGAGCTGGCCTTGGTCCGGCTTGCGGACCTCGCCGTCGTTGGCTTGCGACTCAAGACGAAACTGCCCCACCAAGCGCTGCAGACTCGTGGCCAAGGCTGACATGCCCTGGAGAGCGTCGGTAGTTTGCTGCGCGCTGACGGCAGAGGCAGAAGTAATCTTGGCGATCTGTTCGATGCTGCCATTGATCTCATCCGTGGTGGCGGACTGCTCGGTGGCCGCGGTGGCGATCTGGGTAATCATGTCCCCGACCTGTTCCGACATCTGGATGATGTCGTGCAGGGATGATCCGGCTTGCGTGGTCAACTCCACGCCCTGCTCGACTTCTTTCGTTCCGTCTTGCATAGCCGTGACTGCAACTTTGGTTTCGTCCTGGATACGGTGGATCATGGCGGTGATTTCTTTGGTAGCGTTGCCGGTGCGTTCCGCCAACTTGCGTACTTCGTCCGCCACCACGGCAAATCCCCGGCCCTGGTCCCCGGCCCGGGCGGCCTCGATGGCTGCGTTTAGGGCAAGCAGGTTGGTCTGGTCGGCAATGTCATCAATCACGCCGATGATCTTTCCAATCTGGTCCGACTGCTTTCCCAGTTCCTGAACCTTCTTTGCGGTTTCGCCCACCGAATGGGCAATGGCGCGCATGCGGGAGAGGGCTTCTTCGACCACCTTTCCACCATGGCGGGCGGTCTCGGCGGCTTTCTGCGAGGCCTCAGCCGCGTGGTTGGAGTTCTCCGAGACCTGCTGAACGGTGGAGGCCATTTCCTGCATGGCCGTGGCAACCTGAGTTGTCTGATCGCTCTGTAGCACGGCGCCTTGGGCTTGCTGCCGCGCGGTGGCTGAGATCTCCTCGCCAGCCGCCGCCAGGCTGTTCGAATTGCTGGATACTTGACGCAGAATCTCCTGGAGTTTATCCACGAACGTATTAAACCATCGGGCCAATTCGGCGACCTCATCGTTGGAGGCCACCGCCAGGCGTTTGGTGAGGTCGCCCTCGCCCTCCGCCACGTCCCTCATCCGGCTCGCCATGTCATGCAGGCGGACAAAGATGGAACGCGACACGCTGCGCGTAAGCACGAGCAGCACGATCAGGCAGACCACCGTGACTTCCGCCGCCGCCGCGGCGTCTCTGTGCCAAACGGCGGTCATGTCGTCCACGTAGATGCCCGTCCCGAGAACCCATCCCCAGGGTTCGAAACCCTTTACATAAGAGACCTTGGGCTGTGGCGCACCGTTCCCTTGTCCAGGCTTAGGCCACATATAGTAGACGAAGCCCGAGCCGTGGCTGCGTACCACATCCGCCATTTCGACAAACAGCGCCTTGCCCTTCGGATCTTGGAAGCTGGTCAGGTCCTGGCCGTTAAGTTCGGGCTTGATGGGATGCATCACCATAGTGGGATGCATGTCGTTCACCCAGAAATAGTTGCTGCCCTCGAAGCGCATTGCGGCAATGATCTCGAGGGCGCGCTGTTGCGCTTGCTTGCGACTCAGTTTTCCCGCAGCTTCCAATTGTTGCTGTTGCACCAGGACGGAATAAGGCACTTCGACGAGTTGCCGCACTTTTTCCTCTTTGTCGGCGAGGATGCGGGCGTGTTCCCCATGAATCCAGAAGCCCGCGAGCGTCAACAAGCCCGCCGCGGCCACGGCTTCCATGATCCGAAACTTTTGCTTAAGAGACATATCGAACGGCGACCCCCGTTAGTATCGGAATTCACTATCGGCATTCACGGGAAAAACATTAACGGGGCTGCGGCTCAGGCTCTCTGGATTTTGCCACGCCTTTTGAAATAGCCGTCCACGCAGCACGGGGATTCGATAGCTGAAATAAGAAATGGGGTGGCTGTCGATTCCCGGTCTCCCGAACGACTATCTGATGACAGATCCGATAAGAAAACGATGAGCTGCGGCTCTTGAGTCACAGGAAACAAGGCAGCGGATCAGTTTGAAATTTCTGATGGCAGCTTCTCTCATCGATGGCGTCATCCTGAGAATGCCGTTCTTCAGCGGGAGCGAAGGATCTCCGCTACGATGCTGTGTCCCGCGGGAGGTCCCTCGGCCCGCTGGTGAGAACGCGGGCTCTTCGGGATGACGCCTTGTGAGAGTAAGCGGCAAACCGAGCTACGACCGGAAAAAAGGAGGAATAGATGAAATACATCTGTTTGGGATACATCGAGCCCGGAAAATTCGAAGGGATGACCGAAGACGAGCGACACGCAACGCTCGACGACTGCTTTGAGTACAACGACCATTTGAGCGCCAACGGACATCTTGTCGCCGAACTACCTCTTCAGCCTTCGGAGACCGCTGTGACCCTGTACTGGAAAAACGGCAAAGTCGCGACCATCGACGGCCCCTATGCGGAAACCAAGGAACAAGTCGGTGGCATTCAGGTCCTTGAGGCGCGAGACCTCAATCACGCCATTCAGCTTGTCTCACAGCTCCCCGGCTTTAAGTATGGCCTTGGACCGGTTGAGATACGGCCGGTTGCGGATTTGACCGAAATAATAAAGGAGAGCGAGCAACGGCGACGAAAGGATAGTTCGCGATGAGGGCGGCCGCGAGCAGCCTGCAGAAAAACTATGCCGGAGCAATCCAGCTTTTCTTTTTGATGAATTTCTTCTAGCGAGCCTGCGATGCCTCTTCGATCAGAGCTGCGACCTCCTTGGGATGCGAGACGTAGACGGAGTGGCTGGCGCCCGCGACTTCGACCGTGTGGCTCTTGGCCCGCTTGCCATACCAACGTTCCAAGTCCGGGCTGATAGTTCGATCGCTTTCCGCCACCAACATCCAACTCGGTTTAGTTCTCCAGGCAGCCGTGGTGATGGTCGCTGAGAAATTATCCGCAAAGTTGAATACCTGCGAGCGCGCCATGAGTGCGGCCTGATCGTCGGGAAGGTCAGCAGCGAACAACTCATGAAATCGCGCCGGGTCGATATAGGTGAAACCGTCCTGCGTTTTCTTGATAGCGCCCGATTTGGCGAGGTCACTCGGAAAGCGCTTTCCGTCTTCTGACTCTTTCTCCCCGGAATCCGGCATGTGGGCCGCGATATAAACCAAGCCGACCACCGATGGATCGTTTCCGGCCTCAGTAATTACCGCTCCGCCGTAGCTATGAGCCACAAGAATGCATGGCCCTTCTTGTAGCGCAAGGACGCGTTTGGTGGCGGCAACATCTTCTTTGAAGGACGTTCTCCGGTTCCTGCACGATGCTGACGGTGTAGCCATCCTTGACAAGTATGTCGTAGACGCCCTTCCAGCCCGAGCCATCTGCCCAAGCGCCGTGGACCAAAACGATATTTCGAACATGCTTCGATTCGTTCTGCGCCTCGAGGCCGTAGCAGGCAAACAATAAGATCCAGAATATTGGCAACCATCTTCTTCCCGCGCGCCTCACGCTCACTACATCTGTCATTTTCATTCTCCCGTTGATGATTGAAGTGTTGATGCATGTCGCTCGGGCGAAGAAGCAAGCGTGGCCCCCCGTGACGAATGAACCTTCCGCGATTCTTCGGACTGGAAATTGGGGAACGGCCCCTGCGGTCCCCCAGTTTTCGTGAACCACTCTTATTGGGAGCAGGACGGTTCAACTGAAATACTCTTGTCGACTCTGCTGCTCACTCCTATAGGCCCGGACGATCTGCCCTCGATCGCGCTGGCGCAGACCTCTCCCGTTCTTGAACCATAAATGAGAATAGAATCATCGGGTGACAACGGACTAAATAACGTCCCCCACGGGTTATACTTTGACTCGTTTGAATTTGTAATCGTGTTTGACTCCACCGCGAGATACTGTGTCGACGTAAACGCGATGGCAGCACCGGTAACATCTGAAATGCTATTGCCGCTTAAAACAATTTTTTGAAATAAGGGGTTTTGGATTACGTTTGAATTTGAATCGAGTCCCAGGATTGTAATTGCCGCCAGGACATTATTGTAAGGCGAGCTCGGAGACAACGAAATTGCATTATTTGAAATTGTAATATTGCCTGCCCCAGGCCCCGGAATTCCGTTCGTAACGTCCGCAAAGATCATGGATCCGCTGGTGTTGTATTTAAAAATGTTGCTTTCAATCAAACCGTAGGATGAATCTTCTAAAATGCCGTGTTGCCGGTTGTATACAAAAGCATTTCCCTTTATAAAATAGCGCGCACTATCGGAATCGGTCAGATCAATGAGAGCCACTGCCCCCGATATTGACGTTTGCAGGTTTAGAGTTGCCGATAGGGTTCCATCCGTGTTGCAGTTGTTAGTTTCCGAGACCACTGGAGCCGACCCTAAATAAATGAAGTTTGGGTCATAAAACGCAAGATAATCGCCTACAACGGGGTCATCGTTAATAGACGGTTGGCAATTCCCCGGAAATGTAACCACGGTGGAACCATCGTTCCCAGCTACAATGGAATTGATACTCCACCGGGTTGGTGAAATATTGAGAAGGTCATCTCCACCAAATCCTATGGCCGAATTCTCTAATTGAAAATCGTCTTGATCAATTCCCAAGGCCCCGGAGGGGACTGTAATAAGTCCCCCAGGAGCTCGAACAATATTACCATTATTGATTCTAAGTCCTCGTAACCCGCCGTTTGCCAGCGTGTCAACGCCATCGGTTGGTCCGGTCAGAATCGTAAAGTTCTCAAGATCAATATCTTCCGTAAATACCAATGTGATAGCCGCGCCGTTGAGGTAACTATAATGGCGAACTAGAACTCTTTCTCCTACAGTAAACGGATCGAAATTGGCGCAACCGTCGAAGAATGAGCATGGCTGACCCTGGTTAATTACGTTTGCAAAATTACAGGACTCGCAAGAATAGGTCTGAGCTCCCGCCGAAGTCCGTCCTACGTATGTGGGCTGGGCAACTTGACTTAGAGACGGAAATGTAAAGTACTCTTCAGTGGAAAGGTTAGCCGAATAAACCCCTGGTGGGGGAACTGAGCTTGAATCATTCCATGGGTCTACGGCTTGAATTTGGATGTTCCCTCCTGGGTAGTAAGGACTGGTTACAGGGTATCGAGAGTCGATGACTAAAGCGTTGTGCCCAGAGTTATCGGGGTCGGCGACAATGGTGCCCAGCGAGGCAATAGGAAGATTAGGCCAGTCGATTGTGAAGTTTTTCAGTCGCACACGCGAGGCGTTTAATATTTCAATCCCCAAGCCTGGGGAGTTAAAATTGAGGGTTGAACCGCTGAGATCTATATCTAAATCTACGATACCACTTGGAACCGTGAAAGATGTAGTTGGGTAAGGTCCAATCGTCCAATGAGGCGGGCAATTAAAGGGGTTAGCATTATTGAAATAGCATTGCGCCCAGGTTTGGCCGGTTTCGGGGTTGATGGCGTTTGGTGGTTGAAATGTATAAGTCGCCTTTGGGATTATCAACGTGTGGGCCCGGGCCGCGATAGCCTCCGAAACAATGGCAGGAAAATAGGCGTCTGTAGTTTCCCCAGTCTTTATAGGTCGACTGTAAGTACCCGTTCCCTCTGGCCCTTTAACAAGAACTTTGACCGTCCGGCCATTGGGAGCCACAAACGTTTCGAGATTATCATAAGTGGGGTTATAAGTGAGGCCAGATGAGGTAGGGATCACTTCAGAGTAAATGGGAGCAAGAAAAGGAGGCAGCAATGGATTTCGAATAGGGGTGGCCACAGATCGGCTATTCGCCGATGGGCTATTCGCAAACGATGCATTCTGAGTTTGAGAAACATTCTGAAAAGTGAGAATGAGCACAGTAGCAACGAAGCCAAGAGTTATAATGCGGCTGCCGATTCGCAATATGTTTTCCGAAAGATTTCGTCCCCGTCTTTCGACCATTTCTGACACCCCTCTGGAGCCCGTTGATCACCCACAATTTTTGTTTCTGACCTGGACTTGGCTTGCTTGCAATGGTGTCCGGTCAATTGGGACAAAGTACAATTGCCCCTATTATAATTGGCGTTTTGCGGCGCCCTCAAGTTTCGTGCGCGCATTGGCCAGTTACGCGCGATTCGGGCAACGAGCGCGGTGCGGAGCAGTTCGGTGCCAGCGCGTTCATAAGTATTAGACGATCTATTTCAGCATCGATGATTTATAGGAGGATGTATGGCAACAATGAGGGTACCCGCGGCAGAGAAGATGACGATCGCGCAGATTTCTAAACCCGGAGCAGGTTTCCAGATCGTCGAGCGCGAGATCCCCGAGCCAGGCCCAGGGCAGGTGCGCATCCAGGTGCAAGCCTGCGGTGTTTGTCATAGCGACGTGCTCACGGTTGAAGGATATTGGCCCGGCATTCAATACCCCCGCATTCCAGGCCACGAAGTCGCTGGCATCATCGATGAAGTGGGCGAGGGTGTTTCCGCCTGGAAGAAAGGACAACGCGTCGGTGTGGGCTGGCACGGCGGTCAGGACGGGACCTGTCGCGAGTGCCGGCGCGGAGATTTTCGTAATTGCCAGAATCTGAAAATTGCCGGCATCAGCTATGACGGCGGATACCAGGAATACATGGTCGCCCCCATCGAGGCGCTGGCGGCGATACCCGACACTCTCAGCGACGTCGACGCAGCACCGTTGCTCTGCGCCGGCATTACCACCTACAACGCTCTGCGGCACAGCGGCGCCTTGCCTGGCGACCTGGTCGCGGTGCAGGGCATCGGCGGTCTGGGCCACCTCGGGGTTCAATTCGCGCAGAAATTTGGCTATAAAGTCGCGGCCGTCGGGCGCGGATCCGAAAACGCAACCCTGGCAAAGAAACTCGGAGCCAACATTTACATCGATAGCAGCGCCACCAACGCTGCCGAGGAATTGCAGAAGTTGGGTGGCGCGCGCGTAATTCTCGCCACCGCTCCCAACTCGAAAGCCATATCGGAACTGTTCAACGGTCTGGGGCCAAACGGCAAGCTCATGGTGATCGGCGCGACCTTCGATCCCATTGAGGTCACCCCGATACAACTGATCAACGGAAGTAAAACCATTCAGGGCTGGGCCTCGGGAACTCCAGCCGACTCCGAGGACACGCTTCGCTTTGCAGAACTCACCGGCGTGCGCCCCATGATTGAAACCTATCCGCTCGAAAAAGCGGCTGAGGCTTACGCGCGCATGCTGAGTGGCAACGCACAGTTCCGCGTCGTTCTGACCATGGGGTAGCCCAACTTAAGTGAGGTCAAAGCAGTGGGTCAGCTTGGCTCCTTCGGGACGGTTGAAAATTTTACGGCGCTCTTTCAGTGAACCAGCCGAGACTGGTGCACCGCCAGGAACGCCGTAAAAAACTGCCGCTATCAATATCGGCTTATTGTCCTCCCGCTGAAGAACCGTGCTGGCCGAGCCACGACGCCAACTTCGGCTCTTGTTGTGACTTCAGGTCGACACAGTTGTTGATGCTTTCGATCGACTGACGATAGGTCCGCTCGGCCGCTTCGATCTTGTGCGCCGCGAAGAACTGCTCCACCTGATCTCGCATGTGGGCGTCACAGAAAGAGCCGGTCGCGCCCATAATCTCGGCGCTGGCAAAAGGTCCGCCGGCCTTTTGCACCGCGTCCCAATGCGCCAGCACAAAGTCCCATGCCAGTTTCTCGCCAGCCGGATGTTCCATCACGCTACCGATCACCTGCAGCGCATCCTGAGAACGCACATCCGGAGAAATGGCGTAGTCCAGAGTTCGCTGCAAAAGCTTCGGATCGGTAAAGTCGGCTAGCGTGAACAGGTGCATGTAGTACTCCTCCGGCGACTTCGCGGTTTTCACCCCAGCCACGACCCGGTCATAAAAATCTTCGTTGCCGTTTAACGCCGCCAGTGACATCGCACCGAACGCCATCTCTCGGTCCACCGAAGAGGGATCAGCCAGAGCCTTGTCCGCAAGCTTTCGCGCCGCCGCCAACACTTGAGGATCACGCGCGTCGTAGCCCGCCGCCCGGAACAGCCGCAAGCGCAGCGCCTGTTGCTCATCGCTCTCGCCCGGCTTCGGTTCCCAACCTACATCGTTGAGCATCGGAGTCAAATACTGCTGTAGCCACGCCCGATAACTGCCGCGGTCGCTGTCGCTCACCAGATATCGGCCGATGTAATCCAACTGGCGCAGAACATCTTCCATCACCGCGCGATTGCGGTCACTTTGCAGCCCTTTCGCGAATGCAAGGTAATCCCCCACGGGCTCGCGCCCCACCAGAATCGAAGCCCAAATGTCTTCCTGCAATGCAATCCGTTCTGCCGGAGATAGCTTGGTCTCCGCATCCTGCGCCAGTGCCCGCACCGCCTCGGGCTGGTAGCCCGTGCGGTAATATCCGCTCGCGCCCGCATTCGCCAGGACCCAGGTGGAGCAGCCCGGCAAGGTGAAAGTCTCCTGCCGTTTGGTAAGAAGTTCGCACTTCTGCGCCGCAGTCGAGGACTTCATGCACAACGGAACTTGCCAAATCTGATCATTCGGCGCGTCGAACTTTTCGCGGTCAGAAAAATAGCGACGCTGATCGAGTGCCACGGTAGACGAACTCCCGGAGCATTGCGTTTTCACATCGATGATCGGCACCCCCGGCTGCTTTACGAAAGTCGGCATGATCTGGTCGACCGGCTTCTTCGAAGTTTTCGCTTGCGCATCCCAGAAGTCATCCGCTGTGGCATTGGCATACTGATGCTTTTGCAGATAGGCGTTCACGCCCGCCCGGAACGTGTCTTCGCCCAGGTACGCCTCCAGCATCCGCAGCACCGCCGCCGCTTTGCCGTAAGCGATTCCATCGAACAGCTCCTGAATCTGCGCGGGAGTATTCGCTTCCTGATGGATCGGTCGCGTATTTTCCAGCGAGTCCGCATTCATCGCCCGGCCCGTATCGCTCACGTCATCCAGTTTGCCATTCCACTCCGGTTTCCACGCCTCGATCGGCTTGCTCGACATCCACGTGGCAAAACCTTCATTCAGCCAGATGTCGTCCCACCACTTCATCGTCACCAAATCCCCAAACCATTGATGCGCCATCTCGTGCGCAATCACGGAAGCAATCTCCTTTTTCAAATCGATCGACCCCTGTTTGTCATCGATCAGCAGAATAACTTCGCGAAAGGTAATGCAACCCGTGTTCTCCATCGCACCCGCGGAGAAATCCGGAAGTCCGATCAGATCGAGTTTTCCGTAAGGATATTTAATGTTGAAATATTTATCGTAATAGCTGAGCACGTGCTCCGCCGTCTCCAGAGCGAACGCTCCCATCTGTTTCTTTCCTGGCGTGGCGTAGACGCGGATTGGAATGCCGTCGGCCTCGCCCTCGATGTATTCGAAATTGCCCACCACCAGCGCCGCCAGATAAGAAGACATTTTTGGCGTGGTAGCAAACTTCACGGTGTGCTTATCGCCAGGCCCCGGAGTATCGGAGCTCACCTTGGCATTCGAAATTGCAACCAAACCCTTGTCCGCAGTTGCCGTAATGTCGAAGGTGGCCTTGTACGCCGGCTCGTCAAATGATGGATACGCGCGACGCGCGTCGGTGGCCTCAAACTGCGTGGCGGCGTACTTGCGGCCTTGATCGTCCTTGCCCATATAGAAGCCGCGCATCTCGTTGTTGAGGATGCCGCTGTAAGAAATGTGAATCGTCGCCGGCCCCGCCGCCAGCGGCTTCTCGACCTTCAACACCACCATCTCTTTATCTTTCTCGGGCGTAACCGTCGCCTTCTGCGCGTTGCCGCCGCTGCCGATGGTGACATCGTGGAAGTCGATATCGACCGAGTTCAGCGTAATTTCCTGCGTCGCGTTCAACACGCGGACGGAAATCGTTTCCTCGCCTTCGAACGTGCCTTTGTCGAGATCAGGCGTAAAGCTGAGTTTGTAATTTTCTGGAACGGCGACTTCCGGCAGCCGCTGCGCGGTCGCCATCGACATTGTCATCCATCCCAACGTCAGTACAGCTAAAATTCGCTTCATAAATTTTCCTCGTGAGATTCGCTCAATGCGTTTTCGGCAACGATTCGACTCGGGAGTTCCTGGATGTTACGGCAAGGGACGTCGATCCGCTTCTGCCGCTCTAGGAGACTCCCTCCAGTCATACGCAGGACAACTGCTTATCGAAAAAGGATCGCAGGGGCCACTCCTCTATACGGAAGCCCCACGCCAAAAGTTCACGACCCATCCACAACCGCACCGTTGATCACCGTCGTGGCGCACCGATTCTCCCCGAACCAGTAGGGAATTTCGCGGTAATCCTCCACCGCAAATATCGCCAAATCAGCATCTTTTCCCGGCTCGATCGATCCCTTCCGCTCGGCCACGCGCAGCGCCCACGCTCCGTTGATGGTGCTGGCCGCAATGGCTTCCGCCGGCGACATCTTCATATGCGTGCAGGCCAGCGACATCGCCATCGGCATGCTCAACGTCGGCGAGGTGCCGGGGTTATAGTCTGTGGCCAAAGCCACCGGCACGCCCGCATCAATCAACCGCCGCGCATTCGGATATTCTTTCAATCCCAGGAAATAATTCGCTCCCGGCACCAGCGTCGCCAGGGTGCTTTGTCGGGCCAGTGGCGCGATATCTTTGTCGCTGACGTGATCCATGTGATCGAAGGACGCGGGGTTGAAGCGTAGAAACGGTTGCAGTGCCGTCTCCGACAACTGCCCCATATGCGCACGCACGCTCAAACCGTGCTGCGCCGCAGCCGCAAAAATCTGCTCCGTCTCCCCTGCGGTAAAGGCGCCGTGGTCGCAGAAGACGTCGACGAACTGCGCCAGCTTCCGCTTCGCCGCCTGCGGAACCATCTCTTGACAGACGATCTCAACATACTTTCGTGAGCGCCCGCGAAATTCTTTTGGGACGGCATGGGCGCCGAGCAGCGTTGCGATGACCGTCCCGGGCCAGCGCGCAGCCGCATCGCGGATCGCTCCCAGAGATTTCAACTCCGATTCAACGGTGAGTCCGTAGCCAGATTTGGCCTCGACCGTAGTCGTCCCGTGAGAAGCCATGTCCCGCAGAACGGCGAGAACCCTTTCGGCCAGAAGCCGCTTCCCTGCTCCGCGCACCACGTCCACGCCAGAGCGGATACCGCCCCCAGCCGCAGCAATCTCTTCGTAAGAAGCGCCCTCGATGCGCTTTTCAAAATCCACCAGCCGCGGGCTGACAAAGACAGGATGCGTATGGGAATCGGCGAAACCGGGCAAGACGACTTTGCCAGCGCAATCGATTTCAACGATTTTCTTGCGATTCTTCTTCAGCCAGGGATCGCGGAGAGCGTCTTTGGTCGTGCCGACGGAAACGATTTTGCCCCCGAGGGACAGAACGGCAGCGTCTTCGATGATGCCAAGTTCTTTTAGGTCGGGGCCGCGGCGCGGACCGATATCTAGTGAGCGCAATGTAAGAAGCTGGTCGATGTTAACCAGCAACAACGTCGCTCTCTTATGCACTTAGCCTCCATAAGCAGAACATCCACCACGGAGGCACGGAGACACTGAGGTTTTGTGGGATCATAGAACCCGGCGCATTATCCCTCGGTGCAGAACCGAGACGTTGAAGTTGATCAAGAGGCCCACGCGCTTTCCTGTGAGCCTGAGGTAGGTAAGTAACTGCGCTTCATGCACGCTCAGCAGGCGTTCCACCGCCTTCAGTTCCACTACGACTTCATTAGCCACGATGAGATCAATCCGATATCTCCCGCCAGTCTCCTTGCCTTTGTAAACAATCGGCAGCTCGATTTGACAATTGAACGGCACGCCTCGAAGACGCACCTCCTCGCACATGCACTCCTCGTAAACTGATTCGAGAAGCCCCGGCCCCAGTTGACGGTGTACTTCTATCGCAGCGCCAATGATTGATTCAGTCCAAGACTCTGACAGAAGCCCAGAAGAACTCCGTGCCTCCGTGTCTCTGTGGTGGGGGTTCACCTTTCCATCGGCACCTTAACGCCGTTCTTCCTCGCGAACTCCCTCGCCTCCTCATATCCCGCGTCCACATGCCGAATCACGCCCATGCCCGGATCGGTCGTCAGCACGCGCTCGATGCGCTTGGCCATCGCATCGGTCCCATCGGCGACCGTGACCTGGCCCGCATGCAGCGAGTATCCAATGCCCACGCCACCGCCATTGTGAATCGAGACCCACGACGCGCCCGCCGCTGTATTCAGCAAAGCATTAAGCAGGGGCCAATCCGCAACCGCGTCGGAGCCGTCTTTCATGCTCTCGGTTTCGCGAAATGGAGACGCCACCGAACCGCAATCAAGATGATCGCGGCCAATCACGATCGGCGCTTTGATCTTCCCCTTCTTCACCAGATCGTTGATGGCAAGCCCGAACTGCGCTCGCTCGCCGTATCCCAGCCAGCAGATGCGAGCCGGCAATCCCTGAAACTTGATGCGCTTGCGCGCCAGATCAATCCAGCGGCGCAAAATTCGGTTCTCGGGAAACAGCTCTAATACCAAATCATCAGTGACGTGAATGTCCGAAGCCTCGCCCGAAAGCGCGACCCAGCGAAACGGCCCCCGCCCCTCGCAAAACAGCGGACGAATATAAGCCGGCACGAATCCCGGAAAATCGTACGCCTTCTTCACTCCGCGCTGAAACGCAAACGTACGAATATTGTTGCCGTAATCGAACGTCACCGATCCCATCTTCTGCAGCTGCAGCATGCCCTCGACATGCGCCGCAATCGCATCCAGCGATTTCTCCTGATAACCTGTGGGGTCGTTTTTTCGCAACTCGAACGCTTCTTCAAGCGTCATCCCATTCGGCACATATCCATTCAGCGGATCGTGCGCAGAAGTCTGATCGGTGAGAATGTCAGGCACGACGCCGCGCGCGGCCAACTCCGGGATCACGTCCGCGCAATTCCCCACCAGCCCCACAGAAACATTTTCCTTCTTGCGCACCGCATTCTTCAGAATGCGCAGCGCCTCATCCAGAGTGGTGACCATGAAATCGCAATAGCCGGTCTTCAGCCGCTTCTTGATGCGCTCGGGATCGACGTCAATCCCCAGAAAAGCCGCGCCCGTCATGGTCGCGGCCAAGGGCTGAGCTCCCCCCATTCCGCCCATGCCGCCCGAGACGATCAGCTTGCCCGCCAGATCGCCGCCAAAATGTTTTTCTCCCGCCGCGGAAAAAGTTTCGAACGTCCCCTGCACAATTCCCTGCGAGCCAATGTAGATCCACGAGCCCGCCGTCATCTGCCCATACATCATCAGCCCGGCGCGCTCCAGTTCGTTGAACTTCTCCCAGTTCGACCAATGCCCCACCAGGTTCGAATTCGCGATCAACACCCGCGGCGCATGTTCGTGCGTCTTGAAAACACCGACGGGCTTGCCCGACTGCACCAGCAACGTCTCATCGTTCTCGAGATTTTTCAAAGCAGCAACAATGGCGTGATACGCGGGCCAACTCCGTGCCGCGCGCCCGGTTCCGCCATACACCACCAGATCCTGCGGACGCTCGGCAACCTCGGCGTCGAGATTATTCATCAGCATGCGCATGGCAGCTTCCTGCTGCCAGCCTCTGCAAGTAATGGAGTTTCCGCGCGGCGCGCGAATTGACGTTGGAGCTTGCCTAACTTCCGTATCAACGGGCATACGTAGATGTTAGTGCTTGCGCGAAAGGGACGCAACGGATGGAGCGATTGGACCATGGAGCGATTGAACTCCATCGCCCGATCACTCCATTTCCTCAGAACAACATTCGCGTCGTAATCACCAGACCATGGTTGTAAGAGTGGAATTGCGACGTTGCGATCTGCATCCCGCCGCCAAATATGAAAGCGAACCGGTTGCGTGGATCGCGCTCCAGCTTGAATTTGCTCAGCATCAACCCCGGCGTTACGAAATTTTGCAACCGCCCGTCGTTCGCTCCACCGTGGTAGAAGGTCGCGTTGTTTTCAATCTCCGGCCAGAACCATTTGCCCAGGTGATATTGCCCCACCGTATTCCACACCACCGCACGACCCAACTTGGTGGTATCGCCTGCCGGCAGGGTTGCTCCCAGCGTCGATTGCACATCAAACTTTCCCAAGCCTTTGCCCCCGCAAACCGTGGGTGTAATCGTACCCGCCAGGCTTCCGTTCCTGTAACTTCCAGTGGGCACCGTCCCGGTCACTGCGAAACTTACGGAATAATTTCCACGCTCCTCATTCCCCGCCGCCAGCCGGTATTTCAGCAGCATGGAGAAATCGCCGAAGCCGTCCTCCGCCTTCGAGTTGTGCTGAATATATGGCGGAGCCAACGCATCGAACTCCACTCTGTACCAGGGAACCAGGCTGATGCCCTTGCTGTTGTCATAGGTCCATGTGTCGGTGCCCGCGGGCGCGATCTGCCGCACCAGATCGAAGCGCGCCACTTGCAACAATCCGGATGACGCCGTGATCAGCGGAATGGGCCACGCCGGTTGCTGCGCCAGCGTAGCGCGCACGCGATCTTCCCATTTCGTGAAAAATCCCGACGATTCGCTCTGTGCTGCACAGCTGAGACACCCGGCAACCGCAACCACGCACACCAATAGCATCAGCCTCTTGGAGATCACTGAAACCTCGCAGTTGAGACTCAAGCACTCAAGCTTGGCCTGATTGTCGTCAGAACTTTTTTGCTACCCACATTGACGAGTGCCAAGTTTTTATCTGCTAAGCGGAGTGGTGTCCATAATCCGAACCTACTAGCGCAGGTTCATACCGTCAGAAAATTGGACCGTTGGAAACAACAACAGGAAATTGAGAAAATCTTTCCGCTCTACCAACTACTGTAAGCCGTCCCATCGCTCGACGTGGCGTTCGACGCCGAGTGCACATCGTCGATGCCTGGATCCTGCTGATCGACTGACATCAGCGTATCCTCCTGGTGAGGTTCCCAGTTCGATTCATTGGTCATCGGATCTTTGGGAATGATTTTGATATAGCCGGCAGAAACCAGATCGTCCAGAGACTGTGGCGCTTTCTGCTTATCCAGCGTGTATTGCGAAATCAACGATCGCAGGGTAAACAAGTCGTTGCGCAGCACCGCCTCGCGCGATCGCACCAGCGACTGGTTATAAATCGGCAGCGCAATCGACAACAGAATGCCCATGATGATGATCACGATCATCATCTCAAGCAGCGTGAACCCCGAATCGCGACGAATTTTACACTTGCTTACCATTACCAATCCTTGTACTTCGAGCCATCCAAAGCTTCGCCCGTCGATTTGGTATAGACGTTGAAGACACTCTGCCCGCCGAACGAATCGGAATCCGGATCATCCTGCATCGAGCGCAATCCCCATTCCGTCGTCCCGGTCATAGGATCGACAGGGATTTTTCGCAGGTACCGGACTTTCTTTCCCTGCACATCGACGCCCTTGACCAAAGTTTCCAGATCAGGCGGATACCCCTGGCTGTCGACCTTAATCTGAAACGCGTTCCGGTCCGCATCCGCCTTATAGCGATCGATGGCGTCGCGCATATCCCACAAATCTCTGCGCAGCATCTTTTCGCGTTCCCGCTGGATGGTGAGCCGCGCCATGGGCACCGCCATCGTCGAGAGGATCACCAGGATCGCCGTGGCGATAATCAATTCAAGAAGAGTAAATCCCCGTTCGGTCCCGCAACGTGCTCCGCAAGAATTCATTCTGCATAACTTCATTTTCGAAATCACAATCTAAAATCCCAAACCTTCTCGAGCCCGGATCGCGGCGGACTGACGATCTATTGCACCGTCACCGAGGCCTGCGCCCCGTTCACTGCGATGGATTGCAAAGCCGGATCGCGCGCCCCACCACGGGTAATGATCAGCGGAGTTTGTCCGGTGGCCTTGGCCTGGAACGTAAGCGTCACCACCGTACCCTGCCCGGAAACTCCACCCGCGCCATTCGGCCGCGACGCCGTAATCTGCAACGTTCCGGTGGCTTCATCTTCGCGGTGCACCAGGGTCACGATTTGCCCATCCTGCGAAAGGAAGCCGCCGTTGGAAACATTCACCAACTCCAGTTTCGACGGATCGTAGCTCATCTGTACCGGCACCGAATGCACATTCTGCGCCCCCGAGATTTGCAGGTTCACCACAAATGTGCCGCCCTTGGAGGCGGTAATCTGCCCCGGATCGAACAGGAAATTCGCCCCTTGTGCCGCCGGATTCACTGCGGCGTTCGGGCTTTGCCCCGCAGGCGATTGCGCCCCAGGAGCCGGAGTTGCCGGAGCCGGATTCATCTGTGTCGGCACCGTCGGAGCGGCAGCCGCCGGTGGCCGGCTTACATGCCGCAACTCAATCGAATTCGCCGTGCCAATATCGATCGCCCGCTGGTTCATCTCACTTACCGAGGCCGCGCGAATAATGTGCGGAGTAATGGCGAACACGGTTTCATCCGAGGAATGGTCCTGCGTCACCTGACCAAATAGGTAGCGCAGGATTGGAATCTGCGCCAGCCCCGGAATGCCCGCCAGCGACTTGGTTTGCGAATCATCCATGATTCCGCCAATCATGCTCGATTCGCCGTCCCGCAGCCGGATTTCATGCTCCACTTTCTTCTGCCCGATGATGGGCTGGCTGATTCCGCCAATACTTGACTGCCCCACCACGGAGGAAATTTCCATCACGATCTTCAGCGTGATTTCGCGATCGTTATGCACGTGCGGGGTGACGTTGATGTTCACGCCCACATCCAGATATTGGAACTGCGTATTTACCAGTGGATTAATACCCACACCGCCAATACCCGGCTGGAACGATCCTGTGGCCACCGGCACGCGTTCGCCGATCTTCAACGTCGCCTTCTGATTGTCCAGCGCCCGCACCTGCGGATTCTGCAACATCTTGGTATCGCTGTCGCCCATCACCGCCGAAAGATTCGCCGAGGGAATCGTGACCTGGAAATCGGTAGCGTTCAGATTGCCCAGCGTATTCAACTCCAGCCCGCCGGATGAACTCGAAGACGTAGTCGAAGTCGTGCTTGAAGTACTCGATGACGTCGTGTTGATGTTGCTCTGCAAAGCAACCGTGGCGCTGCTCGGCGGCAGAAGACCGAGAGTGCGCGATTTGTCTTTGCTGATCTGCAGCACCGCGATGTCAACAATCACTTCCGGCCGCGCCTTATCCAGATCGTCAACCAACTTTTCCGCCAGCGCGATCTGGTCCGGCGTGCCGCGCACCACCAGCGCATTCTGCGAGAGCAGCTGCTGTACACGTTGCACATCCAGCACGCTGCGGATCGCATTCACTACGTCCTGCAACTCGGTAGGCTGGGAAATGTTCGACAAATAGAAGGTCTTGAGGACGCTCTGCTCCAACTCCTTGCGCTTCGCCGGATTATCCTGTGCCACAAAGATGGTGTTCGGAGTCACCGGCCGCCAGAAAGTCTTCGAGGCCAGTGCGACAATCCGCAGCGCCTCTTCCAGCGTTACTCCATTCAACTCCACTTTGATGCGCTTCGAAACATAATCCGGATCGAACAGCACATTGACTCCCGCCAGCTTGCCCACCGTCTCGTAGATCAGCTTGGCATCATCGGTAGAGTGAATTGTCAGGGGAGTATTTGAGATGGGTGCAAGTTCAACCGGACCGCCGGCTTCCCGCAGCCTGCGCTCAATGCCAGACGGAGGGCCCGCAGCCTGCGGCAGCGGATTCAGCTTCTCCTCAATCATCTGCAGGGTGCGCTTCATCTCTTGCTGCGCGCTGAACAGCGAGGGATCGATCTGGGCCGCCTTTTGAAATTGGGCCAGGGCTTCTTCCAGCTTTCCCGCATCCCGCAACACAATCCCCTGATGCACGATGAACATGGCGGTCTTCGAGCGCAGGCGCTCGAACAACGTCCGATAGCGCAAATCTTTCGGCTTCAGATCGTAGGCCTGCTTGTAGAACTCGTAGGCTCCTTCGTAGTTCTGGCGGGCCTCGGCGTCCTCGCCTTTGGCATAGGCGGTCTTGGCCTTATCGGCGATGGCAGGCAGGATGGTAAAGATAACCAAAGCCACGACTGCCGCGGGCATCAAACGTCTCATTCGTCAGTCCTCATCTACAAATCTTCGCCGGACGCATACTCGTTCCCCGAAGGCCAGCGAACCCAAGGAGGGTCATACCACAAAATTCAAGCTAAAATGCGCTTTGGCAGCGATTATAACATCGCCAATCCGACCTCCCCATGTGATTGTCCGCACGGGAGTTACACTCTTTGGTCTTAGCCCTGTCGGGGAAATAACGACGGTCGGCCTGCGCTTGCCGTAAGCCGGGTTCCGGCAGCCACAGTACGCTGTTAAGATGAACCCAAGCCATGCCCCGTCAGTCCACACATCAAACCAAGCCCAGCCCGGAGAAATCTCCCAAGCGCGAACCTACCGCCTCCGGCCAGCGCGATGCCGCCGTTAATAGGATCGCTTCACATAACTACTTCTTGCTGGAAAAATTTGAGTGTGGCGTAGTTCTTACCGGAACCGAGGCCAAATCCGTGCGCGGAGGCCTGGCCAACCTCAAGGACTCCTACGGCTTGGTCAAAGACGGAGAACTCTGGCTGCTCAATGCCCACATCGGCCCCTACGAGCACGGCAACATCCACAACCACGCCCCCCTGCGCACCAGAAAGCTGCTGATGCACAAAGAAGAAATCCGCAAGCTCATCGGCAAGACGCAGCAGAAAGGTCTGACGTTAATTCCGGTCCGCCTGTACTTCAAGAATGGCAAAGTAAAAGTCGAACTAGCCCTGGCCAAAGGCAAGCAGCTTTGGGATAAACGCGAGACGGAACGCCGGCGGACCGCCGACAAAGAAGCCCGAGAAGCCATCCGCAGCCGGAAGAAGTAACGCAGCCCCGGAGGGGCAGCAGATAATAGCCCAGGGCGTAAGCCCTGGGTAGGCCACCCAGCAACCGGAACCAGTCCCGGAGGGACGACACACGGAAAGAACGCAGGGACAAGAACGGAGCAGCTCACCACACTTCAAGCTTGATCTGTCGGTACCGATGGATAAGCTCAAAATCAGCCCGATTGGTGGTGATGAGGCGGGCGCCGTAAGAGCGGGCAGTAAGGGCAATGAGAACGTCGAAATGCAGATCACGCAGTTTATGCGGCTCGAAGCCGTGATCGGCACGGATTTTCGCCAGTATCTCGCCGGACTCCAGCCAATTCTCTGTGGTCGGAGTCAAAATTGGATGGTCTCTCGCCAGAGCCGAGAGAAACTTACGATCAGCAAGCGTTTGGGCGCCCCGCCACAACTCGGCCAGAACCACAGAGGACATTCGAACAGCGCCGATGACGGATTGGAGCCTCTCGCGATGGCGCGGTGACCGAAGGTCGTCGATGATGATCGACGAGTCAAAAATGACTAGATCAGTCAACGTAGCCTTTGAACGAAAGCTTTCCCTCGTTCTTCTTCATCAACTTCTTGAAACGCTTCAGCCCAACGATTTCGCGCAGCGCGATGTGCACTGCATCGGTGCGGGATTTCGCCTTGAGCACCTTCACAGCCTCGTCGGCCAAGTCGGTATCGAGGCGAATCGATGTCATGGTCACAGCCATAGCGCCCTCGCTTTACTCATATATACATAGTATCCGATTCGTATATACAGTCAAGAGCAATGGATTTGAAAGGGCGCGACTTCCAGTCGCGCCGTAAGAGCCTCACCACCTTCAACAGCGGTTTGAGCCGCCAAACCTCCCTGATCTTGCCAGCCATGCCATAATATTCTCGAACGAATGTTCCGGAAGGTCCGCCATGCCCACACGCAACATCAACCTGCCCCCTGAACTCGACCATTTCGTGGCGACGAAGGTAAAGAGCGGGCGCTACGAAAACGCGAGCGAGGTCGTTTGCGCCGGCCTGCGAACCCTGAAGCGCCAAGAAAAGGAGCGCGAGGAACACGAGCACGCGGCAAAGTTGGACGCCCTGCGCCAGGCAATCGACGAAGGCGACGCCAGCGGCGTGGCCCGTGGCAACGTCTTTGGCCGGGTCCGTAAGACGCTCAAACTTTCCGCATCGCGCTAACCAGCCGTGGCGAAGTTTCGATTTTCGCGCCGCGCCGAAGCCGACCTGCTCAGCATCGGCGATATACCCTCCGCAAGTGGGGCGAAACCCAAGCCGCCCGCTACCTCGGCGAACTGGAGGATTGTTGCCAGATGCTGGCGCGCAATCCGGCTCTAGGCCGCCTTTGCGAGCATATTCGTCCCGGCTTGCGCCGCTTTGAGCACGGCGGGCACGTCTTGTTCTACCGCCAGGAAGCCCGCGGAATCCTGATTTCCCGCATCCTCCATCAGCGCATGTTGCCGGAAAGACATGTGATGGATTCGGAAGAGGAGAGTTGACGCCCTTTATTCGAGGGTGCCCCGCCCTTGTCGCGTCTTTTGCGACAGGGCGGGGATTTTGACTTCCCTGATGCAACGTGGAAGATCAAAGTCAAATTCCCCGCCCTGTCCCTGCAAAGAACGCAGGGACAAGGACGGGGCAGCCTCGATTTCCTTCCGGGCGAAAGGCTGGGCCAGCCCCCTACGGCTTCGCCTTGCGTGACGTAGTTGCGAGGATGCTAGAATTCCGGGCATGTCCCGCCGCATATTCGCTTGTCTAATTATCTGGCTCTTCATGGCGATCCAGTGCGCCGGACAAACATTTCCGGGTCTTCAGTTTGCTAAGCCCGGCCCGGATAGTGGCCGCCCTTTACTAGTAGCAACGCCTTGCGCGGAAGCGACCGAATTTGGGGACCAAACTTGGGTGGCCCCGGTGCTGGTTTATGAAGGCTCGTTGACGGACATTTTTGTTGATAAAAACTGCATAATCGCGGCAGTGCAAACGGGCTATGCACAAAGCGGTAAGTACATGGTTGCGATGTACACACATTACAAGAGCAGCGAGTATCCATGCAAGATTGTCCTCGAAGATACGCTGAAATCCATGTCTGAGGCGGAACGGCGCGAGTTCCAGAGCAAGTACGCGGAGGAATATCAGCGTGAGTGCAAGCTAATGGGCTATAAGGTGCGCTGGGTCGACGTGGACACGCGTGGCAAAAAGATGATTGTTACCCGTGCCGTCACCTTGGACATCAAAGGTTTTCACGCTTTCGATCAGAAAGGCAAACGGGACTGGACTCTTTTTACGGAACTGCAGAAGGACCCGCTCGCCCGACCGACGCTAACAGCAATCGAGCACACAACAAAGTTGGTCGATAAAGAGCTTGAATATTGGAAGTACCGATACGGCCCGAAATAAGCTTTGAAGGAGAGAAAATTATCCAGCCCGGCCCCGTGCCAGGCTTTTTCATTTTGAATAGTCGAACCCAATCTTGTCAACCGGCACATCGGAGTTCATCGCTTCGATTTCCGCGTGGCCAGCAGCGGTAAGGCGCAGGGGTATAACGGACCACATTTTGTGGCCGTCTGCGGCTGTGTCTAGCCCTATTCCTCGAAAATCACTGGTAATGAAACGCTCCTCATACAGAAGCCGCAGATGAAGTTCAAACTTTGGGTCACCAAGGGAAAAGCCTGCTCGTTGCAATTCCTGGATGTCTATTGTTGCATTCGGCGCCTCTCCAAGTGCAGTTAGCAGCCGCGAAAGATATTCGTGATCCATTTGCAGAGTATAGCCCGAACAGTGGCAATTAAGAAGCAGAATTCTGTCCGGTTGCGATGCGCGACGCTATCTGTGGCGAGACGATTCTGACTTCGGTGAAGCGCTTCATCAGCTACTCCACCAAAGACCAAGCCTTCGCCGACCGCCTCTACGCCGACCTGCAGAACAAGGGCGTGCGCTGCTGGTTTGCTCCGCACGACATTCAAGGCGGCAAGAAACTCCACGAGCAGATCGACGAAGCCATCCGCCTGCACGACAAGTTGCTGCTGATCCTGTCGCCGCACAGCATGGAGAACGAGTGGGTGAAGACCGAAATTGCCAAGGCCCGCAAGCGCGAGGTGCGCGACCAGCGGCGTGTGCTGTACCCCATCCGGCTCGCGCCCTACGAAGCCCTGCGCGACTGGGAGTGTTTCGACGCCGACACCGGCAAAGATTCCGCCGCGAGATTCGCGAGTATTTCATACCCGACTTCAGCAACTGGAAGAACCACGACTCCTATCAGGAAGCCTTCCAGCGCCTGATCAGCGACCTCAAGGCATCAGACGCAAAATCGAAGTGATGGCAGCTTTATCTTCCATACGCCGCGCTCGCCGCCAGCGGCTTCCGGTAAAAGGTATATCCATCAAAGGTTTCCGACCGGAAGTTCAGGTTAGTCGACCCCAGCTTTTCAGTTTGGCTCAAAAAGAGATATCCGCCCGGTTCCAGATAAAGATGCAAGCGCTCCAGCAGCGCGTTGCGTTGTGCGCGCGAAAAATGCGGCAGCACATCCATGCACAGGATGCAGTCGAAGCGCCCGATGTAGCCTGGACGGGCCAGATTCATGCAATTAAAAGTCACCATGCTGCGCAATCGTGGCTTCACCATCAAGTGCGGAACGCTGGCCGAAGCCGCCAAAGCTGATTCAGCCGCTCCATTCCTCCCTTGCGTCTGCGGCTGGAACCGGTCGTCTTCCTCGTCATTCTCCACATCCTGCGCCACATCCTGCGCCACCATCGCCGGCGAACTGATCTTCGAAAAATAATTGCGGATGGTCGCCGGGGGCAGCCCCTCCAGCGCGGACTGCGGATAAATTCCCCGGTCCGCCACTTCAATATTCCGCGGTAACAGATCGCTCCCTACAATATGGATCGACACGGCCGCGCCATGCGTCGCGCTGGAAGCGCTCTCCGCGATCCCGCCGTTCCGCGCGCCAGACTTGCCGTTCCCATTGCCAGGGCTCGAAGTGCTCCCGTGATTCGCCGCGATTTGGCTCAATCCGTCGCAGACTGCGATTGCAATCGAGTAGGTTTCTTCCCCGCTCGAGCAGCCCGCGCTCCATATGCGTAACGGGCTGGGCCCATCCGCCGCCTTGCGCGCGCAGATCTGCGGCATCACCTGCTGCCTCAGCGCATGGAGCGCCCCTTGATGGCGAAAAAAACCGGTGTTGTTATTTACCAGCCCCTCGAGCAGCGAAGGCATAGTGCAAGGGTCACCTTGGCTCGATCGAACCCGATCCAACAGCGTGGCTGCCGATCCTAAATCTTGCGCCTCGATATATTCAGCCAGGCGCGCGGCCAGCGCGCTGTTGGTGCCGTCGAGAACCACTCCGGTCTGCCGCTCGATCAGCAGGCGCAGCTCGGATAGTTCATGTTCGAGGATGGTGCTGGTCGCGGTTAGCTTGGGCATAGAAACGGCTCTCGGTTCTCGGAGATCAGTGGTCGGTTGTTATTTCTCAGCATTCCGTTGGCACATCCCGTTCCCCCTCGCTTACTTCAGATTCCGGCCACTGCCGTCCGGCATCGCCCGGAATCTCGTTCCATCTGTTGCGCCACCACATTCATTTCTTTTTCTAACGAGGAAAAACGCTGCATCACTTCATGGATGCGCAACGTCATATTGCGAATAGTTTCAATCTGCGCCCGCGCCTGCGCCGAAAGGATTCCCGGTTCGAGCAGCAGCAGATCGGAATTTCCCAGCAACGAGGTGAGCGCGTTGTTCAATCCGTGCCGCATTTCGATCACATAGCGGCCCAGCATGGCCTGGCGCTCCAGCATGACGCAGGCTTCTTCGGCGGTGCGGGCGCGAGCTTCCGCGGCCGCTCGCAATACTGCTTCGCTCGCCGCTGGCACTAAAACATTCATGCAGTTATCGTCGCTGCGCAGCACCGACGTGCGCGGCCAACGCTCCCGCACCAGTTGCACGGTGGCCGCATCCTGGCACACACAAAAAAGCGGCTGCTGGGTCGCGTGCAAGGGCTCCAGAATCACCGACAGCAACTCGCGCCGCACTGGCCCCACAATCGCAACCGCAAAACTCGCAATCGAGCGCGGCCAGAGGTCGCCGCTTAGCAGCGTGAACATCGGCACATGACGCTCCATCTGCCAGCGCGCCGTAAGGCTGCGCGAAAATTCCACATCGTCGGAGATAACAAGTACGGTCGGTTGATCCACCTAATTCCTCTTTGCTGCCCTAGGCTTGCGCGATCTGTCGGCGCTAGCGGCTATTTCTTCCCGTTCGTTGGCGAGTCCTGGTCAGGATTCCACTCCTGCGGCTCGACCGAGATTTCGAATTCCGCGGCTTCTGCTTCTACCGGCGCCGAGGCCGCCACGCCGCCGCCCGCGCCCGCCGCAACCGCAGCGGCAGCTTTCGGCCTTCCGGCAGCCGACTCGCCTGCCCCGGATGACACTGCCTCGGCCTCGCCCTTCGCCACCAAATTCAGCGTCTCCTTATTCAGCGCCTCTTTCACCGATGCCCGCAGGTCCACCAGCATGCGCAGCGGCTGCCCTGAAGAATATTCCGCCTGGAACATCACCTTCCACGACTGGCAGATCAAGCGCAACCGCAGAATAGGCTCCTGTTCGGAGAATTGTGCCCTGCGGCAGTCGATAGTCTCAATTCCCTTGTCTTCGAGTTCGCCCAGACCATCAAGAATGTCGTTGAGATCGGCCAGCATCAGGCGGAAGAAGACCCGCCGCATGAGATATCCGAAGCGGGTAAATGCCACCAGCGCGATCGGCAGGTAGAACAGATCGCCGGTCTGCGCCTTGGCTTTTCTTCCCTGCTCCAGCACGCCGCCGTGCAGCAGTTCATCGAGCGAGCGGCAACGCCGCGCCGATTCCAGAACGCGATCCAGCGCGTTCAGCCAGAGCGGAGTTTTAAGCTCCACCGGACCCAGCACCGGCTCCAAACCTTTCGCGACGCAGGCGACATCCACGCAGTTGTCATCCAGATCGGTGGGCGCGGCCTGGCTGAAATACTGCACCAGCAGGAAGTCGGCTTTGTCGCGCTGCGCGTCACTGTGCGGCGTCTTCGCCAAGAAATGCTGCAACAGCAGAACCAGCCCCTCGGCATCCACCACCGAACTGGTCTGCAAAAACTGCCGCAATTGATGCACCTGCACCTTGCTGTCGATGGCATCCAGCCACAGCTGCGCCTGCTCCACCGACTCCGGTCCCGGAGCCTCCACGGCGCTTTCAAGATCGGCGCAAACCGGCACCTCGAGCACAAACTCACGCGCCAGTTCGGTGTAAATGGGATGCAGGCGGCGGGCATTGGCCCACACCGCCGCCAGCTCCGGAGTCGACTCCGGGCTTTCTGAATTCTGCGAAGCTTCCGGGGATGTCATGATTTCACGATCCAGTTGGGAACTGCTTGGGTAAAGCGCGCGGCCACAATGGTTTTGCCGGGATGATATTGCACCGCAACCACCGCCGCTTCGGTATCGAGTGAGCCGTCCGAATTCCTCAGCCGCAGCACGTCGGCAAACTCCAGCGGAGTGGTGCAGGCAAACAAAACCTCCCGCGAGGTACCGAATTCAATGACCGTATTTTCCTGCACGTTCTCCCGAACATTCTCTGGCACGCTTTCCCGAGGATTAGCGGCATCGGCTCGGTCAGCCCAGTGGGTGTGATTGCAACAGGTAAATTGAACCGGGATCCGTACCGGCGTTGCCTCCGGAAAAAAGCGCGCCAACTCCGCAACCACGCTGCGCTGCGGCGTACGCGATAAAGCTGTTCCCGGATGCGCCAAGCAAAACTCCTAGTAAAAGCCTTTTCGTTCCGACCGATTAGGACCTGTCATTCCGACCCAAGCTTGCCCTGACCGAAGGGAAAGGGGAAGCGAAGTGGAGAAACCTGCTGTCTCTTCTCAGCAACGGTCAAGTTCCACCAGAAAGTGCGAGTTGGGCTCCCCTCTTCCCGGTTAGGAGGAGTGGACCGGGGAGCCAGAACACGCGGTTACGCTAGAAATAGAAGCACGACCGAGACCACCGCGCGGAACGGAAGGATTAGCACTCAGGCGCTATATTTATCAATAGCTTAAAGAAAAAATGAATCCACCTGCAGGAGTGGAAAACCCCCACCGTCTCAGGCTGAGACAAGAATCTCAAGGTGGTCGATTTTGACTTCTCTGTGGGCTTGGCCCAGCCGCACTCGAACACGGCACGGGTGCCCCTCGATAAGAACGAAGGTGGTGTCAAGGACAAAGATATCCTCAGCAGTGGCGGGTGGCCCGGCCTTTGAATGGTTGGAATCAAAAAACAGTGGGTGCCCCGGCCTTCGCGAGCTTTGCGAAGGGCGGGATTCGGGAATGCCGGAGTCTAAACGGCTTCGATCATGCCGTCAGAAAATCTAACAGCGCAGTCAGCATCGTCGCCCACCCCTTCGACGAGCTCAGGGCAGGCTCTGTTATTAGCAAGTTAAAATGTCCGGTTTTCTTAGCACACGATATGTCCGGTTTCATAGTTAACCAGCAGCAGTCGGGGCTGTGGGAAAGTGGGAATCCCGCGCAGTTTGCGGGATTTCCAAGTGCGGTGGGAAAGTCGGGTTTATGACTTTTCCACCGCGCGGCTTTTCCACAGGCCGTCGCGCCGGCATTTTGGTCGCGCTCTGCGGCGCCCCTTCGGCCGTGTAGCGTCCCAGCAAGTGTGGGCCGTGGGTGAGGCTGAGCGCTCCATCCAAGTGCTGATGCACGGTGACCTGGCAGCCCGCCAGCGTGGCTCGCCAGCGCACGGCTTCGATTTGCAGGCGCAGATTCTGAAAGCTAACCGTGTTGTCGCGGTTCACCGCCCGCTCGCACTGGAGGGAGAACACCAGATCGAGATCGCGTCTCCGGCAGGGTAAAAAAGCACTCCCCCGCTGCACCGCCGGAACTTGGAAATGCCGGTTGAACTCGGCGATATAGTGTTCGCGCAGAAATACATTAGCGGCTTCCAGGCTGGCGATTTGATGCAGCCTTAACTCCTGCGGCAATCGTCCCTGCCAGGTGCCGAAGCTGCGCTCGCTGCGCCCGCGCGCTTGCGGCGAGTAGGCCGGGATCATCCCGATGCCCAACTCGCGCAGCGCCCGTCCCACCTGCGTCAGCCGATGCGCATCCACTTTCCCGCCCACCTTCGGCGTGAGCCAGAAATGGCTGCCCCGGTCGCTGTACAGCGCGCAGAACACGCCTTGGCGCTCAATCACTTCTTTCAGCCCCGCCATCACCGTCACCGTCGATTCCTCCTCCACTAGCTGCGCGTAATAAATCTCGCTCGTGGCATCATCCAAAATCACGATCAAGTCGTACCAGCGTTCGTCCTGAAACCACTGGTGCCGGCTGCCGTCGATGTGCAACAGCATCCCCGGCAAAGGCCGCCGCGGGCGCCGCTTGCGATGCACTCCACGCTTGCGCCCCCGCGCCACCAGCCCGGCACCCTGCAGCACCCCTTTCACCCAGCTATAGCTCAGCCCGATCTGGTGCTCGCGGGCCAGCTTCTCGTGAAAATGCCGCAGATTGAAATCGAAATACTGCTCCCGATAGAGCTCCAACACCCGCTCCAACACCGCCACCGGCACCCGCTTCGGCGAAGGCCGGCCCCGCCTCCGGTCAAATAGCCCGCGAAAACCGCCCTCCTCGTAACGTTCCCGCCACCGCCGCATGTGCCGGTCGCTGATCCCCATGATCTCCGCTGCCTGAAACCACGTAATCTTCTTCGCCATCGCCTGCAACATCACTTCCTGTACTTTCATCGCCCGCTCCATCGCGGCCCTCGAGTAAGATTCCATGCTTCGCATGGTCTCCTATCCTCGCCGCCTGCAAAGCGGACATGTCATGTGCTATCTCAACCGGACATATCATGTGCTAACGACAGCTCAGGGCAGGCTCTTGCAAAAAACGCAAGGATGGGGCACCCTCAGTGAGAATGGTGCAAACAAACATCGTCAAGAGTGGGCCACCCGCCGTGTTGAAAACTTTCCGTGTTGTTAGCAAGTTAAAATGTCCGGTTTTCTTAGCACACGATATGTCCGGTTTCATAGTTAACCAGCAGCAGTCGGGGCTGTGGGAAAGTGGGAATCCCGCGCAGTTTGCGGGATTTCCAAGTGCGGTGGGAAAGTCGGGTTTATGACTTTTCCACCGCGCGGCTTTTCCACAGGCCGTCGCGCCGGCATTTTGGTCGCGCTCTGCGGCGCCCCTTCGGCCGTGTAGCGTCCCAGCAAGTGTGGGCCGTGGGTGAGGCTGAGCGCTCCATCCAAGTGCTGATGCACGGTGACCTGGCAGCCCGCCAGCGTGGCTCGCCAGCGCACGGCTTCGATTTGCAGGCGCAGATTCTGAAAGCTAACCGTGTTGTCGCGGTTCACCGTCCGCTCGCACTGGAGGGAGAACACCAGATCGAGATCGCGTCTCCGGCAGGGTAAAAAAGCACTCCCCCGCTGCACCGCCGGAACTTGGAAATGCCGGTTGAACTCGGCGATATAGTGTTCGCGCAGAAATACATTAGCGGCTTCCAGGCTGGCGATTTGATGCAGCCTTAACTCCTGCGGCAATCGTCCCTGCCAGGTGCCGAAGCTGCGCTCGCTGCGCCCGCGCGCTTGCGGCGAGTAGGCCGGGATCATCCCGATGCCCAACTCGCGCAGCGCCCGTCCCACCTGCGTCAGCCGATGCGCATCCACTTTCCCGCCCACCTTCGGCGTGAGCCAGAAATGGCTGCCCCGGTCGCTGTACAGCGCGCAGAACACGCCTTGGCGCTCAATCACTTCTTTCAGCCCCGCCATCACCGTCACCGTCGATTCCTCCTCCACTAGCTGCGCGTAATAAATCTCGCTCGTGGCATCATCCAAAATCACGATCAAGTCGTACCAGCGTTCGTCCTGAAACCACTGGTGCCGGCTGCCGTCGATGTGCAACAGCATCCCCGGCAAAGGCCGCCGCGGGCGCCGCTTGCGATGCACTCCACGCTTGCGCCCCCGCGCCACCAGCCCGGCACCCTGCAGCACCCCTTTCACCCAGCTATAGCTCAGCCCGATCTGGTGCTCGCGGGCCAGCTTCTCGTGAAAATGCCGCAGATTGAAATCGAAATACTGCTCCCGATAGAGCTCCAACACCCGCTCCAACACCGCCACCGGCACCCGCTTCGGCGAAGGCCGGCCCCGCCTCCGGTCAAATAGCCCGCGAAAACCGCCCTCCTCGTAACGTTCCCGCCACCGCCGCATGTGCCGGTCGCTGATCCCCATGATCTCCGCTGCCTGAAACCACGTAATCTTCTTCGCCATCGCCTGCAACATCACTTCCTGTACTTTCATCGCCCGCTCCATCGCGGCCCTCGAGTAAGATTCCATGCTTCGCATGGTCTCCTATCCTCGCCGCCTGCAAAGCGGACATGTCATGTGCTATCTCAACCGGACATATCATGTGCTAAC
>CAVQCP010000017.1:0-96327 GCA_963710965.1 uncultured Acidobacteriaceae bacterium | reverse complement strand
TATGTAACAAATAAATGAAAAGGACTAAGCTGGTTTATTTTCTGGTTAATTAGGTACCTACCGGCAGTTATTATTCCAGCATTGTTTGTACGATAGCTGCCTATTCGCATTGTGTTTCTTGTGGCGGCCTCTCGAATAAGGGAAATGGAATTTACAATGTTTCTCAAATAAAGGACCTTAATGGAAGATGTTTATGGAAGCGAAAATATTATGTTCATAGTCGTGAATTTGCAATTAAAATTACGAAACAAAAATTTGTTAAAGATTAAATATATTGCGAGTTTCCATTCAACATAATCAGTAATACTGTATTTTTCAACATTCATCAGATTACATTTCAAAATAACTAACAAAAAAGCAATTTTTTACTTGTAAATACAGTACTGATACTAAAGAGTACAAGTTAATTGGAGAGTAAGTAAGAGTTAGAGAAAGTAACTAAAGAGAGCGCAAACAGTATTGTAAATGATTACTTTTTTAAGTTAACCAGTTATAACGTAATCTAAATTTTTTTAACTAAAAAATTAACCGGTTATAATTATGACTTTTATGAGATCTAAGTTATAAAGTAACTGTATTCATTGTCAAAAGTAATCCAATTATAAATAAAAATATTTTTCAGTTTAATTTAAAACATAAATTAAGTATAACATGAAGCGAGAATTAAGCTGTCATTTATAATATTTAAGCGCCCTGAACCACATTCTCCGCCAGCCAACTAAAACGAAGTCCTGCCTGTGTGGCGCGTGAGGCCAGCGTTGGCTCTCCAGCAAAGACGTGTTCCGCGACTCCATGTTGCGCCATTACCGCCGCATGGCGCCGCGCCGTGGCTGCCAATGCTTCATTCCAACGGAGTGCAGGCAAATTCTGCTGTTGGCGGGCTCGATTCACCAAAGAAAACAGCTGTTGCTCAGTGGCGCTCGCGCCCGTTTGAGCATAGGTTGCAAGCGATGAGAAAAATACAAGGCACAGAAGGACCGCGAGCCGCGGAAAGATTCGCATGGAGTTCACCCTGCAGAATCTTAACCCGGCATAGCTCGCTTCCACTCTCGTCGAGAGATCGAAATTCGGCGCCAGGCATGACGAACGTAACGCTGGGCCGAACGCTGAAGAGAGACTACTTGGCGGGCGGCTTCTGGTCCGCTGAAGGCGCCGATGGCTTGGCAAACTTCGCCTCATCCACCGGAACGTTCACTTTTACATCGTTGACCTGAATCGTAAATCGACCACTGGGCCGCGCCAGCGTCCAGCGAAATGGAATTTTCACGGCACCCGCGTCGCGATAATCGGAGTAGTCGATTTGCGTAGGCAGTTGTCCGAGTGGCGATTCCGCGTAGCGGACGAGGCGAACCAGCAAGCCGGAGTGCTCGTCGAAATACAAATGCAGCGGCGGTCTGCCCACGCGCGCTCCCAGCACGAGATAGGCCTCTTGATCACCGAGCTTTTCAATGCCGCGCACCTCAGCTTTGCTGAACATGCCTCTCAGATGAGTCGCGAAATGAAGATCGGCGTCGATCGAGGCTCCATCGATGTCGGGTCCGTGCATCTCTCGCATCGGACGTTCCGGGAAATCCCAGCCAGCCTTCATGACCGTTGAAAGCGGTGACGCTATCTCCACCGGGCATGTGGGTGAACGATATACGCTGGTCAGGATCCTTCGAATAAATATCGATGGGAAAACTTTTGTCGCCAAAAGTGATGGTGCCGTTCATGATTCGGCTGGTAACCTTTTCGACCGCGGCGGTCCCACCCACGGCTTCTAAATATTTTTGAAACAACTGATCAGCCGTGGGCAATGCTGCTTTGGATTCGGTGGCTTCGTTCTCGACGGGCCTCGGTTCCGCAATGATCGGCTTGGCGTCTTCCGCCATCACCGGAGGCATCCCGATCGGATCAGTGCCGCCGCGATGGCAGGAATAGCAAGTCACTTGACGCTGACCGTCGAAGTTATCTTTATTAATAGCGAACATCATCTCCATCATTTTGCGCGCGGTTTGCTTGGGCTTCTTATCGTCCTTCTCGAACGCGCCCTGCACGTGGCAGAACTCACACTCCACGCCGAGTGAGGTGGTGATGAATTGCATGGCGGGAATCAGTTGATCCGCCGGAATACTCTTGAGGACTTGAATATTTTTGTATTGCTCCTCCGCTTTCTTGGAACCGGCTTCGTTGGCACTGGTAGAAGCGATGCCTGACTGGGAGTTCGCGGCGCCACCCACTATCAGAAGTAGAACTACTCCAAGAGCCAATGTAAATTTTCCGTTCATGACTTGTGTCGCCTCAATTAAGAATTGTAGAAGACCCCACGTGGGCTTTGTCTCTGCAGAAGAGTCTCCGCGCGCACCGCGATCAAAAGCTTACCCCGCGTACGAAAGAAGCGTTAGTTTCAAGGCTGATTACTGTAAACGCACTTGCCGGAAAGCTGCGCAATCACAAACCTTGCGGGCAATAATTTGTCGACTCGCGCTTTTTCGTAATCCGGAACAAACAGAAAGACGCGCCCGCTTCCTGCCCAATCGCGCACCAAGTCGGCGTCTTTCAGGTAAATCCTGGGGGCATCCGGGAACGTCGATCCGAACCACATCGACGTGGTTCGGCCCTCTACCAAATCGATTGGACGCTTCAGATAAAAAAGCAACGACGAGCCAAAGGCCTGGTCTCCATAGATCATTACTTTATCTTCCGGGCGGGCGCGCGCGGCAATCTCCTGCGCCAATTGTTTCGACGAAAGATAGGGACCGAACCTGCCAAGAGCGATGTGAGCGGCGATCAGAAAAACTGCTAATCCGGCGCCCAGCGCCCAGGTTGCAGAATAGTGCCGCCGACGCAGGCGCAGCAAGAATGACAAAGGTAGAGCGATCAGCAAGACCACGGCGGCCAGGGCCGCCGGCAAGCGCAACGCCGCAAACGAGGCGTAGCTGAGATCGAGCATGTGCGATGTGGAGAGAGTG
The DNA here is from genome assembly GCA_963710965.1 of uncultured Acidobacteriaceae bacterium. Lineage (GTDB taxonomy): Bacteria > Acidobacteriota > Terriglobia > Terriglobales > Acidobacteriaceae > Sulfotelmatobacter. The sequence continues at coordinate 93,376 of CAVQCP010000017.1, read as the reverse complement.
TACGCGCTTGTGTCCTGCTGGCTGAGTAATGTTCCGATGTCGGCTTCAAATGGAAGATGGCGCGACTGCCACAACCCCACGATCAGCATGATGCTGGCAATGACTCCAATCAGGGCCAGCAGAGCGGCAGAGGGCAAGAGCCAGCCGGCGCGGGATGCGCTTTCATTTTCGATTCTCTCGCAATGCGCGACGCCCTCGGCCAGCACTAACAGAATCGCCAGATACGCCGGGAAAGTGTAGTACTCCTGATTGGTGGAGATAGAGAAAAATATCAGCACGACCCCGGCCCACAGCCAGCACAGAAGCCTGGTGCGTGAAGCGAACGCGGTTCGCATCGGTGCGGCAGTTTGATCGAAAGGTACGCGTCGCTGCCAGTCCCGTGCCGTTTTCAGTGCTGCCGGCAGATACAGACTCCACGGAAACAACCAAACGAGATGAAGTGTCCAATAGAGCAGGGCGGGAAGCTTGTTGTAATCATGTGGGATCCGTTTACCAAGAAATCGGTAGTAGTGTTCATTCACGAAATAAAACCAGAAGAAGCCGTGATGCTCCGCTGTACCAGGATTGCGCAGGCCAGCCAGAATGTGCCATGGGGCTGCGATGGCCAGAAAAAGTGCAAATCCCGAAAATATCCGAAATTCCCGCCAACGCCTCCATTCCCCTGTTACCAGCAAAAAGAAGAATGCCGCGCCACAAGGGAAAACTAACGCAATTAATCCTTTAGTGAGGACGCCGAGCGCCATCATGGCGTATCCCGCGTACCACCGCCACGTCGCTGCCCCAGGTTCGAGCGCGGTCAGAAAGAAGTAAAGAGCCGCCGCAATTAGCAGGCTCAGAAGCACTTCTGGAATAAGAACACGCGTGAATAAATAAACTCCGGCGCACGTGTAAATAAGTAATCCGGAGTAAATTCCGGTCCGCTCTCCAAATGCGCGGCGACCCCAGCAAACGCCGAGCAGGCCGAGCAGCATCACCGAAAGCACCATGGGCACGCGCGTGCTGAATTCGCTCACGCCGAAAATCTTATAGCTGAATGCGACCAGCCAATAGGGCAGCGGCGCTTTTTCCAGATACCGGACGCCATTCACATGCAAGGTGACATAATCGCCGGTGACGACCATCTCACGCGCTGCTTCCGCGTGCGTGGCGTCAGCGTCATCCAGCAATCCGGGGCTGAACATTGAAGCCACATACACGGCCAGGAATAACGCAGCCAGCGCCCAATAGGCGGCTCTGGATTGGGATTCGGTGCGCTTCGCTACTGTTGTTAAAGATAATGGATTGGCAATCAAAAGGTTGGTTATCCAGTTCAGTTTTACAAGGTTCAGTCTTACAAAAACGCGCCAAGTCGGCAACTGATGTAGTACAGCCGTTCCGGTTGGGGCCCGCGCGGAGCGAGCCTAATGCGTCTCCGCCCCTGCGCCTTCACGCGGCCGCACAAAAAATTGCCACTTATCCATTCCAGCCGGCACTGCCACATCAAAAAATCCCACCATCATTTCCTGCGAAGTTTGGTCGCCCCAGGTCACCATCTTCTCCGGATCGGGGTTATGTGGATTGTTTTTCGAATTGTCATACCACGCAATGGCGCGCAACTTTGTCCCGGCTTTCAACTGGCGCGGTTCGGCCAGTTTGTAACTCAATTGCCAGTGGAAATGATAATTGACCCGCAATAGCGTCTCGACGCTGCCGTCCGCGTGCACGATATCGTATTCGAAGCGCTTCCCACGCAAGTGCATGTGCGGAAACAAACTCAACAGCGTGGCATCGTTCGGAAGCGTTCCCTGCACTTCTACGCGAAAATCGTCCGCGCCCGGCGGAATGAGCAGCGCATGATTATTCAATTGCAATGTAATCACCCTCTGCTTCGGCGGACTTTTTGCAAACACCAAACCAACGCTGGTTTGATCGTTAGCAGCCTCTCCGTTCGTGGTGTAATGCATCTGAAATACCAGGTCCGAGCCTGCCGGAACGAACTTCGCCATTCCGTTCGCGAAACGGTCGGGCGCGCTCCCCGGCGCATACACTAGCAGTAGATCGCTGGTCGTTTCGTGTGCCTGCCTCCTCTCCTCCGGATCGCTTAACATCGACGCCGTAAACGGCTCGTCCACCGGTGCGTTCCGCAGCCACGACGAATCCGGAGGCCGAATGTATACCACCGCATGGTGTACATTTGCCGGGCTCGAGGGCCGCACCTCCACCATCTGCACCCACTTGTCCTCGCTGAAATGTGTAGGCACAATTTCGTACGTATACTCGACTTCGCCGCCCGCCGGAATTGCTACTGGCTTGGGCATCTTCACCACCACGTCGGGTTGTGGAATATTCCAGCCCTCACTCCACGTTCGAGGAGGGGGCGCATCACGCACATCTCCCCCGGGCGCTCCAGCGTCTGCCCAGGCCCCAATCGTCGCGATCTGTTCCGCACGCAACGACGGATCATTTGCAAAATGCCCGTAGCGAGGGTCGGCAAACCATGGCGGCATCGCTTTCAGTTCAACCGCGGCCGCAATCTTTCCCGCCCAAGGCTTTGTCTGCTCAAACGTCGTCAGCGGCATGGGAGCCGGTTCTCCGGCCCGATGGCAACTCTGGCAATGATACTGAAGTATGGGAAGAACATCCTTATAGAAGGTCGGAGAAGAAGTTCGGCTTCGTTTTGCACTTTGTTCAGCATTTAAGGTCGGGAGCCGCAGGTCCATTCCGATTAAAAGAAGGGAAGCCGAAACCGTCAGGAAAGTCCAGAGGGTCTTCACGAACGCAGGAACTCCAGAGTCAAAGCCCACGCCTGCCGTGCGGAGTTGGGCTCGTACGCCGCTCGCTCATCACAAAAGAATCCGTGATCGGCGCGCGAAAATTCAGCGCTCACATATATCTTCCGCTCGGCGCTTAGAGCGTCGGTCACGGCGCGCCGGTGCTCTGGAGTGATGTGCTTGTCCTGGCCGCCCCAGATGAAGAGTGACGGCGCCTGGAGCCGCGATGTCCGGTCCAGCAATCCCGGCGCAATTCCCCCGCCGTAAAACGAAACTGCGGCGCGTAGAAGTACTGAACTGTTGGCGATGAATGAGACGCGCCCGCCGAGACAAAACCCCACACACGAAATTTCGTTTTGCTTAACCTGTGAATTCGAACTCAGCCAATCGTAGGCAGATTGAATGTCCAGTTCCGCCGTGGCAGTTGTCACCGCCTGCAGGTGGGGCATCACCGCGGGAAAATCTGTGTAGCTGCCTTCAAAACCCTGCGGTGCGGTGCGATGAAATAACTCCGGAGCAATCGCCACATATCCTTCCGCGGCGAACCGGTCACTCACGCTGCGGATGTGGTGATTCACGCCAAACGCTTCCTGAAACACCAGCAGGCCTGGATGCGGCCCGCCTCGATCCGGTCGCGCCACGTAAGCCGCCATCCGCGTGCCGTCCGCAACTGCGAGTTCCACATTTTCGTTCACAATCATCGTGTTCGCCGTCTTGTTCCCGCCTTTAAGGGGCTTTTGATGCTGGATCCTTACGCCAGAGCCCGGGATCTTCGGTCACAGGTTTAGTTTCGCACAAACTGAACCCGGAACCGGCCTCTTCTTGCGCACACGACCCTCCAAAAATGCTACAGTAAACGGTCAATGTCAGCACCCAATTCAACCTTCGTTCGCGCCTGCAAGGCGCAGCCCGTCGACCACACGCCTGTGTGGTTCATGCGCCAGGCCGGACGCTACATGCCCGAGTACCGCGCGGTGCGTAAGCAGCATTCTTTGCTCGAAATTTGCAAGAAGCCGGCACTCGCGGCGGAAGTTACAATTACCGCCGCTGAATTTCTCGGCGTCGACGCCGCCATCATCTTCGCCGACCTGTTGCTCCCACTGGAGGTGATGGGCCTTGCTTTTCATTTCTCCGCCGGAGAAGGCCCGGTGATCGAAAAACCGGTGCGCACTCGCGACGACGTCGCCCAACTGCGGACCGATCGTGCCGGCGAACTGGCATACGTTTCCGAAGCGGTGAGCCTGGTGGCGAAGCACTTTGCGGATAAGATTCCGGTCATCGGCTTTTGCGGAGCTCCTTTCACCCTCGCCAGCTACATGATTGAAGGAGGCGGGTCGCGCCACTACATTCATACCAAGAAAATGATGTACAACTCTCCCGCCCAGTGGGATGAGTTGATGGGCAAATTAGTCGATGTGACTGCGGAATACTCGGCGGCGCAGGTGCGCGCCGGTGCTGATGTGATTCAGATCTTCGACAGTTGGGTGGGTTGCCTGAGCGTAGACGATTACCGCCGCTATGTTCTTCCGCATGTGACTACGTTAGTGAAGCGTCTGCAAAAAACCGGCGCGCCAATTATTTATTTCGGCACCGACAGCGCCACGTTGCTGCCAGCAATGAATGAAAGCGGAGCGGACGTCATTGGCCTCGATTGGCGCATCCCACTCGATAAAGGATGGAGCGATCTTGAATACCGCTGCGCCGTGCAGGGCAATCTCGACCCTATCCTGCTCTTCGCCGATTGGAAGGAATTGAAGTCGCGCGCTGAACAAATTCTCCAACTCGCCGCCGGACGTCCCGGGCACATTTTCAATCTTGGCCACGGCATCGTTCCCGAAACTCCGGTACAAAACGTAAGAGACTTGGCGCGATTTGTGCAAGAGTATTCAAACTCGCGTCCGGGCGATCCTCGCTCAGCTTCCGGACCGGGGACGCAGGATGCTCGCCCCCGGGTTCGATGACTCGCATTGCCATTATCGGCGGCGGCATCTCGGGACTTTCCTCCGCTTTCACCCTGGAAGAGCATCGTCGCGCCGGCGCGGTCGAATACGTGCTTTATGAATCTTCGCCGAGCCTGGGCGGCGTTCTTCGCACCGAGCACATTCACGGCTGCATCGTCGAAGGCGGGCCGGATTCTTTTATCACGGAAAAGCCCTGGGCCGCCGATCTCTGCCGCTCGCTCGGTATCGGCGATCAACTGATCGGCTCGAACGACGCCGAGCGGGTCACCTATATTCTCGTGCGTGGCCAACTGGTGCCGATCCCAGATGGCCTGATGTTCATGGTCCCCACAAAAATTCTGCCTACAGGATTCTCGCCATTGTTTTCATGGGCCACCAAGCTTCGCATGGCGCGAGAATTCTTGAATCCACCAACTGCCTCACAAACCGATGAAAGCGTAGCCTCGCTGGTCGAACGTCACTACGGTGCTGAAATGGTTGACCGCCTCGCTGACCCGCTGCTCTCTGGCGTCTACGGTGGTGAGTCCGCTCATCTCAGCGTACGTGCCGTTCTCCCCCGGTTTGCTAAAATGGAGCGCAACTATGGCAGCCTCGGCCGCGCCATGATCGCCGCGCGCAAAAAGATTCCTCGCGTCGCAAACCGGCCCGCTCCTCCCCTCTTTACTTCTTTGAGAAACGGCATGGCACAGCTTGTCGAAACCATTGTTCCTCGTCTCAGGCAAGCTTCGTTACTTACGAACGCGCGGGTGCAGTCCATTCACCGGGATGGCGCAGGTTGGATGGTCTCGAGTGGAGTGAGCCCCGAGCGCTTCGACGGAGTTATTCTCGCCGTGCCAACGCACGCCGCGGCTGAGCTTCTGTCGAACGTGAGTCCGGAACTCGCCACCGAACTCGCCGCCATACAATATAGTTCTTCCATTACCGTTGGACTGGGCTATGATCGCGACGTTCGGCAATCACTTCCTCCCGGTTTCGGATTTCTAGTTCCGCGCAGTGAAGGAAAGCGCCTGCTTGCCGCCACTTTCGTGCACAACAAATTTCCGCACCGCGCACCCCCCGATCGGGCTGTGTTGCGCTGCTCCTTCGCCGGATCGAACGCGGAAAGCGTCTGGGATCTCTCCGATGACGCCATCATTGCCGTCGTCCGCAATGACTTGCTGCAGATCCTCGGACTGCGCGCTATGCCTCTGTTTGCTCGCGTCTATAAATGGAAGTCCGCCATGGCGCAGTATGGCGTGGGCCATCTCGAACGTCTCGAGCGCGTCGAACGCCTGCGGCAGCAGTTGCCGCAACTCGGGCTCGCGGGCAATGGCTACCGCGGCATTGGCGTTCCCGACTGCGTCCGCACCGGTCAGATCGCCGCTACCCAAGTCCTCAATATGGCGAAAGCTTAAATTGTTGGCGCTGCAGCGAAGCGCCCGAAAATCGCAAATCAGATCGTGGTAAATTTGAGTTTCCACCATGAAACAGATCGCTCATTGGGCCTTGAACCTGGCTACATTACGCGGCGCCAGCTACGTCGATGCGCGCATTGTGAGCCAGAAAAGCCGGGCGCTGACTACGAAGAACGGCAAAGTCGGTGGTGCGACCGATGCCGAGTCCATGGGTATGAGCGTGCGCGTGCTGGTCGATGGGGCATGGGGATTCGCAGCTTCCGAAGTGTTATCCCGCTCTGGAGTAGAAGCGACTGCGGCGCGCGCGGTTGAGATCGCTCGCGCCTCCGCTCGCGTGAAACAGCAGGATGTTCAACTCGCTCCGGAAAACGCGATTACGGCCGAGTGGGTGACGCCGCACGTGATCGACCCCTTCTCGATTTCAGTCGAGCAGAATATTGCGCTCATGCTGAACGTCGACTCTGAATTATGCTCGGTTGCGGGCGTCACGCTGGCGGAAAGCAACTTGAACTTCAATCGGGAGGAACAATGGTTTTTGTCGTCGGAAGGAAGCGATATTCATCAGACGAAGTATTCCGCCGGCGCGGGATATACGGCCTACGCATTTGCGGGAAATGAAATTCAGAAGCGCTCGTATCCCAATTCCTATGGCGGACAATGGCAAAATAAAGGCTACGAATTGATCGAAGAGTTGCAACTGGTGCAGAATGCGCGCCGCATTGCCGAAGAGGCCGTCGCTTTGCACCGTGCGGAGCAGTGTCCGCAGGGCACGTTCGACATCATCCTCGATAGTTCGCAGCTGGGCTTGCAGATTCACGAATCGATCGGGCATCCCATCGAACTGGATCGCGTGCTCGGCATGGAAGCGAACTTTGCCGGCACCTCATTCCTCACGCTCGACAAACTGCGCACGCTCCGCTATGGCAGCGACATAGTAAACGTGGTGGCAGACGCCCGCCAGGAGCACGGACCCGGCCTGGGTACTTTTGCCTTCGATGACGAAGGGGTTCCCGCGCAATGTACGCCGATCATCACCCATGGATTGTTTACCGGATACCTTAGTTCGCGCGAAACCGCTCACACCATCGGCGAACATCGATCCGGGGGAACTTTGCGCGCCGAAGGCTGGAATCGTCTGCCGATGATTCGCATGACGAACATCAGCCTACTGCCCGGCGAGAAGCCGCTGACTCTGGAACAACTGATTGCCTCGACCGATCATGGCATTCTGATGCAGACGAACCGGTCGTGGTCCATCGATGATCGTCGATATAATTTTCAGTTCGGCTGCGAAATTGGGTGGGAGATCAAGCATGGCAAGCGCCTGCGCATGGTGAAGAATCCGTCATACTCCGGAATCACCACCGAGTTCTGGAATTCGCTTGACGCCATTTGCTCGCGCGATGAGTGGACGCTGTGGGGAACTCCGAACTGCGGCAAAGGACAGCCGCAGCAGGTGATGGGAACAGGACATGGGGCAGCGCCGTCGCGCTTCCGCGGAATTAAAGTTGGAAGTGCGTATAAAGGAAGCTGAGTCCTGCGACAGAAGTATAGAGAAAAGAAATCAGCTCGATGCTAACCAGGGACCGCGCCGCCGACATCTTCGATCGCATTAAGAAGTTCTCGTCCGCTGATGAAGTTGAGATTCTCATTTCGGGTGGACGCTTTGCGCTGACGCGTTTCGCCAACAACATCATTCATCAGAACGTCGAAGAAGAGAATCATATTGTTTCGGTGCGCACGGCTTTTGGCGGGCGCACGGCCCGGGCTTCCACCAATCGGTTCGATGATGACAGTTTACGACGCGTGGTCGACTCGGCAGAGGCGTTGTCCAAGGTGCAGCATCCTGACCCAGATCTTCTGCCGATGCCGGATTGCGGTGAAGCGGAGAAATCAAGCGAGAATGTCCCCGTCCCTACGAGGTACTTCGAGCAGACTGCGGCCATTAACCCGCAGATCCGCGCGGAGAGCGTGAAGCAGATGGTTGAAGTTGCTCAACAATTCAAACTCACGACGGCTGGAATTTTTTCGAGTTCCGAATCTGTCGAGGGCATCTTCAATTCCCGGGGCTTGAGCGCATGGCATACCCAGACACTGGCGGAGGTTTCCATTACCATGCTGGGCGCTGATTCATCCGGATGGCAAAAGGCAAATTCGCCCGAACGTCAACAATCTCGCCACGCAAGCATTGGCGGAAACGGCTGCCCGGAAGACGATCGATTCGGCGCGTCCCCGGGAGATTCCGGCGGGTAAGTACACGGTGATCCTCGAGCCTTCCGCCGTGCTCGACATCGTGGGCTTCATGTTTTGGGATTACGCGGGCACTGCGATTCTCGACGAACGCTCATTCCTCACGGGTCGCATCGGCAGCCGGCTTTTCGGCGAGAACATCACCATCTGGGATGATGTTTCGCATCCTCTGCAAACCGGATCTCCATTCGACGGCGAAGGCATGCGTCGGCAGCGCGTACCGCTGGTGGAAAATGGAGTGGTCAAGCGCGTGGTTTACGCGCGGGGCACGGCGGCGCGCATGATGAGATCAGCGCAGAAAGACAAAGTTGGTCCTATCGAGGCCACTGGCCACGGTTTTACTCTGCCCAACGAAACGGGCGAGATGCCGCTCAATATTGTTTTCGCCGCTCCCCAGACGCCACAGACGCTGGCCGAGATGATTGCCTCGACCGAACGGGGCGTTCTGGTGACGCGGTTGTGGTATATCCGTGAAGTGGATCCCTACGAAAAAATTGTTACCGGCATGACCCGTGATGGCACGTTCCTGATTGAAAACGGCCGAGTGCGGCAGGGCGTTCGCAACTTCCGTTTCAATGAAAGCCTCCTCCACATGCTTTCGAATGTCGACGCGCTGAGCGTGCCCGTACGCTCGTGCGGCGAAGAATCGTTTGACATGGTTGTCCCGGCGATGAAGGTGCGCGATTTTAATTTCACAGAAGTAACCAAGTTCTAGAAGCTACCCGCCGAGTCTGAAACCGCTAAAATTAATCGCGCAACTTCGGGCAAACAGTCCTTCCTGTCTGGTTAAATTCCCTCTAATGCGTTGATCCATAAGATGTTATGAACCATGTGTTCCATGACTTCGGTAACTTTGCGCGCCCCAATTGCGGGTGTACGCTGCCCATAAGTTGCGGTAAATCCGGAGGCGCGAGCGTCATCCGCGCACGGGAAAGAAGGACCCCGAAACGGTGGCACCCGAAGCAGCAGACGAGCAGTTGACAGGAGACGCGCAGGCGCAGACGGCGATTAAGCACTATGCCGAAATGCAGGGTGCTCCGCGTTTTCCTTTGCATCTGCCGGTAGAAGTAAAGTCGCAAGGCGGGGCGTGCGCGGCGGAGACGCAAAACATTTCCGCCAATGGCGTGCTCTTTGCCATGGACCGCGATGTGCCCGTGGGTTCGACGGTCGACTTCACGATTCTGCTTCCAGCCGATGTTGTCGGTTCCAATTGCGATGTGCAGGTCGACTGTCACGGCCGCGTGGTGCGTAGCTTTGAAGACCGCGGACGGCGCGGCGTTGGCGTCGTAATTGATGAGTACCATTTCGAGCGAGCATAAAATGGCAAGCACTTCGATCAGCTTGGGAGAAAATAACGGCATTCACGAGAGCAGAGGCACTGGCCATCTGATTCGCGTGATCCTGGCTGATACGCAGGCGATTTTCCGCGCGGGCTTGCGCAAAATCTTCGCGCTTGAAGACGATATCCGCGTAGTCGGCCAGGCGGAAACCTTGTCGCAGACGCAATCGGCGATCACTAAGTTTTCTGCCGACGTCTTGATTTTCGAAGCCGCGCTGGCAGCCAATCCAGTAGAAACTGTGACCGAACTGCTGCGGCAGGCGCCGCAATTGAAAATCGTAGTGGTCACGCCGGCTTCGGACGAACAACTTACGCTGGATCTATTTCGCCGCGGCGCCCATGGCATTCTTTCTCGCGAGGTGGAACCTGAGGTTCTGGTTGAGTGCCTCCGCAAAGTGGCCGGGGGTGATCCATGGCTCGACGAGCAGGCCACGCATTGGGTCATGGAAGCTTTTCGTGGCCACACGCTACGACCCTCCGGAGCGCGCCCGAAAGTTCAACTCACGCCCAAAGAGACGCTCATCGTTTCCTGCGTCACCCAGGGCATGAAAAACAAAGAGATTGCAATTCGCGTCGGCACCACTGAGCAGGTCGTGAAAAATTATCTGCGCAAGGTGTACGACAAGCTAGGCGTCGCCGACCGCCTCGAACTCGCGCTGTATTGTCTAAGCCATCACGTCGTCGACGGAGTCAAGCCGCCACCGGTTCCTGCTGCTCCGCCAAGCGCGGATGCCGACAATAGATCCGCTGCAAGCGCAGTGGCGGGAGTTAGCACGGCAGGAGCATCGAGTAGTACTCCAAACGCCGAGACGCCCAGTTTTGCTTCGCTCAATGTCGGTCCACCAAAACTCAGCTAGGACGTACGCGTCACAAATCTTCTTTCCTTGATTTGTGCTACCGATAAAAAGTTGAAGGTTATGACGTTAGCGGAACCCTGGCTCCTGCGCTTTCCGCGGGAACGAAATCATTGTATTTCGTTCCCGCTCCAGTTTTAGATCTGGTAATCGATGTCTTCCATAATTCTCTGCAGGGATGCGGAGAGCGGCTCACTGGCCATTCCCGAACCTTCGAGTTTGTGCACTCGCTCGCGCAACTTGTTCACTTCGGTCGCTACCGCCGCCAATGCCTCGGAGAGCGGATCGTTGATTTGTTTGGGATCGGTGATCACGACTCGTTCGCCATTCCGAAAAATGATGTGACCCGGAACTCCGACCACGGTCGAGTGCTCGGGGACATTTCGCAGCACGACTGAACCAGCGCCGATTCGGCTGTTTCGTCCCACCGTGATGTTGCCCAGAACCTTGGCTCCTCCACCAATCACCACGTTGTCTTGGATGGTGGGGTGGCGCTTGCCATGCTCCTTGCCCGTGCCACCGAGCGTGACGCCCTGATACAGAGTTACGTCATCTCCGACGACTGCGGTTTCGCCGATGACCACCCCCAGTCCATGATCGATGAACAACCGGCGCCCAATGGTTGCGCCGGGATGTATTTCAATACCGGTCAGGAAGCGTGCCACCTGGGAAAGCCATCGCGCGAGAAGCAAAAAGCCATGCTGCCACAGCCAGTGATTGGCGCGGTAGAGCCATACCGCATGCAGCCCCGAATAACACAGGAAGACTTCCAGGCGTGACTTGGCCGCAGGATCGCGCTGCAGCACGGTCGCCACGTCTTCACGAATTGAGCCTCCAGTTCCGGGCATGGTTCAGGAGGCAAGCGCGGTGGTTGGAATCTGGAGCGCTTGATTCCGGAGTGCGTCGAACAAAACGCTCGTCAGATAGCGTTCGCCGAAATCCGGCAGCACCACGACAATCAGCTTCCCGGTGTTTTCTTTGCGGGTCGCGACCTTCAGGGCAGCAGCGACGGCGGCTCCCGACGAAATACCCACCAGAAGACCTTCTTCCTTCGCGAGTCGGCGTGCCATGTTGATGGCTTCGTCGTTGGTTACCGTGACAATTTCATCGATGTAATCCCGCCGCAAAATACTGGGCACAAAACCAGCGCCGATGCCCTGTATCTTGTGGGGCGAAGGTTTACCGCCCGAGAGGACCGGGCTCTCCGCCGGTTCCACGGCGACTGCCTTGAATGATGGCTTTTTAGGCTTGATGTATTGGCAGACGCCGGTGATGGTCCCGCCAGTCCCGATGCCGGAGATCAGGATGTCGACGCGCCCTTCCGTGTCGTTCCAAATTTCGGGGCCGGTGGTCTCGAAGTGAATCTTGGGATTGTCCGGATTGTCGAACTGCTGCAGCATGAAGCCATTTGGAGTTTTGGCGAGGATTTCCTCCGCTTTGGCGACCGCGCCCTTCATCCCGTTCGGCCCGGGAGTGAGGACAATCTCTGCTCCGAAGGCAAGCAACAGGACGCGCCGCTCCAGACTCATGGTTTCGGGCATCGTCAGGATGAGCTTATATCCTCTTACCGCCGCCACGAAAGCCAGGCCGATACCCGTGTTGCCGCTGGTCGGCTCGATCAGCACGGTTTTACCAGGCTGAATTTTCCCAGCGCGTTCGGCCTCGGTGATCATGCTGACGCCAATGCGATCTTTTACACTAGCACAAGGATTCGAGCTTTCCAGTTTCGCCACCACATCGGCGGCGCAGCCTTCTGTCACTTTGTTCAGCCGCACCAGCGGCGTGTTACCGATCAACTCCGTAACGTCACTTGCGATTTTCATAGTTGAGCTATCCTGAGGATGCATATTCGACTCATAATACCCTACTAAGACTACTAGCGTACTAGTATATAATCTGTGATCCAGATCACCGGCAATAAGCACTCGAGCCCCCGGATTCTACTCGATTCTTCGCAAATGGCGTAGGCTCGGTTTTCGAACTGGCTTCGCTTTCCGGGCGTTGGAAAGGCACAACCCTTTACGGCTTTCCAGATCTAACCGAAGGAGCGCATCTCCTCACGGCGGGTTGCTCGCGGATGGCTAGTGCGACTACTACGGCACCACTACATCAGGAGGGACGAGCACCACCTGCGGCTACTACACGGGATCGCAGGCTTGTGACCGCATTGCATTCGCCCAACGCTCTTCTTGAAACCAGGCTTACGCTTGTGCCCTGCGAAGAGAAGCCGGGCTGTGACCGGTTGTTTGGAACCGCAACGTTCGCCGGCATGTTTCCCAGTCGCGGATAGCGAGAAAAACAATGCTGCTACCTATTCTTGATCGGTGCGTGCGAGCACGGATTTGGCGGGTGTTCGCAAGATCTCGCCAATAAGAAAAAGGTCGGTCAACAGCGCACGGAGATGGCTGGAGGCGTTCAGGTTATCGACTAACTGCGAACTGATGGAGGGTTGCGCCAAGACTACGTGAATGACGGCGAGCGAGTCGCGCGCATCGCGCTCCAGCATAGAACAGAAGTCTTCGAACTGCTCTGGTCGTTCAAGGCCGGAATTTCGTATGGCGCCTCTACAACTTTCCGCCAAGCCGGTTAACGCTTTCGCCGCGCGCTGCAGGAAGTGGCGGACTTGCCCGCTGTCATCGCTGGGCAAGCCCTGTCCCGCATAGGCCAAAAGAAACTCGTAACACTCTTCGATGACCTCGCAGCGTTCCATGAACTCAGTCGCTGGGAACTCAGTCGCCATCGGCAAGCCCCCGGCGTCCGTCGGATAAACTCTCTACCACCCACCGTTTCGGGTCGTGCTCCTTCAGATAGAATTCACGGCTCATGGACCCGACGACCATTGATGCGGTAATAGGCAGTTTCTCGGGCCGGATGGCAAAGTAGACATGCACGACGACCAGCGTGATGAGGCCCACGCCCGCCAATCCATGCAGGACGTACATGAGTCCCCAGGTCATATCACTAAACAGGTAGGGGTTTCGTGGAAAAAAGATCGTCCGGACGCGCCACAGCATACAGATGCCGGTCGCGATCACCGCCAGGCCGGTCGCCATCACGGCGCCGTGATAAAGCTTGTTTTCCAGTGGATACTTTGCGTACTTTCGCGGCGGGGCCGCCGGCTTTCCCAAGAAGCGCTGGACCCGCTTCCAGGCATCTTCCAGGTCGGCGCGGTCCGGCCAAATCGACCAGAAGTCCATGTAGAAGGTGGCGTGGATGACGTGAAAAAGAATCGAGATCGTAAGCACCGAGCCGGCGATCCAGTGATAAGTCACCCAGTTAAACTGAAAGCCGACTTTGGGCAGGAACGCAGTAAACAGCAGCACGAACATGCTGGCCGCCATGATCCAGTGAAACAATCGCGCGGCCAACGAATGCCGCGGAATGCGCGCGGGTAGTTTCAGACTGTCCGCTGCGGAATCGGTGGCAAATCCCTTTTCTTTCGCGAAGTAGCGAACGTAGATCGCGTGGACTACGAGAAACACCAGGCCTGCGATCAGCGCGACCCAGATCAGGATCCGGGCAATGTGAATCGGAATCCTTTGCCCGAACGGACTTGTCGCCCACTCTATGATGCCCATGCCGCCTCCTCGACTCCGCTGATCTTTACTCCGGCGATGCAGCGCTTCACCAGGTTTCGCATGAGTGGGATCTTGTAAGCATTGAACTGCAGCGGAACCGCGCCCTGGACGGCGAGCTTACCCGCTGCTTCGCCGGTTGTGGCGTTGCGCAGCTTGCCCCGCACAGAATCTTCCACCGTCTTTAGCCGGACCGGCCGTGCGGCGACGGCGTTCACCGCAATCCGAATGTCTTGAATCGTTCCGCTGGATAATTTCACCGCCGAGGCCACGTTCATCAGGGGAAAATCCCACACATTACGGTCCCGTACTTTTTCGAAGTAGAACTGTGCGTTGGCCCAGGTTGACGGAATGCGAATCGCGGTCAGGAGATAACCGGGACGAAGAATATTCATGCGCGTGATGTCGAGGTCGGGTCCGATGAAGTAGTTTTCCGCGTCCATCACCTGCTGGCCTTTAGGAGTCAGAACCACGAACCTGGCATCGAGCGCAATGAAGGCTGGGGCCGTGTCTGAAGGATTCACGGCTACGCATCGCTCGGCGTGGAGAATCGCGTGCTCCCGATTTCTGCCCACAGGAGTGTCGGCGTAACAGATGTTTCCTCCGGCACGATAGCAGGGCCATCCCGCGCGGTAGTACCAGCAGCGCGCGTCCTGAGAGACGTTGCCACCGATCGTGCCCTGATTGCGGATCTGCGGAGAAGCCACCAGTTCCGCCGCTTGCGCTAAGACTCCATATTTCTGTCGAATGATGGGATGCTGCACGACATCGGTGAGCGTGGCCATGGCTCCGATTTCGACTCCGTCATCCTTCGCGCGAATGCCCCTGAGCTCCTCGATTCCACTCAGTTCAATGATGACCTTCGGCTTTTTGATACGGTCCTTCAGCCAATCGAAGCTATCCATCCCGCCCGCCAGCACCCAGGCGTCTTCTCCGTGCTGTTGAAGGAGTTTTGCCGCATCGACCACTGACTTCGGCGAATACAACTGAAATGCCGGCATCACATCTCGGATTACTGCCATACATGCTCCGTTATTCAAAATCTATTCGAATCCGCTAAATATGCGCGGTCAGGGGATCCTGCATCGGCTGTCCAGCTTCGAGCGCCGTCAGAATCGTGTCGAGGTTGACCGGGGCGCGACGGAAAATCTCATCGCCCAAGGCATCGGAGAGCGCATTCAGAATCGCGCCGCAGCCGCCGCCCACTGGCGGCTCACCGATGCCGCGAGCGCCAACCGGCGTCTCCGGATCGGGAATGTCAAGCGCGGCCCACTGCATGTTGACCGGAACATCGAGGATGGTTGGCGGCTTGGTGTGGTAAAAGCGCAGTGAGACGGCGTGGCCGTAGTGCGGATCGTAAACCCACTTCTGGCCGATCGCATGGCCAATGCCCAGGATTGACCTGCCGAGGATTTGCCCGGAGAGCGCCTTGGGATGAAGCACAGTGCCGACGTCTGCCACAGCCAGAAAATCCGTGATGTCGTACTTGCCCGTTTCAACATCGACCTCGATCTCGGCAAAGCTGGCCACATAAGAAAATGTCTGGCCATCGCGCGGGTACTGATCCTTGGCGGCCGCGACCAGACCTTGTCCCGCCAACGCCGCAATGGAGGCTTTGGTGTACTTGTTCACGTCCGTGGGAGCCTCGTGGCCGTCGTAGATGCCGCCCAGTCGAATGGCTTGCTGGGCAGCCTGAGCCAAGGTCATGCCTCTGCCGCCGCCTTTATGAAAGACGCGCTCATTGGCCACTTCGTACTGCTCCGGCTTTCCACCGAGCGTCCTGGCGGCAATTTCCTGAAGCTTCTTTTTTCCATCCATCGCTGCCGCGTGTGCCGCGCGAGTCATGGCGTGGGTGGTCTGGCTTCCTCCCGAAACGCAGGTCCACGGGAGATTCTTGGAAGTATTACCCCAGGTCACATCACACTTTTCCCAAGGCACACCCAGAACTTCGGCTACGACGCGGTGAACGTCGGCGATCGACTCGGTTCCCAGGTTGCCGATTCCCGATTGAATCGCGATCCGGCCGTCTGGCTGGATCACAAACAGTCCGTCGTATCCGACGGAGCCTCCGACGAAACAACTTGAAGACACGCCGACTCCGCGCACTTTCGTCCCGCTTCGTTTCGGCCGCGAGATTCGGTCCTTCCATTGGAACTCCTCGGCGCCGCGGTCAAACGCCTCTTTCAGGAACGCGCTGGTGCAATGTGCGCGCGTTCCATTCCTTGCGGGCCCAACCGGTGATTTGCCTTCCGGGCAATTGATTCGGCGAATAGCGACCTGGTCAAGCGACAGCTTGCGCGCGGCCTTGGAAACAATCGTTTCCATGATCACAATTCCCTGCATACCGCCGGGTGAACTCTGCGCGCCGCGCGGTGGAGTATTGGTGAGAACGGTTGTGCCGCGCCAGCGCATGGCGAGAGGCTGATACAACAGCGACACAATATTCCCCGAAGTGCCCGCATCCCCAACAGCGTCGTAAGGGCCATTGTTGACGATGACGAACATGTCGAGCGCCGTGATCCGCCCGTCTCCAGCGAAGCCGACCTTCATACGGCCTTGGAAGCCGGGACGCGCGCGCCCGATGAAATGCTCCTCCTCGCGGCTAATGCGCATCATCACGGGCGCGTTCGCTTTCTTCGACAATAGCGCCGGAATAATCGCGAAAATATAACCGGTGGCCTTGCTGCCGAATCCGCCTCCGGTGTACTCGCTGATCAGCACGATCTGGCTGGGATCCATATTCAACCAGCGTCCCAGGCTGGCCAGAGTTTGCACTGTGCTCTGGGTTCCCATGTGAACGAAGACTTTGCCGTTCTGCCAGTACGCCAACGCGGTGCGAGGCTCGAGCGTCTCGTGGCTGGTGTCGGGAGTGACAAATGTTTCATCGAGGACCAGCGCGGCATTCTTGAAACCGGCGTCCAGATCGCCGAAACTCCACTCGTCCTGCGCGTTACCCAGGGGCAGGCGGCCGTGTTTGACTTCTTCAAAGTCGGCGTCAGTCCACTTGAGCTCTCCGACGTGCGGTGGTGGCGGGCTCGGCGGTTTCTCTCCGGGCTTCGGTTGCGGCGCCTGCGCCCTCACCCAGACATTGCCATCCACGCGCGGGTTGGGTCCGCCGGGGCGCAGCGTATCCAGCGGATCGATGACAAACGGAAGGTGTTCAAACTCGATGTCGATCGCTTCGATCGCTTCCGCGGCCGTGTATTCATCCACGGCCGCGACCGCCAGCACCGGTTCGCCCTGATACAGCGGCTCCATAGTGAGTGCTTTTTCGCCCTGCTTATTAGCCTTGATTACCACCCCCAGATCGGTCACGCTGTCAGCCGGCGCGGGAAGGTCGTCCTGGGTAAGAATCGCCTTCACTCCCGGCATAGCCAGCGCCTTGCTGACGTCGAGATGTTTCACGCGCCCGTGGGGCACGGGACTGAGCAGCAACTTGCAGAACAACATGCCATCGACGCGAAAATCCTCGGCATATTTCGCTTTGCCGGTCACCTTCGCGTACAGATCCGGAGTCGGGTAATCCTTGCCGATCAGCTTGTATTGCGATCCGAATTTCTGCTGGTTGGGCTTCCACTCTGAGTTAGGCATGCTGGATCTTCCTCATGTTTTCCGCGCCGCGCATCATTGCGGTGAGAATTTTGTCGTAATCCTGGCAGCGGCATAGATTGCCGGAGAGGCCGTGGGCCATCTCCGCCCGCGTTGGATTGGGATTTGTTTTGAGAAAACCAACCGCCGACATAATGAACCCGGACATGCAAAATGCGCATTGGAAGCCCTGTTCATCGATTACGCCCTGCTGAACGGGGTGAAGCGTGCCGTCCGAACTCGCCAGCCCTTCGATGGTTACAACTTTCCGGTCACGCACGGTGTGCGTTAAGACGGAACAGGAGTAGTGAGGCACGTCATCAATCAGCACGGTGCACGCGCCGCACTCGGCGCGGTCACAGCCCAGCTTGGTGCCGGTGAGTCCAAGTTTGTAGCGCAAAGTCCAGGCCAGAGTCTCCTGCTTCATGACGTCCACTCGGCGCGGTTGGCCATTGACGTTCAGGGTAATCAGCCTGTCTCCAAGACCAGGCGGCTGCTGTCCCAAAAGCGTGGAAGCCCGAAAAAGATAGCTTGCGGAGGAGGCAGCCACGCCACCAGCGATCACCCCTTTGATAAAGTTGCGCCGCGACGCGCTCCTCAAGATGTCGTCCGCTGTACTTCCGATAGTGCCGACTTTGTCGCGCATGCTGAATCACCTCACGGTTAAGTCCAGCCCCCCACGTGGCAGGGTGAGAAAACTTGCGGAACCAAATTGAAGACGCGTGACTAATTAGTGAGATTTTACTCTGGGAGTGGCCTAAAAATCTCCCTGCCACGTCAGGATCAAGTCCAATGAAGATGGCAGAGGCGCAGAAGAATGGCTCGGAATAAAATTCCTTGCCCATCACACACAACGACATAGTTCTCAATTCCACCATACCGTCGGATACCCTGAGGCAAAGCGCTCAGTCAGGCAGCGTTTGGCCTCGGGTCTCCACTCCGAAGGGAATGACGAGCAATCCGATGCCGAAGGCAATCGCGGTGAACGCGACCGGCTTGCCGAGAGTTCCCATCCGGCCGACCAGTGCGGCAATCCCGAAGTTCACTCCCGCGGCAATAAAGCGTCCAAACGAAGTGGTGAAGGCAAACGCGGTCGCGCGCACAGTGGTTCCGTATTGCTCGGGTAGCCAGAGACTGAAGACAGCGAAGTTGCCGCCAAAAAAGCCCAGGAAGAACAGCACGGTGATGAACGGGTGCAGTCCCTGGGGGAAGTAGAACGTCCAGCCAAAGCTGAGCAAGATGCAGGTTGCCATTCCGAGGAAGTAAAAGGCGAGGGTGGGCTTGCGGCCAAAGCGTTCGGCCAACGGGGGAACCGCCAGGCACCCCAGAATGGTGCCCAGCGACAGCAAGCCCATGCCGAAGGACGACATGCGCACGGCTTGAGGCTGCAACATGCCTGCCCGTTTCGCCAAGTTCATGATTGCCGTCGGAGCATACACGGCAGCTGACCAGAGGCCGCAGATGGCGGAGGCCAGCAGGACCGTGTTGACCAGCGTGCGCCGGGTGTAAGGAGCAGTGAAGATCCGGCGCATAGAGGAAAGTCCACCGGCGGTTTTTACCTTGACGTTTTGTTGCCAGCGCTGCGGCTCTTTCACCCGAAACAAAATTATGAAGGCCACGACGACGGGCGTGAGGCCGCACCAGAACATGGCGCGCCATCCATAGTAGGGTGCGACCGTGTAATTGAGTGCCGAGGCCAGAAAAAAGCCCGCGTAGTACCCAGTTTGTAGATATCCGGCTCCCATCTTGCGACGGTCTTCTGGCCAGGCCTCGGCAACATAGGTGCCCGCTAACGCCCACTCCCCGCCAATGCCGATGCCCGCCAGCAACCGAAATAATGCCAACTGCCACACCGTCTGCGACAAGGCCGCAGCTCCGGTGAAGATGGCATAAACGAAGATGGTGGCGGCCAGCACGCGGCTGCGGCCAAATTTGTCCGCAATCGGCCCCCAAATTAACGATAGGCCCCACCCAACCAGGAAGAGCGCAAACAGTGCCGATCCCGCAAACCCCACGTTGGCAGGAGTGGGTTTGTACCCTGACTTCGGAAGCAATTCCGTGAGAGCTGGGCTGAGGACGAGTGCGTAAATCACCGAATCCATGCCGTCTAGCGTCCAGCCGGCCCACGCTCCCCAGAATCCAGTGATTTGCTGGCGTGAGAGTTTGGTGCGAATCGCGGGCTGTGGGCGGATTACGGCTTCATTGGCCACGATGTTCTCCTGTGGTGGACAGGAGGATAGCACAGCGCATTATGCTAATCAGTCAGTGTCCGGCGACGGGATCGCCGCCCGCGCGGGTTGAACGTTAACGTTGAACAATGCCGCCAAAGCGGGCTTCATTACCTTCCCCATCGCATTGCGCGGGAGCGCATCCAGCACCAGCAGCCGAGAAGGAATCTTGTGCACCGCCAGGCGCTCCCTGGCCCACAGGCGGAGGGACGGCAAATCGAGGGCATCGCTGTCATTCAGCACGACCGCCGCAGCAACGCGATCACCCCACTCCGGGTCAGCTATGCCAACTACGGCACACTCGGCAACCGCCGGATGTTGGCGCAGCGCTTCCTCAATTTCCAAGGCGGATACCTTGTGTCCGCCGGTCTTGAGGATGTCAATGCTGGTGCGGCCAAGAATGCGATAGATGCCGTTCTCCACTATCGCGGTGTCGCCGGTGCGAAACCATCCATTGCGGAAGGCAGCGCGGGTGGACTCGGGCTGGCCCCAGTATTCCGCAAACACGCCTGGACCACGGACTTCGATCTCTCCCGGCACTCCCTGCGCAACCGGTTCGCCGTTTTCTCCGGCGAGCCGAACCTCGACGCCGGGCAGTGGCGTCCCGACGCTGCCCGGCACGCGCTCACCGCGTAACGGATTCGAAAGCGCCATGCCAATCTCCGTCATGCCGTAGCGCTCCAGCAAGGTGTGGCCGCTGATTTCCTTCCAGCGTTGGAGCGTGCTCACCGGGAGCGCAGCCGAGCCGGATACCATCAGGCGCAACCTCTGGCATGCCCGGCTCAACTCGGCGCGGCGCTGCGGCGAAGCCACGTCCCAGGCGGCAATCAGTTTTACGTAAACCGTGGGCACCGCCATGAACAGGGTCAACCTGCTTCTCACGATGCAGTCCCACACGGCATTCGGGTCGAAGCGGGGCAGAATCTCACACGTTGCACCCGACCACAAAGCGCAGGAAACGACATTGATAATTCCGTGGACATGGTGCAGAGGCAAGCACAGCAGTATGTGATCGTCTGGCGACCACTCCCAAGCCTCAACCAGGGTTGCGATTTGCGCCGCAATATTTTCATGGGTTGTGACCACGCCCTTGGGCCGGCTGGTCGTGCCGCTGGTGTAGAGAATCATGGCACGCCGTTCGCTTGTGATGTTCGGGGCGTTGGGCGCGACGTCGGGCATCTCCGCTGGATGCCGCACCAGAAGCTGCTCACACGACAACGCACGAATGCCTAGGGCTGCGGCAATTGGAGCCAGCACAGGAGCAGTCTGAGCGTCGAACACCAGCGTCGATGATTTGGTATCGTCAATAAAATATTGCAGCTCAGGCCGTGCCGAGTTGAGCGGAAGTGGAACGGCAACACCACCTGCCCTCCAGATACCCCACTGAACTGCAACCCAGGCGAGCCCCGGTATCACCAGGAAGGCCACGCGCTCACCTTGTAGGTCGTTGCGGCCAGCGAGCAGGGCGCTCGCCACGCGCAACGACGCCCCCAGCAACTCGTCGTAGGTGTAAGACCCCCGCGAATCGACAACGGCGATGCGCTCGCCATGCCGCTGGGCGCGAGCAATCAGCGCAAGAGGACTGGTGGGGCCGATCACACCCCGACTCTACGTCGTCTCCGCAGCGCTGTCCACTTTTCTGGACAGTTCTCGAGCAACTGCGGCGGCAGTGGATGAGTGGTCGGCAAATAAGCTCTCTCCAGTGAAAAGATCGATTTTAGGCGGGGATTTCTAATCGACTTTCGTTCGCACTTCTTCGGCCGTCATAGCTATTTCCCATAAAGCCGACTCCCATCCCGGAATGACTAACAATCCCGTGGAAACGGGCAACGGGCGCGTTATCGGCTCGCGTAGGCCGTTCCTGCAGTCTGGTACGGAGGGTCGGAAATCAGCCGGATATATGAGACGAGCGCTTGGATATCTGATTTGCTGAGAGTGTAGCCATAGCGGCATCAATGGGGATTTATTCAGTGCGCGACCGCCATGGCGGAGGTACACAGGTAGTAGGATCAGCCGCTGCCAACGCAATAAAAAATGCGGCCCAGGATTTTTCCCTGGGCCGCGAGTGCTCGCGTTGCTGATGACTACTCTTGAACTGTCAACGCATACGTACCGGAGCTGCCAGTGTCGTTGGCATCTCCCGGGTACGTTGCAGTCAGCGTGACCGCCCCCGCCGTCTTGAGCGTGATCTTGCAGCTTGCAACGCCTTTCGACACAGTTGCGGAGCAGGCCGTGTCCCCGGCATTGTCGCTCACGGTCACTTTGCCGGTGGGGTACGAAGTGGTGCCGTTGCTCACCGTGAAGTCAACCGTCACCTTCGTTCCCGCGGTCGGGTTGGATGGTGAGATGGACGTGATTGTGGTTGTCGTACTTGCCTGGTTGACGACCAGCGTCGCCTTTTGCGTCACGGAGCTGTAATCCTTCGACGTTGGAGTGAACGTAACGGACAGCGTCTGCGTTCCCGCTGCCAGCACTTTCCCCGCCGCCGGAGTGTACTTGAATGTGCCCGCAACGCTCGCGGTCGCATCCAGTTGGGTCGCACTCAAAGGCGTTCCGTAGATGATGGGAGCCGGGTTCGCCCAGGAAACGGTTGGCGTCGCCTTCTCCTCGATTGTCGATTGCGTCATGGTAATCGCCGCATACACGCTGGTGGCAGGCCACGACGCCGTGATTGTGCAAGTGCCGGTGTCGCTCGTGATCGTAACCGTCGCGGTTTCGTTTGTGCTGCTACCGCTCGTTCCGCTCACGGTGCACGATCCCTTAGTCGTAATGGCCGCGTTAACCCCGGCATTGGTGCTCGCCGTTACCGGGAACGTACCCAGATACGGAGCCGTCGCCGGTGCGCCCGTAAAGCTTACCGTCGGCGGAGTGCCCGTCACCGGGGTTGTGGTCTCGGTGATCTGCGTCGCCGCCTTGTAGTTATTGTTGCCGCCCTGGTTGTACTTCACCGTGCAAGCCGTGCTTCCACTGCTCTCCATGGTGAAGGTCGCACCCACGTTCGTGCAACCGCCCGAGCTGCTATACGCCACTGCCATCCCGGAGCTCGCCGTCGCCGCTACCGTGAAGCTGCTGCCATACACTGCAGTCGCCGGTGCCGGCGTGGTGACCGTGATGGTCTGGCTCGCCGGAGCCGCCGCCACTGTCTCTGTGACCTGCGTCGCTGCCGAGTAGTTCGTGTTGCCCGGCTGATTGGCCTGCACGATGCACGATCCGCTGCCGCTGGTCATGGTGTAGGTCGCGCCCACATTGCTGCAACCGCCCGACGCCGAATAGACCACCGCCAGTCCGGAAGTAGCCGTGGCCGCTACCGTAAAGTTGGTGCCATACACCGCGCTAGCCGGTGCCTTCGTAGTGAACGTGATCGTCTGCGTGGCCAGTTTCGCAGTGGTCGTCTCCGTCTTCGAGCCCGCGGCATAGTTGTTGTTGCCCGCCTGGTTGGCGGTCACCGAACAAGCCGTGGTCCCGCTGGTCATGGTGTAGGTTGCGCCCACATTGCTGCAGCCGCCCGCGCTGGCGAAGGTTACCGGATTGCCGCTTGCGCCGCCCGTAGCCGCCACAGCGAACGTGCTGCCGTAAACCGCGCTCGCCGGGGCGTTCGTGGTGAACGTGACCGTCTGCGCCGCCGGGTTGATGACCTGGCTCAAGGTTCCGCTACTCGCGCTGTGGTTGCTGTCGCCCGAGTAAGCTGCCGTGATCGTATCCGACGGATTGCCCGCCAGATTCGAGACGGTACACGTTGTCGTTCCAGACGTGATCGCGGTCGGATTGCCTTCGGCGCACGCCAGCGACCCATTGGCATCGCTCCATGCCACCGTTCCGCTCACATCTTGCGACTTCACCTTCAGATTGCGGCGCTTCACCTGTCCATACTGTCCGCTCACCGTTGCCGTAAACACTACCGTCTGACCATAAGTCGACGGATTGTTATTGGAGCCCACGCTCACGCTCGAGTTCGCCTGGGTGATGGTGAAATTGTTGGTCTGCGCGCTGCTCGAAGCGCTGTAATTGCTGTCGCCCGAGAATGCCGCCGTCTCCGTGTATGTGCCCGGAGCATCCGTGCCCGGAGTATAAGTTGCCGTGCAGGTTATCGTATTGTTGTTCGGCGCTCCGCAGGTGGTCCCGGAATAGCCACCAGTCGCTCCAGTCCCGCCGATCGTCACATTGCTGGCCGTCGGCGCAGGACCGCTCCCCGTCCAGGACAGCACTGCGGTGATTGTAGTCGGTGCATCCTGGCCATAGGCTTCCGATGCCGGGCTCACGCTGGTCACGCCGATCGACGAGGCCGCGGCGTTGACCACTTGGCTGAAGCTACCCACGCTTTCGCCGTGGTTGCTGTCGCCGGAGTAGGTCGCCGTCACGTTATCCGTTCCTAACGGCAGGCTCGACGTAATACACGTCGCTACCCCCGGATAACCCGACACCGTGCTTGCCGCGCAGCCCGTATTCGAGCTCCACGTCACCGTGCCGGTGATGTCATTCGACTTCACTCCGTTGCGCTTCACGCGTCCCTTCACGAAGTTGTTCTCGCCGCTAATGGTCGCCGTGAAGGTCACCGACTGCCCGACTGCCGACGGGCTGCCGCTCGTCGTCACCGCCGTGCTCGAGCTTGCCTGGTTGATGGTGAAGTTGTTGGTTTGCGGGCTGCTCGATGGGCTATAGTTCGTGTCGCCCGAGAATGCCGCGGTCTCCGTGTAGGATCCCGCCCCATCCCCATTCGATGGTGTATAGGTTGCCGTGCAAGTAATGGTCTCGTGCACGCGTGGGTTGCAAGTCGTTGCCGAGTACGCGCCGTTGCCGTTGCCGCTAATGGTCACGTCGCTCGCCGTCGGCGCTACGCCGTATCCAGTCCAGGACAGAACCGCCGTGATCGTTACCGGCGAATCGGCTCCGTAATCTTCCGAACTCGGGCTCACGCCAGTCACGTTGATCGTGGTAGCGATGCCGCCCTGCACCACCTGAATCACGCTTCCCGTGCTTCCGCTATGGTTCGAGTCACCCGAGTAGGTCGCTGTCACTGTGTCGCTTCCTACCGGCAGGCTCGTCGCTGCCGAAGTGGTACAGGTCGCAACTCCGTTGGTGACTGTGGTTGTGCCGCAGCCGGTATTTGTGCTCCACGTCACCGAGCCGCCTGCCACCTGCCGCTTCACGCCATTCTTGGTTGTGCGTCCCTTTACCAGCCCGTTCTCGGCGGTAATGGTCGCAGTGAATACGACCTGTTGTGCGTACGTCGACGGATTCGGGCTGGAAGTCACGCCCGTGGTCGTCGTCGCCAGATCGATTTCCTGACTCGTCGTGCCCGTGCCTGGGTTGTGGTTGCTGTCGCCCGAGTATGCGGCCGTGATCGTATCCGACGAATTCACCGCCAGATTCGACACCGTGCAAGTGGCCGCTCCTGACGTTACCGTGCTCGGATTGCCCTCGGCGCAGCTCATGGATCCATTCACATCCGTCCATGACACCGAACCTGTTGCAATCTGCTGCTTGCGGCCCTTGATCAATCCATACTGGCCGCTGATCGTCGCCGTGAACACCACCGTCTGACCGTATGTCGACGGGTCCGGAGTGCCCACCACGCTTACCCCTGCGCCCGCTGCGTTAATGGTTTGGATCGTCGAGCCGCTGCTGCCGGTGTGGTTGCTGTCACCGGAGTACGTGCCCGTGACCGTATCCGTGCTGACCGGCAGATTCGACAAGGTACAAGTCGCCGCGCCGTTGCTTACTGTCGTCGTGCTGCTGCCGCTCTCCGTGCAAGTCAGCGGTCCATTGGAATCGTTCCACGTAACCGATCCGGTCGTCTCCTGCGACTTCACGCCTTGCGCCTTCACCCGGCTCTTCAGGTTCTTCTTCACCAGGCCGTACTCGCCGCTGATGGTTGCCGTGAAGGTCACCGATTGTCCGTAGGTCGACGGATTCGGGCTCGAACTCACGCTCGTGCTCGAAGTGGCTGTAGTTGCCTCCACCAGATCCGTAACCTGCGGTGCCGCGCTGTAGTTGCTGTTGCCTGCCTGGTTCGCGATCACCGAGCAATTCCCGCTGCTGGCAATGATCGTGTAGGTTGCGCCGGAGTTGCTGCATACCACGCCGTCGCTGGTCAGAACCACCGCGTTGCCGCTCGCACCGCCCGTGGCCGATACCGTGAAGCTCTGGCCATAAGCCGCGCTCGCCGGAACGTTCGTCAGCGTAATCGTCTGCGCTGCCGGAGTCGCGCTCGTCGTATCCGTAATCGTCGGAGCCGCCGAGTAGCTGCTGTTGCCCGCCTGATTGAAGATCGTCGAGCAGGTGCCCGTACCGCTGGTGATCGTAATGGTAGCGCTGCCGCTGCCCGAGCCCGAGCACGATCCCGAACTGGTGATCGCGACTGCCAGGCCCGAAGACGCCGTCGCTGCCACGTTGAACGTGCTGTTATAAGCCGAACTCGCCGGCGGCGCCGCGGTTACCGTGATGGTTTGCGATTGAATCGTGACGCAGCTCGAAGTCCACACGCAGTTGTTCATGAGGTTGTAGCCATTTATGCTGCCAAGCCCGGAGGCCATATCCCAACCAGGAGCCGCACCATAAGCGGGCTGGTAGGACTGCGCTCCGGTGGTGAAGCTGGTGTTGGCTACAGCAACTGCTTGCACGCCACCCGCGGTGGGCGCACCCAAGGTGATCGGGGTCTCCGGCTGATAGCCTGAACCGGCGGCCGTGATGCTGATGCCGCTGACGTAATTCGGACCTTCGCCGAGGGTTGTGTTGGTGATGGCAACGCCGAAGTTGTTGAACTCTTCAGCCGTGCCGAAGCTAACGCTGAAATTGCCCGCAGCGCCTGCCGTCTTGGCAGTAAGAGTTACCGTCGCGTTCGAAACGCTCTCCGATGCAAGCGAGCAAGCAGTGCCAATTGCAGCGCCTAAGTTGGAGGCTATGGTTCTGGTGGTCGTCCCGGTCAAGGTGTAGGGTCCGCAGGTCGTCGACCCGGCGGTCACGAGGATGGTCTGGCCGGGCGCATATGTCGCACTTGTGATCACAACCGTCCACTTGGCTGTGTTCGTGCCGGAGTTGACTGTGGCGGTGCAAGTCGCCTGCGTGCCGCCCGCCCAAAGAGTGGTTCCAGTGGGTGATTTATATGGATTGTTGTTGCTCGGACCCGCGATGGTGCACGTGGGCGCCGAGGTGTAACCGCTGCCTCCAACTAGCACGGCCGCGGCAGTAATGTTGTTCGTGCTGGTAACGCCGTAGGTTCCTGCGGGCTTGTAGCAGTGTGCTTCCTGCACTGTGCCGTCGTACTCGCACTCCAGGTCAATGTCACCTTGGGTGACGTCATTGAAGGCGCAGCCGCTGGCATTGCCGGTGCTGGAGTTACATCCTGTTCCCAGGAAACTCCCCCCGGCCGTACCGTACTGGTTCTGGCCGATCTGATAGTAGATCGGATTGGGATTGCCCCACATTTCACCCGTCTTCTGATTGACCAGTGCCTGAATGGCGGCCATGGTCGGCGTGGCTACGGAGGTTCCGCCAAAGCCCGACCATGAGCTCGGAGCGCCGGCGCAGGAAGCCGATCCATCCGCGGTGTAGGCCGGGTCAGACCAACAAACTGTCTCGAAGTGTCCCCAATCGCCGTTGGCGGCAAACATTACGAACGTCAGGAATATCCCGCACGCCGTCATTGCTCGAACCATAGACCGGCAACCCACCCTTCAGCGACGCGCCGGTCTGCCACGAAGGCTTCGAATAGCCCTGGCACTGCGGCGAGACTATTGCGCTGCTCGATGCGTTTGTACCCTCTTCGCCCGTAGCGCAATTGCTGGCGCCGCCGCTGGCTGCTCCAATGCTGAGATACGACGTGCTGACATCAAACGTGCTGTTGTTGCATGTGGCCGGCGAAGCGCCATACGGTGCGAAGCTTCCCGTCGCCACCTCGGAGATCATCGTGTTGGCGCAGGCATCGTCCCAAGGCATTTCCGGGATGTAGCTCAGTGCCGAGCCGTAGTTCGAGCTATTAGTCGAACCCCAGTACGTGCTGAGTGGCGCCCCGCCATTTTGCCCGGTCTTGAAGTTGTACACGTCTTCGAAGTCCGTACCGCCGACTGCGACGTTATAGACCGATTCGCCCCATCCGGTTACAGCCGGGCCAGAGACGTCGTAGTTTTGGCCAAATTCGTTGGTGCAACTCGATGGGCCATCGTCGCCCGTGGACACGAAGACCGAGATGCCTTCGGTAGCCGCCAGCGCATAGGTATTGGCGAAAGCCGCGTTGCCGCCGTTGCCGTTCAAAGCCTCGCAAACACCGTAGCTGACGCTGGCGACACCGGGGTAAGGCCCGGCGGCGTTAACCAGGTTCGTGAGAGCGATTAAGCCGCCGAAAGTGACCGTGCCCGAGGGGCAGGAAATCAACTCGATGTTCGCGCTGGGCGCTACGGAAAACGCCACTTCAACGTCCAGGTTGGCTTCGCTATCGTCCGCGTTGGTTCCGGGATCGGTACAACCACCGGGATGAGCTACGGTGTACGTGCCCAAAGGAAAGGCGGTGCTAAGTCCAAAAGTGTTGCGGTAGGTAGCCACATCGCCTGTCGGTGATGTTCCGCCGTAAGTGTCGGTGTCTTCGATCATAGCGACGGTCTGGCCTTGACCTGAGTAACCGGCGGAGTAGGCAGGATTCAGGTTGTAAATCGTTTGCGTATCCGCCGGAGTGACCGCGTAGCATGTCCCTGGCTCAGTTGGGACGGCAGCGGATGAGGCGCAACCGGCAAATGTATAGTCTGGCTTGATTTTGTGCGTGGCATGAGGCTTGAAATCGTTGAGGGAGGCGATTCCGACCACCACTTGAGCCAAGGCCGCGGGAATCAGCGGATCGCTCATATTCGACAGATGTGTCTGGCCATTCACCTCGAGGTTGTGCATCTCGGTATGGAACGCGCTGCGAATCTGGCCGGCGTTGCCCGAGAAATCGATCATCATCCGGCTCGGGTAAACCTGGTTGATGCGAAAGCCATGCGATTCGAGCCACGAGGTAACCGTATCGTAATCTTCCTGCGACACTCCGAATCGCTCGCCGAATTCCTCCGGCGTGAGCCATTTATGAAAATTGGCCGAACCCCTATCGTTCAGTTCGACGACGAACTTATCCAAATCTTGCTGCTGCTCGGCCGAGCGTTGCATGACGAGCAGAATGTGATCGATATCGAAGGCGTCAGGAACCGCGCCACGATCGTTGGCGGGGTTTGCCTCTGGGCGCGTGTTCCGTGCCATTCTCACCACGTGCGTTTCATCAACCGGCTCGGTGATGCGGCTGGAAACCGCCGGTGCTGCGGGATGTAAAGGATGAACCGGGTGCAGCGGGGCGCCCGCCATCGCGGACGTGATTAGGCCGAGTGTACACAGGGCAACAGACAGAATGAGAGCGAGGGGCGAGAGTACTCGTCGCATGAGGGTCTCCTTGAAATTCCTGGGAAGAATTTGGAAATACGTCATCGTTACTTTTTTAACTTGCTGTCCGACTATTCCTGGGAATGGGTCCTAGGCGGGTCCTGGGTTCGGTCGTTCGGTCCGGGTCCGTGGGGGTCCTGGGTCCTGTTCCTGAGTTCCGATTTCGAGCCTTACAGTCTGGGTACCTTTGGCTCGTAATACCTGCGTCCTGTTTTCTCCGGGCTTTCCCGAGCGCGAGAATCTTGCGCTCCGCTTTCCCGCGTTGTCAAGCAAATAAAAAAATCCCGAGAACTATTAGCGCCACTGAATATTTATTCATACTGAATATTCACTCTCGCCGAAACCAGCGACTGGCGCGGATTCCGCGGCACTTGGCCAAAAAGCATGCCACCCTGCATGGGCCCTGTCCGTGACCTGCAACCTGCCATGTGGTGACGCGCGTCACGCCGGGAATCTTCTTCAGTGGGAAACTTGTCCCGAACGCTGCTGCGCCACGAGAAGAACTGGAACTTTGTCGCTAGTGTAGTGCGTCAAACAGATCGACGTTTATAAGGCGACGATTTGCGCTGTGATCCTCTGTGTCCCCCGTGTTTAAGCCTTTGACTTCCTCGTTCAATCCCAAGAATTCAAAACCGGATCGAGGCTCAAATATAACGATCATGATTTCCGACGCACTACACTAGCGATTTTGATTGGACGCTAGTTCTGCGACAAGCGATAAAAATCGAACTGCCCGCCTCTGCCTTAGCAGTTGTTTATCAGGAAATTCCGCACCATGTGCCGTATCCGCGAAATGCGATGAGATAGCCCGAAATATTTCCAGTTAGCCCGTCAGCCACGATGCTCGAGAGGCTGCGAATCGCACCGAGAATAGGAGGTGCGGCTTTAGCGCCAAAGCATCCGCCTTTGTGTATCGGAAAATCTGATGGGCACTAGCAAAAATATGTATCGAAAAAAACGGAGCGTAACTTGACGCGTTTTCGGGTTCAGACTACTCTAACGGGACAAGCATGACTGATTTAAGCAATCTCCGCCAAGCTGGCATGTGCGCCTGTTGTTGTTGTTGTGCATGCGTGTGTTCTGGCGCCGGGAGGTTGCTGATTTAGAGGGTTCCTAGCAATATCAGCACTTATCGCCCACCGCCAGAGAGCATCTGGCGGTGGGTTTTTCTTTTTACGGCCAAATCGGCCGGAGCAGAAGAATTGGCCCAAAACAACAATCGGCAAGAAAGTCAGGAGACAGTCATGGCAAGTCGGGCGACGGCAGTTCCATCGAAAGAAACCAAGGCGCAGAAGTCGGAACGGTTGAAGCGGGCAATGAATCCGTGGGAAGGGCTCGCCGAGATTCGACGATTTGCGCGCGCAGGCTTCGACTCTATTCCGCCGGAGTGGATCGGCACTTACTTCCGATGGTGGGGAGTTTACACGCAGGGTGACGGCGCCGGAGTGATCGGCGGAAAAGACGGACAGGGAAAAGCATTGCCCTTCTTTATGTTGCGAATTCGCATCCCCAACGGCCTGTTGCGATCGGACCAACTGCGGGCGATTGCCGGGATCACACGTCGCTATGCCCGCGGCACTGCCGATCTAACGGTGCGGCAGAACATTCAGTTGCACTGGGTCACGATCGAGGCGCTGCCCGAAGTGCTCGAGGAGTTGTGGCGCGTGGGTTTGAACACAACCGGTTCTTGTGGCGACGTGACGCGGAATATTACCGGCTGCCCCGTAGCAGGCGTAGATGCGGACGAGATCTGCGATGCTTCGTCCCTGGCCCTCGAAGTGGATCGCATGCTGGCGGGCAATCCTGACTTCTACAACCTGCCGCGTAAGTTCAAGATTTCGATCACTGGATGCCGCGTCTGGTGTCCGTATCCGGAGATCAACGACGTCGGCCTGACCGCAACCGAGCGCATGGTTGAGAGCGAGCGCGAAGTCGGTTTCGCTCTGCGCGTTGGCGGCGGCCTTTCCACCGATCCGTATCTGGCCTTGCCGCTGAACGCCTTCGTACGCTGGAATCAGGTACTTCCCGTGATCCGCGGAGTCGCCGAGTTGTTTCGAGACTCCGATGCATTGCGCGAACACCGCGAGCGCGCCCGCCTGAAGTTTCTCTTCCTGCGGCATGGCTGGAGCGCCGAAGACTTTCAAAAAGAGCTGGAGCGCCGCATCGGATTTCAACTCGATCCGGCCGAGCCGGAGCATCCACCGGCGGATGTCTACCGCGATCACATTGGCATTCATCCGCAAAAGCAGCCCGGCCTCCGCTACGTCGGAGCCACCGTGCTCCGCGGCCGGATCACGCCCGAGCAAATGGACGCTGCGGCCGATCTGGCCGAGCGCTTTGCCAGCGGCGAACTGCGCACCACCAACATGCAGAACCTGCTCATCGTCAACGTGCCTCAATTGCAAGCGGATGAATTGGCGAAAGAATTGAGCGCGATCAAACTGCCGGTAAATGCCTCGCCGTTTTTCCGCGGGGTGGTGGCTTGCAGCGGTACGGAGTTCTGCAAGCTGGCGATTACCGAAACGAAAAGTTTCTCGCGCTGGCTAGTCGAGGAGCTCGATGAGCGTCTGCCCGGCTTCGATCAGCACCTGAAGCTTCACGTTACCGGTTGCCCCAACAGTTGCGGACAGCACTGGATTGCCGACATTGGAATCGAGGGCAAGAAAATCAAGGTCAACGGACAAATGGAAGATGCCTACTACTTCTGCCTGGGCGGGGCACTCGGACTGAATCAGTCTATCGCCAGGACAATCGGTTATCGCTGTCCGGCGACGGAAGTTCCTGAATCGATCGCACGGCTGCTGCGCCGGTATCTTGCCGATGGCCAATCCGGTGAAAATCTGCGGCAGTTTTTTGCCCGCCATAGCGATGCGGACCTGCGAAATTTTCTCGCCGGAGACTTCGTCGAAGCGGTACCTCGGGACCTGCCGGAAGGACGCGTGCCCAGTGGAGTGGAGGGATAGACCGGCGATGAGCAGCCTGTTTCCAATATTTCTGAAGCTTGAAAGTAAGCGCTGCCTTGTCGTCGGGGCGGGCAGCGTCGGCAAACCCAAGATCGCGGGGCTTATCGATACTGGCGCGCGGGTGCACGTGATTGCTCGTGAGGCTTCGCCAACCGTGCATGAGTGGGCGAGGGACGCGAAGATCACGCTGACACTTCGCAGTTTCACTGTGGATGATCTCGATGGAGCGTTTCTGATTGTGGTGGCGACTGCATCTCGCTCGCTGAACCAATCGATTTATCGCGAAGCGCAACGGCGGGAAATTCTTTGCAACGTGGTCGACGTTCCCGAGTACTGCGACTTCTACTACCCCGCGGTGGTGCGCCGCGGCGATCTCCAAATTGCAGTCTCGACGAATGGAAAGAGTCCATCGCTGGCGCAAAAGCTCCGGCAACAACTCGAGCGGCAGTTTGGTCCGGGATATGCGCAATGGGTTGCAGAACTGGGTGAGACACGAAAGCGTGTGCTAGCCAGCGATCTTGATTCGCAAAAGAAAAGCGATCTCTTGCACTCATTAGCCAGTCCAGAGGCATTGCAAGCGGCATTAGCGGAACGGTCACAGGAACACGATCAACGGGAACACGATCAACAGGAAAGCGATCAACCGGGAATCGGCCGGCACGAAACGACAACCACAACGCGAGCGACAGGAGGGTAACGGCATGAACGGAAAAGTGTATCTGGTAGGCGCGGGCCCAGGTGATCCCGATTTGCTCACGGTAAAAGCAATCCGGCTCCTGCATGCGGCCCAGGTGGTCCTGCATGACGACCTTGTCTCGCCTGGCGTCCTGAACCTCATCAACCCTTCGGCTGAAGTTCAAAACGTTGGCAAGCGGTGCGGACGTAAAACGATTCGCCAGGAAGAAATCAATTTTCTGATGGTGGCGCGCGCGGCCTCGGGACTGCAAGTGGTTCGCTTGAAAAGCGGCGACCCTCTTATCTTCGGCCGAGCCGGGGAAGAGATCGAAGCGCTACGGCTAGCCAACATTGAATATGAAATTGTTCCCGGCGTAACGGCGGCGCTGGGAGCCGCGGCCGCAGCCGGAATTCCACTGACCCATCGGCAAGTATCCTCGACGCTCGTGCTGACGGTAGGTCATCGTGCTTTGGAGAATTCTGAGGATGGTTGGGGGAAGTTCGCGGCGGCAGAGTCGACGCTCGTTGTCTACATGCCCGGCGCCGACTATCGCGAAGTTTCGAGGCGGCTCGCGGCTGCCGGGTTCGCCCCAGAAACACCCTGCGCCATCATTTCTCGGGCTACATCGCCGGACCAACAGATATATCGCACAACCATTTCGTCTCTCATTCGAACCCCTGCGCTTGTGCCTCCAACGCTGCTGGTAGTCGGAGAGGTGGTCAGATTCGCCCAACGGAATTTCGCAGAGGAAAGGACTAGCCTGCTTGCGCTCGAATCCAATTTGCCAGTAACGCTTCCGAGAATGGTTGCGTCCCCGGTGAATTTGCGGCCAGAGGAGACCTTGTCATGAACGAAGAAATTGCAAAATTCCAGGTCGCTGCGGAATCCTGGCCACCGGAACAGATACTCGAGTGGGCGTTTGAAACTTTCGGGGAATCGGTATCGATCGCCTCTGCTTTTGGGGCCGAAGGCATGGTGTTGATCGATATCGCCTCCCGGGTGCGCTCCAATTTTCGCGTCTTCACCCTGGATACCCAATTCCTGTTTCCTGAAACCTACAACCTGATGGATCAGGTGGAGCAGAGATACGGCGTAGTCATTGAAAAGGTCTATCCCTTAATCTCCCCAGAGAAACAAGAACACGCGCATGGGTCGCGCCTCTGGGAAAGAAATCCCGACCAATGCTGCCAGATCAGGAAAGTGGAACCTCTTCGTCGCCAGCTAAGCAAACTGCGGGCATGGATTACAAGCATCCGCCGCGATCAGACACCGCATCGAGCCGGCGCCGGCAAAATCGAATGGGACGAAAAGTTCGGGCTGGTTAAAATCAATCCGCTGGCCGACTGGACGTCAAAGCAGGTCTGGCAATACATCCGCCAGCACAGCGTGCCCTACAACGTCCTGCATGATCGCAATTATCCCAGCATCGGGTGCACCCATTGCACGCGAGCAATATCCCCAGAAGAGGATCCCAGAGCCGGACGATGGTCGGGAACCTCAAAGACTGAATGCGGATTGCACTTTACCCAGCCGCTGACCCAGCCGCTGGTCGACCTCCGTTGACGGATGCAAGCGCCACATTTATGCCTCCAGTGACTACATCGTCGCCGACTGGATTCGTGAGCACCTCGGGATCTACCGCCTTGCCGGTTTTCCGGCTCCGCAGCGTCAGGACCTGATGCTTTGATATCTCTGGTCCCAAAATCTTTCGGCACCTACTGCCGGACGCGATAGAAACTACCTGTTACTGTGATCCCGATGTCTCAGCGCAACATGCGTCCCCTCCAACATATGAGCCTTAGATCTCGCTATCGTCGTCATCATCCTTGTCGCGCTTACTCAAATCCTTGGCTGGGCTCAAGGCTCGGCCATCGGAGGCATGGCGAATATCGACGTGCCCGTTCACATTCTCCAGCCTGATGTGCCCGCCGCCGCTGCCCAACTCTCCACGCATGTTGTGTCCGGGACCGTAGTGGTGATGGCTGACATGCAGGCCGAAATCGTTTTCGATTCCTCCATTGACTGTGCTCGCTTCAATTTGCGCATTGGAGTCCGACGGGATGGTCAGGTCGATCGAGCCATTCACCGAACTCAGCTTCACGGATGAGCCGGGGAGCTTGTCAAAGGTGGCTTCCATGTGGCCATTGACGGTGGAAAGTTCGGCGCGTCCCGCGAGATTGCGCGCCTCGAGCCGCCCATTGACACAAGAGGCGCGCACTTCGCCCTTTACGCCTGTAATGTCAAGCGCCCCATTCACCAGCTTGATTTCATCCAGCCGGGCATTGCGTGGCACCGTCAACGTGTATTCAACTCCGGCGGGGTTGTTGCGCGATCCCCAATTGAAAGTATGGTCGTGATCGGGATACTTGGTTTGAATCGTGATGTGAGTGGGGCTGGCTTCAACATCGATGCGCGCCTCATCGAGTCGCTCTTTGGTGCCGGCATACTTCACGGCATCCACTTTGACCTCATTGCGGTCCCAGGCAGTAATGTGAACGTCGCCGCTGATGTTGTCGAGTTCCACGCTGCCGTCGGAAGTGAGGGCGTAGGTCTGATGAAATTCTTCGGTAAAATCGCGGCGATCGGAAGCGTGCGCGGCGAGCGCGAGAACAAGCAGGGCACAGGCGGTTCCTGCAATGGCTCCAGATACAGCGGAGAATCGGCGTTGGCGCTTCATGATTCCCTCCATTTCACGGAGTTAGACGTGACGATGTGGAATTGGTGAGGCTGGAGCTGAAAAAGAACAATCCTACATTTTGAGGATACGTAGGTTAGCTCGGTGAGGTTCCCCGGCTGTCCATGCAAGATAAACTTGAGGGCACCTGTGATCTTTCAACACGTTGTTCCGACAAAGTGAATAGTCCATTCGGCGGGTGGCCCAGCCTTTGAATTCCCGAAGCTACCACAATCGTGGGTGGCCCGTCCTTGCGTTTTGTGCAAGGGCGGGATTCCCGAATGCGCGCATCACCGGATTTCGCTTTTGACCTTTCCATCTCCCTACGCGTCTCCCGCGTAACTCCGGCCATTCCGACCAGCCTCATTCCCCCGGGCAGCAAAACCAAAACTAGCTTTTCCACACCCACCCTGTGACATCCGCCCTTGCGCTCAGCCCACGACCTCAGCAATCATGAACTGGGAATGTTGCCGGTCTTGCCGACGAAGCGCTGGCAAAGCTCCGAAGTCCTTTGTTTCACGGATTTTAGCGCCGATTCCCGGCAAAATACCGCTAAGTCATTGAGCTAGAATAACTTGGCAACTCAACACCTAAGTCCTTTAAATCACGGATTTTACCTGTAAGTTGTTGATTTTAAAGATTTGGCAGACAGGGGGGGTAGGGGGTAGCACTCAAAATCCAGAAACGCACAAAAGCACGACGGCAAGCCGGAGAGTCTCTGGCGAACGCGATTTTACGACTTCGATGGATGTTCTTCCTTGCTCCTAGCCTCTGTCAGTAAATAGACCGCCAGGATTGCCATCTCAGGCTCAATCGGATGGCGGTACCGTTGGCTGGGATAGACGACGTAATAAATTGCGGGATAACACAGGACGAGCCAGAACAGCAGCCAGGCGCCGGGTTTGCGGCGGCGTAGGGCTCGCCCGAGTCCCCACATCATCAGTACGGACGAGGCCAGAAAAAGCGAGTTCTTTACCTGCGAGAGCCACCACACTTGCGTGGGACGCGGTGATCCGGCCCAGAAATATACGAACTTCTTGAGGCAGAGAATGGCGAAGCGGCCGTAGTCGGCCTCAATGTAATCGACAGCCTGCTGGCGTCGCTGGGCAATATAGGCCAGTTCGTCCATCGAGGAGTATTGGCGCAGGGCATAAAGATCTTGCGCGGGGTGCAGGTACTCCATCCAAGTGCCGTTGGCGCCGGGACCGTTGCCGAGTCGCAACTCAGCCCCGAAGTTGTCGCGAATAAAAATGAACTTGCCGAAGGTCCGATAGTTGCGAACCAACCACGGCGCGATGCACGCGATGAAAATCACTGACGCGAGCACGACTCCTGTCAGCGAAGCCTTGCGGCGTTTTGCGCGCCGATACCAGGCCCATAATCCTGAGGCTGGGAGGAACGATAAAAGCACGGTGCTGTTCAGGGCAGCGATTCCCCACAGCAAGCCGAACCACAGCCAGGGTCGCACATCTTCGCGATCCTCCATGCTGAGCGCCAGCCACAAAATTACCGCCAGCAAGAGCGCCGAGAGACTGGTCTCCCACACCCAGCGCGTACACCAGGTCATGGCATAGGGAAGCAGCGCCCACGTCCAGGCCGAGCCCACCGCAACTTTCTCGGAAAAAATTCGACGCGCAATCAAAAAAATCGGAATGCACGTAAGCGCAGAAAATAGGCTATTCATCGAAAGCAAAACGAACGCTGACATTCTCGAATAAGTTCCGAAGACGCGAAACACGCCGGCGATCAGATAGGGATAAAGCGGAGGCTCCCACGCAGTCGGCCCGGTGATCGCGTCGAAGGGATTACTGAAACCGTGCCCGGACGCAATCGCCGCGCCAATCCGTCCCATTTCCCAGCCAAAGCCAAAGTTGTGGTCGGTGGGCTTGAACCGGTAAGTGTGACCCACAATGATCCAGCCGATACGCAGGAATGCGGCGACCAAGACGATCCAGAACTGCGACGTTCGTAGGTGTGACCAAATTCGAGGAAGCAGGTTCGGAGCCCGTCTCCCGCTATTTGTATTCTCGGAGAGCAGGGGATCAGCCACGTGCGACGAACTCCAGGTCTTCGTCGTTGTCGAGGAAGTCATGCGGAATGAATGTACGGCCGGAAACCATAGGATCAAGAATCATCACGCCTCCTCCAGAGTCCTCATAGTAAAGCACAAACCTGGGAGGTGCCTTGGTCTCCAAGCTTCTGGATCCGTGTCAGCCGAAATTGACACACCACGCACCCTCGCCTAGACTGAGTTGCTTTGCGCCATTTGCCGGTCGCTTGAACTGTATAATCGTTCTTTATCGAGGGTCGCTCATGAGTTGGCTGCAGAACAAATTCGAAAAGAATTTCGTGATTAGTACGGTCGACTACGTTTTTAACTGGGCGCGCAAGTCCGCTGTGTGGCCGATGACGTTCGGCCTCGCCTGTTGCGCCATTGAGATGATCGCTGCCTCGACTTCACGCTTTGATATCGCGCGCTTCGGTGCCGAGGTATTCCGGCCCAGCCCGCGGCAGGCGGATTTGATGATCGTCTCCGGCACGGTAACGCTGAAAATGGCGCCCGTGGTAAAGCGCATCTACGAGCAGATGCCCGACCCCAAGTGGGTGATCTCGATGGGCGCGTGCTCCTCGGTAGGCGGGCCCTTCAATACTTATGCGGTGCTGCAGGGCGTCGACAGAATCGTGCCCACGGATGTTTATGTTACCGGCTGTCCGCCGCGTCCGGAAAATCTTTTCTACGCGCTGCTCAAGTTGCAAGACAAGATCGATACCATGACGGTGGCCAAGCGGCCGACCGAAGTTCGCCTCGATGCCAATATGCTGGAGAACTTCAAGCGCCAGGTGATGATCGCCCAGACCTTGCAGCCGAAATAGCTGTCAGCTATCAGCCGTCAGCAATATCCATGTAGGGACAGCCGCCCTCGGCTGTCCGCCGAGCGCAGCTCGGTTGGTTTTTCTTTGGAAGCTCAAAACTTCATGCCGACATTTACTAAGCTCACCACCGAGTCCGAACTCCCGCTCACCAACGAAGCCAAAGAATTTTCCTGCAGCGGAAAAATGATTTGCGTCGCGAATGTGAATGGGATGTATACCGCTATGGAAAACGTCTGCCTGCATCGCGGCGGCCCGCTAGGGCAAGGGATGGTCGATGGCGGCAAAGTCATTTGTCCCTGGCACGGATGGGCCTGGGACACGAAGACTGGGCAAGCTTCCCAGAGCTCGAGCATGAAGGTTGCGGTGTACCCGCTGAAGATTGAGGACGGGGATGTGCTGGTTGAGATCTAATCGAGCTAGCCTGCGTGGCTACCCAAGATATCTCAGAAACTTTCCTGGCTGATTCTCGTATCCGGGAAACACTTCATTCAAAGTTTTGTTCCCCATGTGCCGAGCCACGGCTTCGCCTAGCACCTGACGGAAATCTGTGATCAAGGCCAGATCGCGGCCTTCGTAAAGTTGCGACTGATCGAGTCCCGGCCAGCGGCCATAAACTCTGCCGCCTTTGACCGGACCGCCGAGAACGAACATGACATTGGCGTGTCCGTGGTCAGTGCCGCGATTGCCATTCTCGCGTGCGGTGCGACCGAACTCCGACATCGTGACCACAACCGTATCCTCGCCGAGATCGCCGAGATCGCTCCAGAACGCGGTGATCGATTGCGAGAACTCGCGCAGCACGTTGGCAATCTGGCCTTCGGTTGCGCCTTCGTTGACGTGATGGTCCCAGCCGCCGATGTCGGCGAATGCGACCTGCACGCCCAGATTCGCCTTAATGAGTTGCGCCAGTTGGCGCAGGCTATCGCCGAAGCGTCCCTTGGGGTAATCGACGCCGGCGGCGGATTTGTACTTCAACGGATCGGCGGCCTTCAGCATTTTGACCGCATCAAAAGTCTCTTCGCCCGTACCATGCAGCACAGTGTCAGAGGAGTGGTCATACATGGACTCGAATGCACTTGCGGCCGCCGAAGGTTTCGCGCTGCGTCCGCCGACCGAAAAGTCGTTGATATTGTTCATGGCGATCGCCGGTTCACGTCCGCTCAGGATGCGCGGAATCGATGGTCCCATCGCGATTGCCTGAAATGGCGTTTTTGGCGCGGATTGCGGCAGATGCACCAGCGAGCGGTTGAGCCACCCATCTTCCGTCGATTTCATGCCCGGCGTCCCGGACTCCATGAAATCCTGCGCATCGAAGTGAGAACGGTTGGGATCGGGCGATCCCGCCGCGTGCACAATCGCGAGGTGGCGCTGCTGCCAGAGCGGCTGGAAGGTCGCGAGCGAAGGATGCAGGCCGAAGAATCCATCCAGATCAAGGACGGATTTGCGCGGAATATTGATGCTCGGCCGCATCGCGTAATACTGCGACTCCGCGTGCGGGACGACGATATTCAAACCATCGGCAGCGCCGCGCTGAAAGATGACGACCAGCCGCTTGGTGCGCGTCCCTGGAGAAACCGCGCCCATCGCGGCGCGAGCGAGAAAGCTGGGCAGGGCGGCCGCGCCGATTGCGCTTAAGGCGCCATTACGAAGAAAAACGCGACGAGTGATGGACATAAAAACAGTTCCTGACTTCTCGCTCCTAGCTCTTAGCTCGGAGCCCCCCAGACGAGAGGCTCTGGCGAGCAGCTAGAAGCTAACAGCTATCTTCTTTGAAACTCTGGCGAACCCAATAGCAAGCCGGCGATCGTGTTCACGTCGGGCGGACGCGCGGAAGCGTCGGGCTTGTGCGCTGCGGCCTTGTTGTCCGCTTTCTGCGGCGTGTTGTTCTTTGCTTCCATTTGCGCGGTTATGGAATCATGCGTCTGTTTCGATACGCCCCCTGCGACCAAGCATGCTTCCAAAGTGGAAAGAGTAATCGCCGCATCCGGCGGGGTAGAATTGGTTGCCGCCAAGCGCGCCGTATCCACCTTCACGCCTTTGATCTTGCCGGCAGTCAGGGCCAATGCAAAATTCATGCGGTTGAGCAGTGACGAAGAGCTCACCCAGGTCTCCGCTTTCATGGAGTAGCCTGTGGGAGGCTGCGCGCCATACAGCGGCATGCCCATATTGCGAAGCTGGTTGGCCAAAGGCGCAGCGTCCTCCACGTCGGCACCGGTGGCGCGTATCGCCGAGGCGACAAATTCCAGCGGCGTCTTCACCTTGGCGCGATAGCTCGAATCGTTCCAAAACTCGGGGGAATGGAACAAGGTTTCGAGCACCTGGCGAATGTCGCCCTTTTTCTTTAAGAAGGTTTTTGACATCCGATCTACCAAAGCTGGCGGCGGATCATCCGAAACAAAGCGCTCTGCCAGCTTTAGCGAAATAAAATGCGCGGTCTGCGGACTGGTGGCCAGGCGGTGCAGCAACTCCAAGCCCTCGCCTTCGCCTTTGGGTTTGATCTTGTGGCCGAGCACAAATTTGGGGCCGGGCTCGTGCATGCGCGGATCGAACTTAAAGCTGGCGCCTTGCGCGGGTTTGTCGATCGTCCATCCGGTAAAAACTTTGGAGACCTCAGTTACGTCACGTTGCGTGTACCCACCGTTCACGCTAAGCGTGTGCAGCTCCAGCAGTTCGCGCCCGTAATTTTCATTCAGCCCGCTCTTGCGCTTGTTCGCATGGGGCCGCGCCGGATAGCGGCCGGTGTACGCTCCAGCGTGCGGCGGAAGACCCAAAGCCTGCGCCGAATCCGGGCCCACGCTCAAATAATTGTCCAGGTAATACAGCATGGCGGGGCTCTTCGCCGTGGCCACCAGCAGGTCCTCGAATTTGCCCAGGGCATGCGGACGGATTACGTCCCGTTCGTAGCTGGTCAGCAGCATGCGATCGAGTCCCTTATCGACGAAGACATTGAAGTGATTGAACCAGAAGTCGGTCATCACCTCCTCGAGCTGGCGCTGACTATAGATCGCTCGCAGAAGCTTGGCTTGCGTGAGTTCTCCGGTAACCAC
This sequence comes from uncultured Acidobacteriaceae bacterium, assembly GCA_963710965.1. Taxonomy (GTDB): domain Bacteria; phylum Acidobacteriota; class Terriglobia; order Terriglobales; family Acidobacteriaceae; genus Sulfotelmatobacter. The sequence continues at coordinate 51,801 of CAVQCP010000017.1, read as the reverse complement.
GCTTCCCGGATTATTCATCGCCATCAGAATTTCTTTTTGCCTGGGATTCAGACCCGCAAGATACTCCTGCCCTTTGCCCCCCTTTAGCGTGTCGGCAAAGGCAACTTGCCCTTCCGGCGACATACTGAGAACCTTCTTGAAGCGCTGGTCTGGCGGAAGACTGGGCAGTTGTCCGATTTCCTGCTGTATTTCCAGATCGGCGTAGAGTCGCTCCTCGCGCAGGCGCGCCTGTTTTTCTTCTTCCGGGCTCAGCCTCGCCGGGGGCGCGGCGGATGCCATCGAATTCTCATTTCCGCGAACCCCGCCTGCGGCCGTGTCGGCGACTCCCGCGTCTGCGGGTGCATTTCCGGACATAGCGGATCCGTCCGCCGTTCTGTTCATTTTTGTTGGCGTAGCTGCGGCTAAGGTGCTTTTCGCCTCTTCTTCTCTTCGTTCCTTCTTTTCTTCCTGGCGCGCCAGTTGCACCTGGTACACCGCGCGCCGTGCGGGATCGGATGGCATGGCCTGCTTGCCGTTCTTTACCTGATTGATCTCTTGCGGGTCGGGAAAGTTTTCGGCAATTTCCTTCGGACTCATGCGGAGCGTGCGCAGCGCGTCCAGCCGGGCGTTGAGCGCGCTGTCGTCAATCTTTTCAGGATTCAGTTGCAGTTCGATCCAGCGGTCGACACCCATCGCCATAACCTGCTCGAGGTCGCCGGGACGCGGCCCAAAGGTGAGCCGATTCAGCGCATGCAGGGCGTGGCTCGGATCGTTGGGCGCAAACGTCATGTCCTTCTTCGCCAGCATCTGCGGGACGCCGCACGCCAGGCTGAAACTGAGAAGGGAAAGAACAAGTTTAGTGCGGCCCAAACGCATAGGACTCCCAGAGGCCAGACAGGCAAAGTCTTCTTATTATCAACCCGGAGGGAGCGAAAAGGTTGCTGCCAGTCGTTACCAAACAGTTGTTACCAAAGAAGAGGGGCCGAAGCTAAGAGGGGCCGAAGCCGAGAGCTGGTGGCCCAAAGCTCGTTACTCACAGATCGCTAGGTCAGATAAATCCTGCCGCGCGAGACCTTGTGCTGGAGCGTGGCGGCCAATTGGTCGATGTCGGCGGGCGCAATGTTTATCGCTATATGATCGCCTACCACCGGGCTTCGATTGCTGCCCACCGCGTCGCGCCGCACCCCGATCAGCAGTGCCTGCACCACGTTGGGATCGTATTTCTCCGGGCTCATGCGTACCAGATCGCTCAACGCGCTGCCCAGCGAAAGCGATTCGCGATAAGGACGCGCGCTGGTCATGGCGTCGAATGTATCGGCCAGCGCCATAATACGCACGGGAATGGGCAATTCTTCGCCGGCGAGAGCGTCAGGATATCCGGAACCGTCGCAGCGCTCGTGGTGCCAGCGCACCACTTCGTGAATCTTCGGCCACGGGAATTCGACGCCGCTCACAATCTGATGGCCGACCACAGTGTGGTCCGCCATTTCGCGAAATTCCTCGGGATTCAACGCCGCTGGCTTGCTGAACAGGCGGCGATCGACCGCAACCTTGCCAATGTCGTGCAAATATCCGGCGCTGCGTAGGGCGGCTACTTCGCTGCCATCCAGGTTCATGGCTTCACCGATCGCGGCGGCATAGCGGCCCACGCGCAGCGAGTGTCCATGAATGTTGACGTGCTTTACATCGATGGCCGTGGCGAACGCTTCCAGCGCCGTATCGTAAAATCCGTGCAGCGAAGCCATGAGCCGAAGATTTTCCGTCACGCGCTGCGCCAGCGTCTGGGTGAGGGCATGATTCTGAACCGCCAACCCGATGTAGCTGCACAGCAATTCCATCGCGTCGAGTTCTGCGTCTTCGTAGGGCGCGTCCCCCGGACGCCGTCCCAGGGCCACCACTCCGGCGAGCTTTCCGGCGGCCCTCAGCGGAGCCACACACTTAAACAGCTCCGGCGCCACGTTCCCGTTGGAACTGAGGAAAACCGAATACGTCGACGCGTTCAGCACGATGGGCGCGCGGGCTGCCGCCAGAGCGTGCGCGTGCTTGGGCAGAAGAGGAATGAACGCGGGTTCGGGCAGCATCTCGAAGCCGCTGGCCGCGACGGAGGTCAACATGGTCGGCTTTTCGTGGAAGACGAAAAGCGCGCCTTCGCGCGCGCCCGCCGCCTCCATCACCGCGGAGAGCATGCGGCGCGAGGTCGCACTGAAGTCGCGCTCCGCCGTCAGCTCCGGTCCCAACTCGGAGAGAGCTTCTACGGTACGCAACAGCCTGCGGAAGTGATTAGTCTCAACGGCCACGATTGAGCGGACAACGAGAACCACTGAGCAAATTGAGCGTAGCACGCGGGAACAGCCCACGCGAGATCACATTGTTGGTTAGTTTGGTGCTGCCAGAATGGTCTTGGACCGCAGGGCTTCAGTTGTGCCGAGGCTCTGGTTCTAGGGGAGCAGCGCTTCAGCGCCGCATTGAAGACCCTCGCTCCTTCAGCATCGACGTTAGCCTCGCGGGCGTCCTAGAAGTGTTCGCGCAATTCGGCAAAGCGTCCAACAATCAACAGCTGCTGCGACGGTGGCGCGGCATTCACTTCTTCGTGTTCCAGAATCCAGGTGTCCCCGTGCGGCACGAAAATCGCGTTCAATCCCGCGGCGAGGGCCGGATTTATGTCAGACTTGGGGCTGTTACCGACCATCCATGTGGAAGCCGGCGAAAGCGAATGTTTCTCAAGCAGACTGTGATAGATCGCCGCATTTTTTTCCGCTACGATTTCGGCCGCCTCGAAATATTGCTTCAGACCGGACCGCTCAATCTTTCCACTCTGCTCGGCAAGCGCACCCTTCGTAACCAGGATCAACCGGTGCCTTGTCGAAAGATACTGCAGGGTCTCAGGAACCTCGGGCAAAAATTCGATGGGATGGTTTTCAATCGACTGCGCAAAGGTAACGATCTGCGCGTGCGACTCCGGTGTTACGGGATTCACGCTGAGCCGCTCAAAGGTTTTCACCAAGGCATGGGCAAAGCTGTGCAGCCCATACCCGTGCGTCGCAATGCATTCGCGCTCCACGTCGTTGAGGACTGCGCGAACTTGCTCGGGAGAAAACTGGTGATGATTTAGAAACGAAATAAAGCGGACGATCGCCCGTTCGAAATAGACGTTATTCTCCCAGAGCGTGTCGTCAGCGTCGATGAGGAGGGTCTGGCGGATCAAGCTTTTGCTCTTCGCTCAATCACGGTGCCTGGGGATTTTCCATCAGGCAAAAGAATTGAGGACAATACTTTAGGGCTAAGCAGGCTAAGAGCCAACGGCCTAAGGCCGTTACACCCAATCCACCCTCGCCTCGGGCCCAATGATCCCAGCCTTGTGGCCCATATCGAGCAGCCGCGACACAGCTTCTCGCCCTTCTGGGCCGTAATCGAGCGTGCGCTCGTTCACGTACATTCCCACGAAACGGTCGGCGGTTTGCGAATCGAGATCGCGGGCAAACTGCATGGCATACGATAAAGCTTCTTCGCGATGATCGAGGGCGTACTGAATGCTGTCGCGCAAGGCGCCGTTCACGGTCGAAGTCAATTGCGGCCCCAGCGCGCGCCGGATGGCATTGCCTCCCAGCGGCAGTGGCAGGCCGGTCATCTTCTGCCACCATTTGCCGAGATCAATCACGCGGTGCAATCCGGCTTTGTCATAAGTCAACTGGCCTTCGTGAATTATCAGCCCGGCCTCGTACTTGCCTTCTAACACCTGCGGAATAATCTGATCAAAGGGCACAACGTCGGTCTGCACTCCGGGAGCGAAGAGCCGGAGCGCAAGATACGCCGTCGTCAGCGTGCCCGGCACCGCGATTCGCTTCTCCTTAATTTCAGCCTGCGTGAAGGGGCGCGGAGAAACCACCATCGGTCCATAACCTTCGCCCACACTGCCGCCGCAGGACATGAGCGCGTACCGATCCTGAATATAAGGATAGGCATGAAACGAAATCGCGGTCACATCGTAAATGCCCTCGCGCGCCTTCTGGTTCAGGGTTTCAATGTCGCACAGGGTATGCGTGAAGCGCAGTCCGGGAACGCGAACCTTGTTCGTGGCCAGGCCGTAAAACATGAACGCATCGTCGGAATCCGGGCTGTGAGCGATGCTGATCTCGCGCACCTGCGAGGAAAGATTTCCCGCCGGTTGCTTGGTTTCTTCTGCCGAGGTTACCGTCATCTTGAACTCCAAATCTCAACTTCCGGTCTAATTTTGCGCGGACGAGCGGTTATGCCAGCGCACTGCGATTCCGGCCGCCATGGCGATCTTGATCACTTCCGCAAACCAGAACCAGTAAAGGCCCCAGCGGAAGGCCTGCGTGATCGAATGGGTCAGAACCGCCAGCCAGGTCAGACCTCCGGCAAAAAGCAAAACCTCGCCCAGAAATCCGCCGACCACCGCCCGCGCAAAACTCTTGCGCCCACGTTCCATCACGAAACCCGTGAGCCACGCTACCAGCGGATAAGCCAGCAGGAAGCCGCCTGTCGGACCCATCAATTGTGCAATACCACCCGGACCCACTGGACTGAACACCCCGAAGCCCATCGCGCCTTCGGCCAAATACAAGGCCATGGCCGCCAACCCGCGTTGGCTGCCTAACAGCAGGCCGACGAGCAACACGCCAAAGTTTTGCACGGTCAGCGGTACCGGCGTAAAGGGCAACGGAATCGTGATGCGCGCGCATAGCGCCACCAGCAAACTGCCGCCAATCACCAGCCCGGCTTGCTTTGCAGCCTCGGAAGCGAGGCTGCGCTCTCGGCCCAAACTTCCACTTACAGCGCTAACATTTTGCATCGCGATTTTTGCCATAGAAGATCCTCTCCACCTCGAATGCCGGGGTCAGCGCTTAATTTCGTCCGCTTTGCGCTCCGGGTCAGCTTCTCCGCGCGCGGCATGAGCCGCCTGTAAATGCCGCCGCAAACGCATGTATAAAGCGATTGCTACGCACACTACAACCAGCGTACTCACACCCAGAATCAGGAACCACCAGATCATCCGCACAACGGGTTAGCATAACAGATGGGCAGGGCGTCAGTCCGTCCGGGGTGGCATGTTTTGCTGCCTTGATAAAAACGTGGGTGCCCCATTTCTCGCATTTTTGGCGAGAAGTGGAGAGATGCTGCAAAGGACTTGGGATTCTCCGCTGTCTTAACTGGCCTTCGCTAGCTTCGCTTTCACGGTTTCGACCCGCTTCAACGTAAATGCCAACCTCTCGCGTCCGAACTTGGATCCTACAATCACTTTTTCAATGCTCGCGAACATCATGGGGTCGCCGGTCTTCTCCCGAAGCTCTTTGAGAAAAGGATGCACCTTGGCGAAGATAAACATCATTTCGCCACTGTTCGAGGGCTGGAGAAACAGGTCGGCGCTGAGAACCCCCTGCAGGACAAACGAGCAAGCCATGCTCCAGTAGCTGCTAGCCTGGCGATACCAGTTGTTTTCCTGCGAGCCGAGATTCGAGGCGACTGTGAAAACGTCATCCGCATTTTCCGGCCAGAATTCCACCACCCACCAGTGACGAGCTTTGCGCATCTCGGGTTCCCGGCGCAAATCGTAAAGGTGAAGAATCAGTTGCGCGTCCATCGCGGTTGGCTTTTTGGCCATAGCTTCCTCCATCGATTCATTGATTTCACTTTAAACGCTGGAACTAGCGCCGGTTGCAGCGGCCTCGGAAGGCGGCGCCGGCCGCTCGTAATCGCACTCTTTGTTCGGGCAGGCAATCACCGGTCCGGCCTTCAGATTTTTCTCGACCAGATACTCGCTGCCGCAGATCGGACATTTTTCCGCAATCGGCTTATGCGCCGAAGTGAACTTGCACTTGGGATAATTTCCGCACCCGTAAAATGTGTTGCCCTTGCGTGCCCGCTTCTCGACCAGTTCGCCATCTTTGCACTCCGGGCACTTCACCCCGATAAAGTTTTGCTTCACGTATTTGCATTCGGGATATCCGCTGCACGCCGTGAACTCGCCAAAGCGTCCGTGCCGGATCATCATGTTGCGTCCGCACTTCGGGCACGGTTCATCGAGCGGAATGTCGGGAACTTTTTTGCCTTGATCCAGCCGCCGCGTGGTCTTGCAGTCGGGATAGCCAGTACACGCCATAAACTGGCCAAAGCGCCCGCGCTTCAGCACCATCACCCGTCCGCAGTTCTCGCAATATTCTTCCTGCGCCCCGGTTTCCTGCACGTCCGCCGAATCGAGATCGGGCAGGTTGATGGGATTTTCTTTGGTAAACGTGCAGGTGTTCGGATCTTCTTTGTCGTAGGTGCTACACGCGTAGAACGAACCGTGTTTGCCCCACTTGATCACCAGCGGCGCGCCACAGCGCTCGCACTTCTCGTCGGTGGGCTTCTCCATCCGCTTGATGTTCTCCATATGCTTTTCGGCATATTTGAGATCTTTCGTAAACTTCTTGTAGAACTCGGCCAGCGTGTCGGTCCACTTCTCCTTGCCCTCTTCAATCTCGTCGAGCTTTTCTTCCAGGCCGGCCGTGTAGGCAACGTCGAAGATGTCGCGAAAATTTTCAACCAGCAGATCGGTCACCACCAATCCAATTTCGGTCGGCGAAAATTTCCCGCCAACTTTCTGCACATATTGCCGCTCCTGGATGGTCGACAGAATCGCCGAATAGGTAGAGGGGCGGCCGATGCCGCGCTCCTCGAGTTCCTTCACCAGAGACGCTTCGTTATAGCGTGGCGGAGGCTCGGTGAAGTGCTGCTCCGGCTTCAATTCTCTGAGCGTGAGCTTCTGTCCGGCTTCGAGCGCGGGCAGCTTGTGCTTCAGTTCTTCGTCTTCTTCGTCCTTGCCTTCTTTCGATTCTTCGTAGACGCGCAGGAAGCCGTCGAACTTGAGCACGGAACCGGTGACGCGGAACCAGAAGGTCTCAGTTTTGCCCTTGGCGTCGATATCGACCGTTGTCTGATCGAAGACCGCAGGCATGATCTGCGACGCCACAAAGCGCTGCCAGATCAGCTTGTAGACCTTGAACTCATCTTCTTTCAAATACTGCTTGATCTGGTCAGGATGGCGCATCGCCGAGGTCGGACGAATCGCTTCGTGCGCCGCCTGCGCTTCCTTCTTCTCCTTATATGTATTCGGAGTCCCGGGCAAATAGGCCGCGCCGTATTCTTTGCCGACATACTCGCGAACTTCCTGGATCGCCTCCGGCGCGACGCGGGTCGAGTCGGTACGCATATATGTAATCAGACCGATCAGGCCTTCTTCGCCCAGTTCGACGCCTTCGTAGAGGCGCTGCGCGATCATCATGGTGCGCTTCACGCTGAAGCGCAGCTTGCGCGAGGAATCCTGTTGCAGCTTGCTGGTGGTAAAAGGAGGCGCGGCGTTGCGGCGGCGTTCTTTCTTGTCGACCGAGCGTACCATCCAGTCGGCATGCTCGAGGCTGGCCCGGATTTTTTCCGCATCCTCGCCGTTTGTGACTTCAATCTTCTCTTCGCCTTTGCCCAGAAAGCGCGCGTCGAAGGCAGGCGGTTTGTTCGCCGCCAGGTGGGCATCGATGGTCCAGTATTCCTTTTTCTCGAACGCCTTGATTTCGCGTTCGCGTTCTACGATCAATCGCAGAGCGACGGTTTGCACGCGTCCGGCAGAAAGTCCGCGACGAACTTTATCCCAGAGCAGCGGTGAAACCTGGTACCCGACCAGGCGATCGAGCACGCGGCGCGCCTGTTGGGCGTCTACCAAATTTTGGTCAATAGCGCGGGGATGCTCGAACGCCGCCTGCACGGCCCGCTTGGTAATCTCGTTGAAGGTGACGCGCTGAATGCGCGGCGGCGCGTCCCCATCTTCTTTCTTTTTCCTCTTTGATTTCTTGCCGTGGCCGTTGCCACCAAGTTCTCCCGCCAAATGTGCCGCGATGGCCTCGCCTTCACGGTCCGGGTCAGGTGCCAGATAGATCGCATCCATGGGCCCCGCCAGCTTTATCAGCTTGGCCAGTACTTTTTCTTTTCCCGGGATGACGACGTAATCGGTCGAGAAGTCGTCATTCACATCCACCCCCAGCGTGCTTTTGGGCAGATCTTTCACGTGGCCGAGGGAAGCCTCGACGGTAAATCCCTTTCCCAGATATTTCTGGATGGTCTTCGCCTTAGCCGGCGATTCGACGATGACTAAACTTTTTACCAATGGTTCCTCAATTCAATGATTTCGTTTGAAGCTAGCACGAATGGGACGAAAGCAACAAGTTACGAGCCGCAGCTTCGAGCGGCGAGCCTCGAGCTACGAGCAAACATCAAGATTTCTCAGCGGCCTTGCGAATAGGTGTGTTCTTCGCGATCACTGCTGGTCGAACGCGCTGTATTAGAGAGGTCAACATGCGTTGCACTTCTTCAATGTCGCGCGCAAGCTGGCGAAATAGCTCGCCGTCCAGCATGCGAAGGTCATGCGCCAGCAATAAGTGATATTCCACCTCAGCTGCTGAACCGTAGGCGATGTGCAAGAAGCGACACATCTCCCCATCGGATCGGCGACCGCAGCCCTCAGCAATATTAGCTCCGATCGATGCCGCGGACCGCCTGAGCTGGCTGGTAAGCCCGTATAGTTCCTCCTTGGGGAAGACCCTGGTGGCCGTATAGATCGCGATGGTAACAGCGTGCGCTTTTTGCCAGACGATGAGCTCCTTGAAGTCTTTCATTTGTTCTCCTGGCGCCCACAGCCGTGCGATGCTCGCAGCTCGTAGCTTAGAAGCTCTTCACGAAATTCTTCCCCGGCATCTGCTTCACTTTTCCGCCCAACTCCAGCTCAAATAGCGCGGCGAAAATTTCCGAAGAGGACATTTCGTTTTCCAGTCGCTCCACCAGTTCGTCGATGTGCGTGGCTTCGTCGGCCTTCAGCAAGCTCAGGATTTTCTTTTCGTGCGGAGGAAGCCCTTCGTCCGGGAATAGAGATGCCGAAGACCCGCCGCCGGATTCATTCGAGGTCCTTGGCGTCAGTGCGAGCTTGACTTCTGCTGGCAGATCCTCCCACACATCTTCCCAGGTCGCGACCAGCTTTGCGCCCTGCTTAATCAGCACGTTCGGTCCCCAGGAATTTTTATTTGTAACATTGCCGGGCACCGCGAAAACGTCGCGATTTTGCTCCAGGGCGCAGCGGGCCGTGATGCGCGTCCCGGAATATTCCGCCGCTTCGACTACGAGCACGCCCACTGACATCCCACTTAAAATGCGATTACGAATGGGAAAATTCTGCGGAAAGGCAGCAGCGCCGAGAGGGAACTCCGAAACCAGCGCTCCGCCGAGAGCGAGAATCTGCTCCGCCAATCGCGAATTTTCCTTCGGATAAATTACATTCACGCCCGTCCCGAAAACCGCGATGGTCTTGCCTTTCGCCGCGAGAGCCCCGCGATGGCTCGCGGTATCAACGCCCCGCGCCATGCCGCTGATGATCACCAATCCTTGCGCCGCTAGATCGTAGGCCAACCGCTCGGCCATGCCCGACCCATAAGGCGTCGGATGGCGCGTGCCGACCATCGCGATTCCCGGCTGCTGCAACACTTCGGGATTGCCGCGAACATAAAGCACCAGCGGCGGGTCGTAAATTTCTTTCAACCGCGGTGGATAACACATGTCTTCTCCCGAGATGACCGTTACTCCCGCCGCAGCAGCTCGCGCCATCTCTTCCCGTGCCAGCTCCGCTGATTTCCCCGTCGCGATCGATTGGGCCGACACTGCCTGTATGCCCGTGGCTTCCAACTCAGTCAGCGACGCACGGAACACGGCCTCGGTGCCGCCGAAATGTTCGACCAGTTTGCGGGCCTTAGTCGGCCCCAGGCCCTGCGTCAGCGAGATGGCGAGCCACTCCAGAATGTGGGTGGCCGAAGACGACGCTGCAATGCTGCTAGCCACAGGCAAACTCCGATCTTAAGCCGAAGAAGGAGCGAAAATCTGACGAGTTCCAGTAGTACCCCGTGATCCTATGTGTCCTCTGTGTTAAAGACTTCCGCAGGCCCAACACAGTGTGACTGCGCGGACTCTAGTCATTCCTCTCCCGTAGGTCAAGGGAAGTCGTCACAAAGTTCGTCAAAAAGCGGTCTGCTAGAATCAAAACAGGAATGAGACCTCTGCGCATCTCTGCGATTTCCTACCTCAACACTGCTCCCCTCATGTGGGATTTCGAACACGGCAAGACGGGCAGCGGCTTCGATATTTCTTACACCTTGCCCTCCGCCTGTGCTCGCGCTCTGCTCGCTGGAACCGCCGATATCGGAATCATTCCAGCAGCCGCTTACGCCCAAATCCCTGCTCTCATGGTTTTGCCCGGGATCGCGATTGCCTCCCGCCAACCGGTGCGATCTATTCTTCTGGTTAGCCGCGTGCCTATAGAAAAGGTGCGCACCGTTGCCCTCGATACTTCTTCCATGACCTCGGTCGCTCTGGCAAAAATTCTCTTTGAAAAATGGCTGGGAGGGGGAAGGGAATTCTTTCCGATGGCGCCCAATGTCGAGCCCATGCTCGCCGCGCACGACGCGGCCTTGGTTATCGGAGACCCGGCGTTGCAAATCGACCGCTCGCGCTATTTCACTCTTGATCTCGCCGAAGAATGGATTCGCTACACCGGCAAGCCCTTTGTCTTCGCGTTCTGGGCGGTGCGCCAGGAGGCGCTACCGGAAGATGCACGGCGTGCGGAGGGGTTGTGTGGAGAGGGGCGCTCTCGCCCGTCCGCGTCGCAAAGCGACGCCAGTCCTGCGCTGGACCTGCCCTCGATTTTCCGGCAATCCCGCGATCACGGCCTCGAACCAACCAGCCTCGACCAAATTGCCCGCGAGTGGGCGCCGCGTCTGCAGCTCACTCCACAAGACGTCCGCTCCTACCTCACTGAAAATATTTATTATCAACTCGACCAACCCTGCCTCGAAGGATTGCAATTGTTCTACCGCTATGCCGCTGAGATCGGAGCTCTGCCACCAGCTCCCGAGCTTCGCTTCGTTGCCGCCGCCGCCGGTATGGCCATGGTTTAACCGAAAATTTCTCACCAAAGGTTGTGAACGGAATATTTCTTTGCGAAATCTTTGGCGCAGTCCCGCCGGGATTCTTGTAAACTCCATCCAATCCGAATGGCCTTTCATCTCGATCCGCTGCTCGCCGTTCCCATCTGGCATAGGCTCCGCCGCATGGGTGGCCCGGGTTTGGTCTTGTTGGGCATCGCCGACAATTCCGTGATCCCGCTCACCGGCAGCATGGATGTCCTCAATATCTGGCTCTCCGCCCGTCATCATGAACCGTGGCCCTATTACGCGTTCATGGCCACGCTCGGCGCGGTGATTGGCGGATATATCACTTACGCGCTCGCGCGCAAAGGCGGCCAGGAAACCATGGACCGCAAGCTCTCGAAAAAACGTGCCCGCCAGGTTGCGAGAATCTTCGAGCGCTGGGGATTTTCCGCTGTCGCCGTTCCCGCCTTGCTTCCCCCGCCTTTTCCATTTGTGCCATTTCTGATTGCGGCCGGCGCGATGCAGTACCCTCCCAAAAAGTTCCTGGGAGCGTTAACCGTAGGTCGCGGAGTTCGGTACACCATCGGCGCATTCTTAGGATTCCACTACGGCCGCCACATCCTGCGCTTTTTCAATCAATACTACAAACCAGCCTTGATCGTCCTGATCGGCCTGGCCGTGTTCGGGACGGCAATGTCGATAATTCAATACCTCCGTATGAAGAAGAAGTGAGCTGAGGTGATCTCATGGGAAAAATCGCAACTGACGATCTGAAGGTCGTTCCCTATCTCAAGACGGAGCATCTTGGCGGTAGGACGGTTAACCTGATGCCGCTTTGGGACGGCAAGAGCTGGCACATGTGGTTCCCAACACCCGTCGGGCTTGTGAAAGCTCCCGCAGTGGATGCGATTGAGGTCGACTATGTGGCTGAAGCGCCAGCCAAGCAGTACGATCTTTCTATTCCCTTTATCCATCTCATGTGGCAGCGTGCAAGCTGGCCGGAGATTTGTCCCCTGATACTTGCCATTAGCGACGACTTTCACAACATGGGAACATCGGTGGCCAAGCTGCGTCACTTCTTTAACCACAGGGCTGGTCTCCCCCGTGGTGCAGCTACCCGGTTTGCTAGCACCGAAGTCGAGTACATTGTAATTCTCACCCGGACGGTATTCGACCTGTTGCAAGAGATGATCTCAATCGTCTGGAAGGAGATGGTGCATCTCCACGACGGTGCTGCTGACGCTCGAAGACGCAAGCAGACTTTGCCCGATAAATTCTCAAAATTTACCCTCCTGGGAAAAAAGAAAACCCAAAACTGCAAACGAGATCGAAAGGCAGTACGGGCTGCCTACGAAATTGTGTGAAGAGTATGCCAATATTGCACCCTTCTTTTTTCAACTGCGAAACGTCCGTGACAATGTGGTACACGGTGTGGCCGGTGTTGGCGTAATCTTCGAGACCGAGCGCGGATTTTGCGTCAACCCGAAAGCTGCGCCGTTCTCCTCTTTTGACGGTTGGCGTACCGACCATTATTACAGCGAAAACCTGGCCTCGTTGCTGCCGTGGGTAGCAAGCACAATCGTGCAAACAATCGATGCATGCGGCAGTTTGATGGACACGTTCGCCTCGGTTATTCAATTGCCCCCAGAGATCGCACCGGGGTATCGCGTTTTCGTTCGGGGGCCCCACACCGAGGCGCTAGCGGAGTTATTACAGGTGCATGCTGGCACGTCGCCATGGTGGGCGTAGGATTCGCATTTGAGGGAGTGAACGAAACTCCGATAGAATTAAGGTGTCGCTATGTCTCTCACCAAAGCCCAAGCCCTCGAGATGTTCCACTCCGACGACCTCATCGGCATCGGCATGGATGCCGACGCCGTCCGCCGCCAGCTGCATCCTGAAGGCGTGGTCACTTACATCATCGACCGCAACATTAATTACACGAACTTCTGCACCGAGTACTGCACCTTCTGCGCCTTTTATCGCCCGCTGAAAGGCCCTGCGGCAAAAGAGGGATACATCCTCGATTTCGACACGATCTACGAAAAAATCCGCGAGACGGTTGAACTTGGTGGAACGGGCGTACTGATGCAGGGCGGCCTGCATCCCGACCTCAAAATTGACTGGCACGAAAAAATGCTGCGCGGAATCAAAGAGCGCTTTCCGCAGGTTCACCTGCATTGCTATTCCGCCTCTGAGATTATCGCGATAGCCGAGTACAGCAACCTAAGCATTCGCGACACAATTCTCCGCCTGCGCGATGCCGGCCTCGATTCCATCCCGGGCGGCGGCGCCGAAATTCTCGACGACGAAGTCCGCTACAAAATTGCTCGCTTAAAGTGCCTCACGGGGGACTGGATTAATGTTCACCGCACCGCCCACCAGATCGGCATGCGCACCACCGCCACCATGATGTTCGGCGTCGGCGAAAATTACGAACACCGCGTCAACCACCTGCAGGAACTTTATAACTTGCAGGAAGAAACCGGCGGCTTCACCGCCTTCATCCCCTGGAGCTTTCAGCCGCAAAATACCGCCCTGGGCGGCCGCCACTGGGACGAAGCTACCGCCGTCGATTACCTGAAAGTGCTAGCCATCTCGCGCCTCTACCTCTCGAACTTTCTGAATGTGCAATCCAGTTGGGTCACGCAAGGCCTGAAGGTCTGCCAAATGGGTTTGCGTTTTGGCGGCAACGACGTAGGCTCGGTGATGCTGGAAGAGAACGTAGTACGAGCCGCAGGCGTAACCAACTGCACCACCGAAGAAGAGCTGCGCCGCATCATCCGCGACGCGGGATTCCGGCCAGCCCAGAGGGATACGCTCTATCGGCAGTATTTTCTGAACTAGCAGAGCCACCAAAGATGTGGGGACAGCCGCCGCGGCTGTCCGCGGAGCGACGCGACGCTTCTAGGCTGGCGTTCGACCACGAACGTGGGTAAGCTATTGTGCAGAGGCGATGGCGCATGACAATTCACGTCGAGCTTGACGACGAGGCTGCGGCGCGGCTCCTCGCCGAAGCGCAAGCTCAGGGTATGTCCCTGGAAAAAGTGGCTGAACGCCTTTTGCAGGAGGCCTTAGCCTCGCGAGCTGTCCTGCCTGGGACTCTGACCGTGGCAGAGTTTCATGCCATGCTTCGGTCCCTACGCGCGGGCTCTGAGAACCTGCCGAATCTTCCGACTGAGACCTTTACTCGCGAAAGCTTTTATGAGGACCGTACCTAGATGCCGGGCACCTCTTACCTGGTAGACAGCAACGTTCTTCTACGTTGGATCAAGCCGGATGATCGCGATTATCCTCTCGTGGTTTCGGCCATAGAACTCGCTCTTCAGCGCGGTGCCATGCTCTGCTACACATCGCAGAATTTAGGAGAATTCTGGAATACTTGCACGCGCCCGCTTGAGCGCAACGGATATGGGCTATCCCCGCTGGAAGCCGACCGCCGAGCCGGCTTCTTTGAGGAGAAGTTGCGCCTCCTGCCCGACACTCTGGCCGTTCATCAGGAATGGCGAAAACTCCTGGTCGCGCACCATGTCTCCGGCGTCCAGGTGCACGACGCGCGATTGGTCGCGGCCATGCGAGTGCACGCCGTGAAACGGATTCTGACCTTCAACGAAAAAGACTTCGCACGTTACCCAGGCATCGAAGCCATCCATCCTCGAAGGCTCGCAGAAAACCATTTCTGATCCAACGCCGCTAAGGTTCCTGCGGCACAGCCGCTTTGGCGCCAATGACCTAGGCAGCGGGATGCTCGAAGAAACGTTGTAAGAGCCGCAGGCGTAACCAACTGCACCACCGAAGAAGAGCTACGCCGCATCATCCGCGACGCGGGATTCCGGCCAGCCCAGAGGGATACGCTTTATCGGCAGTACTTCCTGAACTAAGAAGTCTCTACCCGGTCCGTCGGGTGCCGCTGGCCGCTTGCCTGGATCGATGAAGGTTTGTCGCGCCAGTAATCCTAATCCTATACACGACGAGAGCGGTCGATATCTCATACCTCGCGGCGATTTCCTCAATCGACGCGCCTTCGTCCAAATCGTGAAAGAAGGAAGCCCAGGGCATGATAGCGGCAGCCCCGACACCGTAGGCCTCGCGTTCCTGTGATGCATCAAAATCTCGACTGGAGAGGCCCCCGCCAATGTCCCGTACGGCCGTTGGAGTATGACGAAGAAACACATGAGCGATCTCCACCATGAGCGTGATCCGTTGGCGTCGAAGGTCGTGTGTAGGATTCAGGATGCACAGGTAGGTTCCATCCGGCAGCGGCTCCGGGTAAACACCAGCCGACCAATGACTCCCAGCTCCACCGAGAAGGTAGGAGCGCAACTCATCCTCAATCGGAACATCCGCCACGTCGATCAACGTCAGCCCAACCTTGGAAGCAAGTTCGAACGGATCCAAAAGGTCTTCGGCTGAAAGCCGCAACAACCCCCTTAACCGCTGAGCTTTCGGCTCCCACTGCCGCGACTTCTCGCTGAAAGGCAAGAACAATTCCGCTCAACCTCGCTTTGTCCGAATCTGGCTGCTCATCGCGGTGTACGCCGTTCTGAACAATGTGGAAAGCGCGGAGGCAGTCTTCTTGTTGAGGTTCTTATCGGCCCGTAGGTAGAGTTCGACAACATCTGGGGTGTTGTGTCCAACCCTAGCCTTAGCCGTCGGCGGGAGCGGCAGCGCTGCGCCCTCCCTAAAGTCGTCTGGGTGGGCGCCGAGCCAGGTGCAAAGTGCGAGAAGAGTGCCGCTCTCGAGGTCTTGAGCTTCGCCGCGCTCCACCCGAGAAATTGTTGGGATTTTAAGGCCAGTCTGTTCGGCAACATCCCTCAACTTTAGCGCCTCCTGCTCGCGCTTCCTCTGCACCAGCATTCCTAGGCGACGGACATCGATCTTTGTTGACATTGGTCTCCGCGAAAATGAGATTGCAAACCTGCGATTACAGTTTAATTATCGTGGAAGAGAAATTCTAGTTGACAAGACGGCTACGGTCTTAAATAATTCTCATGTACGATAATTCTCAGCAGGAGGAAATCATGCCGCGCTTCAAGGTCGCACATATTAGGGAGCAGGGGCAGGACATGGTGATCGTCCCACTGGATTCCGGGTTCGGGAGAAAAATGAACAGCGAGCAGAACGCGATCGCCGCCGAACTGCAATTGCGCTCACGATCGGCTGGCTTGGGTGGACAGGTGGTTCCAGTCTGGGACAACGGCAGCGGGCGCATGGGTTTTCTTGCGCCGCACAATTGGCATTCATTTTTTGCGAGCCTCAATCTCCGCTGGGTATTTGCGAACATAAATCGCGAGATTTACTGGTGAAGGAGGAAATATGAGCGAGAGAAAACATAGGGTAGAGTTCAAAGCCCACAGAACCGTTCGGGAGGAGGTTCCCGTTAAATTCAAAACCCGCGATGGCGAGAGGGTCGCATTCGAAGCGAAGAAGAAAGTGAAAGAGCCGGTCAAAGTCAAATTCATGGCGAGGGATAAGTAGATGACAAACTATGTTGCTCGGATCGAACTACACAGCGCGACGTACGACGACTACGAGACGCTGCATGCAGCCGCACAGCGACGCGGATTCTCGCGAACGATCGTTGCCCACGACGGCAAGAAATATCAATTGCCCACCGGAACATACGTAGCGGAGAATACAACAGCAACGCTGGAACAGGCGTACGCAGCGGCGCAGGCAGCCGCATCGGAAACCCGAAAGGCGTTCTGGACGGTCGTTGCGGATTGGGCATCCGCCCGATTCTCGCTGCAACAGGCGGCATAGTCAGACGCGGGCAGTGTCCGCTTCTTGCCTCGTTGCGAGAAGTCGCTTGCGGTTGCTCGCAAATGCAAACGGCCTCGGAATCCCCGACGCCGTGCGCCAGCCGTTTACTTGGAACCCACCAAGGTGAAGCCTCTCACTCTCGGCTTTTCGCCGTGGCAACTCAAAGTACTTCTAAGCTGCCGCCAGTTCCCGCCCGAAATAAGTTCCCCCGCGCAGCAGCGTCTCGACCGCTCGCAAGACGCATTTGGGATCGGCCTTTTGACACAAACCTTTGATCCCCGCCTTCTTCGCTGCGTCCTCGAGCTGTTTCGAGGGATCGATGGTAACCAGCAGCACTGGCGATTCCGGGTGGTCCTGGGATAGTTTCCTTCCTGCCTCCAGTCCATCCATTTCGGGCATGACAAAGTCCATGACTGTAACGTTGGGCGCGTGCTCGTTCCACTTTTCGAGGGCACGGCGTCCATCTTCCGCCTCGCCCACCACGGCCCAGTCTCGTGGACCCTCCAGCACAGTTCGAAGCAGGCTACGCATCATCGGATTGTCTTCCACCAGGAAAATACGAATCACGCAGTCCCTCCGGTACGAGCACAAATACGATAGAAGCGATCACCGGACCAGTGAACTCTCACCTTCCTAGCCGCAGCTTATTTCAAGATTTGTAGTATAGCCATACCCTTTGCACCCGATTATGGGCGCGAATCGACGCCAGATCGCGATACTGGCGTGGGGATGGAAATACCGAGGAGATGGAAATGCGACGCTACCTTTATCCTTGCACACTGATGCGCGAGAACGAGAGCACCGCGCGGGATGGAATCGGGTGTCCCATCGACATCGCGGGACGGAAGGTGGTGAAGATCAGCATACGTTTTACCTGGGGTAGAAGCGCCTGCGACTCTCCCGGATCGGAGAGAATTCTGTAATCCTGTACGCGGCCGTTTTGGTCGACGTAAGCTTCAATCACCAGGGAGTCGGTATTCATCGAGCTCAGGGTTGTTCCGAAGACGCTCTGCTGGAGCTCCGGCCCCGTGTTCAACATGAGCGGCACATCCTGATTATTGGCTTGCAGCGGACCTGGGATGGCGAGGATCGCGGTTACTAAACCGAAAATCAGCAACGCGCAGGCCAGGCCTGCCGTCGCCGGAACCATAAACGCATTCACGGTGTTTTCGATCCGCATCCACAGGCCTTCAAAGCGCGGACGCCGGGTCTCCGCGGCCTCGCGCGAAATCGCCAGCCGCAGCTTCAATCCCAGGTCTGCCGGCACCTGCACTCGCCCCACACTGGTCAGCAATTGCTGCGTCTGCCGCAATGCTCGATATTCCCGCAGGCACGCCGCACACTGCTCCATGTGGTCCTGCAACGCGAGCATCTCCGTCCCCGTAACGGCTCCATCGAGATAAGGAGACAGCAATTTCTTCGCCTCTGTGCAAGTCATCGTCATTCGTTGGGTGGAACCCGATTTCACGCCCCCATACTTCATGGCGTCACCTCAGCCTCTCTACCCGCGCCAGCAACCTGTTGACTAAAACTCTCGTCTTTCGCGATTTCCTGGGCCGCGATTTCCTGAGGAGCGATCAGTCCCCACTCGGCGCCCACCTCGCGTACATACGGCGCCAGTCGTTCTTTCAAAGCCTGCCGTCCGCGCGTCAATCTCGATTTCACCGTGCCCAGCGAAATCTGCAGCACCTCGGCAATCTCCTCATACGACATCTCTTCCAGATCGCGCAGGATCAAAGTCGTTCGGTACGGCTCTGCAATTTGCCGTAGTTCCGCATCCACTCGCCGCTGCACTTCCTGATGCGCCACGTTGTCGAAGGGAGACTCACCCCGGTCGGTCAGCGCATTCCGCATGGCGGCATTCTGCATCCTGCACTCTTCGCCCGCGATTCCCTCAACTTCGACTGGCTCAATTGAAGCCTCTTGCGCCTTATGCCGGAACCACCAGCGCTTGCGGTTTGCCGCCTCATGCAGCGCAATGCGATAAATCCACGTCTTTAAGCTCGATTCCCCATGGAAGCTCTTCATCCCGCGGAATACTTTCAGGAACACTTCCTGCGTGGTGTCCGCCGCATCCGCCGGATCGCTGACCATGCGATATACCAAACCATATACCGGACGTTGAAATTCGCCGATCAGCCATGCATAAGCGTCTTCCGAGCCGGCCTTGAGTTCCGCAACGATCGCGGCTTCTTCCGCCCGTGCTCCAATCGCGCTTGCCAGATCTCCCAAAATTTCCGCTCCTGCCGATCGCACCCTAGTGACTGATCCTTGATTATAGGAGTTTCCACTTCATCCCCAACCAAAAAATCGACAGGCCCTCCACTCCACACTGGCTGGCGCTCTAACCAGAATAGACTCCGGCTCTGTGGCCTGGGTTCCCGGATATAAGTGATTTATTTCCCTGAGAATAGCCCGCAGGTCCCTTCGAGGGCACCGGTAGACATCACGGCAGCGGCAGGCGGTTCGAGAAAGATCAGTGAACCGGCGCCAGGGTGCCCGCTCCGGTCGTCCTCTCCGTATTTTCGGCGATACCCTTTACGAGTTCACCCACGGCGGCCAAAAGCTTTCCCGATCCCTTTTCCAACTCGAGCGCCGATTTTTCTAGAAAACCCATCGCTCCGTCTTGCTGCAGCCGCGCCGCATTCTTTCGCGACATGCCGGTCATCACTACCACCGCGATCCCTTTTGTGCGGGAATCTTTTTTCAGCGCCTTGAGCACGTCGAGCCCACTCATTCCGGGCAGCAACATATCCAGCAGGATCAGGTCGGGCAACTTTTCCCGCGCCAGCCGCAGGGCCTCGTCGCCATCGCACGCGCTGCTCACTTCATAGCCAGCCCGTGCCAGCGCACGTTCCGTAGCCAACCGCAAGAATTTGCTGTCCTCCACCAGAAGGATTTTCGTCATCGCGATTCTCACACGCTCCCTCTGGTTTATCGGCAACTTTGGGCTCCAGCATTACCACGTTTAGCTGTGCACTGTGGATAAGAGGCTTCTCACAGAATCCCTCGTCAACCTGACCAGTGGTTCCCCACAGAGGCTCACGCTGAACAACCAAGGGGACGGCGCAAGCCGTCCCCTTGGTTGTTCTATCATCTTGAGCGCAGCCCGCCGAAGAGTGGAGCGAATCGGCATGCGCAGTCGAAAGATTCCTACGCCCTCACCCGCGACTGGGCAGCGTCGTCGTGCATAGGATCGGGAAGGGCACAAGTTCCACTCGTGCCAATCAGCGTCAGCTAGGTAACGCGGCTTCAAAGCCGCCGGGTGCCTGTTTTTCTTTCTTCGTCCTTCGAACTCGCCTTGTGTACACTCTTGCGTATGTTCAGCAAATGGCCCGCTGCCGTGTTACTAACAATCCTGGCATGGTCAACGCTGGGTCATGCCGAAAACTTGGTTAAGGAACTCAAGAAGGCCGTAGAGCGGAGCACCCTCGATCAAGCAGGCACTAAGCCGTTTCACTTGAAAGCGAGCCTTTCGCCGAGTTTCGATCGAGATAAAGCCTACGGCCTAACCGGCGAGGTAGAGATTTGGTGGGCGTCACCAACGCAGTGGAGGCGAGAGCTGCGATCGCCAGATTTTCACAGCATCGAAGTCGTCGACGGCACGCAGGACTGGCAGAAAAGCGAAGGCGATTATTTCCCAGAATGGTTGCGAGAGACAGGCGTCGAACTAATTAACCCTGTGCCGCCAATCAATGAAGTTCTCAAAAAAGTGAAAACGGCCGAAGTGCGGCACCTGATGGGGCAAACCAACCTAGGCTGGGTCACGAACACCGGAACAGCGGAGGTTCGAAACATTATGAGAACCTACGTAGCCCTCCGCGACAGCACAGGACTGCTCCTTTATGCAGGTGGCTTTGGGTGGGGTGGGGAGTTCAAGGATTACCTGGATTTTCACGGGCGAATGGTCGCTCGCACCGTGAACGTTGGCACACCTCAGGTGACGGCGAAAGTAACAATGCTTGAGGATCTCTCAGACCCGCCCGCGCATCTTTTCGACTTTGACGCCAAGGCCGCGGATGTGCCCCCATTGCGGACGGTCTTGCTTGACGAGTCTTCACTTCGAAAGAATCTACTGCCCATGCAGCCCGTCTCGTGGCCGACGCTGAAAGATGGCCCGCTTGAAGGAAACGTTACGACCATAATCGTCGTTGATCGCGAAGGCAAAGTGCGCGAGATCAAGGGCGTAGTCTCAGAGAACTCCGGAGTGGACGAAACCGGAAAACAATCCGTGGCTGCGATGCGCTTTAAGCCGTTCGTTATGGATGGAGCGGCGGTGCAGGTGATGTCGCAGTTTACATTACCTTTCAAGACCTCGCGACCTGTGCCCTAATAAACAAAACGAGGCAGCTCACGCCGCCCCGCATATTGATTTTTCGAAGCCCGAGGTCCGCCCCTACGTTCCTTCGCTCCACCCCGCCAGATACTCTTCCTGCTCCGGAGTCAGCCGGTCTATCTTAATGCCCATCGACTCCAACTTCAGCTTGGCGACGCGCTTGTCGAGTTCGTCGGGGACGCGATACACGCGCTTCTCGAGCGACTTGTAATTCTTCACCATGTATTCGACCGAGAGCGCTTGATCGGCGAAGCTCATATCCATCACCGATGCGGGATGCCCCTCCGCCGCAGCCAGGTTGATCAAGCGTCCCTCGCCCAGCAAATTGATCTTGCGCCCATCTTTCAGCGAGTACTCGTCGACGAAAGTGCGTGTGGTGCGCTTCGACGATGACATCTTCTCCAACGCGGGAATGTCGATTTCCACATTGAAGTGCCCGGAGTTCGAAATGATCGCGCCATCTTTCATCGACTCGAAGTGTTCGCGCGTCAGCACGCTCTTGTTGCCGGTGACCGTGCAGAAGACATCGCCCAGCTTCGCCGCTTCGGTCATCGACATCACGCGGAAGCCGTCCATCACCGCTTCCAGCGCCTTGGTCGGATCAATCTCGGTGACAATCACTTCCGCTCCGCAACCGCGCGCGCGGCTGGCCAATCCGCGGCCGCACCAGCCGTAGCCGGCGACTACGAACTTCGAACCAGCGAGCAGGAAATTCGTTGCCCGGATAATGCCGTCGATCGTCGACTGTCCGGTGCCATAACGATTATCGAAGAGGTGTTTGGTATCGGCATCGTTCACCGCCACGATGGGGAACTTCAACACGCCTTCCTTCGCCATGGCGCGCAGGCGGATCACTCCCGTGGTGGTCTCTTCGGTGCCGCCGATCACGCCTTCGAGCGCATCGGTGCGCTTGGTGTGAAGAATCGTGACCAGGTCGGCGCCATCATCCATGGTGATGTGCGGCTTGTGATCGATGGCCGAAAGAATGTGCTGGTAATACGTGTCATTATCCTCGCCCTTGATGGCGAAAACCGAGATGCCCTGATCGCGCACCAGGCTGGCTGACACGTCGTCTTGCGTAGAAAGCGGATTGGAGGCGCACAACACAACGTCGGCGCCACCATCGCGCAAGCAAATCGCCAGATTCGCCGTTTCCGCCGTGACGTGCAGGCAGGCTGAAACACGGATGCCCTTCAGCGGCTGGTTCTTAATAAATTCTTTGCGAATGATCTGCAACACTTTCATCGACTGGTTTGCCCACTCGATGCGCTTCTTGCCCAGCTCAGCGAGTTCCAGACTCTTAATATCGGAATTGACGATTGATGCTGTGGTTACTGTTGACATACGCCTCCCCTATCGATTTCTTCGCGTAAACCTTATATTGGCCCGATTTCCTTTGGTTTGGGTCTGAGAGTGGATTGGTTGCTTCTGCCCTTTCAGAATACACGAAGCGGCAGAAAGATCAGCATGCCAACCGCCCGAACCGGAGTGAACCTTCGGCCCATCCCCAACCGACACTCCCGATTCGGAATTGCCTGGGTGCCCCACTTCCCGCTTTCTTTGCGAGAAGTGGGATTCCACCGCGTCCCGCTTATTTTCGCGCCGCCACCGGTTCCCGCAGCCCAGCCTCGCTCGCCAGCTTCGCTGCTTTGTCCGTCATCTCCCAGGTGAAGTCCGGGTCGTTACGCCCGAAGTGCCCGTAGGCTGCCGTCTTCTTATATATCGGACGGCGCAAATCGAGCGACTCAATGATGCCGCGCGGCGTCAGCTTGAAATGCGCACGAATCAGATCCGGAATAATCGCGGGATCCACTCTCTCCGTGCCAAAGGTATCGACCCGCACGCTCACTGGATCGGCCACGCCGATGGCATAGGCCAACTGCACCTCACAGCGATCGGCTAATTTCGCCGCCACAATATTTTTCGCAATGTGGCGCGCCATATACGCCGCCGAGCGATCGACCTTGGTCGGATCCTTTCCGCTGAACGCGCCGCCCCCGTGCCGACCCATTCCGCCGTAGGTGTCGACGATAATTTTGCGTCCCGTCAATCCGGTGTCGCCCATGGGGCCGCCAATCACGAATCGTCCCGTGGGATTGATGTGGTACTTCGTGTCTTCATCCAGCAGGTGCGCCGGAATCACCGCTTGAATCACGTGTTTTAAGATTCCCGCGCGCAGCTCTTCGTTGCTGACGGTCTCGGCGTGCTGGGTGGAGATGACAACCGCGTCGACGCGGATTACCCTTCCGTTCGCGTCATATTCAACCGTGACTTGGGATTTTCCATCCGGGCGCAGGAAGGGAAGCGTTCCATTCTTGCGCACTTGCGACAGCCGCATCGTCAACTTATGCGCCAACGAAATCGGGGTCGGCATCAAATCGTCGTTTTCATTGCAGGCGTAACCGAACATCATGCCCTGATCGCCCGCGCCGCCGGTGTCTACGCCCATGGCGATGTCACCGGATTGCTTGTTAATGCTGGAGATCACGGCGCAGGTATTGCAGTCGAAGCCGTGGAGAGCGTTGTCGTATCCGATCGCTTGCACCGTGCCGCGCACTACGCTTTGAAAATCAACGTAGGCTTTGGTGGTGATTTCTCCGGCGATCACGACCAGGCCCGTAGCGGTCAGAGTTTCGCAGGCGACGCGGCTCATATTGTCCTCAGCCAGGCAGGCATCGAGAATGGCATCGGAAATCTGGTCGGCAATCTTATCGGGATGGCCTTCAGTCACAGATTCGGACGTAAATAGAATGCGATTTTTGGCGGACAAGATTTCTCCTCCTTAGGGATTACTTCTGATTTACTGGGCGACACCCTGGGTGGCGCAGAGATTTATACGGATGAATGCATTACAAAACCCAAATATAAATGCGAGCTGTGCGCAGTTGGTTGCATCGCAAAAACGCGAAGCTCAGAGTGATCTATAAAAGGCTAACAGACGGCCTAGGCGGGTGCAATCATTTTAGGCCTAAATGCCGGGGGATGAGTCCAATAGCGGAACTAAGCCGTTGGATGGGAGGGTGGCGCAGCCGAGAGAAATTCAAAAAATCACTCTGCCGCACTCCCTTAACGCGATGGCTGAGCCTGCATCCCGGCTGATGTTGTACAAATTAGGATAGTTTTTCTCTCGATGAACGCCTATCTCCCCAACCAGATCGAGCCGGCCGATAATCTCGGCCCGGCAAAGCGGGTTCCCTTGGCGGAGTTGGCCCTCGTCTTCTTAAAGCTGGGCACGATCGCTTTTGGCGGACCTGCGGCTCACATCGCGATGATGCGGGACGAGTTTGTCCGCAAGCGACGCTGGATCACAGAAGCAGAATTCCTGGATCGCCTTGCAGCCGCCAGCCTCATCCCCGGGCCGAGTTCCACCGAATTGGGGATTTTCATCGGGCACTCGAAACGCGGCTGGCCGGGACTGATCGTTGCGGGGTGCTGCTTCATCGTTCCGGCCGCAGTTCTGGTCACGATGATTGCCGCGGTTTACGTCCGCTTCGGGTCGTTGCCACAAGTCGCGGGGATTTTGTACGGCATAAAACCTGCCGTGATCGCGATTATTCTGCAGGCATTGTGGGGTCTGGGTCGAACGGCGGTGAGGACAAAGCTTCTGGCAGCGATCGCTGTCGGGTCCGTCGTCCTTAGTGCTCTGGGACTTTCTCCGGTCGCCGTTCTTGTGATTGCCGGCGTTGCTTCGGGAGCAGCATTTTGGTTCAAGCGAAACCAATCGGTGGCGTTGATCGCGATTCCGCGATCGGCGCGGATTGCCTTGTTCGTGGGAGCCGCGACGGCAGCGGCTGCTCCTCACAGCTTATTTCGCCTGTTCCTCTCATTCCTGAAAATCGGATCGGTCGTCTTCGGCAGTGGATACGTGTTGCTTGCGTTTCTGCGGGCGGAGTTTATCGATAAGCTGCATTGGCTCACGGAAAAACAATTGATCGATGCCGTTGCGGTGGGACAATTTACTCCTGGTCCGGTGTTCACGACAGCGACTTTCATCGGTTATGTGGTTGCCGGCATACGCGGTGCAGCCATTGCGACGCTGGGAATTTTTTTGCCGGGATTCGCTTTCGTGGCCTTGAGCGGCCCGATCGTTCCTCAGTTGCGGCGATCTGCATTGGCTTCATCCATCTTGGATGGAGTGGTCGTCGGATCGCTAGCGCTCATGGCCGTTGTCGCCTGCGAACTCGGCCGAGCTGCCGTCCTCGATTGGATCACGCTCGCAATTCTGATCGCCAGTGCGGTGTTGCTCTTGCGCCTTCGCCTGAACTCGGCTTGGGTGATTGCTGGTGCCGGTTTAATCGGATGGTTCGCGCACCTTGCGGGTTAGCCGTGCTCTGCCCTTTGACCGCGCTCATCCCAGTCTCCGCGCCCTATCCATGTTTTTGACGCGCTACCCGATTTCTGTCAAACAAGTCATAAGTATTTATTTTGTACTGCGGACCTCGGCCAACGCGGGATCTTCCTTCAATCGCCTGGGGAACTCCTTTTCGTAGCGGGCGAGGCCGGGACAGATCACATGATGGGAACGCGAGAAGCCAAATGATTTCATTTCGGTCATGGCCTCCTCGGCCGTCCAGCCTTCGTTGGCCATGCGGTAGGCGGCGATCATCATACCCGTGCGGTCGTCGCCGAGGCGGCAGTGGACGAATACTTTCTTATCTTTGTTTTCTTGCAGCAGTTTCAGAAACCGGGCGAAGATTTCGTCCCTGGGCCACGGGCAGTGCCATGGAATGGCCACGTATTCCATGCCTAAACTGCGCGCCTCTTGTTCTTCCTTTTTGTTGTCGGCGCGAGTGTCGACCACGATCTTCACCCCCAGTTTGGCAATTGCTTTCAGGCCGTCATTGTTAATCAGCCCCCCGCGATAAAGCCTGGGCGTAACTTCGCCGAAATTCGGCACGCCCTTTTGTTGCAAGCGGCGCCCAATCGCCAGCGCCTTAGGCGTCTGAGTTTGTTCTTTGCTCTGCGGAGCTTCACTCCGAAGCCAACTCGAGCTCGAGAACAAAATCAGAACAATTGTGCAAGTGCGAATGCAAAGGATCATAGGGTGTGATAGCTGATAGATGGCAAGGGGATGCGTGGAGTTGTTTGCCTGCTTTCCGGGACGGAGATGCGGGTACCGTTCACTGCGCCGTATCTGGCAGCAGGCCTTGTTCCCACTTCTCCACGCCTGGCGGAAGCGTACCCTCCAGTAACGCAGCGAAAGCAAGCAGTGCTTTGCGAGCATCACCGATGGGATAGTAGAAAGCTTCCCAATTGTCGGAATCTTCGCCGTCGTGATTGGGAATCACGTGTTGAAACTGCCATGCAGTTTGCAGTTCGCGATAGGCCGCGGAGGCGCGTGATTCAATGTTAGCCAGATCGGGCGCGGAGAGCTCTCCTTTTTGCCGTCGCGTCCGGCGCAACAGCTTGCGGCGCATGATGTCGGTAAGTAGATCTGGCAAGGAGACGTTGCGTTCCGGATCTTTCAAGAATGTGATTTCCTCTTTCGAAAGTGGCGACAGAAAAACGCTGAGGCGATTCATTTTTGCCAGGCGAGGATGCGACTGCAAGGCAGTCGCGACGTACGGATTTCCTTCGAAAAAGGCATCCCGCTCTTCTAGCAGGGAATCGAGTTGTTCAAGATCGACCGCTTGCAAGTCGGTGCGAGCCTCAATGACCGCGTATCGCGAGCTTGCCCGCAAGGCTTCAACTTGAGCGCGGCTACGGAAGTGGTAATCGACGCCGTCAAGTTCGCCGGGACGCGGATCGCGGGTATTCCACAGCACAAGCTTTTGCAGTTGCTGGCTCAGCTTGGGATAAAACTTGGCGAGAGATTTGTAAAGCGGGGTTTTTCCCGCGCACGATGGGCCGCTAAGAATGATCAGACGGCGGGCGGGGCGATTAGGCATGGTTCAAGGCGGCTGAAAGGTCGCTCGGTAACCTGAGGGCGCGGCCCAAGCCGCATGGTTTCAAAGCCGCGCCCTCCAGGCAAGCTCCGTGAATGCCCACCCTTGCCAACGCAAAGGTGGGACACCCTGTTTCCCTAACGTTAACCGTCAGACTTCGTCAGCTTCCTTCAGCTTCGCGATTACGCCGAAATCCTCCAACGTCGTCGTGTCGCCTTTCACGTCGCCACCAGCGGCCAGTTCGCGCAGTAAACGACGCATGATCTTGCCGCTGCGCGTTTTGGGCAGCGTGTCGGTGAAGCGGATGTCGTCCGGCTTCGCCAACGCGCCGATCTCTTTCGCCACCCACTTCCGCAGTTCCTCTTTTAATTCGTGCGATGGAATCCTGCCTTGCTCGAGCGTCACGAATGCGGAGATTGCCTGTCCTTTCAAATCGTCGGGACGCCCCACCACCGCGGCTTCTGCTACGGCCTCATGCGCCACCAGCGCGGATTCGACTTCCATGGTGCTCAGCCGATGTCCGCTGACGTTGAGCACGTCGTCGACCCGGCCCATGATCCAGAAATATCCATCTTTATCTCTACGCGCACCATCGCCGGTGAAGTAGTAGCCGGGAATCTGCGACCAGTAATTTTTCACATAACGATCGGGGTCGCCGTACACCGTGCGCAACATCCCGGGCCACGGCTTGGTGATGACCAGAAATCCGCCGGAGCCCAGGGGAACAGGTTGGCCCTCCATGGTGACGATTTCAGCCGCCACACCGGGGAACGGACGCGTGGCCGATCCCGGCTTGGTCGCAATCGCGCCCGGAAGCGGCGTCAGCATGATGTTGCCGGTTTCGGTCTGCCACCACGTGTCCACGATGGGGCAGCGATTGCCGCCGATCGTTTCGCGGTACCACATCCACGCCTCAGGGTTAATCGGCTCGCCCACCGTGCCCAGCAGGCGCAGGCTGCTCATGTCATGCTTCTTCGGCCACTCATCTCCCCATTTGATAAAGGTGCGGATCGCCGTGGGTGCGGTATAGAAAATGTTCACTTTATGGCGCTCGATGATCGACCAGAATCGGTCGGGCTCGGGTTGGTTGGGTGCGCCTTCATACATCAGGCTGGTCGCGCCATTTTGCAGCGGGCCGTAGACGATGTAGCTGTGGCCGGTGACCCATCCAATATCCGCGGTACACCAGTAGGTGTCTTCTTCTTTAAGATCGAAAACCCATTTCGCCGTGATGTAGGTGCCCACGGAATATCCGCCGGTAGTGTGAACCACGCCCTTCGGTTTGCCGGTCGTGCCGGACGTATAAAGAATGTAAAGCGGATGCTCGGCATCGAGCGGCTCGGCGGGACAAATATCGGAAGCCTTGGCCATCAGTTCATGCCACCAGTGATCGCGGCCGGCCTGCATGTTGATGGCAGTCCCAGTGCGCTTGTAGACGACGACCTGCTTCACCGTGGGACACGACTTCAAGGCCTCTTCGACGGCGGGAAATAATTTCACTTCCGCGCCTCGCCGATAGCTTCCATCTTGCGTAATCACCGCGGTTGCCTGGCAGTCGTGAATCCGGTCGACGAGCGCATTGGCGGCGAAGCCGCCGAACACCACCGTATGCGGCGCGCCGATTCGAGCGCAGGCCAGCATCGCGATGGGCAACTCGGGCGTCATGCCCATGTAGATGGCCACCCGGTCTCCCTTCTTCACGCCCAGACCTTTCAGAACGTTGGCGAACTTCTGCACCTCGCGATGAAGCTGCTGATACGTGTAGGTGCGAATCTCGCCCGGCTCGCTCTCCCAGATGATGGCCGCTTTATTTTTGCGCGGCCCGTCCACATGGCGATCGAGGCAGTTGTAAGAAAGATTGATCTGGCCGCCCACGAACCACTTCGCCCACGGCGAATTCCACTCCAGCACTTTGTCCCACTTCTTGAACCAGTGCAGCTCGCCCGCAATGCGGCTCCAGAATTTGTCGGGCTGCTCCATCGATTCTTTGTAGAGATCCTCGTACTCTTCCAGGCTTGAAATATGCGCGCGCTCGGCGAATTCCGGCGGCGGTGGGAAGCTGCGCTGTTCTTGAAGAATGGAATCGATGCTGCTGTTCTGCAGATCGGCTAACGCTTTCGTTGACATGGAGGGATACCTCGTCTTGGAGGAATTTTAACTTGTTGTGGCTCGTTCGTCTCTCTTGGCGCTTAAGCCCCGGGAGCATCGCGACATTTTACTACTGGCGAGCGAGCCGCGCGATGTGATGGCGGTCACAGATGAATGTTCGGCCGGGAAGGCGGAATTGGGGACACTTTTTCCTTGGTGGTTCAGCCTGATGGTTTGGATAGGACCCCCTACCGGGTCGTAGCTGCCCCGCCGGGATTCGACGGGACCATATGCATGGAGGTGGCATCGAAGACGTAGGTCTTTACCTCGCCATCGCCGCCCTGGCCGGCGATTTCTTTGCCGTTGAAAACGAAACTGATACCGGCTGCATTTCCGGCTTTGACCACAATGTCGTGGGTAGCGCGCACCGAGGTTTGGGCCGGGGCAATCAGAGTTTCCTGGGCTACGGGCCTGCCATCCGCAACAATCGAGATCCAGGTGGTACGGGCCGCGCGAATTCGCAAATCGAAGGGTCGCGTCGGCTTGGGCGCCGCCGGAATGACGTTCTTCGAAATGTTGGCCGGATTCGAAGATACGCTGGACGCGGCTGCTGCCGACGGCGTTGGCTTGGATGGCGTGGGCGTGGCTGGAATTGGCTTGGCCGCGCTTGCGCTGGACGAAGTTGCAGTTATAGTTGCCGTCGTGGGGCTTGCCGGTCCTGATGTAGCAGAAATGTTGCTCGGCTTCGGCTCCGGTGCGGCAGCCGCCAGCCCGGTTGCAGCTGAGACTGGCGCGGTTTCTTGAGCCGTCGGCACTGCCGGTTGCGAGGCCAGGGCGGGCGTAGAGGCGGCTACGCGATCGTGGTGACGGCGATAGTTCCAAAAAGCCAGCGCGGATGTTACTAGCAGCAAAGCCACAGCCAACACGCTCCACGGAACTTGCGAGTGGCTTTCGTTCCTGGGCGTAGATTCGGTTTCCTCAGAATCGTCTGGGGGAACAACTTCGGAAACTTTAGCGGCTCCGCTGCCGTTCGTGAAAGTCGGAGCCACGGGATGTTGTTGACGCCGGTCTCCCGTAGCTCTGCGTTCTTCATTTCTGCGATCTTCTTTGCGGCGCTCTTCTACCGGGCGAAGCTGGCCAGCTGCTTGGCCGCTATCATGGCCGGCTTTGGCTGCGGGGCCACGCAAATCCGGCAGAATTGCTTGCTGTTGCACCTGATTCTCGCGCAGCGCGCTCAGATAGTCCGTAACCGCCTCATCTTCGTCGAGGCCGATCTGTCGGGCGTAAGCGCGAACAAAACCCTTATTAAAGACTCCGCCGGGAAGCTGATCGAACTGCTCGTCTTCAAGCGCGCGCAGCATCCGCGTGCTGATCTTAGTCGTATTGGAGATGGCGTCGAGCGAGACCCCGCGCCGCTCGCGCTGTTGCCGAAGTTTTTCTCCAAACGATCCCAAAGGTGGCTCCGGGAGCGGGTCAATTCCCGCCCGCATCGAGATGGCAATCATCATAGGCGAAAGGTGGGAGTTGATGCCACAGGCGTCCGGGAATTGAGGTTACGGGGGTGCCTGCGCGACAAGCAATCCACGTTGCAACCGCCGAAGCACTGCGATCTCACGCACTATTGCGAACGCGCCTTCTTTGGCACGGGAAGCTCCCCCAGGAGTACCTCCAGAGACGCCGATGGATCAGCGGATTGTTCAATATCTCTATAGATGTCTCTGAATTTCAGACGTACCCCCGCCAGCATTTCTTTGTCTCCCAACAGGTGGTCGACCAACTTTTGCCAGTTTGGGACCTTGCGATGTTCGAGCACCAGTTTGAGCGCGAGGTTCTCAAGAAATAAATACTCCGTCGACCGGACAACGGCTGCCAGTCGATCTTTCTCGCCTTTGGTCATGGGTTTTACCTCAGGAGGAAAGAAAAGCATTCTAACGCAGGTCAGGCAACAGGGACCAATAGGATAGCAGAATTCTTACGACTGGCATAAGGAGCGCCGTTCAAGAGCGAGCCCGTCCCGCAGATAAAGAACATAACGCGAGATGTAATCCTGAGTGCGCGTCCGGCCATGCGCCGCATTCTAACAGCGCCGCCAGTCGAATGGCGCCGACTATGCAGCCATGAACTAGTCTTTGCGGAACAACTGCATCGTGAAGTTCGCCTTGCAGGTCTTCCCCGGATCGTCGAAGGCCGAGCCTTCTCTTTTTCCTTCCGAGGCGCGGAAGAATAACCCTTGCTTAGGATGGTCGGGCAATCCGATGAAGCGCGCCTTGCCGGCCGAGTTGGTGCCCACCTCCATGTCCAATTTGTGCAATGACGCAAAGCCATAGGTGATGTGCACGCGAATGGTCGCCGCATATACCGGCCCACCGTTTTCGTCGGTGATCGTGAAATCGGCGGTGCAGGAGCCAAGTCCGGCATCGACCTCGGAAACCGTCTTCGAGTCGGGCGGAGGCGGGGTGGTTTGTGCGTGCAGGGCGGGCACGGAAAGCAACACCGCAGCGAATATGCTTAAGAACAGAGTGGCCGGATCCATAGTCTCGCGCATGGAACAAGAATACACTGGCTGAATTTGCGCCACCCACAACCGCACGCCTGCCATGCCCTCGCGTGCCCCTAAACTCTTGACTCGCCTCGAGCGTAACCCATAGGTCATATTGGCTTTGCGTATTCTGGTTACCTTTGGTGCATTGCTCCAACGTTAGCGTGTCCATATAATTTTGGGAACTATCGCCCCGGCCATTTGAAGTTAAAGAAGCCATTGGAAACCGAAGAAGTTCACAATAGGGAGTGCGTCATGTCCGAGGCCACCGGCACGCAATTGACTCGCCAAAGCCAGGAACTGACTATCTTTCACGACGTAGCCAAAG
The DNA here is from genome assembly GCA_963710965.1 of uncultured Acidobacteriaceae bacterium. Classification (GTDB taxonomy): domain Bacteria; phylum Acidobacteriota; class Terriglobia; order Terriglobales; family Acidobacteriaceae; genus Sulfotelmatobacter. The sequence goes on along the minus strand of CAVQCP010000017.1, from coordinate 19,922 downwards.
CGCTCACGTCTTCGCTGGACCTCGACTCCATCCTTCAAACCATCATGGAAAAAATGGCGGAGTACTTCCGTCCCGACACCTGGTCATTGCTGATGGTGGACGAAGCGCAGAATGATCTTTACTTCGCTATTGCCGTGGGCGAGGCGGCGGAGCGACTGAAGAAAGTCCGCTTGAAATTGGGCGAAGGCATTGCCGGTTGGGTGGCCAAACACGGCGAGCAGGTGATCACAGCCGATGCGGAAAACGACCCGCGCTTCGCCAAGCGCGTCGACGAGACTACGCAATGGGAGACGCGCTCGGTGGTTTGCGTGCCCCTGCGGTCGAGACTGCGGGTACTCGGCGTGATCCAGTTGGTGAACGTCGACCTCAGCCATTTTGGCGAGCCTGAAGTGTTCTTCTTGCAGGCGCTCTGCGATTATGCAGCCATCGCCATCGAGAACGCGCGCTGGGTCGAAAAGATCCAGGAATTGACCATCACCGACGATTGCACCGGCCTCTTCAACGCGCGTCATTTATATAAAACCCTCGAAACCGAGGTTTACCGCTCGTCTCGTTTTGGCTATGAGTTCAGCGTGCTGTTCATCGATCTCGACCACTTCAAAACCGTCAATGACACACACGGACATTTAGTCGGAAGCAAGCTGCTGGCCGAAATTGGATATCTCATCAAAGCGCAGCTGCGCTTGATTGATTTCGCCTTCCGCTATGGTGGCGACGAATTTGTCGTGCTGCTGCCGCAAACCGGCAAAGACCAGGCGCTGGTCGTGGCCAAGCGTCTGCGGGATGCGCTGCGGGCCAGCAGTTTCTGCCGCGAGGAAGGTCTGAATCTAAACGTAAGGGCCTCGATTGGACTCGCCACTTATCCGCACGACGCCCGCGACGCCCACGACATCATCCGCCAGGCCGACGAGATGATGTATCTGGTCAAGAACACGACCCGCGACAATATTGGAATTGCACAGCGCGGAGTCATGAAGTAAACCCGCAATCCTCATTGCCTCTTGCCGGCCGCGCCCTCCGCATTTAAATTAATTTCTTCCGCGCCGCCTGAATGAAATCCGGATAGGCAGGCTGCTCTCCGCCGGCGCGTACCTGGCTGGCGATCTGTCCCCGGTGATAGGCCGAGTGCATGAGCACATGAGTCAGAATTTCTTCTACGCTGCTACTCCAGGACTCACCCCTGCTGTTCTCGTAGGTGATCTCTTGCGATAGGGTCGCTGCCGTGCTCTGCTCCAAATATTCGTCCCAGAGTTGTGCGACGCTGGAGATTTCCGCCTCGCATGTGCCGAAGTTAAGCTCTGGCCATACCGGCATGGATTGCGGCTGTTTCCGGATCCGCTCCAGCCACAGCCGTTCGGCCGAAACAAGGTGAGCCAGAAGTTTTAGCGGGCCCGCCGTTTCCCCCGCGCTCGCCTTTAATCCGGCGAGCACTTCGCGGTTTGCCCATTCGTCGTAAGCAAACTGCCGCCGCAGATGTTCGAGAAGTTCCACAATTTATCCGCACAGTTTATCATCGGAAGAATTGGAATCGAAACCGGCGCATGGCTCCCGCAAAGAGGATTAACCCTCCATTCACAATCCGGAGTTACACTGACCCAACATGCCGAGGAAAATTGGAGCTACACGCACCGCGGTTGCAGAGCGTTCTACCTCTACCCCCGCTGTCCGTGATACTGAACCTGTCCAAGTATTGGAGTCCAACAAGAAATCAGTTGGAAAAGGCAGCGGTTCGCTCGACGATTTGACGCGCACCGCTCTCCGCGCGTTCCTCATCGCGCGTGACGCGGCTTTTAACGTCCGCGATCTCCTGACCCACTCCTCGCGCATGGCGTTTCTGGCCATCAAAGAATGCGAGCAGGAACTGGATGTCATTGAACGCTACATCGACGAGCACCTGCCCGCCGCCATTACGCGAGTCAATGAGACCCGCGCCCGGCAATTGCTGACCAGCCTGAAGTGCACCACGGATTTGGAACGCATCGGCGACCTGATGATGAGCGTCGCCATGCGGGTGCAATCGCGAACCGGGAAGATCGCTTCTACCGATGTCCGCCAACTCGTGGAAATGTCGGCCATCCTGCGCGAGATGCTCGATCTGGTTTACCGCGGATTTGTCGAACTCGATCTAGAATGCGCCCGCAAGGTCCTGCAAATGGACAAAGACATCGACCGCGTCTGCCACGCCATGTTCCAGAAGCATTTGACCGAACATGCCGCCGCTAACAATCCCTCGAGCTTCGAAGTTCTCCTGATGGCGCAAGCCCTGGAACGCGCGGGCGATCACACCACCAATCTCGCCGAAGATCTCTACAGCCTGATCGAAGGCCGTAGCCTGCGCCACGCCCCCAAGAAGCGCGCCGCCACGTAAAAAAAGAACTGGCCACCGGGCACCGCCCCATTGCTTCTCACTTCCACGGGGAAGGCACAACTTTCACCGTCGCCAGAAGCACGCCCTGCACTTTCGCCAGATCGTCGCTTTCGCGATTGAATACGACCTCGCGGTGCTCGTCAGAAAATCGGGGATCCAGCAAGTAGAGCTTATCCACGGTAAACTCTCGGCCTCCGCTGTTATCGCGAACCTCGTTATAGAGGGCTCCGTACAACACGTAGATGTGCGACTTCCATTCCATCACCAACGCGCGCTGGGCCAGCAGCGACCTGACAATAAATCAGCCGTGATCGAGTTTCCCGCCACGTACTCCGCATCCACCAGAATTGGTTGGTCGTCGCTGGTGCGTTGCTTTCCCGACACCTTGGCGGCCAGTTCCTTCAATGAAAGCGGATCCGACAGAGCGGCGTAGGCAACTGCGTCGGTTAGGGCCGAGTCCTTGCCATAACAGACTGTTTTGTCATGCAGAACGATTTCGAGTGCCGCAGCCAGCACCGCAGCCCGATTCCTGGAAGAAGCGGTAAGTGCCGGAAGACCGGCCACGCGCACTTCCTGGTTGCCCAGAAACACCGTGGGGCCATTTTCCTGTCCATGAGCGAGACCGGCGAGCAGGAAGAATCCAGCGGAAACCACGAGAACACGCAGCTTCACTGTGAGAGCCTCCAGCCTCGAATCTGATTCTAGCCCAAGAACAGCTCCTCAAGTTCTCGGTTTTGACTTCCCCATTGAACCGCTCCGGTCAGCAACCTGAGAGCCGTAAGCCGCCTCCCACAAATTCACCATCCGTTAACATGCAAGAAACATTCTGGAAACAATCGCAACCTAGAGTTCTTTGGGGACCCTGTGACTCGATGTTCCGTTCCCGTTCGGCCGCAATTAAAAAATGAACCTTCCCCTTGGATCTTACGAACCGCTCAACGATGCGGCGATTGCGCCCTTCTCCCGCCGCCTCATTTTCGTCGTCGAAGATGAGGAGGACATTGCCCGCCTGATCTCCCACAATCTGCAAGCTGCCGGCTTCGACGTACAAAGCTTCGTGAGTGGTGGTTCCCTGATTTCGGAAGCTTTGCGTGAGATGCCCGCGCTATTTCTTCTGGATGTAATGCTTCCCGGCGCCGATGGCTTCGATCTCTGCCGCCAGATTCGCCAGACTCCCAGCCTCTCCTCAACTCCCATCATTTTTCTCACAGCCAAAACCGCCGAGGCCGATCGCGTGAAGGGACTCGAACTGGGTGGCGACGATTACGTCACCAAGCCCTTCAGCCCTCGCGAATTGGTGGCTCGCGTACGCAGCGTCCTGCGCGGCTTGCGCCAGCCGCCGGTCACTCCGGAAGTGCTTCGTCTTGGCGATCTCGAAATTGACGCATCCTCGATGACGGTTCAGGTGCAAGGACGGGCCGTCCTTACCACGGTGCGGGAGTTTCGTCTGCTCGAATATCTCGCGACTCACTGCGGGCGCGTGCTCACGCGCGACCAGTTGCTCGATGCGGTATGGAAAGAAACTCCCTTCGTCACTCCCCGCTCGATCGACGTTTATGTCCGTCGGTTGCGAGAAAAGATAGAGGCTGATCCCCGCCATCCCAAATATTTAAAAACCCTCCGCGGCATCGGCTACCGTTTCGAAACGCCCAAATAGCAAGTATTCGTCATGCTGTCATTCCGAGCCCAGCCGTTCTTCTGGCGAAGCGCAGGATCAGTACTTCCGCTCTAGAGGCAAAGCGCAATGAGCCCAGGGTGCGGAAGCAAGATCCTGTGCTGAGCTCTATTGTTTTTTCGTTTATCCTGTCCCAATCGCGTTCTATTTTCGATCTTTAACGATCCGGCAAAAACGATCCGACAAAAAATGATCCGGCAAAAACCATTGTGGAAAGCGGACGACCAGCAGGCCCGCTTGTCCGAATTAACGGCGCTTTCCAGCGACTCCGCCAAGGATCATGCGCTCCGTCGCGATGTGCGCTCGTTAGGCGCATTGCTGGGCCGCGTACTGGTCGAACAAGCCGGCCAGGGTCTGTTCGATATGGTCGAAGAGTTGCGCCAGTTGATGATTCGCCATCGCCAACGCGTGCTCCACAGCGCGGCCGCCCGCGCCCAGGGCGAACTCATGGCGCGCGCCCAAGCCATGATTTCGCAAATGGAGCTTACCCGCGCCTACCATGTCACCAAAGCCTTCGCCATTTATTTCGAGCTCACGAATTTAGCCGAGACCAATCACCGCAAGCGCCGCCGCCGCGCCGGTCAGCTCGACCGTCAACGTGAGCCTGCGCCAGGATCGTTTCACGGAACTCTATCGCGCTTAAAGCAAGCGGGAATTTCCGCGGAGTCCGCCCTGTCCGCCCTCCGCCAAATCCTGGTGACTCCCGTATTCACCGCCCATCCCACGGAAGTGGCACGGCAAACGGTTCTTCTCAAACGCCGCCGCATCGCCGAACAATTAGAACGTCTCGACCGCCTTCCGCTCACCCTCGCCGACGCCCTGCGCTGCGAACAAATGATTCATGCCGAGATTACAGCTCTTTGGCAGACCGACGAGGTCCGCCAAACTAAGCCCACCGTCGCCGACGAAATCCGCATGGGTTTGCGCTACTACCGGCTTTCCCTCTTCGAAACTCTTCCCCACATTTATGCCGAAGTCACCGAGTCGGTCCGCCAGGTGTATGGAGTTGATCTTGCCCCGTCGGAACTCCCCGACCTGCTCAGCTTCGGCTCGTGGATCGGTGGCGATCGTGACGGCAACCCGCTGGTCACGCCCCAATGCGTGAAGGACGCACTCACCATGGCGCGCGCGCTGATTCTCCGCGAATATATTCGCGCCGTAGAGTTCTTGAGCGATTGCTTAAGTTCTTCGCTGCGGCAGGCCGAAGCCTCTGCCGATCTTCTCGCGCGGCTGGCCCGTTATAAGCAGTCGATGCCCAGCGTCGTCATGCTCTGGGGTCCCAATAGCAGTGTCGAGCCCTACCGCCGTTTTCTTTCCTACGTCCTGCATCGCTTGCAGCGCGCGCGCCAAGGCCCCGGCGTTCCCGAGGCGTACAAAGAAGCCGCGGAATTCGAGGCTGATCTGCTTTTGTTGCGTACCAGCCTGATCGCAAATCGCGGCCAACGCCTGGCGGAAGCCTTTGTCGATCCCCTGCTGCGCGAACTTCGAACCTTCGGCTTCCATCTTCAGGTTCTCGATATCCGTCAGCACGCTCGCATGCATGCCGAAATTCTGCAAGAGCTCTCCACCAATAATATCGACGGCAAAAAATTGGTCGCGACGAATCTCGATCCGGCAAAAAACAAACTGAGAAAATCCGAACTACGAAAGACGGCGCCGGAGCTGGTGCCAGCCACCGCTTCTCCCGGAATCGCCAATGAACTTTCTCCGCAGGCCAGAGAACTCATCGAAACCTTCCGCGTCATTCAGCAACTCAAGCAGGAGTATCCCGCGCAATCGATTCGGCAATACATCATCAGTGGCGCCGAATCTGCCGACGATGTGCTCAATGTGGTTCGTTTAGCAAAAACCTGCGGAGTGACGCTAGCCGGCTCCGCCAGCGGCGATCCCGGCCTGATGCCGGTCCCTCTGTTCGAATCTATCGGCTCCTTGCGCGGCGCCGGCGCCGTGATGCGCAGCCTGTGGCGCAATCCCGAATATCAACCGCTGCTCGACTCCTGGGGACGCTGGCAAGAAGTCATGCTGGGCTACTCCGACTCCAATAAAGATGGAGGCATGCTGACCAGCACCTGGGAGCTTTACAAAACTCACCGGGCGTTGCAGGTCGAAGCCAAAGCGTGCGGAGTGAAGTTACGCCTCTTTCACGGCCGCGGTGGCACCGTAGGCCGCGGCGGCGGCCCTACCCACTCGGCCATCCTCGCTCAGCCCGCGGAATGTTTTTCCGGACACATCCGCATCACCGAACAAGGCGAAGTTCTCAACTGGAAATACGCCGATGTGGTGCTCGCGGAATGGAACCTGGAATTGATGATTGCCGCCAGCCTCGAAACGCTTACCCGCACCGGCCCGCAGGAAAAAGACCAGGCGCGCTGGGAAGAGGCAATGGAAGAAATGTCGCAGGCAGCCTATCGCATCTATCGCCGCGACATCGCAGAGAATTCGGATGTGCTGGAATACTTTGAGCAGGCTACCCCCATCCAGGAATTCGATGCCGCGCGCATCGGCTCGCGGCCATCGCGTCGCACCAAAGGCCGCCGTCTGGAAGATTTGCGCGCCATCCCCTGGGTCTTCGGCTGGATGCAGAGCCGCCACGCCGTACCCGCTTGGTACGGCATCGGACATGGCCTCGAGAGTTTCGCAAAAAAAAGCTCGGCCCACGAGAAATTACTGCGCCAGATGTTTCAGCAATTCGCCATCTTTTCCGATCTCGCGCGCAACGTCGAACTCGCCATGGCCAAAGCCGATCTCGACATCGCCCGCGTTTACTCCGGGCTGGTCAGGAACGCCGCCTTGCGCACACGCGTTTTCTCCATGCTGGAAGAAGAGTTCGTTCGCTCCCGCAACATGATCCTGCGCATCTCCGGGCAGCGCGAGTTGCTGGCTCGGAACCGCGTGCTCGCGCGTTCCATCCACCTGCGCAATCCTTATGTTGATCCTCTGAGCCTGATCCAGGTCGAACTCTTGCGCCGCAAACAACAAGATCACGACCTGGCCAGAAACGACCGCGCCCAGCTCGAGTATCCCCTCGGTGCAACCATCAACGGCATCGCCGCCGGACTGCACAACACGGGCTAGCCTTAGTCAAGATGCTCAGCGGTTGATATCGTCCTTCGACTGCAAGCGCTTCACATAATTTTCCAGATTGGACTTGTTCGAATCCGGCGCGCCGGTCAGGGCCAATTGCACTTCCTTGACCGCCTTATCGAAATCTCCCTGGCTGCTGTAAACCCGCGCCAGTCCCATGTGCGACGTCCAATAGTCGGGAAATTTCTTTGCGGTCGAGCGATAGATGGCAAACGCCTCTTCTTGTTTCTTTTCCCCCTGAAGCTGGCGCGCATAAAAATAAAGTTGTTGTGCGCTGGCTTTTTCCAGGGCCTTGCCGCGGACCGTCACGGCGTCATCCTTGCGCCCCATCGCGTCCAGTATCTTCGACTTGTTCAACAGATTGTCGTAGCGCTCTTCCGCCTGAATCGATAAGTCTTCATCCTTCAACGCCTCGTCCAAATCGATTTTGTTGGCCAGGAAGTAGGCGGCGGCATCATCCCAACCCTCCCAGTAATATTGATTGATCCCCCGAATCTGCTTGTGAATGCTCGCCGTGACGATGTCATTCACGTTCACCGCGACTTTGAAGGGCACAGCAACTTTTTCCCAACTCATCGTCACCACGGTCGAATCTGGTTTGACGTCATCGAAATCATAGGTCAGCGCATCGTGCATCTCCGCCATCTGCGGCTTCACGGTCACCCGCAATGCATCCTCATCCTGCTTGTAGCTAAAGCTTCCCCACGCCGTAGAGGTCTTCGAAAAAATCACAGTCCACTGGCTTTCTCCCGGAATCATGTGCAGCCCATAGGTTCCCTTGTCGAGCGGTTGGCCCTCGATCGTGACCGGATCGGTAAACGTGATCACCGTATTCTCGTTCGCTCCCGCCCGCCACACCTGCCCGTAAGGCACAACTTTTCCCCAGATTTGGCGGCCATTCGCCAGCGGCCGGTGATAGTTAATCGTGATGTCAGTGATGCCAATGCGCTGCGTGATCAGCGCATGCTGGCTCTGCCGCGGCAGATTGAGCATGATGGTTTCGCCAGTAGCGGTTTGAGCGTGGCAAAAACTCCCCATCGCCAAAATCCCGCATAACAAAACAAGCAAACCAGTTCTGTGCATGGAAAACCTGGGCATGAGAAATCTCCTTCGCGCGCGGAAATCAATCCGCAACTGCGTTGCAATTTGGATTTAAGAACCCGGTATCAACAGGTGCGATTGTTGATGTTTCGATTGGACGCGACAGCCGGATCAAGGTAAGCGACGAACCGCCAAAAAATGGGATGAGATAACCAGTTTTAGATTTTTATGCAAGGTTCTGAAGGCCGAAGTGTTTTCGAACAGGTGTCCTCTCACCACTACTTTCCGTGCTTGACAAAATCCTCCCTTGGGCACACAATTCTTTAAGGCGAATAAAAAGCGAAAACGCCAAAGGGGCCAGCCAACCCCGTCGCTCCCTGAAATTCTTGAGGTTTTTTATGTCTTCCGCAGTGCCTTCCACTTCGGCGGCCTTGTGCCGCCCTTTTGTCTTTGATAGTGAAGAAGTTGCGGCGGTTTGCCCGCAACCCACCGGCGCCGAGCTCTTCAGCGAAGCCCATCCGCCACAACGAATTGTCCGGGCAAATCTTAATCAGGCGTTGAAAGATTCCCGGCTCAATAGCGTCACTCCCGCCTCTCGCCTCGCGCTTCGTCCCATGCCGGAAATGGTCTCCACCGGCATCGCCGCCATGGACGCTCTTACCGGAGGCCTGCCCCGCGGCTGCCTGACCGAAATTTGCGGCCCAGCTTCCTCCGGCCGCACCACCTTATTATTGTCCGCTCTCGCGGCTGCAACTCGGCGCGGCGAATTCTGCGCCGTCATCGATGCCAGCGACTCTCTCGATCCCCAGTCCATTGCCGCCGCCGGAATCGAGTTAGACCATCTTTTGTGGGTGCGCTGCGGAGAAAATTCTGAGCAGGGCGAGCAGCATTTAGAAAAGTTGTTGCGCGCCACCGACCTTCTGCTCGAAAGCGGAGGCTTCGGCATGATCGCCCTCGACCTGGGTGATCTGCCGCCGCAAACCGCTCGCCGCATTCCGCTGACCACCTGGTTCCGTTTCCGCCGCGCGGTCGAGCCTACTCCCACCGTGCTGCTGGCCATCGAGCGCCAATCGATCGCTGGCAGTTGCTCGTCTTTATTGATAAATTTAGGGTCCCAAAAATCTCGAATCGAAAAGTTCCAGAGTTTTCGAACTGCACCCTCCCACGCCCAATTGCTGACTGAACTGGAAATCACCGCGGAGTTACTGCGCTCCCGCACGGATCGCAAGCCCGCTCGCTCCGCCGAAATCACCTTCGCCAGCAAAATCGCCTGGGCGGGGTGAAAAACCAGTGGTCAGTGGCTAGAAAAATCAGATCCACTGACCCTGGCCACTAACCACTGTCATGTATGCCTGCATCTTCGTTCCGAACTATCCCGTGGCCGCGTTATTGCGCGTCCAGCCGGAGTTGCGCGCGCAAGCCCTAGCCATTTTCGAAGGCAAGCCTCCGCTGGAAAAAATCTTTGCCGTGAACGAACGCGCCAGCCTCATGGGAATCACGCCCGGCATGACCAAAGCCCAGGCAGAACTTTGTCCGGAACTGGCGCTGCATCCCCGTTCGTCGGTGCAGGAATCCGCAGCCCACGCCGCCCTGCTCGATTGCGCGCAATCCTTCTCGCCCTGCATCGAAGATGCCGCCGACGACACCGCCCTCCTGGATCTCGCCGGAATGGAATCTCTTTTTGGTCCGCTCCCCCAGATTGCTCAGGATCTCTCGTGCCGCGCCGCCAGCCTTGGCTTCGATGCCAACATCGCCGTCGCCTCCAATCCCGATGCCGCCCTGCTCGCTGCTCGCGGTCTTCCCGGCATCACCGTGATTCCCTCCGGTCAAGAGGCGAAATGTTTAGCAACTTTGCCGGTAAAAGTTTTGTTTGCAGACTTCTATGAGACAGACCGGCATGAAAATGCCGAGCCAAACCAAGAAAAGAACAAAGAAGAAGAACCGTTGCTCGCAATTCTTGAGCGCTGGGGTATCCGCAATCTTGGCGCTCTGGCCGCGCTCCCGGAAGTCGCATTAAGCGAGCGCTTGGGCCAGCAAGGCCTGCGCTGGCAGCAACTGGCGCGGGGCGCGGCCCCCCGCACCTTAGTTCCCGTAGAAGCCCCGGCGATTTTTGAAGAAGCCATCGAGTTGGAACATCCCATCGTTCTGCTGGAACCACTCGCCTTCCTGCTCAATCGTCTGCTCGAACAAATCTGCGCCCGTTTGGCCGCGCGTGCCCTGAACACCCAGGAATTACGACTCACGCTGGATCTCGAAAACTTCTCGCAATTCAATCCGCAATCAAAAATCAACCGTCCGCAACGTGTCTCGCAATTTCAGCGCACCCTCCGTCTCCCGCTTCCCATGCTCGATGCCAAACTGTTTCTCAAACTTCTGCAACTGGATCTGAACGCGCATCCGCCCGGAGCGCCCATCAGGAAAATTCATCTCCTCGCGGAGCCCGCGCGCCCGCGCTCCGCGCAGGCCGGCTTGTTTCTGCCTCCTTCACCCGAGCCGGAAAAACTTGAGCTCACGCTCGCCCGCATTGCCAGCCTGGTCGGTGAATCCCGCGTAGGTTCGCTCGAATTATTGGACACGCACCGCGCCGAAGCCTTCCGCATGAAACGCTTCGTGGCCGGGACCACTTCCGCAACGAAAAAGCAGAAAGTTGTGGTCGAAGAAAAACCCGCGGTCACCGCGCTTCGCATGTTCCGCCCGCCCTTGCGCGCCACCGTTACGTTAGAAAACGGAGAGCCTGCCCGGGTGCTCTGCAACAGGAAAAAACAAGTGCAGGGAACCGTACTCTGGAAAGCTGGTCCCTGGCGCAGCTCCGGCGACTGGTGGGAGCGCGAAGCCTGGTCCCGCGCCGAATGGGATATCGCCCTGCAAAACGCGAATCAAGAAATCGCTCTCTACCGCTTAGTGCACAACCTGTTAGGCGGAGGTTGGTATGTAGAAGGAACGTATGACTGAAAAAAGTGGCCGTGACCAGTGACCAGCAAATCTGGTTTGACTGACCACTGACCACTGACCACTGGCCACTGACCACCATGTACGCCGAACTTCACGCCCGCTCTGCTTTCAGCTTCCTCGAAGGCTCTTCCTTGCCCGAGGATATGGCCGGAATCTGCTCGCGGCTCAATCTTTCTGCCATGGCCCTCCTCGACACCGATGGCGTCTATGGCGCTCCGCGTTTTCACTTGGCCGCAAATAAACTCGGCATTAAAGCCCACATCGGCGCGGAGGTCACAGCGAATCTTTCACCACAGAGGCACAGAGACACAGAGAAGAGAAAAGCAAATCCACGATTTTCTGAAAATCGACAATCAACAATCAACCATACTGAATTTAAGAAGCCCTCCGTGTCTCCACGTCTCCGTGGTGAATTCCGTCTTCCCCTGCTGGTTTCCTCCCGCGCCGGTTATCAAAATCTCTGCCGCCTGATTACCAAAATGAAGTTGCGCGCGAAAAAAGGCGAAGGTTCGGTTCGCGACGAAGAACTGGAAGAACACGCCGAGGGATTGATCTGCCTGACTGGAGGCGCAGATGGCCCGCTGGCCGCCGCTTTACACCATGGCGGAACCGAAGCTGCCCGCCAACAGGTAGAAAAATTGATCGCTTTTTTCGGCCACAAGAAGGTCTATGTCGAATTGCAGCGCCACTTTCATCGCGAAGAAGAAGCGCGCAACCGCGCCGCCATCGCCATCGCGCAATCGCTCAATCTCCCGCTGCTCGCGACCAACGGCGTCGCTTACGCCACGCCGAAAGATCGCGAACTCTGCGACGCCTTCACCGCCATCCGCCATCACCACACGCTCTCGACTGCTGGACGCCTCCTCGCCCGCAACTCCGAGCGCCATGTGAAATCGCCGCAAGAGATGCAGCAACTTTTTGCCGACCTGCCGGAAGCCATCGCCAATACGCTCGACCTTTCTTCCCGCCTCGAATTCACCTTGAACGATCTCGGCTACCAGTTCCCGCGCTATCCCGTGCCCGAAGGCGAAACCATGAATTCGTTTCTGCGTGATCGTTCCTGGGAAGGTTTTACAACTCGCTATGGCCGCGCTTCCGCCGACATGCAATTCCGCGCCCGCCGCCAGATCGAGCGCGAGTTGAAATTAATCGAAAAGCTCGATCTCGCGGGATACTTTCTCATTGTCTGGGACCTCGTTCGCTTCTGCCGCGAGCAAAACATTCTGCTGCAAGGCCGCGGATCGGCCGCCAACAGCGCCGTCTGCTATTCGCTCGGCATCACTGCCGTCGATCCCGTCGGCATGGAGCTTCTCTTTGAGCGCTTTCTTTCGGAGGAGCGCGGCGAGTGGCCCGACATCGATCTCGACCTGCCCAGCGGCGACGAACGTGAAAAAGTCATTCAGTATGTCTACCGCCGTTACGGCGAGCGCGGCGCAGCCATGACCGCCAATGTCATCACCTATCGCAACCGCATGGCCACGCGCGAAATGGGCAAAGCACTGGGCTTCGATCCCGAAACTCTCGCCAAGATTTCCGCCGCCGTCGCCACCTGGGAATTTCGCGACGAAAACGATGCGCTCGACCGCCGCTTCCGCGATGCCGGCCTCGACCTCAAACATCCGCGCCTGCGCAAGTATTATGAGCTCTGCCTCGCCGTGCAGGATATGCCGCGCCATCTCGGCCAGCACTCCGGTGGCATGGTCATCTGCCAGGGACAACTCGATTCCGTCGTTCCCCTCGAACCCGCGTCTATGCCCGGCCGCGTGGTCGTACAGTGGGATAAAGAAGATTGCGCCGACATGGGCATCATCAAAGTCGATCTGCTTGGCCTCGGCATGATGGCCGTGCTGAAAGATTCGATCGAGCTTATTCGCAATCACTACGAGGAAGAAGTCGATCTGGCGCATCTTCCGCAAGACGATCCCACGGTCTACTCCGCGCTTCAGCAGGCTGACACCATCGGCCTGTTCCAGGTGGAAAGCCGCGCCCAGATGGCCTGCCTGCCGCGCCTGCGTCCGCAACGTTTTTACGACATTGTGGTGCAGGTCGCGATCATTCGTCCCGGCCCCATCGTCGGGCAAATGGTCAATCCATTTTTACAGCGCCGGCAGGGAAGAGAAGAGGTCACGTATGCGCACCCTTCGCTCGAGCCGGTTCTGGCGCGCACGTTGGGTGTGCCACTGTTTCAGGAGCAACTGCTTCGCATCGCCATGATCGCCGCCAACTTCACTGGAGGCGAAGCCGAAGACCTGCGCCGGGCCATGGGTTTCAAGCGCTCGCAAGCCCGCATGAAAGAAATCGAAGCCCGGCTGCGCGCCGGCATGACGCAAAATGGAATCTCTCCCAAAGCGCAGGAAGAAATCATTCTCTCCATCACTTCTTTCGCGCTTTACGGATTTCCCGAATCCCACGCCGCCAGCTTCGCGCTGATCGCCTATGCCAGCGCCTATTTGAAGGCCCACTATCTCGCCGCCTTCACCGCCGCCCTGCTCAACAACCAGCCCATGGGTTTTTATTCGCCCGCCACCATCGTCAAAGACGCGCAGCGCCACGGATTAAAAGTCTTGCCCGTAGATGTGACTCGTTCGGAGTGGATGTGCACGTTAGAAGAAGTGCTCAGTACCGAGTACCCAGTACCCGACAAAGCCCTTGTCATTCCGACCCCCAAGCGCCAGCGAGGGGCGGAGGAATCCCTACTCTCGCAACTCGACACTCGCAACTCGCACCCGGCCCTGCGCCTCGGCCTCCGCTACGTCCGCGGCCTGCGCGAAGAATCGGCGCAAGCTCTGGTGCGGGAACGAACTCTTTCCCCATTCGCAGCCATTCACGATCTCACCCGGCGCGTCCCCGAACTGCGCAAAGATGAACTCACCACGCTGGCGGAAATTGGAGCACTGAATGAAATTCATTCACCACAGAGGCACAGAGACACAGAGAAAATCAAATTGACGAGAGACAATCAGAGACCATTAACGGTTTCCTCTGTGCCTCTGTGTCTCTGTGGTGGAAAGAAGCTTCACCGCCGCGACGCTCTCTGGCAAGTCGAACGGGCCGTCCGCGCCTCCGGCCCGCTGCTGGAAAATTCTCCCGAGCCCGATTCGCCTTCCCCGCTTCAGCCCATGAACCAGGAAGAGCGACTGGTCGCCGACTTCCGCGGCACCGGTCTCACCGTCGGCCCGCATCCCGTGGCCCATCGCCGCCAATGGCTCACGGCCATGGGCATTCGCCGCGCCATCGAACTGCGCGACCTTCCCACCGGCAAGCGTCTCCGTATCGGAGGCTGCGTCATCGTGCGCCAGCGCCCCGGCACCGCCAAAGGCTTTGTATTTTTAAGTATTGAAGATGAAACCGGAGTGGCCAACGCCATCATCGCCCCCGACCTGTTTCACCAAAATCGTCTGCTGCTGGCCTCGGAAAAATTCCTGGCCATCGAGGGCATCCTGCAGAATCAGGACAACGTGATCTCAGTGAAAGCGGAACGAGTGCTGCCGCTATTCGTCACCAAAGCGGAGACGGTCTCCCACGATTTCCACTGAAGCAAACTATTGAGCCGGGTTTTCTTCCCCGTGCTCCGGAGGCGCGAGCGGCAATCGGGTCGCCCCACGCATAATCTCGCGCTCCTCGGGAGAGAACATACCTTTAAAACGATTGGAATCGATAATCTGCTCGCGTTCCGCCGGCGGCATCGCCCGCAGATCCCGCACCGCAGTCGTTACCATACGCCGCCGCTCGGGCGGAAGCTGCTGCATATGCTGGAACAATCCCCGCGCCTCCGCTTTCTGCCCCGGCGTCAGATGCTCCCAGGTTTCCATGCGGTTGAGCATGCGTTGCTGCTGTTGCGGAGGCAGGCTCGAAAAATGCTGCAAGCGTTGCCGCAATACCTGTTGCTGTCCCGGAGACAAATGCTGGAATCCGGGATCGCTTCGCAGCGCGCGCTCCTGCTCACTCGGAGACATATTCTTATATCGCCGCAGCCAGTCGCCCGCATGTCCTCGATTCTGTTGACGAGGCGGCTGCGAACGTGGCGCCTGTGCATGACTCTGAACTCGCTGCCCCGAGTGTCCCTGCATGAGCATGAAACGGCCGCGCTGCGCGGAGGAAGGCGTCGACAGTCCTACGATGGTCGCCATCGCTAGCGCCACCGTCACCATCCCTCTCGAAATTAATCTCCCCCGCCGCATTGTCCCCAATCTCTCTATCATCCTGGAGCCAGCGTCCTGAGCGACGCACTACTCGCGTGTTCCGGTCGCTTCCCCAACTTACGGATTCGCCACTACATCCTGCTGCACTTCCAAATCGTCCAGCAAATCGAAGTCGGAATACAGATCGTGATTCTTTTCCAGAGCCTGCAAATCGCCCACCGCCGTTCCCGGTTCTGCGACTTGCGACATGGAATCGTTCACCGCGACCACGTTATCGTTTTTGTAGATTCGGCCACCGTCGCCATAGAACAGCCCAATTCCCACCGCCAGTAAAACCGTCAGCGCCCCCGCCAGCACCGGACGCCGGAACCACCCCAACCATCCCGCCTGCGGCTTGGCCATCTCTTCCCGCAATCGCGCCTGCAACCGCATATCGAAATACGGCGACGGCTCCGGTACTTGCCACTCATCCAACAGCGCCATCGTCTTGCGGAAGCCTTCCAACTTCCCCGCACACGACCCGCAGCCGGCCAGATGGCCGCCAATCTCCGGACTAATCCCCACCAGGCCAGACGCCAAGTCCGGCATCATCTCATGAATCTCTTCGCACCTCATAACCGCTCTCCCCTCAATTCCACGATCATTCTTCACTGCCATCTGAGCGAGCGTTCCTGCCTTGAGAACCATCTGGCTCGCGAAGCATCTCCTACACAAACTCTTTCAACTGCTCCCGCAAAGTTTCGTAGGCTCGAAACAGCAACGATTTCGTCGCCGACTCGCTTAGCTTCAATACCTCGGCAATCTGCTTGTAATCCATTTGCTGATACTTGTGCATGATCACCGCCATCTTCTGCCGCTCCGGCAACGCCTCCACCTTGCTGCGGATCGCCATCATCCGTTCCCGCCGCACCAACACCTCTTCCGCCGAAATCGTCCCGTCGGCCACGTCCATCGTGGTCCCGGTTTCTTCGTCCGGTTCATCCAGGCTGACCGTCACCTCCGGTCGCTCTTTGCGCGTATCGCGCGCGTGATTCACCGCCAGATTCGTCGCAATACGATATAACCACGTGGTAAACTTCGCGCTCGCCTCATAACTTGCCCGCGACCGGTACACCCGCAGAAAAACTTCCTGCGCCAGATCTTCCGCCGCGGCCGTATTGCGCGCCATGCGGTACATAAAACTTACCAGCGGCCGACGGTACTTCTGCACCAGATAGTCGAAAGCGGATTGATCCCCCGCCTTCACCCGCAGCATCACTTCGGCATCGCTGTAGCCTTCCGCGCCCGCCATGGCCGGTTGCAACCCGCCCGTCGCGCGCGGTCCTAGCGACGCCATTAGGACGCCCCCGTCGATGGCCGCAGTGCTCACACTTCTATGAACCCCGCTACCGGGGGAAAGTTTTTCGTTTTCCTGTAAAGTTGAGCCCTCGTCGTGTAAAGCCGAGTCGTCGGAAGTCCCCGCAGATAAGGGAGATAACCCGGTTCGAAGAGGATTACTAGGATTCGCCATGAAGGTTACTTTAGGAGGGGCGTAAAGCCGAACCCACGCCCGCTAAGCCCGTCCGCCGATAGGCTACCATGCCTGCCCGCGCAGTCCAAGTGTCCCATCCTCCGCCCCGGTGCACAGCCGATAGGCTCGTCATGGCGATACTCGCGCCTCCCGGGCAAGAACAATGCCGCCTGCCGAACACCGGCTGGCGCGGCATGATCTCTGAAACGATTTTCGCTCTCCCCGCACTATCCCTTCGAATGCAGTTGCTCCGTTGATCAGGGTGTCGCAGCGGCCCACCTCAATCCGCGGTCCATCCGCTGAACGACATTCGAGGAGATTTCCTATGAACGCAAAAAACACCCGCAGCGAAAAAACCGAAAAAAATGTTCGCAGCGAAAAAACGCCCGACCAATTGCCTCTCACTGCCTCCCAAGCCCAAAGGCTCTCGGGCCTGACCGGAATCGACGAAGCCAAGTTCGCCGGACTCTCGGTGGCTGAGATCAGCTCGAAATTCCGCTGGCAAATCAATCCCGAACTCTTTTTATTTGTTCGTGTCTGCGGTCAGGTCGTCAAACTGAATCCAGCTACCGGCCAGCAGGACCCCGTCCCCTACGCCACCGTGTATGCGGAAGACACAGTCTGCTCCCTGCTCGGGCTCTTCCCTGAGCGCGTTCCCTGGGTATGGTTTTTCCCCTTCCGCTGCGAAACCTGGGTCATCGCCGAGACCACAACCGACGCCTGCGGCAACTTCTGCGTGTGGATCCCACGCTTCGAGATCGAATGGATCCTCCGCTACCGCCTCGAACGCATCTGCTTCCTGGAATTATTTACCAAACCCACGGTCGGCAGCGTGTTGCAGTATCTGCAAGGCAATTCGGCGGCTTCGGCGAGCCTGAAGGCTGGCACGCCGCTCTACCAGCAGGCCGAGCAGCTTTTGGGCACAAATGTCGCCCGCCAGCTTGCCTCGCAGTCCAGCCGCAGCAACTCGTTTGGCGCCGCCAATACCGGTCAGCAGGCGTTGTTGGCGCGTCCCGCCTTCTCTCAGCAATTGCCTCCGGCTTTGCCCAAAGCATTCAGAAAGTCCACCCGGCACGCCAACCCCCAGCAGCATCGCGCCACGGTGCAGAGCACCCTGGCCAACAACCTCGGGCTGGAAGCTGCCTCGCTCCAGGACCTCGATCTCGGTCGATATTACGGACCCTTCATCCGCTGCTTCGACATCCTCGTCCCCGAATGGGTGCCCATTTTCGACGTGCCGGACATCTCTTTCAAGGTTACTCAGGATGTCGATGGCACAGGCACCCAGCAAGTCATTTACTCGGGAGGTCTTTTCGACATTCCCTGGAACACCAGCAGCGTTTCCGGAGTCACTTTGCAGGCTTCGCAAATCGCGTTCTCAACTTCCAACTGCAACGTTCCGGATGTGCCCTGCGGCAACGTGCCCTCGCTGGAATTCGTTGGCCTCATGCCGCTGGTAAATCCTCCCGCGCCAACTGCGCCTTACGTCGATCCCGTGGCTGGCTTTGCCACCCGTCCCAATCCGCCCCATCCGGATGGGCAGATTGGCGGCGCAGCGTTGCCGCCATCGACGGCGCCTTATGTCGGCACGCTCCAACTCTACGGATGCAATCAGGTCGACGACGCGGTCTACTACCGCTTGCGCTACACCTACACCGCTCCCGGAAGCACAACGGCATCGGCCCTGACTGCGTTTACCGGTTTGACTTGGCCAGTTTACCGAGAGGTAGGCGGCAGCCTGGAAACCCTATGGCCGGTTTCCGATGCCAATGGCTGGTACCCGGTGCTCGCAACGGCTGACGGATGGTTCCCCCCCAACCTTATGTTGGAGTGGGATACGACCGATTTCGCCAACGGCCTTTACACCGTTCAACTTGAGGTCGGTGATGGCAGCATGAACATTTTGGCCACTTCCGCCACCGTCGGTTTCGTGGTCGACAACTCGCCGCCGCTTACAACGTATAGCGCGATCTGGAGCCTGTCTGCCGACATGAGCAATCCTCAGAACGTTCCCACCACAGATTGCGTGGTGATCGACCGGGGAGTCGACCCTGTTGATATCTACATCCAGGTCACTTGCTCTGTGACCGCCAATCACTTGCGCTCTTCGCAGTTGATTGCTGGAGGATGCGCCGGGGGCGCGAATCTTGTCTCCGCCGTATCCTCGGTGTCCCAGCCCTCGGCCGCGCTCACGGTGCAGCATTGGTATGAAGACGCCAGTGACAACTCCTTCGCCGTGGTTGCCACCTACGTCATTCCCAGCACCTACCCTCAGGGAAGCTACAGCTTTGCCATGTACTCCGATAGCCGTGGCTTCAATCCCGCGGGCAGTGACGCCGGTCCGATCGACGACTGGAACTACAACCCGGTTTACATCTGGACGGAACCGTCTTTCGCCGTCGCAGTCGTGAACGAATAGTCATACCTGCCGGAGCGGCCTATGAACTGGGATCACTAGCCATGGGCCGCTTCAAACACCGCGCCCTTAGGAAGGAGTGGTTGGGTGAACCAGGAGCGATGGTTTTATTTCACGCTGGCCGCCTTGGCAACCTGGCGCCTGACCCATCTTCTGGCTCACGAAGATGGTCCGGGAGATGTCATCGCCTCCCTGCGTCAACGGCTGGGCGAGTCCTTCCTGGGAAATCTCTTGGATTGCTTCTACTGCCTTAGCCTCTGGATTGCGGCTCCGATGGCATATTTGTTCATGAACCAGCGGCGCGAATGGCCGCTCCTTTGGCTGGCGCTTTCGGCGGCCGCCTGTCTTTTGGAAAGGGTAGGGAATCCTCCCCCCGCCATTCAAGTCCTTCCACAAGGAGAAAAAGATTCATGAGTTGCTGCGGAAAAAAACGCGAAGCCTCCCATCCGCGCCGAACAATTCGCGTCACACCAAGTTCGGCGCCCACGGCTCCCGCCGCCCCTCTCCGCACTCGCGTGACTTTTCGGGGAAGCGGTTCCTATCTGATCCTGGGGCCTCACTCGCGCGAGGTTTACGCGTTCTCGTCGAAGGACCCCGATCGGTGGGTCGATCCGAAGGACGCTTCGGCACTGGTCCGCACGGGACTCTTTCAACTGACCGATTGAATTCAGCGAAGCTCAGTCACGACGTAAGCCTTGGGACACTCAATATCTGAGGATCTTCATTTTAGGATC
>CAVQCP010000016.1:0-27796 GCA_963710965.1 uncultured Acidobacteriaceae bacterium | reverse complement strand
TCGGCTACGACTTCAACGCTGGGACCGGTCAACTTTACGGTAACAGTTAAATAGTCCGCCATGTGATTGACGAGTAAGTAAGGGTAATGATGAACAAGTAAACCTAGAAGCTTGGTACTTAAAGGCGGTGCACCAATCCTCCCTCACCGGTATGAGCGTGACTCGCGCTTGCTAACTGGTTCCTGAGTGCATTTAGCCAATTATTAGTCAGCGGTATCGGGTCGCGCAACAGATTTTGAAGGAGGCAGTTTGAACAACGATCGATTCTCGACGACGCTCGGCACTCTAGCCTTGGCTATCTTAGCCGCGCTCTCCTGCGCCATGTGCGTTCCCCAAGCCCAGGCGCAAGTCAATGTGCTGACCAATCGGAATGACATGAGCCGCGACGGCCTGAATTCCAACGAAGTGCTGCTTTCCTCTTCGAATGTGAATTCGAACCAGTTTGGAAAGCTGTTCGCGTTCAATGTGGATGGTTACGTTCAGGCGCAGCCGCTGTACATGTCGGCGCTCACCGTAAATGGCGCCACGCACAATGTAGCTTTCGTGGTCACGATGCACGATAGCGCGTTCGCCATCGACGCTGATACCGGCGTCCAGTTGTGGCAGACGAGCCTTCTCTATCCCTCAGGGGCAACCACTGTGCCTATGTCCGCGCAAGGTTGCGGCGGTGTTACGGGGTTCGACGAAGTCGGCATTTTGGGCACGCCGGTCATCGATCCCTCGACCAACACCATGTATGTTGTGGCCAAGACGGATGTGTCGGGAACTTATTACTTTTACTTGCACGCCCTCGACGTTACCACTGGCCTGGAAAAATTCGGTGGACCAACCTCCATCACGGCCACGAGCGGGTCGCTTACCTTCAACGTCCTCGACGAACTGCAGCGGCCTGGCCTGCTGGAGTCGAACGGTTCCATCTATATCGGCTTCGGTTCGAATGGCTGCGACATTACCGGCCGCGGCTGGTTCTTCGCCTATAACGCGAGCACGCTCCAGCAGGAAGCGGTGATGACCACGCAGCCCGATAACAGCTATGGCAGCTCCATCTGGCAAGCGGGAACCGCTCCCGCGGTGGACAGCCTGGGTAATATTTATTTCTCCACAGCTAACGGGCAATTCAACTACAGCACCAGCGATCTTGGCGACAGCCTGTTGAAACTAGCCTCGAGCTCGGGCGGCTTCACCCTCGAAGATTACTTCACTCCTTATGACCAGGCCACGATGGCTGCCGACGATTTGGATTTGGGCTCCTGCGGACCGATTCTTCTGCCCACGCAGACCGGCAGCAACACGCCGAATCTGATCGTCACCTCGGGCAAGTCCGATGATATCTACCTGGTGAATCAGAATGGTCTCGGAGGCTATAACCCCAGCAACAACAACCAGATCGTGCAGTACATTCCCGACACGCTGCAAGGCGAGGTACACGGCAGCGCGCTTTACTGGAACAACTACGTATACTTCCTGGCCCAGCAGGATTACTTGCGGGCCTATCAGTTGAGCACCAACACCACTACCGGCGTCACCTCACTCACCACCACCCCAGTGGTTGAAACTTCGAGCAAGCTGACCACGCAGGGCTCGCCTGCAATTTCTTCCAATGGCAACACCAACGGCATCGTGTGGGTCGTGCGGAACGTCAAGAGCGTCCCCAAACTTTCCGCCTACGACGCCGAGGCTCTGTTGCTGCTTTACGATTCGGGCCAGGCCGCCAACAATCGCGACACGCTCGGCATCATCGGTCACAGCGCCGTGCCCACCATCGCCAACGGAAAAGTTTATGCCGGCACGCAGACTCAACTCGTCGTCTATGGATTGTTTAACTACATCGGCGCGGTTTCCGGCGGTGGCCAAACCGCGGCTGCCGGGACTACGCTGCCGACCGCGCTGACCGTAGTCGCCAGCAACCCTTATACCGGCCAGCCGATCTCTGGCGTGACGGTTACGCTCAGCGATGCGGGCGCCGGCGGCACCTTTGGCAGTTCGACTCTAACCACCGGCAGCAACGGTCAGGCTTCGACCTCCTATACCTTGCCCAAGACTCCGAAGAACATCAGCATCACGGCCTCCAGCACCGGCTATGCCTCGGCCTCGTTTGTTGAGACCGGCGTGGTTGGTCCGGTGGCCTCGATCGCGACCATATCAGGCGCCAAGCAAACCGGCTCGGTGGGAACCACGCTGCCGAATCCGATCGTGGTCAAAGCCAAAGATGCTTTCGGAAACCTGGAAGTAGGCGCGCAGATTTCCTTCAGCGACGGTTACGGCGGAATTTTCTCGCCGAATCCGGGCGTCACCGGGACGAACGGCGAAGCCACCGTCACCTATACGCTGCCCACCGTAGCTAAAACGCTCACCGTTTCGGCAACCAACGGAAGCGTGACAGACAAGATCACGGAAGCGGCCACGGCCGATCCTCCCGCGCTTGTGAACATTATTCAGGGCAACAACCAGACTGCGCACGTGAAGAATAAGTTGCCGAAAACCTTGATCGTTTCGGTGACCGATCAATACGGCAACGGCCTCTCGGGCTTGACCGTCAACTTCACGGATAACGGCGCGGGCGGTTCGTTCTCGAATCCGAATCCGGTTACAGGCACGACTGGGCAAGTGACCGTGACCTACACCACTGGACCGAACCAGGGAACGGTAACAATTGATGCCACCTACTCAACGCTGGCTCCGGCGGTGTTCACGGAGACGGTGGATTAAATTTGCCCGGCGCTCTGGAAGTTTTGGGCGAACTGAGTTAGTCGGGTCACGCGGGCACGGCGTTCAGGGAAGGGCACGAGTTTTACTCGTGCCGTAAACGCTGCGGAACGAGCGCGGCTTTGAGCCGCTGAGGTCCGCCTTCTTCCGTGCACACGCGATTCCCGCTCTACCCAGACGCTGAAAATGCGAGCCCCGTTATTCCTTTGGCCGCTTCTTTGGCCCGACACGGTTCAAGATGCGGCGAACTTTTTTAGGAGAGATGGAGAGACGCGCCGCTACGCGGGAGATTTTGCGGCCTTCGCGCTCCCATACTTTGGGAATCACCAGTTCCGCGAATTCTTCTGTGATCTGCTGAAAAGTTTTATCTCCCACCGACCCTTGAGACCAGGCGCGCAGCGTCGGATTCACACTTCCGCCGCGCTGCACTTTGCCGCGCAGGGTATGCAAATCTTCCGAAGCGGTCTCGGCGTGATCGCCCTTGGACAGGATGACGGCCTGATCGTAACATTGGCGCGCGGATTCCGGGTCGTCGAAAAAACGGTTGCAATAGGTCAGGCCCTGCCAAACATAAGCATGCACCAGCAGGCGGCGATTCTCGGTATGCTTCGCCAGTTCGATCGCCTGCTGCGCGCAATCCTGGGCGACGCGGGCGTGGCTGCCGGGTTCGTTGCTGTCTCCGATTTCATCTTCGACGCGGGCGTTTTCGATCATGCACTGAAGAATTCGCGTACGCGCCATGAGAATGTGATCGCGCCGGGCTTCGGCGAGACTGAATCCTCTTTTCGCCTGGGCCTCGGCATCCTCCAGATCGCCGTTATCCAGGTGCAGGAATCCATAGTTCAGACACACGCTGCCTAGGCCGTGATGATTGGGATATTGCTCGTAGATGGCCGCCGCCTCGGCCAGTTCAGCGAGAGCTTCCTTACGTAGTTGCTCGAAACGGCTGCGATACGGGAGCTTGCCTTCGCGCGCGCGGGCTTTGCCGCGGGCAGCGGCTTTGCGGTGGCGCGCGGCATCGGCATCGATCTTGCGCCGAAGTTGCAGTGCGATCAGCCGTTTCACGTACGCCATGTTGTTCAGCGAGCGCGCCACGTTGCGATGGCGGGGATCGAGTTTTCGATACTGCGCAATGGCCGCGGTGAAATGATCGATGGCATGTTGATAGCGGCCCTGGCGGCGCGCGATGCGCCCGTAGGAGGAATAAATATTGCCGAGAGTAAGATGGTCATCGGTTTTGCTGAGGATGGCTTCGGCTTCCTGCAAAATATCGGTGGCCTGCTTGGCGTCGCCTTTTTGAAAGTAGAGCCAACTCTCCAGCACTCGCATGACGGCAGCCATGGCGGAATGGCCGAGTTGCTGCGCCAGTTCTCTTCCCTTCACTGCAAAGACGAGGGCCTGGTCGTACTCGCCCTTCATGCGCAGGCAGCGGCCTTTCCAGAAGTTGGCGATGGAAAGCAGTTCCTGGTCGTCGGTCTCGGATTCGAGACTCAGTACGAAATCAAAATGACGAATCGCCTCTTCGGTGGATTCTTCGGACATGGCCAGCATTCCTTCCGCCATGCGCAAGTGCAGGTATTCGAGCAATGGCAAACGCGCCCGCACGGAGCGAGAGAACGATCCCACGATCGACCTCACCAGGCTGGGACGCTGAAAGCCGACGTTGACCCATTGCGCCAGATAGCCTGCGAACAGCGCGGCATTTTTCTGTGCGGGGTCGAACGCGGCCAGCCGATCCGGATGGGCTTCGAGGCGGGCAAAGGCGCGTCCCACGTGCCGGGACACTAAATCTTGCTTGAGTTGTGCGAGAAACTCGTCGGAGATCTCAGTGGCGTGACTCATCGTCCGCGGGCAGCGAAGTTTCGCTGGCCGTTCTGCTTGAATCAGTTCCGATTGAATCGGCTCCGATTGAATCAGTCGATGTAATCATAAGCCAGCAGGGTCAGGAATTCAGGGAATTCGGCGCTCATCACCAGGCGTTCGAAAATCTCAGCGGCTTCCTTCATGCGGGCGCCCCGGAGCATGGTTTTCTTTTGTGCGATCACATCGCGAACCATCTCCCGCGTGATACGGCGCCCGTCGCTGAGTTTGGCGCCGTGGGCAAGCCATTGCCAAACCTGCGAGCGGCAAATCTCCGCGGTGGCCGCATCTTCCATCAAGTTATAAATGGGAACGCAACCGGAGCCGCGAAGCCAGGATTCCAGATATTGCAGACCAACGTCGACATTCCAACGCAAACCCTCTTCGGTGATGTCGCCTTCTGGCACGGTTACCAGATCTTTGGCGGTTACGTTTACCGGGTCGCGGCGAATGCCGATCTGGTTGGGCCCTTTCATGTGCGCATCAAAAATTTCTTTGGCGAGCCCGACCAGCGCGGGATGGGCGACCCAGGTGCCATCGTGTCCCGCTTGAACTTCACGCAGCTTATCCTGCCGCACTTTGTCGAGCGCCTTTTCATTGGCTGCGGGATCGTTCTTGATGGGAATTTGCGCCGCCATTCCACCCATGGCGTGAATGCCGCGGCGATGGCAGGTTCGAATCAGCAACTCGACGTACGACTTGAGGAAATGCTTTTCCATGGTCACCGTCGAGCGATCGGGCAGAACGAAATCCGGGCGAGTGCGGAATTTCTTGATGAAGCTGAAGATGTAATCCCAGCGGCCGCAATTCAGTCCCGCGGAGTGCTGGCGAAGCTCGTACAGGATTTCATCCATCTCAAAGGCGGCGAGAATGGTTTCGATCAGCACGGTGGCACGGATGGTGCCGCGCGGAATCTCCAACTCATCTTGCGCGAAGTTGAAGACGTTGTTCCACAAGCGGGCTTCGAGATGACTCTCCAGTTTGGGCAGATAAAAATATGGGCCCGTTCCCTTGCCCATGAGCTTGCTGGCGTTGTGAAAAAAGTACAGACCGAAATCGAATAAGGATGCGGAGATCGGCTGGCCGTCGACCAGGAAGTGGCGTTCATTCAAATGCCAGCCGCGTGGACGCACCAGCAGCGTGGCCACGCGCGGGTTGAGCTGATACTGCTTCCCCTCCGGACTCACGTAGCTGATCGTGCCATCGACGGCATCGCAGAGATTGAGTTGTCCTTCGAGGTTATTGCTCCAGGTGGGCGAATTCGAATCTTCGAAGTCGGCCATGAATACGTTGGCGCCGGAATTGAGTGCGTTGATGACCATCTTGCGGTCGACGGGGCCGGTGATTTCGACGCGGCGGTCGAGCAAGTCGAGCGGAATGGGCGCAACCTTCCACTCCGACTCGCGAATATGCGCGGTCTCGGGTAGAAAGTCGGGCATCTCGCCGGCGTCGATCTTCCGCTGGCGAATCCGTTGGCGCGAGAGTAGCTCCTGGCGGCGGGGCTCGAACTGGCGCGCCATGCGGGTGAGGAACTGGCTGGCTTCGGGGGTGAGGATTTGCGCCGTCACCTCACTATTGCTGTTGCGCTCGGTAAGGGTCATTGCCATGTGTATATCGTACCGCTGGCTGCGTGGGCAAATCGCCTAGCGGGACAAATCGGACGAGTCAGCCGAAACGGACGACGCAAGTTGCCGCTGCACAGGCCGGTGGCATCTACTGCAACTGGAACGAAACACCTGGAGGATTTCTCAAAGTATGCGCACGCAACCCAACCTGCAGCAACCCAACCTGCAGCAGCAGTGGAACACAGACCCTCGCTGGAATGGCATCAAACGCCCGTATAGCGCCGAAGACGTCGCCAAACTGCGAGGTTCGGTTCACATTGAATACACCCTGGCGCGACTGGGCGCCGAACGGCTCTGGGAGCTGTTGCACAAGGAACCTTATGTCGCGGCGCTGGGCGCGCTGACGGGCAACCAGGCGGTGCAGCAGGTGCAGGCTGGCCTGCAAGCGATTTATATGAGCGGCTGGCAGGTGGCCGCCGACGGCAACGATGCCGGCCAAATGTATCCCGACCAGAGTTTGTATCCGGCCGATAGCGTTCCGAACGTGGTGCGCAAGATTAACAATTCCCTGCTGCGGGCCGATCAGATTCATCATCTCGATGGCAAGAACGGCGTGTATTGGATGGCGCCCATCGTGGCCGATGCCGAAGCTGGATTCGGTGGCACCCTGAACGCTTTCGAATTGATGAAGGCGATGATCGAAGCGGGCGCGGCGTGCGTCCACTTCGAAGACCAGCTTTCTTCGGCCAAGAAGTGCGGACACCTGGGCGGCAAAGTGCTCGTGCCGACCTCCGAAGCGATTCAAAAGCTGGTGGCGGCGCGGCTGGCAGCGGATGTGCTGGGCGTCCCGACACTGATTATGGCGCGCACGGATGCCGACAGCGCGCATCTGCTGACCAGCGACATCGATCCGCGCGACCGCGAATTCGTCACTGGCGAACGCACCGCGGAGGGCTTCTTCCACGTTCGCGCCGGCATTGAATCCGCGATTGCGCGCGGCTTGGCCTACGCGCCTTATGTCGACATGATCTGGTGCGAGACTTCGCATCCCGATGTCGAAGAGGCTCGCCTCTTCGCGTCGGCGATTCACGACAAGTATCCGGGGAAATTGCTGGCCTACAACTGTTCGCCATCGTTCAACTGGAAGAAGAATCTCGACGACCGCACCATTGCCAGCTTCCAGCGCGAGCTGGGAAAGATGGGATACAAATTCCAGTTTGTGACCTTGGCTGGCTTCCATGCCTTGAACCTGAGCATGTTCGAACTGGCCCGCGGGTATCGCGACAGCGGCATGACCGCTTACTCGCGCTTGCAGGAAAAGGAATTTGCCCGGGAGACGCAGTACGGCTACCAGGCCGTCAAGCACCAGCGCTTTGTGGGGACGGGATACTTCGACGCCTTAACCCAGGTGATCGCAGCCGGCACGGCTTCCACCACGGCGCTGGAGGGATCGACTGAGCAGGAGCAGTTCGCGGAAAAAAAGCCGCTGCTGCGCCCGCTCCATGGTCCCGATGCCGGGTGCCAGCCGATCCTGGGGAATTGCCCTTCGCTGGTGCAGGAGATTTCGCCGACGGAAGAGGCGCTGATGCCGTCCGGAGATTAATCCAAAACGAGTTGCTTTAACGAACGCGCCCGGTTGAGCTTGTGCTCACGCCGGGCGCGTTTTTTCTTGCGCTCAACTGGGTCTGTTGGCCAAACCAGAAGCTGCCAGTCGCGATTCCCCGTAAGTGGCTGAATTTAAGCGGAGTGGCTGAAATCAGCCACTCCGAATGTAGCAACTTTTCTCCTCCCTCCGCGTTCAAATAAATAGGCGTTCCAAAGAAATAGAATAAAGAAGCGAACGGCCTGGCATTCGCGGTAGAAAGATTAACTGTAGAAGATCCGCAATAAGATTTGCGATAGAACCGATGCGGATCGGAACAGGGGGAGACCATGCGTTACTTTAAATATTTGGCTTTGGTGGGAGTTTTAATGCTGCCGTTGATGGCCGCGCAGCCGTCGCATGCGCAAGTCGCAGTGGGCATCGGAGTCGGCGGCCCTCCGGCCTGCGCCTACGGATATTACAACTACTATCCTTATGCCTGCGCGCCTTACGGCTACTACGGCTCTGACTGGTTCTACAATGGAGTGTTCATCGGCGCCGGCCCGTGGTACGGCTGGGGTTGGGGCGGCTGGGGTGGCTGGGGCCATGGCTGGTACGGTCGCGGCTGGGGTCACGGTTACGGACGTGGTTACGGATACGGAGGACGGGGCTACGGCTATGGCGGTCGCGGATATGCGCGCGGTGGGTCCGGAGGCTACCGCGGTGGCTCCGCGGGCGGTTATCACGGTGGTGGCGGCTATCATGGAGGCGGCGGCTATCATGGTGGAGGCGGTGGCTTCCACGGTGGAGGAGGCGGCGGACACGGTGGTGGTGGACATCGATAATCCCTGCCGGGACCAAACCTGATCCCGTAGCAAGGATGCTCGCAACGGCTGGCAGCGATGGCTGCCGGCCGTTTTGTGTTTTGGGGGGTAGAAATCGGGTTCCCGTCTTGAAGCCGAGTTTTCCCAAGTTTTCCACATCCCCGTGCGGGGCTTTGATTACACCTTAGGGAAATGGACTTAGTCGCCAGTGCCCGTTAGGCTCGACGTTTGCGGGCTGTCGTTGGCGCTGTTGTTCACAGTCAGCGTTCCGGTGTACGTCTCTTCGCCGGTCGGCGAGAACGTCACGCTGATCGTGCAACTCTTCTTGCTGTCCAGCGTTGCCCCGCAAGTCGATGTCGAAATCGCAAATGGAGCCGCCGTCGAATAGGAAATGCCGGTCAGGGTTGTGGGTAAGTTGTTTTTCAGGGTGAATTTCTGAGCGGCGCTGGTGTCGCCCACCTTCGTAGTCTTAAAGGTGTAGCTGCTCGGTGAAAGCGTGGCCTGCGCGATGCCGGTGCCAGAGAGTGCCACGGTCTGCGGGCTGCCGGCCGCATTGTCAGTGAAGCTAAGGATATCTGTCAGCGCGCCGAGTTGAGTAGGCATGAACTTAACAGACACGACGCATTTCGCGCCTCCACGCAGAGTGGCCTTGCACGTGTTCCCCGAGATTGTAAAATTGGTGCCGAGCGTGAAGGCGATGCTGCTGATATTCAGTGAAAGCGAGCCGCTGTTCTGCAGAGTCACTGCCTTAGCTGCACTGATGCCGCCGTTAACTGCCTCATTGGCGAAATTCAGCGAGGCGGGCGAAACTGTAACTGAGGTTGTCACCGTTAAGGGCAGCGGCATGGTCTGCGTCAGGTTGCTAGAGGTGCCGGTCACGATCACGGACGATGAGGCGGTCGCCCCCGAGCTCGCCGTTAGCGTCATTGTAGTGCTGTTAGTCGCAGGATTCGGGTTAAAAGCCGCCGATATCCCATTCGGTAAATTTAGGGCCGAAAATGACACGGATCCGCTGAACCCGTCCCATGGCGTGATCGTGATGATGCTCGTTCCTTGGCCGCTTTGCGCCACTTCTAAGCTGCTCGGATCGCCCACAAGCGTGTAGAGCGGCCCCGACGTCCCGAACACGTACGCCGCGCCCGACTGCCCGAGTCCCGCAGCGAGCTCTCCTACGGCTACCGTGCTGCCGCTTACCGCAACGGAGTCGCTGAAGCCCCTTCCCCCGCTCTCGGACAGCAGTTCCTGTTGCTGGCTCCATGTCCCTTCGCTCTCCGCGAACACGTACGCGGCTCCGAACAGGTGTTGAGGGGCCCCGACCAACAGCGTATTGCCATCCATCGCGGCGGAACTACCGAAGAGGTCCTGTGGCGCTCCGTCGGACGCTGTTAGCTCTTGTTGCTGGCTCCAGGTGCTGCCGTCTTGCACAAACACGTACGCAGCTCCCTGATTTCCATTGTGGTGATAAGCCCCGGCCACCACGGTGCTGCCGCTGATCGCGACCGAATAGCCAAAACAATCAAATGCCGCGCCATCGGACGCAGTCAATTCCGCTTGCTGGCTCCAAGTGGTGCCGTTTTGCACGAATACGTATGCCGCGCCCTGACTGAAGTTCGAACCAACGCCTTTACCCCAGGATCCCGCCACGATGGTGCTGCCGCTGATCGCGACGGAATAGCCCAAGGCGTCAAATGCCGCGCCGTCGGACGCGGTCAGCTCCGCTTGCTGACTCCAGGTGGTGCCGTTTTGCACGAATACGTACACGGCTCCTTGACCCTCGTCGTGGCCCCAGGCTCCCGCCACGACTGTGCCGCCGCCGATCGCCATGGATAAGCCGAATGCGTCGCCAGGCGCTCCGTCGGAGGCCGTCAGCTCTGCCTGCTGACTCCAGGTGGTGCCGTTTTGCACGAATATGTATGCTGCTCCCGGCCTTTTGGCGTCGAAATTGTAGGACGTTGGGGCACCCACAACGATCATGCTGCCGTCAATCGCGACGGAACTACCGAAGTAATCCTCTGCCTGTCCGCCGGAGGCAGTCAGCTCTGCCTGCTGACTCCAGGTTCCACCGCTTTCGACGAACACGTACGCGGCCCCTTGTTCTGAATTCGAACCCACCATGTGATCGTAGGCCCCGACCACGATCGTGCTGCCGCTGACCGCCACGGCACAACCGAAGTAGTCGCTCGGCGCGCCGTCGGACGCGGTCAGCTCCGCCTGTTGGATCCACGGATCCAACACCAGCGGATACCGCGCTCCTTCATCCTTCACCCGCACCAGCAACTGATCGCCACGTAACTCCAGCCAACTCGTCAGCTCACGTCCTGTCGCATCCCGCGCAGTCAAGCCCGTGTAGCGCAACGCTGCTTTTCCGTCTTTGCCCCGCAGCTCCAGCGCTCTGCCTCCCGGATCGAGAGCCGCGACCAAATCTCCGCGCAGACCTAGCTCCAACGTCAGCGGCTGGCTGTCCGACTTCTTCGGACGATGGGCCAGCGTGAATCCTTGCTCTAATCCTAGCGGCCCGTTCTCATACCACTCCGTCACGTCATCCCGCGGGTATTCCACCCGGTTGGCCTTTGCCTGCGGAGCCACCGCTTCGACCCGATGCAGGGCAGCGCCGTATCCGTAGGAGCGTGTCTCCAGCGCCCAACGTAGGTTGTTGCTGCGCAGCTCGGCTCCTTGCTTGGTGAAGCCCACTGATAGCGCCTGCCGTGGATTTTCTCCGAGGAAGCCTTTAGCGCTTGGACGAACCCAATACCCGGAGTCGTCCTTTCCTAACGCCCCCGAAATGGGACCTTGTGCGTCAGGCGGCAGACTCGACAGCCCGGTAGTGGATTTGCCTGCCGATGTATTCGGGCGGGCTACGTTCCTCGCCAGCACGCCGCTATTTCGATTTACGAGCGCCGGATCATCTTTTGGTGCGGGCTTCAATTGCGCGAGCAAAGAAGAAGATGTGGTTAGACCAAAGAGAAGGAGCGGAAGAAGACGAAGGCAGCGCATGAGGTTCCTCCTGGAAAGTCCGCCGATGAATAGAGAAGGGGGGATTGCGCTCGACGAGAAAAATGCTAGGCTTACTGGATTCCGTTGTCAATGATAGAAATCACTCTCCAGGCTCTTGAGGGGTGGGGGTGGCCCACCTATTCGACTGTTAGCTCGTACGCGCCAGGGCGAAAAGGCCGCCCCATTAAAGATCGTTGAAGGTAGCCACCCGCCGGGTTCGACCTTGCAAGGTCTTACAATTTGGTGACATCTGCCCGGCGCATTTCCTCTATGCTGACGACAGTTTTTCATCTTTAGTAAGCACTTTCTTGGGAGGACACGTGACGAAAAGGCGGCAATTGCACCTGGGGGCAGCCGTGATTTTGGCAGTGGCCGCCAGCGTAGCGGGCATTCCGGCAGAGGCACAGACCTTGACCACAATCTGGTCGTTCACAGGCTCCAATGACGGTGGCGATAGTCCGCTCGCTCCACTTACGTTCGGCAGCGGCGGCGCAGCCTACGGCAGCACAGCAGTGGGCGGTGGGACATCCGAGTTTGGTGCGGTTTATGAATTGGTCCCGCCAACGAAAGCGGGCGGAGCCTGGAGCGAGGCTGTGCTTTACCGAATGGGCGGAGGCTCTGACGGCCAGCAGCCGCAAGATATCGCCTTGGGTGAGGGTGGTGACATCTATAGCTCAACATTATTAGGCGGTACAGGAAACTGCTACCAAGGCTGCGGCACCATCTTCGAGTTGACCCCGCCAACGAAAAAGGGCGGGGACTGGACCCACACAATCTTGTACGATTTTGCCGGAGGCACGGATGGAGTGAGCCCGGGCAATGTCGTAGTTGGACAAAATGGCTCGGTCTACGGCTCGACTTCCGGGGGCGGCCCGGCTGGCGCTTCTCCCTGTACGAAAGTTGGCTGTGGCATGTTGTTTGAATTAACGCCTCCAGCTGAACCCGGCGGCAACTGGACCAGAACGGTGCTGCATGGTTTTCCCCGCACGAAAACCGATGGACGCAATCCCAACGCTGACATTGTCTTCGACAGCAATGGGAACCTCTACGGCACGACCTACTACGGCGGGAGCTTATTTTACGGCACCGTCTTCGAGTTGACGCCCCCGGCCGAGCCCGGCGGGGCGTGGACCGAAACCGTGCTGCACAATTTTTCCGGAAAGAGCGGCGATGGAGGCTATCCCATCGGGGGCCTGACAATCGCCAGCAACGGCACAGTGTACGGCACGGCTTCCTACAGCGGCGTCGCCAACGATTCGGGCACGGCGTTTGAGCTGACGCCGCCAGCCGAGCGCAGCGGGGCGTGGACGTATATCGTGCTGCACAATTTTACCGGAGGCACCGACGCAGCTACCCCCGCAACCACCATGGCTTTCGACCCAGCCGGCAACTTGTACGGCACCACATATAACGGCGGATCAAGCGCGTGCTACCTGGGTTGCGGAACGGTCTTCCAACTGGCGCCTCCGGCGAAGACGGGCGGAGCGTGGACCGAAACGGTTCTGCAGGAGTGGGGCAACAGCGGGCAAGACCCGGACGCTTCGATTGTAATGTTCCACAATGGCTTGCTGTACGGCACAACGCTTTTCTTCGGAACCGCAAACGTAGGCTCGGTCTTTACTCTGACGCCATAAAGGGGAAGAACGTCGGACTGAGGGTCTGCATGCCTTTGATCTTGCGGGGGACCCTCAGTAGAAATGGTGCATGCAAAGATTAGTGCAGGTGGTCCACCCGCGCGTTGATGCACTAATCCGGTTCAGCCTTCGGTCCTTCGTCAAGGCGGTGTTTTTTGGCTTCCAGTAGATCGTTCAACTCTTGAACGAGCTTCGTGAACTTGTGTTGGTCTTGTTCTTTTGCGATGCGCTCGCAGAGTATGGCCATGCGTTCGCGTTCGTCTGGAGTCATGGCAGCCTGTCCCCCTCTGGCAAGATGCATGCGCGATAAAAGTCTAGCAAATTTATACGTAATTGCGCCGCTACCAGTTCATCACCATTAGGAGACTACCGAACTTGCAGCGCCGCAATCACTTCTTTGTTACCTCTGGCCGCAGTTTCCTCCGTTGAGCGCAGATTCGGAAACATCGCCACCCCTAGATTGCGATTACATTTCGGGCAGATGATCGTGGCAAACTGGGACAGGCGTGACGTTTCCTAATTCTCACGCCTGAGAGCTCGACGCAGGAATTGGGCAACGTCCCGCCGGTCGCGAGTTTGGCTGTACAGCAGCTGACTCGTGTTACGAGGGTTTCCGCTGGCTCGTCGATCCCTTCCGATTCGGTAGGGCCGCTCCCGCTTCGCTGGTCGAGCAGTCACCTTTCGTGCCGAACCCGATCACGCCGGAATCGACCTCTTCCCCGCCATAAACGTCATCGTAGACGCCTTTGCTTATTGTGCCCGCGCTGGCGCGACCGATGAATACCAAGCCGGCGTTCTGGCCCTCTCCGCCTTCAGATTCGAAGGTCGCAATGAGCAGCCCGTCGATTACCTGGAATGTACCGAAAAGCGATTCCTTGCCGATATTTGCACCGGAAAGCGTTGCCTGTCCACTGTGCGGCCAGCCGACAGAACCATTGTCGGTGAGAGCCATGCAATAGGAGCCGTTGCTGCCCCGCGATTGGGTCACGTTTGCCGGCCAGTTACCGCTATAGCTCTGCGCCGTAGCGGCGCTCGGCGTCAAAACTGCGAAGACCACTATGGGCAACGCCATGGCCACGAATGCACTAATCTTCTTGATCATTTCCCCTGCCTCCCAACGAAATTTGTAAGTCGTCAAGCCACTTAACATATACAGACAGAGGGCTCAGGCAGTTGTCATGGATGTGTAAAATCGCGATCCGGGGGCAGGCGGAATTACAAATAGCGATCTACAACCCATGGTTCGAGGGGGATGAAGGTCTCGTGTCTAGGAGTGGGTTGAGCCCGGCTGTTTCTTGCCGAGAAGCATCAAGGTTCGCAAGATGCGGTTGATTCGGGTCTGATAGCCCGGGCCTTTGGACTGGAACCAGTCCAATACTTCGGCATCCACGCGCAACGAGATCTTCTTTTTGCGGGGACGGTTCCAGCGCGCCTCCGGGTGCCTCCTCTCATCCGCCAGCAGCAACAGGTCGTCCTCCACGGAAGCCTGCAACCACTCGATCGTCACCGGCCGGGGTTTCCCCTTCAGCCGCTTGGCTTTCTTCTTCTTAACTGTCATCACAGGATTGTACATCCGTGATTGTACATGCGCTACTGTCATGACGATATGTTCCCATCGGAACAATTCCAGCGGGGAGGCGTGATCTCTTGCCCTTGCCGCCGACCATGGTTCACGGTTCGCTCTCGGGGCTTGGGAAAGCGGCAAGAATGGGGCAGTCTTTTTCGTGATGATGCGGAAAAAATAGTGAGGAGAGGCGGAAAGTTCCCTGCCTCGAAAAACCTGTACCGGCGCACGCTTTTCTTGCTAGAATTTGCGGTTCACTAAAGCGAAGAGCGCAGCTCTAGTAGTAAAATAGCGGATTAGACTTCCAGGAGACGGACAACCCTTATGACCTACGTGATTGCAGAGCCTTGCATCAACACCAAAGATACGGCGTGCGTCGATGCATGCCCGGTGGATTGCATCCATCCCAAGAAAGACGATCCCAAGCATGCGACCGAGCCCTTGCTCTACATCGATCCGGTGGAGTGCATTGACTGCGGGGCGTGCGTGCCGGTTTGTCCGGTGTCGGCCATTTTTGCGCTCGACGATCTGCCGGAAAAGTGGAACGAGTTTACCGCGCGCAACGCGGCGTATTTTGGCCGGTAAGCAGGGCCGGTAGCGGGGCGATTGGCGCTTAGCCGTTTGCCCCGGCTTTGGCTTTTTAAGGCGTGCGTCTTTGTGGCGCACGCCTTCACTATTTCAGGGTAAGGGTTTCACTGTATTGTGCGGGGCTGCGAAGAAGCAGATGATGAGTTTAAGAATCGAACGTCTTGTG
This sequence comes from uncultured Acidobacteriaceae bacterium, assembly GCA_963710965.1. GTDB lineage: Bacteria > Acidobacteriota > Terriglobia > Terriglobales > Acidobacteriaceae > Sulfotelmatobacter. The sequence continues at coordinate 12,313 of CAVQCP010000016.1, read as the reverse complement.
GACGATCATGGGCTGGCGTCGCGGCATAGCGACATTCGTGGCCCTCACGATCGTCCTTTTTGTTTGCGCTGAAGTTTTCGTTTTCCCGGCTTCAGTTCCCCTACCGGCGCGGTTCTAGTCGATGAGGCCCGAAAAGCGGAGCTTCACATCCGCAAAATCACCTGCTCCCATCGGCATCGCGGCCCACCCGTAAAGTGCCACGGGTGGGGCATCCCGTGCCGTGTTCGAGAACGGCGGGTCCAGCCCCCTGTTCTTTTCGCATCCTTGCGAACGGCCCGCTACAATCAGTCGGGCGTCCATGGCACTCATTGAATCCGAAGCGATCGTGTTGCGCACGTACCCGCTGCGCGAAGCCGATCTGCTGGTCACGCTGTTTACGCGAGCCGAGGGCAAGGTGCGCGGCGTGGCACGGTCGGCAAAAAAGTCGAAGCGGCGCTTTGGCGGCGCACTCGAGCCGATGACCTACGTGCGCGCGTTTTACGACGTGCGTGAGCGGCAGGAGTTGGCGCGACTGGATGCCTGCGAAGTGCTGGAGTCGCCCATGGCCACGGAAGTGAGCTATGCGCGCGCCACGGCGCTGGCGCACCTGGCGGAATTGCTGGACGAATTGCTCCCCGACCACGAGGCCAACGATGCCATTTTTCGACTGACGCTTTCGGTGCTGCATGTTTTGACCGGATCGGAAGTGTGGATGCCGGTCACCTATTTCGAATTGTGGATCACGCGGCTGGTGGGATTTTTGCCGGAGCTGACGGAGTGCGTTGTCTGCGGAAGAAGTCTGCCGGGCGAGCGCGCGTATTTTCACGCGCTGGCCGATGGGTTGATGTGTCCGGAGGATAAGCGGCTGGCTTCATCGGAACTTTCACAAGAGTCGCGAGAGTTGGCGGCCTTGATGTTTCGCGCTCCGGTGGACGGCTTTGCCCAGATGCCCTGGCCGAAGGCTCTGGGAGCGGATCTGCGGAAGTTCCTGATCCAGATTTTGCAGCGGCATATGGAAAAGAAGCTGGTGACGGCGGGAATGCTGGAGAAGGGCGGGTTCTGAAGCGTTTGTGCAACCGTAACTTATAAGTTACAATGCTAGCAGTCATCGACATCCGGCGTTATGTCACGGAATCAGGCCGGGATCTGTTCGGCGAATGGCTGGCGGGTTTGAAAGACAATCGGGCGCGGGCGAAGATTCTGGTTCGTATTGATCGGCTCTCGGTTGGTAACTTCGGTGATTCGAAGGCGCTGGGCGGCGGATTGCTCGAACTCCGCGTCGATTGGGGACCGGGCTATCGAGTCTATTACGCGAGGATTGGCGCGGCTTGTGTCTTGTTGCTGTGCGGCGGAGACAAGCATAGGCAATCCGAAGATATTCGACATGCGCGGGAGCGACTGAAGGACTATCAGGAGAGGATGCGATGAAAAAGAAAGCGAGCGTCTCGCACGATGAGGCCACAATTCGCGAATTGCGTGCCAGCCCTCAATTCGCTGCTGAGTACCTGCGAGCTGCGTTGGAAGATGAAGACGAGCCGAGAGTAATGCTGGTCGCCTTGCGACGCGTGGCAGAGGCCAGGGGCGGCATCGCCAGGGTCGCGAAGGCTGCGGGGGTTGAGCGGGAGAGCTTGTACCGGGCGCTGTCGCCGCGCGGAAATCCGCGGCTTTCAACTTTGGTCGCCGTGGCCAAAGCCGTAGGATTGAGATTGACCGTGGAGGCGGCTACCTAGGTGATCTCGAGAAGATCCTCTAGTCATATGAAGCACTTGCCAGAATACGACTTTCGGTCCCGGAGATGGATTCTGGAGCCAGAGGACTTTGCGCTGGGGTCTGATGAGCCCGATGGACCACCAAACGATTTGATAGATGCGAAGACATGGGAGAGTATTGTCTCCCTACAGGACAACGTCAGCATCAGGACCTCGAACGACTACGGTTCGACTCTCGCGTTGCTTTGGCGGTACAAGAACGAATGGAATTGTCTGGTCATCGCCCTACAGGAATTAGAGGCTTCGCCAGAGAAGTCCTCTGCCATGTTGCGTGCGATGCTGCCGACGAATTCCAGTCTTCGATTTGCAATGCGCTTTCAGGGTTTTATCGGGTAGCGTTTGGTAGCCTCCGAAACGTAGTCGAATACATGTCGATCGGCGCACAACTCCAGTTAAGTGCCGAAGCCGCGCGTTTCGAGCTTTGGGCGAATGGAGATGAGGAATTGGGTCTTGGTTGGGCCGCCGACCTACTGGGGTCCTCGCCAAGAATCGTCACCATTGAAAGCGCTTGCCGGATTGCTAGCGGTGACGACTTCTTTCACCAAAAGGCTGCAAATGACCCTGGCGGATTTGTCAGAAGGTTCTTCAGGATGCTCAGCAAGTTTACCCATGGCGCACCTGGGTTCACGGATGCTGATTTGAGACAGAGCAACGGCCCCGTCTTCGTCCCGAGCACCTTCGCGAGGTGGAGTAAATGCTTCAAAATAGCCTACTCTCTAGCTGCATTTGAAGCCAAGGTCGCCCAGCCGAGACTCGACAAGCTGGCGTGCGGTTCGTCGATGACTGTCGCCGCGTTATTTAGAGAGGTAGTTTCTAAGTTGCCGACATGCGAAGATGGGGTGGCAGTCCTGAATTCCATACCTACTGGTTTTTGGTAATTTCTCAGAGCACACTTCCTGCGTGTTTCGGCCTAACCTGCCTTGGATCGACTAGCTGACGGTTCCCGCCGCATCCATTACAATTGTAGGTTAATCTTCAAGTCCCCGGACAACTGTGAATCCAGCCTCTTCCAAACCGCTGACGTTCCAGCAACTCATCCTGCGGCTGCAAACTTTTTGGGCGGAGCGTGGGTGCGTGTTGCAGCAGCCGTATGACGTGGAAGTGGGCGCGGGGACGATGGCGCCGGAGACGTTTCTGCGCGTGCTGGGGCCGAAGCCTTATAAGGTGGCGTATGTGCAGCCGTCGCGGCGTCCGGCGGACGGGCGCTATGGGGAGAATCCGAACCGGCTGTTCAAGCACATGCAGTTGCAGGTGATTTTGAAGCCTCCGCCGGAGAATGTGCAGGAGTTGTATTTGGAGTCGCTGGCGGCGATTGGCATTGACCTGCGGCAGCATGACATCAAGTTTGAAGAGGATAACTGGGAGGCTCCGACGCTGAGCGCGTGGGGCGTGGGCTGGCAGGTGATGCTGGATGGGTTGGAGATCACGCAGTTCACCTATTTTCAGCAGTGCGGCGGCGTGGATTTGTTTCCGATTTCGGCCGAGCTGACCTACGGACTGGAGCGCATTGGAGCTTTTTTGCAGGATGTCGATTCTATCTACGACATTGTGTGGGCGCGCGATCCGGAGACCGGACAGGAAGTGAAGTATGGAGACGTGCGGCTGGCCGATGAGTTGCAATTCTCGGTTTACAACTTTGAAGAGGCGGATGTCGAAAAGACTTGGGAGCATTTTGATTTGTTTGAGGCGGAGTGCCAGGGGCTGATCGAAAGGTATGCAGCGCTGACGCGGAGTAAGGCCGAGGGCAACGGAACTGCGCGGGAGAAGTCTCGTTTTCCCTTGTTGGCCGCTTACGATCTCTGCCTGAAGTGCTCGCATTTGTTCAACATTCTGGACGCGCGGGGAGCGATTTCGGTCACCGAGCGAGTGGGAGTGATTGCGCGCGTGCGCGCGTTGGCGGTGGGCATCGCCAAGGCTTGGGTAGATCAGCAGAAAAGTAACTTTCAGACCGGCGAAGCTGCGGGCGAGAAGGTGGACGACCCTGCGCCTGTGCGGGCGAGAAAAGACAAGGAAATATTATCAGGAGCGTTGTCATCCTGAGCGAAGTGGAGGTTTCGCGAAGCGAAATCTCCGCGTAGTCGAAGGATCTCTTTATCAGTTCGGCAGCAGATGCATGGCAGGGAGTTTTCACCGGGCGTCGTGAGTACCCCTGAAAAACAACAAAAGCGTAGCGGCAGGGATCCTTCGACTCCGCAAAAACAATTCGCTTCGCGAATCATTTTTGCTCCGCTCAGGATGACATTGGTCTGATGACAGTGGTCTAAGGCATGGCAGACTTTCTCTTAGAAGTCGGGTGCGAAGAGATTCCGGCGCGGATGATCGATACCGCTTCGCAGGAGTTGCGCGAGCGCGTGGGCGCGCTGCTGAGCCGGGAGCGTCTGGCTGCGAGTGAGATTACTTCGTTTGAGTCGCCGCGAAGGTTGGCGGTGATGGCTGCCGGAATTCCTGCGGGACAGCCGGACGTGACCGAACAGATCACGGGCCCTTCGGCGAATGTCGCTTATAAAGATGGTCAGGCGACTCCCGCGGCGCACGCCTTCGCGAAGAAGGCCGGAGTCGAACGTCGGGCAGTTGGAGAGGATCACAACTGCGAAGGGCGAATACCTCGCCGCGAAGATTACGAAGAAGGGGCGTAGCGCGAACGAGATTCTGGCAGAGAATCTGCCCAAGGAACTGTCCTCGATCTACTGGCCGAAGAATATGTACTGGCGCAAGCAGAACGAAAGGTTCGTGCGTCCCGTGCGTTGGCTGGTGGCGATGCTGGACAGTCAGACAATTCCGCTGGAGTTTGACGGGATCCTGGCGGGAAATTCTTCGCGGGGCCACAGGATTTTGTCGTCCGGCCAGGTGACGATTGCGCGCGCCGGCTCGGCATATATCGATGCGCTGCGCACGGCGAAAGTTTTGGGACGCGCCGAGCGCGAGCTGCAGATTCGCCAAGCACTGGACGCAGCCACCCGCACGATTCCGGGCGCCCGCTGGCGCGAAGATAAATCTCTGCTCGACGCCGTAGTCAACCTGACTGAATTCCCTTCCGTGATTCTGGGCAGCTTCGATGCGCAGTTTCTGGCGCTGCCGGAAGAAGTGCTGGTCACGGTGATGCGCGATCATCAAAAATATTTTGCGGTGGAAGATGCGGCGGGCAAACTGGCGCCACATTTTCTGGCCGTATTGAATACCGATGGCGATCCCCAGGGATTGATCCGGCATGGCAACGAGCGCGTGCTGCGGGCGCGTTTTAACGACGCGCGATTTTTCTGGGAGACGGATCAGAAGCGCTCGCTGCTGGATCGGCTGGACTCGCTGCGCAACGTCACTTTCCAGAAAGATCTGGGCAGTTACTACGACAAGACGCGGCGGGTGCAGCGTTTGTGCAGCTGGCTGAGCGAAGTGGTGAAGCAGAGCGGGATGGCGATCCGTCCGGGAGTGATCCATAAAGCGGTATGCCTGGCGAAGACCGATTTGACCACCGAGTTGGTGAAAGAGTTCACCGAATTGCAAGGGATCGTCGGCGGGCTGTACGCACGGGTGCAAGAGCTTGATGCCGGCTTGCCCGAGGCGACGCGACTGGCGGTCGCGGACGCGATCTACGATCACTACAAACCGGAATCGACGGAAGACGATGTGCCGCGCTCGATTGAGGGCGCAGTGCTCTCGATCGGCGATAAAGCGGATACGATTGCCGGAATGTTTGCCTTGGGATTGGTGCCGAGCGGATCGAAAGATCCGTTTGCGTTGCGGCGGCAGGCGAATGCGATTGTGAAGGTGATCGACCAGTACAAGCTGCCGCTGCCGCTCGATGAAATGATGCGCGACGCGCGCGCGGGCTACCAGGGGTCGGAGGCGGAGAAGAAGTTTGTCGATGACGGAAAATTTTCAGAGTCGGTGAAAATCTTCTTTGGCGAGCGGCTGGAATTTTATCTGAAAGATGTTCTGGGCTTTGCCTATGACGTGGTGAAAGCGGTGCTGGCCGCGGGCGCGCAGGATGTGGTCGATGTGGTGGCGCGGGCAGAGGCGGTGAAGCAGGTGATGCATATGCCGGAATTTCTGGCGATTGGCGCAGCCTGCAAACGGATGCGGAACATTCTGCGGCAGGCGGCGGAAAAAGGCATCGAGCCGGCGGCGACGTTTGAATCTTTACCCGAAGCCGCCGAAGAAGAGAAGGCTTTAAGCGCCTATATGGAGCGTACCGGCACGAGAGTGGAAGCGCATCGCAGCAAGCAGGAATATCTGGATGCATTGCTGCTACTGTCGACGGCGCGGGAGCCGGTGGATAAGTTTTTCGACAAGGTCATGGTGATGGTTGACGACAAGAGAGTACGGGCGAACCGGTTGGCGCTTTTGCGCACGCTGCTGAGAGAGTTTTCCACGATCGCGGATTTTTCCGAGATTGTGACGGAAGGAAAGGCGTAAGGTAAGACATGGGGCTAAAGCCCTGGTAGAAAATCGAGGGCTTGATTGCAGCGCTGAAGCGCTGCGCCACGGAAAGTGGTAAAGAGCGTTTGCCGGCGGGGCGCCGGCGCTACGAGTTTAATGCCGGCGGAAGGCCGGGGCAGCAAAATCCCAGAGTAAAGGACTCATCATGGCGACAATGACTCTTCCCGAAACAGAAGCGAAGGAAAGCAAGAAAACTTCAACCAAGTACGTTTACTTTTTTGGCGGGAGCAAGGCGGATGGCAACGGCAAGATGAAAGACGTGCTGGGCGGCAAGGGCGCGGGGCTGGCGGAGATGACCAATGCTGGGCTGCCGGTGCCTCCCGGGTTCACCATTCAGACGGAGGCGTGCCGCGAGTATATGCGCAGTGGCAGCACCTCCAAGGAAGTGGACCGGCAGACGGACGAGGCGCTGAGCAAACTGGAAGCGCTGCAAGGGCAGACTCTGGGCGTCGGCGAGAACCCGCTGCTGGTAAGCGTGCGCTCGGGGGCGAAGTTTTCTATGCCGGGAATGATGGATACGATTCTGAATCTGGGGCTGAATGACAAGAGCGTGGAGGCGCTGGTGAAGCGCAGCAACAATCCGCGGTTCGCCGCCGATTCTTACCGGCGACTGATCCAGATGTTTGGCAACGTAGTGCTGGAGATTCCGAAAGCGGCGTTCGATGAAGTCTTCGATGCAAAGAAGAAGCAGAAAAAAGCCAAGCTCGACACGGAGCTGGATGCGAAGGCGTTGCAGGAAGTGATTGAGGAATACAAGAAAGTGGTGAAGAAGCACACCAAGCGCGAGTTTCCGCAGGATCCGCACGAGCAGCTGGTGATGGCGCGGGATGCGGTGTTCCGCTCGTGGCAGAACGACCGCGCCAAGCATTACCGCCGCATCAACAACATCGACGACATGCTGGGAACGGCGGTGAATGTGCAGGCGATGGTGTATGGCAATCTGGGCGATACCAGCGGCACGGGCGTGGGCTTTACGCGCAATCCGGCGACCGGGGCCAAAGAGTTCTACGGCGAGTTTCTGATGAACGCGCAGGGCGAAGATGTGGTTTCGGGTGTGCGCACGCCGGTTCCAATTCTTGAACTGCACAAGATCCTGCCGGAAGTTTACGACCAGCTGCGCGACATTACGACGCGGCTGGAAAAGCATTACAAGGACATGCAGGACTTCGAGTTCACCATTCAGGATGGCACGCTGTACATGCTGCAGACGCGCAACGGCAAGCGCACGGGGCTGGCCGCGGTTCGCGTGGCAATTCAGATGGTGGAGGAAGGACTGATCACCAAAGAGGAAGCGATTTTCCGGGTCGAGCCGAACCAGTTGTATGACTTTTTAGTTCCGCGCCTGGATGAGAAGAGCACGAAAGTGGAAGTGCTGGCGACTGGGCTGCCGGCGTCGCCTGGCGCGGCTGTGGGACAGATCGTTTTCACCGCGGAAGAAGCGGTGAAGAAGGCAGGGCACGGGGCGAAGAAAAATCCTGTGATCCTGGTGCGGGCGGAAACTACTCCGGAAGATATTCAGGGGATGGAAGTGGCAGCCGGAATTCTCACCTCGCGCGGTGGCATGACCAGCCATGCGGCGGTGGTTACACGTGGTATGGGCAAATGCTGCGTGGCCGGCGCGGGCGATATTCAAGTCGAGGAGCGGGCCAAGGTGATGCGGGTCAAAGGGCAGACGTTCCAAGAGGGAGATTGGATCTCGCTCGACGGCACCAGCGGCCGAGTCATCAAAGGGAAGCTGAATACGCTGGAGCCCTCCGCCGATGACGCCGACTTGCAGAAGTTGCTGGGCTGGGCGGAGCCGTTCCGCAAAATTGGCGTGCGCGCCAATGCCGACATTCCGCGCGATGCCATTCAGGCAAAGGCCTTTGGGGCCGAGGGCATTGGTCTCTGCCGCACTGAGCACATGTTCTTCGCGCCCGATCGGATCTCGCACATGCGGGCCATGATCCTGGCCGATAACGAGAAAGACCGGCGTACGGCGTTGAAAAAACTCCTGCCTTACCAGCGAAAAGATTTCGAGGGATTGCTCAAGGCAATGGATGGATTGCCGGTGACGATCCGGTTGCTGGATCCGCCGTTGCATGAGTTTCTGCCGAAACGCGAGAAGCTCATGGTCGACATCGCCAGCTTAGCCAGCGCTGACGCAAAGCAGAAGAAGGCGCTGGTCGAGGAATATCGTGAATACGGTGTAAGCGGGGCAGGCGACCTGAAAAAGGTCCTTCCCGCGCTGCTGGCGCGAGTGGAAGATTTGCATGAGTTCAATCCGATGCTGGGACATCGCGGCTGCCGGCTGGGAATCACCTATCCGGAGATTACGGAGATGCAAGCGAGAGCCATTTTCGAAGCGGCGGTCGCTGTGGAAAAGGCCGGCATCAAGACGCACGCGGAGGTGATGATCCCGCTGATTAGCACGGTGAAGGAAATGGCCAATCAGGGAGCCATTGTCCGGCGCGTGGCTGAGGAAGTGTTCAAGGAAAAAGGGAAAGAAGTGCACTACCTGGTGGGCACCATGATCGAACTGCCTCGCGCCTGCATCGTGGCGGAAGAGATTGCCAAGGAAGCGGAGTTCTTCTCGTTCGGCACCAACGACCTGACGCAAACTACGTTCGGCTTCTCGCGCGATGATGTAAACAAATTCCTGCCGACTTATCTTGCGGAAGGAATTCTGAAGCAGGATCCGTTTGCCGCCATCGACCGGGAGGGAGTTGGCGAATTAGTGCGGATGGGAATCGAACGCGGGCGGAAGACGCGTCCCAAGCTGGAGGTGGGCATCTGCGGTGAGCACGGCGGCGAGCCATCCTCCGTGGAATTCTGCCATCAGGTGGGGATGGATTATGTTTCCTGCTCGCCGTTCCGCGTGCTGACAGCGCGGCTGGCGGGAGCGCAGGCCGGGGCGTCGGATACGCTGAAGGTTGAGGGTGGCCGGACCAAATAAAGACGAATCCAGTGGAACAAAAGAATGGCTCGGAGCTTGCGCTTCGAGCCATTTTCATTTCGCAGGGCGTATCACGGACCAGCATTATTGGTTCTTCATCACCTGAGGAGCAATCTGTTTCGCTTCTTTCAGGTGGCTCTCAAGCGTGGGCAAAGTGGTCGAAGCAAAATTCTTGACGGCCTCGTCCTGACCTGAATTGCTTTCTTGGCGGAACTCCGAAACATCCTGCTGGTGGTCCTTGACCATGTCCGACATATAGGCGCGATCGAACTGATCGCCAGAAAGCGACGAAAGTTTTTGCTTGGTGGCTTCGTCTTTCGCATTGAGCGTTTGAGGAAGCGTGATGTTCTTTTCGCTGGCGACTTGCTTCAGTTGGTCGTTGGCCTTGGTATGATCGTCAACCATGCGTTGACCGAACTTCTTTACTTCAGGATTGGAGGCTTTTTCTACCGCGAGTTGTCCTAGCTGAACCTCTGCCATTCCGCCCTGGGCGGCTGATTTGACAAAGTGCTGATCGGCGGCGCTCATGCCGGCGGACGAGGGAGACATGGAGTTCGACTTCATGCCCATCGAATCGTTATTCTGATTCTCGTAATTCTTTGATGTTTGAGCGGATGCAGCAAGCCCGCACAGAGCGAGGCCGAGCGCTGTGGTGCTTAGAATCCCTTGGATTTTCATAACAAGTTTTCTCCTTCTGGGTAACCTGCATTGACCCTGAAACTTGGATGCGAATGCACCGGAGAGGTTGGCAGATACGGGATTTACTGCACGCCTTGCAGACGAGCGATCAGTTTCTGCGCCAGACTCTCCTCGGATTCGGACCAGAGGAGGCGCGAGCTGATGCCGCTATTCCTGGCAACCTTGTTGGAGAACTCCACGAGCTTGGCGACGTTGTCGCGGATTTTGGCGCGAGTCTGATCGGTGAGAGATGTTTCGGGCTGAAGGAAATAGGAATCGAGGCCGAAGTCGACTTGGATGTGTCCGGTCTGCTGGCAGGCGCCTTCGTCGAATTCTTCGCCTTGTACGATAAATTTTACGATTGCCGGATCGAGCACCCAATTGGCTGTGGAAAGATCGGGCGTCCACAAATCCCAGTGCGCTTCGAACACGTAGGCAAAATCGTCATGGATTAATTCCGCGGCGATCAGCGTGGCTTGACCGGGATCGACTCCGGCGGGAAAGCGGCGTTCGAGCACCGTAGGCTCACTCCACGAGACGGGGTGAACGGCGAAATAAGTCACCCCTGGACGCTGCTGCGAGAAGGGAAACTGCTGCAACACGGCGAAAGCGTGGGGCAACATCTCGGGAGCGGAGAAGTCAGAGAACCAAAGGCTGAGGTAGATCGGATCCGCCATAAATTGGAGGCGAGACTGAAACGTCCGGCCTCACTTTCTCACTATCACTATAATGACAACGCGATTACTCAGAGTCAATCGAAACGCGCTCCGTTTCTTTCCAGTGCGGTGCGTACAGCCACAAAGAACCTAAGGTAAACTGAACCGAATCTGGAAGCATCCCAGGTCGACGGCGCGAGGAATCCGCCGCGATTGAATCGCCGGGCTCGGAGGTGAAGGACATGGGCCGCAAGTTAGTGCTCGATGCCAATGTGGTGGACCAGATCAATCGGGGCAATGCGGACGCTGCGGACGCTCTGAGCAAGATGCGTCGCAACGGCGATACTGTCTACGTTAGCCAGCAGGCGTACAACGAACTGGTCACACAACCAGCAATTCCGAGAACGGGCGCGGCAAACAAAGAGTTTCTAAAGGACGCGAACATTGAAATCGCGCCGGCGGGGCCGATGGCGGCCCGCGTGGATGTGTACGCGGGCAATCAAACCAAGACCGGAACCGTGCTTTCCGAGGAAGATGCGCGGGTGGCGGCGCAAGCTGCGGCCATCGGCGCGGAGATCTGGAGTTTCGACCGGGCCTATCGAAACAATGCAAACGCGGTGCGCAACCTGGGAGTGAAGGTGGCGCCCGAATGCACTCAGATCGATTTGGTCTCCGGGCAGACGCCGGCAGATTATCGGGTGGGGCGCCGGTTGATGTCCTTCGCGCCGATCGAAGTTAGCGTCAGTGGCTATGTAACCAGAACCGGGCCGAGCGGCGGGAAAGGCGGGGTCTATTCGGCCTCGGTGGGCGTACCCGAGGGGCTCCCCGAGGTAGGTGGTCCTTCCCAACGGGGTCAGGCGATCGTGGGCGGAATTGTGCTCGTCCTGGAAGGGATCAACATTGTCCTGAACATTATCAATGACAACATTCAGAAAAAAAAGGCAAACGATGCTTTGGACAAGGAACGCTCCGCGATCGGACAAGCGAGAAGCAGCCGACCCACCGAGGGGATTCTGTTGCTTTTCTATTACACCCAGGCGGACCCGGGCGACAGCATAATCAAGCCCGGAGCGAGCTTCAATTACATGTTGTGGGGCCAGGGAGCAACCCACGACGAGGCGCTGCAAGATGCTTTGAAGACGCCAGGGATTTCAGCGGGAACTTCACTGTATGAGAATAAGTTCGACCAGGAAGTGTGGATTCCTCCGCTGCAAAAACCGCAACTCACCCAGGCCAAGATGGCATTTCCGCCGGTCGGCCAGGCCCGATTTTTTCTCGGCAATTCATCCACGGCGATCTTCCAGCTGGTGAAGTTCAACACGCTGGAAGGCTTCGACGACATCGTGGAAAAGAAGCTCGATCTTCCCAGTGGCAGAAACGCGGACTTTGTGGTGCTGCAACCACCAGCGGAGATCTACTGGTTCAATCTGAATGGGAAGCAAACGACCAAGGTCCCGCTGAAGCAGGCAACTACGGCAAACGATAATACGATTACGGTGGTCGATCTCGATCCCTGGAGCCCGTTCAGCGCGGCGGCTGCCATGGTGTTCCCGGTGGACGATTGGGCGGAAAATGTTTTTTCATATATTGGCCCGACGGAGGACGCTGGCGGAACCCTGAACAACTACATCAATTTCAGAATGATCCGATGGGTGCGCGCGGAAAACATCCATCTGCTCAAATTCTTTTGATGGAGGTCTGGCGCAGTTGCAGCGAAGGGTACCGCCGCAACTTGTAATCGCGGGAGAGCCCTTGTATTCTGTTGGAGCCGTTCTATACCACAGACATCAGCCCGACGACGCCTCCACCAGGCGATTCCGGTCACTGATTTCGTAGTAGAGTCCCCGTCGTCTAGCCTG
>CAVQCP010000015.1:0-123391 GCA_963710965.1 uncultured Acidobacteriaceae bacterium | reverse complement strand
CGAGATCGATGGGAATTGAAGTGGTGGGGTAGCGGCGGAGCCTGCTCGCTGGACAGCCGGGGCGGCGGTCCCCACATGAGTCTGGAAGCTGGTTAGATTTCGCGGGCAAGAGTGCCCGCGCCACATAGTCAACAACACCACGGCTCGCCGGAGCGATGGCGAGCGGTGGGAGACGAGGAAAATGAAATGAAAAAAGAAGGAAAGAATATCAAGAAGGCTCATGCTGCGGTGGAGCATCGCCCTTACAGTTTGCAGGATGCGGTTCCGCTTCTGCAAAAGGTCAAGTACGCGAAGTTTGACGAGACCGTGGAGATCACGTTGCGTCTGGGGGTCGATCCCAAGCATGCCGACCAGATGGTGCGCGGCACGGTCGTGCTGCCGCATGGTCTGGGCAAGTCGAAGAAAGTCTTGGTCATCGCTTCGGGCGACAAGATCCGGGAAGCCGAAGCCGCGGGCGCTGATTTTTTCGGCGGCGAGGAGATGGTCGAGAAGATCACCAAGGAAAACTGGACTGACTTCGACGCGCTGATCGCGACTCCGGATGTGATGAAATCCGTTGGACGATTGGGAAAGGTGCTCGGTCCGAAGGGATTGATGCCGAACCCGAAGACGGGTACGGTCACCATGGACGTTGCCAAGGCGGTGCAGGAAGTGAAGGCCGGCAAGGTGGAGTTTCGAACGGATAAGACGGCGCTGGTGCACGTGCCGGTGGGCAAGATTTCGTTTTCGCCCGACAAGCTGGTGGAGAACGCTACCGTGCTGATCACCAGCGTGGTGAAGGCGAAGCCGTCAGTGGCGAAGGGCAAGTACATCAAGGGATGCACGCTGAGTTCGACGATGGGGCCGGGGATTCTGCTGGATACGGCTCCGATTGAGGCGGCGGCCAAGGTTTAACACTGGCGCGGAAGCGCGGACGGACGAAAGCGTCCGTCTCCACACGATTACACGAGATCATGCGAGGATCAGGCAATGCCGGTTACTAAAGCTAGAAAAAAAGAACAGGTCGAGAAGCTGAGTCAGGAGCTGAAGAACGTTTCGAATGCGGTGGTGGCCACCTACAGCAAGATGACCGTGCACCAGGACTACGAGCTGCGTAAGGCTCTACGCGGCGCGGGCGCGAAATATCAGGTGGTGAAGAACACGCTGGCTGAGATCGCCGCCAAAGGCACGAAGGTTGAAGAGGGCCTGAAGAATCTCGCAGGCGTGACTTCGATTGCGTATACCACGGGCGATCCCGTGGCCATGGCCAAGGCGCTGACCAAGTACGCCAAAGATACGCCGGAGTTCACCTTCAAGATCGGCGTGGTCGAAGGGCGAGTCATTTCAATCAAAGAGATCGAAGCGTTGGCCAGCATGCCGTCGAAGGAAGAGATTCTGGCCAAGCTGCTGTTCCTGATCAACGCTCCGGCGCAGCGGCTGGTGACGGTGATGAATGCCACCGGGCGGGATCTGGCGGTCGTGGTCCGCCAGGGCGTGGAAAAGGGTAAGTTTGGCGGAGCGGCGCCGGCTGGCGAGGCTCCGGCGGGGGCATAGCTGGGTTGCCGGCGAGACCCTTCGGCTTTGCTCAGGGCAGGCTGCTGGCGCTACAACAGATTTGGTTACCAGAGGTCAGGGGTTGCGCGGTTCGGATTGGGGCGTTGTCTGGCGTCCCGAGGATGGGCTGGACGCACTGGAAACCCGACGGAAGGTGACGAAAGCAAGAAATTCATAACTCAAGAATTGGAGAAACGAACATGGCAGACTTGCAACAGTTAGAGGATTCAATCGTAGCCCTGTCGCTGCTGGATGCGGCGGAGCTGGTGAAGAAGCTGGAAGCGCGGCTGGGCGTATCGGCGGCTGCGGCGGCTCCGGTGATGGTGGCGGGCGGCGGCGCAGCGGCCGCGGCGGCTCCGGCAGAAGAGAAGACTGAATTCACGGTCATGCTCAAAGAAGTCGGCGCCAACAAGATCAACGTCATCAAGGCGGTCCGCGAAGTCACCAGCCTGGGCCTGAAAGAAGCCAAGGAACTGGTGGATGGAGCGCCCAAGGCCATCAAGGAAGGCGTTTCCAAGGAAGAAGCCGAGACTATTAAGAAGAAGTTTACTGAGGCGGGCGCAGTTGTCGAAGTGAAGTAGCGGCGCTTTGCGGTGCGTGAGCGGCAGCCGCTATCCTGAGCGTACTTTGCGAAGGATCTCCGAGTTCCGGGATGCTGCCGGGACGGAAGCGCACTTATACTGACGCAAGCCTCAGAAAAATATACGTTCTAGGTTGTGAAGCCGGGGCGGCGGTGTTAGCATCTAACCTAACACCGCTTCCTCTGGCCTCACTCGATCGCGGGCGAGACCCGCAGGGAAGCTTGGGCACTGTTCCGTGGGCAGGCGGAACGGAAACGGCCGAATAGACACTGGCGCGAAAGATTACAAATTCACATTGGCGAAACGTCTTGAATGGCGTCTGCGGGAAGGCTTGTCCCCGCGGATGCCCAGTCGTGTTTTCCAGCTTTCATACTAGCTTTAACCAGCTACGCAACACACAGGTGTACAGCACGCAGGTTCGCAATACCAGCTAGGCGGCGCGATCAGCGCCCCACATTCCGCGGGTAATCGCAGCGCAAGGCTGCGCCTGACATTGGGAGTTTCTTAACGATGAAGAATAACGCCTTCCGTAAACGTTTTGATTTTTCAAAAATTCCGGCAACCATCCAGATCCCGAACCTGATTGAGGTTCAGAAGCGCTCCTACGACCGCTTTCTGCAAATGGACAAGTTGCCCAGCGAGCGCGAAGACGGTGGATTGCAGGCGGTGTTTCAGTCCGTCTTTCCGATCACCGACTTCCGCAACGTATCACAACTGGAGTTTGTGGATTACTCGATCGGTAATTGGGAGTGCAAGTGCGGCCACCTGAAAGGGCTGCATCACCTGCGCACCACTTGTAAGAACTGCGGCAACACGGTCATTACCGATCCGTTCCATCCCGGCGATGTGCTGTGCCAGAAGTGCGGCACCTACAACGCCAACACCCCCGACTTCTGCAACAAGTGCGGCGACCCGGTGGGCCTGCAGTTGAAGTATGACGTGGCCGAGTGCGAGGAGCGCGGCATGACGTACTCCGCGCCGCTGAAGGTCACCATGCGGCTGACCATCTTCGACAAGGATGCCGAGACCGGCAACCGGTCGATTCGCGACATCAAAGAGCAGGAAGTATTTTTCGGCGACGTGCCGCTGATGACGCAGAACGGGACCTTCATTATCAATGGCACCGAGCGCGTGATCGTCAGCCAGTTGCACCGCTCGCCGGGCGTGTTTTTCGAGACGGCCAACAACCGCACTTACTTTCTGGGCAAGATCATTCCCTACCGCGGGTCGTGGGTCGAGTTCGAATACGACCAGAAGAACGTGCTGTACGTCCGCATCGACCGCAAACGCAAGTTCCTGGGAACGATTTTCCTTCGCGCCTTGGGCCTGCGCGGTGGCGAAGATATTCTGCGCACGTTCTACACCGTGGATCGAATTTCGGTGAAGGACAAGAGGCTGTACTGGACGCTTGATCCGAACAGCGAAAAAGCTACCAATCTGCTGGGCATGAAGCTGGCGCACAGCATCAAGAACAAGTCCGGGGATGAGATTGCGCACTCGGGCCGCAAGCTGAACGCGGCGACGCTAAAGGAAATTCAGAAGGCGAAGATTACCGAGATCGAAGTCGACGTGACCGATCTCGAAGGGGCTTGGGCTGCTGCCGACGTGGTGGACACGACCACCGGCGAAGTTCTGCTCGAAGCCAATACCGAAATCACCGCCGACAAAGTATCGAAAGTGTTGGACTCCGGCGTGGTGGAGATGCACCTGTTCTTCCCCGAGCGTGACGATGTGGGCACGGTGATCAGCCAGACCCTGAAGCGCGATTCGGTGAAGACGCCGCAGGAAGCGCTGATCGAAATCTACCGCAAGCTGCGTCCCGGCGATCCACCGACGCTGGATACGGCGACGGCGCTGTTCCATGGCATGTTCTTCGACCCGCGCAAGTACGACTTTTCGAAGGTCGGCCGGTTGAAGTTCAATATCAAGCTGTTTGAGAACCAGGACGCTACCAGTCTCGACAAGCGGACGCTCGATCCGGATGATTTCTACGCGACCATCGGCTACCTGCTCAAGCTGCGCAAGAATATCGGCGCGGTGGATGACATCGATCACCTCGGCAACCGCCGCGTGCGCGCGGTCGGCGAGTTGATGGAGAACCAGTTCCGCATCGGGTTGGTTCGCATGGAGCGGGCAATCAAAGAAAAAATGTCGGTGTACCAGGAAATGTCGACGGCGATGCCGCACGACCTGGTCAACGCCAAGCCGGTGATGGCTGCGATCCGCGAATTCTTCGGATCGTCGCAGCTTTCGCAATTCATGGACCAGACCAACCCGCTCTCGGAGATCACGCACAAGCGCCGTCTCTCGGCGCTGGGGCCGGGCGGACTTTCCCGCGAGCGCGCCGGATTCGAAGTGCGCGACGTTCACCCGACGCACTACGGCCGCATCTGCCCGATTGAAACGCCGGAAGGTCCGAACATCGGACTGATTTCGTCGCTGAGCTGTTACGCGCGCATCAATGATTACGGATTCATTGAGTCGCCCTACCGGAGAATCAAGGGCGGGCGCGTGATCGATTACGTCACCGTGGTCAACACGGGCGACAGCGACCACAAGGTCGGCGATCACATGGAAAAGCATGAGATCGAGAAGATCAACAATGATTTGAAAGAGAAGCGCAAGAAGCCGGCGCAGGTGGATCCGTTCTCGTTCTATCTTTCCGCATGGGAAGAAGACCGGCACACCATCGCGCAGGCCAACGTGGAACTGGACGACAAGGGCCGCATCGTAGCCGAACTGGTCAACGCTCGTAAGGCGGGAAACTTTGTGCTAGTGAGCCGCGATGAAGTCGATTACGTCGACGTCAGCCCCAAGCAACTGGTTTCGGTGGCAGCGTCGCTGGTTCCGTTCCTCGAGCACGACGACGCCAACCGCGCACTGATGGGCGCGAACATGCAACGCCAGTCGGTGCCTCTGCTGCGCGCGCAAGCGCCGATCGTGGGCACGGGAATGGAAGGCGTGACGGCGCGTGATTCCGGCGCAGTCGTTCTGGCCCGCCGCAACGGCATCGTTGATTCGGTCGACTCCGACCGCATCATCGTGCGCGTCGAAGGCGAGCACCATCCCACGCAGTTATCGCGTGAGGTGGGCAGCGACATTTACCAGCTCACCAAGTTCAAGCGCTCGAACCAGAACACCTGCATCAACCAGAAGCCGATCGTCAAGAAAGGTCAGCGCGTGGTGAAGGGTGAGGTGATCGCCGACGGTCCTTGCACGGATCACGGCGAACTGGCTCTTGGCCGCAACGTGCTGGTAGCCTTCATGCCCTGGCGCGGTTACAACTTTGAGGACGCGATTCTGGTCTCCGAAAAAATGGTCAAGGAGGATTACTACACCTCCCTGCACATCGAGGAGTACGAGATTGAAGCGCGAGACACCAAGCTCGGTCCGGAAGAAGTGACGCGCGACATTCCCAACGTCAGCGAGTCGATGCTGCGCAATTTGGACGAAGCGGGCGTGATTCGCATCGGCGCCAGCATCAAGCAGGGCGACATTCTTGTGGGCAAAGTTACGCCGAAGGGCGAAACTCAGCTCACGCCGGAAGAAAAACTTCTGCGCGCGATTTTCGGTGAAAAAGCCGGCGACGTGCGCGACGCTTCGCTCTACTGCCCTCCGGGCATCGAGGGCGTAATCGTCGATGTGAAGATTTTCTCCCGCAAAGGCCAGGAAAAAGACGAGCGCGCCAAATCGATCGAAGCCACGCAGATCGGCAAGCTGGAGAAGAACCTCTCCGATGAAATCCGCATTCTGACGGACGAGCGATTGAAGCGTCTGGAAAACATTCTCGGCGGCAAAGAGGTGCAGGCCGATCTGCACGACGAGCGCACCAACAAGCGTCTGCTGAACAAAGGCAACATTCTTGACCGCGACGCGATCGAGCGCATCTCCACCCGAAACCTGAAACGTATCAAGTATGCCGACAAGGATCCGCGAGTCAACGAGCAGATTGACGAGATTGAGGAAATGACTTCTCGACAGATCGATGTGCTTAAGAAGATCGTCGGCGAAAAGAAAGAAAAGCTCACCAAGGGCGACGAACTGCCGCCGGGCGTGATCAAGCTGGTCAAGGTCTACATCGCCATGAAGCGCAAGCTGAGCGTGGGCGATAAGATGGCCGGCCGTCACGGTAACAAGGGCGTGATTGCGCGCATTTTGCCGGAAGAGGATATGCCGTATCTCGAGGACGGAACGCCAGTCGAAATCGTGCTCAATCCCCTCGGCGTACCCAGCCGTATGAATGTGGGCCAGATTCTCGAAACCCACCTGGGTTGGGCGGGGGCGGTTCTGGGCGAGAAGATCGGAAGGCTGCTCCAGGAAAACTCGCGCACGGAATCGGTGCGGCGCGAGTTGAAGGCGCTGTTCAAGGATTCCAAACTCGCCGACATCATCAGCGAGATGGGAGACGAAGAACTCGATGCGCTGGCGCCTACGCTGGCGCGCGGCGTCTTCATGGGTTCGCCGGTGTTTGACGGCGCGAAAGAAGAAGAGATCAAGGCGCTGCTCGAGCATGCGGGCCTGCCCACGTCGGGCAAGACCACTCTCCATGACGGCATGACCGGCGACAAGTTCGAACAGCCGGTCTGCGTGGGCTTCATCTACATGCTGAAACTCTCGCACCTGGTGGACGACAAGATCCACGCGCGATCGATTGGGCCATACTCGCTGATCACGCAGCAACCGCTGGGTGGCAAGGCGCAGTTCGGCGGACAGCGCTTCGGAGAAATGGAAGTCTGGGCGCTGGAAGCCTACGGCGCGGCTTTCATTCTGCAGGAGCTGCTGACGGCGAAGTCCGACGACGTATACGGCCGCACCAAGATTTACGAGGCCATCGTCAAGGGCGAAGCTGCCATGGAGCCGGGCGTGCCGGAATCGTTCAACGTGCTGATCCGCGAATTGCAATCGCTCTGCCTCGACGTGGAGCTGATCAAGACCGGGGAGAAGAAACCTACGGCCAGCGCGGCAGCAGATTAATGTAGCGCCGCCGTCTCGGCGGCTCCGCGGGCGGACGCCCGCGGGACAGCCGGCCAGAGGGCCGGCGCTACCGAAAAACGGCGTTGCCCAAGAGTTTTGAAGGAACGTTTCGCGGGGCAAAGGCTCTCGGCCCCCGCGAAACATAAAAACTGGCCACGGGTCACTGACCCCTGGCCACTGCTTGAGAGCAGGAAGCGGAGGAACACCTTGTTTCGTTCGAGCCCATTCGAAATGCAAAACACCATTGCGGATTTCGACGCGATCCGCATCAGCCTGGCGTCTCCGGAAAAAATCCGGAGCTGGTCTCATGGCGAAGTGACCAAGCCGGAGACCATCAACTACCGCACCTTCAAACCGGAGCGGGACGGCCTGTTCTGCGCCCGTATCTTTGGCCCGGTAACCGACTGGGAGTGCCTCTGCGGCAAGTACAAGCGCATGAAGCACCGCGGCGTGATCTGCGACAAGTGCGGCGTGGAAGTTACGCTGTCCAAAGTTCGCCGCGAACGCCTCGGGCACATCGAGCTGGCCTCGCCCTGCTCGCACGTGTGGTTCTTCAAAGGCCTGCCCAGCCGCATCGGACACTTGCTCGACATCTCGCTGCGCGACCTCGAGTCCGTGCTGTACTTCGAGGCCTACGTAGTGGTCGAGCCGGGCGACGCTCCGGTGAAAGAGCGGGAAGTCATTAAGGACGAAGCGAAGTTCCGCGAACTGGATCAGCAATACCGTCCCGCCGGCTTCAAGGCCATGATGGGCGCCGAGGCGATCAAGGAACTGCTGAAGCGCATCGACACCGACGGCCTGGCGATCGAACTGCGCGAAAAAATGAAGAATGAGAGCTCGCTGCAAAAGCGGCTCAAGTACACGAAGCGCCTGAAAGTGGTGGAGGCCTTCCGCAAGAGCGGCAACAAGCCGAGCTGGATGATTCTTGACGTAATCCCGGTCATTCCGCCGGAGCTTCGTCCGCTGGTTCCACTCGATGGCGGCCGCTTCGCGACCTCCGATCTAAACGATCTGTATCGCCGCGTCATCAACCGCAACAATCGCCTGAAGAAGCTGATGGACTTGCACGCTCCCGAAGTGATCGTGCGCAACGAGAAGCGCATGTTGCAGGAAGCAGTCGACGCTTTGTTTGACAACGGGCGCCGTGGCCGCGTGTTGCGTGGTGCGAACAACCGTCCGCTAAAGTCGCTCTCGGATACGCTGAAGGGCAAGCAGGGACGCTTCCGCCAGAACTTGCTGGGCAAGCGCGTCGACTATTCTGGGCGTTCCGTCATCGTGGTCGGTCCCGAACTCAAGCTGCACCAGTGCGGACTGCCGAAGAAGATGGCGTTGGAATTGTTTAAGCCATTTATCTATCACCGGCTGGAGCAGACCGGCAACGTCACCACCATCAAGCAAGCGAAGGAGATGGTGGAGCAGCAGGAGCCCATCGTTTGGGACATTCTGGAAGAGGTGATTAAAGATCATCCGGTGCTGCTGAACCGCGCTCCCACGCTGCATCGTCTGGGCATTCAGGCGTTCGAGCCGGTTCTGGTGGAAGGCAAGGCCATCAAGATTCACCCTCTGGTCTGCACCGCGTTCAACGCGGATTTCGACGGCGATCAGATGGCGGTGCACATTCCGCTGTCTCCGGAAGCGCAGGTTGAAGCCAGCGTGCTGATGCTGGCCTCGCACAACATTCTTTCGCCGGCATCGGGACAGCCGATCACGGTTCCGACGCAGGACATGGTTCTTGGTCTGTACTATCTGACCAAAGGCAAGCCGGGCGCGAAGGGTGAAGGCCGAGTCTTCGCCAACATTGAAGAGGTTCTGATGGCGCTGGAAGCGGGCGAAGTGGAAACGCTTTCCCCCATTCGCCTGCGCTACAGCGGCGAACTGATCGACCTGACCACCGCGTACGACGATCAGGACATCATTCACACCGAGCCGGTACAGGTGGATCGGTCCTTCATTAACACGACGGTGGGCCGCGCCATCCTGAACGATCATCTTCCCGAGGGCATGCCTTACATCAATGGATTGCTCAAGAAAAAGGGTATCGGCGCGCTGGTGAACTACGGCTACCTGCGCTTCGGCCTCGAGACTACGGTCAAGATGCTCGATGAAGTGAAGGAGTTCGGCTTCAAGTATGCGACCCGGGCCGGCCTTTCCATCGGCATCGACGACATGGTCATTCCGGACAGCAAGAAAACGCTGGTCAAGGACGCCGAGAAACAAGTGGTCGCCGTGCAGCAGCAGTACCTAGACGGCGCCATCACCAACGGCGAGCGCTACAACAAGGTCATCGAAATCTGGTCGGCGATCACGGAAAAAGTTGCCGACGAGATGTTCGGGGAAATGCAGCGGCGCGACAAGGAAGGCGCGATCAATCCGATTTACGTCATGGCCGATTCCGGCGCTCGCGGATCGAAACAGCAGATTCGCCAGCTCTCTGGCATGCGCGGATTGATGGCTAAGCCTTCCGGCGAAATCATCGAGTCCCCGATCACGGCGAACTTCCGTGAAGGATTGACGGTGCTCGAATACTTCGTCTCGACGCACGGCGCCCGCAAGGGATTGGCCGATACCGCGTTGAAGACAGCGGATTCCGGCTACCTGACACGGCGTCTCGTTGACGTGGCGCAAGACGTGATCATCAGCGAATACGATTGCGGCACCGTGGATGGCATCTATGTCCAGGGTATCGTCGAGGCCGGCGAAATTATCGAGCCGTTGCGCGACCGCATTGTGGGCCGCGTATCGCTCGAAAAGATCAAAGACTACGACGGCAACGTGATCGTCGACATCAACAACGAGATCACCGAAGAGCTCGCGGGATCGATTCAGGCCGCGGGTATCGAGCGCGTGAAAATTCGTTCGGTGCTCACTTGCGAATCGAAGCGCGGCGTTTGCGTGATGTGCTACGGCCGCAACCTGGCCTCCGGACGCCTCGTCGAACTCGGCGAAGCTACCGGAGTGATCGCCGCTCAATCGATCGGCGAGCCGGGAACGCAGCTCACGATGCGTACCTTCCACATCGGCGGTACGGCATCGCGAGTCTCCGAGCAGTCGCGCCTCGACGCCAAGAACAAGGGCAACGTGCGCTTCATCGGATTGCAGACGGTCAAGTCGAAGTCCGGCGATCTGGTAGTCATGAATCGCCAGGGCTCGATTGCAGTGGTCGACGAAAAGAACCGTGAGCGCGAGCGCTACTCCGTAATTTACGGCGCCAAGCTCAAGGTCAACGACGGCGATCCGGTCGAGCAAGGCAAGGTCATGGTCGAGTGGGATCCTTACACCTTCGCCATCCTTACCGAAATCGGCGGCACGGCGCAGTTCAAGGACTTGCAGGAAGGCGTCACGCTGCACGAAGAAGTGGACGAGGTCACGGGATTGTCGCGGCACGTGGTGGGCGATTCGCCCGACGAGAAGCGGCAACCGGCGGTGGTGGTGAAGGGCAAGAACAGCAAGCGCTACTTGATGCCTTCGCGCGCACACTTAATGGTGCAGGACGGCGACACGGTTTTTCCGGGCGACGTTCTGGCCAAGATCCCGCGCGAAACCACGAAGACCAAGGACATCACCGGTGGACTGCCGCGCGTGGTCGAATTGTTCGAAGCGCGCAAGCCGCATGAAACCGCGGTCATCAGCGAGATCGATGGCACGGTGAAGTTCGGTGAAGTCTCGAAGGGCCAGCGCAAACTGTATGTGCAGGCCGACAACGGCACGGAAAAAGAGTATTCCGTTCCGCGCGGCGTTCACATCAACGTGCAGGAAGGCGAGCGCGTCAAGGCGGGCGAACCGCTCATGGACGGCCCACTGAACCCGCACGACATCCTGGCCGTGCTGGGCGAAAAAGAGTTGCAGTCTTACCTGGTCAACGAAATCCAGGAAGTCTACCGCTTGCAGGGCGTGAACATTTCGGACAAGCACATCGAAGTGATTGTCCGCCAGATGATGCGCTGGGTGAAGGTCGAGGACGTGGGGGACACCACGTTCCTGCTGGAGCAGCAACTGGATAAGTTCCGCTTCCGCGAAGAGAACGAGCGCGTGATCAAGGAAGGCGGCAAGCCGGCTACCGGAAGGCCGTTGCTCCTCGGGATCACGAAGGCATCGCTCTCGACGGATTCGTTCATTTCGGCGGCGTCGTTCCAGGAGACTACGCGCGTGCTCACCGAAGCTTCGATTCAGGGCGCGGTCGATCACTTGCGGGGTCTGAAAGAGAACGTCATCGTCGGACGCCTGATCCCTGCCGGAACCGGCATGGAGTACTACCGCAACGTGCGCCTCTCGCCAGAGATGGAAGAGGCCGCGGCCAAGGTGCAGGCGGAAGTTTCGGCCGCGTACGAAGAGGCCGAGCGGGCTCTCGAGATGATGCGCCACGAGGGCGAGACCGAAGAACTGGCAGCGGAGTAGGCCAACTACAGGAAAATTCGGGGGCGAACCATTTCGCCCCCGAAATTATTTTTGGCGTCCTGAGCGGAGCAGGTGGTTCGCGAAGCGAAGCATCTGCGTAGTCGAAGGATTCCTATCCGCATGTAATCGGGATGAGCTTGTAAGGGAGTTACTACGTTGCAGCCGGGTACGGCGGGTGCAGTGGTGAAAATCCCTCGACAGGGCCTGAGTTGTTTAATATCCAATGGATCTTTCGGCTCCGTAGCCATTCGCTTCGCGAATGGCTACGCCGCTCAAGATGACAGCGACTGCTTATTAACAAATGCACGCAAACCCCCAACAATTGCTGACCGAGGAACCTCCTGCGCTTCCTTCGTTGCAACCTGCGCCTCCGCGTCCTAAGCTAGGGCCAGCGATGCTCCGCTTTTTCAGGCTGCTGCGATTGGCCTTTTGGCGTGCTTTCCAGCACGACGCTTTTTCCATTGCGAAAGCTTCCGCATATTCTTCGATTCTTACGTTTTTTCCCGCGCTGCTGGTGGTGGGCTCGGTGTTGGCCACATGGCACAAGGGCGGACCTTACTTGCGGGAAATTTCTTACGCCTTGTCGCGGATTCTCCCTGCCGGCAGCAGTACGGCAATGAATTTCTTGCGCGGGGCCGGGGCGCGGCCGATGGGCCTGCTACTCTCCGCTTCCCTGCTGACGCTATGGACTGCCTCCGGTGTCATGATTTCCTGGATGGAAGGATTCCGGCGCTGCTACGAGTTGCCGAAAATCTGGGGCTTGGTGAAAGAGCGGCTGATCTCGTTTGCGCTGGTCGTCTTTGCGCTCTTGCCCATGACCTTCTCCACTTTACTGGTGGCCTTTGGCAGCAAGATCGAAACCACCATCCTGTTCCATACCGACCGCGAATACAGCGTTTACATTCTGCTGATGTGGGGCGCGATTCGATGGATCATCGCAACCCTAACCAGCATTGCGGTGATCGCACTCATCTATCACAATGCGGTGCCGCGCACTCAGCCGTGGCATAGCGTGCTTCCGGGTGCGACGCTCGCCACGGCGATGTGGTTTTCCGCCACGCTGCTGTTTGGCTTTTATTTGAAGCACTATGCCGACTACAGCATCATTTACGGATCGCTGGGCGCGGCCATCGCCCTGCTGGTCTGGATGTACATGGTTTCGCTTGTCATCCTGGTGGGCGCGGAATTCAATGCGATGCTGTTTCCAAGGGCGATGCTGGGGAAAGAATTGACCGCCATCAGTGTCCGCAGGTCATCGAATTAAATAGTGGAGTCTCTTCAGGGATGGTATTCTCTGAAGCCCTCAACGCTTGCTCACAAGATCCGTGGAGAAGATATTGACGTTGAACCGGCCACATCCCGCCTCACCAGTCGCCCTTGAGCCGCAGAATCCAATTTCATCCGCGTCCCGTCGCGCGAAAATCATTTGCACCATCGGCCCCGCCTGCCATTCCGAGGCCGCGATGCGCGATCTGCTGCGTCTTGGAATGGACGTGGCTCGCCTTAATTTTTCTCATGGCACGCATGCCGATCACGCCCGCAACATTGAACGCCTGCGCCGCGCCGCAGAAAAAGAAGATCGCACCGTCTGCATTCTGCAAGACCTGCAAGGCCCCAAAATCCGCACCGGACTGCTGAGCCGCCATAAGCCGGTCGAACTGAAAAGCGGATCAACCGTTATCATCACTCCGCGCAACATTCCCGGAACACCCACGCGCATCTCAACCACATTTCCCGACTTGGCCAGCGAAGTTTCGTCCGGCACGCGCATTCTTTTATGCGATGGTCTGATCGAACTCCGCGTTCGCACTGTGCGTGGCAAAGATGTGGTCTGTGACGTTTTGAATGGAGGACTGGTCGGCGAACACAAGGGCATCAATCTTCCTGGCACGGCGCTGACGATTTCCGCCATGACCGAAAAAGATCGTAAGGATCTCGAGTTCGGCCTCACCCATGGCGTCGATGCGGTGGCAATTTCGTTCGTGCGCACGGCGGCCGATGTGAATGTGGTGAAGCAGATCATGGTTGGCCATAGCAGCGACACTCCGGTGATCGCGAAACTGGAGAAGCCGCAGGCCATCGACCATCTCGAAGAAATACTCGAAGCCGCCGACGGAGTGATGGTCGCGCGCGGAGACCTGGGCGTCGAGATGCTGCCGGAAAAAGTTCCTGTGATTCAGAAGCATGTCATCCATCGCGCGGCGCACTGGCGCAAGCCGGTGATCACGGCCACGCAGATGCTGGAGTCGATGATCGACAATCCGCGGCCCACGCGGGCTGAGGCCAGCGACGTGGCCAACGCAATTTTCGATGGCACGGACGCGGTCATGCTCTCCGCCGAAACCGCCAGTGGACGCTATCCTCGCGAAACGGTCGCTATGATGTCGCGCATCGTCATCGAAGCCGAAAGCAACATGCAAGAATTCACCCAACACCGCCGCCGCGATCGCAAGGGCTTATCGGTCGCGGAAACCATTTGCGAATCGATCGCCCATGCCGCCGAAGACTTGCCCATGGGCGCGATCGCCGTCTTCACGGAAACCGGCAACACCGCGCGCATGATTTCGAAATACCGGCCACAGTCCGCCCTCTACGCCTTCACCCACAACGCGACCGTAGCGCAGCGCACGAATCTCTATTGGGGAGCGCATCCTATGAAGTGCTCTCAGGGGCTTTCCACCGAAAGCATGGTCAAGGTTGCCGAGCAAGAGCTGCTAACGCGTGGCCTGCTCCAGCCCGGAGACGTGCTTGGAGTGGTCGCGGGCACGCGGCAGGCTTCCGGTTCCACCAACTTCATGCGGCTGCACATGGTCACGCCCGATGAGGCGCGAGCCGCTGGGCCCATGATTCCGCAACGCGCCGCCGCGCGCAAAAAGTTATAATCGCGAAATATGTCGCAAGTGTTTCTATCGGTTGCGATCTGGCGGCCGCTCTCCGGCATGGCGGCGGCATCGATTGCTACTATGCGCGAGCTCGGCGCTATCGTCGCGAACAAAGGATATGGCCGCGATCTTCTCTACCGGAACTCCGATTCGCATTACGTCCTGCTGCGCTACTGGAACTCCGAACAGGCGCGCGAGAATGCTTATGAAGATCCTGAACTGCTGCGCTGCTGGGCGCGGCTGGGGAACGAGATTGAAATTCTGAAAGTGTACGAAAAGCTGGAAGAAGTTAGCGTATGAAAACTCCGGCATTTTTCAAGCCGCGTCCCAAGGCGGAGAGTCCGCCCTCGACAGAATCGACGGACCTCGCTCCGCAGGTTTTTACGGATGTCACGGTCGATCCGTTCGTGCGTGGCCTACTCCATCGCCCCCTCAATCCCAACGGCAGCGGCCTGGTTCTGACGCACGGGGCGGGATCGAACTGCCAGGCGCCGCTGCTGGTGGCTCTGGCGAACACCTTTGCAGACGCCGGATTTGTGGTGCTGCGCTGCGACTTGCCGTTTCGCCAAGACCGCTCTTACGGTCCGCCCGCGCCTTATGAGGCGAAGCGCGATCGGGCCGGACTTCATAACGCGGCGGCCGCGCTCAAGAATTACGCGAAAGAAAAAGTTTTTCTCGGCGGCCACTCTTATGGCGGACGGCAGGCCAGCATGCTCTGTGCTGAGCTTTCCGAGGATGCTCGTGAAGAAGTCGCAGGATTGCTGTTGCTGTCTTATCCGCTGCATCCCCCGCGCAAGCCAGAGCAGCTTCGCACTCAGCATTTCTTCAACCTGCAAACGCCCGCGTTGTTTGTCGAGGGCACACGCGATCCTTTCGGTAGCGTCGCGGAAATCGAACAAGCGTTGAAAATGATTCCCGCGAAAACCAGCTTGCTGACGGTCGATGGGGCTGGGCATGATTTGGGATTCAAGGGAAAAGCGAAGAGTGAAGCGCTGCCGGCGAGGGTGCTCGGGGAATTTCAGGGCTTTTTCGCGAATTGAATCTCTGACCCCTGGCAGATGTTGGGAAATCCGCGAACCGGCTTTCAGCCTTAATTGACCCAGCCCGACTTCCCCCCACCATTGCCTTTGCGTGGAACTTCATCGGGAGGAATATAGTTTCCGTGTTCGTCGAAGTGGACGTCGCGGTCGTGTTTGCGCATGTAGACTTCGAATTTTTTCGCGGCTTTGCGGCGCTTCCACCGGTAATAAGAATTATTCAGCCCGTACCACCACTCGGAGAGCGAGAAGTTGCCAGAGAGGCCTTGCCGGGGCGAAAACTTGACGTAGAGATATCCGAAGAGCAAGCCTCCGAGATGGGCCAGGTACGCGACTCCGCCTCGATCTCCGATGGCGAAGGCCACCGTCACCACAATCAGGATCAGCACAAAATATTTTGCTTTGATCAAAAAAGGGAACGGAATCATCATGATCTCGTTGTCGCCAAAGACCATGCCAAAGGCCATCAGGATGGCAAAGACGCCACCGGATGCACCAATGGTAACCGTGTTCGGAGAAGCGAGGATGTGGAGGAACGAAAAAAGGATGGTGGTGAGCGCCGCGCCGATCACGCCGCTGAAGAAGAGCTCCAGAAACCGGCGCACGCCCCACGAGCTTTCGAAGCTAGCCCCGAACATCCAAAGGCCAAGCATGTTTCCGAACCAGTGCCAGAATGCAAAGTGAATAAAACTGTAGGTAACGATTTGCCAGACGAAAAAGTGGAAGATCGTCATGCTGGGGACGAGGCCGAAATGAAGTTCCACCCAGTCGCTGACGGCTGGCGTTCCAAAGGCCAGTAGAAACAGGAAAATGGCTGTGTTGATCCCCAGCAGCCAGATCACCGCCTTGGTAAAAGGCGGAAAGCTCAATGTCATTTCTCGACCGCGCACGGCAACACGCTCCTTAGCGACTTCCCCACCTATCCTGTTAGCAGTAGATACCGAAACTCACCGCTGGGGCAAGGGCAGGACGGGCAAGCTGCGGTGCCCCTCGGCGTCGACGGCTCTGACTGCAAAGATGACATTATCCTTGGAAAGGTTCATGGTGGTGCGCAAAACGCTGCCAACTTTGTGGACGTGTTGCCATTGCGGGCTGGTGGTGTCGCGCCATAGGACTTCGTAGCCCGCCACGCGGCCGCCGGGCGAAGGCTCCCAGGTGAGGGTGGAATCGTTCTCCAGATCTTTGGTCAGTAAGCGGACATTGGCCGGAGGGGCGGGCGCAGACGCCAGTTCGGCGAGAGTCGCGGCATTCAGCCGGGCCACGCGGGCAACGTAATCGAAGTCGACAAACTTGGGCAAGTCGCCGTACTCGATGCCGTTTTCAGTGCGAACATTCTGGTGTTGATGGTGAAAGTTCTCGCGAAACTCGGTAAAGCGAACCGCAGCGAAGCCCTGCTCGTTGAATGAGTAGTGGTCGCCGCCTCGCAAATAGCGGTCGAGGCGGAAGACCAGCATCGGCTTCACGCCGATCTCGGTCCTATAGGTTAGGCCCTCGTCGGCGATGTAACGGGCCAGCTGGCGCGAGGCGGAGTCGTTCTCGCCGCCGAGGCCGCGAATGCGGCGGATATCCTGCTCGGTGGCTGCGGTGGGCAGGCCTTCGGAAAATACGCGGACCACGGAGTGATCCTGCTCCGCGCTTTTATCGCCACCCACGATATCGTTGTTGAGCACGGCCTCGATATACCAGCCGTCTTCTTTGGCCATCTTTTCTTTGGCCATGTGGGCGAAATGCTGGCTGCCGTTCAGACCCTGCTCCTCGCCCGCCACGGTGAGAAAAATAATCGTCGCGGGAAACTTCATCTTGCTTAGGATGCGGGCGCACTCCAGGCTGACGGCGGCGCCGCTGGCGTCGTCATTAGCGCCCGGAGCATTGCCTTGGGTATCGAGAATATCGCTGTTGCGCGAATCGTAGTGACCTGTGACCAGCACGATCCGCTTGGCGTTTTCCGTATCCGACCCTTTCAAAACCGCATAAACATTGGTGATTTCGGTGGGCTGCGGAATGCGTTCTGCGGCCGGTTCGGTGAATGAATCAGTCTTCACTTCGAGGCAACCACCGCATTCTTTGGCATAGCGCTCGAATTCCGACTTGATCCACTCGCGCGCCGCGCCAATGCCACGTCCCACCCCAATCGCCGCCGAATCTTGCGCCGAGATGGTGGACCGCGTTCCGAAGCTTACGAGCTTTTCGATATTGGCTTGAATGCGCTCCGCCGAAATCTGCCGCAGAGCGGCGGCAATGCGGGGATCGGCGGCCGGCGAGGGCTGCACGGCATCTGTGTCCTGGGAATAGGCGTTGGCGGTGACAAGCGCTGCGAGAATGCAAAGCGTACATGCGATCTTGGAGATCGAACTCAAGCGACGGAGCCTCCGGGAACAGGGTCTCATTTTATGCTTTTATCGCGGATGATGACGACCGGTGGAACGATGCCGGCGTCAGAGTCATCACGGAGCGAATGAATTCAAAGCTCGCTTGGCGGTTTCTGCTGGCAGAGGGGCATATCCGAGGGCTGCGCATTTTTTCTGGCCGGTGGTCAGCACCCAGTGAATTAGTTCGTCTTCCAAAGCTTTCTTTTCCGCGCCGTTCCCGGCATCGGGGAGCAACAGCCAGGTATAGCTTGCGATGGGATAAGAATCTTTGCCCGGGGGGTTGGTGATGGATACGCGGAAATCCGAGTTTGACGGTTCTGCTGCCGCTGCCGCAGCGGCGGTCACACTGGAGAGACTTGCCTTGATGAATTCTCCGGCCGAGTTTCTGACTGCGCCGAAGCTGAGTTCGTGCTGGATGGCATAGATGAATTCAACATAGCCGATGGAGTTGGGCGTCTTCTGTACGGCAGCGGCTACGCCTTCGTTGCCTTCCGCGCCGCTTCCGACGGGCCATGCAATCGTCGTATTGGAGCCTACCGAGGCTTTCCATTGCGGGCTGATTTTTGACAAATAATCGCTCCAGACAAAGCTGGTGCCGCTGCCATCGGAGCGATGCAGCACGACAATGTCGGCGTCGGGCAGCGCCACACCGGCGTTCGCCCTTTTGATCTCGGGATCGTTCCACTTTGTGATCTTGCCCAAGTAGATTCCCGCCAAGGTTTCGGGGGAGAAGTTGAGCGTGCGATGAAGGCCGTTCACGTTGTAGATGACGACGACCGCGCCGAGGACCACGGGCAAGTGCAGGAAATGCTGATGACCTTCTGCCATGGCCTCATCGGAGACGGGCATTTCGGAGGCGGCAAAGTCGATTTTGCCTTGCTCCAGCCGGCGGACTCCCTCCGCCGAACCTACAGCTTCGTAGGCGATGTGGGTTTCGGGATGCTGCTCTTGAAACAATTCAAACCAGCGCTGATAAAGCGGGGCGGGAAACGTGGCGCCTGCACCGTGCAATGTTCCGGCAACCTGATGTGATGGGTCTGCGGCTACTGGCTCCGGCAGACCACCCTTGACGGCGGCGAGCAGCTTGCTCGCGAGCTGACGGGCGAGGTCATCGGCAATGCCATTCCAGGCGAAGCCGCTGGGGCTCACCAGATAGGACCACAGGGTGTCACCATTCTTGCCGATTACTTCGACCGAGAGAAAGCCGCCGAAGGACGTTTCGCGGAGATTGCGAGCATGCGGGCTCAGGGAATCGCGGCCAGTCACCCATCGGCGACCGGTACCACGGATGACGGCATCGGCTTCTTTGGGATCGGCAACAACCTGAAGGTCGCGGCTTCTGCGCAGGCGCCGGATTAATTGCTGGCGCATCTCGGGCGCGCCGGAGCCTTTGCCCAGCGATTCAACATAGATCTTCTTTACCTGGGACAGGCGTTCCGCACCCTGGGCAGAGGCGCTAGCGGTG
Organism: uncultured Acidobacteriaceae bacterium; assembly: GCA_963710965.1. Classification (GTDB taxonomy): domain Bacteria; phylum Acidobacteriota; class Terriglobia; order Terriglobales; family Acidobacteriaceae; genus Sulfotelmatobacter. Next base: position 104,155 of record CAVQCP010000015.1, on the reverse strand, counting down.
ACTAGCACAACGAGGGCGCAAATCGAACATGCAGTCTTGAAGATCGAACTCAAGCCAGGAGACCTCCGCGCGAACAGGCTTTTATTTTATGCTTTCGGTGGAATGCTGGGGCCCGGGGAAGCCTAGACCGCTGGACAGCCGAGGGCGGCTATCAGTCGGAACGACGCAGGAGACGACAAAGGCGGGCCTTCCATCCCTTTATTGGGCGGTTGGAGCAGAAAGGCTCGGAACGCGAGAAATCTTGCTTCTACAGGATTCGCCGCTTGACCTTGGGCGGCAGGAGAATCTAAAAAATAGCATTAGTATCTAAGCAGTGGGCAACTGATCAGAGATTGGTATTAAATAGGAGTGGGGGGGAAATCATGGTTCTTTGTCCTGAGTGCGAGACCGATCTGGATGTGGACGACGAAGAAGTCGAAGAGGGCGAAATTATTTCGTGCCCAGAGTGTGGTACGGATTTCGAAGTCGTGACCGCCAGTCCACTGGAGTTGAAGGCGATCGAGGAAGGGTACGTCGAGGAAGACGACGAGGTGGAGAGCGAAGACAGTGACGAGGCGTAAAGGGCGCCGGACTTTTGCGCCGGTGCGCCGCCCGTTGATGTTCTGCCTGTTGCTGATTATCGTCCTCACCGTTTTTGGCACCACCTTTGCGTCTCCTGCGATTGCAGCTCCCGAGAAGAAACTGAAACCATCCGACGCTTATGCCCTGATTTTTGGCACGGTGTGGGGGCCGGACGATCGCCCCGTATACGGTGTGAAGGTAAAGATTCGCCAGGAGCCAAAGAAGAAGGCGGGTTGGGAACTTTACTCCGACCATTCGGGCGAGTTCGCTCAGCGAGTCGCGGCGGGCAAGGCGGATTACGTGGTGTGGGCCGATCTCAAGGGAGTGAAAACGAAAGACGGGCATCCTTTGCATCTGGCGCAAGAGGTGAATGTCCACGTAGAGTATGACGAGCGGGTGGATATCAGTTTGCGCCTGGCGGAATGAGCTTGGAGCGTCGAGAACCGCTAGCCGGGTGCAGTTTGACTTGCGCGCCGGGCTGGTGGAGCGGGAGATCCCTTCGGCCTCGCTCAGCGCAGGCTCTTCACTTCGCCTGAAGAACGGCTACGTTCAGGATGACAGCCAACGGAGAAGATAGCACTTTGAAGGAGGAGGAAACGCTCGCATGACTCTCAGACTGCGCTGGAAGAAGCTGTCCTACATCGCCGGAGCGCTGCTTCTCTTGACTTCTACATTCGTCCTGGTGGCGGCTGCTCAGCCTCCTGCGGACAAGAAAGACAAGGCGCAAGGACGGCTGCTCTACGGCAAAGTGCTCGACCAGCAGGATAATCCTGTGGTCAATTCAATCGTGTATCTCACCAACATGCGCACCCACGCAGTGAAAACTTACATTGTGGGGCAAGACGGGACCTACCGGTTTCCGGGACTCACGAATGTCGATTACGAGGTTTACGCTCAAGTCGACAGCCACAAAAGCGATACCAAGTCGGTGAGCCAGTTCGACGACCGGCCGCAGGTATACGTTGATCTTAGAATTTCTACGCGATAGGCCTAGTGGCGTCGAAAAAGCGGCGTTCATACAACTTTTGCCGGGACCAAGGGTTCAATAGGCTAGGAAGTGTTGCGTGGGAGGAAACCTTGAAATCCTTAGCTTTATCTAACTTTACAAATCGTTCTGTCAGTGCTGCACGATCGCGGACTACAACCGCCGTGGTTGCGACTTTTTTCCTGCTGGCGGCGGCCATCTCGGCCGTTGCTCAACAAGGCGCGATGAGCCCTTATCAGGGTGAGCGGGATGGCGTCAACGTGGGCGGCAAGTGGATGGAGTTCAAGTCCGAAGACAAGATGACCGGAGCGAGGAAGGTGCGCTTCGAACTAGTGGCGAATAATTATTTTCGCGAGGATCCGGACTACAAGCCGCGTATCGAATTTTTCTGCAGCAACGACAAGTACGAGCGAGCCAGCTTCGATCCCGGAGCGCGGCTGGGACGTCCTGATTATCCTGGCTTCTGGGGCCAGCCCAAGATGGAGGTCATGATACGCGTCGATGGCTATCACGACCACAAAGGATGGAACTGGGAGGCCGGCCGCTACCTTGCCATGGATAAGGGAACGATCCGCGGCGCGATCGGGGCGCAGGTGTTTAACGTCGAGGTGAGGACCAGGACCGGCTACGCAATTGCCGAATTTTCGCCGGCAGGACTGGATCTGAACGAAGTGAAGCACGCTTGCAGCTTGACTCCGCACAAACCGTAGATGCGGCGTGAAGGAACGAGGGCTGGGCCTGCGGGCCCGGCCTTTTTGCGTTATTGGGCCTCGCTGGCTTGGGACAAGACGTTGCACAGTGGTCACTTGCACCGATCGCCCTCGTGCTGTTTCACTGGAATCATTCTCAGGGATTGACTCTGGCGGAGCGAGGTGGCCATGGGCGGACCGGTAATTGAAGGTGCGGCACTGCTGCTGTTCGCGGTGGGAGTGCTGGTCTACACGGTAATTCTCTATAACGAACTGGTGCGGCTGCGAAATGATAATGACCGCGCGTGGGCGAACATTGACGTGCTGCTGAAGCAGAGGCATGACGAGATCCCGAACCTGGTGGAGACAGTGAAGGGATACATGCTGCACGAGCAACAGACGCTGGCGGCGGTGACGCAGGCGCGGGCGGCGTCGATGAACGCGGCCAGTATTGGGCAGAAGGCGACCGCCGACGTGATGATGACGGGAGCTTTGCGGGGGCTGTTCGCGGTGGCGGAAAATTATCCGCAACTGAAGGCCAACGAAAACTTTCTGAAGCTGCAAACCCGAATCAGCGAATTGGAAGACCGCATCGCCGACCGGCGCGAATTTTTCAACGACGACATCAACACCTATAACACCCGCATCGGCCAGATTCCGGAAGTGTTTGTGGCCAGCTTCATGAACCTGAAGCCGCGCGCCATGTTCCAGGTTTCGGAGGAAGATCGCAAGCTGGTAGAAGTCAAGTTTCAGAGGCAGGGGGCGGGAGCGTAGTAGGCAGCTGAAAAACTCGCTGCTGATTCCTGCAGCGTCCCGCAGGCGCTAAAACGCGGTTGGAGTTGGAGGCCTAACGGCACGACTGAACGTTGTGCCCTTCCCAAACCCTAACCTAATCGGAGCCTAGGAAATCGGGGAAATTCAGGCTCACTGAGTCAACTTCGAGACGAATTCGGATGGGCATCCGACGAGGCAGCGGATTTTTTCGAAGGCCGCTTGTTCTTCGGGCGTGAAGGGATGCTTGGGCGAGTTGGCTAGATAGAACTCCGCGTGAGTACTGCGAAATTGATCGTCCGCTTCGACCGAAAGCAAACGGAAGTTTTTGTCGAATTCATACCAGACCTGGCAAAGCTTGGGTTGGAGGGGCAGACACTCGGCGACCGAAAAACGAACCCTGCCGTGGTCGATGGCCGCTTCCTGGCCTTCGTTATAAACCGCCAGGGCGGTATTCAAATCGCTGCGGGGAAATAGCAAGCGCAATCTCTCCTGGGCGACCCCCATGCCGTGGAGTTGAAGTTCAGGCCGCGCGGCCTCCGTGGAAGCGCCGAAGACGCGATCCGGATCGAGAACGATCAGCGTTGCCTGACGATATCCGTTGCTGATTCCGGTGGCCACGATTTGTTCGCGTCCGTCGCCATCGAGGTCGGCGAGGGTGAGGTGGTCGAGGTGACCCGAATGCCAATACTCGGATACGGTATTTCCTTTACGATCGACGATGGCCACCTGGTGAGGATACTGGGGATCGTGCCAGCTCGAAACTACGATGCGAGCGGGCGTTTTGTCCGTGGGTCTTAAAACTCCGAGGCCGACCGTCCGGAAGGTTGCGGGGGTTCCGGTCAGTTCCGGCAGATTTCTTCCCGGCGTCCAACGCCACTTCTCTTCACCGCGATCGGAGTAGCAGATCAGAGTGGTCGAGCGGGAGCGCGGATTCACACCGGGGTGGTACAGCAGAAGAAGGCTAGTGTGGCCTCTGCCTTCGAGATCGCCGAACCAGAGCCGGGGTGCCAAGCCTTCCGCGTAATAGTCGTTCCAGAAACCCTCGGGGAAACTCTTGCTCCATAGTTCCTTGCCTTCTGCATTCACAACTCTCAGCGTCGCGCCGTCAAGACGGGCAGCTTGCGGGCGGTTGTCTGCGGTCAACCGGAGGAATGAGAATACGGCAAGAATGATGACCGAAGCCAGGCTGGCAACGATCTTGAGGCCGCGATGAGTCGTGATCGAAGCAGGGGTGGTGATACGTTCCAACGGTGCCGTCTGGGATGCAGGGGTTGGAGCTTCGAATGCGAGAGCGGCGGGCGGTTCCGGCCTGGGTGTACCGAGTTCGCGGGCTTCGGCGATGATCCAGCGTTTTTCTTTGCCACCGTCGGGGCCAGGCACGGAACGGTTGGGGAGGTGGATGGTGATGGGATCGTCTGAGCCCTCCGCGCTGTAATAAGATTCGAGCGCCTTGCGCAGCCTGGCCATCTCCGTAGCCACATCGGCGGAGCTTTTTGTCCTGATCTCCTCGGGCCACAGCTCCTTGATCACACGGTCCGGCCGGAGCAAGACTTCTGAATCCATGCTCTCAAACAAGACTTGCAGCAGCTTCTTGAGCTGGCCTTTACCGGTGAAGGACTGGCTGCTGAGGATTTTTTCTACGTGCTGCTTGACGGCGGCTCGATCCATAGGCTCGGTCAATTCCGATTCTAGAATTTTCCCTGGGGTCGTCACCTGCAGTTGATGGTTAGCTCTGAGACAGAGGGGCAGAGGTGCAGGATACAAAACATATCATAATTGAATGAGCCAAGGGCAGAGGGATCGAGGGACGACGCTTCGCCGTCGGGGTTGCGAAATTTATAGAAATGGTTGGCGGCCGTTGGCGATTTGCCGGGCCGACACATAAATCTCAGGAAGTGCTACTCATCTGCAGGAGTTTCTGCAACTAACACCAATACGCTGGATTTCACTTTAACGATGCGAGGTCGATGCCAATGAATAAGTTGTTGAAGTCAGTGCTCAAGACTGTGGTTTATCTACTGGAACAAACCGAGGACGTGGCCGACGATGTTCGCCATCGCGTGAGCAAGGGCTATGACCGGGTGAGCGATCGGGTCTCCGATCTGCGCGATCAGGCGGCGGACCTGGGCGACCGCGCTTCCGATCTTTATGAAGGCGAAGATCACACCCTGAAGAACGTTCTCACTTTCGCGGCTGGCGTGGGGGTGGGAATTGGCGCTGCGATTTTGTTTGCGCCCGCGAGCGGCGAGGAAATTCGCAACCAGATTGGCGAGAAGGTGCAGAGTATCGGCGGAAAAGTTCGCGACCGCTTCACCTCGGAAGGGCGATCCCGGACCGGCACGGAAAACTTGTAGTTTCCCGCCGTTCGCAATTCACGCGAATTGTTGGCTGGCGCGATGATCTTGCGCCGGCGCTGCGATCAGTTGTGGGCCGGAGAACTGCAACCAAGATCCCTCGCGTTGCTCGGGACGAGAAGCATCATCGGGATGACAAACATCAATTGAAGCCCAGCCTTTACCGCTGGGAGGAGGAAGCAATGAAACTGATTTTGAAAAAGTACTATCGGACGCTATTGTTGTCGTCGCTCATTCTGCTCGGGGGCTGGGTTCTAGCCGGCGCGCAGGATTCCCAATCGAACCCGCAACCCGATAACACCAAAATGAACCAAGGCGATCAGAAGCCGGGAGCGGTCACGGCGGACCAGCAGGGTATGAATCCCGCGGATCGCGAAACCACCAAGCAGATCCGAAAGGCGATCGTGAAAGACAAATCGATTTCCAGCTACGGCCACAATGTGAAAGTCATCACGCAGAACGGAATGGTGACCCTCAAAGGGCCCGTGCGTTCGGAGGAAGAAAAGAAAGCAATCGAGGCCAAGGCGGTGCAGGTGGCAGGCCCCGACAAAGTGACCGACGACCTGGAAGTGAAAGAGAACCAATAATCGCCAATCCAAAAATAGTAACTAACACTTGCAAGTAACCTAAGGAGGATACGAAGATGGCAGGCAAAAATACGGCAGTGTTCGGAATTTATCCCACCTATGAAGCGGTGGAAAATGGCGTGGATGGGCTGAAAGCGGCGGGCTTCCGCAATACCGATATCTCGGTGCTATTTCCTGAGAACGTGGGCACGAAAGAATTCGCCCACGAAAAAGGGACGAAAGCGCCGGAGGGTGCGGCAACCGGAGCGGGAACCGGAGCGGTGATCGGCGGCGGGCTGGGATGGCTGGCAGGCATCGGGGCGCTGGCGATTCCGGGCCTGGGGCCATTCATCGCGGCGGGTCCGATTGTAGCGGCCTTGGCCGGAGTAGGCGTGGGCGGCGCAGTCGGCGGCGTGACCGGCGCATTGATCGGCTTGGGCATTCCGGAATATGAAGCCAAGCGCTATGAAGGCCGCGTTAAAGATGGCGGCATTCTGCTCTCCGTGCACTCCGATAACTCGGAGTGGACCAAGCGCGCGAAGGAAATTCTCGAGCGGACCGGGGCGCAGGATATTGCCTCGACGAGCGAAGCGAGCGCGGACTTCTCCAAGACGGATAAGCCCATGCTGCGGGCCAGCTAGGAAATCGCTGGAAAGCTCACACTACAAAGCCCCGGCTCGCCACCGGGGCTTTGTCGTGTCCGAGGAAATGACAAAATTAGAGGCAAGAGCAGCTGGCAAAACCTGCCCTGAGCTTGTCGAAGGGAGGGCCCGTCCGCCAGCTACGGTGTGACCCGGAAGACCACGTTACTCTTGAGTGCCTTCTTGGGGGTCGTCACCTCGACCTCGCCAGTAGTCGCGCCGGACGGGACGGTCGTGGTGATTTCGGAGCTGGACAAGATCTTGAACATCGCCGGGACGCCGTTGAAGGTGACAGCCGTCGAGCCGCTCAGATTGTTTCCCAGAAGACTTACCTTCGCTCCCACCTTGCCCGAGGAGGGGTTCGCTTGCACGAACGGGCCAAGGCCCATCGACAGGCTGAAGACCGTGCCATAGCCTTCGGCTCCCTGGTAGGTCGTTCCGTAAAAGTTCCCGTTGGTTCCTTGCGCCAGCGCGTCCAAAGGCTTAAAGCCGTCAAAGAAATCGAAAGTGAACAGCGGCGTGAGCACGCCCGCAGGAGTGATTTGGAATACCATGTTCGCCTGAGTTGTCCCGTAGAAGTTTCCGTCGGTCCCTTGTATCAGTGCGCCGTAAGGGCCGTAAAGACCTTGGCCTGTGTTGAAATTGTAGAGCGTCGTCAGGGTGCCCCCGTTGGTGATTCTGAAGATCGTGCCACAGCTGGTTTGGCAACCTGCGCCGCTGCCGCCAAAGTTCGTTGTCCCGTAGAAATTGCCGTCCGTGCCTTGCACCAGCCCGGCGAGTGGGTAAGCGCCGTCGGTGTCATCGAAGCTGTACAGCGAAGTCAGCCCGCCCGCGCTGGTGATTTTGAAGATCGTGCCATAGTTGTTTGTCCCACCATACGTAGTTGTTCCATAGAAACTCCCGTTGGTGGCTTGCACCAGCCCTCCATTCGGGATAAAGCCGTCGGTGCTTTCGAAGCTGTGGAGCGTCTTCAGCGTGCCCCCGGCGGTGATTTTGAAGATTGTGCCACAGCCGGTCAGGCAGTTCGTGCTGGTCCCCCCGAAGTTCGTTGTCCCGTAGAAGTTCCCATCGGTGGCTTGCACCAGAGAACTCGCTGGGTTGCGGCCATCGGAACCGCCAAAAGTGTGCAGAGTGGTCAGTGCTCCCGAGAGGGTTATCTTAAAGACGGTGCCATCCCCGTTGGCCCCGCCGGCGTAGGTCGTCCCATAGAAATTGCCGTCCGTGGCTAAGACCAGCCCACCTTCGGGACCAGAGCCGTCCGTGCCGTCGAAGCTGTGCAGCGTGGTCAGCGTGCCTGCGGCCGTGATCTTAAAGACGGTCCCGCAGCCATTGGTGCAGTTAGCGCTAGCACCTCCCGCCTGCGTCGTCCCATAGAAATTCCCGTCAGGCCCTTGTACCAGGCCCGTGAAGGGGTCGGCTCCGTTGGTGATAACGAAACTCGCTAGCGTGGTGACAGCCTGCGCCGAAGCAATTGCCGCGGCGGCACAAATCGCAAGGACGACGCCGACCATTTTCGAGAAGCCAAATCGTCCCGTGATTCTCCCTTTGGCCCACCGTGCCAGAGCGAAGGCGAACGCCTTATAAACTCGTAGTTTTGTCATTGGATATCCTCGGTAGCGCGGGGGCCTTGAACCTGAGAGTAGTAAACATCCCATCGCCGGCGGCCAAGTGTCAATATGAAGGATTTTGCAACCTGAGCGTGAGATAAGTGTGAGCTCACAGCCAGCGGACTTTCCGGTCGTCAGTTGGACGTCACCAGACCTTAGCGCGTTTTGACCGGTCTTGAGTGTAACCGCGAGCGATATTTCGCCCACTGACTCTAATTTGCAGCAAGCGCTGAGCGAATTTCTTGATTGGTCATGATCCTAGCGATTTTGTCCTTCATGTACTTCATCGAAATATCGTGGTGCTCTCGGTCGTAGGAATCGACGCAATCTGCTGCCACAACGGTCTTCCAGTCTCGCTGATAGGCATCGATGGCCGTCACGCGAATGCAGGCATGGGTGTTAATCCCCGCGAGAATTAGCACGTCGGGCGTCAATCGATGAAGCATCTGGTCGAGCTGCGTACCAAAAAATGCGCTGTATCGCTTCTTAATCACTACCGGGTCTGTTGGATCGGATGCCAGCTCGGAAGCAATCTCGCAACCGTCCGTCCCCCTGATGGTGATACGAATTCCCTTGGCTTTCATTTCTGGAAAGGCATCTCGGAGATCAGGCTCGAACTCCTGCCGAACCCAAATGACTGGATAGCCACGTTCACGCATTAGACCGACGAGTTCATTGATCGACCCGACGAGTTGCTGCTTTTGGGCCGGAGGCCATTTCGCAAGAAAATCGTTCACCATGTCAATGACGACTAGGACTGGTCGTTGCATGGTCAGAAAAGTTAGCACATCTTCAGATTTTGCATTGCGGGCGAATTCAGACGGATCAAATGGCGAAACCAGTTCTCACGCCCCCGCTAAAAGCCCAGCATCAGCCGATCGAAAGGCGCGGCCTTCTCGCAGTCGGCTTCCTCCAATTCAATGACAAGGGCGCGCCGCAACCACATGGCCGGTGCAATCTAGTTGGAAGAGCAACACTCTCACAAGCTCCACACTACCCCGCTCAAGCCAGCAAGCGGGCGGCGTCTTTGGCGTAGTAGGTGAGGATAATGCTGGCGCCGGCGCGGCGAATGCTTTGTAGCGACTCCAGCATGACGCGGTCGCGTTCGATCCAGCCATTGCGCGCGGCGGCCTCGATCATGGCGTATTCGCCGGAGACTTGATACGCCGAGAGCGGGAGATCGAAACGCAAGCGGGCGGCGGCGATCACGTCGAGGTAGGGCATGGCTGGTTTGACCATAATCATGTCCGCGCCTTCTTCGATGTCGAGTTCGATTTCGCGCATGGCTTCGCGAAGATTCGCGCCATCCATTTGGTAGGAGCGGCGGTCGCCGAACTGCGGGGTGGAGTCGGCGGCTTCGCGGAACGGGCCGTAGAATCCTGAGGCGAACTTGGCGGCGTAAGAAAGAATTGGCGTGTTGATGAAGCCGGCATCGTCGAGGGCGCGACGGATGGCGGCGACGCGGCCGTCCATCATGTCGGAGGGGGCGATGATATCGATGCCGGCGCGGGTGAGCGAAACTGAGGTGCGAGCCAGCAGTTCGAGGGAGGCGTCGTTGTCGATTTCGTAATTGGCGGCCCCGGGGGCTAAAGCCCCGGATAGCTGGCCGGCATTTTTCCCAGCGCTGAAGCGCTGCGCCACCCCGACACTTGTTGTGTCGGCGACTGCGGCCCCCAGTGATTTTGCAGTAGGCGTGCTGCGCACGATGCCGCAATGGCCATGAGACATGTATTCGCAAAGACAAACGTCGCCCATAAGAACCAGCTCCGGCACTTCGCGTTTCATGGCGCGGGCGGCCTGCTGGACGATGCCGTCCTCGGCCCAGGCTCCGGTGGCGACCTCGTCTTTTTTGTCGGGTAGACCAAAAAGAATCACTGACGGCACGCCCAGGGAGTGAACTTCCTGCGCTTCTTTCACCGCTTCATCGACCGACAGGTTGAAGACACCGGGCATGGAGCGAACCTCTTTGCGGACGCCCTCCCCGGAGCAAACAAACATGGGATAAACGAATGCATCGGGGGTGAGGCGGGTTTCGCGAACCATGTCGCGAAGCTGGGAGGTACGGCGAAGACGACGAAGACGGGTAACCGGAAAGGCCATGGGAGATCCCCTGGGAAGAAATTGTGGTGCCTTTCAACCCTTGATTTTAGCAGGATTATGAGGGTGGGCGGATCAAGGGGTGGGTTCGGGGATTTTCGTGGGTTAAGGATTGTCCGAAAGACCCGTGACGAAAGTAACTCTCATTTACCCGAAGCCATCTGGGAATATCGAGTCTGATCCATAAGATAGAAGCGAGTGGGTCGCTTCAGGATGGGACTCTTCCGACGCAATCGCTGGTTTGCGCTGGCTGGCGGATTCACGCTGGCATTCGCCACGGTGTCTCTCACCATGCGGCCTGGCCCGGCGCTGACCGCGATCTCCGACGTGGATTATGTTTTCTTAACGGTCGCGCTAAGCGTGGCCGTGCTGATGAATGCCTGGTCCGAACGGGGTGCCAACCGACGGTTTTGGACGCTGATGGGTTTGGGGTGCTGGTTGTGGGTGAGCAATCCGATGGCGTGGGCGTATTACGAGGTCGTATTGCACAAGGCAGTGCCCGATCCGTGGTTCATGGACGTTGTGTTGTTCATTCACCTGATTCCGATGATCGCGGCCGTGGCTCTGCGTCCCAATCTAGAGGCAGGCGAGAATAAGTTTCGCACGGGCGCGCTGGATTTTGTCCTGCTTGCGGTCTGGTGGCTTTTTCTGTACGCGTTTGTAGTGATCCCGGCGCAATATATTTCACTGAATGTGGCAGAGTACGACAGGAACTACTGTGCACTCTACGTGGTTGAAAGCGGAATGCTCGTGCTGCTGCTAGGACTGGCAGCGCGAGGAGCCTGGGGCGGCTGGAAGCTTGTGTATCGCAGTCTCATGGTTGCAGGAGCTGTCTATGCCTTGGATTCGCAGGCCATCAACATGGCGGTCGCACGCGGAACGTATCACACGGGAAGTTTTTACGACATTCCGTTGATGGGCTCGGTAGCTTGGATGGCGGCCACGGTTCTAACGGCGCGGGAGTGGAAGCGGGAGCCGGAGCCGACCCGGACGGGCGATAAATGGAGCGCCCGGACGGTGCAGTTGGCCATGTTGGCGATACTTTCGCTGCCGGGGTTCGGACTGTGGGCTTTCCTGTGGGACGCTTCGCCGGCCTTTACCCGAACTTATCGTTTATTTACGGTGCTGGCGGCGATGCTGGTGATGGGCGTTTTCGTGTTTCTCCGGCAGTATTTGCAGGATCGAAAGTTGATTGATCTGCTGGAGGAATCGCGGAGTAGCTTCGAAAGCAGCCAACGGTTGCAGACGCATCTGGTGCAGCGGGAAAAATTGGCGTCCCTGGGACAATTAATCGCGGGTGCGGCGCAGGAGATCGATCACCCGCTCACCGCGATTATGGAGGATTCGGAAAAGCTCTGGTCGAGGCAGCGGCTTAGCGGCGAACAGGACGCGCTGGTGCGCAAGATTGTGAATCACTCGCAGCGTACGCGGGACTTGATTGCCAGCCTGCTGAGTTTCGCGCAACAGAGTTCAGGCGAAAAGATGATGGTGGATTTGAGTATGCTTTTGCAGCGCAGCCTGCAAATGCGCGAACTGCAACGGCACGAGCATAAGATCCATATTGAAACTGCAATTGACGCGAATCTTCCGAAAGTTTGGGGAGACGGCCATCAGTTGTTCCAGGCATTCGTGCAGATCGTAGAAAACGCGTTGGATGCGCTGGAAGAAGCGGGCGGAGGCGTGTTGCGAGTGGCGGCTGAATGCCAGGGCGAGGAAGTCGTCTTGCAATTCTGCGATAACGGCCCGGGATTGAAAGAGCCGGACCGCGTTTTCGATCCTTTCTACACCACCAAACCCGTCGGCAAAGGCACAGGCTTGGGCTTAAGCGCCGTCTATGGCGTCGTGCAGGACCATCGCGGGCAGATCACTTGCCAGAATAATCCGGAAGGCGGAGCGGTGTTTGTGATGCGCCTGCCGGTGATCAGACAAGCAGAACTGCAGGCGCTGGCAGCCGCGCAAGCGTAACTGTTTTTCCGATCTGCAATTCCTCTCATTCCGGCCATCCTGTAACATAAATTTGATGTCGGAAGAGCTGATTCACAACTCCGCGCGGGTACTGGAGTTCGATGCGCTGCGCGAACTGCTGCGCGGATACGCCACTTCGCCGCTGGGCCATGCCAGGATTGCTGCGCTGGAGCCTTCCACGAATTCTGCCTGGATCAACCAGCAGCAGGGGTCGACTGCGGAAGTTCGCGAATTCCGTCGCGTGGGCGGGCGCTTCGAATTTTCCGGATTGCTCGACATCACGAAATCGATCCACCGGGCTCGCATTGCCGGAGCGGTGCTTGAAACCACGGAGATCCGCGACGTTTTGCTGATGGTGGATCGGGCGGCGGAATGGCGAGAGATTGCCTTTCATCCTCCGGCAGCGATGAGGAGCGAGTGGCGGCGCATGCACAGCCTTGCCGAAGGCGTCGCAGACTTCGGCGATTTGCTGCGTTGGTTTCGCAATAAGATTCAGCCCGATGGGACGCTCGAAGACAACGCTTCAACGGCGCTGGCGCGCATCCGCCACGAGATCGAAAAACAGAGGCGATCGATTCAGCAATCGTTGCAAGGGTATTTGCGGCGGCTGGCCGGCGAGGGTGCGGCGCAGGATGAACTGGTGACGATCCGCGGCGAGCGTTTTGTCATCCCGGTCAAGATCGAGCAGAAGCGGCGAGTGCAGGGCGTGGTACACGGAGCAAGCTCGAGTGGACAAACGGTCTTTGTCGAGCCACTGGAAACCATCGAGCAGAACAACGAACTGGTGCGCTTGCTGGATGAAGAACAGGCAGAGATTCATCGCATTCTGCTGGAGATGACGCGCCGGATTGGGGAGTCAGCGGAGGAGATTCTGGCGGCAGTCGAAGTGCTGTCCGAACTTGAGTTGCAATTTGCCAAGGCGCGGTTCGCGGAGGATTACAACTGCGTTGCGGTGGGGTTGAGTGGTGAGGAAAGCGACGGGCTTCGCCCCACACTGACGGGCGAAAGCGCCCGTCACCACACGGATGGTGCGGGCGCCCCCTGCCGTGGAAAGCTTGTCTTGCACAATGCGCGGCATCCGCTGTTGGAGAGAAATCTGAAGCTGAAGGGGGCGACTGTGGTTCCCGTCAGCCTGGAACTCGAAGGTGAGCGGCTGCAACTTATCATTACCGGCCCGAACACTGGCGGCAAGACGGTGACGCTGAAAACGGTTGGCCTGCTGGCGCTGATGGCGCAGTCGGGGGTTCCGGTGCCGGCCGATCGGGCGGAGATGCCGGTATTTGATGCGGTGTTGGCCGATATCGGCGACTACCAATCGATTGAGCAGAATCTTTCTACTTTTTCGGCACACGTCACCAACATCGATTTCATTTCGCGGACGGCGACGGCGCAGTCGCTGGTGTTGTTGGACGAACTGGGCTCGGCCACCGATCCGGAAGAAGGCGCAGCGCTGGCCGTCGCAATTGCCGGATATTTCGGGCGCATCGGTTGCATGACCGTGATTTCGACACATCATACGTCGCTGAAGGTTTACGGTGCGAACACGCCGGGCGTGATTAACGCTTCGGTGGGCTTCAATGAAAGCACGCTGCAACCCACGTACGAATTGAAAATTGGAGCACCCGGAGCGTCGGCGGGAATCAATATCGCGCAGCGGTTAGGGCTGAATCCGGCAATTATCGACGGAGCGCGGTCGCGGCTGGGAACTCAGGCCCGCGATGTCGGCGAGTTTCTGGACAGACTTCACGCCAATTTGCGCGATGCGGAAAACGAACGCTTGAGGCTGAAGGCGCGTGAACAGGAGCTGGACCGGGAGAAGAAATATCTGGAAGCCGAAGGCAAGAAGGAGCAGCAGGCGAAAGTTCGCGAAATGGAGAAGAAATTGGAGAGCGTGCTGCGCGACTTCGAATATCAGGCGCGAGAAGCGGTGCTTGCCATCGAAGATAAGGCCGCGGCGCAGAAGCTTTCGAAAGATGCCGAACGGCGCGTGGCGAAGTTGCGGCGGGAATTTCGCGAGCAGTTCGATTCGACGATCGTGGCGCACGCCAGCGGCGCGGATCAGGGGGATCCGCATGCGCAGCCGCAGGTGGTGCGACATGTGTCTGAAGGAGACAGCGTTAAGTTGAAATCGACGGGGCGTACGGCGCGGGTTTCGCGCCAGCTGGGTGACAATCAGTTCGAAGTGCAGATGGGCGCGATGAAGATGAAGATCGCGCGCGACGATATTGCCGAAGTGTTTGCCAGTGCCCGCGCCGTGGAGTCTCCGGTGAAAGCGGCGCGGGCGCGTGGGATTTCGGTGTTGCTGGAAAATGAGGGGCAGAACGCGCCTTCGGAGATTAACGTGATCGGCTACAACGTAGACGACGCTACGCGTGAGGTGCAGAAATTTGTCGACCGCGCATTTTTAGCTGGGCTGCCGCGAGTGCGCGTGGTTCACGGCAGCGGCATGGGCATTCTGCGCAAAGCGCTGCGGCAGGCCCTGCAGCAGCATCCGCACGTGGAGTCAGTAGCCGAGCCTCCGCAGAATGAGGGCGGGGGCGGGGCTACGGTGGTGGAGTTGCGGGTGTAGCTTTGTCTCAGTGCACGCCGGTGTCAGGTTGAGCCGAGGGGCGTCGCCGCAGGCGATGAGAGTTCAAACATCCCGAGCGTTTGAACTCGTTACCGATGACACTGGTGTTTTGTTCGACGCCGGTGTCGAATAACAGTTGTGGAAACTCTCGGGACTGAACGGCGCCGGATCACGCTTGTGGCAACAGTCGTGGTTGTTCTTGCGGTTTCCGGGCTTCTCGGGTTTTCTTTTCTGACCCGTCCAAAAACAGAATTTGAGAGGGAACACGCGCGCGCTGTGATGCGGACCCCCCGGTGGCTCAAAGTTGAAATTGAGACTTCCGACCATCGCCGTGAGTACCAAGAAAACGAGGGCCTTCTAGTAATTGTTCACTTCTCCAGCGCGGCCACTCGTATGTATAAGGCGGATGCGGCAGATGGAATGAGTAAATCGGCGGCATCCGATGTATTGCACATCTCAAACGGCGAAAAAAGGTCTCGTAACTACATGATGGGAATCGTCTGCTGCGACTCCCGCCTCATCGGCCTTGATGACGAACCGTTTACGCCTCGAACCCTGACTCCCTTGAAGCTGCCGCCGGGAGAATACGAGATCTACCTAACCAGCCGGCGGGTTTTCAACTGGGATGGCAACGGAGTATCGACCTGTTGCGCCCTCAGTCCATTTGAAGTTGCGTCCAACATGCTGAAGATTCGCGTACTGCCGAGCTCCGGTGACGTACTCCGACATTTTTCAATCCCCCTCAACCCCTAGCCCTAGTTTTCCAGAATTGGGGGTAGGGATGCTTCGACTGCGGAGGGCCGTCCTCCGGACGGTCCTCCTCCGCTCAGCATGACAAAGGCTTGAAATTTTTGTAACGATCTGCGTTTGCTCTGCACTATCCCTGCGAGTCAAGAAGCTCGCGCTCGGGCGCGAGCCGAGGGAAGTATGCGGTTATAAGCCCGCGCTTCCATCCGAAGTTCACATCGGTCCGAATCTGTTCGCCAATCTAAAAATTGAGAGGAGTCGAATATGCGTACGCTTAAGATTGCCGTCGTGGTGTGCTGCCTGGTAGTACCGGTGCTTGCCGCGTCTCCACACGCCAACTCGTTTACCTTTTCCACCATCTCGCTGCCGATTTATCCGCACGGCATTAACCCCACCCGCGGCATCGTGGGCGATTTCTGTTGTGCCACGGATAGTTTCGGCGACACTGATGACTTTTTTGGTTTTATCCAGGGACAGGGGCCGTTCAATTTTCTGCTGATCCAGCCTGCCGGAGCTGCGACCAGCTACGCCACGGGAATCAATGCCTCGGGCGATGTAGTCGGCGGATTTTGCCCGGCGTCCGATCCTTGTGCGGAGCTGGTGGGAGCACATGGATATGAGTTTGAGGGCGTCGAATTCGGCGGCCCCATCTTTAACCAGATCGACTACCCGGGTGCGTCGTCAACGACCGCGAGCGGGATCAATAACGCCGGCGTAATTGTAGGCACCTACTGCGTGAGCGAAACGGCCTGTCCTTGGGACGTGGGCGACCATGGATTCATGGACAGCGGCGGAACATTCACGGCGATCAATTATCCGGGTGCAACCACCACCAGCGCGCAGGCCATTAATACATACGGCGTGGTCGTGGGCACCTACAACTCCGGATCGCAGTTGCATGCCTACATACTGAGCGCCGGAGTCTACGCCACGATTGACCCGCCGGGAGCCGTCGCTGCTGAAGCCGAGGGCATTAATAGCTCGGGCGAAGTGGTCGGCACTTACCTCGATGGATCGAACAAAACCCACGGCTTTACTTATGTGGGTGGCGTGTTCACCAACGTGGATGTGCCAGGAGCGCTCATCACGACCACCGATGGTATTGACGATCAAGGTGAGATCGTTGGCTCGTACCAGGTGGCGAGCGGGGCGTACATCGGGTACGGCGGAAAGTCGCACTAGGGGCTTGGAGGAGGATCGCCACGGAGGGGGCGATCCTCCTGCCAGGCGACGGAAAAGACAGTGTTTCCATGAATGGAACAGAGCGAGGGATGGAACAGAGTGAGGGATGGAACAGAGTGAGGGTAGAGATGCTTCGACTTGCCGGGACTTCCTTCGGTCGTCTCGGCTTCGCTCAGCATGACAGGAGTGAGGCCCAAGATCTGTGAGATTCACATCGGAGTATGTGGCGGCGCTGTTTTCCTTTTCCATCAACCGATAACCGCGGAATTCCACAGCTTCTCCACAGCAATCCCGCTCCGGTATAGTTCAATCATCCCTTTTCTGCCGCACAATCCATACGGAGTAGTGTGTTTCCACCATGACTGAGTCGGGCGAGTTCAAGGAGATCGTCAAGCAGCAGGCGGATATTGTCCGCATTGTGGGCGATTACATCAAGCTGAGGAAGTCTGGGGCGCAGAACTACGCGGGGCTTTGTCCGTTCCACGGGGAGAAGACGCCTTCATTCAACGTTCATGCCGTCAAGCAGTTCTATTACTGCTTTGGCTGTCATGAGTCTGGAGACGTATTCAAATTCGTCCAGAAGATGGAGAACATTTCTTTTCCCGAGGCGGTGCGGCTGGTGGCGTCGAAGTTGGGTATTCCGCTGCCGAAAGTTGTGTTTTCCAGTCCGGGAGAGGCTCGGGACGCAAAGCTGCGGGCGCAGCTGCTGGAGATTCAGGAGCGGGCGGCGGGATTTTTTCAGGAATGTTTGAAGCGTCCTGAGGGAGCGCGGGCGCGGGAGTATTTGATTGGGCGCGGGTTGGATCAAGAAACGATTGCGCGCTTTCGGATCGGGTTTGCGCCGGATTCTGGATTCTTGTTGCGGGATCGGCTGGCCAGCGAGTTTGGGGAAGAGGTGTTGCGGGAGAGTGGGTTATTTTCGTGGAAAGAAGCTGCTGGCTCCGAAACGCGAGCTATCAGTGGCTGGGAAACTGCTGGCGAGAGACCGCAAGTCGACGACGCGCGCGGCGAAGAGATCCTTCGCTCCGCTCAGGATGACAAGAACAGGACTGCGGAAGCTGCACGGACTATAGCTCATAGCTCGCAGCTCGCAGCTATCTATTCCAAGTTTCGCAACCGCGTGATGTTTCCGATCGCGAATGATGCCGGCCGCATCATCGCCTTTACTGGACGAACCTTGGCTACCGATGAAAAGGCGGGACCGAAGTATTTGAATTCGCCGGAAACCGGAATTTATTCCAAGGGCCGAGTGTTGTTCAATCTCGACCTGGCGAAAGAGGCGATTCGCAAGCTGGACTACGCGATCCTGGTGGAAGGGCAGATGGATTGCATTTCGGTGTTCGCTGCGGGATTTCATAACGTGATTGCGAGTTCTGGGACGGCGTTTACCGAGATTCAGGCCAAGTTGCTGGGGCGGTTCAGCAAGAACGTTGTGGTGAATTTCGATCCGGATACGGCTGGCGCGAAGGCTACCGAGCGAACACTGGGCTTGCTGGTTGAGGAAGAATTTAACATCCGCGTGCTGACGTTGGAGCAGGGATTCGATCCCGATCTCTATATTCGGCGCAAGGGGAAAGATGCCTATGCCTCCGCGCTCAGGAGTTCGCAAAAATACTTCGATTACCTGATCGACCGGGCGCGAACCCATTTCCCGGTGCGGAGTCCGGAGGGGAAAAAGAATGCAGTGAATTATTTACTGCCGCACATCCAGCGGGTGCCGAATGCGATTGTGCGCGATGAATGGGCGCAGGAAATGGCGCAGAAGCTGGGCATCGATTCGGCGGTGTTACGGCAGGAATTGCGGCATGTGGCGACGACGCGGTCGGCGGCCGGGGTGAAGGCTACGGCGGATACGCAGGTCACCGATGCGGAGCGGATTTTGATTCGGGCGCTGGCCTCGGCGCGGCAGATGCAACCGGGAGATGGGCATATTTCGGAGCGCGATGGCGCGGAGGAGGAATTCGATCCGGCGCGGCAGGCGCAGTATGTGCTCCAAAGTGAGGGGCTGCATCGCGGGCTGGTAAGCGAGTCGCTGGTGGAGGCGCTACTCAACGGCGGTGGAGATGTTGCCGATGTTATGGAAGTGCAGTGCTCGGAGAGTGAGAGGCGGATGCTGGCTTCGGTTTTGCTCAAAGAGGATGAAGATCTGACGGCGGAGCGGCTGGAAGGGGCGGTACGGGCACTGCGGCGGATTCACCTGCGCCGCCGTCTGGAGCAGGTGCAACGAGAACTGAACAAGCCGGGAGTAAGCGGCGATAAGGAGTTGAGGAATGAATTGTTGGTGGAAAAAGACCGGCTGAGCCGTGCGCTTCGAGATCCGAGTTTGGCGGAAGACGGCTTAAGAAGCGGGCTAAGAAAGAAGAAAACAGCTTGAAACGAAATGGCGGGGAAGGCCATCTAAGTATTTAGCAGGATTAGGGATAGCGAACAGAGAACGCCCCATTACTCGGCAAGTAATAGACGAGGCAGCACTTATGTGCTAAACTCTGTAAGTTTGCGCTAGGTGCGCAACTCCGCGCTACCCCAGATTCCCACCTTTTCAGATAGAACGATACGCTCCGCGCGGGCGAATTGAAGAATTTAGAGGATGCCTCTTGGCTCTAGAAGACAAATACGACGACATAAAAAAGCTGGTTGACGCAGGCAAAGAAAAGGGATTCCTGACCTACGATCAAGTCAATGACCTGATCCCGCACGATGTGCACAGTCCCGAAGACCTGGACGACCTGCTGACTACGATTGGTACTCAAGGAATCGACGTGCTGGAAGGGCCGAAAATGCCCTCCTCGGCGCTCGATAAGAAGTTCGAAGACATTGAAGAGGGGGAGGACGTTGAGCTCGACCTGACTCCGGGCGCTCTCGAGAAAACCAATGATCCTGTCCGCATGTACCTGCGCGAGATGGGAACCGTGCCGCTGCTCACGCGCGAAGGCGAAGTGGAAATCGCCAAGCGAATTGAGCGCGGCCAGTTGCGCGTACTCAAGGCATTGTCGCGGTCGCCCATTGTGATTCACGACCTGCTGGCCATGGGTGAAGACCTCAAGAAAGGTGTGCGCTCCATCAAAGAGGTGGTCACCTTCGACGAGGAAGAGATCACCGACGAGATCCTGCAGAACCGCCTGAACGAATTTACCGGCAAGATTGACGCCATGGCTAAGCTGTACAAGAAGGTCGCCGTGGTGCAGGAAAAATATGTAGCGGTGTCGCAGAAGAAGCGTCCCAAGGACCATCGCCGGGCACGGCGGAATCTGGCTCGGGCCATCGTGCGGGTTTCGCTGGCGGTGCGCACTCTGGGATTCACCAACGCCGAACGCAAGCGTCTGATCGATCGGGTCAACAAGACCGTCGACAGTATGCGTTCGCTCGACCGGCAGGCGCAGAATCTGGAGCGCAAGGCCGAAGCTACTCGCAGCGAGGATCAGAAGAAAGAATATCGACGGCTGGCGCGGGCGGTACGCAGCGAGATCGAGAAGCTCGAAGCGGAAGCCGGACTGCTCTTCCAGGAAATCAAGCGCACCCAGCGCGAGATTATCCAGGGAGACATGGATGCGGAGCAGGCCAAGCGTGAGCTGATCGAGGCCAACCTGCGTCTGGTAGTGTCGATCGCCAAAAAATATACCAACCGCGGATTGCAGTTCCTCGACTTGATTCAGGAAGGCAATATCGGCCTGATGAAAGCGGTGGATAAATTCGAATACCGCCGCGGCTACAAATTCTCGACCTATGCGACGTGGTGGATCCGGCAGGCAATTACGCGTGCCATCGCCGATCAGGCGCGTACGATCCGCATCCCGGTGCACATGATCGAGACCATCAACAAGCTGATCCGCACTTCGCGGCAACTGGTGCAGGAGCTGGGGCGCGAACCTACTTCGGAAGAGATCGCCAAGCGCATGGACATTCCTGTGGCGAAGGTGCGCAAGGTGCTGAAGATCGCGCAGGAGCCGATCTCGCTGGAGACCCCGATTGGCGAAGAAGAGGATTCGCACCTCGGCGACTTCATCGAAGACCGAGCTGTGGTTTCTCCGGCGGAAGCGGTGATCAACGTGAACCTGAAGGACCAGACCGGACAGGTCCTGCGCACCCTGACGCCGCGCGAAGAGAAAGTCATTAAGATGCGCTTCGGCCTCGAAGATGGCAGCGAGCACACGTTGGAAGAAGTCGGGCAATCGTTTGCAGTGACGCGCGAACGCATTCGCCAGATCGAAGCCAAAGCGCTGCGGAAACTGCGGCATCCATCACGGTCGCGGAAGCTAAGGGCGTTTATGGATGGGGTGAGAGATTAAGAGCCTCTGCTTACCGGGCTGCTACGATTAAGTTGACGGGCATCGTTCGGTACCATTTCGAGCCCCGAGCTAACGCTCGGGGCTTTTGCTTCGTCGGATCAGATGAGTGGAAGACCAACGACCTGCATTGTGACACGATTTAAATGGCAAACTGCGATCCGCAAAAAAAAGTCGGCAAGACTGCTGCCTAAGTTTTTGCGATTATTTCTTTAACGCTGTTAAGGCCAAACCTTTCATCCACGTTTTCCTCAGTCTTCCACAAGGAAGTCTCATCCTCCACAGCTTCTGCACAAGGGCGAAATGTTTTTCTATTGCGAGTCGCAACAATCTGACGCAGAGTGGGTTCAGCGAATACGTGGCAAATCTCAAAGCTTGCTGAACGACGATTTGCGGTGACGCTGGTGGCAGCTGGCAATTCTCGAGGGTGAATTGCCGGGGGGAATTGGAAACGCGCGTGAGCGCACAACCGGTTGCCCGATGGCATTGCGGCCTCCTTTACAGTCCGCTCTTGCAGCGGATTGGCCGTCGCGACCACTGCGAGGTTGGCAACGACGCGGTTCATCGAATCGCGAAAGTGCAAACCGTACTGGTAAATGTGGCACTCTTCGGAGCGCTGTCGGACCAGTAACGTCGACCCGCAGCTCCTAGCGGCGGGAGGGCAAGAAAAGAGATCCACGAACGATGCGGCTCGGGTGGCTGGCCCGGGCCGCATTTTTTTGCCTCTCAGCTTTTAGCTCTCAGCCTATCCCCGTGAGTATTGGACTTCTTTTGAAGCAGTTTCCACAACATATTTGCTCGCTGCACAGGTTCTTCACAAATTGATTTGATGCTTCGCCTTATATTCGCTTATCCTGATGCCACAGTGTTATACGCCACATGGCCACTACCAATTACAGCATCAGTACCCTTCCCGCGAACGTAGAGGCGGAGCGCTCGATTCTGGGCGCGATCCTGCTGGATAACTTTGCCTACAACCAGGCTGCCGAACATCTGCGCATTGAAGATTTTTCGCTGGATTCGCACCGGCGGATTTATACGCGCATGGTCGATCTGGCCGAGTCGTCGCGTCCGATCGACATGATCACGCTGATCGATGAGCTGGAACGGCACAAGGATTTGCAGGCCATCGGCGATGTGGGCTACGTGTCGAGCCTGCTGGATGGCGTGCCGGACCGGCCGAGCATCGAGCACTACGTCAAGATTGTTCGCGACAAGGCGTTGTTGCGCGGATTGATTCACGCGGCGAATACGGCGATTACGCGGGCGAGCGATCAATCCGATGCCGCCGAGGAAGTGCTGAGCGACGCCGAGGCGGCGATTTTTCAGCTCTCGGAGAAGCGTATTGGGCGCGGGTTCATGGGCGTGCAGGAGATCGTCCGGGAATCGTTCGGCTCGGTCGACGCTTTATTGCAACGCGGGCAGCGCATTACCGGACTGGCCACGCATTATGAAAATCTCGATGAGATGACCAGCGGTTTGCAGAAGGCAGATTTGATTATCCTGGCAGCGCGGCCGTCCATGGGCAAAACCGCATTTGCCATGAACATCGCGGAGAATGCCGCGATCAAAGACGAGCAGGTGGTGGGCGTTTTCTCGCTGGAAATGTCGCGGGAGGCGCTGCTGCTGCGCCTGTTGTGCTCGACGGCGGAAGTGGATGCCCACAAGATGCGCACTGGATCGCTGTGGCAGGACGATACCAAAAAACTGGTGCGAGCGATGGAGCAGTTGGCGCACGCTCCCATTTTCATCGACGACACTCCGGGCATGGCGTTGAGCGAGATGCGGGCGAAGGCGCGGCGGCTGAAGCAATCCCAGGGCAGGCTTGATCTGATCATCGTCGATTATCTTCAACTGATGTCGGGCGGCAGCAAGCGCTTTGAAAATCGTACGCAGGAAGTTTCGGCGATCTCGCGTGGGTTGAAGGCACTGGCCAAGGAGATGAGCGTGCCCGTGATTGCGCTCTCACAGTTGAGCCGCGCCCCGGAGAGCCGGGGTGGGGACCATCGTCCGCAGCTTTCTGATTTGCGCGAGTCGGGATCGATCGAGCAGGACGCCGATCTGGTGATGTTTATTTTCCGCGAAGAAGTTTACCGGCAGGATGATCCGGACTTGCAAGGAAGGGCAGAGATCATTATCGCGAAGCAGCGGAATGGTCCGACGGGTAAGCTGGTGCTGGCGTTCCGGAAGAATTGCACGCGATTCGAGATGATGGCGGATGGCGGGATGGGGCCCGAAGAGTAAGTTTTAACTACAGGACTTTCTGTAATTATTCCGGTTAAATCCCTTAGGCAATTGAGGTTGCGGATGCCGCAGTGGCTGTGGAAAGCTTGTGGAATTGCTGGCTGAGACGAAAGTGTCTTTCAGTAAATCCCATTTTGGGAATCATGTTTTTCGATACGGCCGCGCCTAACAGCCTGAATAGTAACCAGTTAGGCAATTCACTGGGTATTAACATGGGTGCGGAATGAGGGATTGCTAGTTATTCCCATTTTGGAGATTTGCACATCTCAACCTAGGGCGTGAGCGTCAGGAACTGGTGCAGTCTCTTCCGGATTGTTTCCGTTTTAGCTAGCCCGGAATGGGTTCTTACCCCACGCCCCAGATCGCTTCGATGCAACCCGGGGCGATCACTCTTCTTCGCCTACCTTCAAGACAGCGAGAAACGCTTCCTGGGGGATGTCGACGCGGCCTATACGCTTCATACGTTTTTTGCCTTCCTTCTGTTTTTCAAGGAGCTTGCGTTTCCTGGAAATATCGCCACCGTAACACTTGGCGATGACATTTTTTCGTATTGCCGATACGGTTTCGCGGGCTATGATTTTGGCGCCGAT
Organism: uncultured Acidobacteriaceae bacterium; assembly: GCA_963710965.1. Classification (GTDB taxonomy): domain Bacteria; phylum Acidobacteriota; class Terriglobia; order Terriglobales; family Acidobacteriaceae; genus Sulfotelmatobacter. The sequence continues at coordinate 80,301 of CAVQCP010000015.1, read as the reverse complement.
CGAGGCCTGGATGGGCACTTCGAACATTTGCCGGGGGATGAGCTGGCGCATTTTGTGCACGAGCGCCTTGCCGCGATCGTAGGCGAAATCGCGATGCACGATGATGGAAAGGGCGTCGACCGCTTCGCCGGCCACCAGGATGTCGAGCTTCACCATGGGCGACTCCCAATACCCAGCCAAGTGGTAGTCGAGCGAAGCGTAGCCGCGCGAGACCGACTTCAGGCGATCGTAAAAATCGAGAACGATTTCATTCAGCGGTAACTCATAGTGCAACATCACGCGCGAGGAGCTGACGTATTCAAAGGTTTTCTGCTTGCCGCGCTTGTCTTCGACCAGCTTCAGAATTCCGCCAACGTATTCTTCATTGCTGAGAATGGTGGCAAGAATCACCGGCTCTTCGATCTTTGCGATCTCGCTGGGGTCAGGCCAGCGCGAGGGATTGTCGACCTCGATCATCGAGCCATCCGTCTTGTAGACCTTGTAGCGAACGCCGGGAGCAGTGGTGATGAGTTCGAGGGCAAACTCGCGCTCCAGGCGCTCCTGAATGATTTCCATGTGCAGCAGGCCGAGGAAGCCGCAGCGGAAGCCAAAGCCCAGAGCCACCGAACTTTCCGGCTCGAAAAAGAAGGATGCGTCATTCAATCGCAGTTTTTCGAGCGCTTCGCGCAGGCGCGTGTGCTCGTGGGCGTCGACGGTGTAAAGGCCGGCGAAGACCATGGGCTTGATCTCTTCGAAGCCGGGAAGCGCGTCGAAGGCGGGGTTGACGTCATCGGTGATGGTGTCGCCGATTTTTGTGTCGGCGACATTTTTTATGTTGGCGATGAGGAAGCCGACTTCTCCGGCTTTGAGCTCATTAATTTCAACCGGCTTGGGCGTAAGCACGCCCAAAGTTTCGGCGTCGAAGGTGGTGCCGTTGGACCACAGGCGAATGCGCTGGCCTTTGCGTAGCGTACCTTGAAAGACGCGAGTAAGAATCACGACGCCGCGGTAGGGATCAAACCAGGAGTCGAAGATCAGCGCCTGGAGCCGGTTCTCAGGATTTCCTTTGGGCGGAGGAATGCGTTTGACGATGGCTTCAAGCACATCGACTACGCCCTGACCGGTCTTGGCGCTGATGAGGACCGCGTCGGACGCGTCGAGTCCGACGGCGCCTTCAATCATTTCCTTGGTGCGCGGGATGTCGGCGCTTTGCAGATCGATCTTATTGATAACGGGAATGATTTCGAGGCCGTGGTTGATAGCCAGGTAGGCATTGGCGAGAGTTTGCGCTTCGACTCCCTGCGATGCGTCGACGACGAGCAGCGCTCCTTCACAGGAGGCGAGCGAGCGGGATACTTCGTAGGAAAAATCAACGTGGCCCGGGGTGTCGATGAGGTTGAGCTGGTAGAGTTGGCCGTCATGCGCGGTATACATCATGCGCACGGCGTGGGCTTTGATGGTAATGCCGCGCTCGCGCTCAAGATCCATGGAGTCGAGCACCTGGGCCTGCATCTCGCGTGCGGTCAGGGATCCGGTCAGCTCCAGCAGGCGATCCGCCAGCGTGGATTTACCGTGGTCGATATGCGCGATGATGGCAAAGTTGCGGAGGAACGCGGCGTCCATAGAGTGTGGGCTAATCTTTGATTTTAACAGGATAGGAGAGGTTCGTAGGTTTTAGGACTTGAGTGCCAGACGTTACGTTTCGGTTCTCGGATCTTCTCGGCGCGTTGAATCGAAGCTTATATTGTTGTCAGACAACGATGGTATAATGTCGGACATGAGTTCCAAGCGTATTACGGTGAGGGTTCCGGCGAGCCTTGCAGCTCGGGTTCGCCATCGCTCTCGTGTGAAAGGGCAAACTCCGTCTGACTTGGTGAGGGTTGCGCTGGAGAGCTACCTGGGCAAAGACAGGACCACTGGCTCGGCCTACGAACTGGCGCAAGCGTTGGGGCTGATTGGATGTGTACGGCGCGCTCCGAAAGATCTGAGCTCGAACCCGCGGCACTTTGAAGGTTTTGGCACAAGCAAATGACCCGGCCCAGGGTCAGCGGCATTACGCGGGACCGGATTTTGGTCGATACCGGTCCTCTGGTCGCGATTCTCTCTCGCGAAGATTCACAACATCAAACGTGTATCGAAGAACTTCGAGAGATGCAGGGGCCGCTTTATTCCTGTTGGCCGGTGATCACCGAAGCGGCGTGGCTGCTGCGCCATTGGCCGCGAGCCGTTCAGCAACTGCTGGAGAGCACCGAAACCGGATTTCTTGAATTGCTGCCACTGGCTGGACAAGAGGCCCCGGCCATTGCAGCGGTCATGAAGAAATACCAAAGTATCCATCCCCAGATTGCCGATGCTGCGCTGGTTTATCTTGCCGGACGGGAGCGGATTGAAACCATCTTCACCTTGGACCGGCGCGATTTTTCTATCTACCGGACCGGGCGACGCCATTTGTTTCGCATTCTTCCGGCAACGCAGTAGAAATCTCAGCCATCGAAAAATTATTCCAGCTCTTCTTTGGTGGGGTTGTAGTAGAAGCGGAAGCGGAGCGAGAGATATTGGCCGCCGAATTCGGAAGGCAGAGCGGGAAATGGATCCGATGCTACAATGCCGGCCCAGGCTGCGCGATCAAGAGGGACATCGCCGGAGGGGGCCACCAGCTTCATGCCTGCAACCCGTCCATCTTTGGTGATGGCGAACTCGATGATTAGATTGCCGTGCTTCATCTGCGCCGACTCTGGGATGGCGTTGTACCAATTCTGCCTGACGTCGTGCAGTACGCGCTGAAGATACGGGCCAAAATCCACCCCCATGGTGTCGCTGAGGATCTCGAGGTTGCCCAACTGGCGGCCATGAGCGCCGCTGCCTAATCCGAAATCGCCGCCGACGCCTTGCTGGCCATTGCCGCGGCTGGCGGCGGCGCCGCGCGTGGCTTCATCGAGAGCCGAAGCTGCCGACATGGGACCGGCGTATTTTTTGAAAGCATCAGGAATGTTGGGTCTGGATTGAGGCTGGGGCGGCGCGAACTGCTGGCCACCTTCCTGTTGCTGCGGCGGCGGCTGGTTGCGGGCGATGGGCGCGGACTGGGCCGGTGCGGCTTGCGGCGCGGGGGGTGCGCTGGAACCGGGAGGGCCGGGCGGGGGCGTCGCTAAACTCTTGTGCAACTCTTTGAGGTCTAATTCAGGATGCCGCGTCATCGCGATGCGATCCTTATCGGAGGCGATGTTGGTGTTGGGATGGTGCGGCGCTTTTTGCAAATCGGGCGGAAGCTCGAGCAGAGTGATGTCCTTGGTATTGGGGCGGCGGACCGCGACCGCGGTGTGCCAGGGGAGATACTTTTCGAACCACTCAATTTTGTAAAGGCAAATGATGAGGATCAGGTGGACAATGATTGAAATCCACGCAGCTTCGCGGCGGCGGGAACGAGCGAGATCATCCTGCAACTGGATGAGCAGGTGGGGCACGCGGGCATCGTCATCAAGATCACGGTAGGCGGTTTCCCATCCCTTGGTGTCGTAGAGACCGAGCTGCTCCGGCTGCGGCTTTTCGGGAGGCGCCACCGGGTCCTGGAATGGAATTTGCGTGATGGGCATGAACTAATTTGTTACCGCTGCGGCTTGTCCGTTAGACACACATCCCCGGGCGCTGCGTTGCATCCGGTATTCGATCCCATAACTGTTGGATGACGCCTTCTGGTGAAACGAGCAAGGTATCTTTATTTTCGCATCTTTCCGGGGATTGTGCTCACAGGTAAATGTGACGGGAGTTATGTGTGTAAACATTTGTAAAAAGCGGCTTTCAGCTATCAGCTTTTAGCTGTTAGCCAGAACAAAGTCGCGCCAGCGGTGACGGAAATCGTTGCTACGATGCAGTTCGGATCACAGGGGATTCGTCAGTTCCTCACCTGGACGTTCCGGGCCCGGACGTTGGCAGGGGCGCTGCTGGGAAGTCCGATTTTTTTCCCATGCTCGGCAATGGCAGCCAGTACGTCGAGCGCGAGAGCTAGCGCGCGGCGGCCGTCGTCGAGCGAAACCTGGGGCGTGGATCTTTCGCGCACGGCTTGGAGGAACGCTTTCAATTCCGCGTGCAACGGTTCTTCTGAGGTGACCGGAGGCTTCGCAACTTTGATTTGCGGGTTTACGGTGGGCGTGCCGCGGGCGGGCACTCCGGCGGCATCGGCGCCGACGGCGAAGACCAGGACTTCCTGGCGTCCGTAATCGACGGAAACGTATTGGTTGGGTTGGAAGAAACGGAGCTTGCGGACGCGCTCGGTGGAGACGCGGCTGGCGGTGAAATTGGCGACGCAGCCGGATTCGAATTCGAGGCGCACGTTGGCGATATCAACTTTGCCGGAAAGAATGGGCAGGCCGACGGCGCGAACTTCCTGCACGGGAGAATTGACGAAGGCGAGGACAATATCGAGGTCGTGGATCATCAAATCGAGCACAACGTCGACATCGAGCGAGCGTGGGGTAAAGACACTGAGCCGGTGTACCTCAAAAAACATGGGATGCGTGAGCAACGGAAGTGTGGCGCGGACGGCGGGATTGAAGCGTTCGAGGTGGCCAACCTGCACGATGCGTTTGTGAGCGGAGGCGAGTTGCAGCAATTCATCGGCTTCGGCTAGCGAGGAGGCGACCGGCTTTTCGATGAGAACATCGACCTCCTCTTGCATGAGGGCGCGGGCGACTTCGAGATGATGGCTCGTGGGCGCTACGATGGACGCGGCGCGGACTTCACTGTGCGTGCTCAACATTTGCGAGACGGAACCGAAAGCACGGCAGTCGAACTCGCGGGCGACGGCATCGGCGCGATCGAGATTGGGATCGACAACGCCTACGAGGCGAACCGGCTCGCCTTGTTGTTCGAGTTCTTTGTAGACGCGAGCGTGATTGCGTCCGAAGACGCCTACGCCTACCACTGCGACGGAAATCGGATTGTCAGATGGCAGGAAAGAGTCTCGCTGGGGCAGGTTGCCGGGGAACTAGGAATTGTAAACGGAAAGAGAGAAAAGGGAGTGAGTAATTTGGTAAATCAGTAGTAGCTCAGTTTGAATTTCTTTGCGGGCGTCATCCTGAGCGCAGCCGCTTTTCAGGCGGAGCGAAGGATCTCCCCCTACCGCACATGCCTTTGCCTATGGGAGATCCCTCACCCGGCTGTACTGCGCCGGGTTTCGGGATGACGCCCCGTTAAACAGGGACAGATTCAAACTAACCCACTATCGGTAAATCAGGCAATCGGGTAATTTAAAACCCTACGCAACCAGATTTCCAATTCGCTGCTCAATCTTGTCGTTGTGCCTTCTTCAACAGAGCAATTTGTCCGGCGTGGTAGAGCTCGTGTTGGGCTAGGCCTTGCAGCATGAAATAGAAATCGTAGCGCTTGCCGGGGACGCGGTCGCGCAGGCGGGATTCGGGCAGGGCAGTGACGGTTTTCACCAGGGTTTCGTGAGTGCGCTTGGCGTGGGCAATCGCTTTGCGCCACGCGGATTCGGTCGGCTTCGGGACGAGCGGAAAATTCGCTAATCCTGTGGGCTGGCATTTTTCTCCGGCCAACCTGCGCAGCGCGGCATTGTCCCAGACAGCGACGTGCAGAACGAGTTCCCAGATGCTGTGAGCGGGCAAGGGCTTGGCCGCGGCTGTGGTGGCGTCCACGTCGGCGAGCAACTCGAGCAAAGCGGGGCCGTGCCAGGCATTGCCTTCGAAGGCGCGGCGAAGTTGTTCGGCGAGGAGGGCGGATGGGGAATCAGGAAAAGCCATCTATAAACGTTCACTCTTCCGAGTGGATTCGTCAAATGTTTATGAATACACGGTATTCGTGTATCATGTATTAAATGATTGTCTCCTTTGGGGACAAAACCACGGAGCATGTCTTCCATGGGCGTGATACAAAAGCCACCCGGAGGATTGCCCGAACCTTGTGGAGTCGGATCCAAGGAAAGCTGGATGTGCTGAACGCCTGCACTACGCTCGATGATCTACGGGTACCGCGCGCAAACCGGATCGAGAGGTTGCATGGAGAGCTGGTGGGGTTTTATGGCATAAGAGTCGATGATCAATATCGCATCATATTTCGCTTCAGCAACGGCGATGCGCTTGAGGTTCGATGTACCGATTATCACTGAGGAGATCACAATGCTGCCCAGCCATCGTATCGCAACTCACCCCGGGCGAGTTCTCTTAGAGGAGTTTCTGGAACCGATGGGAGTGTCGCAGGCCAAACTGGCTCGGGCACTCTCGATACCCTTGAACCGGGTGAACGAACTTGTCCGAGGCAAGCGAGGTGTTACTCCGAAGACGGCGCTGCTTCTTTCGAATTACTTCAAAAACTCAGCCGAGTTTTGGATGAATTTGCAAACGGCGTACGATCTCACGCGGGCTCGCCAGGAACTTCGCGCAGATATCGTTGCCAACGCCCGCTCCCCTCGCAGATCGCTGGAAGCCCGCTAGGTTACGGCGAGTCCGCCACGACCGCGATGCCCGCCGCATTCGCGGCGTCGAGAAGATGTTCGCGATCGAGCAGCAGGCACTTTCCGGCATCGAGGGCCAGGCAGGTCGCGCCCGCTGCGCGCATCACTTCGATGGTCTTCATTCCGATGACCGGGACGTTGAAACGCATATCCTGATGAGGCTTCGCTATCTTCACGACCGTGAGCGCACGGCTCAGCGTGGAGGCGGTGCCGTGGAGCGACGCCATGATATGGCCGGCGCGCTCGATGGCGGCGTCGGTACCCTCCATGGCCTCGACCGCGACGCAGGCTGACTCGGCGATCACGACGGTCTGGCCGATGTCATGCTGGCCGAGCTGGCGAGCGACGACGCGGCCGTAGTCGATATTCTTGCGCTCCTGTTCAGTGGGAGAACGGTGCGTGAGCACGCCGGGCATGCCGAGCAGCGGTTCGAGCAGCCAGGTGGAATTTTCGAGGGTGATGCCTTCCTCGGCGAGAACTTTGGCGATGGCGCCCAAGAGGCTGTCGGTGTTGCGGGTGGTGAGTGAGAGTAAAAGCTTGGCGAGACGCCAGTCCGGGCGAATGGCAGAGAAAATCTGCTTGTGCTTGACCTGCCCAGCCATAATGGCGCGGGTCACGCCTTCGCGCTGGAAGGTTTCGATCAGCTTGGAAAGTTCGCCCAGCGACAGCCAATGGACCGAGGCTGCTCCGTGGCGTTCGATCTCTGGGGAGGCTTCCTCTTTAATCGCGGCGACAACGACCTCGTAGCCCGCGGCGCGCGCGGCGTCGAGCACGAGGAAGGGAAACTTGCCGTTGCCGGCGATGAGGCCGAGTTTGTTGTCGGAGGGCATGAAGTGAGCGCGAATCGAGCCGACCGAGTCAGTCTAGCATTCTGCCTTCATGGAGGACGCACACTCATGGTGAATGAGGGCTAAGGCATGGTTACAACGGTAAGGGTTCAGATTCGGATGCTCATTTCGCAAGAAGTATTTATCATTGCAAAAAGTTTGCCCCCCCGCCAGAGAGGAGGAACGTGACCACGCACTACGAACGCGTTCGACAGAGCTTCTCCAAACAGACCTTCATGTCCACTTTAGGAGCCGAACTCACAGGAATGGCTCAAGGCAGCGTGGAGATCCGACTGCCGTTTTCGCCGAATCTTATGCAACAGAACAGCTTTCTGCACGCGGGTGCCATCACTGCGGTCTTGGATTCTGCTTGCGGTTATGCCGCCTTGACCGTGGCACCAGAGGATAAAGAAGTCCTGACCGTGGAGTTAAAGGTGAATTTCCTGGCACCCGCTGCCGGTGAGGTCTTCGTGGCCAGAGCTCAAGTGAAGAAAGCAGGGCGGACGCTGACAGTTTGTACGGCGGATGCGTTCGCCATCAATGGCGGAAAAGAGAAGGCGATTGCAACCGTGCTGGCCACGATCATAGCTGCGCCGATAACGACTGCCAAATAGCACGAGATCTGACCATGCGTTGCGAAGTCATTGGTGCACTTTACCGATCAAATGCGTAAACAACGCCTGGTTACAGCAATTATTTCTCCGCTCCATGGGTTGGGTGCGACCAATATCCCTTAAAGTGATAATTGCCTGATGAGGAAAGGGTCCGGAATCGGTCTCCTAGCTGGATGTTCAAGCGAAGGAGAACGCTTCGTCAGGTCCGGTTCCGGCAGCGGATGCGGCATTTGACGGTGCTCCACTACGAAGCGCCGAAATTCTTTCGGCGTCATGTGGCGCGCTTTCCGAAAGCGCCGGTTGAAGTTGGACAAATTGGAAAATCCGGTTTCCGCCGCGATCACCTTGATCGGTCGCTCGGTTTCCACCAGCAGCATGCATGCGCGCTCGATCCGCAGCCTGCCCAGATAGTCGCTGAAATTCTCTCCAAGATGGCGGATGAACAGTCGCTGCAGTGATCGCGCCGACAGGTTCGCCAAACGGGAAAGCTCCTCGACTCGTATCGAATGATCAAAGTTCTGATGCAAATGCTCTAGCACACGAGAAAGTTGGCGGGATTCATCGGACGACTGGGGGCGGGATGCTGGTCGAGTTGCGAGCGGCGTTGCTTCGATGTCTGCCAATTCACACAACAACTCCTGTGCCGCGTGAAGCCGTTTCAGCGGTGACTCGGAAAGTAATTGAGGCAAGCGTGATTCCATTTTGGCTGCGGCCTCCACTGGAAAGCGAAGCCCTGCGCCGGATCGATTGATCAGCTTGCGCAACGCGGCGGTCTCGGGACAAACATCCGCAGTTTTGAGCGCCCATTCCCTTGTGAACCAGACGACGAGAGCGGTGTGCGGAAGGGACTCATCGATGGCTGCGGTTGACGCCCAGGTGTGGGGCATGTTCGAAGGCACCAGAACCAGATCGCGGGTGTCGTAATGGCCAATGTGATCAGCGATGAAACGCCAGCCACGGCTATTCAGCGTTAGGGTCAGCTCGTACACAGGATGGTGGTGCCATTCAAACGGGATGGAAGCTACCTGACGGTGATAGATACGAATCGAGCAGCCCTTGGGAAAGGTTACGTGTTCAAACTGGCATTTCATCTCGATCTCCCCAATTCAGACATCCGAGGCCCACGCGGTGTCCGAATAGTATCAATAATTGACCTTTTCGGGTCACTTACCATTTTCGTAACTCATTAGACTCTCTGGGCGGCGCTCAGAGGGGTATGCCAGTTTCGCGAGCCCCGGGCCGGCAATTACCAGGAGCCAAAACCTATGCCCTTAGTTATCGAAAATCTGCCTGAAGCCATTCGCAGATCGAAGGCTAGTCTGCGAAAGGCACTGCCAAATTATTCCCAGGTTTTCCACGAGGTCGAAGCCGAGATGCGCCGCAAGGTAGCGCAAATCATAAAGGAACGCGAGGCCGGCGAGGCCGTGATCCCTATCCTGCAATACGACGAGATTGTCAGCGGAGCAGTAACCGCAAAGGCCGCCGCGGCAATCAGAGATCGTGGTGCTTGCGTCGTTCGCGGCGTTTTTCCCGCGCAACAAGTTCGCGACTGGGATGGCGAGATCGGCAAATACGTAGAAGTCAACGGTCTGGATGAAAAACTAATGCATCGAGCCGAGGATAAATACTTTGGGACGCTGGCCTCCGCGAAGCCGCAAATCTATGGGATTTACTGGTCCCGCCCCCAGGTGATGGCTCGCCAGTCTGAGTCGCTCACTCGCACCCGCGTCTTTCTGAATAAACTTTGGAAGTCTGAGAGCGAGGGCCGTGTACACTTTAACCCCGAACAGACGCCGGTGTATGCCGATCGCATTCGCCGACGTCCACCGGGTTCCGCATCGCTGGGGCTTTCGCCGCATGTCGATGGCGGATCGGTGGAGCGCTGGCTCGATGAAAACTTCCGTAAAGTCTACCGGCATGTCTTCTCGGGCAATTGGCGGGAATATGATCCATTCGACGCAGCCTATCGTCCGGATGTGCAAGAGATTCCCTCTCCGGCTGTGTGCTCCATGTTCCGTACCTTTCAGGGCTGGACCGCACTCACGCGGCAGGGCAAAGGAGACGGCACGCTACAGTTGATTCCGGTTGCCAACAGCATGATGTACATCCTGCTGCGTTCGCTGCAGGATGATGTGGCTGAGGATGACTTGTGCGGCGCGCAGCCGGGACGCGCACTTTCAGTGCACCCCAGCTGGCACGCGGCCTTGGCCGACGGACTGACATCGATTCCATTGATGCAGCCGGGCGATGCCGTGTTCTGGCATTCCGACGTCGTGCATTCGGTGGAAGATGCGCACAATGGCGATGGCTACAGCAGCGTCATGTATATTGGCGGCACTGTTGGATGCGCTAAAAATACGGCATATCTTCCCGGGCAATGCGCTTCCTTCCTTGCCGGCAAGACACCTCCTGATTTTCCTGCCGATAACTTCGAGGTTGATTTTGTTGGCCGTGGCACGGCTGCGGACTTGACCCCGCTGGGCAAGAGTCAGATCGGACTCTCGTAAGGGAATTGAATCCCGCGGCGCATGCGGCGTCGAGCACGAGGAAGGGAAACTTGCCGTTGCCAGCGATGAGCCCGAGTTTTTGGTTGTCGGAAGGCATGAAAGGATCACTCCTCAACCGTCGAGTAGTCTAGCATCCGAGTGGACAGAGAGAAGGAAGCGACGAAATCGTAAGGTCAAGAACCTTGGCGAGGCGGAACCGGGGGCGGGATACCTTACTGTTGTGGTCGGGGAGGCAAGAATGAGCTAGCCGTCGTAGACTTCGCGGCGGTGCGCGACGCGGCTTATGCTCACACGCTCGACCGAATCATCGATAACGTAGACTACGCGCCAGTCCCCTATTCGTATGCGCCACTGGTCTTTGTAGCCCTTGAGTTTCTTGCATCCTGCGGGGCGCGGGTTTCCTGCCAGTCCCAGAATCTTGCGGTCGATGCGGCGAAAGACGGCATCGTCGAGGGCGTCGAGTTCCTTCTGGGCGGACGTTTTGATGACGACGAATAGTTAGCCACGCGGCTGGCTGCGCTTCAAGCGACTGGCGCGGTATTGCTCGTAGGGGACGCTTTTTTCCTTGCGGCGCGATTCGGAAATAAGGCCGTCCCAGAAGTCTTCCCAGATAGCCCCGTGCTTTTTGAGGTCGATCTGCACGGCCACGCGGCGCCCTTTGTCGTTGGTAAGGAATTGAATCCCAGTCACAGCGGCCTCCGCTCTTGCCATACGTTCATTATCTCGCAAGGATAGGCGGCACGGGTAGCCGAGTCAACAGCAGACCTGTATACAGGACCAGCGCCTGTGCCTTGCAGCCTCAATTATGATGGTTGCAGGCGAAGGATGCGCTTCCATGCAGATAAGCCTAGAACAAAAAGTCATGAGACGAAAGGTCGCGGCCGTTTGTTGGTTTGCAGCGGCCGGGATCTTGATAACATCCGGGCCGGATGTGGGCAGTCTATTCCAGTGGCGCGAGCTCGTTTTTCTCGTTTGGATTGGAGCGAGAATTGGGTTTCTTGCGTACGCCGGCATCCTCCTTTGGGACGCCGATCAAGAGATTGTTTCCCTCAAGCACACCCTGGATCGGCTTCAAGAGATAATCGCGGGACTGCAGAGTTCGTCTTCGCGGGCATGAGCGACCTGCGCCGCGCAAGTAATAAAGGAAACGCAGAAGAGGGAAAAGAATGGCAAAATTTGAGGTTCACTATTCCTTCACCTGTGGCAGTAGCACGTGCAAAGCAAGAAACGAAAATCGCATTGAGATCGACGCGACGGACCAACTCGCCGCTTATCAATTCGCTGTCGCAAGCAGCGAATGCTCGGAATGCAGGACACCCGTTGATCCAAAACAGCCTTTTACCACAACAATCAAGCAGATCGGCTAGCCCTTGCCGGCGGCCCGTCATAGGTGGGGGCTCAGCCACGATCCGCCCACCATTGCTTGTGGAATGGCTGGAGCATATCGGAAACCGACAGCATGTACCAGTGACCGTCGCTCCTGACGGTGGCCCAGTATCCCAGGTGGCCACAACGATTCGGATACCTGCCGTCCTCTTTTAAAAATCTCTGCGGGGATTCGAGCGCAGCTGCTATCTGTTCCAGAGCGGGAGTTTCGGAGATATGGGAGACCGAAATCATATGATAGTGTCCTGCGTCCCAAACGGTCACGTAGTATCCCCACTCGCCACCGTCGTTTTGGTAGAAGCCATCGTGAATGAATTTTCGGGACTTCGATCGCAGCGCGTTGGCAACTACCTCGATCATTGGACGATCCGACTACCTACTCACCATTTTCCCCTCACTTAATAATCCCCCGCCCCGAAGCCTCAATGAACCGAATCAGCATCTCCACATCCTCGCCGCGGTCAGGCTCTGCCTTCAGCTTCTCCAGTGCCTGTGACGTATTCAGCTTCGACGCCAGCAGAGTCTTATAAGCGTGATGAATCTTCTGGATGCGCTCTTTGGAGAAGCCGCGGCGCTCGAGTCCAACTTTATTCATGCCGTAGGCGTGGGTGTCGCGCGCGGCTGAGGTCATGGAGAAGGGCAGAACATCCTGCGTGATGGTGGTGCCTCCGCCAATGTAGGCGTGGGCGCCGATGCGGACGAACTGATGAACTGGGCACAATGCGCCTACGACGGCCCATTCTTCAACGGTGACGTGTCCGCCGAGGGTTGCGCCGTTCACCAGCATGCAATGGTCGCCGATGACGCTATCGTGTCCGATGTGAGCGTAGGCCATGATCAGCGTGTGGTTGCCGACGCGGGTCAGGCCTCCGCCTTTGACGGTGCCGCGACTGATGGTGACGCACTCGCGGATTTCGTTGTGATCGCCGATCTCGAGCCGGGTGGGTTCGCCGTTGTAGGAAATATCCTGCGGGGCCATACCGATGGCGCAGAAGGGAAAGAAAGAATTATTTGCGCCGATTTTGGTTGGCCCTTCGATGGCGACATGCGAAATCAAGCGGCAGTTTTGCCCAAGTTCGACCTCGGGGCCGATGACACAGTAGGGGCCAATGCTGCAGGATGCCGGCACGTTGGCGCGGCGATCCACGAGGGCCGTGGGATGAACGGTCATAATTGAAGTATCGGCGGACTTGAAGGCTGCCGTCGTGCTTAAGCTCAATGCAAAGTTTTCAGAGGCTAACCCGGCTGCGAAACAAACCGTATAGCCTCTGCAAAGCACACCGCAGCGGCTAAAGCCGAATTCATTCCTGGAAGCCTTTATGGCACGAGTCGAACTCGTGCCCTTCCCAGTTTACCCAGCCGCGGGCTCTTCTATCCGGCGTCGTTGTCTGCGCCAGTTTCTGCCGAGCCGCGTCCGCGGGCACTGTCGATGAGTTGGCACGATACGGTAGCCTCGGCCACTTTCTTTCCGTTGACCAGCGCTTCGCCTTTCATCTTCGCGGCGGTCATACCCGGAACCACGCGCCAGCCGATGACTTCGACCTCGATGCGCAACTGGTCGCCGGGACTCACGGGACGGCGGAACTTGGCCCGCTCGATCCCGGTGAAGACCATCACTTTATTAGCGCGGTCCTCGACTTCGGTAAGCAGTAGAGCGCCTCCCGCCTGCGCGATGGCTTCGACAATCAGCACACCAGGCATGATGGGGAGTCCGGGAAAATGACCGTTAAAAAAAGGCTCATTGATGGTGACATTCTTGAGGGCTACGATTCGCTGCTTGCGCTGCAACTCGAGGACGCGATCGATCAGCAGCAGAGGGTAGCGGTGGGGCAGAATTTTCAGGATGTCGTGAATATCGAGCGCCATCTTGGGTGCAGCCGCCTCGGTCGCGGTGGGAATACTCTCAATCATGTTGGTCTAGTCAGCCTGAAGATTATACTGTACCGCGTCGCCGCTCATAAGAATAGAAACCCGTAAGAAGAGGAACTGTGCCTGCGAATAAAATAAAGTCATTGCCAGTCGCGCCCGCCTGGGCCGACCGGTTGCGCTATTTTTCCGAGCGCCAGGGCGGGATGGTCGAAACCATTCGGGAGTTTGTGGAGATCGAATCGCCCAGCGACAACAAGGTTGCGGTCGACCGCATCGCTGCGCTGCTCGCGGCGAAGTTTGAGCTCCTCGGAGGGCGCACCCATCTGCATCGCAGCCCGGAGTTTGGTGACAGCTTGCAAGTTGATTTCGCCGTTGCCTCATCGGCGAATCGCGAGCCAGTGTTGCTGCTCGGACACTACGACACCGTCTATCCGCTGGGCACGCTGGCGAACATGCCGTGCAAGATAGAAAACGGCCGGCTGCATGGGCCGGGAGTGCTCGATATGAAGTCCGGCATCGCGCTTATGCTTGCGGCCCTTGATGCGCTACAGGCGTGGCATGGCGAGGTGCCGCGGCCAGTCACGGTTTTTCTCGTTTCGGACGAAGAGGTAGGCAGTTATTCTTCGCGCAAGATCACTGAAGCTTTGGCGAAGAAATCCGCGGGAGTGCTGGTGCTCGAACCTGCGGCGGGACTGCGCGGCGCCGTCAAGACTGCGCGCAAGGGGGTGGGCGAGTATGCGCTGCGAGTCAACGGTGTGGCAGCGCATGCGGGACTGGATCCGGGCAAAGGACACAGCGCGATTCTGGAGTTGGCGCGGCAGATTGCAGTCATCGCCAAATTCAACAATTTGCGGCAGGGGCTGTCGGTGAATCCGGGCGTGATTCGTGGGGGAACGCGAACGAATGTGGTGGCTGCGGAGGCGTCAGTCGAAATCGATGTGCGGATTAAGAGCGCGAAGCAGGCGGCTGGGATCGATCGCAAGCTGCGATCCCTAAAGCCGTTTGATAAGCGATGCAAACTAGAGATCACGGGGGGGATCAATCGCTTGCCGATGGAGCGCACGGCGGGCGTGGCTGCGCTCTATGAAAAGGCTCGCGAAATCGCTGGCCAGGTGAAGTGGAAACTGGACGAGGCGGCGGTGGGCGGCGGGTCGGATGGAAATTTTACGGCGGGAATGGGCATTCCGACGCTGGACGGGATGGGCGGTGTGGGCGATGGGGCGCACGCGGAGCATGAATTCATTGTCATTTCAGAATTGCCGCGACGGGCGCTGCTGCTGGCGGGGATGATTGAGGCTGTCTGATTGGGAAGCGAGAAAGCATGCTCAAGTTTATGGTGGTGGTTTATCGGCGTCCCGACATGAGCGGTGAGGAATTTCGGCGCTACTTCCAAGAAGTTCACGGGCCTCTTGCCCAGAAATTGCCCGGCCTCAAGAAATATTGGCAGAACTTTCCGCTGGCCGATGCGAAGAGAGAACCGCCAGCTTGGGATGCCATCGTCGAACTCTACTTCGACGACTGGGACGCGATGGAAGCTGCGTGGGCAAGCGCGGAGGGCGCGGCCTCCGACGCAGACTTACGGGCTTTCGCTGACTTGAGCCGCACCACCTGGTCCGTGGTGGAAGAGGTTAAGGTGTTGCCGTGAAGACCAGGAAGTAATCCATCTTGTCGCCTTTCACGAAATCGTACTGATGGAGCAGTTTATAGCCCGCTTGCGCGGCTTCCTTGAGAACGACGTTGCGATTGACGCCGTGGTTCTCGCCATTTCCGTTGCGGTCAATGATTCCAACCTTGGCGCCGGGGCGAAGCGCTGCGCGCAGGTTCCGCAGCAATGTAACCGGTGCGGCGACCTCGTGATAGGTCTTGAGCAGGAGGACGGCATCGATGGAGTCTGCCGGAAGGAGGGGATCGTCGGGCTTATCGAGTATAGTTTTTACGTTGTGCAGGTTTTCTTTCCGGGCGCGGTCGCTGACGTAGCTGATGGCTTCCGGGTTGATGTCGACTGCATAAACTGATCCGGAATCGCCCACGCGACGGGCGGCACGAACCGTGAACCAGCCGGAACCGGCTCCGATATCAGCGACGGTTTTGCCGAGCTTGATGCCGAGAATATCCATGACGCGGTTGATTTGCAGGCGATCTTCTCGACCGGGAGAATCGAAAATCGTGAGATCTCCGGTATAGGGTTCGCTGGTCTTGCGATGCTCGGCGGGCGTGGCGGTTATGGGAGCGGGAGTCTGCGCAGAAACCAGCAGGGCAGTGTTCAAGAAGATGGCGGTGCAAACGAGCATGCTTGATTTGAGTTTCAAGACGAATCCTCCAGCCTGAGCGGAAAGCGACTTAACTCTTGGATGCGTGGCCACCGCGTTTAAGGTCATATTTTTGACTCTACGGAGGGCATAGCCTAGACTTTTCGTTGGGTTCAGACTGCGAGCCTTCTGTCGATCAATCGCGCTGAGCCCGATGTGGAGGAGTTATGGGTGAGTTTTCGATTTGGCATTGGTTGCTGGTCATCGCGATCGCCCTCTTGCTTTTTGGAACGAGCAAGTTTGCCGCTGTGGGTAAAGGGCTGGGCGAGGGCATCCGTAACTTCAAGAGCGCGATGAAAGAGCCGGAAGCAGAAAAGAAAGACGATAAGAAAGAAGAAGAAAAGAAAGTCTAACGTTTCGACGCCTCTCCTCCGCGAAGTTCAAATGAATCCTCGTTCGCGCAACATCGCATATACCAGCGCCACCGGCAGTCCGACCACATTGCTGTAATCGCCTTCGATGCGCGGGATCCAGC
The DNA here is from genome assembly GCA_963710965.1 of uncultured Acidobacteriaceae bacterium. Taxonomy (GTDB): domain Bacteria; phylum Acidobacteriota; class Terriglobia; order Terriglobales; family Acidobacteriaceae; genus Sulfotelmatobacter. The sequence goes on along the minus strand of CAVQCP010000015.1, from coordinate 63,869 downwards.
GCGAGGCCAGGCCCTGGATCGCGTATGCACCGGCTTTGTCCATGGGCTCGCCGGTAGCGACGTAGGCGCGGATTTCGGCGTCGGAGAGTTCAGACATGGTTACCAGGGTGGACTCCGAAGCCGTTGTTTCCTGACCAATTTCCAGTTTTCGGTTTCCAGTTTCCAGAGTCGAGCTGAATTTGTCGGCTCCTGCACTGACGATGCAGACTCCGGTAATCACTTCGTGGATGCGATCCGAGAGCAGGCGCAACATGCGGGCGGCATCGTTCGCATCTAGCGGTTTGCCGAGGATTCCGCCATCGACTACCACGATCGTGTCGGCACCGAGCACGCATTCCTGAGGGCGAGTTTGAAAAACCGTGAGAGCCTTTTCGCGGGCCAGGCGCTGGGCGCACTCCCGCGGAGCTTCGCCATCGAGCGGTGTCTCGTCGATGTCGGCGGGTTGCACGGTGAAGGGGATTCCGGCGTTGCGCAGTAGCTCTTGGCGACGCGGAGAAGCGGAGGCGAGGACGATCATGCCCTTTGATTCTAGCGGGTAAAGGTCGGTTTTATCAGGAAAGCGAGCCAAACTCGCAGGGCATCGCGCGAATTCTCGACAGGCTTGCCTCGCTGCCAGCGGGCAAGGTGTCTCTAAGTCCTGCTCGGAGTGACAGAACTTTAATGAAAGATAAGCAACTACCTCAAGACGCCTCCTGAGGGCGACGTTTGCGCGTGGTAGAATCATAGCTGAGTCCTCCCGGGATGCTTCCAGAAATAGAAAACCTGTTGCACCTGCAAGAAGCGGACAAGGAAATACGCCGCTTGCAGGATGAAATCGCGGAATTTCCTAAGCGCGTGGCCGCCATCGAGAAAAAACTGGCCCGCACGCAGGCCCAACTGGAAAAAGCGCAGGGCGCCGTCAAGGCCGACGAGGCCGCCCGCCGCAAGTTTGACACCACGATTTCCGATCTGCGCGGCAAGATTTCCAAATACCGCGACCAGTCCCTCGACGTAAAAACCAACGAACAATACAAAGCGCTGTTGCACGAGATCCAGTTTGCGGAAAAGGAAATTGCCGCGACTGAAGATAAGATTCTCGAGCTGATGGTGAATGCCGACGCGCGCGACAAAGAAGTGAAAGCGGCGCAGGCCGAGCTGAAGGCGGAAGCCGCGGAGATTGAAAAAGAAAAAAACCAAGCCCGTCAGGTGACCGCGGAAGACGAGAAGAAGCTGGCGGATTGGCGTGCCAAACGCGAGCAGATGCGAGCCGGCGTGAGTGAAGATTTGCTGCGCCACTACGAGCGGGTCGCGAAGTTTCGCGGCAGCGGAATCTCAGAAGTGCTCGACCACAAATGCATGGCCTGCCAGGTGATGCTGCGGCCGCAGACTTATAACGAAGTGCGCACCGGGCAGCAGACCTTGGTTTGCGATTCCTGCCAGCGGATTCTGTACTTCAATCCGGCGCACGAGATGCAGAAGGTTGAGCTTGAGAGCAAGCGGTCGAAACGGCATCATCCCAAGATCGACGCACCGCAGGCCTGGTATTACCGCGAGCAATACGGCGATGTTGGCGAAGTTTTTCTCTGCTTTACCAAGGCAAGCGGACAGTCCAGCCGCCGGGTATTCGCCATGGATACTGGGCGCATGATGGGCGACATCCTGATTCGCGAAGGGGAGTTCCGCAACGCGTTTCCTGAGGACATTACGGGCGCGATCCGGCTGAATGGGAGCTGGTCCGAAGGCGAAATGGAAACCTGGGGCACGGAGATGCCCATGACCGCGCTGGATTCACTGCATGTCGATCTCGAGGCCGCCAGGTATGAGATGACCGCGCGGCCGGCTAAGACCGAGACAGCACCCGCGGTTCCTACCGAGCAAGCTGCCAGCTAGCCTCCACTGTCCTGCCTCCATTTAAGATGACTTCATGTCCAACCCAGTTGGTGGTCGAGGTGTCCCCGGCGTTAAAGTTTCTCCGCGCGGCGCGTCCCGCCTGAAAGATGGTCACGTTTGGGTCTATCGCTCTGACATCGTCTCGGCCGAGGGGGTTCTGCCGGGCTCGTTGGTTACCGTCACCGATCATCGCGGCCAGTCCCTTGGAACCGCGCTTTATTCCAGCTCTTCGCAGATTGCGATTCGGTTGATATCGCACGAGCCTGTTGCCGACTTGGCGGCCTTACTGCGGAAGCGGGTTGGCGATGCAGTCGCTTACCGCGAGACGATCGTTCGTGATACTGACGCTTACCGCCTCATCTTCAGCGAGGCTGACTTTTTGCCTGGGCTGATCGTTGACCGCTATCACGACATTCTGTCGATGCAGATTCTCACCCAGGCGATGGACGCCGAGAGCGTGCGCCAGACTGTGATTTCGGAGCTGGCCGAACGGCTGACTCCGGCTTCTATCGTCGAACGGGTTGATCCGCGGGTGCGGCAGCTCGAGGAACTTCCGGCGCGAAGCTCGGGACTGCTACAGGGGGAGAAGACTTCGACAGTCTTCACCATGAATGGCGTTCAGTTCCAGTTTGACGCGCTCGAAGGCCAAAAGACCGGCGCGTTTCTCGACCAGCGCGAGAACTATGCTGCCGCCGCGCAGTATGCGCGGGGAGACGCGCTCGATGTTTTCTGTTACCAGGGAGGCTTCGCGCTGCATCTGGCCGCGCGCTGCTCACGCGTTAGCGGGGTTGATAGTTCGCGTCCGGCGCTGGAAGTGGCCGACCAGAATGCGGCGCTCAACAAGGTCGATATCGAATGGATCGAAGCCAACGCCTTCGACCTGCTCAAGGACTATGCGACGTCGGGACAGCGGTACGACACCATCGTTCTCGATCCGCCCGCCTTCGCCAAGTCGAAACGCGACCTGGATGCGGCCTTGCGTGGTTACAAGGAATTGAATCTGCGCGCCCTGAAGATGCTGCGGCCGGGTGGTGTACTGGTGACGTGCTCCTGCTCCTACCACGTCGGGCAGTCGGATTTCCTGGAAATGTTGGGTGGGGCTGCAGTCGATGCTCGCCGAACGTTGCGGCTGACCGAGGTGCGGGGACAGGCAAAAGACCATCCTGTCCTGCTCAATGTACCGGAAACCAGCTACTTGAAGTGCGCGATTGCGACTGTAAGCGATTGATAATTCGAACATATAATGACTTGACAGTAATACGCTCATATTTTATGCTTCTTTCATGCTGAATACAGCATCAAACGTATTGTGACCGTAGAACCAAATTCCTGAATCAGCATAAGAGGAGATTTCGACCATGACTGTACTTACCCGTTTTGAACCGTTTCGTGAGTTTGCCACCCTGCAGGACCGCATCAACCGCGTGTTTCGTGATTCCTACAGTGGGCAGGCCGAGGACGAATCGTTGACCACTTCGCGCTTCGCGCCCGCAGTCGATGTTTACGAAGACGAGCACAATGTCACGTTGAAGATTGAAGTTCCGGGAGTCGACGAGAAAGATATCGACATCAGCCTGGAGAACAACACCCTCACCGTGCATGGCGAGCGCAAGATCGAGAAAGAAGAAAAAGAAGAGAACTATCGCCGCGTCGAGCGCCAATATGGCAGCTTCACCCGGACTTTCACCCTGCCCACCACCGTGGATTCCGAGAACGTTTCGGCGAACTACGACAAGGGCGTGTTGAAGATCTCGCTGCCCAAGAAGGCGGAAGCCAAGCCAAAGCAGATCAAGGTCAACGTTGGCGGAGCGAATGCTCAGAGCGGCAAGACGCTTGAGAGCAAGCCGGCAGAAGGCAAGCAAACGGCTGCAAAAGAAGTAAAGGGTACTGGCCAGGCCGCGTAATGTGGTGAGCGTGCCGGGCTGAGCCTCGGCGGGACAGCCGAGGATGGCTGTCCTCAGATGAGTGGTTACAATAGCGGGAGGCGGCAGAGGTGACCGCCTCCCGTTTTATTTAAATATTGAAAGTGTCGCGGCGGGACGCCGGCGCTAAGATTGGAGTTTTTATGGCAATTCGTTGGGAGAAATTTACAGTGAAGGCGCAGGAGGCCGTTCAGCACGCAAATAACCTGGCCTCCGAGCACGGCAATCCGGAGTTGATGCCGCTGCATCTGCTGGCTGCGCTGCTCGAAGACAAAGAAGGAATTGTTCCCCCGGTGCTGGAGAAAATCGGCATCGGGCCGCAGGCCGTCTTAAGCGATGTCTATCGCGAGATCGAAAAGCTGCCTAAAGTTTCAGGCGAGGCCTCGCAGGCCACGATCTCGAATGCGGCGAATAAGCTGCTGGAGCAGGCATTCAAAGAAGCGTCCAATTTTAAGGACGAATACGTTTCGACTGAGCACTTGCTGCTAGCCATCACGCATTTGAAGCAGGATGCGGCGCAGCAGATTCTGTCGCGCCACGGGGCGACTTACGATGCGATCTTGAAGGCGCTGACCTCCGTGCGCGGATCGCAGAAGGTGACCGACCAGAATCCCGAAGCCAAGTTTCAGGCCCTGGAAAAGTACGCTCGCGACCTGACGGAGCAGGCGCGGCGCGGCAAGCTCGATCCGGTGATTGGGCGCGATGAAGAAATCCGGCGCGTGGTGCAGGTGCTTTCGCGGCGCACGAAAAATAATCCGGTGCTGATTGGCGAGCCTGGCGTGGGCAAGACCGCCATTGTGGAAGGCCTGGCGCAGCGGATTATTTCCGGCGACGTGCCCGAGGCGCTCAAGAACAAGCGTGTGGTTGCGCTGGATTTGGGGGCGATGCTGGCGGGAGCGAAATATCGCGGGGAGTTTGAAGACCGCCTCAAAGCGGTGCTGAAAGAGATTGAAGACTCGTCAGGACAGATGATTCTGTTCATCGACGAACTCCATACGCTGGTTGGCGCCGGAGCAGCAGAAGGTTCGATTGACGCTTCCAACATGTTGAAGCCGGCGCTGGCTCGGGGAGAGCTGCGGGCGATTGGCGCCACCACGTTGAATGAATATCGCAAGTACATCGAAAAAGATGCAGCCCTGGAACGGCGATTTCAGATCGTATTTGTGGGCGAGCCGAATGTCGAGGACACGATTGCAATTCTCCGCGGACTGAAAGAGAAGTACGAAGTTCACCACGGCGTGCGCATTAAGGATTCCGCCATTGTGGCGGCGGCTACGCTTTCGCATCGCTATATTTCTGACCGGTTCCTGCCGGATAAAGCCATCGATCTGGTGGATGAAGCGGCGGCGTCGATTCGAATACAGATCGATTCGCTGCCGACCGACATCGATCAGCTGGAGCGGCGGGCGACGCAGCTGGAAATCGAAAAACAGGCGCTGAAGAAAGAAGATGATGCGAATTCAAAAGACCGGCTCGGTGTCATCGAGAAGGAGCTGGCGGAGATTCGGGAGAAATCGAACGCGCTGAAAGCCAATTGGAAGAAGGAAAAAGATCTGATTGCGCGTTCGCGGGAGCTGAAAGAGCAGATCGAGAAGCTGAAGACTGACGAGCAGGCCGAGCTGCGCAAGGGCAACAACGAGCGCGTGGCAGAGCTGCGTTACGGACGGATTCCGCAGGCCGAGCAAGAACTCGCCAAGCTGACCAAACAGATGGAGAGTAAGGGCCAGAACCGCATGTTGAAAGAAGAAGTGGATGAAGAAGACATTGCGCGCATCGTCTCACGGTGGACTGGCATTCCGGTGTCGAAGATGCTGGAAGGTGAAGTGAAGAAGCTGGTCACCATGGAAGAGCGGCTGCGGCTACGCGTGGTCGGCCAGGACCAGGCTCTTGAGCGCGTGGCGAATGCGATTCGGAGATCGCGCGCGGGATTAAGCGACCCTAAGCGTCCGATTGGTTCTTTTATTTTTCTGGGACCGACGGGCGTGGGAAAGACCGAACTGGCGCGGGCTTTGGCCGAGTTTTTATTCGATGACGAGCGTGCATTGCTGCGCATCGATATGTCGGAGTATATGGAGAAGCATTCCGTCTCCCGTCTGATCGGCGCGCCTCCTGGGTATGTGGGGTACGAAGAGGGCGGTCAGCTCACCGAGCAGGTGCGGCGGCGTCCTTATGCCGTGGTGCTGTTTGACGAAATCGAGAAGGCGCATCCGGATGTGTTTAACATTCTCTTGCAGATTATGGACGATGGCCGGCTCACGGACGGCAAAGGGCGCGTGGTCGATTTCAAGAACACGATTTTGATCATGACGTTGAATCTGGGATCGAGTTACTTGCAAGCCGAGAATCTGCGCACGCCGGAGGATTTTGAAAAGGCGAGCGAGCAAGTGATGGCCGCGCTACACGGGCATTTCAGGCCCGAGTTCCTGAATCGAGTGGACGACATTATTGTTTTCGGTCCGCTGGGAAAAGAACAGTTAGTGAAGATTATCGAGTTGCGGTTGGAAGATGTGCGACGGCTGCTGGCCGATCGCAAGATCTCGATCGAGCTGACAGACGCGGCGAAAGAATTGCTCTTCACGCAGGGCTACGATGCGAATTTCGGTGCGCGTCCGCTGAAACGAGCGATTCAGAAGCTGATTCAGGATCCTCTCGCGTTGAAGATTCTGGATGGAGAGATTCTGCACGGCGACCACATCACCATCGAGGCCGACAAGAAAGCCGGCAAGTTGAAATTCGAAGTCTGCCAGCGCGTGGGCGAGCCGGCGAAGGCGAAGCGGTAAGAATCGTTTTGGCCACGGATTTACGCGGATTGTCACGGATAAGCCTACAAAGGTTTTATCCAGGTTGATCCCCGCCCTCCGTGGCTATTTTTGTTGGAAGGCTTGGATGGCATCCGGCGCTTGCAGCAGATACCATGCAGCCACGACTTTCGCCATCATCTGGCCGCCATACCAAGCCAGGCGCCAGCCGGGATCGATTGAAGCGGCGGAAACGGCGGGGATTCCGGCGATGATTCCGAGGACCATCAAGACAACCGCCGTCCAGCGAGCCCAGGCGCGGAGTTGAAGCAGTCCCCAGCCGACTAAGGCCCAGCCTGCGCCCACCAGGAAGGCGGTTTGCGGGCCGGCGAGTTCGCGCCCATACATGAATGGGGCGCGCATGGATGGCGAGATGGTGCCAGGAGCGGCCAGTTCGATGGCGCCGACGATCCAGAGATAAATCGCGACCAGAAAGAACGCTGCGGCGATTAGCGTGACGGCGGGCGGGCGCTCCATATGCTTCGAGATTAGCAGCTTCTTTTTTTGTGGCCCCGGACGAAGCCCTGAGCCTGCCGCAGGGGCGGCGTGAAACTTGTGGCACACTGATAGGATGCAGACGATTACCCTTGGCGACTTCGAGCTCAGTATTTTTTCTGACGGCACTTATCCGCTGGATGGCGGCGCATTTTTCGGTGTGGTTCCCAAGGTGATGTGGTCGAAGAAGGTGGTTGCCGACGAGAAGAACTATGTGCAGGCGGGGCTGAACTCGCTGCTGATTCGCACGGGCAAGCAGACGGTGCTGGTCGAGACGGGCATGGGGAACAAATTGTCGGAGCGGATGATCAAGTTTTACGGGCAGCCGGCGCAATTGCTGGCGAATTTGGCGGCTGGCGGGGTTGCGCCCGAAGACGTCGATATCGTTATTAATTCGCATCTTCACTTCGATCATTGCGGATGGAATACCGTGCGGGATGCCAGCGGTAAAATTGTGCCGACGTTTCCGCGGGCGAGATATTATGCGCCGGAGGGTGAGTGGCAATATGCGCGCAAGCCGAGCGAGCGGGATTCGATCAGCTACATTCCGGAGAATTACGATCCCCTGGTGCAGAGCGGGCAGATGACGCTGCTTAAGGGCGGCGAGGAAATTGTGCCCGGCATTTCGGTGAAAACTTTTCCTGGGCATACGGCGCACATGCAGGGCATCGTCGTTTCGAGTGGAGGAAAGACGGCTTGCTACATTTCCGATCTGATTCCGACGACGGCGCATATCGATATCACCTGGGGGATGGGATTTGATCTTTATCCTCTGCAAACGATCGAGAGCAAAAAGCAGTACTACGCCAAAGCTTTGGGTGAGAAGTGGCTGACTGTTTTTACGCATGATGCCATGGTGCCTTGGGCGTACATCGAGAAGGATGAGGTCGGGAAGATGGTAGTGAGGGGAGTTTAGTCCGATCGTAAATGGCAAAGCTGCTATATTGTTTCCGCGCGGTGGAGTGCTCCAAGCTGGGCTTTGACCGAGCTCTCGGGCTTGGTTTGGGCCTCTCTGGGGCTACCCCAGGGGAACGTGAAAAAATGGGCTTTCGTCGCGTGAGTTTTACTGCGCGACTGCGCAGAGCTGCTCACGCAGGGTCAGACTCGTTGGAGCACTCACCCGCCGTCTGCCATGCGAGACTCTTCGTTCTTTAGTGCTCTGGCCCAGTCGATTCTCGCCGGCGAGGCATCCGTCGATCTCATAACAGTCCGCTGCACTCGAGCGCTGGGCAGATCCTGGCGCTGGGTGCGCCCGCTGGCGCAACGATATCTGGCCAGTTTTGCAGGGCGGATTCGCCCTCGTCATCGCGACGTGGTCGTTTTTCTAAAGAACGACCAGGGGTTGAGACGGGCTTGGTCAAAATATTCTGACGTGCTTTGGGTCGATACCTGGCTCACCGAACCTCAACAGATGCAGCCCGTCGCTGCGGCCGAGGCTTGGGATCTGCCTGCGATTGATTCTGTTGGCGATTTGGCGAGTTGGTTTGGCTTGGAAGTGGGTGAGTTGCGGTGGTTCGCGGATCTGAAGGCATTAGAGTACAAAGGGAGCTGTGGCCGACTAGCACACTATCATTATCGGGTCTTGGCTAAGAAGAGTGGCGGCATACGTCTGATCGAGGCACCCAAACCCAGGTTGAAAGATCTGCAACGGCAGATTCTGCTTTGGATTCTTGGGAAAATTCCACCACATCCCGCGGTGCATGGATTCGTGAAGCGGCGATCAATCAAAACGTTTGTCGCACCTCATGTAGGTCAACACGTTGTCCTGCGGTTGGATTTACGAGACTTTTTCCCCACATTTGGGGGACCAAGAGTTCAGGCGATATTTCGCACCCTAGGTTATCCGGAGTCCGTGGCGGATTTGCTTGGAGGTATTTGCACGAATGCCACGCCGTGCACTGTTTGGAATAAGGCTGCCTTCGATACCGAACCTATCTCCTTGGCCGAGGCTCGCCGGTTGTATTCGCGTCCTCACTTACCTCAAGGCGCACCCACGTCGCCTGCGCTCGCTAATGTTTGTTGTTACCGCTTGGACTGCCGGTTGACGGCTCTGGCGAGGTCGGCCGGTTGTAATTACACGCGATATGCGGATGATCTGGCGTTCTCCGGAGGCGAGGAATTTGAAAAAAAGGTAGAGCGGTTTGGATTGCACGCCGCGGCTATTCTGCTCGAAGAAGGTTTCACTGTTAACCACCGCAAGACGCGAGTCATGCGGCAGGGAGTTCGCCAACATTTGGCCGGTCTTGTGACTAACCAGCGGATGAACGTTGCGCGCAGCAATTTCGACCAGCTCAAGGCCATCCTGACCAACTGTGTCCAACAAGGCCCGGAAAGCCAGAATCGAGAATTCCGGCCGCACTTTCGTTTGCACCTTGACGGACGCGTGGGTTTTGTGGAGACGATCAATCCGAGCAGGGGAAAGCGACTTCGAACTATCTTCAACAAAATTCAGTGGCCAAGCTAGGCGAAGCCGAAAAGATTGTCCTCAGCGGGCAAGAGTGCCCGCTCCACACAATCTTGCCTCGAAGAATTCTTCTACCCGACCCAGGATTTCGACCGCGCTCTTCGATTCGTAGATCTCTTTGCGGAGGTGCGCTCCGCCCGGAACCCCATGCGTGAACCACGAGGCAAACTGTTTCATCTTGCCGACTGCGTCGGGAAGTTCTTCTTCGATCAGCATCTGGAAATAGGTACGGATCATCTGGTAGCGGTCGAGTTCGGTGGGGTGGGCGTAGGGCTGGCCCTCAGCGGCTAAAGCCGCTCGCACATTTGCCACATTTTCGGCACGACTGAAGTCGTGCCCTTCCCGGACTGATTCGAACCCGGCGGTCGAGCGGGGGTCAGCAAAAGCCATCGAGCTTCGCTCGACCGGACGGGCAAGAGTGCCCGTCCCCACACGGCCAACGCCCGTCCCCACACAAACCTGATGGACGACGGCTTCCGACGCTATCGGAGCATTTTCCATGGCCGCGCAGTATTGCTGAATCTGGCGGAAGATCCAGGGGTTCGACGGCGCAGTTCGCCCGATCATGACTGCGTCGCAACCGGTTTGTGTGATCATGGCGACGGCATCTTCGGGGGTCCGGATGTCGCCGTTGCCGATCACGGGAATTCTGACCGCGTCTTTCACGGCGGCGATCCACTCCCAGCGGGCCTGGCCGCTGTAGCCTTGTTCGCGGGTGCGGGCGTGGAGAGCGACTGCGGCAAGTCCGCAGGATTCGGCCATGCGGGCGAGTTTGACGCAGACGATTTCTTCATCATTCCATCCGGCACGAAATTTTACCGTGAAGGGAATCTTGACTGCGGCGCGAACGGCTTCGAAGATACGACCGATGGCGGGGAGATCGCGGAGCAGGCCGGAGCCTCCATTGCACTTCACGACTTTTTTTGCAGGACATCCCAGGTTCAAATCGACCAGGTCGAAGCCGAGGCCCTCGACCATGCGGGCGGCTTCGGCCATTACTTTGGGATCACTGCCGAAAAGTTGCGCCGAGATAGGGTGCTCGTCTTCGTAAAAATGAAGATAGCGTTTGGCCTTCTGATCTTTCTTGCGGAGCACGCCGTCAGCCGAGGTGAACTCGGTCATGATGAGGCCGCAGCCTCCGAGGTTGCGAATGAAGCGGCGGAAGACCGTGTCAGTTACGCCAGCCATTGGGGCCAGGACTGTGGCGGGGGAGATAGGAACTGTGCCAATGGAGAGGCTGGCGGGAACGTGGCACAAGGAACGGCCAGAGGCTCCGAACGTTCGCGAGTCGTTTGCCGAATTGTCCCAAAGTTTACGCATCGGAGTTCTAGGGGCGAATTTCCATGTCCGCCGGCCGGGCCGCCGTAAATTTGTCGATCTGCTTGAAATAAGAAGAATCCAGGCGGAAGCGCTCGGGCCGAACTACGAATTCCGCGCGAAGCTCGTCAGAGGAATTCTCCCGAACTTGAATGACGCCAACTCTACCCATACCGTCGGGGGCATAAAGAGATTTGCCAGATGGGTAGTAACTGCCGTTACCGAACACCGCCAGGTATTTGAAATGAGCTGGTATCCCCGCCATGGACCGGACCGCTTCAGCCAGGTCGTTCGAGCCAACCTTCACTTCGGCAATGTGAATTTCACCGGCACCGGCGCGATCCACTGCCAGGATATCCACCCGCCTCTTGCGCGGAGGCCAGGGGGCGTCAAAGAAAATCTTTGGGACAATCAACGCACCAAACAGGAAACGGGCTACAGCATTCTTCACCCGGGAGTGCTGTTGCTCTTCACTAAGCACCGACCGAAGCATGAAGGATCTCCTTAAAATAATTGTAAGCCCAAGAATGAAACCTTTCGGCCCTGTCGACCGACATGCGGACGAGAGCATCGTCCAAGCGCTCACAGCTATACGCGATTCTGGTTTTCTCGGTAAGTAGCCAGCGAAAGTGGGTAATCCCGTTTACGTTTTGGATGCGGTGTTTTCTTGGTAATGGCTTCGAGGGCCCGAACGGCGGCCAGATGGTCTTGATGTTTGCCGCTTTTGCCCGTTACTCCGGCTGCGATGGCGTCGTTGAGCGAAATGGCGCTGTGGACCGCGAGCAAGGCGATACCGGTGCGATAAGGCGCTAGTTCCAGCGCTGCCAGTTTCATGGCCTGGAGAAAGTGATCCGCCTTCTCGATGTACTGCTGCGTCGCGACCGGATCAAGATTCTTCAAGCAAGTATAAAGCCCCTACCGAGGCAGGAGCTTCTCCGGAATCCCAGACTCCAGGCAGACCTAGTTCTTGGACTTTTCCGCGGGGTTTGCGGGGGCGTTCTTGGCGTATTTGCGACGGAAGCGCTCGACGCGTCCGGCGGTATCCATGAGCTTCGTCTTGCCGGTGAAGAACGGGTGGCAAGCGGCGCAAATTTCAACGCTGACGTTGCCCCGATGGGTGGAGCGGGTGACAAAGGCGTTGCCGCACGCGCAGTGCACACGCACTTCGTTATAAGCGGGATGGATTGCTGGTTTCATAGGGTTCAGACCTCGATACGAATCATTAGATTCTACCGGAATGGGGCGGGATTCAGCAATGCGTGGGGCGGACTTGGGCAGATGCTCCAAGATAATGTCACCCCCTAACTGCAACTTCGGCGCGGGCTGCGTCCGCAGAGCGGGCAGGAGAACCGTGTATAGGCTGAAGGACTTAGCTCAGTCACGTCCAGGTCGTATCTTTTTCCTGTTCCTGCCGAATCCGGCGGAGTTCGACGGGCGGTTGCATCGGGACGCCGACAGTGCGACCGAGCAGCGCGTCGACCGTGTCCACCCAGAGCATCTGGCTCTGAAAGACGACGCCGAAGTTGCGGGAGATGGATTCGGCAACTGCATTCAGGTCGAGAGCTCTGCCGAGTTCTTGCTGCATCGACGTGACCCGCTTCGCCGCAATACCGCAGGGGATGATCAGGTTGAAGAAACTGAGGTCGGTGTTCACGTTGAGGGCGAAGCCATGCGAGGTGATGAAGCGGGAGATATGAACGCCAATAGCCGCGAGTTTGGCTTCGTTGGCCTCAGCGGCGGAAGTCGCATCATTTTGATCGGCGCGACTGAAGTCGCGCCCCTTCAACGCAGCATCCGTCCAGACTCCCGTCAGGCCGGGAATGCGCTTGGTCTCGACCGCGAAGTCGGCGCAGGTGCGCATGAGGACTTCTTCCAGTCGGCGGACGAAGTCGACGGCTCCGAGACTTTTTCGCAGGGCCGACGGGGCGTCCGCCGCTCCACGCGCATATCCTCGCAGATCGAAAATCGGGTAGCCGACGATTTGTCCAGGGCCGTGGAAGGTTACGTCGCCGCCGCGGTCGCACTCGAAGAGTTCGACGCCACGTTGCCTCAGCAGTTCGGGCGATGCGACGACGTTGGCGGCTTTGGCATTGCGGCCGAGCGTGATGACCGGCTTGTGTTCGAGCAGCAAAAGCACGTCGCCGATTTTTTCTTCTTTACGAAGCGCAACGAGTTGCTGTTGCAGACGCAGGCCGCTTGCGTAGTCGACGCTGCCGAGTTGTATGAGAGAAATCAAAATCAGTTCGCCACGCATTTTCCAGGATCGAGGCGGAGATGATTACTGAGCCTGGGCGGGAACCTCTACGTACGCAGAGTATGTTCGTGGCTCGGGTATAGGCTCACCGCTTTGCGCCATTCCTTCCAAGTGAAACGCAATCGCCTCTTGCATCTCTCGCTCGACTTCCTCGCGGGTTTTGCCGGTTGCGACGCACCCATCCAGATCGGGAGAGTAGGCGGAGTATCCCGTGCCCGTTTTCTCGACGACGATCAGATATTTTTTCATTTCTTAATCCCCGCTTGTTTCCAAATGCTATTTAGCGTACCTGCTCCCAGATCGTCACCCGGCTTGCCCGGCACGGTCACCAATCCGAGCTTAGTAGAATGCTTGTACTGGCGATGACTTCCGCGTGTGCGATCAAGGCACCACCCCTCTCGCTCTAGTTTCTTGATCACATCTCGCACCTTCATTTTACGCCTGCCGCCAACACCTCACGCGTTTATCGCAATTCCTTCCACGCTGTTCACCGCGTCCAGCATGGCTTCTGCCAGGGTGGGATGGGCGTGGATAGTCCACATTAAGTCTTCGACGGTGGCTTCGAGTTCCATGGCGGCGACGGCTTCGGCGATCAGTTCGGTGGCCTGCGGGCCGATGATGTGCACGCCAAGAATTTCTCCGTAATCGGCGTCGGAGACGATCTTGATGAAGCCTTCGTGCTGGCCGACAATCGATGCTCGCGAGTTTGCAGTGAAGGGGAACTTGCCGACTTTGACGTTGTACCCGGCTTCGCGGGCTTTGGTTTCGGTGAGGCCGACGCTGCCGATTTCGGGATGGCAATAGGTCGCGCCGGGAATATGTTCGGGGTTGATTGGCTTGCCGGGTTTGCCTGCGATTTTCGCGACGGCGACCAAGGCTTCCATGGCTCCAACGTGCGCCAGTTGCGGCGTTCCGAGCACGATATCGCCGACGGCGTAAACGCCGGGCTCAGCCGTCTGCATCCAGGAATCGGTTTTGATGAACTCGCGCTCCGGCTTGATTTTGGTTTTTTCGAGGCCAATGTCTTGCGTGCGCGGCTTGCGGCCCACGGCGATCAGGATTTTTTCCGCTTCAATTTTCTGCTGCTTGCCGTCGACGGTGATGGTAACGGCGACACCCGTTTTCGTCTTCTCTACTTTCTCTGTTTTCGCGCTGGTGTAGAAGTTGATGCCGCGTTTGCGATAAACGCGCGCTAACTCTTTGGAAACTTCCTCGTCCTCGACCGGCACCAGGCGCGGCAGCATTTCAACGATCGTCACTTCTGCGCCGAAAGATCGATAGATGGAAGCGAACTCCACGCCCACCGCACCCGCGCCAACAATTACGAGCGACTTCGGCATTTCTTTCAGGCTAAGAATTTCGATGTTGGTGAGGATACGATCGCTCACCTCCATACCGGGCAACATGCGCGCTTCGGAGCCGGTCGAGAGGATCACGTTCTTGGCCTTAATGTGGCTAGCTTTGTTCTCGTTGACCACTTCGATGGTGAACAAGCTGTTTTGCGCGGGGCCGGTGAGCTTTCCATATCCCCGGACGGTTTCGACTTTGTTCTTCTTCATCAGGAACTCGAGGCCCTTGGTGTGCTTGGCGACGATTTTCGATTTGCGATCCTGAATGGCTGCCCAGTTGAGTTTGCGCGCATCGACGCCTTCGATGCCATATTCTTTCGCTTCTTTCAGTTGATCCCAGAGTTCGGCGTTGAAGAGCAGGGCTTTGGTCGGGATGCAACCCACGTGCAGACAGGTGCCGCCGAGGACGCTGTCTTTTTCGATGAGAGCGGTCTTCAAGCCATACTGGCCGGCGCGGATGGCAGCCGTGTATCCGGCAGGGCCGCTGCCGATAATGGCAATGTCATAAATGGTCTCTGGCAAGTTGGTTGTCCCCTGTAGGAAGAGATGATCGAAGGCAAACCAATGATTCTAGAACAAGGGCGGGAGCCAGACAAAGCGAAACGGTAATTACCCACGAAGACTCTGCGCGATCCTAGCGGCCATTTCGATAACGGCCAGAAGGCCTACCAGACAGGCCAGGGTCCAAATCGGCCATTCCAGCAAGCCCTGAATTCGAATGATCTTCCAATAAGGCGATGTTTCAGAAGTCGCCGCCTCCATCGCCGAATCATAGTACACGACCCGAAAATGATTCAGGACGAACCAAGCGACGACGAACACAATAAAAGCGATCGCCGTAAGCCCCAGTGCGGTCATGGTCCTACGTCGTTTCACCGACATTCTCGTTTGACGGTCAAAACGAAACGCGCAGACTGGAGGCTGCGCGTTCCTTAAGATTTGCCGATTTTTAGTTGCTTTCGTTGCTGGCGCGCTTCCAGGAGATCAGTTCGCCAATCGTTGAACTGGTGCTGGAAACCGGCTGCTTATACGCTTCGACCTCGGAGCGGGACGCTTCTTCGCCGACGGCGCGAATGCTGAGCCCGACTTTCTTGTCTTCTGGATTCATCTTGATGATCTTGAAGTCGTGCTCCACGCCGGGTTCGAGATGCAGCGGCTGGCCGTTGCCGTCGACTGCTTCGGACTTGTGGCACAGGCCTTCCACACCGTCGGCGATTTCGACGAAAGCGCCGAAAGCCGCAACCCGCAGGACTTTTCCGTGGATGACGTCGCCAATGTGGTGGGTCTCGAAGAAAGTTTCCCAGACATCGGGCTGAAGCTGCTTGACTCCGAGCGACAAGCGTCGCTTGTCGGGCTCGATCGCCAGGACGACGGCTTTAACGCGGTCCCCCTTCTTCAGCACCTCCGAAGGATGCTTCACGCGCTTGGTCCAGCTCAGGTTGCTGACGTGCACCAAGCCATCGATACCATCCTCGATTTCAATGAATGCGCCGAAATCGGTCAGGTTGCGCACCCGGCCTTCAACCGTCATGCCCACGGGATATTTATCGTGCAGCGCATCCCAGGGATTCTCGGCGAGTTGGCGCATGCCGAGTGAAATCCGCCGCTCGCCGGGATTCACGTTCAGCACTACGCACTCGACCTGGTCGCCAACATTGACCAGCTTCGAGGGATGCTTCATGCGCTTCGACCAGGTCATTTCGCTCACGTGGACGAGACCTTCAATGCCCTGCTCCAGTTCGACGAAGGCGCCGTAGTCGGTCACGCTGATGACTCGCCCCGAAACATGAGCACTTACTGGGTAGCGATGTTCGGCATCCAGCCACGGATCGGGGGTCAACTGCTTGAAGCCAAGCGAAACTCGCTGTTTATCTTTGTCGTACTTCAGCACCTTCACCTGAATTTGATCGCCGACATTCACCAGATCGCGCGGGTGCGTCAAGCGTCCCCAGGACATATCCGTAATGTGCAGCAATCCGTCGAGGCCACCGAGATCGACGAAGGCGCCGTATTCCGTGAGATTTTTCACTACGCCGGTGAGGGTCGATCCTTCTTCAAGGTGCTCGAGAGTTTTACTGCGCTTTTCGTTCTGCTCGCCTTCCAGCAGTTCCTTGCGCGAAACCACAATGTTGCCGCGCTTCTTGTTGACTTTGATGACGGTAACTTCGAGTTCCTGGCCCTTCATGCCGTCGAGATTGCGGATGGGGCGCAGATCGACTTGCGAACCGGGCAGGAACGCGCGCGCGCCCAGAATATCTACCGTCAAACCGCCCTTGGTGCGTTCAATCACGGTGGCCTTAATCGGCCGCTTCTCGTGATGGGCCTTTTCCACTTCATCCCAGGCGTGAATGCGCGCCGCCTTCTGGTGCGAGAGATTAACGTACCCTTCCTCGGTCGTTCCCTTCTCGCGCATCACCTCGATCTCGTCGCCGGGCTTGAACTTGGGCTTGCCTTCGTAGTCGAGCACTTCGGAAATCGGCAACATGCCTTCGGACTTAGTGCCGATGTCGACGACCACATGCGTCGGCGTAAGCTTCAGCACTGTCCCTTTAATCACGCGGTCTTCACCCACGGCCTCTTCGGTCTCGGTGGTGAAGCTCTCTAAGGCGGAGGCAAAATCCTCGCTGGCGTGTTTGTCCTCCGCGGGCGCCTGCGTTTCTTGCGCAGAATCGGCCGTCGCGGCTGGAGTTGGGACCGGGGCCGGATCGTGCTGGCTCAAGCTGGGCTGATTTTCATCAGCCTGGTTGTGCGCAGCAAAGTTTTCAGCCATGTTGTGTTCGGGCATGTTGGGCTCGGTCGAAGTGGATTCAGGTGCCGTCGGTTCTGCAACGGCGGTGGCGGATTCGGGGTTATGGGTGGTGGTGTCGTCGAACAAGGTTAAGCCTCTCTGATGTACCTCGCACTCGGTGCGGGGAGGATACGGGCCTGATGAGCGGACTGCTGGAGTGAGTCGTATGGTTGTGGTGGGCTCACCCTGGCGAGTGAGCTTGGACAATCCCAGCTGCCGGACGTTATACAGACACCCGCGTCCAAAGGGAACTCCTCGACTATAGCAACGCTCAACAAACAGTGTCAAACTTAAATCATTGATGTTACGGGAGTGTTTAAAGGTGCGTGGAAAAGTGCAATGCGCTTTCGGCGCAAACTAGCGGGCTCACGGTCTTGCCAAATGTTGATTGTTCCTTGCTGATTTCTGCTAACCTGCCTGTTGCGATGGATTACCTCTGGACTCCGTGGCGCTACGCGTACGTCTCGACTGCCGAGAAGGCCGTCGGCTGTGTCTTCTGCCATGCGGTGAAGGCAGGCGATGATGCCAAAGTTCTGATTGTGTACCGCGGCCGGCATTGCTTCGTCATCTTGAATGCGTTCCCTTACACGCCGGGGCACGTAATGATCGTTCCTTACGAACATCTCGATGAATTGCGAAAGCTTCCGGCCGAAGCCGCTAGCGAAATGATGGCGCTGTCGCAGCGCATGGAGTCTGTGCTGCGGGAACTCTACACGCCCGACGGCATCAATCTAGGAATGAACATTGGCAAAGCCGCGGGAGCCGGGATCGCTGGGCACATCCATATGCACGTTCTACCGCGCTGGGTAGCCGATGCGAATTTTGTTTCAGTTGTGTGTGAAACGCGGATTCTGCCGGAGACGCTGCAAGAGACTTGGAAGAGGATGACAGCAGCGCTGGGGAAATGATTCCTACTTGGCTTTTTGCCAATTTATTTAATTCGCTCCTACGAACTTCGCCAATGGCACGACCTCGACCTTCTTGCCCAGCGTATACGCTTTGTCGCCGGGATATACAACATATAGATGATCGAGTTTCAGATCGGCCAGCGCCGTCCGCATCGATGGCGTCTGCGTTGGCGCGTCGGCGCGCTTGCATTCGACGCCGATGCGGCGTCCGTTCTTGAATAGGAGCAAATCGAGTTCCGCCCCGTTATAGGTCGCCCAGTAATAGGCCTCATCATGGGAAAACGCCTTCAGTACTTCTTCCACCGCGTAGCCTTCCCACGAAGCGCCGACCTTGGGATGATTTTCGAGATCCCGCTGATTGGCAATGCCCAGAAGCGAGTGCAGCAAGCCACTGTCGCGCACATAAACTTTGGGCGACTTCACCTGCCGCTTACCCAGATTTTCAAACCATGGCGACAACTGGCGAACCATGAATACGCCGGTCATCAAGTCGAGATAGCGGCGCACCGTGGGTTCGCTCACCGCCAGGGCGCGAGCCAGTTCGGCCGCATTCCACGTCTGGCCGTGATAATGCGCCACCATGTTCCAGAATCGGCCCAGAGCGACCGCTGGAATCTCAATGCCCAACTGAGGCAAATCACGTTCCAGGAATGTCTGAAGAAACTGGCGACGCCAACTCACCGAGTCAGATTCACGGCGGGGCGTATAGGCCAACGGAAAACCACCGCGAAGCCAATGCCGGTTTTGCGCAGATGCGCCGAGATCGGCAAGGCGGAAACCTTCGAGCGGCACAGTTTCAAGCCGCCCGGCCAACGATTCAGACGATTGTTTGAGCAGCGCTTCCGATGCGCTGCCAAGGATTAGAAAGCGCGCGGGAAGCGGAGAGCGGTCGGCCAGCACACGCAAGAGTGGGAAGAGGTCGGGACGGCGCTGAATTTCGTCGATGACTACCAACTTCTTCAGCGGCCGCAACGCAAGGCCAGGCTCACTTAGCCGAGCCAGGCTCTGCGGGTCTTCCAGATCGAAATAATTCAGGGAGCCGGCTGGGATAAACTCTCGTGCGAGGGTGGTTTTGCCACACTGGCGCGGCCCCAGAAGAGCGACCACCCGGCTACGCCGCAAGGCGCGGCGGATCAGGGCGAGATCTGTCTGACGGTCAATCACAGTAAGATCGTACCATGAATATCTAACGGTGGGTGTTCGATATTCATGGTACTGTTTTTATATGCACTTGACCGCGGCGGTCACGGTTAGCCGGCCAAGCGCTCTAGTTCCTTCTCGTCGATGACGGCTATGCCCAGATCTTTTGCTTTATCCAGCTTCGATCCGGCATCTGAGCCCGCCACTACATAATCCGTTTTCTTGCTGACGGAGCCGGTGACCTTTCCGCCCGCATCTTCGATCATCTTCTTGGCTTCGTCGCGGGTGAAGTGGGCCAGAGTTCCGGTCAGAACAAATGTTTTCCCGGCGAGCTTCGTACCGCGCTCTTTCTTCTGGCCGGTCAACGTGAGGCCAGCTTCGCGGAGGCGCTCGACTAATTTGCGATTGGCCGCGATGCTGAAAAATTCGACGATGCTTTCGGCGATGCGGGGGCCGACTTCATTCACGTTTTGCAGTTCTTCTACACTAGCCTTCTCGAGTTCTTCCATCGATCCAAAGTGCTCGGCGAGAAATTGGGCCGTCCGCTCGCCGACCATCCGGATGCCGAGACCATAGATCACACGCTCCAGCGGCAGCTTCTTCGAGTTATCGATCTCGTCAAGAATGTTTTGTGCGGATTTGTCGCCCATGCGCTCCAGGCTGAGCAGATCTTTTTTCGTCAGTTTGTAAATGTCAGCGACATTTTTCACCAGGCCGCGGTCGGTGAGCTGATTTACCAGCGCTTCCCCCATGCCGTCGATGTTCATGATCCCGCGCGAAGCAAAGTGAAGAATCGTCTCGCGCAACTTGGCCGGACAATTCGCATTGACGCAGCGGTAGTCGACTTCGCCTTCGGCGCGAACAATTTTTGTGCCGCACACGGGACAGGTCTCCGGCATCTGAAAAGTTTTATGCCCGCGCGGATGGTCTTTATCATCGATCACTTTGGCGACCTTCGGAATCACGTCTCCTCCGCGCTCGACCTGCACCCAGTCGCCGATCTTCACCCCCAGACGCTCGATCTCGTCCATGTTGTGGAGAGTCGCGTTGCGCACGGTTGTGCCGCCGATCAGAAC
Source organism: uncultured Acidobacteriaceae bacterium (assembly GCA_963710965.1). Classification (GTDB taxonomy): domain Bacteria; phylum Acidobacteriota; class Terriglobia; order Terriglobales; family Acidobacteriaceae; genus Sulfotelmatobacter. The sequence goes on along the minus strand of CAVQCP010000015.1, from coordinate 43,489 downwards.
CGGAGCGAGCATGGCCACCGGCGTCAGTTTCCCCGTGCGCCCCACCTGCACTCGAATGTCTTCCAGCTTGGTGATGCCGCCCCGCGCGGCATACTTGTAGGCGATCGCCCAGCGCGGAGCTTTGCCCGTGAATCCCAGCTCATCCTGCAACGAAGTTCGATCGACTTTGATCACGATGCCGTCGATCTCATACGGAAGCGAATCGCGCTTCGCCTCCCATTGTTGAATGAAAGCCCAGACTTCTTCCATCGAGTGGACCAGCTTGTGATTGGGATTGACCTTGAATCCAGTCTTTTCGAGGGCGTCCAGCGTTTTGGAATGCCGATCGAAATGAGTGCGCCCGTTTTCGAGCAGAATGTAGGGAAAGAAATCCATGCGGCGCTCTGCCGTGATGTTGGCGTCGAGTTGGCGCACCGTGCCCGCCGTAAAATTGCGTGGATTGGCAAAGGTCGCTAGCCCCTTGCGTTCCCGCTCTTCGTTCACCTTCTTGAAGGAAGCAGTCGGCATCAGCAACTCCCCGCGCACCTCAAAATTTTGCGGCAGTCCTGCCTGCTTCAACTTCTCTTTCGGAATCGAGAGTGGAACCGAGCGCACGGTGCGTATGTTCAGCGTGACGTCTTCGCCGACGTTGCCATCGCCGCGCGTGATGCCTCGCGCCAGTTTGCAATCCTGGTAAATAAGCGCCAAAGACATGCCGTCCAACTTCAGTTCGCAAACATAGTCAACATCCTTGTGGCCGCTGAGCTCGTGCACGCGACGCTCCCATGCTCGCAGTTCGTCTTCGTTATAAGTGTTGTCCAGCGATAGCATGGGCGAGGAGTGCGCGACTTTGACGAACCCTTCGCGCGGCTTGCCGCCCACCCGCTGCGTGGGAGAATCCGGCGTGATCAGCTCAGGATGCTCCTCCTCCAGATCCTTTAGCTGCCGCATCAGCTTGTCGAAATCAGCGTCGCTGATTTCCGGCTGATCGAGGACATAGTACAGGTATTCGTGGTGGCGGATCTGCTCGCGGAGCGATTCGATCTTTTTTTCAACGTCTTTGCTGGTAGAAGCCATCGGGCAAATTATAGCCGCGTTATGAAGCCGAGATCGCGAGCGATGAACCGAGTTGCAAGAGCCGGCAGGATGTGCGAAATTCGAAGGCCAAGCCGGAGAAAGATTATGCCGAAATCCCCGGATCAAAATGCGAGTTCAACCTCCGCCTCATGGAGCGGCCTTCCTGACGCTCTGATCAACGCATTTGGAATCAACAATCGTATTAACCAATACCTGATTCAGAACATTCCTGCGGAGGCATGGGCGGCGAAAGCGCAGGGTGGCAAGGGACGTACTGTTTCCGCGATCGTTGCTCACATGCACAACGTGCGCGTCATGTGGCTGAAGGCTGCCGCTAAGGGTAGTGAGATTCCGGCGCAACTCGATCGGGCGACAGTGACTCCTGTCGAGGCCGTAAAAGCTCTGGAGCAGAGTTGTCTGGCTCTAAGCGCGCTCCTGGACCACGCCGCAAAGTCCGATGGACGCATCAAAGGCTTTCGTCCGGATGTGGCGGGCTTTCTTGGATATCTGATCGCGCACGATGCGCATCATCGCGGGCAAATTACCATGCTGGCGCGTCAGATCGGCCATCCCATCTCGCAAAAAGTAATGTTCGGTATGTGGGAGTGGGGTTCGCGCTAAGGCTTCCAAGACACTCTGCGATTTTCCCGACACGATTTTTCCGATCTTCGCTTCGCTCCGTGGACAGCCGAGGCGGCTGTCCCCACATGAGCCGTGACCGCTGGCTCAGGTACAATCCAGCTTCAATCATCGACATGCGCAAGGCAGCTTTGCTCTATAACCCGGACTCCGGCGGGCGCGGCATCAAGCGCAAAGCAGAGCTGGAATCCGTGCTGGCATTGCTTCGCAGGGCCGACATCGAAGCTGACCTTATCCTGACCGACTCGCCGGCGCATGCGAAAGAGAGCGCGCGGCAGGCCGTTCTGGCTGGGTGCGATGCCGTCTTTGCCTGCGGCGGGGATGGGACGATCCACAACATTGTGCAGGTGCTGGCGAATACCAGCGTTGCGCTTGCCGTTCTGCCCATGGGTACGGCAAACGCGCTGGCCCACGATCTCGGACTGCCCATGAATGTGCTTGCGGCTGCGCGCGCCTTGCTGAAGGGGGTGAGCCGCAGAATCGCGCTGGGCCGAATTGGTTACGCCGATATGCACGCAAATCCGGCCGAGCGCTACTTCATCATCACTGCGGGGGCGGGCGTCGATGCCCATCTTTTTTACAAACTGCTGGCTGGAACCAAGCATCGCCTCGGAATGGCTGCCTACTACGCGAAGGCATGGCAACTGTGGGCGAGCTATCCGATGACCAGGTTCGGCGTTGAGTTTACTGAAACCGGCTCGAACGAACTCCAGCGCGCCGAAGTCACGGAGTTGATGGCGATACGAATCCGCAACTTTGGCGGAGTGCTGCGGGAACTGGCTCCAGGGGCGTCTTTGGCGCGCAATGATTTGCGATTGGTCTATTGCCGTACGGCGAGTCGGCTCGACTTTCTTTCGTATGTCACTCGAGGACTGTTGGGCCGCACCTGGAAGGTGCGCGGCATTGATCTGGCGCATAGTGAGCGCGTGTCCTGCAGCTATTTATCGCCATCCTCGACTGCGTCCAAGATTTATGTTGAGGCCGATGGCGAACTGATCGGAACTCTTCCGGCGGAAATCAGCGCGGTGCCAGACGCGCTGACGCTGTTGGCGCCGGCCTAATGCGCACATCGATTTTTGCAACATCGCGCCCAGCCAAATAGAATCCATAGACTTGGAACCAGTCACACATTTCCTTACGGGCGCTTGCATGGGCCGCGCCGGGCTGAACCGCACGACCGCGCTCGCGACGCTCACCCTCACGCTCGCGGCCGAGGCTCCTGATCTCGATGTGCTTGGCCGCTTCGGTGGTCCGGCGTTTGGCTTCGCGCATCATCGCGGATTTACCCACTCTTTTCTGGGTGTTCCGCTGGATGCAATGGTCGTGGTCGGATTCGTCTATCTACTCTGGCGTTTGCGGGGACGCAAGGTGACAGATCCTGAACTTCCGCCGCGCTGGGGAGTGCTTTTTTTCTATGCGTGCCTTGCTGGACTTAGTCATATTCTTCTCGACTTCACCAACAACTATGGAGTGCGCCCATTCTGGCCATTTTCTGAACGATGGTATTCCTGGGATATCGTCTTCATCTTCGAGCCAGTCATGTTCGCGTTCCTGCTTCTCGGGCTGATCGTTCCCTCGATTTTTTCATTGATCGATCGGGAAGTTGGCGCGCATGCGCACGGACCCAAGGGTCGGGTTGCGGCAACGGTGGCGCTTGTCGGCATTGTGCTGCTTTGGGGCGTGCGCGACTTCGAGCATCGGCGCGCGGTGACCGCTCTAGCCGCGCGCAGCTACGAGGGAATTGATCCTTTGCGAGTTTCCGCTTATCCCACGATGACCGATCCGTTTCATTGGTATGGAGTGGTCGAAACGCCTGCTTTCTTTGCGCTGGCTCCGGTGGATTCTTTGGGGCCGGAGGTCGATCCCGAGGGCCGCCTCGACATCCGTTACAAGCCGGAGGAGACGCCGGTAACGCTGGCGGCGAAAAATTCTTATCTCGGGCGACACTATCTCGATTGGGCACAGTATCCGATTACCGAGACGCAAGCAGTTCAGCCTCCCGGTGCGGGATATATCGTCGAGTTCGAGGATTTGCGGTATGAACAAATGCCCCGGTTGTTAAGCCGTCGGGGACAGCCGAATCGCGCCCTGAGTGCGGGCGTGTGTCTGGACCAGAATCTTCGCGTGGTCGGGGACGTTTACGGTTCTGGCGAGAAGCAGGTTACTGTTTCAGAGCCGCGATAGCATTTCGACGATAGCGTCAAAGGCTGCGGCCAAGAGTGCCCGCTCCAGACAACCTAATCGTCTTGGCGTAATATAATTACTCTGTTGCCGAGGTGCTTATGCTGGCTTATCTATTCGTCCTGCTTGCCGTTGCTGTGCGGTTTCTGCCTTTTGCCGGGCCATTGAATGTGTTGCCGCATGCGTGGCACTTTACTCCGGTGGCAGCTTCGCTGCTGTTTTTCGGAGCCCGGGCTTCCCGGCGCCAGATGTGGGTGCCTCTGGTGCTCTTGGCGGGCGCGGACGTAATTCTCACCAAGGTGATCTACTCCTATCCATTGACTTGGGACTATCTGGTAACGTGGGGCTGGTATGCGGCGATTCTTTGGCTGGGAACCGGTCTGCGGGAAAAATCCGGTGCGGTTCGCGTGGTCGGCGCGGCGCTCACGAGTTCGGTTTCATTCTTCTTGATCAGCAATTTTGCGGTGTGGGCGGCTTGGAATATGTATCCCAAGACCTTCAGCGGGCTGATGATGTCCTATGCTGCCGGGCTGCCGTTTTTCCGTGGCACCGTGGAGAGCGATCTTTTCTTCTCGATCGCCTTTTTCGGAACGCCAGTGTTCTTGATGGCGATGTCGCGGTGGTTGGGGAAGAGCGCGGATCACGTGGCGGCGGCGTAGGAATTTGTCGATCTCAGGCTACAGTAAAGGCAAAGTCAAAAGCAGCGGGCAGGAGTGCCCGCTCCACACAATCCCCCAAGCCATCTTCCCGTGAAATTCTAATTCTGGCGGACAGATCTCTTTTTACTGCGCCACATCAGGAGCCATACCAGCAAGCCTCCAGCGATTGCACCTAGAACAGCGGCTAGATGACGGCGGGCTACTAGCGCGATCAGGTCTACGATCTGTGGGCCGAACCATAGAGTCAGCAACGACAAGATCAGGAAACGCACGAATCTTCCGGCAAAGATAGCCGCCAGAAAATCGCGAAATCGCATTTCAAAGACGGCAGCGCCAAGCACGAAGATTTTGAACGGCATGGGGGGCGGCAGCATTCCGGGAAACATGAGAGCCCAAAATTCATGCTTCTCAAACGAGTTGTGAATCCGCTGAAAGCGTTCTTCCGAGATGCGCTTGCGCAGCAAGGCTTCGCCGCCGGCGTATCCGATGAGATAGAGCGGAATGCTGCCCAGGGCCGAACCCAGCGATGCCATGAGTACGTAGAAGAGCAGCCGTTTGTGGTCGCGGTAAACATAGGCTGCCACGATCGCGTCGACGGGCATGCCGAGCAACGCGGAATCGGCGAATGCGATCACGAAAACGCCCCAGATGCCGAGATGCTGCATCAGCATCCAGATCCATGCAAAGTAGCGCGCCAGAATGTGGCCAATCGTTTTCAAAAGCGAACTTCAGTCTACGCGATTGGGGCTGCGCATTCACGCGATTGAAACAATTCGCGCGTGGCCGCGCGAAATCCCTGGTTTACCTGCTTAGTTAATCGGGTTACTTTCGCAGTTACCCTGTGCACTGATTTTGATGCAACTTTCATCACCCCGTAACATGCCGCTGCTACTAATGAATTATGGGTCTGCACGTGTACAACACGCTGATCCTCTCCGACCTGCACCTGGGTGCAGAGACCAGCCGCGCGCGTGAAGCGACGCGGGTGTTGAAGGAAAACCGTTTCCAGCGGTTGATCCTGCTGGGCGACATTTTCGCAGATCTTAACTTCGCCCGCCTGACCAAAGATCACTGGAAATTTCTCGGCTTTATTCGGAAGCTTTCCAATCCCAAGCGGCACATTGAAGTGGTGTGGGTGGAAGGCAATCACGATCATGGGCTGGCGAACATCATGTCCCATCTGGTGGGGGTTCGCGTCTATGAGAATTATCGCTGGTATTACCAGGGATTGAAGCACATCGCAATTCACGGTCACCAGTTCGATGGCTTCCAGGTAAATAATTTGCGGCTCAGCAATGTGGGGACGTCGCTCTACCTCAAATTGCAGAAACTGGATTTCAAAAGCAAGCCGATTGCGCGACTGATCGACCGGTTGAACACGCGCTGGCTCCGCATGTCGCCGAAAGTATCGGCCGGAGCCCTGCAATACGCGCGCCAGCACGAAGCCGACCGAATTTTCTGCGGGCACACGCACGAAGCCATTCGAGTGCAGCAGGACGGAATTGAATACTGCAACTCAGGCGGCTGGGTGGATTCGCGTCTTACCTATGTGACGGTGGATGAACAGGGGGTTCAAATCCATGAATACAACGAACACGAATACGATCAACGAGCTCACGATTGTGATTCCAGCCAAGAACGAGGCGAAACTGATACCGAATTTGCTGACTTCTCTGACGAATCAGGATTACTCGAAGATGTCGAGTACGAGAGTATTGGTCGCTGATGCGAATTCGACGGACGGAACTCCTGAAGTAGTGCTGAGCTTTCGTGATCGGCTGCAGGTGAGCGTGATTCGGGGCGGAATGCCCTCGGTCGGACGCAATCTGGGCGCGGCGCATGCCGATAGCACCTACGTCTTGTTTCTCGATGCGGATATCGATCTGGCGCATCCCTCGGTGATTCGTCGCGCCGTGGAAGCGGCGCAACGGAAGCAGCTGCATTGTGTCACTACCAATATTCTTTGCCGCGGCGGCAACTGGATCGACAAGCTGTTTTATGCGGGGAACGATTTCTTTCAGTATCTTTCGTGCATTCATCACCCCTTCGCCACGGGAATGTTTATGCTGTTCGACTTGAAGAAATTCCGCGAACTAGGCGGGTTCAATGAGCGCGTGCTTTTCGCAGAGGACTACCTGCTCAGCCAGCAGGTGGAACGCAAACGTTTTGGCATTGTGCGTGGAGGCGTTTACACCACCAACCGTCGATTCCAGAAAATGGGACACGCGCGCGTGGGCTGGTTGTTCCTATGGACCGCGATGAATTACTGGAACGAGAGTTACTTCCTACGCGATCACAAATATTGGGCTGAAGAATCCAAGTCGAAAGCTTGAAGGGCTGAGTTCGCTGAACAGTTCGCGGCGAACGCTAAGAATCGTCAAAGTTTGTCCACGCTTTTCTTCGTGGCCACGGAAACAGGATCCGGCCAACCAGCCGGGTCCTGCTTTCGCTTTTGGCATACACTCGACAGCCGGCAGGAGCCAGCGCTAGCTGGTTCTTCTGAAATTCAAAACCGCAGCACAATGCCAGTGGAGATGCGAACGTTATCCTGCGTTCCGCCGAAGAAGCTGGTGCGCACGTAGTCTCCCTGTAACCGCAAGGCGATGGGCTTGATGATTTTGTAATCGAGGCCGCCACCTACCGCTGTGGCAAAGGAAAAGTCGGAGCCGATGCCGTTGTTAACGCTGACGTGCCCGCCTCCGAAAAGGGCTTCCGCAAAGGGGCGAAACTTCCCGACCGAAGCCGAGACCCTCGGGCCAAAGAGAAAATTGTACTCCGTGATGTCGGCATTGACGGAAGATGACAAACCGCACTCCAGGCAAGAAACTACAAAATTCTGCGAGCCGTAGTGGCTGTCAAAATCGGCGACGATTCCGAGGAAGGGCACGAGCTTTCCTTCCACAGAAGCTTCCCAGCCGTTGGCATTGGCTCGGCCAGCCGACGACAAATCGGTGTTGTAGTAGGAATAGCCAAAAAAGACGTTGCCTCCGGGCACCTGCGCACTAGCGAAACCGGCGAACAAAAGCAATACAAACGCAAGCGATCCAATTCTCCGCATGACGGCAAAACCCTTACCTTTCTGATTGAGCTGAGCTACCACTGCAACGGGGGTTAGATGCCCGGGCGGACGAATTCGTCAACGGTTCGTCCTGCGTTTTATTCGATGACGATTTCCAACCCAGCAGATAGGGAGAAGTTTCGGCTAAAGATTTAGGCTGAGATGGAGGGTAAGGTGCGTCTCAAAAACGCCATACGACCCCGGTGGTCCCGCGGAAGTCGTTCTGGTTCTCGCTCAACAGGTGAGTGTGTACATAATCAAATTGGAAACGCCAGGAGAAATTCTTGAAGGGCAGCTTGCGGTCGACACCTGCGCCGGCGTCGATGACAACGGGAGTGAATGTCTGGCCACCGGACTTGGTAAACTGAATGCCACCCAGCGCGTGCACGAACGGGCGCCACTTGCCATAGTGCATGGAGAGGCGTGGTCCAAGAACTAAGTTGTACTGGTTCACTCCGGTACGATAAAAGCCGCTACCATCGAGCACGATGCCCACATAGGTCAGTCGGTGAAACGGAAACATCTCGGCTGAACCTTCCCAACCGCGAAATCCAAGACGGTTCACCACGTCGACGTTATCGGCGTAGCCAACTCCGGCATACACATTACCGCTGGGCAGAAGCTGTGCCCTCGATTGGGCGGGGAACAGCAGCAAGGGCAAGAATGCCAGAGAAAGCATGGCGGCGAATTTTGACACGAAGATGAGTCCTCCCCTGGCAATTATGCCAGCAGCAAATTCTACCTGAATGCGTGAAATCCGTTAGATCAGTGTACTGCACCCTTGGGATGTCCACGCTCTTGCGAAATCATGCAGGTGCAAAACGGTACACATTAAAGAAAAATTACCCTCTTTTCATGATTCCGAAACCACTCTGGGAGCGTCTATCTACTAGCATAGAAACTCCAGCTCCGAACGAAATTAAGCCCAACGACGTGTCCTCAACTAGGCGTTGCGGACTCCCTTAGAACGCAGCATCCAATAAGGAGTCGAAGTTGAAACTCAGTCTGGAAATCGTAACTCGTGGTGATGTAATGATCGTGCACTGCAACGGCCGCCTGGTCTATCGGGACGAGGCCGCCGCGCTTTCGCGCCTGGTGCGTGAAGTGCTCGCCAATGATGGCCGAGTTGTACTGGATCTCAGCGGAGTGAGCGCCATTGATAGCGCCGGGATCGGCGAACTGGCCTTTTTGCAAACTCTTGCGCAATCGCAAAATGCGGACCTCAAGTATGCCAGCCCTAGCCCCCTGGTGCGCGATTTGCTCGATCTCACCAACCTGGATTCGGTGCTGGATATTCATCCCAGCGTGGGGGAAGCGCTTGCGGCATTTCAGCTGGGAGGGGTTTGCGCCGACTGCTGATTGCCGGTTTGGATCGGAAGAACTTTCTTGCGAAAGCGAGAGATGCTTTAGCCGGCATCTCTCGCTTTCTAACTTTTCCACTTTAACTCTCGCGTTGAAATCGATAACGTCCTTCTCGCTCTGAAGCCACGGCTTGGGCCACCTTCAAAAATGCTCGTGCTGCGTGAGAGAGGCCTGCCTCTTTCCGGTAGATCAGCCGCAGTTTCCGTTGCACGCGCAGTTCGCGCACCGGGATGCGTACCAATTCGCCGCGAGCTACCTCGGTTTCGACGCTGATCTCAGGCATCAGGGCAACGCCGTTTCCCATGGCGACGAACTGCTTGATGGCTTGCAGCGTGGGCAACTCCAGATCCATGTGAAGCGGGGTTTTGTACTTTTTGAAGGTTTGCAAAACCTTGTCGCGATAGGGGGAGGACACGATATGCGCCACAAAAGATTCGACCCCCAGTTGCCGGATACTGACGTTGCGCGAGGATGCCAGCGGATGCGCGGGCGGCACCACCAGGACCAATTCGTCGAGATAGGCTACGACGGAGTGAAGGCGCGGCTCGTCCGGCTTGTAGGAGAGCACGCCAAGTTCGGCGCTGTGCTGCAGCACGTCGTCTGGAATGCGGCTGCCCAGAGAGCGCTGCACGCTGATCCTGATCATGGGATGCAGACGACGGAATTCCGCCAGCACAGGCAAAAGATAAAGCGCGGTGAATTCGTTGGCCGCAATCACCAGGCTGCCCTTTTGAAGTTCGCGCAGTTCGGTGAGGGATTCATGTGCGTCCTGCCGCAGATTCAGTAGCCTTTCCGCATACTCGTAAAGAACTTTCCCGGCGTCGGTGAGGACGCCTTCGCGCGACGAACGGTCAAATAGGGACTCGCCCAACTCATCTTCCAGTTTGTGGATAGTCTGGCTCACCGCGGACTGCGTGCGGTGCAGTTTCTCGGCGGCTCGGGAGAATCGGTGTTCGCGCGCGACCGCGAGGAAGACCTCAAGCTGAGACAGCTCCATTGCGACTCCTTCTACTAAGTATATGGGCCAGTAGTAATACTTATAATATAATCTCTACTAATGATGACACAACAATTATAAGTTTTGCTACATGCGAACTTCCTCGTACCATAAGGCTACACAGCAAGAATTATCGGCGGCAGTTTTCTAAGGATCACTTATGGCGAAAGAGGACGTTCGGATCACGGTTTTTGACACGACATTACGCGATGGAGAACAGTCGCCCGGTTGCAGCATGAACTACCAGGAAAAGCTCCGGGTCGCGCACCAACTCGACCGGCTCGGCGTGGACGTAATCGAAGCCGGCTTTCCCATCGCCTCGGATGGCGATTTTGAAGCCGTAAAGGCCATTGCTGCCGTCATTCGCCGGCCCATTATCGCCGGCTTGGCTCGCGCCTGCCACTCCGACATTCAACGCGCATGGGACGCGCTGAAGGATGCGGCGCGCCCGCGCATCCACGTATTTCTTGCGACATCCGACATTCATTTGAAGTACAAACTGCGCATTACGCGCGAGGAGTGCCTGGCGCAAGCGCGCGAATCGGTTGCCTTCGCCAAATCGCTTTGCGACGACGTGGAATTCTCGCCGGAAGACGCGACGCGCACCGATCCCGATTTTCTTTGCCAAGTTTTGGAAGCCGTGGTTGGGGCAGGCGCCACAACTTTGAATATTCCCGACACAGTGGGTTACACGGTTCCCACAGAATTTGGCGAATTGATCGCGACCATCCGGCGGCGGGTGAGGGGAATCGAGAAAGTAACGATTTCCGCGCACTGCCATAACGATCTGGGCATGGCGGTGGCGAACACCATGGCTGCGATCTCGGCAGGGGCGCGGCAGGTCGAGTGCACGATCAACGGAATTGGTGAGCGGGCGGGCAATGCCTCACTCGAAGAGATTGTGATGGCGATGCGCGTTCGTTACGACCGCTATCCTTATGAGACGGCGGTGGCCGCCGAGCATCTGTTTCCCGCCAGCCAGATGTTGAGCGAAATCACGGGCGTACCGGTGCAGCCGAACAAGGCCATCACGGGACGCAATGCCTTTGCGCACGAGGCCGGTATTCATCAGGATGGCGTGCTGAAGAATCCATTGACCTATGAAATCATGACGCCGCAGTCGGTTGGCGTGCCTGACTCCAAGCTGGTGCTGGGCAAACACTCGGGCCGTCACGCCCTCGCCATTCGTTGCGAACAACTTGGCTATCAGTTTGACCGCCGAGCCCTGGATGATATCTATCGGCGTTTCGTGCGGCTTGCAGACAAGATCAAGCACGTCGAGGATCATCATTTGCTGGAGTTGATCCGCGAGACGCATAAGCCGTCGACGTCGGCTACGCCGTTGTTCGAACCGCTCGCGGCTGCAGCTGCCGCTGGCGTTCCGGCCCATGAAGCACCGCGGCCGTTTCCCATGGCTCCGAAGGCGAATGCGTTCGGCTTGCCGTTGTCAATCTCACCTGAACACCATCACGATCAGGAAGATTATTTGTGGGGAGTGTAAGGCAAAGCAATTGCTGACTGCTGATTGTTTGATTGCTAATGGAGAAGCGCTCAGACTTTTTTCAAACTGACAATCAACAATCCACGAGGGATGCACCTACCTGATAGTTTCCGCTAAACTAACTTCCGCATGCTCCTGAACCTCACCATCCTGCCCGGCGACGGCATTGGTCCGGAAGTCACCGACCAAGCTGTGCTCGTGCTGCAGAGTGTGGCCGATGCCTTCGGTCACCAGCTTCAACTTCAGCAAAACAATATTGGCGGCGCCGCGCTGATTGCGTCGAATGACCCTTTACCCGTGGAGACGATTCAGGCTTGCCTGTCGTCGTCTGCAGTGCTGCTGGGCGCGGTGGGTGATCCGGCGTTCGATCATAATCCCAACCATCTGCGTCCCGAGACTGGGCTTCTGCGTTTGCGGCGTGAACTCGGCGCTTATGCGAATCTGCGCCCTGCGGTTTGCTTCCCTGCGCTGGAAGATTGTTCTCCACTGCGTGGAGAACAGGTTCGCGGCACCGACATGATGATCGTGCGCGAGCTGCTGGGAGGGCTTTATTTTGGCGAACCGCGATCCATCGCGGGCACGTCAGGCAAACGCGTTGCGACGAATACGATGACTTATGACGAGGCTTCGATCGAGCGCATTGCGCACGTGGCGTTCGACCTGGCGATGAAGCGGCGCAAGAAAGTTCTCTCCGTCGACAAAGCGAATGTTCTGGAGTGCTCCCGGCTGTGGCGAGAGGTGGTGACGCGGCGAGGGAAGGATTATCCCGAGGTGCAACTCTCGCACATGTATGTGGATTCCGCAGCCATGTCCCTGGTGCAGCGTCCGCGCGATTTTGATGTGCTCCTGACTGAAAACATGTTTGGAGACATTCTGTCGGACCAGGCGGGCGGTGTGGTGGGTTCGTTGGGCCTGTTGGCGTCGGCAAGCATTGGCGGACCCGTTGGCCTATACGAGCCGGTACACGGCTCGGCGCCGGATATTGCGGGTAAGGGAATTGCGAATCCGCTGGGAGCGATCCTGTCGGTGGCTTTGTTGCTGCGGCATTCTTTTCAACTCGAGGCTGAAGCCCGGTGCGTCGCGGATGCGGTTGGTGCAGTGCTGAATCGAGGCTTGCGCACGGCGGATCTGGTCAGGGATAAAGAACTGGTCAGGGATAAAGAAAAAGAAAAGGCGACTTCCACCGTGGAGATGGGGCGTCAAGTGGTTGCGGCCGTAAAGGAATTCGCTGCGGCAGTGTAAGGGCTTCAGCCCGCGACGGGCTTGCCGTCCCTCTGAAGCGCCGGGCTACTGTCAGGCGCTGCTCGGCGGCTTAGCACCCACACCTTCCCACTGCAGTCCCCGAGGGCTCATCCCGCGGTTCATTTGCTGGTAACGTCGATCATGTTGTCGTCGGCGTTGCGGTCGATGAGCTTGTTGTAGGGGTCGATGCCCGCCAATGTAGGCTGCTGATCGACTTCGATTGTGAACGTCTTGTGCTCCTCCGTTATTTTCTCTTTCTTGAGATAGAGCGGCTTTTCTTCATCTTTCTTGCCGCTGAAGACGCCGATCTCAATGTAATCGGCAAGCGGCACCCGAGTTTCCGCGCCATTGCCATCGGCTTGCATCTTGCGAGCCTGCACTTCAAGGGTGACTTTGTATTTTCCGTCGGCAGTTTTCTGCGAGCTGGCGGAGATCGCCTTGTTGTCGTAAAGAATGATGCGGTTGAAACCGTCATCGACCAGGTATTGGAGCTCGGGAGGAGTTTGCGCGCGGATGGCTTCGACTAGAATGCGGGTGTCGGGATAGTCCTTATCGAGCGCGGCGGCGCCGGCGGCGCTATCGTGTGCATCGACCTGATTGTTGGCGTTGGCGTAGCGATATTGCATCAGGAAATTGTGCAGAGCCAGATTGAGCTTGTCTTCTCCGATGTAGTCGGCAAGAGTGTAAAGCACCTGGCCGCCTTTCTGATACCAGACGTAGTCCTCGCGCTGGACCATGGCGAGCGGCGGTTCGTGGCGGACTTCCGCGCTGCGTCCGCGCAGATAGCGATCCAATTCATGACGCAGGTAACGATGCATAAGATCGCGGCCATATTTGTGCGCCATCACTTGCAGCGCAGAATATTCGGCGAGGCTCTCCGACATCATGTTCGAGCCTTCAACGTCGGCGCCGATCAACTGATGCGCCCACCATTGGTGGCCGAGCTCATGCGCGTTCACGAAGTAGGTGAAGTCGATGTCGGTTGGCTTTTCGACGCGGCCGATGAAGCCGATCGCCTCGGAATACGGAACGGTGTTGGGGAATGACTGCGCAAAGGTGCGGTAGCGGGGAAATTCGAGAATACGGTACTGGTTGAATTGATAGGGACTGTAGACCTTCTGATAGTAATCGAGCCCAGCGCGCGAGCTCACGAGCATGTCGTTGATGTCGTAGGTGTGGGCCGGGTCATAGTAAACCTCGAGGGCTACATCACCATTCACGCCGTGATACGTCTCTTTGCGAACCTGGTAGCGAGCTGAGATGTAGGAAAAGAATCCGAGAATGTGGGTCGAACCCATGCTGTACTCATAGAAGTGGCGGTCATTCGCCTGCCATTCGCGCTGAAGATACCCGGGAGCGATGGCGATCTGATCTGCGGAAGTGCTAACCACGGTGTGATATGTGACCCAATCCGACGCGCCACGGAAAAAGACATTGTTCACGGAGTGGACCGGATCGCCCCGGTGGGCCATTTCTTCCAGAGCAGGAAGATGCTCCTCGCGGCGCCGGCGCGGGTCGGCAATTTCCATGTTGGTGTTGTAACCGATGTAGGGGAGATAGTCAGAATCGAAAAATGTGCCGTTGTAAGCAAGCTCGGGTAATTCGTTGCCATCGCGGAAGCCGCGGGTTTGATGGCCGACGTTGCAAGTGAGGGTGATCGTTTCCCCGGGCTGGAGAGCCTGCTCGAGTACATAAATCGAGTAAAGATTGCGCGGCTCCTGCCGGATACGATGGAACGCGCGATCGAATTGCAGATTCGTGACCGACTGTTTTTGATCGGTGATGTGGATATGGGTAATGGGCTGGTCGGTTTTGTTCTGGAGCGTCATGCGGACGCTTCCGTCGAAGGATCGGCGCGCCGGATAAATGTTGATGGTGGCATCGACTGCGGTCATCTTGGGCTGAAGCAGGTTTTCGTATTGTTTGAATTTGCGTTCGTAGTCCGCCTGAATGTCGCGGCGAGCGTTGGAATCCAGATATTCGTTTAACACGTGGGCGTTGTAGAAATACCAGGAGCCGGCGATGATGGCGATGATGGCGAAGAGTGCGGCAATTGGCCCGAGGCGAGGAGCAAGCCGCATGGCCTGGCGGGCGCGGGCGGATAAAGAATCTTCCGCGCCGCGGCGCGCAAAGGCGACTGAAGCCACCGCTAAAACGCACATGATCGCCAGCCAGTACGTGATCGACCAAAACAGAGCGGGCACGAAGTAGCCGTATCCATTCATGTCCGAATAGGTGTACTGCGGCGTCTGGCCGATAAGGTAAAGCGTGTTTTCCCGTCCGAAGCTGTACAGGATGGGCATCAGGACGAAGAGCCCGATGACAATCGCGTGTCCCACAAACTTGTTCGACACCATGGTCTGAACAAAAAGCGCGAGAAGAATGAAGATGAGGACTTGCGGAAAAGTCACCACGTAGAGTTCTTTCAGGTACTGCAGGGGCTCGTAGTGGTGGTAGCCGAGGATGGTCTGCATGAACATACCCATCAGCATCGCGACGGCGAGAAGAATAATCTCGACAATAATGATGGCCGTAAGACGCGAGAACCAGTCGGTGGATTCACGCATGGGCAGCGCATCGTGAATGCCGCTGAAATTGGTATCGCGTTCCCGCCACAGCAGCTCCGCGGCATAGAGTGCCGCAACGATAAAAAGAAAAAGTATGGCGCTGCCTTCCACGGCCTGGAGCATCAGGTAGGTGACAGGCCAGACGTTGATTTCGGCTACGTGGCCGGCAAAATATCCATTGTTCACGGCAAAAGCGACGAGCAGCGCGACCATCGCCCAGAATGGTATAT
Source organism: uncultured Acidobacteriaceae bacterium (assembly GCA_963710965.1). Lineage (GTDB taxonomy): Bacteria > Acidobacteriota > Terriglobia > Terriglobales > Acidobacteriaceae > Sulfotelmatobacter. Next base: position 27,997 of record CAVQCP010000015.1, on the reverse strand, counting down.
CGCGAAGAATGTTGCGGGTGCGCAGCCTGGTGAGCGAAAGATATTGCGCAAACGTAGTGGAGGAGCTGAATTTCTGATGAACCTGGGGCAAGCGAGCCGCAACCACCGAGCGCACCGGCAAGGCTTCCGTGAGTTCCTGCTCTTTGGCTTTGGCGGCGCGGCGGCCTTGCGAGCGAGCCGTAAGGGCTTCCACGGACATTGGGAACAGGGCCCACACGGCAATTAAGGAAAGCCCGCCGACACCAAGCCAGAGCAAACGGTTGTAGAGGAAAATTCCATTCACTGCGGTTGCCGACCATGAGAACAGTTGCGTGTTCTTCTCGATGACCGTCCAGTAACGGGCGATGTCGTCCGCGAGGATAATGCCGATGGGGTCGAGAATTCCGGACCAGAAGCGCTCCAGCGAACGGGTCGTGAAAAAAACCGTGATGCCGATCAGGTAAATCATGAATAGCGCGACGCCCTGAAGGTAGACGATGAATATTTTCCGAGTGAGGGCAGAAACCGCGAAAAACACCGAGCCGATGAAGAAGATCTGCACCACGAGGATGGAGAAAAAGGGCTGGAGGTAGGTCCAAAGATGATTGGGGCCGATGCGGGTGTGGTCCGCCCAGGGTGCGAAGGTACCGAGATAAGTGCCGAAGAGCATGCCCGAGAAGGCAAAGACCGTGGTGACGAACGAGCCCGCCCAGCGCCCGCCAAGGTAGGCGAACTTCGAGATGGGCTGTGTGAAGAGCATCTGGTAGGTGTCGCGCTGGAAGTCGCGGAGGATTGACGTGCCGAAGATGGCGGCGATGATGATGATGCCGAAAATCGCCGCGCCGATGTCATTGTAAGTGTTCGAGTAGGGCCCATTGAGGAGGATTTTGCCGTTGCTATTGCCGATGGGGCCGAAACTTTCCGACGCGACGCTCAGAAAAGAAAAGGCAAGCCAGATCAGAAAGTAGACGTAGGTTGAGATGCTCTTGAAACGGAACTTCAGTTCGAAGGTGAAGAACTCCCAAAAGAGTGCCATTTGAAATCCTCCTCGATGGCGAGGCTTTAGTTCGGAAGCACTTTGGCGCCGGCTTGCGACTTCGTCTGCTGCGAGAGATTGAGAAAATAAACATCCTCAAGGTCGGACTCGTCTGCGTTGAACCCATTCCCCGGAGACGTGTCTGCGTAGACGCGAACCTCGTGCTTCCCTCCCACCAGGTGCGTTGAGATCACGTGAAGCTGGCTTTCGATCGAACGAAGTTCATCGTCGGTGGCCACCACCTTGGACCAGATTTTTCCGTTAAGGTCGGCTAAAGCCTGGCTGGGGGCGCCTTCCAGGAGTAACTCTCCCGCAGCAATAATGGCCATACGGGGGCAGAGTTGACGCACGTCGTCGACAATGTGGGTCGAGAGAATCACGGTCCGATCGCTGCCGAGCGAGGAGAGAAGATTCAGAAAGCGATTGCGCTCGGCGGGATCGAGGCCGGCTGTAGGCTCGTCGACAATAATGAGTCGAGGATTTCCCAGCAGCGCCTGCGCAATTCCGAAACGCTGCTTCATGCCACCGGAGAAAGTGGCAAGAGCTTTCTTGCGAACGTCCCAAAGATTGGTTTGTTGCAGAAGTGCGTCGACGGTTTCTTTGCGCTCGGATGCTGAACTCATGCCCTTCATCACGGCGAGATGATGCAGCATGTCGAGCGCGGAAATCTTGGGATACACTCCAAACTCTTGCGGCAGGTAGCCCAGGATGCGGCGGATATCATCTTTCTGGCGGAGAACGTCGATTCCATCGAGGGTGATGGAGCCGGAGTCGGGATCCTGAAGCGTTGCCACGGTGCGCATCAGCGAACTCTTGCCCGCCCCGTTAGGGCCGACCAGTCCAAACATGCTGTTGCCGATCGAGAGAGAAAGATTCTTTAGCGCCTTTACGCCGTTCGGGTAGGTCTTGGAAATATTGGTGATGGTGAGTGCCACGGTTACCTCCACGTTCGAGAGTGCACGAAGCGATGCTGAAACGCAGCAAATTCAAAACATCCTGAAACCCAGACTTCCGTTCTGTCTCTGAGATGGGGAGCCATTTTACTACTTGGAACGACCCCCACTCAGGTTACGTTGCCTGCTGGGAATAAGTTCCTGACAGTTTTATGGTGAGATCGTTCTCTGGGGCGGATTACTGCAGAGGTGCTTGCTTCTTTCGGGGCAGTTTGTGGTTAGGGCTGGCACCGCTTAGGACAAGATCGCAAAGCCGGTCTACAAAACTGGATGTCAGCTCATCGTGGCGGATAAGGAAGCGCATGTAAATCGGGCCGTAGAGGGAATCGAGAATAAGGTCCAGATCGGCGTGCTTGCGCAATTCGCCGCGGATAATGCCACGGCGTAGCGTAGCGTAGGCTTCCTGGCGGCGGGGCCGGAGAAAACGCTCGCGGAAGGCGGCGATCAGTTCCGGGTCGCTCTGGCCGCCGGCAAGAATGGCGGCGACAATGCGTCCGCGCGGGCTGCGAAAGACCTTGACCAGTTGGCGCATCTGCTGGCTCATGTCGGTGCGGACTGAGCCGTGATCGGGAAAGCGAAGTTTCGCCATCGTGCTGCTGGCGAAGGCATCGGCAATGAGCGCGCCTTTGTTGGGCCACCAGCGATAGACCGTTGCTTTGCCCACGTCGGCATGGGCGGCAATGTCCTCGATGGTAAGTTCAGAAAAACCGTTCTTGCCGAGAAGCTGCAAAGTGCTGCGCAGAATCGCCAGCCGGGCTGATTCACTGCGCGGGCGACCCGGTGGCCGCTTCTTGGTTTTTGCGCTGGGTCGTACCGCAACCTCGGCCCTTCCGTGCATAGCCCTCACGTTACCATTTATAATCCAATCTGCTTTAGAATCCAATACGTATAGTATCGAATCTAAGTTTTGGTCTGTGGAATTCTGGTGGTAACGATAATCTTGGATTGGTTCGTCGTAATTCCTGTTTTGTTGTGAATCTTGGAGCGGTGCTTAATCGATGTGGATTGTAGCGTTAGCGCTCAGGCGTCCTTATACATTCGTCGTGATGGCGATTGTCATCGTGATCATGTTTGTGGTCACGGTTTTTCGCACGCCCATCGATATTTTCCCCGACATTAATATTCCAGTGGTTTCGGTGGTGTGGTTCTATACCGGCATGTCGCCAGACGATATGGCCAACCGGATCGTGGCAAACTCCGAGCGTGGCATTACTACCACCGTCAACGACATCGAGCACATGGAATCGCAGTCGGTGTACGGCCTGGGGGTAATCAAAGTATTCTTCCGGCCGGGAACGAACCTGCAAGGGGCCATCGCGCAGATCACCGCCATCGCGCAAACCACGGTGCGCGGACTGCCTCCGGGTACTACGCCGCCGCTGATTATCTCGTATAGCGCATCTACTACGCCAATAATCCAACTCGGTTTGAGCAGCAAGACTCTGCCCGAACAACAACTTTTCGATCTGGGGCAGAATTTCCTTCGCAATTATCTGGCTACCGTGCAGGGGGCCGCGACTCCTTATCCGTATGGCGGCAAGATTCGTCAGATTCAAGTCGATCTGGACCTGACCAAGCTCCAGGAGTATGGTCTTGGACCCAACGACATTGTCAACGCCGTGAATGCGCAGAACATCATCCTGCCCACGGGTACGGTGAAGCTGGGGCAGTTGGAATACGACGTGGAGATGAACGGGACGCCGCAGACGATCCCGGAGTTGAACGATCTGCCGGTCCGGACCTCGAACGGCGCGACGATCTATATGCGCGACGTCGCCCACATCCGCGACGGTTTTGCACCGCAGACCAACATTGTGCGCCAGGATGGCAACCGCGGCGCGCTGATGTCGATCTACAAGAACGGCAACGCGTCCACGCTACAGATCGTCGCGGGAGTCAAGAACATTATTAAGCAAGCGGCACAAGCCTTGCCGCCGGAACTGAAGATTACAGCTCTGTTTGATCAGTCGCTCTTTGTGCGGGCTTCGATCAATGGCGTGATCCGCGAGGGGTTGATCGCGGCGGCGCTTACGGCGGTGATGATTTTGATCTTTCTGGGCGACTGGCGGCCGACGATCGTCATTCTGATTTCTATCCCGCTGTCGGTCTTCGTTTCCATCATTGTTCTGGGCGCGATTGGCGAAACTATCAACATCATGACGCTGGGGGGATTAGCGCTGGCGGTCGGCATCCTGGTCGATGACGCCACGGTGGAAATTGAGAACATCGAGCGAAATCTCGCCATGGGCAAGGAGATGCGGCAGGCCATTCTTGACGGCGCGCAACAGATCGCGGTGCCGGCCTTCGTGTCGACGCTCAGCATCTGCATCGTGTTCGTGCCCATGTTCTTTCTGGCCGGAGTAGCAAAGTTCTTGTTTGTACCCCTCGCGGAAGCCGTCAGCTTCGCCATGCTGGCCAGCTATTTGCTTTCTCGCACCCTGATTCCTACGCTGGTGATGTTCATCATGCGCGGCCATGAACATCGCGCCGAGGCGCCGAAGTCTGTGATTGGCCGCTTCCAGCGCGGGTTCGAGCGCAAGTTCGAAGATTTTCGGCGCGGCTACGAGCAGTTGCTTGAGACCACATTGCAGCATCGTGTCGCCTTCATGTTGTGCTTCCTGGCATTTTGCGTGTTGTCGCTCGGGCTTTTCTTTTTCCTGGGGCAGGATTTCTTCCCCCAAGTGGATGCTGGCCTTCTGCGGCTGCACGTGCGGGCGCGCCCGGGATTGCGCGTTGAGGAGACAGCCAAGCTTTGCGACCAGGTGGAAGCGGCCCTTCATCAGGAAATCCCGCAAGGTGAATTGCAGACGGTGCTCGACAACATCGGGCTGCCTAACTCCGGCATCAATCAATCCTATAGCTCGAATGGAACCATTGGAACCAGCGACGCCGAGATCCTGATCGCTCTTGATCCTGAGCATCACCAGCCCACCGCGCGTTTGATCCGGCACTTGCGGGAGGTGTTGCCACGGCGTTTTCCGGGCGTGGAATTTTTCTTCCAGCCGGCTGACATCGTGACCCAGATTCTGAACTTTGGCTTGCCTGCGCCTATCGACATCCAGGTTGTCGGCAACGACATGGGGAGCAATTACGCGATCGCGCAGCAGATTGCGAACAAGATGCGCCATATTCCGGGTGCGGCCGATGTGCACGTGCAGCAGTTACTATCGGAGCCCACGCTGCATATGGATATCGATCGGACGCGCGTCACGCAGGTTGGGCTCACCGCGCGGGACGTGGCGCAGAGCGTGCTGGTCTCCTTGAGCGGCAGCTTCCAGACTACGCCCAACTTCTGGCTCAATCCGCACAACGAAGTTACTTACCAGGTTGCGGTGCAGTCGCCACAATACCGTATGACGAGTATGCAGGATCTGATGTCGATTCCGGTTGCCTCGCAGCGCGGCAATCAACTGCTCAGCAATCTGGTGCAGGTGTATCCGGTGGCGCGGCCAGCCACCGTCAGTCATTACAATGTGGCGCCGGTCATCGACGTTTACGCCAGCACGCAGGATCGCGATCTGGGCGCGGTTTTCGCCGACACCAACAAAGTGCTGAAAGAGTTTGACGGTAAACTTCCGCGCGGCACTCAGATTGTGACGCGCGGTCAGGTCGTGACTATGCGTTCATCTTTTATCGGGCTGGGGGTGGGACTGGTGGGAGCCATCCTGCTGGTCTACCTGTTAATCGTGATTAACTTCCAGTCGTGGCTCGATCCTTTTATCATTGTTACTGCGCTGCCGGGGGCGCTGGCCGGGATTTGCTGGTTTCTTCTGCTGACGCACACCACGCTCAATGTGCCGTCGCTGACGGGCGCGGTCATGTGCATGGGCGTGGCCACGGCCAACTCCATTCTGATGGTCAGTTTTGCGCGGGAGCAGATGGACGAAGGGGTTCCCGCGGTGCAAGCGGCAGTTGCGGCGGGATACACGCGCATGCGGCCCGTCATCATGACCGCGCTGGCGATGATCATCGGTATGGTACCCATGGCGCTGGGACTGGGCGAAGGCGGCGAGCAGAACGCGCCGCTGGGCCGGGCGGTGATTGGTGGACTGCTTTTCGCCACCGTGGCAACTTTGTTTTTTGTGCCCAGCGTGTTCGCCATCTTCCATAGCCGGCGCGAAGCGCGGCGGGCACGGCAGCAGCAAGCGTAACTGGTATGTAGCTTTTTAGGAATCGGAGTCAGGCATGAGTGAAGACAAGGATTTGAAAACGGCGACGGTCGATCCTGCCCACGAAGAGCAGCATGCGCATAGCGCTCAAGCGCAGCGCGACGAAGAGATTGAAGAGATCCAGAAAAGGTCCAAGCACCAGCCTCCGCAAATTCAGAGGCCGCCGGAGCTTCCGCCTGCGCCGCCGCGCAAAGCCTTGACCATTGTGGCGATCGCCCTGCTCATTCTGATCATCGCAGGCGCGCTGACCTTGCTCGATCACGTGAGCCATGACCGCGCTTTGGCCAAGGAGACGGAGCGCGAGACGATCCCGACGGTCGCTGTAGTCCATCCGCAGATGGAAAAGCCCGATGAGGATCTGGTGCTGCCTGGTTCTTTGCTCGCCTATGAAGAGTCTCCGATTTATGCCCGCACCAGTGGTTATCTGGTGAAGTGGTACAAGGACATTGGGAGCCGGGTAAAGGAGGGCGACTTACTGGCGAAGATCGATACGCCAGAAGTCGATCAGGAACTGAATCAGAGTAAGGCGGCTCGGCAGCAAATCGTAGCGCAGTTGGAGCTAGCCAAAATCAGCGCAGATCGTTGGGAAAACTTGCGCAAGACAGATTCGGTCTCGGCGCAGGAAGCCGATCAGCAGACTAGCGGATATAAACAGGCGCAGGCCAATCTGGCCGCCGCCGATGCGAACGTGCGCCGGCTGGAGCAGCTTGAGGGTTTCAAAGAAGTCTATGCGCCATTCTCCGGCGTGCTCACCCGCCGCAATGTCGATCCCGGGGCGCTCATTAACGCGGGCGCGCAAGCCAACGGGCGCGAGTTGTTTGATCTGGCCAAGATCGATCCCTTGCGCGTTTACACCAATGTTCCACAACTCTACGCGCCTTATATCAAGGTTGGGGCAAAAGCTTACATCACGTTGCAGGAGCTTCCGGGCCAGAAATTTTCCGCCAAGGTAGCTCGAACCGCGGATGCGATCGATCAATCGACGCGAACTTTGTTGACCGAAGTCGACGTTCCCAATCCAGATGGGCGTTTGTTGCCGGGTTCGCTCGGCGAAGTTAACTTCGCCGTCGGCTATGGCGTGGACAAAGTTACGGTGCCGGTGAACGCGATGCTGTTTCGTGCGCAGGGAGCGCAGGTTGCCGTGGTTGGTCCCGACAATAAAATTCAATTGCGGCAGATCAGTATTGGGCGCGATTATGGCACGACGTTGGAAGTGCTGGGCGGAGTTTCGCCCAGCGACCAAATCGTGATCAATCCGGGGGATTCGCTGGAAAATGGCCAGCAGGTAAACGTAGCGCAGCCGCAAAATCAGAGTCCACAGAATGGGACACAGCAACAACCAAGCCAGCAGAAAGGCAGCGGATCGTGAAACAAGCTGTAATCTCGGCTGCTCTTGGGCTGCTCGTTTTCGCCGCTGGATGTACGGTCGGGCCGCGTTACAGCCGGCCTGCGGCTCCAGCCCCCGCGCCGGACGCATGGAAAACACAACCTCCGTGGCAGCAGGCTGCGCCCAAGGACTCGATTCCCAAGGGCGCATGGTGGCAAGTCTTTAATGATTCCGAGCTCAACACCTACGAGCAGCAATTGCTGCAGGCGAATCAGTCTCTGGTGGCTGCACGCGACCGGCTAGATCAAGCGCGTTCTTTGGCGCGCGTCGCCACGGCGGATTTTTTTCCGCAGCTTTCGACCGATCCCGGCGCGGTGCGCGAGCGTGGCTCCGGCAACCGTCCGTTGAATGGCGAAGTTGTGCCTATCGTCAACGGAGTACCCGAAGTTATCCCGCCTTACACCCAGAGTGTGTATACGGTTCCGTTCAACCTGAGTTATGAGGTCGATCTTTTCGGACGGGTGCGGAACAATGTGGCAGCGGCCAACGCATCTCTGCAATCGAGCGCCGCCGATCTTCAGAACGTGCAACTGGTGCTTACCGCCGAACTGGCCGCCGATTACTTTACGCTGCGTGAACTCGATGCCGAAGCGCAGGTGGTGCGGGAGTCCGTGGGTTACCAGCGCAAGGGACTCGACTTGGTGAACAACCGCCACAGCGGCGGCATCGCGAGCGGCCTCGAAGTTGCGCAACAAGCAGCTCTTCTGGATTCGACCTTATCGCAGCTTGCGCTGGTGCAGCAGACGCGCGCGCAGTATGAACACGCGATTGCCGTGCTGCTGGGGCAACCGGCGCCAACCGTGAATGTGCCCGTGGTCCCGCTAAAAGCCACGCCGCCGCCGGTGCCGCTTGGTGTGCCCTCCGATGTATTGGAGCGCCGGCCCGATATTGCCACTGCGGAACGCACCATGGCTTACGAGAACGCAGAGGTCGGAGTGGCGCGCTCCGCTTTCTATCCGCACATCACGCTCAGCGGATCTGGGGGATGGCAGAGTACTCAAGTTTCGAATCTGCTCAATGCTCCCAGCTTGTTCTGGTCGCTGGGCGCGGACGCGCTGGAACCTATTCTTCAGGGCGGCCGAAACCGCGCGAATCTCGCGGCGGCGCGCGCGGCCTACGATCAATCCGTGGCGAATTATCGCCAGGCGGTGCTTACGGCGTTTCAGCAGGTGGAAGATGGAATCAGCAACTTGAGCACGCTTTCGCAAGCGCTATTGACGCAGACTGCTGCGGTCGAGGATGCGCGCCGCGCCCTGGAGATTGCGAACAATCGATATGTGGGAGGCGTCACCAGTTATCTGGATGTAATTACCGCGCAAACAACTTTGCTCAACAGCCAACGCCTGGAGACCCAGTTACTCGGCCAACAGATGGTGAGTTCGGTCTATCTGGTGAAAGCGCTTGGTGGCGGCTGGGAAGATAGCAACATCAAAGACGAGACCGTGCATCCGCAAGCCGGGCAGATTTTGCAGCAATGATCCTGCGCTGATTGCTGCATTCGGTTCGCTGAGATTCCGCGATTGACAAGGGCTTCGGACCGGCATAGTATTATAGCTGGGGGAAATATTTCATCACTTCTGGTTTTCCGACGTGTTTAAACGTCGCCGAAAATCCTGCGACCTCGCAAGCGCGTGTTTTAGTTTCGTCCCCCAATGATTCATACCTGTTGGCCTACTTGGCAGCCTAAGTAGTCGTCGGTTACGACGTCTAACTCTCGAAGGGATCAACCATGAAAAATACAAAGTTCTTGGTAAAAGTAAACCGTACCGGTACGCGAGCCTCGGAATACGTTCTGCGGATCGACCGCCTTCCCTTTCAGATGACCACCAACCGCAAACTTGCGTTGATGATGGGAAGATTCACCGCCGAAGATGCCGTGAAGTCGATCCAGAATTCCAGATGTGCCCCGGAGCTCATCTCCGTGGAAGTTCCGGCTTAGTACTGGCACCCGGCGGGCGACCGCTCGCCGGGGTCGTTCCGCTGTAGTCCCCAAAGTCTTACCCCAATGCTGACTGGGAAATACCCTATTGACAGCATTTCCCGCCTTTACGATAATCAGACGCGTTTTCCCCTCCCCTTTGAGACTCCGTCGTTTGTTTGAAACTGGTTGGGAGACTCATCTTCGCTGCGCACCAGCGGAATTTTGCGGGCCCCGTTATGGCGCTATGTAGGTAGGAACGAAGCTGGAATGGCCGAGTCCGACGGCACTGCGAGGTTCAACGCGATGCCGGAAACAAAAAGTCCACTTAACACAGTTCTACCCAAAGAACTGGGAGGCAATATGAAAGCCAATCGATTCTCAACGGTGCTTATTCTGGCGCTGGCGCTCTCTGCGGCAGCGGCGGTCGTATCTCAGGCGCAAACCGTAACTACTATCGCAAATTTTCCCGGCTACGCGGCCTATTCCGGGTTGGTGCAAGCCCCCGACGGAACTTTCTACGGCACGAATCCAGGAGGCGAAATCGGGGACGAGGGAAGCGTATACAACGTGACCGCGAGCGGTACATTGGCCACAATTTGTAATTTTGGCTTCGGCAGTTGTCCTGACGGAAATTTTCCGACCGCTCCCCTGCTTCTAGCCAGCAACGCTTATTTCTATGGAACCACACAGCAGGGTGGAACCGCCTTGGAAGGCAATCTGTTCAAGATGACGACCGCTGGTGCCGAAACCAACCTTTACAGCTTTTGCGTAACCACCTGCGACGACGGAGCAGAACCCGGGGCCGCTATAATCCAGGCCGGGAACGGAGAGCTGTACGGAACGACTGGGTCAACTGTGTACAAAGTCACGCTGGGAGGCACACTGACCACGATCTACAGCTTTTCGTGCTCTTCCACCTGCCCCAGCGGCATATATCCCGGCGCGCTGGTGCAGGCCAGCGACGGCAACTTCTACGGAGTAGCCGGTAGCGGAGGAGCCAACAACGATGGCACGGTGTTCAGGCTCACTCCGTCGGGCATCCTGACGACTCTGCATAACTTTAACGGCGAGGACGGCGCAAATCCAGCCGGATCGCTGGTCCAGCTCAATGGAGAACTCTATGGAGTTACGTATGCCGGCGGGAAGAGCGGCACGTTCTGCCAGGATGGGCAGGACCTGGCTTGCGGAACGATTTTCAAAATCAGCTTGGGCGGATCGTTCAAGAATCTTCATAAGTTCACCGGAACCGACGGCGGCAACCCCTGCTGCGCGTTGACACTTGGCACGGACGGAAACTTCTACGGCACCACCGAGTGGGCGGGCGCAAATATGTCCGGAACACTTTTTCAGATTACTCCGGCAGGCACATTTACCACTCTGTACAACTTCTGTTCGCAGGAATTTTGCCTGGATGGGGTCCGGCCCACCGGGAGCCTGCTGCAGGCCGCCAGCGGCACCTTCTACGGGCTGACCGGCGAGGGTGGAACCCAGGGGAACGGTGTAGTTTACAGCCTGTCGATGGGACTGGGTCCGTTTGTGGCGACTGCGCCGACTTCCGGCAAGGTCGCATCGAACGTGATCATTCTCGGTTACAACTTGACCGGGACTACCAGTGTGACGTTTAACGGAATCCCGGCAACTTTCACGGTGCTGTCGGATACCGAGATCACCACCACCGTGCCTGCCGGCGCAACGACAGGTAAAGTCAAGGTGGTAACGCCAACTGCGACGCTTAACAGCAATGTGGCGTTTGGAGTGGTGCCGTAGCAGAAAATAAGCCGGAAGAATCAATCCCCATCTCTCGCTCGAGTTTCGGAGAAATGGGGATTCTTATTTGCGCGCGCTTCAGTACGCGTTGCTGGCAGCTTGCAGCTTAACCAGCCAGTTCGCGGGCTCGGGCAGAATGGCGAATGTGGGAAGCTTTCCCCGCACCATGGCCACTTCATCGCATTGGTGAAACCTGGGACAAACGTGGCAGTCTTTATAGATCTTGTCGGGAAGATCTTCGCGCCGCGCGATCGCAAATCCCTGCCGCGCAAAAAACTCCGGAGCGCGGGTGAACAGGCAAATGCAATCCACGCGATGACGCTTGGCTTCGGCCATTAAAGCCTTCATCAAGCGGCTGCCGCCACCGTTGCCCTGCGCTTCGCGCCCCACCGTAATCGAACGAATCTCCGCCAGATGCGTGCCATAAAGATGGAGCGCGCCGCACCCGATGATGCAGCCTTCGTTTTCGAGGACTACGAAGTCGCGCACGTTCTCGCAGATCTCGGCCAGCGTGCGCGGAAGCAGCGTCCCGTCCGTGGAATAACGAGAGATCAGTCCGTGAATGTGCTCGGCGTCCGGCAAAATAGCTTTACGCGTGCGCATGAAATTGAACCTCCTCACGCAGAGTTTCGATTTTTTGGCGGGCCGAACGAATTCCATCGAACACCCGGTTCGGAGCTGTGCCGCCAACTACATCGTGGATGGCGAGAACTGATGCGGGCTTGAGACAATCGTAGAAACCGCGATCGAATGCGGGACTCAAGGCGCGCAGCTCATCGAGCGTTAGATCTCCAAGCTCGCAATTCTTTTCCAGGCAGAGCTTGACGGCCTTTCCGATTTGCTCGTGGGCGATACGAGACGGAACTCCGCGATGGACCAGATAAGTGGCCGCCGCCCACGCATTCATGAATCCTGATTGCGCTGCTTCGCTCATGCGTTCATGATCGAACTTGACTGCGGCCATGAATCCCGCAATTAGCGGCAATAATCCCAGCGCAGTATCGGCAGCATCGAAAAGAGGCTGCTGCGTTTCTTGCAGGTCTTTGTTGTAAGCCAGGGGCAAGCCCTTTAAGGTGATCATCAGGGACGTTATATTGCCGATCATGCGGCCCGTCTTGCCTCGCACCAGTTCGAGAAGATCGGGATTTTTCTTTTGCGGCATCGCGCTACTGCCAGTCGAATAGGCCTCTGGTAAATGAACGAAGCCGAATTCCTGCGAGGAAAAAATAATCATCTCTTCCGCCCAGCGGCTCAGATGCACGCTCAATATTGAAAGCGTGTTCACGAATTCGAGAGCGAAATCGCGATCGCTGGTGGCATCGATACTGTTTGAAGTGGGCGCATCGAACTCGAGTTCGCTTGCCATGAAGGCACGATCGAGCGGCAAAGTTGCTCCGGCCACCGCGCCCGAGCCCAGCGGACAAACGTTCAAGCGCTTGCGGCAATCCGCCAGTCGGCTGGCATCGCGCAAAAACATTTCGACATACGCCAATAGCCAATGTGCGACCAACACAGGCTCAGCGTGCTGCAAATGTGTGTAGGCCGGCATGGCCGCTGTCCCGGCTTTTTCGGCGCGGTCAATGAAAGCGCAGCACACTTCCGCCAGTTGCTTTTGCAATTCGTCGATGGCAGCGCGCACGTAAAGGCGCAGATCGGTTGCGATTTGCTCGTTACGGCTGCGGCCGCTGTGCAGCTTATATCCAAGGTCGCCGATCCGCGCGACCAACTGCTTTTCGACGAAATGATGCACGTCCTCGGCTTCGCCGTCTTGCACCGGAGCTTTGGACTCGGCAGCGATTTCCCCGATCTGTTGCAGAGCCTGAAGTATGCCGATGAGTTCGTCGGAAGAAAGAACGCCGGCATTCTTCAAAGCGCGGGCATGCGCCGCACTGGCCGCAAGTTCGTAATCCAGCAGACGGCGGTCGAAATCGAACGATCGTTGCCACTGTTCAAATTGCGGATCCGGCGCCTGCCGGAACCGGCCCGACCACATCTTCATCGAGTCACCTCCAGCCGGGTCCGGGCCCGCGTGCGCGAGGGCAGGCCGAGAATTCGAATGAATCCCTCGGCATCCTTCTGATCGTAGCTGTCGTCCATAGTGAAGGACGAGAGATCGGTGCGGTAGAGCGAATGCTCGGATTGCCGGCTCACCACCGAAACGTTCCCCTTGTACAACGACAGCGTGATGCTTCCCGCCATCTCGGCTTGCGTGCTGGCGACAAAAGCATCGAGCGCTTCGCGCAGCGGCGTGAACCATAGGCCGAAGTAAACCAGTTCCGCATACTTCAGGGCGACGTGCTGCTTGAAGTGCGAGACTTCCCGCTCCAGACACAGCGCCTCAAGCTCGCGATGGGCGGCGATCAGCAAAGTTCCACCGGGCGTTTCGTAACAGCCGCGGGATTTAATTCCGACGAAACGGTTCTCGACCAGATCGACGCGGCCGATCGCATTGCGCGCGCCGATCTCGTTCAGCAGTTCGACGAGCGAGACGGGATCAAGCTTCATACCGTTAACCGACATCGGAGTGCCTTGCTCGAAGCCGATGGTCACCTGTTCATCTTTGTCCGGAGCTTCTTGCGGCGAGCGCGTCATCTGCCAGGTCGTCGGCAGCGGGGCATTGCCTGCATCTTCCAGCTCTCCGCCTTCATGGCTCAGGTGCCACAGATTACGGTCGCGGCTGTGGATTTTCTCGCGGCTGGCAGTGACCGGAATTCCGTGCTGTTCGGCGTAATCGAGGCAGTCTTCCCGCGACTTGAGCGTCCACTCCCGCCACGGGGCAATTACTTTCAGTTCCGGCGCGAGCGCCTGATACGTCAATTCAAAGCGCACCTGATCGTTGCCCTTGCCGGTGCAGCCGTGCGCCACGGCGGTCGCGCCCTCGCGCAAGGCAACCTCGACTTGATGTTTTGCGATCACAGGACGCGCCAGTGACGTGCCCAGCAAGTATTTGTGCTCGTACACCGCACCCGCGCGCAGCGCCGGGAAGACGTATCCCGTAAGGAACTCTTCGCGCAGATCCTCTACCACTACTTTGCTCGCGCCCGTGGCGTAGGCCTTCTCGACGACGGCTTCGATGTCGTCGCCCTGGCCCACATCGCCGACCATGGCGATGACGTTGTACGCGTAGTTCTCTTTCAGCCACGGAATAATGATGGAGGTGTCGAGTCCTCCGGAATATGCAAGCACAATTTTTTCAGGCATGAGCACTCCTTGCGGGCAGGCGGTCACCACCCCCCATGAGTAAATAAAGTATCGCTTTTTGCGCGTGCAAGCGGTTCTCCGCTTGATCGAATACGACCGACTGAACTGAGTCGATCACGGCGTCCGTCACTTCCAGTCCGCGGTGCGCCGGCAGACAGTGCATGAACACGGCATGGGGCGCAGCTTCCGCCATGAGTGCGGAATTTACCTGATAGGGCGCGAAAATCTTTGCCCGCTTCTCCGCTTCGCGCTCCTGGCCCATACTCGCCCAGGCATCGGTATAAACCGCGTCGGCTCCGGCAACCGCCTCGTGAGGATCGGTCATCAACTGAATTTCGGCGCCGGTCTCCTTCGCAATTTCACGCGCGTCAGCCAGGATCTGCGCATTCGGCGCGTAACCCTTCGGCGTCGCCACGCGGATTTTCGATCCCAGGCAAGCGCAGGTAAGGATCAGCGAATGCGCCACATTGTTGCCATCACCGACAAAGGCGAGGGTGCGGTCCGTAACATCGCCGAAGCGCTCGATCAGCGTAAGGTAATCGGCCAGCGCCTGGCATGGATGCTCCAGATCGCTGAGCGCATTGATGACCGGGACCCGAGCGTGCTCAGCCATTCCCGTAATCGTTTCCTGCGAGTAGGTGCGCAGCACAATCAAATCTACCCAGCGTTCGAGGTTGTGCGCTACATCGCTCAGTTTTTCACGCGCGTCGAGCCGTTCGTGCGTCTGGTCGACAAACATTGCCGTGCCGCCCAGGCTTACCATGCCGGCCTCAAACGTCAGGCGAGTGCGCAACGAGGGCTTTTCGAAAAACATTACGATCTGCCGACCGACGAGGGCCCGCTGAAAATCCGCGGGGCGCGACTTCATGATGGCAGCGAGATCCAAGACCGCATTCACTCCCGCGGGACCGAGATCGCGCGTCGAAATCAGGTCGGGACACCAGAAAACCCGCGGCGCCCTCTGCGGCGCTGAGGTCAGGCTGCTTTGCACATGACTATTCAAGGTGGACTCCTTTGTTTCGAGATGCGTACCCGCGGCCTGTGATTTGTAGCCCGCAGCTTTGGAACGTGGAACGGCTGATGGACTCATGAAACCGTAACCTCCGTGCCGCACGATAGCTTGGTTAAATAAAATTGCGGCAAAACTTCGGCTTCGTTTGCGGGCAGAATTCTTACTCGTCCCACGCCTTGTTTCAGAGCATTGCCACAGGCTTGCAGCTTGGGCAACATGCCGCCGCTGATGATTGACCCGGCAGCGAGTTCGGCGGCCTGTTTCGTGCTCAGCCACGGCATCACGCTACCCGCCGCGTCTTTCACGCCGGCGACATCGGTTAGAAAAATTAGAGTATTAGCGTGGCAAGCAGCGGCGCAGGATGCCGCCATTTCATCGGCGTTCACGTTGTAATATTCGCCGTCGGCGCCCAGGGCCAGCGAAGCCAGTACCGGAATCCCGCCCCGCTGCCATAAAGCCTCAATCCAGCACGGGTCCGCAAAACAGATTTCGCCTACAAAGCCGAGGTCGCGGCCGCGCACATATTTCTTTCGCGCGCGAAATGTCATGCCATCGCCACCGCAAAAGCCAATTGCCGGCATGCCCGCTTGCTGAATCGCGGCGACCAATTTCTTGTTGATGATCCCGCCGAGCACCATGAGAGCTGTATCCCGCGTCTCGGCGTCGCTGACGCGCAGGCCGTTTACGAACTCGCTCTTCTTCCCGAGACGCTCCAGCATTCGAGTCAACGCGCTGCCGCCGCCGTGTACCACCGCGACGTGATGCCCGTCCTGCGCCAGTTCGGCAATCGAACGCGCACACTTGCGCAGGAGAACCGGATCTTCAATCGCCTTTCCCCCAATCTTCACTACGATGGTCACTGCAAACCCTCCCGCTCATTCCAGCCATACATCAGATTCATGTTCTGCACCGCCTGTCCGGCCGCGCCTTTCAAAAGATTATCGACGCACGAAATCAGAATCAGCCGCTGGCCGTCTTCGGCCAGACACAAGCCGAGATCGCAATGATTTGTATGCAGAGAAAACTGCACTTCCGGCAGCCTGGGCGCGGCAAACACTCGCACCCAATGCTTGCCGGAATAAAAATCACGCAGGCACGATTCAATTTCCCTCGGCTTCATCGGTCCTTTCAGCCGCGCATAGATGGTCGATAAAATCCCGCGCGGGATGGGCAGCAGGTGCGGAGTAAACGTGAGCTCGGAATCTTCCAGCCCCAGTTGCTCCACCATCTCCCCGAGATGCCGGTGACTGAATACCGAATAGGCCGAGAGATTGTCGGCCACCGAAACAAAATGGGTGCGAGCCGTCGGCGCCTTGCCCGCTCCCGAGACTCCGGACTTCGAATCAGAAATAATTCCGTGACCGCGATCGATAAGACCGGCTTGCAGCAGCGGGGCCAGCGCCAGGATCACCGAAGTCGCATAGCAGCCTGGATTGGCCACGAGTTGGGCCGCTGCAATGCGGTCGCCGTTCAACTCCGGCAAGCCGTAAACCGCTTTCTCGGTTAATTCCGCAGCCGAGAGAGCATCGGCATCTTCGAACGAATAAATCGCGCGGTGCTGCGCCTGTTTCAGCCGCCACGCCCCGCTAAGATCGATTACACGCAGGCCTTGAGCAATTGCTTCCGGTACCAGAGAGCGCGACGTTTCGTGCGGCGTGGCCAGAAAGAGCAACTCCACGCCCTGGCTTTTCAATTCAGGCCACGAAAGCTTCTGCAGCGGATAGCCGCCATTGCCGGACAACTCGGGGAATATTTCAGCCAGGTCTTTCGCGCCGTCACTGCTTCCATCACGCCGCAAAAGTACGGGCTTCTCCAGACCCGGATGGCGCTCGAGGATGCGCGCCAGCTCCAGCCCGGAATAGCCGCTGGCCCCCAGCACCGCGCTTTTGAGTTTGGCATTCATCAGCCCAGCATCTCCTCGATCCGCACCGCAACTTTTTTGGCCGCTTCCTTGTCGGGACAAACGATCAGGATCGCATCATCTCCAGCGATTGTCCCCACAACTTCCTCCCACTCCTGCTCGTCCAGCGCGGCCGCCACCGGCTGCGCGCTGCCGATGATCGTTTTCACCACCAGCAGGTTCTGCGCCGGACGAATATCCAGCACGAACTCGCGAACCAGCCGTTGCACCGGAGGAAGTGTCAGGCCTGCGCTCTCACCTTGTGGCAGGGTGTACCCGTGTGCCGTTTTGCTCAGGTTCAGCTCGTGGATGTCCCGCGACAGCGTTGCCTGCCCTACCTTGAATCCACGCTTGCGCAAAGCCCGCTGCAAGTCTTCCTGATTGGCAATGGGCCCTTGCCGTACCGCTTCTAAAACCGCTCTGTGGCGAAGTGCTTTATTCATGATGAATAAGTATGCATATATATGAATAAATATTCCTCTATCTTACAGGTCGCGCCGCTACTGTCAAGGGAAAATCGGGCGCGAGTAATATTTCCGGTAACCAGCGGGATGGCTGTATTGTCGCGGAGAATCCTGTGCAAACCGAAAGACGCAGGCGCTGGCCGAAATCCTTGCTAGACTACTCGCGGTCGAGCAGCGACTCGAATCCAGGAGCACGCATGAACCGCAAGCCCACATTGGCCGCCGAGCTGATTGCCGAGTTTCTCGGAACCTTCGTTTTGATTCTTTTTGGCTCGGGAGTCGTGGCCATGGTCGCTTTGTTTCCCTCGGCGTCCGGGCCCGCCCACGGAGGTTACACCAACATCACTCTAGGTTGGGGCCTGGCGGTGACCATGGGAATTTACGTTGCCGGCAAAGTTTCTGGTGGTCATCTCAACCCGGCAGTAACTTTGACGCTCGCCGTCTTCCGCCGATTTCCCTGGAGCAAGGTCATCCCCTATTCGATCGCGCAGACCGCCGGAGCGTTCCTCGCCGCAGCGCTCGTGTATAAGAACTATCTTCCGGCGTTTCACCAGTTCGATCCTCAACTGGAAAAAACTGCGGGCGTGTTCACTACGTTCCCTGCGTTTCCAGCGTGGCCGCAAGCCGGTTTCTTGGATCAGGTCATCGGCACCGCGCTTCTATTGCTGATGGTGCTGGCTATCACCGACGAGTTGAACGTTCCTCCCGGCGCCAATCTTGCGCCGTTGATGATCGGGCTCGTGGTTGTCGCCATTGGGATGAGCTTCGGCGGCATGCATGGATATGCGATTAATCCAGCGCGCGATTTTGGGCCACGACTGTTCACTGCCGTGGCGGGATTTAAAAACAACGGACTGACTGACGGTGATCGAGTGTGGTGGGTGCCGGTGTTTGCGCCACTGTTAGGAGGATTGATAGGCGCGGCGGTTTACGATTTTGGGATTCGAAAATTCTTGCGGCAGCTCGAGTAGCGGGAAGCAGAAAAGTTTTACCCTCGAGGCCACCGAGTAACAGAGGCGAGGGCGCAAAGCCCTCCTAAAGAAGTGCCGCCGAGGAGGCGCCTTTTGCGTTATATTCTCGCTCTTGACCAAGGCACGACCAGCTCCCGTGCCCTCTTGTTTAACGATCATGGCGCCGTTGTGTCGGTGGCTCAGCGTGAGTTCAGGCAAATCTTTCCGCAGGCAGGATGGGTCGAACACGATCCCGGAGAAATCGCTGAAACTCAAATTGCCGTTGCCCTGCAGGCACTGTCCGAAGCCCACGTGCTGGCAAAAGACGTAGCCGCCATCGGCATCACCAACCAACGCGAAACCACTATCGTCTGGGATCGCGAAACCGGCCGGCCCCTCTACAATGCGATCGTCTGGCAGGATCGCCGGACCGCCGCTTTCTGTCAGCAGCTCAAGTCGCAAGGCCACGAAACGCTGATTCAACAGCATACCGGCCTGTTGATCGATGCCTACTTTTCCGCCAGCAAAATTGCATGGATCCTCGAGCACGTTCCCCACGCGAGAGATCTGGCCGCTGCCGGCCGTCTGGCATTCGGGACGGTCGATAGCTGGCTGGTATGGCGCCTGACCGGTGGGCGCGTGCATGTCACCGATGCCAGCAACGCGTCGCGGACGATGCTTTTTAATATTCACAGCGGGAGCTGGGACGCGGAGTTGCTCGATCTCTTTAAAATTCCCGTATCGATGCTGCCCGAGGTGCGGCCTTCCAGCGAAGTCGATGGCGAAGTGAGCTCGATTCCCGGTCTCAATGGAATTCCCATCGCAGGCATTGCCGGAGATCAACAGGCGGCGCTTTTTGGGCAGCGATGCACCACTCCAGGGCTTACCAAGAATACCTACGGCACGGGCTGTTTCATGTTGCAAAGCACGGGCGATCGCGTGGTCGCTTCCAAAAATCAGCTGCTCAGCACTGTGGCCTGGAAGATCGGTGAGAAGACCGACTACGCGCTTGAGGGCAGCGTATTTGTCGGTGGAGCTGTGGTGCAGTGGCTGCGCGATGGGTTGGGTCTCATTCGCAACTCATCGCAGGTCGAAGCGCTGGCGAATTCTGTTGCCGACAACGGCGGGGTTTATTTCGTCCCGGCTTTCGTGGGACTGGGCGCGCCGCACTGGGACTCCTACGCGCGCGGCGCGATCTTCGGCATCACTCGCGGTACCAATGCCGGCCACCTGGCACGCGCCGCACTCGAAAGCATTGGGTATCAAGTTGCCGATCTGATGGATGCGGTGCAAACCGACACGGGCACTCCGCTGCCGGAACTGCGCGTGGACGGAGGGGCATCCGCCAACGATGCCCTCATGCAATTCCAGGCGGACATTCTCGGCGTGCCCGTTGTCCGTCCGGCGATCACAGAAACAACCGCACTCGGCGCAGCGTATCTGGCGGGACTCGGTTCAGGCTTCTGGAAAGAACTGAAACAAATTTCCGAACTGCCGCGCGAGGAGCGTCGCTTTGAGCCAAGCCTGCCGCGTTCTCAGGTGGATGCGATGCGCGAGCGCTGGAACGAAGCCGTCTCCCGCGCCAAGTCGTGGGAGCACGTTTGAAGCGAATGAAACCTTCCACAGCGTTGACACGAACTTTTTTCGTTCCGCCTACTTCGTAAGCTCACCAATAAAGACGCCGTAAGGTTCGAGAGAAAGTTCGTTGCCTCGTATTCGGCTATCGCCGGTGGTTACGAGATCCTTTGCCGACTTGAATCCTGCGTCCTTCAGTTGCAGGCTCACCCGCTGCTCAGTGCCTGACATGTTCAGCGCTACGACCACGCCCCGGTCTTTATATATGCGCAGGTAAGAGAGCACGTTCGCGTCACTTTCGTTTACAGGAGTGTAGTTTCCCTGCAGCAGGGCAGCATTGTCGTGGCGCAGCTTGAGCACTTTCTTGTAGAAAATCAACACGGAATTCGGATCTTTCAATTCATCGGCCACGTTGTGCGTCTTATAAGTCTCCGGGACTGGCAGCCAGGGCGTGCCTTTCGTAAAGCCTGCGTTCTCGCTGCTATTCCACTGCATGGGCGTGCGCTCGCCGTCGCGGCCTTTTTCTTGTGGCCATCCCTTGCGCCCGATCGGGTCCTTCACATCCTCTTTGCGGGTGGGCGGCGTGGTCTTCATTCCAATTTCTTCGCCGTAGTACATGATCGGACTTCCGCGCAGCGTGAGATAGAGTGCGGCCATCAGTTTTGCAATCTGGTCGTTGTGCTCGCCATCGCCGTAACGATCGTAGGAGCGCACGATGTCGTGATTGCTGATCACAAAAGTCGGCCAGCCCGAGGCGGCGTTTACCTCGGCAATCTGCTTGCGAAACTCACCGGGCGACAGTTTGTTGACCATGGTGAAGAGAAAATCCATAGGCAACTGGAGCTCGTTATTGCCCGCGCCGTAATACCGGTTGAGCTCGGCGACGTCTTCGGTCCAAGTCTCGCCGATGAGGACCGCGTCGTATTCATCCGCGATCTTGCGCAGGCCTCGCAGCGCATCGTGTACCTCAGGAAGTTTGGTGTTGTATTTGTTCTCAAGGTTGGGATCGCCGAAGGCGTTAGTGCCTGCACTTTTGACCGGATTGTCCTTCAAATTTGGATCTTCAAACAGCGTATCAACCGCATCCAGCCGAAAGCCTGAAACTCCGCGCTTATACCAAAACCGCGTCACATCGAACATTGCATCCTTCACCGCAGGATTGCGCCAGTTCAAGTCCGGCTGTTCCGGATAGAAATAATGGTAGTAGTACTGATTCGTCGTGGGATCGAACTTCCACGCCGAACCTCCAAATCCTGAGATCCAGTTATTGGGCGGCTGTCCGGGGCCTTTTCCGTCGCGCCAGATGTACCAGTCGCGATAAGGAGAGGTGCGCGATGATTTCGAAGCGAGAAACCACTTGTGCTGATCCGAGGTGTGATTCACCACAAAATCAAGAATGATGCGGATGTTTCTCTTCTTCGCCTCGCGCGCCAGCACATCGAAATCGGCCAGCGTTCCGTACATGGGATCGATGTTCAGGTAGTCAGAAACGTCGTATCCGAAATCGACTTGCGGGGAGGGGAAACAAGGCGTGATCCAGATCGCATCCACTCCGAGATCCTTCAAGTAATCGAGCTTGGATGTGATTCCGTTAAGATCGCCGATGCCGTCGTTGTTGCTGTCGGCGAAGCTGCGCGGATAGATTTCGTAAAACACCGCGTGCTTCCACCACGGATCAGCCTTGCCGTCTGCGGCGCGGGCTGCGCTCTGCGCGACAGACAGCGAAGCCAACAGCGCTAAAAGAATAATGACGCCTACGACCCACGCCAGCAGCATCTTCATAAAAGACAGTCTCCACCTAAAAATAAATTTCTTAACGCGTCTCCGGAAGAGCAGGCGCTTCTGCCACGCCAATCCTGGTATCGGCGCCACCGTAGTAAAACAAGTAGCGTTTCTCCTGCTTCAACAATCCCTCAACGAAAACGACGTTAGGTACCTGCCCCACTTTCTCCCATTCCTTCTCTGGGGCAAAAACCGGAGTATCGGTTCGCGAGATTAATTTCCGCGGATCGTTGCGGTCGAATACGGCCACGCCAGTGCGGTATACAAGTTTGTCATCCGCGCCGTTATAGATCAGCACAATTCCTTTGGAGGTGAGAAGTGGCGCGGGACCCGGTTCGGCAACGCGAGAATCGAACTGCCCGGGGCGAGCGGGCAAAACCGGAGCGTCGGTCGCGTCGGCCCAATGCAGAAGATCGGTTGAAGTGGCCAGTCCCACCTGGTCGTTGTTGTCCGGCATGGTTCCCAGATAATACATCCAGTATTTGCCGGCTATCTTTTCCGGAACAATCGCGCCGGACTTGGTCCAGCGCACATTCCAGCGTCCTTTGTAGGCGGGAAGAATTACGCCGTGGCGCTCCCAATGAACCAGATCCTTCGAGGTTGCCAGGCACAGCTGCGCATCCTTCTTGTTGTAGCCGGTGTAGGTGAGATAGTAGGTGTCGCCGAACTGCACCAGCCGCGGATCTTCCACGCCGCCATCTTTTTCATAATCTTCTTCCGGCGAAAATACGGGTTCGCTGCGGCGCGTGAAGTGCACGCCGTCTGTGCTTTCGGCATAGCCCAGACGCGAAGTGCCGCTCTTATCCTGCGCACGATAAAGCATGACAATCTTACCGTCGTGAAAAATGACCGAAGGATTGAAGGTGCCCGCAGACTCCCAACCATTTCCCTGCGGAGAAATAATGGGAGTCTCGGAAAGGCGATGCCACACCCCAAATGGCAGATTTGCGCTATCCTGTGAAGCCAGTGCAAGAAGAAGCGGTAAAAGTTTAAGCCAGCTTTTTGAAAAAATGGATTGCATCATGATGTGGGGTTGACTTCGGTTGATCTCCGTCGATCTTCCCTATGCCTCGATTTCGATTCGCGTCTTTCGATTCTCCGCCAGTTCGCTGGTTCCTGCAACTGACAGGCGTTGCGCGGAGAATACCATGCTGAAGCAGCAGCACATCGTGGTTGGTCTGGGTGAGCTGCTCTGGGACCTGTTTCCTTCCAGCAAGCAACTCGGCGGCGCGCCTGCGAACTTTGCTTACATTACAAACTTGCTCGGCGATGCCGGCATTCCCGCCAGCCGGGTAGGCTGCGATTCTCTCGGGGATGAGGTTTTTCAGCACCTGGCTCGGCTGGGATTAAATTCCGATTTTGTGCAGCAAGATCCGGTCCATCGCACGGGGACCGTTAAGGTTTTCGTCGACCAGGGCGGGCAGCCTCGCTTCCAGATTGAGGAAGGTGTCGGTTGGGACTATCTGGAGTGGACCCCGGAATGGCAGCAATTGGCGAAAAACGCGGATGCCGTCTGTTTCGGATCGCTGGGCCAACGTGCGCCGCAGAGCCGTTCCACCATTCTCAACTTTTTGCGAGCCATGCGCCGCGATGCGGTGCGAGTGTTCGACGTCAACCTCAGGCAGCATTTTTACTCGTTGGAAGTGATTGCCGCGTCGATGGCGCTGGCCACCATCGTCAAACTGAATCACGAAGAGCTTCCGAGGTTAATGAAGTTATTCGGACTCGAACACCGCGACGAAAAAGACTCGGCCCGCACTCTTCTGGCTGCGCACACGCTGAAACTGGTTTGCGTTACACGAGGGAATAACGGCAGTCTGTTGATCTCAGCTGAAGAATGCAACGAACATCCCGGCTTCAAAGTGAACGTCGCCGATACCGTGGGGGCCGGGGATGCCTTCACCGCGGCGCTGACCCATGGTTATCTGCGGCAGACTCCGCTGGCCCAAATCAACGAGAGTGCAAATCGAGTGGGCGCCTGGGTTACGAGCCAGCCCGGCGCAATGCCAGCTGTGAAAGAGCATGGGCTCGAGCAAGTCCTGGCCGGAATCACGTAACTACAACGCTTAGCTACCGCAGTGTTAGTTTATTCTGTGCGGTTGGCTTGCAACGTCCCAGGGGGCTTCATTGACTAAATCGCAGGTAATTCTCCGCCTATTTGTCTGCGCTTCACTTTTTCTGCCCGTGCAATCGGTCAGCGCCCAACAAGTTCCTGAAAACACCTATCAGGATTTGCACTGGCGTTTAATTGGGCCCTTTCGCGGGGGACGTACTCGCGCCGCTGCCGGGGTTCCCAGCCAGCCCAACGTTTTCTACATGGGGCCGGTGAACGGCGGAGTCTGGAAGTCCGATGACTACGGCCGCACCTGGAATCCTATTTTTGATCACGAGTCCACGCAATCGATTGGCGCCATTGCGGTCGCTGCGTCCGATCCCAATATCATTTATGTCGCGAGCGGCGAAGGATTACATCGTCCTGATCTCTCCGTCGGCAATGGAATTTACAAATCGACGGATGCCGGAAAAACTTGGACTCACCTGGGCTTGCGCGACGGCTTTCAAATTCCGGCAATCGCGGTCGATCCTCGCGACCCCAATAAAGTTTTTGCCGCCGTGCTAGGACATCCCTACGGTCCCAACTTCGAGCGCGGCCTTTATCTGACCACCGACGGCGGACAGACCTGGCAAAAATGCATTTATAAAGGCGACGATAAGAACACAGGTGCTTCGGACGTCGAGATCGATCCCTCCAACCCGGATGTAATTTACGCCTCAATGTGGCAAGCGCGCGAGGGCCCGTGGGAAGACGGCAACATGGTCAACGGCGGCGGTGGCGGATTATTCAAATCGCACGACGGGGGCGCAACCTGGCATCCCCTGACTCATGGGCTTCCTGACGATCTCTCGCAGATCAATGTCGCGATCGCGCCCAGTGATTCCCGCCGCCTCTACGCGACGCTAGCCCTGACCACAGGCTCGCTTGCCGTCTATCGTTCCGACGATTCGGGAGAAAACTGGTACAAAGCAACCGACGATCCTCGGCCCTCGGGGCGCATCGGCGGCGGCGATCTTTCCGTTCCGAAAGTTGATTCGAAAAATCCGGACATCGTTTACTGCGCCAGCACTGTGACTATGCGTTCCATCGACGGCGGTAAGACCTGGTCGGGCTTCCGCGGAGCGCCCGGTGGCGATGACTACCAGAATCTGTGGATCAATCCTAACGATCCCAAAGTCATTCTTCTGGTCAGCGACCAGGGTGCCATCGTCACCGTGAATGGCGGCGCTTCGTGGAGTTCGTGGTACAACCAGCCCACCGCCCAGATTTACCACGTTTCAGTGACCCCGACTTTTCCTTACAAAGTCTGCGGAGGCCAGCAGGAGAGCGGCTCGGTTTGCATCTCCAGCCGCGGCAACGATGGCGCGATTACTTACCGCGAGTGGCATCCCGTGGGCGTGATCGAGTACGGATACGTTGCGCCCGACCCTCTGGATCCCGATGTGATTTACGGTGGCGGCAGAAACGAAGTGTCGAAATTTCACTGGTCGACTGGCGAAGTGCAAAATGTTACGCCGATTCCCCTGCGCGATCCCGAGTACCGCACCGACCGCACCGAACCCACGATGTTCTCGCCCATCGATCCCCACACGCTTTACTTCGCCAGCAATGTTTTGTTCAAGACTACGGATGGGGGAAATTCCTGGCAGACGATCAGCTCCGATCTGACGCGCGAGAAGCCTGGAATCCCCGCGAGCGTGGGCAGCCTCGTTCCCAAAGGCGCAGACCAGAAGCGCGGCGTGATCTACGCGCTGGCGCCGTCGTTCAAGAACATCAACACGCTCTGGGCTGGGACCGACGACGGCCTGCTCTGGATTACTCGTGACGGCGGCAAGAAGTGGAATAACATCACTCCGCCCGAGATCACGCCCTGGAGCAAGGTTACGCAGATCGATGCCTCGCACTTTGACGACGACTCCGCTTACGCATCGGTAAGCCGCTTCCGCATCGACGATGAGCGTCCTTATATTTACCGCACGCACGATGGGGGCAAGACCTGGAAGTTGATCGTTGCCGGGCTGCCCGAAATCGGTCCGGTTGACACCGTGCGAGAAGACCCGGTACGCCAGGGCCTGTTGTATGCCGGGACCGAAAATGCCGTCTGGCTTTCATTCGATGATGGAGATCGTTGGCAATCGCTGCAGCTGAATCTGCCCCATACCTCGATGCGCGATCTCTGGATTCACGACAACGATCTGATCGTCGGTACGCACGGCCGCTCGTTCTGGATTCTCGACGATATTTCACCGCTGCGAGATCTGGCGAAATCGGTGCCCAGCGCCGCGCATCTTTTCGCCCCGGCCTCGACCTATCGCATCCAACGCGATAACTATACTGACACTCCGCTCCCGCCGGATGAGCCGTTTGCCGCCAATCCGCCCGATGGCGCGATTATCGATTATTATTTGCCGCAATCTGAGTCGGCCCCGGTCAGCCTGGAAATTCTCGACGCGAGCGGCAAAGTGGTGCGCAAATTTTCCAGCGACGATAAACCCGATGTCTCGGCAGAGGCGCTGAGGAAACAACTCATCCCGCTTTATTGGCTGCGGCCGTTCCGGGCGCTGTCGGCTGCTGCCGGCATGCACCGCTGGACTTGGGATCTTCACTATCCTGCGCCCGATTCAACCGGCCACGAATATCCCATCTCCGCTATCCCAGGCGACACGCCCCGTTACCCGCTTGGCCCTACGGCCTTGCCGGGCACTTACACCGCGCGCCTCACCGCGGATGGCAAGACCTACACTGAGCACTTTGCGGTCAAGATGGACCCTCGCATCAAGATCTCCCCGGCGGCTCTCGAGAAGAAGTTTCAGACGGAAACCCGCTTGGCGTCACTCTTGAGTGAAACTTCCAAAGCCGTGCACGAAGCCGGATCGATTCGCGAGCCACTGGAGAAATTGACCAAGCAGGCGACTGGGACGACGCTCGATTCCGTTAAGGATTTTCAGACGAAGCTCGCCGGCGTGGTTGGATCGCCTGCTGCTTTCCTTGCGCCTCCCTCCACCCAAGTCACTCTGACTGCGGTGAACGCGCACGTTGCCGTTTTATATGGCCAGGTCTGGCAGGTCGATGCCGAGCCGACCACGCCGCAGTTTGCGGCGATCACGAAAACCGAACACGATGCGGCCGACACGATGGAACGTTGGAACAAGATCAACCGCCGCCCAGCGCTTGCTCCAGCGCGTCATCGACGCCGGAATCGGATTGTTGGCCCGCCAGGTGCCGTTGGCGAACTCATAAAAGTAATTCAGGGATCGGCCTTCCGGTCGAGATCGGTGACGTCGATGCCGTGCAGGGAATCCGTCTGAGAAAAAAGAGCGGAGGAAGACAATAGACACCCGGAGAGAAATAAGGACAGAAATAAGACGGCCAGTCTTGCTTTTCCCATACCTGTAAAGTCCCTTCTTTGGAACATTCTCGAACGCCACCTGCGCCGCAACTGCTAGAGCCTGCGGCGGATATACAAAGAACAGCCTATCCTATCGGTATTTTTGTTGCACGCTATCGTTTCTTTGCCGCCTGGCTTTACGGTTCCTTTATCCCCTGCCCACAGTTTCTTTATGACCTGGATGCTAGCTTCCCAACAACGGGCGTGAATTCCAAGAAAATCGGCAAATCCAACTTTCGTGGAGTCGTCTCGGGAGAGGCTCAGGCAATGACCAAGGCAGTTCTCTCTGTCAGGATTAGGCGCAGGATCGCGCCAAGCATCGGGGCGGCGCTGCTCGTGCTCTCAGTTCTTGGCATCGATGTGCCCGCGCGCGCGCAATCCACCTTCGGCAGCATCGTGGGTGTCGTGCATGATACGACGCAGGCGGTGGTGCCCGGCGCTTCTGAAAGATCCAGAG
>CAVQCP010000014.1:0-100385 GCA_963710965.1 uncultured Acidobacteriaceae bacterium | reverse complement strand
CCGTGGAAATGCCTGCTGCTGGATCAACCCAGAAGCGCTGGCGCTCGAACGGATACGTCGGCAATGGCACACGCCGCCGGTCTTCGTTCGCGTAAAAGGCGTCCCAATCGATCGACACCCCGTTCTGCCAGAGCGATCCCATGGCGAACAGCAGCGTCGCCCACTCCGTATTATTGTCGTGCGTATCCGAAAGTGTGGGAATCGCGATGCACGGACGTTCTGGACTGAACTGTTGGCGCGCGAGCGAACACAGTGTGGAGCGAGGTCCGCATTCAAGGAAGAGATCGTAACCCTGGTCTTTCAGATATGTGATTGCAGTGGAGAACTCAACCGTAGCGCGCGCGTGCTGCGCCCAATATGCGGGATCAGTGGCCTCCTCGGCAGTGATCGGACGTCCCTTCACAGTCGAAACGAAAGGCTTGACCGGCGGCGAGAGGCGAACTCTACCCACAGCTTCGCGCAGCGGTTCGACCATCGGGTCCATCATGGCGGAGTGAAAGGCGTGCGAGGTGTGGAGATGACGGCAGACAATATTCTCCGCTTCCAGTTGCTTCTGGAACTGCGCCACCTCAGCCTCCGGCCCCGAAACGACACATAAAGCGGGTGCATTGTTCGAGGCGATCTGAAGCGTACCGGGAAGAATTTTCCCAATCGATTCCGCACTGCGGCTCACCGACAACATCGAACCTCGGGGCAGATCCTGCATCAGCCGCCCGCGCAGAGCGATGATCCCGAGAGCGTCTTCCAGTTGCCACACGCCCGCGAGTGTGGCCGCGACAAATTCGCCGATGCTGTGTCCGGCCATGGTCGCCGGTTCAATACCGATACTCTGCCAGAAGCGAGCCAACGCGTATTCGATTACGAAGATCGACGGCTGGGTAAAGAAAGTATTCTGCAACGAAGTCTTGGCCGTCTCCTCATCCCCGCTCCTCGGGTAGAGGAGCTCACGCAAATCGCGGCCCAGATGGGGCTTCAGGATTTCGCAGCAATCGTCGACGACGGCGCGGAAAAGAGCTTCGTCGCGATACAGGTTCAATCCCATGTTGACGTACTGCGTGCCCTGGCCACCAAAGAGGAAAACAATGGGAGGATTGCGCCGCTCGCAACGCTTGCTGCCGCAGCGCAGCGGATTCGGTTGCAATAGAAGTTTAGCCGCTTCTTCGGCATCGGCCGCGACCACAAAACGCCGCTGCGCCATCTGCTTGCGCCCAGTCT
Organism: uncultured Acidobacteriaceae bacterium; assembly: GCA_963710965.1. Taxonomy (GTDB): domain Bacteria; phylum Acidobacteriota; class Terriglobia; order Terriglobales; family Acidobacteriaceae; genus Sulfotelmatobacter. Next base: position 99,170 of record CAVQCP010000014.1, on the reverse strand, counting down.
GGAATGTGTACGCTGCATCTGCGAAAGATTCGGGGGGCGCGCTCTTGAAGTGCTCCGCTACTGCGCGGCCGTACGCGTCGAGCGCGGTCTGGCTTCTGGCCGAGATCGGCAGGAGTTGCAGCGGACGAGACGCGCCTGACTTTTTAGGCGCGGGAGATTCTTCCAGGATGACGTGAACATTCGTCCCTCCAAATCCAAAAGAGCTGACGGCCGTTCGGCGAATGTCCTCTCCGCGCGGAAAAGAAACCAACTTGTCCGCCATCACAAATGGACTGCTGGCGAAATCAATCTTCGGGTTCGGAGTTTTGAAATGGAGCGTCGGTGGAATTTGCTCGTGATGCAGCGCCAGAGCGGCCTTGATTAAGCCCGCGACTCCAGCCGCATTGGTCGGATGGCCAATGTTTCCTTTAATCGATCCCAGATAGCAGAATTGCTTCTTATCGGTCTTGCTCTCAAATACTCTTCGCAGCGCTTCGAACTCAATCGGATCGCCCACTGGAGTGCCGGTTCCGTGTGCTTCGATGTAACGAATGCTCTCCACAGGGACATCAGCAGCGGACTGCGCCAGAGCAATGGCTTCGGCTTGCCCATCTATACTGGGCGCGAGGAAAGATGCGGGACGCGCTCCATTATTATTTTTGCCGGTGCCGCGAATCAGGGCATAGATAGTGTCGCCGTCAGCCAGGGCATCGGCGAGACGTTTTAAGATGACCACGCCCGCCCCGTCGCAAAACATAGTTCCGGTTGCCTCAGCGTCAAAGGGACGGCAGTGGCCGTCGTTGGCGAATGTACCGCCTTCTTGATAGAGAAAGCCGCTTTTTTGCGGCACCGTGATATCGATGCCGCCCGAGAGCGCCATGTCGCACTCGTAATCGAGAAGCGACCGGTACGCTTGATCCACGGCAAGCAGCGTGGTTGAACAGGCTGTGTTCAGGCTGATCGCGGGCCCGCGAAGATCGAGAAGATACGCGGTTCTCAACGCGATGTAATCCTTTTGATTCCCGTACTCGACGGCCAGCTTTCCCGCCATCGCCAGCAACTCAGGCTGCGTCAAGAGATTGGTAGTGTAGTAGTGGTTGTCGCCAATGCCGGCGAACACTCCAATCCTGCCCTTATACCGCTCGGGGTCATAGCCCGCGTTCTCCAGCGCCTGCTGCGCGAGTTCGAGAAAAACCCGCTGTTGCGGATCCATGACCTTGGCCTCGAGCGGGTTGATGCCAAAAAATGCCGCGTCGAAAAGATCCGCGCCTTCGATCAGCCCGCGCGCGCGAATGTAATCGGGATCGTGGCGCAGGCTATCATCGATGCCGGGGCCAAGTTCTTCCGGTGTAAACCAGGAAATAGATTCCACCGAATTGCACAGATTGTGCCAGAGTTGATCCAGGTTGGCCGCGCCCGGGAATCGCCCAGTCATACCGACGATGGCGACCGCATCCGGGGCATGGCCATCCGGCGGTGAAGCTTGCGGCGAATGATTTCCCCCACTTTCTCGTCGAGCACGCTGGCGCCTATGGCGAGCGCGATCGTCGGCTTCAGCAAGAAAATCAGCCTTGGTTTCACCGGATTCAATCGCTTCCGCCAGTTTTGCGATGGTGGGATATTGAAAAACTTTGACCAAAGGAATCTCGCGCCCGAATTTGGCTTGGTATTGACTCACCATGCGCACCCCGGCCAGAGAATTGCCGCCGAGATCGAAGAAGTTGTCGTCGATGCCTACTTCCTCGAGTTGCAGCAAGTCGCACCAGAGGTTGGCTAACTGCTTCTCTGCTGCCGTTCGCGGGGCAATAAACTCCTGTGCCAGCAGCGGACGCTTTCCCTCAGGCTTGGGCAGAGCCTTGCGATCGAGCTTCGCGTTCGGAGTTAAAGGAAATTTATCCAAGTGCACAAAGACAGATGGAACCATGTAATCGGGCAGTGTGGCCTTCAACGCAAGAACGAAAGAGCTGGAACTCAATCCCTCGCGTCCCGTATAGTAGGCGACCAGGCGCTTGTCACCTGGGCGATCTTCTCGCAGGATAACCACGGCCTGCGCGATCCCATCGATCTTGGCCAGCGCGCTCTCGATCTCGCCCAGTTCAATCCGAAAGCCGTTCAGTTTCACCTGCTGGTCGAGACGCCCCAGAAATTCCAGAGTTCCATCGGGCCGGAAGCGGACCTCGTCTCCGGTGCGGTAGAGGCGGGCATCGGGACCTTTCCCGGTGGGATCGACAATAAACTTTTCGGCCGTCAGCTCCGGTCGCTTCAGATATCCCCGAGCCAGGCCAGTGCCGCCAATCAGAAGTTCGCCGGACATCCCCGGCGCAACCAGTTCGCGATTTTCATCGACCACGTGAAATTGAGTGTTAGCAATTGGCAGACCCAGCGAAATGCAATCCGGAGAGGCCACCAGTTGGGTCGAGGACCAGATCGTGGTCTCCGTCGGGCCGTACATATTCCACAGTTCTTTGCATCGGGATAGCAGCTGACCGGCGAGATCCGCGGTCAAGGCTTCGCCTCCGCAGAAGATGCGCAGGTCGCTCTTCCCCTCCCAGCCACTTTCGACCAGCATGCGCCAACTGGTAGGCGTGGCCTGCATCACCGTGATCCCATGTTGCCGCAACAATCGCTGCAACTCGCGCCCGTCGGCCGCCTGTTCGGCGGTGGCCAGAACAATCTGCGCTCCAGTGCAAAGCGGAAGGAGAAATTCCAAAATCGAGATGTCGAAAGAAGTCGTCGTCACCGCCAGATGGGTATCGGAGGCAGCCATCCCCGGCGTTTCCTTCATCGCCAACAGAAAGTTCACCAGCGCGCGGCGAGGAACCATCACACCCTTTGGCTTTCCCGTCGAGCCGGATGTGTAAATAATGTAGGCCAGATGCTCGGGCTCTGGGATCGAAGCCAGATTGGTCGCGGCGGCCTGGGCAAGCGATTTTTCTTCGGCATCGAGCAGAATGACGCAAGCGCTGGTCTCCGGCAGGCTCTCCCGCGCCGAAGAACTGGTCAGAACCAGAGACACTTCGGAATCCGCCAGCATGAATGCGAGTCGGTCTTTGGGAAATTTCGGATCCAGCGGCAAGTAAGTTCCGCCAGATTTGAGAATGGCTAGCAGGCTGACCACAGAATCGAATGATCGCTCCAGACATACGCCCACCAAGCTCTCCGGACCAACCCCGCGCTCCCGCAGGAAGCGCGCCAGTCGGTTGGCGCGGGCGTTCAACTCCCGGTAGGAAAGATGCTCCGCTGCCATAGTCAAAGCGGGGGCTTCCGGAGTGCGCTCCACCTGCTCTTCGATCAACTCGTGCGGCGCCTGGGTAAGCGGAAAGTCTCGTCGACTGTCGGTGTGAGCCATCATCTGTTTCGATTGATTAACGTTCACGTCTCTCCCCATCTTGCGGCCTGTTTGAGATTTCAGGCGTAACCGTGCGGCACCTGCGGCTGCTGGCAACGGCGAGCCATCGCTTGCGACGATGTCACGCGAACAGCTGTCGGGGAGGGACGTGAGGGAGTGGGTACAATTTACACAGACTTTTATTGGCTATGAGAAGAAGCCGCGGCCTGCTTCTCGCGCTGATTCTCCAGACGGCCAACTTCCTGGCGCAGCACTGTAGTCTCGGCTGACGCGGGCTGTTGTGCCTGGCTTTGCGGCACTTCGATGCCGGCAAAGCGTTCCATCGTCAACGAATCTACCAGGTTCAAGTATTCATGCTTTTTATGTTCCCAACTATTTCGCTGGGCATATTCAAGTCCGCGTGCGACCAGTTGCGCGCGCAGCGCTGTGTTTTCGATCACTTCGAGCATCGCCTTGGCCAGCGCCGGCACATCGCCCGAGGGGAAGAATAGAACGTCCTTTTCATCGAAGTAATACGCGTCGATCTTGGTGCGCGAAGCCACGACCGGAACCCCCTGCGACATAAACTCCATGATCTTGGTGCTGTAGGCTTCGTTGCCGAAAGAATTGGCGCGTTTGGGAACGACCCCTAAATCCGCATTGGCCATCAAATCTGCGATCCGGTCCAACGGAACACTTTCGCGGAACTGCACACTCTCCCCCAGGTCCAGCCGCTCGGCCAACTGCTTGAGCTCGGATGCTTTGTCGCGGCCCCCGCCGCAATACAAGTGGAACTCGGCCTGGGGGACCTTTTTCTTGACCTCGGCAAAGGCTTCGATCGCGATGTCCAGTCCCTGGTGCCATTGCATGCTGCCCGGGAAGAGAACAATGAATTTGCCGTCCTCTCTGGTTCGGGGGTGGCGATGGAAAATTTCAGGGTCGATATGGTTGATGAAAACTGAACATTTGTCCCTGGCGGCGGAACGCGCGGCAAAGGTTTCAAGCCACAAATCGTTGGAGACAATGACATGGTCGACGAAGTTGGCCGACATCCGCTCGATTGTTTTCAGCAGCTCGACCGAGCCTCCAGTCTTTTTCGCATCGAACTTGCTGGCAAACAGCTCCGGCACGAGATCGTGAATATCGAGAATAATTTTCTTGCCGCACATCTTTGGATACCATGCGGCGAACGCCAAAAAGTCCGGCATGTTGTGGACGTGAATCAGATCGAAGCGATTTTGCTTGTGCAGCCTGGTTACCGCGTCTTGCGATCTCCATAAAAAACGGAGCAGGCGCGTGGCGTAGCTTAGCTTAGAGCGCTCGTTGTAGTCGCGATGCTGCACGCGATGAACCGTGACCCCGTTAAACTCTTCGACTGGCGCGCGGAACTGAGCGCTGCTCAAAGCCACCACGTCGACCTGATCGCCGCGCTTGGCTAGGCTCTCGGCGTAGCGCCGCACCCGATTGTCGGACTCGTAGCTGGTATAAGCCACCATGCATATCTTCTTGCGGGTGTTGCGCAATGCCAGGGGCACGCTGTCGCGGTAATAACGGGCTACGTCAACTGGTCGCGCCGCCCAGTACGAGTCTTCATATTTCTCGCGGGCATATTGCAGAAACTCTTCATAGAGCGCAACCGGAGCCTCGTCTGCCGCCGGTTTGCCCTCGAAGCACAGATAATCCGGATGAGTATTCAGCAGAGCCATACCGCCGTGCGCGGCTACCCAGTCCAGTTTTCGCTTCCAGATATCGATATTGGGCTCGCGCAGAACCACGAAGAGCGAGAAGTCTTGCACCAGCGTGTAGGGCAGCTCCACGAAGCCGCTGCCATTGGGGCCGGAAACCCAGAACGGAAAGATGGTGCGCACGCCATCCGGTTCGGGTTCAAACGGATCGGTATCGAAGGTGGAAGAATCGTACTCGACGCCCAGCAGGTGCATCCATTCCAGCTCGTGCTGCATGAGAGGAGAGCGGAATCCCACGGCATGCCAACGCTCCAGGTATTGCCGGATTCGCGCCGCCTTCGCGGCAAATCCGGCCTTCGATTGGTAGAGCTTGCCATTATGGTTCAAGCCGTGAACCCCCACTTCAAAACCGGCTCGATCCAGGGTCCCGCGCAAAGCGTCGGAAAGCTGGTACTCCCCCTCGGGTACAAAGTTGAAGCAGGAACGAAAGCCGTGCTTGCGCTCGAGATTGGCCAACCGCTCGACGCGCTGCACTCCTTTCTTGCCTTCGACGTCGTGCGTCAGAACGAAGGCAAACTTCTTGCCCTTCGGCCACCCTGGCCAATTGGGAGGAACGGTTGCCGCCCTCTCATCAATGGGCCACACGTCCATGTGGGTGCCACGTTTGTGACGGGCGCGCAGGCGGCGCAGAAGGATGCGCACCGGCCAGGGCAGAAACGGCTTAACGGCGTAGTAGGTTCTCTCGATGAGCATGAATCACAAGAAATGCTGCATTGACGCTACTGCCTGAGTCTGCCGGCAGCGCCCCACAGCATGTTGCGGAAGGCAACTTCCTTTCTAGATTTTGTCTTATGTTTTTCTGTGACTTTCTGGCGTCTTACCTGGGTGGAGGATGGGGACTCCGAACTGCCTGCGGTCTATCCGATATGCCGGTACCAGGCTGCTCCCACAGCTCGCAGTGCGAGGTCAGGCACAATGGGAACCAGCCTTCGCGCCACTCGCTTACTCCACACGCCGGGGCCGGGCGTAATGCACTCCGGATAAGACCAGTACGTGATGGACCTTCGAGGCGCACCCCAGCGGTCTTTAAAGGTGACGAGTCCGTCGTTGTCAACGTCGGTGCGGCCCAGTTCAAGCTCCTCGAAGCCGCGCGCTTTGCCCTCTTGAATGGTTCGCCAGAACAGGAGCGGCGTGCCGCCCAGGTTATTGAAAGTGGCGTCGCTGCAACCATATTTGTAGAACATGGATTTCTTGTGAGCGAGCGTCAAGATGCTCGCGATGGCCAGGCCATCTTTGGATGCGACCCGAATCTTAAGATCGTCTCCGAAAGCGGCGATCAAACCCCGGAACCATCGCAAGGGCTGCGGCGGCAGATATTGACGGCGCCGGGTCATGATCAGCAAACGATAAAACTGCCGTAGCAGGACCTCGGACGTTCCTTCTTCGTAGTTCAGCTTTTCGCGCTCGGCGCGGCGGATTTTTCTTTGGATGCAGTCTTTATGGAAATGCTGAAAAAGTTGCTCCGCTGAGGGCCGAAGATCGAGCGCATGAAAGTGATAGTGAACCAGCGCGCTCAGTCCGGTTTTGACTTCCGGCCATCCCCGGGCCGGGCGGATTTCAAGATACTTCCAGCGCTCGCCATCGACTCCTTTTTTCATCTCGCTGATCAGGACGTCCAGATCTTCAGGATGCTGAAGCAAGGGTTGGCAATGATCGGAAAACGGAAGAGATACCAGCCGTTTCCCGGTCAGCCAGCTAGCGACACGGCAGAAGACCAAACCGTTGGCCAGAGGAGATCCTGGCGCCGAGGTGGTCACTACGACAGGTTCGTAGCCGTAAACCGAGTGCAACGCCCGCAACCACTTGGGACTGTGAAACACCGATGCCATGGGATGCACTTCCACCAGGGCGGCCCAACGGGGGTCGCTAAGCGGATCCAGGCAGTACACGGCCGCACTTTGAGCCGGCGCCGTCGCGAACGAAGTCTTGATCCGGGCCAACCTGGTTGCCGCGGCTTCGCTACCCATTGCACTCCATGTCCCGATTCTTGTATCAGTACTCAAAATCATTTCTCCCGGGGTCGCCATCGAACTCGTGCCGCCTGGACGCGATCGGCTCGGTCTTGCAGATAACTCTGTGGCTTCGGTTGTCACGAACAGTTCACAAACATTTACCGGCGCGTCAGTTCTGCCTGGTTAAGACCACTTGCGGAAGATGATTCCGCTTCCGGAAGAGAGGAACCCAGTTCAGCCACCACTTCCGCCACGGTCAGGATGCGAGCCCCTCGCTCCAACGCGAATGACATTGCAGCCTCTAAAAGTGCCGGAGTACAACCAAAGCGGGATGGAGCGGGTTGCACGTCGTGCGTATAAAAAATCAGCCAGCTCCCTCGCAGCTCATTCTCGAGGATGAGTTGCTGCACCTGGGCCCATCGACTGTAATCCCCGTACAAGCTGTTGGCGCGAAGCAGGTTCAGATCGACCCTAGGCCCGTTGCAGCCGGGCCAAATGCCTCTGCAGCTGGCCAAATCCATGCCAATCGCGCGTTTCGCGTTCAGCGTAACTTCGCCAAAGGGAAAGGCGAAATTTCCCGAATCACTGAGTCCCGTGAGTTCTTGGATCGCTCTGCGTCCCTGCTCCACTTCTTTCTTGAATTTGGAGCTGGAGGTGGAGCGGCAGGACACATGACTAAAAGTATGGCTTGCCAGTTCATGGCCTTCGCCCAGGAGCGTATTCAAATCCTCCCGCCGGAATTGTTCGCCCAGGTCGTTGGACTGATTCATCAGGCCGACGGCGGCGTAATACGTTCCCCGGGCTCCATAGCTCTTAAGCATGCGCCCGCCCACCGTAAGCGCGCTTCGCGGGAAATCGTCGAAGGTGAAAGATACAATCGGATCGCGACTCTTCAGCCCGACCCGGCGCGAGTACGCGGAAGAGAGCAACTGCCTGCGTAGTAATCCCAGCTGTGCTCTGACATTCATGGCCCTGAAGTTCATGACTTAGATCGCAGGTACGGCTTCTTCCTGAAACACAATGCGAATGACTCCATCCTCGGCCACTTCCTGGTTTTTCGGAAAAATTAGACTAGTGACGCCGCCGGAGACTGCGATCTCCTCCATCCCGAGATCGGCGAATACTTTGCCCGAAGGCGCATTCCTGGGAGTCTTCCGGTAATTGGCGTAGAAATCTTTCCCCGACCGGCCGACGTAAGTCTTTATGGTGTGGGCAAGGAATGCGTGCTCCACGCGTTTCGATTGAATTCGGCAACTGAACATCAGATCGGTCATTCGCGGCTCCCGGGAGTCGACAATACTGAAGCCGACCACGCCATAGGAGCCGAATCGATCTTCACAACTCAGTACATAAGTGTCCAAATACGGAGTTTCCAAAATCGTTCGCAACACCTCGCGGTCGTAGCGGCTGCCGGAAAAGTTCATTTGATTGGTGCGTTGCGTCAGTTCGTGCACGCGATCGATGTTCTCTTCGGTCATGGGCCGAATCGATAGCTCGATCCGGCAGTTACGCAAAAACGCCATGTAGTCGTTTCCGAACTCCTGCGCCATACCCTGCCGCTCGGCTTCCACCTGGTACATCTTTCGGCGTTGTTGGCTTTCGGCGGTGACCGGCACCTGGCACTCCTTCATCTCGGTCAGAGTCCGATACTGCAGGGCATTGAGAACGCGAACCTCGGGACAGACGGCCTTTACCTGCTCCAGTTCGAAGCTGGAATCGTCGATGAACAAGAGAGAATCCATGCCGATGTTGAGCTGCCGCGCGATGGCGCGCACGCTTTCGCTCTTCGGCAGCCACGAAATCTGCGGGCACAGGAAATATTCGTCGAGGCCGAATTGCTTGAGAACCTGCATGGCCTCGTCGTGATTATTCTTGCTGGCCACGGAATGCAAGATTCCCCGCGCATCCAGCGTGCGAATGATGTTGGCGATTTCGGCCTTCAATTTCAACCGGGGCGCACCATCTTCCACCAGGATGCCATCCCAGAGCGTGTTATCGAGATCCCACACCACGCATTTGATCTTCTTCGTTTTGTCGTCGCTGATCTTGTCTTGGTTGGTCTGGTCTCGGTTTGTCTTGTTTTGGTCTGTCTTCTCTGCCGCCTGGGTAACCTCAACCTCGCGCACGAACTCCATCAGGCCAAAGTAGAGCGTGGTTCCGTCCTCAATGTCGTTTGGAATGATTTCGATATTGAAGGGCGTTCCCAGGTCAAGCACTTTCGCAATATCGCTGGCTGGAATGCGCACCCGGTGGAAGCCGGGCGTAAGCCGGATCAAGGTCTGAAACGGTATCTTGGCTTCCTGGTCGATGGACCTCATGGTGAGCGAGAGCCTGATCTCGAATGACTGGGGGTTGTAGCACTCGATCAAGAACGATCCTGGCAGGGCGCTGCTATTGGCGGGGCGGCTGGCCATCCTTTTTTTGAAGCTGTACCGCTTGGCCGTCACCATGTGCTTTACTTTCGAAGGTACCGGCAGCTGGTACAGGATGTTTCCGATTCGATAGTCCCGGCGCTCAATCTGTTCCGCCTGCGCCGCCGCCTGCAGCCGGACAGTTGCCGGCGTCCACAATTTTCCCCAGCGTTTAAAGCGGATTTTCAGCAGATACGAATTGACCGCCGAGGGACAGTCGACTCTTACCATGCCGTCGGTAAATCTGCGGCACCGGCCGTCCTCCCGCGGAGTGTAGAGATCGCAACTCGTGTAACAAGTCGGCCAGACGCACTCCGTGCAGTGCTCGCTCCAGGGCAGCACCGTGCGCGCGAGCACCTTCCCCTTCAATTCGGCGAGAGCGGAAACCACTTCGAACGGAAGCTCGCCGCCGGATTCGATTTTTTGATTGCTTTCGGTTTCGTACATCTTTGTTTCCCCAAAAAACGTACTCCAAAAACCGCGAACAGCGTGCCTTAAGGCTTTCGCAGATGGAAAATATACTCGTTTCCCAGCCACGCATTCCGGTTTCCATCCGAAGAACCGAAAAGAGAGCGCGTCATCTTATACATTTCTTCCTGCCCCGCAAACTTGGACGTGCCCAACTGCGGCAAGCCGTAGCGGTACAGCGCAACCGGCGTCAGGCCGTTCGCTTCCAGCAAGCGGATAATGTTCCGGGCTTTCAGGCGGTTCAGAGGATATGGTTCCGGACGTAACAACTTGAGGAGTTTCTGGTAGACCACCACAGGCCATCCCCAAAAATGAAAAGCGTCGGTGAACTCGAGGATGATCGATGCTCCCGGCTTCGCCAACCGCACAATTTCCGCAATGATGGCGGCAGGCGAATCCACGTGCGCCAGTACGCCGACGCACAGAATCAGATCGAAGGATTGCGGGCCGAGGTTGGAAGCGAGAAAACTTCCGTTGATCACGGTGACGTCATGGACGCGCTCCGCCGGAATTTTCTGCCGCGCCAGTTCGAGCATCTTGCTCGAAAGGTCCAGCAGGGTGAGTTGCTGGCAGCGCGCCAGCAGCGGCGCGGAAAGCGAGCCATCCCCACAGCCGATGTCCAACACCCGGCCGAGCGCCAGGTCTTTGGTGAACTGCTCGACCGTCTCCACCCGAATCTGGATGTCAAACCGCCTCGGGCACAGGTACTTGTCGGGCACGTCAAACAGCGACTTCACCCGTTCGGTTTTCGAGGCCGACGACGATGACGATGGGATTGTGATTTCTGCCATATGCGCTCCCGCTACCTCCAAATGGTTTCTCCGCCCCACAGCCGCCGCAGTTGTTGCTGGCGAAGGTAGGCAATCGCGTCAGGGTCATTGAACTGCGGCACGTGGTTGACGTAGCCGGAGACAAATCCGTAGATCAAACCCATCGAACCAATCAGATAGGGCTTGCGAATCAGGCGCACCATGCACTTGGTAAGCATGAACAGAGGGTGATAGCCGCAGATGTAATTGGCGCGGCCGTACTTCACTAGAGTGGGCCAGAGGCCGTCCGCCGCTCCCGTATGCCGGTGATGAACCAGATGAAGTTCAGGGAAACTTCGGCTGCTCCAGCCCAGGCTGTTGGCTTTTACCTCGTCCATTGTGTCCCAGCCCGGCGCCGCCAGCAGGCCGCCAAGGCCTTCCCAACAGGCCTGGCGGTAGATCTTGGTGGCTCCGCGCACGTGAAACGCCGGAGCTTCCTCAAACCGCTTGACCCCATTCTCCACGTAACAAATCACTCCCCCGCCAACCCCCAGCTTGGGGTCACGATCAAACTCCGCCAGACATCGTGCGAAATAATCGGGCTCGAAGGTGAGATCTCCGTCGAATTTGACGATGAACTCCCAAGCGCTCGAATCGAGGGCGCGATAGCCATCGTTGAACGCGTCCACTACGCCGCCGCCCGCCTTGCGAAAACCGCGGTCCTCGCGGTGGATGGCTCGAATCCAGGGAAAACGGCTGGCGTAATCGTCGAGAATTTTTCCCGTGCCATCTTGCGAGCCATCGTTGACAATCACCCATTCCTGCGGCAGCACGGTCTGCTGCAGCATGCTCTGAATGGTCGCTTCGAGATGCTTCTCCTCATCCCTCACCGGAGTGATGACGACGTATCTCGGGCCTTGCTTGGTGGTGTTTTCGGAATCAGCCATAATCAATCCTCGGGATTGCGGATCAGACCTTCAGCGCCATTACCTTGGCCCAGCTCGGCGGCATATTCCGCGCCACCTCGATGCCCTCGAACACGCAGCTTTCCCGCGCGCCGTGCTCGCGAACCCATGCCGCCATGGCCCGGACGCCATCGCGCAGCTGCGTCTTGGTGCGCTTGCCAAAGGCCTGCTCCGCCTTGGAGTGGTCGGAAAATGCGATTTTGACTTCGTTGCGGGGGTCGAGATGGTTGACCTGGCATGGCTTGCCCATCGCCTCGGCCACCACTTCGGCCAGCTCGTTTACGGTATGGGGAATGTCGGCGCCGACGTTGAAGATCTGGTTGCGGGCTGCGGTGAAGTCGACCGAAGCGGCGATGATCGGAGCCACATCGTCGATGTGGGTGAAGGCGCGTTGCTGCAATCCATCGCCGAAAATTGTCATGGGCTCGCCCCGCAGCAACTGGTTCATGAAGATGCCGACCACATTGCGATAGCGGTCGCCAATGTTCTGGCGCTCGCCATACACGTTGTGCGGACGAAACACTACATAGTCCATGCCAAACATGTCGTGCGTGACTCGCAGCTCTTGTTCCACGGCGAGTTTCGAAATCCCGTAAGAATCTTCGGGAAGCGGAATCATCGCCTCCGACATGGGGCTCTGGCCCGCGCCGTAGACTGCGATGGACGAGGTGAACACGAAACATTTCACATTGTGGTTGATGGCGGCATTGACCAGGTTCACCGAGCCAATCAGATTGTTGTTGTAGTTGAAGCGCTTGATGAAGTGGCTCAATCCCTCCGCGGCGTAAGCGGCTAGATGGTACACGTAGTCGAAGCCATGGCGCTGGAAGAGACGATCGATCAATTCATGATCCAGAATCGATCCCTTCACAAAAGCGGCTTCGGCGGGAACGTTCTCCCGAAAACCTCCGCTCAAGTCGTCGAGAACCACAACGTCATGTCCCATGGCCAGCAGGTGATCGGCAACGTGAGAGCCCATAAAGCCGGCTCCGCCGGTTACCAACGAGGTCGGTCTAGTTTTCATGTGCAATGTCTCCTTAAGGAACGAAGGCTTGGGGAGGATGAACCGCTTCAATTCGTTTGCGCCGGGACGGTTTCCGCGGGTTGCTCGGTCCCGTGTTCGACAAACTCAACTGGGTCCAGTTGCTGATTCCAGCGCACCGTGGCGCGATACATTTCCAGGCGGCCTTTTCGGGCATCATTCGGCCGGACCAGGTTGGCAAATCCGTAACCCGCCTGCCGGACACGCAATTTTGCCAGCAACATTCGCCGGTACTGACGGGCGCCTTTGGGCCCGTAATGCTTGTAGAAATAGCGATACCCGTTGCGGCACACTTCGATGGCAAAGCGTACGGGAAAGCGTCCCACGGATTGTCCGCCCAGGTGCGTGATCGAAACTTCCGGGGTAAAAATAATCCGCGAACCCGCATTCCACACCCGCCGGCACAAATCCACTTCCTCAAACTGGTAGAAGAACTGTTCGTCAAAGCCGCCCAGTTGGGTGAGCAGATCGCGGCGCAGCATGACGCAGCAACCCGACTGCCAGTCCACTTCCCGCTCGGTGTCGCCTTGCCACGCTTCGTACTCGTCCGACAACACGGGGTGGCGCAGGCGGCCAAGGAATCGCAGCCCAAACGCCGCCACCAGCGAACGGGAGATGGTAGGAAACGGGCGCGCCGAACGCTGATAGGTCCCATCCGGATTGTGCACCCGGCAGCCAAAAGCGCCAGCCTCGGGATGCCGCTCGGCAAACTCAATCCATCGGTCCAGCGAATGATCGTGGACGATGGTGTCCGGATTCAAAATCAGGACATATTCCCCGCGCGCCTCCCGGATGCCGGCATTATTTCCCTTGGCAAAACCCAGGTTTGCCCGGTTCTCCACCATGCGGACGTAGGGAAACTGGCCGCGAATCTTCTCGACCGAGCCGTCTGTCGATCCGTTATCGGAGACGATGACCTCATACTCGATCTGGTGTGTGCTCGCGTAGATCGAGCGCAGGCAATTCTCGATGACCTTCCAGTCATTCCAGCAGATGATTACGATCGAAAGTTTCATAGTTGTGTTAGTCGTTCTTGGAGTTGGATTTTTCTCAGCCGAACAACTGGCGCGAGGTGGCGACTGCCGCCGGTCCTTCGTCGCATGCCCCATCAATTTCTGGCACACGAACCGCATACTCGAATTCGGAGGGCAAGGGTTTATTTCCTTTTCGCACGGATGCCGGAATGACAGCGCAGGCGGCGGGAATCATGGCTAGCGTGGCAAACCACCAGTTCTTCATCTGGTCGAAATAGCTGATCCCGAAAAACCCGGCGAGATGGGCGCACAAGATGCACCCCACCGTCCACAGCAGCCATTCCTGGGCTCGGTTGTGCGTGCTCTTCCTCGCCTGGCCGATTCTCCGAAAGCAATAAAAAATCAGGACGAGAAACAGAATTAATGTTGCCAAGCCTCCCTGAACGGCCTCGGCCACAAACTGATTGCACAAGTCCCAGGTATCGAAGCCCCAGTTCACGTTGTCCGCGGTGCCAATCAGCCACCAGGAGCCGAAGTGCTTCACGCATTGATCGATCAGGTTGGCGCGATCCCAGCCGGTCGATCCACCCGCGAAGTCAACGTGGGCTAGAACGAACCATACCGGAGCTTTCATCACGCCAGCCAAGGCCACGATTGCGGCGGCGAAGCCCAGAAGAATCTTCCCCGTATGTTTGCGGAATCGCCACAGGCAAAGCGTTCCGATGCCTACTCCTGCGGCCGCGATCCCGGTGCTGGAAGATGCGGTCACGGTGATCACCACCGACCCGATCAGGCCGAAAAAAGCCGCAACCCTGGCCTTCGACGCGCTCCACAACCAGATGAACAGCGGCACCAGGGTTCCGCCAAAGGTGCTGGCAATGATTTCCTGCTCGAATACGCCACGGCTACGGACGCGTCCATTGCGGATGTCGGGTAAGACCCGCCCGCCCATCAGGAGTGCGAAAGGATTCTGCACGCGATAGTGTTCATAAAGCATGCAGCCGGCCATGATCACCGCAACCACTGCCAGGACCTTGGCTGTGCGGCGAATGTCGTCCGCGTCCCGAATCAAATATCGAACCAGGAAGTAACCGCCCAGCGCGTCCCACAGGAAACCGATCTGGTTCACAACCGCGGCGCCTACGTGATAGAGCAGCACAAAGGCAGTGACCCGGCAGAACGCCCAGGCCAAAAATATCTTATCGATGCGGTTGAAGCCGCCCACGAAAATTCTTTTTCCGGAAAACGACTCGACCAGCAACCGCAGGCAACCGCACAGCACAACGATACGATGCGCGAATAAGTGAAGCCCGCCGACATTGAATTGTTCCCCCAGCGGGACGAGAAAGGCGAAGAGCAGAAACGGAACGATCACCCACTTGCGGGGCAGCAGAAACACCAGTGCCACCGCGACCAGCATGACAACCACCCCGACCGGAGTGATGGTGGTCTCGTTGGGCCCGCCGCCAAATGTGATGTTCGGTGCTTGCATCAGAACCCTATTCCTTGAGCTAAGGAGGAGTCGGCCGTCACTCCGGCTGCAGTGACACTACCGGCTGGTGTTGCACCCGCAGGATGATTCTTGCGGCCACATGGCGCAGATGCGCATCGAGGGCAAGCAGGATGGTGATTCCCACCGCGCCCCCGATCCCGACCTCCGATGCCAGCTGAAACACGGGCCGGACCGCGCTCAAGATTCCGGACGATTGCACCACGGCGACTACCACTGCGATGCCGCCGGCCGCGGCCAGCGACGGGAACAGCGACGAGCCCAAATCCGGCCAGGAGATCCCCGCCAGGCGCATGAGAATGTACAAGAACACAGGAGTCACGAGAAGGGCACTGGTGGCTAAACGAGCCAGCCCAATTCCCACAATCTGCGAGTTCAACGAGCCGTGCCGCACGGCCAATCCGACGGCGACGATCAGCAGCACTCCCACTGCGGTGCGCGCCCACTCCAAAACTGCGAGCTGATGCGTCCGGGCGAGCGCCTGCATCAGCGGCCCGGTAAAATAAGCGAAGATGATGCACATACCGGCGACGCACAGGATCTTCAGCACATTCGAAGCCGGCTCCCATTGCGGCCCAACACTCCTCATCAGAGGACTACCCACCGCAGCCAGGCCGGCGAGCGCGGGCAAAGTCAGTGACGCGCTCAGGCGGATGCAGGACAGTGCGCTCTTCCGCAATTCCGCTGGGTTTTCCTGCAGACGCGAGAATTCCGGCAAGGAAACCGCCTGAATCGATGAAGTAGCCATCACCACCACGCTGTTCACAAAGCGATCCGCCAACCGGTAGAGGCCCAGAGCAATCGGACCAAACAGCAATCCCAAGAGGACCGAACTGGCTTGGTTATCGGCAAAATTCGCCAACTGGGCCGTGAAATTTGGCAGGGAGAAGCCCATGAGCTCTTTGAGATGCTTCCAGGAAAATTCCAGACGCGGACGCCATGGGCTCAGCCTCCACAACAGAATCAGCGCCGTGATGTCTCTTACGATTTGTTGCCCGACCAGGGCCCAGACCCGAAAGCCGGCAAGCGCCATCCCGATGCCCACCAGGCCGCTCACCACCACCGCAGTATTGGTACGTATGGAGAGGCTCTTGAAGTCCATGCCTCGCCGCAGCAGCGAGGTTTGCACCACCGCTAGCGCCTCGATCACAATGCTGATCGAGATCGCCGCGATGACCGGGGCAGCTTCCGGAGCATGGTTCACCCGCGCCCACCAGCGGCAGAAAGCGATACTGAGCAGCAGCAGGACGAGACTCAATGCCAGATCCATCCAGAACACGGCATCGAGATGTTCCTGCTTAAGATCTTTTCTCTGGATCAGCGCCGCTGCCAGCCCCTGATCGAGGAACATCTGGAGAAACAGAACCTGCGTCAAGGCGATCGAAATGACGCCGAAATCTCGCGGCCCCAGCATCGCCGCCAGGATGAACATGAAGAGTGCGGAAAATGCCCGTTCCCCCCAGTTCCCGGTATAGGCCCACTTAATCGAATTTAGAAACGATGGCCGATCTTTCATTTTTAGGCTTACGCGCGCATTGGTAGGCTTACGCGCGCGGGTTGTTGTGATTCACGCAGTGACCGGCGCTTGCAGTTCCGCAAGGCTTTCCACGGTTTCCGGTAATGTCCGGCTTCGCACGGATCTTCCCACAACCAGCATTTCGGCGGCGAGCCAGGGGCGCAGCAGGCCCAGCGTGCGCCTGTCGATCCTTTGCAGGCGCTCCGGGACTTCATCCACAAAGCGCTCCACTCGAATACCCGCTTGGTGAAACCACTTCCGAACCATACGGTGGGACGTCAGGTGCAATTTGGTTTTTTCGAAGTCTCCCAGGAAGCGGCAACGTTCGGAATCGCGCATCTTCTTCCATGCTGCCTTGATCCAGTGCAGGCTCGGCAGAGCCACAACCACCGCGGAATTTTGCGGGAGAACCGCCACCAGCGAAGCCAGAAATTCCGCCGGATCGGGCGCCAGATGCAAGACGTTTGAAAGCAAGAGGCAGTCTACCCCGCACCCCGCCAGCTTCTCCCGCGCCATTACCTGATTTCCGGTCAAAACCTCCAACCCTCGGGCCTCCGCCCACCGCGACATGACCGGATCGAGCGCGGAGACGATAACCCGGCGCCCAGTTTGTTGCAGAGCCGCTTCGGTCGCACCCCAGCCGCATCCGACGGATAGCACCGCCTTACACTCCTCAGGAACGAGCGCGATCAGATCGCGCCGCGCGGGCTCGTAATAATCTTTCGAAAAGATGCGGCCCGGAACAGCCGTGTCCGTATTCAGCCTCCAAGGAACTCTCTCGGTCGCCTGGGCGGTTAGCAGCGCTTGGATATAGCGGTCGCACTCCAGTTCTTCCAGGCCGTATTCTTCCGCGTATTTATTCGGCAGATGGTGCACCAGAAATTCTTCCCAGTGCGACAGGCTAATCAGTTTCCGGAAGCGGCACTGGGTATAGGGATCGGTCGCCGCCGTACATGCCAGGTCGTAGACGCCGCGGTGCGGAGCTACCAGGAAACCTCCCGACTCGATGGCCCGTTGCAGCTGGAACTGAGTCAACAGGTAGCAGCCGGCATGCTCATTGCTGAAAAAGGCGAGCGTGTGTCCGCCCCGAACTCGCACCGACTTTGGCTCCCAGCGGAAGTTGGCGTGGAAATCGGGGAAATTCTTTTTTCCATCCGGCCGGATCTCATAGCGGATGAACCCCGGAATCTCGCCAGACGGCAGAACTGTGGAAAGCTCGAGGAAGGATCGAATATTTTTTTCGGTAATCAGGATGTCGTCTTCCGAGTAGATGAAGAGATCGTAATCGCGCACCCGCTTCGCCAGAACTTCCTTGTGGGCAAAGGGTAGCGACCATGGATCCGCGGTCGGCAAGCCAACCACTAATTCCACATCCGGCGGCAGCACTTTGTTCTGGTTGGAACACACTACGATGTCCACCAGGAATGGCATGGCGCGGTATTCGGCGATGACCTGCGAGAGATAGCGATCGTTTGCCGTACCGAAGCTGGTGATGGCGACTAATACTTTCATGAAATTTGGTTTCCCGGGATCCCAGGAAATTTCTTCGGGCGGGGGAGACAATTGCACGTGACTTGGAGTCGAGGATTTCGGAGCAAGAGGGTCGTCAGAGTCCTCTTGCCCGCTGATTTTCGGTATCCATGTTGAACGAACTATGTTGAACGAACTATGTTGAACGAACTATGTCGGGCGAACTATGTTTGGCGAACCATGTCGGGCAAACTACTCCACCGTGGCCTGCAGGCCGGTGGGCGGGTTGGGCGCCGTTCCACTGCTATAGGACAATGCCCCCGCATCCCAGTTACCAGTGGCGGGCCGGGCGTTGCCAGCTTGGTCGCTGCACAGCGCGCCCAGACCGGGATTGGGCTGGCCACTGCAGGTTGAGGAAAGATTGGTTCCCCCGCCGATCGCGATCGAACCGGCTTGGAGCGTGCCGTTGGAGTTGATTGTGCAGGCAGTAGCCGTCGCCGAGTTGGTTTCCCCGCTGTCCGATTCCCAGGTGGAAAATCCGGAGAAGGCTAGAAAGTTTCCTTTCCAGATGAAGGCATTACTATTGCCGCTCATATAGTAATTATGGCCCAGCGCGGTAATGCTGGTGCTCTGATTCCCGCTTTCGTCCGACGGGGCGACACTTACCAGCTGGGCATTGCAATTCGCATTGTTCTGGTTGGTGATGGATGGGCCACCCAGGTTCAGGTTGGTGACGCCTTGCGAGGCATTGCCGAGGAAAGTGTTGTTCACAAAATGGATGGTGTTGCCTTGACCGTAGACCGGGCCGGCGCCGTTGGCCAGCGCCCGCGCCGAGGAGTCGATGATGTTGTTAAAAGCCCATTCGTTATGAATGTTTTCTTCGTTGAAGATCCACGAATTGAAGTTTGCGCCGGGATCGCCGTAGAAATGGTTGTTGTAGATATAGACATTATTCCAGTACGTGCCCGCGCAGTACGTGTTTCCATCCGAGCAATAGGCAAACAGGTGGATGCCGTCATGGTGCCAGACGTTCCCGGTTGAATCCCACGCGACCATACTGTTCAGGGTGTTGTTGTAGAAGTAAACGGGCCCCATTACGCTCGCCGCATCGCTGTTGTTGCCCATCCCTAGACAATGATCAAAGTTCTGGCAAGTGTTTCCGTTGACCGTCACCGTGCCCGAATTTCCCGCGTCGCCGTTAAAACACGTGGCCGCGTAGGTGCAGGTGTTGTTGGAAATCGTGATGTTGCCGGAAGCGCTCGGAAATAACACGGCTGCTGGCGCCCCCACTCCCGAACACCCGCCTGCGTTATTGTCGGCCGTGCTGGTGTGCACGTAGAGATTCAGAAACGAAACCCCCGTCACAGTGATGTTGTTCGAGCCCGAAGCGTAGACGCCAACCGAGCAGACTTGATTGCCGTAGCCCCCCGCCGCACTTCCATTATTAATGCTCTGAATGGTGCCGCCCTGAATTGTGATCCAGCCTCGATTATTGACCACGATCGCTCCACTGGCCGGAATCGCGGCCATGGAGATGTTGCCGCTGGTCGCGGTATCGAACAGTAGCGTGATCGGCGAGCCGCTCGCGCCGCTGCCCTCCGCCGTAAGAGCGCTGGTTATGGTTCCGCACAGATGCACCGTGGTTCCCGCACCGATCTGCCCTGACTTCGACCCCCAGTTGGAGGAGTTGTTGAACCAGGAGACTGCATAGGCATCCGCGCAGTCGGCGCCGGTGTTCGCTCCAGCTGCATTCTGAGCGATATAAATGTCGCTGGCCGTCGAAAAAGATGCCGCGAAAATTACGAACATGACTGCCAGTACCAAGTTACGGGGCCCGTTCACGCGTACCTCCACTAGTCGTGTGCTGGATTCGCCATCTCGGCAAATCCGTCTGGTTAGGATCGTCTCTTCCAGTAGGGGAGTGGCTCACGATCTACT
Organism: uncultured Acidobacteriaceae bacterium; assembly: GCA_963710965.1. Taxonomy (GTDB): domain Bacteria; phylum Acidobacteriota; class Terriglobia; order Terriglobales; family Acidobacteriaceae; genus Sulfotelmatobacter. Next base: position 79,123 of record CAVQCP010000014.1, on the reverse strand, counting down.
GGTTCATCGAGTCTCTATTTATAACCAGTGGGGGCCGTCGCCGACAGGTCTCAAAGGTTCATGATCCATTCAAAGGGCTGCTAGGGAAGCACCGGGAAGTCTTTGGAAACGTTGTACTTGGCTCCGCCAGCGGAGCGCTTTCGATAGCCTTTTCCCAATTTGGCAAGGAACTGGGCGGGTGCGATCCAATCATAGGCGCCCCTCAGCTTGGCTTCGAACAGTGCCGAATCATCGCAGGAGTTCATCGGCAACCGCTCCAGAAAAAAAGCTTCGCTAGTTGGCTTCGCCCGGCCCACAATGGTGCACACCCCATTCTGATATCCCGCCCGGCTAAGCGTGTCACGCAACATGGTTTTGAAGCCGGCGTCAGTCTGCGGAAACGCGTAGGGGTAGGCGAACGAATCGACAGCACTGCCCAGCTTTTCCTCGATGGTTCGCTTGGAATTCACGATCTCTTCCTGAATCTTCCCCGGGCTTAATTCGTGCAGCTGCGGGTGAGTCACGGTGTGCGATCCGAACTGGATTCCGTGCCGGTGCAGTTCCCGGACCTCCGCCCAAGTCAAACAGTCTTTTCCTTTGAACGCGACCGGAAGCTCGCCGATGTAGGCAGTCGGTAGAAAAACCGTCGCGCTAAAGCCATATCGATTCAAGAGCGGAAACGCTGCACTATAAAAGTCGCGATAGCCGTCATCGAAGGTGATGACAACCACTTTGGCGGCAGGTTGCGTTTTGTCGCGCAACCCCTGCATGGCTTGCGCCAGATTGCATGTGGTATAGCCCCAGTGGTGAAGCTGCTGGAGCTGGGCGGCAAACCTCGCGGGCGATGTTTTGGTTCGATAATACGCGTGAGCGCCGAGCTCATCCTCATCCGTAATACTGTGGTACATCAAAATCGGCACGCACCGTTCGCCTCCCCCTGTCAGACGCAACAGGGGCGACACCAGGTAAAGCGTAGTGAGCCGGTCGAAGCGAAGGTCCATAGCTTGGTTAGGCCGCTTGGTTAGGCCGCTCGGTTATGCGAGCTTGATTGGGCGAGCTTCGTGGGGCACTCGGGATCAGGCCGAAACTTCCCGCGCCCGTTTGCCTGCAGGAAAGGATGACGCGGCCGCTTCCTGACCTTCCGCCGGTTGCCGGGGCCCGGCATCGATCCTCCCAATACTGATATAGCGGAATCCTCTCCCGGTCATCTCTTCGGGACGGAAGACATTCCTGCCGTCGATAACCAGGGGCTGGTCCACGATGGCAAGCAGCCGGTCCCAGTCCATTTGCCGGAATTCGTCCCACTCCGTGACCAGCAAAATGGCGTCTGCTGCCTCCGCCGCCTGATAAGGATCGGCGCAATAGGTAATTTCCGGGAGCACCGCCCTGGCCTTTTCCGTGGCCTCGGGATCGTAGGCGCGGACCTCGGCGCCTTCGGCCAGCAGGGCTTTCACCAGATTGATTGAAGGCGCGAAGCGAACATCGTCGGTGTTGGGCTTAAACGCCATGCCCCACACCGCGACCTTCTTGCCCCGAAGCACCCAGAGTTCCTTGCGGATTTTTGCCACAAAATGTTCGACGCGCTGCTGATTGATTTTCTCCACTTCTTTTAAGAGGGAGAAATCGCATCCCGATTTCTCGGCGATGCGGATGAAGGCCTGCACATCCTTGGGGAAACAGAATCCCCCAAAACCGATTCCGGGATTCAGAAATGACGATCCAATGCGAGCATCGAGCCCCATCCCTTGGGCCACCTGGCTGACGTCGGCGCCCACCACTTCGCAGAGGTTCGCCACCATGTTGATGAAAGAAATCTTCATCGCCAGAAAGGAATTCGACGCATGCTTAATGAGTTCGGCGGAATTGGTGTCGGTCGCCAGGAAAACCGGACTCTTGCGCTGGCGGCAATCCGCATGTAGGGGACAAGTGAAACTTTGGCTCAGGATGGGTTCGTAGATTTGACGCAGCATCGCCTCGGCGCGGGGCGAGTCCACTCCAATCACGATGCGCTCAGGATGGAGAAAATCCTCGACCGAAGAGCCTTCGCGCAGGAATTCAGGATTGGAGGCAACATCGTAGCTCAGGCCATTTCTGCTGTGGATAGAAAGGTGCTTGTGTAGCTGGGCTCCAGTCTGCACCGGAACTGTGCTCTTTTCAATGACCAGACGATACCCGGAGGCGCGCTTGGCGATGGCTCGAGCCACTCCTTCAATGGCGGAAAGGTCGGCATCGCCGTTGGGCAAGGGCGGCGTCCCGACGCAGATGAAGATCGCCTCTCCCCACGCGATCGCGTCCTCGGTCGAGCCGAAATGCAATCGGCCAGCCTGGCAGCCAGTCCGGATAATGTCTTCCAGATGCGGCTCAAACAGCGGCATCACGCCATTCTGCAGCTTGGCAAGTTTCTCCAGATCGCTTTCGCTGCAGAAGACATCGTGGCCAACTTGCGCCAGGCAAGCCGCGGTCGTGAGCCCGACATAGCCTGCGCCAATCACTGAAATTTTCATGTCGAAATTATCCTTAGGTTTGTGTCGCTCCCTTGAGTCGCTCACTTTAGAGCGGAACAGGAAAGAAGCGATGGCTCAGACTCCGCGGGTAGCTCCAGTGAACGGGAGCGCCGCCGTCTTAACCGGTTTCGTTGTGCTCTTCGCGGTGAAGTGGAGAATTTCCTCAACTACGCGCCCTTGCTGTTCCGCCGTAAGCTGCGGGAACATGGGCAACGAGACAATCTCCGCCGCCACCTTCTCGGTTACGGGGAAATCTCCCGGGCGGTAATTCATGCCCGCGTACGCTTTCTGCAGGTGCAGCGGAATCGGATAATGGATTCCGCTGCCGATGCCAGCCTGCTTCAAATGCTCCATCAGGCCTTCGCGATGGCTGGTTCGCACCACGTACAAGTGATACACCGCCCGCGACCGCGAAGACTCATAGGGCATGACCACGGCATCGCCCGCCGCTTGCAGTTGCCGGTTGTACTCCGCCGCATGCTCCCGGCGCAGCCTATTCCACTTGGCCAGATGCGGCAGCTTCACCTGCAATAGCCCGGCCTGAATCGCATCCAGGCGCCCGTTGTAGCCTTCCACGTCGTGGTAGTACTTCGTGGCCTGGCCATGGTCGCGCAGCATCTTCATGGTCTTGGCGAGGGCGGCGTCGTTGGTCGTGGCCGCGCCCGCTTCCCCGCAGGCTCCCAGATTTTTTCCCGGATAAAAACTGAATGCGGCGGCGCGCCCCACCGATCCTGCCTTCATCCAGCGATTGAGCTTGCGCGAGAAATATTCTGCGCCGTGCCCCTGGCAGGCGTCTTCGACCACTATCAGCCGATAGCGCCCGGCTAACTCCAGGATGGGATCCATATCCGCCATCTGCCCGTAGAGGTGCACCGGAACCACAGCCGTCACCGGACGTCCGCTGCGCCGGCTGATCAGCCTGCCCGCCTCGTTCACCTGGCATTGTTTTTCCAGATATTCCGCCAGCCGGGCGGGATCGAGGTTGTAGGTCTGCTCGTCGACATCCACAAATTCGGGCAGCGCACCGGCCTGAGAAATCGCCTCGGTCGTGGCAATGAAGGTGTGCGGCACCGTGACCACAACGTCGCCCGGCTTTACTCCGCTGGCCATCAGGGCAAAGCGCAGAGCGTCGGTCCCGCTGCTCACGCCGACGGCATAGCCGGCCTCGCAAAAGGCGGCAAAATCTCTTTCAAAGTTCTCCACCGCGGCGCCGCCGATGAAGCCCGCACTATGCAAGGCCCGGTGAAACACTTCGGTCAGCTCTTTTTCCAGTTCCACATGAGGGGTTACCAGGTCGAGAAAAGGAATGCTGTTCTGACTGCCGTTCGAAACACTCACTTTGAGGCCTCCGCGCTCTTTTGCTTCTTTTCGATATAACGTAAAAGTTTGGCAGGATTTCCCGCCACGATGCTGTTGGGCGGCACATCTTTCGTGACCACGCTGCCGGCGCCTACGATGGCGTTTTCGCCTACGGTGACCTTGGCCAGGATGGTCGCGCCCGAGCCCACCGAGGCGCCTTTTTTGATGACCGTGCGCTCGACCTTCCAGTCGGCTTCGGTTTGCAGGCTTCCGCCTTCGGCGGTCGCCCGCGGATAGCTGTCGTTGATAAACATCACGCCGTGGCCGATGAAGACATGGTCTTCGATGGTCACGCCTTCGCAGATAAAGGTGTGGCTCGAGATCTTGCAGCGCGCGCCCACGCTGGCATTTTTTTGGATTTCGACAAAGGCTCCGATTTTACTTTCGTCGCCGACTTCGCATCCGTAAAGGTTGATGAATTTGCCGAGTTTGACGTCCTTGCCCAACTTCACGTCGGGAGCAATGCATTGATAAAGGTTCATGAAGGAAGGTCCATAATTAGGGATGGATGAAAAAAGTCAAGAATTAGAGATGAATAAAAGGTCATTGACCGGGAATCAGAGGCGCACCAGTTCTCCGCGCTTGCGGATGGACAGGTTGGCGGCTTCGAGCATGCGCACAATTCTTAGCCCGGCATGGCCATCGTTGACCGGAGTTTTGTCTTGCAGGATGCATTCTGCGAAGTAGGTTAATTCCCGGGTCAGCGCTTCGATCTGCTCGATCTGTGGGGCCCACATATCTCCTGAGCGGTAGTTCACCAGCAGGTTGTACAGCCCTTCGCGGCTGGTGATCTGCACCCCTTTGTCGTAGATCTTGATCTTCTCGTCGGCCTCCAGATCGTTCCATACCAGCATCTTCTTTTCGCCGCCGATCAGCGTGGTGCGCACTTTCACCGGAGACAGCCAGTTGACGTTGATGTGCGCGATCACCTTGTCGGGAAAATAGAGGGTGATGAAGGCCACGTCTTCGTGGGCGTTCAGGTGGGTCTGCCCGGTGGCGGAAATCGCCTCCGGCGTCAGCTGAATCAGGTGATCGATGATCGACAGATCGTGCGGAGCCAGATCCCAGACCACGTTGACGTCATGCTGAAACAGTCCCAGATTGACGCGCGTGGAATCGTAATAATAGAGCTTGCCCAGCGCGCCTTCGGTCAGCAGTTGTTTGATCTTCTGCACCGCCCCGGTATACAGGAAGGTGTGGTCGACCATGATCTTGAGGTTCTTGCGGGCCGCCAATTCGATCAATTCTTCGGCCTGCGCGGCATTGCTGGTGAAGGGCTTCTCCACAAAAACGTGTTTGCCATTCAACAGCGCGGTCTTGGCCAGTTCGTAATGCGTCCACACGGGAGTGACCACGGCGATGGCATCGATGTCGGGCGAAGCCATCAGCTCCGCCGGATCATCGGTGACCAGCACGTTGGGGTAAGCTTTCGCCGCCTTACGGCGGGCCGCGACACTCTTGTCGCAGACGGCTATCAGTTCAGTCTGGTCGAGGCGGTCCAGGTTTCGAACTACGTTCGGCCCCCAGTATCCATAGCCGACGACGCCGAATTTGATGCTATCTACGGCGAGTCGGGGAGTGGGCGGTTTGCTATCAATGTGCGGTTTGGTGACGAATGTGGCCATAGGATTAAACCCTCGAGAAGCGGAAGAAGTAAGTCACAAGGGGGAACCGTTACAGAGCGCCTGCGCCGAGTACGACTGCGCCGGGGGTGCGGGCCAGAATTTTGATATCCATCCACGGCGACCAGGTGCGGGCGTATTGCAGATCCAGACGAACCATGTCATCGAACTTCACTTTGCTGCGGCCGCAAACCTGCCACAGTCCGGTGATTCCGGGCTTGGCCTCGAGCAGGCGGCGGCGATGCCAGATGTCGTAGGCTTCCACTTCATAAGGCACGGGAGGCCGCGGGCCGACCAAAGACATCTCTCCTCTTAATACGTTGATGAACTGCGGCAGCTCATCCATGCTGGTTTTTCGCAGCCAGGCGCCCACCCCGGTGATGCGCTTGTCTTTGGTCAGCTTGTAGACGCCTTCGCCATTTTCTCCGGTGTGGGTACCCGCTTTGCCGGCAATCAGTTGCTGCACGTATTCTTTGTGCACGGCCGCGTCGTTGTTCACGTACATGGAGCGGAATTTCAGGAACACAAACGCTTTTCCGTATTGCCCCATGCGCCGCTGCCGGAAGAATACCGGACCCTCGGAGGTCAGCTTGATGATCACCGGCGCGATCAGAAAAACCGGCGAGAACAGCAGCAAGGCGAACAGGCTGCCGATAATATCCATCGCGCGCTTGGTAGCGCGAAACGACTTGCGGGTATCCTCCCGCTGCCGCAGGTCGGGATACAGCGTGGGATTGCTGCGAATCTGGTCATCGTTGTCCTGATTCCACTCTTCCGGAAAAACGTGGAAGGAAAAGCTGAGCTGATCAAATTCGTCGGGGCTTAAGTTCTGGCCGAGCGTTTCCGTTACCCGGGCCACAATGGCGCTGGGAATTAGCTTGTTGTCTTCGACCGCGATTTCGGTGAATACCACTCCGATCACGCAGTCCTTGGCATACCATCCGGTAATATCGGTCTCGCGCGTGGTGAGGGCGAGCGCCGCGAAAATCTTCTCCACCGCCTTTGGGTTTTCCCCCGACAACGAAAGCCCGCCCATATCGAGCAGCAAGAGCATGAAGGGCTTGCGCGAACGCTCGCTGCGCTTTCTTTCGAGCGAAATGGTGCGCCGAAAATCTTCCGCCAGCAAAATTGCCTGCTGCACCGAAGATGTGCTGCGCGAGATCAGTCTTCCAGCCGAGCTCTTACCGGTACTTCTTGTAGTCACGATTTACCTCCGGCGTCCGCTTGCGGGCATGAAGCCAAGCGAGGTGCCAATGCGATGGATTGAGATGAACCTACGCGATCGATCAGGGGAGGTAGATGGGTCGCTTACTCTTAACTGTGATGGATCTACTAAGATGGATCAGATGTCGACCGCTCCAGCTGTGGCGGATCGAGCTGTGGCGGATCAAGCTCGGGCGGATCAAGGTCCGGCAAATCAAGCTTTTGCCGCTCCTGCTTCACGGGCTCGAGCTTTAGCCCACCGGCTTTCGATTTCTCGCTTTTCGACCGCTCCAGCGCGGCCGCGCCGTAGCGCTGGTAATAGTCGCTATGGGCCACGTTCACGCTGCTGTTCACCAGGGCGCCCAGCAACTTCGATCGATCGAGCGCGGCCAAACCGCGCTGCAGTTGCTGCTTCTCGGTCGTGCCCTGGCGCGTGACCAGCAGGATTCCATCCGCCAGCCGCGACCAGATGCTGGTATCGGCCAGAGGCAACACCGGAGGTGAATCGATGACGATCCAGTCGAAAAACGTCTCCAGCCGCTCCATCAAAGGCGCCAGCTTGCCCGATTGCATCAGCTCCAGAGGATTGTCCGGAGCGGCGCCGGCGGGCAGAATCCACATTCCCAGATTTTGCAAACGATAGACGTTGAGGCTCGCAGTCTCTCCACTCAGCCACTCGCACAGGCCGGGAATTTTTCCCAGGCCGAATTGCGAGGCCTCGGTGGGACGCCGCAGGTCGCCATCGAGCAGCAAGGTTTTGTGCGGCTTGCGACGCGCCAGGGTCAAAGCCAGATTCGATGCCACCGTGCTCTTCCCTTCCTGCGGTATGGTGCTGGTAATCAGAATCTTTTTGAGAGGCCGGGTTTGCCGCATCTGCCGCAAACGCACGGCCAGAAAGCGGAATTTTTCCGCGCCCAGGCTTTCCTGTTTTCCCGTGGCCACCAGCCGGTTTTCGAGTGGAATATTCGCGCTCAGCACCGGACAGTGCTCCAGTTCATGCTCCAGTTCATGGACCGCAGTTGCGGCCCGGCCAGAGTTGGGCTGGCTCACTTCCGTCTTCGGCTCTCCCGAAAGCTCAGCGGCCAAACCATTCCGCGCGGCAGCCTGGCGCACCTTTTGTTCGGCGGCCTCGAGCAATTCGGTGGCGACCGAGAAGGTCGACAAATCGCCTCCCGAGCTTTCCGATTCCAGGCGTTGCAATGCGTCAAAGATGCGGCTCATATTTGGTTAACTCGGCTTCTTAACTCGGCTTTTAACTGGGCTTCTTCACTCGTCCCGAAAATCGTTCCGCCAGGCTCACCGCCAGCGCGCCCCGTTCCTGTTCTTCTGCTTCTGCCCAGTCCCCGCCGCGTAAACGCGCCGAAAGCAAAAGGAACATCTTGGCGGCTTCTTGCACATCGAGTTCCGGCAAGGCTTTCTCTTTTTTCGCAGAGGGGGTGTGCACATCCAGCCGGAAATCCTTCGCGATGTCGTCGATCATCTCGGGACTGATGATCTGGGTCTTCCGGGCATAGCCCGCGATCAACGCGTTTTCGCAGATAGTATTGATCAGGCGGGGCAGTCCCTGCGCGTGCTGATATACCGCCGCGCAGGTTTCGGGGGGAAACAGCGCCGCCGGATTTGGGCTTCCCCCGAACTTAAGCCGGCGCTGGATATAGCCTCGCGTCTCCTCCGCATTCAGGGGCGACAGATGAGAGCGCAGCGCGATTCTCTGCTTCAACTGGCGCAGGCCGGGGGAGTCGAGCTTGTCGTCAAGTTCCGGCTGGCCTACCAACAGGATCTGCAACAGCTTTCCGTCGGCGGTCTCGAGGTTGGTCAGCAGCCGAATTTCTTCCAGAATTTCGGGTGAAAGCAAGTGCGCTTCGTCCACCACCACCACCGTGGTCAGCTTCTTTTGGCCGCGCGCGATCAGAAAGCGCGCAATCTGCAAGAGCAGTTCGGCCTTGTTGTTGCTCGCCTGGGCAATTCCCAGATCGCTGGCAATGTATTGCAGAAATTCCAGCGGAGAAAGCAGTCCATTAAAGATGTAGGCATAGGCGACGTCGCTGCTTTGCTGCAAGGATTGCAACAGGCAGCGCAGCACCAGGGTTTTGCCGGTTCCGACTTCTCCCGTCAAAACCACGAAACCCTTGTGCCGCCGCACCCCGTAGTAAAGCGATGCCAAAGCTTCGTTGTGTTTCGCGGTGGCGAAGAGGAACGAAGGGTCGGGCGTAATCTCGAAGGGATTGCGTTCCAGATTGTAAAAAGCTTTATACATGAGGGGTTATCCGCGCAGGTAGCTGATGGCCGATCCCAGCAAGATGGTGACCGCTACGAAAATGGCGGAGGCCCATCCCAACCATAAGCGCTTCTTTTCGGCGCGCTCTTCGCTGGCCAGCGCCATGGCGGGAATCTCCGAAATGACCGGGACCGGCAGCAGCGTCTGCAACTCTTTTTCGTCGTAGATGCGGTCATCCAGAAATTCGAAGATCCCGGCTACCACCACTCCCAGCACCAGCCCCAGGCCCAAGCCAATGCCGCAGAACTTCAAACGGTTGGGAAACTCCGGCTTCACCGGCAGGCTGGGCGGATCGATGATGCGGAAGCGTTCGCCCTGTTGCAGCAGTTCCATGCTGGTCGCCATGGCCGACTCGTTCTTTTTCTTCAACAATTCGTCGTAATTCGCCTTCGACTGCTCGTAGCCGCGGGTGAGATCCGACAATTGCTGCTCGCGTACCGGTTCTTGATTCAGCCGCGCCTGGTAATCGATCACCTTGGCTTTCAGATCGGCGACCCCGCGCTCGCGGTTGGCAATTTCCACCCGGTTCGCCTGCAACTGCCCCTGCAACTGCACCATCGGAGACGAGGGATCGCCCGCCGCCATCGTGGCATCAGGATTCGGCGCCTTCGCATCCTCAGCGCCTTTGGCTTTCAGGCTTGCTATCATCTGGTCGCGAATTTTTTCCGTCTTCGCGATCTGCTCTTTGACTTTGCGTACATCGGGATGCTTGTCGGTATAGTGCGCGCTCAGGTCGGCCAGTTGCGCCCGAAGGCTCGTCAGCTCGGCTTCGATGGCAGACAAGCCCTGCTGCGGGCCGCTGGCGCCGTCCGTCTTGGCCGTGCCGGGCAGGGAGCGGTACTGGTTCACCAGAGTTTCCAGATAGACCCGCTGCTGCTTCGCGGTATTGAGCGCGTCTTCCTCGGTTTGCAACTGCGATTGCAGCCCCGCCAGAATCTGCAGATTGCTGCTCACCTGGGTGGGCAGCTCCCCGGGATGCTGCCCCTTGAACATGCGAATCTTATCTTCCTGGTCGGCCAGGGTCTTTCGCGCCGTCTCCAATTGGCTTTCCAGAAATTTGGTGGTGTCTTCCGACTGCTGCTGGCGCACTTCCAGATTCTCGTTGATGAAAAGATTGGTCAGCTCGCTGGTCACCTTCTGCGCCAGATGCGGGTCGCGGGATAAATACGTGACATTGAATGCCGTGATCTGGTTGCGCGCATCGCGCACCAGTTCGATGCCAATATCTTTACGCATGGTATCGACCTTCTGATCGGCCGAAGGGTTCGCTCCGGGATACAGGCCGTACTGATCGATAATCTTCAGCAGCCGGGTGCGGCTGAGAATCTGCTGCGTGATGCTCTGCATGCGCTCCTGCAAATCGTCGTTCACGTTGGGCGTCACGTAATCCTTCGGCATGGTGGGCTGCTCCACCAGAATCAGCGTGCTCGACTGGTAGCGCGGCGACATCACCCAGCTGGCTCCCCATACCGCGGCCCAGCCTAGAAACAGCGGAAGCAAGAAATGCAAATGGCGCCGGCGCGCCACGCCCAGGTAGTGCTGCAGGTCGAAAGCTTCCGGACTTTTCTCGTCAAAATCTTCAGCCATAAATTGCCTTTAAATGATTCTGTGGTTTTCCTGAACTACCGTCCCAGCGGCCGGGCGAATTGATAGGAGATCGAAATAAATTCCCGGTTGGTATTGGGAGTCTGGGCCAATACGACGACCGTTCCGTAATCCTCGTGCAGCCGCGTGTAGCCCAGCTGCAGGTTCCAGTGCTGGCGGAACATCTGTTGCAGGACCGCCGTTCCCGAAACCGTGTGCCCGTTCTCGCTGAACAGCGGAGTCGCAGTCAAAACATCATTTTGCGCATATCCGCCGCCGACCGTCGCGCTCAGCCGGCGCGTGAGCTGTTGATGAAGCGACGCGTTCGCGCTATCCATTTTCACCGCGCCGATCAGGCCGCCGCCATTCGAAATCACGTGCGCGTAGCTAAACGCAAGTGCTGTGAGCCGCCCCTGCCAGTTCAAACTGCCGCCGGCTGCTGGATTCCAGCTGTGCGCCGATGCCGAAGGAATCGCACTCGCGAAATACTGCGGGCCCACGTCCGCATATTGCGGTCCGCCGAAGACCGAAATCGAAAACCTCGGCGTGGGATAAAGCGTGTAAAAGAAGAGCGCCGCCTGGGTCTGCGTCTCGTTCTGGCCCTCGGTCGGATACGACAGTAAACGCTGATACTGGTAACTCACCCCGACATAATGGATCTGCGAGATGCGTTGCGAATAAAACGCCGTTCCCGCCTGCGAACTCGAATCAAACAGTCCCGGAACCTGCGCCTGATCGGGATAGTGCAAATTCACAAATGTGCCGCTGGCCCCGACCATGCCATTGGCGGCGAATTGCACCGTGATGCCGACATTTCCCGTATTGCTCAGGCGATCTGAGATGGGCGCAATCACCGAGAAGTTTCCCTCCTGCGCTCCGCCCGAGACCGCTACTGCCGACGCCAGATCCGGCTGATTAAAAACATTCGAGCTTTTCTGCAAGCCGTCGCGCCCGCTAATGGTCACATGCGGGCTTAAACGGTAGGCGAGGTTGATGGCCGCATTTTCATCGGCTTCGTTCAACCCGGTCTCACGCTGGTAGAAGGTGAAACCGGGCGCATACGTCACCAGGGCATGCATCCGGGGCGTCGTCTCATCGATGGACACGAAGGGAGCAACCGAGTAACTCACATCGCTTACCGGAGTGCCGTTCAACGATCCCACGGCGTTATCGATGTAAGCAGCCGTGAAGGCGACGCCGCCCCTCAGATAGTTCGAGCGCTCTTCGGAGCTGAACGCCGTGGGGAAGGCTTGCCCGCTCACCGGCGGCGGAGTCAGCATGGGATCGCTGCTATATTGCGGACCGACGGCGGCGGGCGCAGGGTCCGCTGGCGCCTTGTCCGTTTGCGCCCAAAGTAAAGCCGGGCACAGCAAGAGCAAACCAAAGCACAAATTAATAATCTTCATATCAGGGGACCACATATCACGGGACCACGATGGTGTCGCGCGGCTGAAGTTTAACGTTCTGGCTGGAGTTCTGCCCCTTGGCCACTTCCTTGTAGTTGAAGGGCAGGCGCGACTGCGTGCCGTCGGCGTTCTGCCGCAACACATACATCGACTTCTGCTTGGCAAAGTCGCGGAAGCCGCCAGCCATGGCGATGGCGTCCAACACCGTGGCCGAGTTGGTCAGAACATAGGAGCCTGGCCGGTTCACTTGTCCCAGGATGTTGAACTTCTGACTGTTGATCTGCTGCACGATCACCGTGACTTCCGGTTCCTCGATGTAGTTCTTCAACCGGGCCGCAATTTCCTTTTCCAATTTCAGCGGCGTCTGCCCGCTGGCTTGCACTTCCCCGACCAGCGGCAGCGAAATCTTTCCGTCCGACCGCACTGGAATGGAGCGCGAAATGTCGGGCTCTTTCCATACGTTGATCGCCAGCACATCATCATTGCCGATCACGAAGCTGTCATCGTGCAGCTTCGGCGGCGCAGTTTCCGTACTGCTTGTGCCCGGCGCGGAGCTGGAAGCCGTGGCCGATGCCGAGCCGGCCTGCGCCGGCAATCCCGTCGACAACAACAGGCAGGTCAACGCGGCGGCGATTCGGCGCTTCCAACCACTACTTTTTCTTGACCCATCGCTTGCTTTCTCTGGTAGACCCTTATGTTGGAAATTCTTATCTTGTAAATCCTTATCTTGTAAATTCATGATGCACACTCCTCACCCACACATCATTCCGCACCCATCGCTCAGCTTGCTTTTCCACTTCCCTTTGCCTGGGCCAATCCGATCACTCTGCCTCCGGAGAGCGGGGACGAGTAAGGCGGCGAAGCGCTCATGGCATATTGCTCGATCCTGTACATTTCGATCTTGTATAAAACGGTGCGGTAGCTCACTCCCAAAAGACGGGCGGCGGCTTTGCGATTCCACCCGGTTTTTTCGAGAGCGGCGGTAATGGCATTCCGTTCCGCTTCGGATTTGACACTCTGCACCAGCGACTTCAGCGAGGTCGGCGTCAGATCCACATCCGTCTCAGCCTCTTCGGGCACAGCGGTGGGCGCGACTCTCAGGTCAGGCTGGCGATGTCCACGCTTGTCGGCGGAACCCCGCTCCCACGCGCCCCGCGCCAGTTCCGGATCGCCCGCCACCAGATACCGCTTGACGAAGGTCTCCAATTCCTTGAGGTTGCCCGGCCAGGAGTGCGCCTCACAGGCAGCCAGCGCCGAGGCGCTGAACTCGCGCGGCGGAAGCCCGTAATAGCGCGCTAGCTTGTGCATGGAGTAGCGCAGAAGAACATTGACCTCTTCTTTCCGCTGCCGCAACGGCGGCACGTGCACGGTGAACGCGCTGAGCCGGTAATACAGATCCGCGCGCAGCCGCTTCTCGGCCAAAGCCCGGCTCACATCGTCGCTCGAAGAAGCCAGAATCCGCACTCCGACTTCGACCGGCGTGCCGTTGGCCGAGCGCACAAAGCGCTTGTCCTGCAATACCTGCAAGAGTTTGGTTTGCAGGGCGCGAGGCATTTCTGTGATTTCCTCCAGCAGGATCGTTCCTTTTTCCCCGATCTCAAGCTTGCCCGGACTCACCTTGCCGGGATTCGTTCTACCGGAGCCTGTCGCCTCACCATTTTCCCGTCCGAACAGTTCGATCTCCAGAAGATCGCCCGGCATTTCTGCACAACGAACCCGCAGGAACTTGAAACCGGAGTGCACCGACAATTTGTGGATCAGGCGTCCGACGGTTCCCTTGCCGCTTCCCGGCTCACCCAGAATCAGAACCGGCACGTCAGCTTGCGCCAGTAACTCTGCCTGGGCGCGCAGCTTGCGCATATTCGGGCTGACGCTGAGGAAAAATTCATCTTCGCCCACCGGCTCGATGTCTTCGCTGGCCATCTCTACTTTATCGTCCCCCATCGGGGAGGCGAGATGGCGTTCAATCAGCTGTGTGAATTGCCTTTCGTCGAAGGGCCGGACCAGCACATCCTTTGCGCCCAGTCGAATGGCTTCCTTGCGCCGGCCGGCATCCTCGGCATGGCACAGCACTACCACCGACAGATCGGGACGCAACCGTCGCAGCCACGACAACAGTTGCAGGCTGTCGGCATCGCCCCGCGGCATGTCCAGCACCAGCAGATGCGGAATCTCGTCGGACTGCACCCGCTCCATGGCATCCCAGCCATTGGCCGCGGTTTGCAGCTCCCAGGAAATGGACTCAGCCATCGCCTTTACAGCCGATTCCTTGCTTACCAGCAGCACGCGAAACATCTCAGTTGGGTTAGCAATCATGCAGCGGTCATGCGGGGATCGAGGCGGTCAACCGAAAAACGGAACGGCAAAGAAATGGAGTAAATCCGAAAAGCCGGAATTGGAATACCTACACCGGTTCGACTTCGTAGCCTTCGACTTTCACAGCCAGCGAGCGTTGAATCGCATCCACCGAAATCACCAGGGTGCGATCTCCATTGCGCGATACCAAAATGCCCTCCAGGCCATTGAGCGCGCCGCTGCGAATGCGCACGCGCTGCCCAATCTTCAAGAACGGATGGGTCGACCACGGCAATTCGCCCAGCACCAGGCTGCGTACCGCGTCGATCTGCTCTTCGGGAATTGGCGTGCCTTCCCCGCCGGACCCAACCAGGCCGAATACACCTTCAACCCGCAGGACTCGCAATCGCTCTTCGCGCTGGGGCGCAAACTTCGCGAACACGTAGCAGCCAAACAGCGGCATCTGCACCGTCTTCTTGCGATCACTCCAGCGATGGACCTCGGACACCAAGGGCAGAAACGTGGTCACTCCCCGCTCTTCCAGCCGTTGCACTACCATTTTTTCGTGCCGCGGGCGGGTTTGCAGGCTGTACCAATTTTCAACTTCCTCTTTGCCCTCTGCTTCTGACACGAGCAGGCCCGGCTCCGGAACCGCAAACAACGAACTGTTGACGGCCATAGCTTCGCCCTCTAAGTCACTGGCTCCGTGACCCCAAAATCAATCGACCATGAACTGCCAGAGATCTCAGTTGAGATCCACGAGGAGAACCCACCACCAAGGAGAGAAGCCACCAACTAGAAACTGGACTTGACCGGACATAGCTGCTCCGTGTCGTCCTGTTGTGGGCAGAGTGAGGGAGGAGAAAACCTGCTGCCAATTCGCTTGCAAATACTCAGGTATCGTTCAGCTTTGCTGTAAAAGCTCCTGGCATCGGAAGGCAGAACCTTTAAAACTGCTTTCCAGCCGCTTATCTTGCTCGCTTCATAAGAGAATTGCAGTGATGAATAAGTGTCATTTGTGTGCAACCTGTCACAAATTCTTGCAACTTTCATCTCTTCTTGGATCGCGGCTTCATACCTTCTGTTGAAACCGCTGGGCTGGGGGGAGAAACCATTGCCAATTCAACCGAACTGACATGCCCTGATGAACCCACCTTACAGGCATTTGCACACCGTTGCAAGGGCACTTCCTCACCATTGGCGTGGTACTTCCGTGCTATAGAAATATTAGGAAAAACCAATTCAGCAACATGAAGGAAACCAGCTAAGCTCATCATTCTACGAATCTTGGGCATCGATTCGCGTTAACCGGAGCAGCCGCTTGAAGTGGCGATCCAAATGCCTTGCCCAGGCTCCGCCACCCAGCCCTGTCGACCACTCCCATCGCAAAACGCCAGTCTTCCTGGCTTGCCTTTGCAACCGGGCAGCCTCAGATCGGGGATGGGTCGCAACCGCTTGCACTTTACGGATAAGGCGTTTAAAAGCCTTGAGAACAGCGCCCTGAATCTTCGGCGATGAGAACGAAGGCTGCCGTAGGTATTCCGCGCCTACGGAGCCGGAATGGACACCGCCAGCGGCGTGGAGCGTTCGCTCTCCTCGTTGCTCGAGTTCACTGCGGTGGTCTCGTAGTAGTAGGTCTGACCATCGGTCACGGAAGTATCGGTATACGTGGTGGCCGCATCCAGCACAGTGTTGATTTGCGAGTAGCTGCCAGTACTTCCCGTGCGCCGATAGACGTTGTACCCTATCACGTCGGAAGAAGTGCTCGCGTTCCAGGTCAGCAGCACAGTATGAACCGGGGCCGCTACGCCTGTGCCGGTAAGGGTTGCAGAAGCCGGCGAGTTCGAAGCATTGCTGTAAAAAGAAGCGGTCGCTGATGCCGATCCGCTACTTTCCGGCGTGAATGTCACCGTAAAACCCAGGCTCTGGCCCGCGGGAATCGTCGCGGGAAATGAAATCCCGCTCACCGCAAACTCGGACCCACCGACCTCCACCGAAGACACTACCACGCTCGCGCCCGTAGCCGTGAGCGTACCGCTCGCGGTTCCACTAGTCCCGACGGTGATGCTCCCACAACTGATCGTTCCTGGACTCACGCTCAACTGTCCTTGTGGCACTGCCGTGGCCGACCCGCTCAGCGCAATGGTCAGATTCGTATTCGAAGCATTGGACGTGATCACCACACTTCCCGTGAAGGTGCCTGAAGACTGGGGTGCAAAAGTCACCGTAAGGGACGCAGTATCTCCCGGCTCCAACGTAAGCGGCGTGCTTATCCCAGAGATGCTGAAGCCCGTACCCGAAACCGTATCCTTCGAGATAGTCGCGCTGGAGCCGCCCGTGTTTTGCACGGTCACGGTTTGAGTTTGCGTGCCTCCAACCTGGCCGCCGCTGAAAGTGACGCTCGCTGGCGTTGCCGTGAGCGTGGCTGGCGTGGCTTCGGTTGCGCCAGTTCCAGAAAGCGCGATACTCAAAGCCGTGCTCGATGCGCTGTTGGTGATGGATAACGTGCCCGTGCTCGCGCCCGCCGAACTCGGTGTGAACAGAACATTCAATGAACTGCTCTGATTGGGCTTCAAAGTAAGCGGCAGGCTGAGTCCGCTAAAGGTGAAACTCGACGTGGACGACGTCACCTGTGAAATCGTGAGATTCTCTCCGCCCGTATTCGTCAGAGTTTCACTTAAGCTCTGGCTGCTGCCAATCTGTACACTCCCGAAGGTCAGGCTGGTCGGACTTGCCGTGAGATCTCCCGGCGTCACTCCGCTTCCAGAAAGCGCAATATCCACCGTGGCGCTGGATGCGCTGTCTGTAATCGAGAGGATTCCATTGCTGGCACCCGTCGCGCTGGGCGTGAAAACCACCCCGAACGTACTGCTCTGATTGGGCGCCAGAGTCAGCGGCAGACTCAGTCCTGTAATGGTGAAGCTCGCGGCGCTGGCCGTTGCCTGCGAAATCGTGACGCTCTCGCCGCCAGTGTTGGTCAGCGTTTCACTAAGGGTCTGGCCCGTACCGATCTGTACGTTGCCGAAGCTTAAGCTGGTCGGACTCGTGCTCAAGTCCCCGGCCGCCACTCCTGTACCCGAGATGGCGATGTTCAGCGGACTGCTCGATCCATCGTTGGTCAGCGCCAGATTCCCGCTCGCACTTCCCGCTGCCGACGGAGCAAAAACGATATTGGCGGTAGTGCTTTCCCCCGCCGTAAGCGTCAAAGGCAAGGTCAACCCAGTTGCACTAAAGCCCGAACCAGTCACCGTCGATTGCGTCAGGGTAAGGCTACTTCCTCCAATGTTGGTCAGCGTGACGGCTTGGTTTTGGCTGGTGCCGATTTGCACGTTCCCGAAAGTGACGCTGGCCGGCGCGGGGCTGAGCTCACCCGGGGAAGATTCGGTTGGCGTGCCTTGGGAACTGGATTTTCCCGCGCTGAATCCCTGACAGCCTATCATCGTGCCCAGGCACAACACGATAATGAATGAACTCCAGAGCGAATTCCATCGAGTGGGGAGGCGGCCCATAGAAGAAATAGAGTCTTTCCTTTTTATCTTTATTCAGCTAAAAAGCTACTGTGAACGTTTTTTGTGAATGGCGTAAGATTCCGAAAGGACCTGTCGCTATGAGCACAAAGGACTATACGAGTTAAGCACTTGTGAACTCAAGCACTTGTGCAATTTAATTAAAAGTTAAAGTTTCAGCCGGCTAAACAAAAAAGACTCCGTTACGCCACGAAAAGCCTGCTTTCAACCGTCTATCCCTTCTTCCAGACTAAGTCCATTTCAGGAAATCCCGATTTGGAACCGTCCTTCCAGCACCAGTGGTTTCTGTACCATCGGAATCTGTTTCTTTCCCACCTTCGCTTCCAAGATGGAGGACATGCGACTCCCCCAGTCCTTCCGACCACTCTCTTTTCCTTTTTCCCACTCAATCACATTCGCCATCGTGCTCGTGATCTCTATGTCCACGATCGCCTCTGCCAGCACGAAGCAACTAGCGTGCTCTCCATCCTCGCTGCGATTCGGGCAAATCGACACCGACCAGACCGAAATCTTGCTGGTCACTCTTACCAACAACGGAGACACGAGTGCGACGCTCTCTGGAATCAGCGTCGACAATTCGGCCTTCGTCACGTCCTCCATCGAGCTGCCCATGACTCTCGACCCGGGACAAAGCGTAGACTTAAACGTCAGCTTCACTCCCAAAACCACGGGATGGACCGGCGGCACCGTTAGCTTCACCAGCAACGCCTCGAATCCAACGCTCTCGCTGGGCGTTCACGGTACAGGGGTAGCCAGCCAGTCGCTGACCGCCAGTCCCACCGCCTTGTCCTTTGGATCGGTGGCGACGGGAAGCAAGTCGACATTGCCGCTGGTTGTAACCAACGATCGCTCCTACAAGGTCACGATCACTTCCCTCGAAATCACCGGGAGCACCTTCTCCTTCAGCGGCGCGAGCTTCCCCGTCACCTTGGACGCCGGAAAGAGTCTCTCCTTCAATGCCAGCTTTTCTCCGCAATCGACAGGGGAAGTTGGGGGCAGCTTCTTTCTGGAGGGACCGTCAATCACCATACCCCTGACGGGTACGGGAACATCAGCTACCCAGTACAGCGTCAACCTTTCATGGAATTCCAGCGAAGACGTGGAGGGCTACAACGTGTACCGCAGCAGCAGTGCGAATGGCACGTACTCCAAAATTAACTCCACGCTGGATTCCAATACGGCCTACACCGACAGCTCGGTTGTCGCAGGCCAGACCTATTACTATGAGGCCACATCCGTAAACAACAGCGGATCGGAGAGCTCACGCTCAACCCCCGCGGTGGAGGTCGCAGTACCCTAACCCATTCCTGGTCTGATTGTGTAAGTCCTGGGCGTCTTCGCGAAGCCCCGCCTTTTCAGCGGCGGGGCGAAAGCATGCCCTGACGCTAGCAGCACCGATCTCGCCGCCTATCACCACCCGAATGTCCCAAGCGGTACCTCAGTAACCTGAACCTCGACCCAAAGTAATCATTCTAAAAGCCTTAATAGCACGTCCAGGCCATTTACCGCGCCCCACATACGCGTTAGTACTTGTACAGGTAGCCGATGCTGGGGGCTCACTAACGTTATGCGAACTCACTGTTCGACGCTTACACTCAGTGCGGCAATTCTGCTGGTAGCCTTCGGTCTTTGCTCGTGGGCGCAGGCGCAGCAAACGGTTTCCTACGCGTTGCTTCCACCCGACGCAATGCAACCCGCTCCCGTAACCCCGGCTAGCCAACCCACGCAGTTACCCCAGGCTCCATCGGATCAACATCGATTTTGGGATCGCGAAAATACTGTCTTGCTGGCTGCGAACGCAGCCTTCAGCGCCGCCGATTTTGTTGTGACCAAAGACAACCTACGCAGCGGTGGCCAGGAATTAAATCCGGTAACCCGCATGTTCAGCGGCAGCACGACCGCTTTGGCTTTTAATTTTGTGGGCGAAAACGTTGGCGTGGTCGGACTCAGCTACTTCTTTCACAAGACGGGACACCACAAACTGGAGCGCGCTGTCTCCATGGTAAATATCGGCAGCTCGGGAGCCGCGGTGACGTTTGGCTTGCTGCATCGGTAGGTTCCTCTCGATGAACTCCGAGCATTTTTCGGCGAACTCCGTGATTAAAAAGGCTGGCCGTTACCCGAGTGACCGAGGCGATCACTTCACGTTCTCCGCTTCGCGGCACATGGGCGCAGAAGCTTCACCAGTCGAAGCACTCGGCGGCGAATCGGGAATCAAAGCGGGTGCCGGCTTTGAGACCAGACTCGTAACTCCCTGCGCGCTGATCGCCCGCACCACGTAGTAATACTTCTTGCCATTTTCCACTAAGTCATCGACACACTTCGTGCCCGCGAACGGCAGAATGTTGATCCGCTCCGTCGCCCGGATATTGGGGCCGGTCGCCCGATACAAACAATACCCCACCGCAGTGCCGTGCTTCGAATCTCTCGAGCTCGCCTCCCACGATAGAACCACGCGGTGTCCTCCCCTCGTAGCCGACGCGGTGGCAGTCGATGAATCCATCGGGGGACAGACTAAATGCGGAGCACCAGCATCGACCGGATTCGTTCCCGCCCTTGCCGGCATCTCCCGTGCTTCCGAAGCCGGGGCAGAAGCCGCAGATTTGCTTTTGCATCCAACCGGCGCCACCGCCAGCGCGACCAGCAGAACAGTCGGCACCAAACCGCTCCTCATGTGTTTCAGAATCCTCCCGTGACCCTCGCGTCGCATCCGCCCTCCAGACGGATGTGATTGTACCCTGAGCGCGCTTGACGTCCACCTCCAACCCACCAATAAATCCTCGTTTCGCGTCGTCCCTTCGTCGTACACTCGGGGTGCAAGAAAACGTGCCTGGAACCGCTTCCCGTGCCTCCGATTACAGCTCTGCTGCACTGTTCAAACGATGCCTTGCGGCTGGGGCGCACGCTCGAAATGCTGCTTCCCTGCTCCGAAATCATAGTTATCGATCATCAATCTTCCGACCGTACGAAGCTGGTTGCGTGTCAGTATGGAGCACGCGTGTTGGCAGCGGAGATCAATTCGGATAACGATCAGGCGATCGATCTGGCCAGCCATGATTGGATTCTCCGCATGCATCCGGGGGAATCGATTACTGAGAGTTTGCAGGCCAGCTTGTTTGAATTCAGCGCGCTGCCTGGCGGCAGCGTGCAAGGGGCTGCGTTTTCGGTTTTCGTGCGGGAGCAGGCTGCGAACGGGTGTTGGCAAGAGTCGCCGCAGAGGGAAACACGGCTTGTACTGCGTGGCCGGAATCTGTGGCCAGGGCGGCTCCCTGCCGATGAGCCCTCTGCGGCCGCGCTCGAAGGAGAGCTGTGGCGATTTGTATGGCCGTAGGTCCGCGCCAACCCAGACGCGCGCAATTGATAAATCAATAGATCACTCCTCGAAAGCCCCTGTCATCCCGACCGAAGCTTCCTGACCGAAGGGAGGGAAGCGCAGTGGAGGGACCTGCTGTGTCTCTTACGCACCGTTAAGTCCTCAAGGCACGCAGTTGGCAAAGAAAGTCCGCGAAGGTCACAAAGACTCGGCCAATTTTGGAGCTAATCGCGAGTGTAGTGCGTCAAACAGATCGACGTTTATAAGTCGACGATTTCCGCTGTGATCCTCTGTGTCCCCCGTGTTTAAGCCTTTGACTTCCTCGTTGAATCCCAAGAATTCAAAACCGGATCAAGGCTCAAATATAACGATCACGATTTCCGACGCACTACGTTAGATCTGCGGCGGACCTATCGTCCTTCCGGACAGTGACTTCAGTACCTTCGTCGGTACGCCAACCTCCACTTATAATCCTCACAAGGTGCGAGTTTCTCGTTCTGAATGAGAGCGCAAGCGCCTCTATCATTATCATTGTGGATCCATTCATAGCATTGGCGATTTTTTTCCTGGGGCTGTGCTTTGGCAGCTTTCTGAACGTGTGTATTTATCGCCTGCCCCTGGACTTATCGGTGGTGACGCCGCGTTCGGCGTGCCCGCGGTGCAAGCGTCCGATCGCCTTCTACGACAATATGCCGGTGATCAGTTGGCTGATTTTGCGCGGCCGCTGCCGCCATTGCAAGGCGGCGATTTCACCGCGCTATTTGATTGTGGAGCTGCTGACCGCATCGCTTTTTCTCGGAACCTACGCCTACTTCGGCTTGACTCTCGAAACCTTGAAATATTGCGTTTTTGGATTTCTACTGCTCGGCCTCATCTTCACCGACGCGGAAACCAAACTGCTGCCCGACAAGATGACTCTTCCCGGCCTGGCGCTGGGGGTGCTGTTCAGCCTGCTGGTCCCGGTGCATGACGTGGCTTCGCAGTTTCTTCCGGGAGTGCTGAATCTTCCGTTCAGCGCCGAGCTTACGGTTCGCTTTCTCTCGCTACTCGATTCGCTGCTCGGCGCGGCGCTGGGCGCATCCTTTATTTATGGCGCGGGGGCGGCGTATCTGCGCTGGCGGGGCGCCGAAGGCATGGGATTTGGCGACGTGAAGCTGATGGCGATGGTGGGCGCGTTTCTCGGTATCAAGCTCACCATCTTCACCATCTTCGCGGCATCGCTGGTGGGTTCGCTGTTTGGCATCGCTACGGTGCTGGTGGTATGGGTCAAACGCACGCACCGCTTCGCTCGCCGTTTCGCAACCTTGAAGGCGGCACGGCAACGCGGATGGCAGTCCGCGCAAATGGTTTACCGGCATTACCAGATGCCTTTCGGGGTGTTCCTGGGCAGTATGGCGCTGCTGGCGCTGTTTGTTGGTAATCAAGCTTTGAGTTGGTACGGAAAGTTATGGTGAGACTGTTAGCTAATCCGCTATTGCTGCGCGCCGCACTGGTTTTTCTTGCGGCCGGCGGCGCCTTTGTGATCGGCATCGCATTGATCAGGAGATTGCGCCAGAACCTTACTGCGGAAGCTGAGTTCGATGCCGTGGCACCTAAGCTCGACAACCTGCCGCTGCATCTTTACCACACGGTGATTCAGCAATTGAAGCAACAGAAGCATGAACTGCAAGTGCAGAATCAGGCCGAACAACGCCGCGCCCGCACCACGGAAAACTTCAGTCAGGCGGTGCTTTCCAATCTTTCGTCCGGCGTGCTGGTCTTCGGCGTGAATGGATTGGTAAAGCAGGCCAATCCTGCCGCGAAACAAATTCTGGGTTTCTCTTCGCCCGCGGGCATGAGCGCGGAAGATATCTTTCGGACTTCTGCGTGCACCAGCGCCTGCACAAGCAGTGGAACGGTCCCCGGCAGGGTTGCTGACGAGGTGAACGCGGTGTTGCGCGAAGGCAGCAAGTGCCGTCAGATCGAAGCCGACTACACCACGCCCGCCGGCGAAAAGCTTCGGCTGGCGATCACAGTCTCGCCGGTGCCGGCGGTCGATGGCGGACTGCTTGGCGCAGCCTGCATGGTCAGCGACCGCAGTGAGTTTGAGAGGATCCGTCAGCAGCAACAGCTGCACAGCGAGATTTCCGCCGAAATGGCGCTGGAGTTGCGCACTTCGCTGGCTACGATATCCGGATACGCGCAACAGTTGGCGCGCAACCGCGACCCGCAACTGGCTCCGCAATTGGCGGCAGACATTGCCGGAGAAGCCGCGCGGATCGACCAGCATATCGGTGGATTTCTGGCGGCGAAGCATAACGCCCGCGGATTGGCCAAAGGCGCCGGCGCGGGGCATTAGTAGTTCGAACTTTAGATTTGAGATGGTGCGGTAGGACGGGTAAGGCAAGTTCAAACAGAGGATGACACTATGAAGCGAATCACTCGGCAAGCGGTAATCACGTTGTCCACTTTGCTGCTCGCAGCGCTCGCTGGAGCGCAGTCGGCGGCAGCGCCGGCGCCAGCACAGGATCAGTCTTCGCTCGGCGACTATGCCCGCAAGGTTCGCAAGGATCCCGCCGCCAAAGCGAAGCCCAAGGTCTTCGATAACGATAATCTTCCGACGGATGACAAGCTCTCAGTGGTTGGGCAGAAGCCGCCGGAGACTGCGGCCGTCGTAGACGACAAAAACAAGGATAAGGACAAAGACGCAGCGGCCAAGCCTTCCGATGACGATGTTAAGAGGCAGGCCCTGATTAAAGAATGGCAGGGAAAGCTGAGCGCGCAGAAAGATGCGATTGACCTGGCTTCGCGCGAACTCGACGTGTTGCAGCGAGAGTATCAGCTTCGCGCCGCAGTCATGTATGCCGATGCGGGCAACCGTCTGCGCAACGAACTTCCGTGGGATAAAGAAGACGCCGAGTACAAGCAGAAGATCGCCGACAAGCAAAAATCCGTGGATGACGCCAAGCAGAAACTCACCGACTTACAGGAACAGGCGCGCAAGGCGGGGGTGCCGGCCGGCATGATTGAGTAGGAAATCACCACCGAGCACCGATCCAGGAAAACGATCTACAAAAACCGATCTGCGAAAACCGATCTGCGAAAAACAGAACGCCAGCCTGCGGCTGGCGTTTTTCTTTTCAGCTGGTTTTCTCTTTTGCCCGCGCCTGCTGGCGCAGCCGGAGCAGTTGCTTGTGGTGATGCATGCCGTGCAACAGATGGAATTTTCTCCACTGGGTTGCGGTCAGAGGACCCAGAATCGGATGATCCAGCAACTGGACGCCACGACCGAAGCGGGCCTCGCATTGGGCGATGATGGCGTCCATCGCCTGAATCTTTTCCGCGAGTTCGTTCCGCACCTTCTCCGCGCCCAAGCCTTTGGGCCGCGTTGTCTCGGGCGCCTGGCGACCTTCGGGCAGGTAGTTAAAACCGAGCACCACGACTTTACGCAGGCGATGTCGCAGCGAGCCTGCGGTTGCCAACGGCTTGCCCCCGGCCACTACGCGATCGAAGCCTTTGATGGTTCCGGTGTAGGTTAGATATAAATGCTCGAGCACTTCGGCCGCGGACCACTTCTGTGAAGGATGCCAATTCAACTGCTCGCTGGACATGCCGCTCACGGCTGATTCCAGGGCCTGTCTCAATCGTTCCAGACGGGCGTTCATCTCGCCTTCCCCGTACTTCTTAGCTCCTGCTCTGGCATTGCCGCGCACTTCAGGTAGAATGTTGCGCGACCCTGAAGACATTTCATTTATAACAGGAAGGTCGCCCGGAGGATGTGGAACTGTATGAATTTAGCACGCTTGCCCTTGCCACTTGCCGCAACGCTGGTGACTCTCGCGATCTTTTCTGGTTGCAATTCGAAACCCCAGCAGCCCGCCGAGACCAAGCCGGAAGTGAAGGCGCCTGAACTGCTCACCGGACGCGCCGCTTTTTATAAGACCTTTATTGCGGCCCGCAACTACGCGGCCAACGTCAAGCCGTTCCGCATCGAGTCCACCCCCAGTCCCGAAAGCAACGGACAGGATGGCAAGGCGGCAATCTGGCGAATCGGATATGCCTCGGCCATGCAGCGCGGGGTGAAACCTTTCTTCTGGTCGGGCAGCAATGCCCCCGATGCACCCTCGCGCGGCGTCTCTCCCGGCAATGAGGACGTGTACAACCCGAACAACGCGTCCACCCAGGTGTTCGATCCGGCCTACCTTAAGATCGACTCCGATCAAGCTTTCACGGAGGCGCAAAAACACGGCGGCGCCAAGCTTCTGGAAAAAGATCCCAGCACTCCCGTGCGTTACATCTGCGACTGGAATCACAATACGAACGAACTGACGTGGCACGTGGTGTATGGCGACACCCCCGAAACCGCCAGGCTGACGGTATCCATAAACGCCGCCAGCGGCGAATTCATTCGGGTGGAGAAATGATCCACATGGAGATGATTTGGAGGGACTGACTCTGAGAATAGACGTTCTGAAAATAGAAGTGCACGATCAGCGGTGGAGGCGGGTCGTTGCCCAGGCAGCCTGACCCTCAACTAGAACAACGCATCCTCGACGCGGCGTGCCGTTTGTGGTCGCGAGGAGGAGAGAAGTCCCTTACCATGCGGGCGGTTGCACGCGCCGCCGGAACCACTACTCCGACAGTATATGAGCGTTACCACGACCGCGACGATATTCTAGGCGCGCTCCGCATGAAGACCCGGCGCGAACTTTTCGCAGCGGTCCGCCCCACTCGTTCGCTGGCTCAAGCGTGCCGGAAGTATCTGGAATTCGCCATATCGCATCGCCACGCCTACGAAGTGCTGTTCGACGGATTTGCCGAGCCTCCTTCGCTCCACGAGCCCTGGCCCACCTTCAATTTTATGCGGGATCGGCTTACCAAGCGCCTGGGAGGAACGCCCCGCACCCACACTCGCCTGATGCTCTCGCTCTGGTCGCTCGTACACGGTACAGCGATGCTTCTCATCCGGGGAGGAGCGGTCGGCCGGCTGCAAACCCAAATGTTCCATGCCTGCCTCGATGCCGTAGAAGCCCTGGTTACGCACGCCGAGCGCGCAGACGGCCAAGCATGTTCAGGCCCGAAGTGGCCGGTGGATCTGATTTTAGGAGAAGCTACGCACAGCAAGATTGGTGGCAACGGAAACGAGCAGAGGTCTAGGGCAAAACTGGGAGGCCGGATCGGCAATCGCCATCCAAAGCCCTTGTCATCCCGACCGAAGCTTCCCTCCCGAAGGGAGGGAAGCGCAGTGGAGGGACCTGCTGTTGTCTTCAAGCCACGCCGCTAACTCCTTCAACACCAACCGCGCAGATTAATCGAAAATATGAGTGGCTGCGGGCTGCTTTCATTATCTGCAGCGAGTTTTTCCGCGGCTTCCTAACCGCTCTTACTGCGGCTGTCCCGCATTCTGCGCCTTCAAGCGTTCGATCGCCCTCTGCGCTTCCTGCGCTTCCGGACCGTGAGGCAGAATCTTCAGATAGCTCTCGTACTCGGCGCGGGCGCCATCCAGGATCCCCAGCTTCTCCAGACACACTGCCAAGCGGATGGTAGCCACTGCGTCGTTGTCTTTATAGCGCAAGGCCTCGCGGTAGCGGTCTTCGGCGGCACGATAATTCTTGCGCTTGAAATAGAAATCTCCGACTTCTACGTCTTTGGCGGCTTTGTGAGGATCCCAACTTTGCAGCTCGGTGACGCCGCCGGGAGCCAGATCTGCAGCGACTGCAGCGGAACTCTGCGGATGCCGCTTTTCATCGTCCGCGGGTGGAGTCAAGTCGACCTGGGTATCTTTGCTGGAACTCTCTCCCACTTCCGGATTCAAGTCGTCAGCTTGCACCGTATCGGAGCGGGGTGGCGCGAGATTGGGCTTCTTGGGCGCTGGAGCCGGGGTGGTCGCTGCCTTCGGATCATCTTCCGGAAACGAGAGATCGCGGGATAGGTCACTGGGCGACGGCGGAGTCGGAGAAGTGGAGGGCTTCGATGCAGTCGAGGCAGCGGGAGCCGAGGCCGGAGCCTGCGATGGCGCTGACCCTGGTTGCGCCGGAGTCTGCTGTCCCGCGAGCGTCGTACCCACTCCCCACAGCAAACCCCATAGCAAACAAAGATAAAGCCAACGTTGCATGATCATTATTATTTTATCGCTTCCAGGGAAATAGCGGGTGCCACGAAATGGTACTTTTTCACCATCGCAAACAAAAAACAGGCCGCTCAGGGGAGGCTCTGAGCGGCCTGTTTGGCGAAGTCCTCCGGGGAGGGGAGGAGAAATTGAGGCGACTGCGCGGCGTCTCAGCCGCGCGCCGAAATCCTGAGCAGAGCGAAGGATCCCTCCGTAACTACATCGACGAGGGATTACTTTGGCCTGTCGTTGCCGGCGCGGCTGGCTGATTAGTGTCGCCGACCGTGTTCGTCATGAGGCGAACATCAACGCGGCGATTATCGGCGCGGCCCTGCTTCGTGTTGTTGCTCTCGACCGGCTTATCCTTGCCCAGTCCGATGACGTAAATCTTATGCGCCGGCACGCTGTACTTCGAAACCAGATACTGAATCACGGAGTCGGCGCGGCGCTGGCTCAGCTGATAGTTGTAATCGGCGGAACCGACGGAATCGGTGCTACCTTCCAGCGCAATGATGTAACCCTTGGTGCTGGCGATGCTTCCTGCCAACTGGTCCAGTGACTCTTTCGCCTGAGTTGTCAGACTGTCCTTGTTGAAGCCAAACTTGACGGACGTCTCCGCGACGGGACGATAGTTATCCAGGTTGGCGACCTGATTGGTGAGCACGCCCACGCGGTTATTAGCGGCATTGGCCACTTGCTGCGCTGTGGTCGCGTTCTGATTGGCGGTCTGCGCCTTCTGGTCCGCTTGTTCCGTCTTGGCATTCACGGCGGCGATGCCGGCCTGCGCACGTGCATCGACATCCTTAATATCTTTGCTGTTCTTCGCCGTCATGTCATCGAGTTCGTTGGTTTTGTTGATGAGCGGCGTGGTTTGTTGCTTGACATAGTTCTTGCTGGTGCAGCCAACGGTGGCGGCCATGGCGACTGCGAGAAAAATTGCTAACGAAGTGCGATTCATACGGGAGAGGCTCCTTAATGTCCTGTCTCAGCGCGGACGCTTATCGCCGCGCTCTAAATATTTAGATGTATTCCGACGCGGGGACGCATAGCAACCACGCAACCGTCCCATATTTACCTTTTGCACGGGACATGCCAGTTTCCCATCCGGGGACCGACACTCATAAGTATATACGTTTTCAGCAGCTTGCGATCCCCGCAAAGAGGATGAACCAAGAATTGCACTCGCTGGGATCAAGCAAAGCCCACATTGGTGGTGGAAATTTTATACGCTTCGGCTCAGATTTTTGACCCGGGCAGGTTTGGCTTCTCACGCGCGCTTCGATAGCCTCCATTGGGTCATCTAATATAAAGCAAGCATCAAGTGGATCTTCCCCAGAAAATTCGCACCATCCCCACTGAGTCCGGCGTGTATCTCTACAAGAACGCCGCAGGCGAAGTCATTTACGTCGGCAAGGCGAAAAACCTGCGCAGCCGCGTTGCCAGCTACTTCCACGAAGGCCGCTGGGAGGATTCGAAGACGGGCACGCTTGTGCGCGAGGCGGTCGATGTCGATTACATCGTGGTCGCCAACAACAAAGAGGCACTGGCGCTGGAAAATAACCTCATCAAACAACGTAAGCCGCGCTTTAATATCCTGCTGCGCGATGACAAAACTTATCCTTATGTGAAGTTGACGCTCGGCGAACGCTGGCCGCGGGTTTACGTGACCCGGCGCCTGCGCAAAGACGGCAGCGCGTATTACGGACCCTACTTCCCTGCCAATCTCGCCTACCGCATCGTCGATCTCATTCACCGCAATTTTCTGATCCCGTCCTGCAAAGTGGATCTCACGCGCTTCCATCCCCGGCCCTGCCTGCAGTTTTATATCAAGCGTTGCCTGGGGCCGTGCGTACAGGCGTTGACTACGCCTGAGTCTTATCAAGAGGCGGTTCGGGACGTAAAACTCTTTCTGGAAGGCCGTCCCACCGATCTGAGCAAGTCACTGCAGGAGCGCATGGAGCAGGCTGCCGCAGCACAAGAGTATGAACGCGCCGCACGCTATCGTGATTTGATTTCGACCGTCGAGCAATTACAGGAACGGCAGCGCATCGCCGCTGCCGAGGGCGATGATGCCGATGTCTTCGGCTATCACTACGAAAACGGAATGCTGGCGGTGAATCTGTTTCACATGCGCGCCGGACGCATCCTGGACCGCCGCGAATTCTTCTGGGAAGACCTGCCAGAATTTGTGAGCTCAATTGCGCCTTGTCATCCTGAGCGAAGCGAAGGACCTATGCAGTCTGCTGATAGCACCGATACTGACTGCGCCAGAATCACTGTCAGCAGCTCTATAGATCCTTCGGCCCGCAAAGGACCAGGGCCTCAGGATGACAATATGGTATCAAGCCCCACTTTCCATCCCGGCGAATTCTTCTCCGCTCTGCTCAAGCAGCTCTACATCGGCCAGCCCTATGTGCCGCGCAATCTCTACGTGCCGGTAGATTTCGAGGATCGCGGCGCTCTCGAAGACTTGCTCTCCGAGCAGATCGCCGAGAAAAATCCTCGCATCGGACGAATGAATATCCTCGTCCCGCAGCGCGGCGACAAACGTTCGCTGATCGACCTCGCCGGTAACAATGCCAAGCAATCCTACGATCAGCGCTTCCGCGTCCTGAAGCCCAACGCCAAAGCCATTCAAGAAGAACTGCAGGATGTGCTCAGCCTGCCTGATCCACCCAAGCGCATCGAGTGCTTCGACATTTCGCACATCCAGGGAGCCGAGACCGTGGCCTCGATGGTGGTGTGGGAAGACGGCAAGATGAAGAAATCGGATTACCGCAAGTTCATCATCCGCACCGTGGAGGGAGTCGACGATTTCGCATGCATGCGCGAAGTGGTGACGCGGCGCTACAAACGCCTACAGCAGGAAGAAAAGCCCATGCCCAGCCTGGTGCTGATCGATGGCGGCCTCGGACAGCTTCACGCGGCCGCGGAAGCGCTCGAATCGCTTGAGATCATCAACCAGCCGCTGGCCGCGATTGCCAAGCGCGAAGAAATTCTCTACGTCTACGGCCAGGAGAAAGATCCCATCGCCCTCGATCACCACTCGCCGGTGCTGCACCTGATTCAACAAATTCGCGACGAGGCTCACCGCTTCGCCGTGACCTTCCACCGTAAACGCCGCCAAATGCGCGACCGCTCCACGGAGTTACTTGAGATCCCCGGCGTAGGCGCGAGCACGACCCGCCGCTTGCTGGAACACTTCGGCAGCCTGCAAGCCGTAAAACAAGCCGACCCAGCAGCCCTGTCGGCGGTGGTGACCAGAGTCCAGGCGGAAGCGATCAGCAATCATTTTCGGAAGTAGCGCTGACTCAGCTAATGACTATTTCCCGCGTCATCCTGAAGGCCCGCGTTTTATCCAGCGGGCCGAAGGATCTCCCGCGAAACTGGCTGACCCATGCGGCGGCCATTCGTGGAGTCCTACACCTCCCGCGAAAAGTGCGGCAGCCACGGGGCGACCGGCGGCTGTCTCAATTTCTCAGACAGCGGAATCTGCGTCCTTCTCTGAAGTTTGTTCCATCGGTGTAATCGAACTGTACCAGTCAATTCTCCGCGTGAAGTACATCACGGCGGCGATAGCCAGGAAGCTGGCGAAGGCACCAACCAGTAACGCATTGTCTTCTAGCCGCAAAAGCAGGTAGATGAAAACATAAAGCAACGTGAATACTCCGAAGGCCCGCCATCCCAGGGCTCGACTGGAAAAAATCCAATTCGCGTTCAATGACAGGAGCGCGACCGTGGCGCCCCCAGCAAACAGGAACCCAAGGTCGAAGCCAGTGTGCTCAGCCAGGGACAGCAACAGGAGATAAAAAATGAGCTGCGCCAACCCGACCAGGACGTATTGCGCAGGATGCACCCGCCTTCGCGCTGTCACCTCGAGCACAAAGTATGTGAGAAATACCAGCCCCACAAAAAGCGGCAAGTACTTCATCGCGCGATTCACGGACTGATATGGATCGGCAACCTCGATAAACGAAACTCCCATAGACGCGGTGTCCAGGTTGCTCACCGACACGTTTGTTCCCTCAGCACGAACGCCGCGCGCGATAAAGGGAACGAGCCATTCTCCGGTGAAACCTTGAGGGCCGACCGTCCGCTTGATCGGCAGAAAAGACCCATCGAAGCTGGGGCTCGGCCAGTCCCCTTCAACCGTGACGTGAGAAGTCTTCCCATAGGCCAGGATGGCCAGCCGCTGTGCGCCGGAGAAGCGCAAGGCTGCACTAACGCGAAAAGCGGCATTCGGCGTCACCAGTGCGGCTGCGTTCACTCCCAGGTACGTCAGAGGTAGGCGCTGTGCGCCGTTTGGGTCCGCCGGGCTCTCCGTCGGAGCAAACGTCATCGTCTTGCCATTCGCGCTCAACGTACCATCGGCCAGCGCACCGTGAGCGTTGCTGACTCCGACCATCAGTTCGGCGTGTGACCAGTCGAGCACGGCGTCGACTGGTAAGGCGATGGGTGTTCCGCTGAGGTCAAACGCAGCATCGAACTTCAGATCAGCCTGATAGACAGGAACTCTGAACAACGACCGCCGCCGCTCCTCAGTTCGCAGTTTCACGGTGGTGTCTCCCTGAATTGGAAACACGATGTAGACTCCGGTCGCGGCTGTTGCACCCTTGAAGCTGGGAGGGATCGAATACGGAATCGTAACCACGGGCCCAAGAAAAATCTGCTGACCTCCAACATGGCTGCTGATCTCCTGAACTACATCCCTTGCCCGGCTGGTTCGGTCCTCAACAATGGAGCCGACAAAAATAGCCGGAATCGCCATCAGCAGAGCCAGGAAACTTACTACCAGCAACTTTATCCCCATGGAGCGCGCCCTATTGCGAATCAAAACCGCCCACGGGACGGAAGGAACCTGGCTCATATCGCCTCCTGAAATCCGAGAACCTGGTCGATTCTCGCGCGTCATTATTCTCATCACAAATAACTTTGCGTTGTAAAGCGCAATAACGTCGCAAACGAGGTGCTCAAGCGGACTCGTTGTGCTATGCCCGCGTCAACTGCGGCAGCGCCTCAAAGTGCGCGTCGCGGGCACACAGAACCAGCGAGTTTGCAACACGAAAACCGCGATCCAGATATCGTTGGTCGGCCCGCAGTGCCTTGCCCCATACCCAGCGAAACGGTTATACTCCGGGTATGAAAACGGCGGTTTCCATTCCTAATGACCTCTTCGAGGTAGCGGAGCGGCTGGCGCGCCGCACTCGAAAATCGCGAAGCCGCCTGTTCAGCGATGCGTTGCGGGAATACGTGGCGCGCCGCTCCCCCGACAAAGTCACCGAGTCCATGGACCACGCCCTGGCCGAAATCGGCGAGCAAACAGACCCGTTCATCACATCGGCATCCCGCCGGCGCCTGGAGCAGGTCGAGTGGTGATCTCGCAAGGCGAGATCTGGTGGGCGGACCTGCCCGTCCCGGCTGGATCGGGGCCTGGCTTTCGCCGGCCCGTGGCCGTCGTTCAGTGCGACGCGCTGAACCAGAGCCGCATTGCCACCGTCGTATGCGTGGCCCTAACCAGCAACTTGAAATGGGCCCTGGCGCCCGGCAACGTCAGGTTATCCGCACGAGTCACCGGACTGCCGAAGGACTCCGTCGCCAACGTATCCCAGATCATTTCGCTTGATCGTTCTCTTCTGACGGAACCGGCAGGCAAACTTCCCCAAGCAAAGTTGGAATTGTTGTTTTCCGGAATCGATCTAGTGCTGGGCAGGTAGCGTGCGATCAATTCGCTACGCCCGCGGCAACTGCGGCAGCGCCTCAAAATGCGTGTCGCGGGCACACAGAACCAGCGAATGCTGCAACACGAGCGCCGCGATCCACATGTCGTTGGTCGGGATGGGAGTGCCCTGCTTGCGCAGTTGCCGGTAGACAGCGCCGTAGTGATGCGTAGTCTGTTCATCGGCATAGAGAACGCCGACGCCTGGCTTCAGCAGAAAACGGCGTAGCACAGCCTCGTTGCGCGGACCTTGGCTGCCCACAGCGAAGCCGGCGCGCAATTCTCCCAGCACGACGAATGGCAACCAGACTTCATCGGCCAGTTCGACCGCTTCGACAACAGACGCGTTGCCGCGGCAGAGGTCGGTATAGCGGTTCGTATCGAGAGCCAGCTTCACCGCCACATCTCTTCGTCGATGGTATCCTGCGCGGCCAGGGCGCTGTCGAAGGCAGAATCCTTGCGCCAGGTACCTGCGATGTCGGCGAGATCGCGCTGCCGGCTGCGTTCCCCGGCGACGCCAGCGCCCCGAGCCAGCGCCTCAATCGCTATCTCATTCAGGCTTTTGTCTCGTTCGCGCGCGGCCCGGCGAAGGGCCTCGTCTAAACTGTCCGGCACATTGCGGATGGTATATTGCATGCATCTATTGTAGGCACTGCAGGCAATAAGTGCAAGCGCTAGCCTCGTCGCTGGCAGTTCGTCGCCAAATTCGTTGATTCCGCGTCTCGGTTCCCTACTTCGCTGGCTCCGGACCGCTGTTCCCCATGTCGAGCACAACCTTCCAGCTTCCATCCTTCTGCTTCTTCCAAATGCTGGTGTATTTGCCATGCTCAATCGTCGGCTTGCCGTCTTTGTCTTTCGAGCGATACTCGAACGTGCCGTAGGTGTAGCCCAGATCGCCCGAGGCCGATATGTCAGCGCCGACCGGAGTCCAGGTCAGATGATTGTCTTTTTGATCGAGGAATCCCATACCCTTGGCGATGTTTACTTTGCCTTGGATGATGGGTGCGCCATTCGGCAACTCGACGGAGTCGTCGGCGTAGTAAGACAAATATCCGGCAGAGCCGCGCTCAGCCGCGGCCTTCATAAAATCCGCTTCCAGTTGTCGCAGAGTCTCCGCCCCGGTGGTCGATGATGCCTTAGCCATAGGGCGAGAGTTGGAAAGCACCACGGTTACAACTATGAGAGCAATGGCAAGAGCAAAAAAAGACGACTTCATGAAACCCCCCTTCGAATCCCGCCGAGCATTTTAGCTTGAGGGCCGCGATCCTGTCTTCCCCAAAAGGCGCGTTGTGCGCCGCCTTTGGTTAAGCGCTAGCGCATTTGCTACACTACCGGTCATCCATGAATCGAACTCTGGCAGTCTTTTTCGCGACGATCGCAATCGGGTCATCCGCGCTTTTCGCGCAAACTTCGAACCCTCAAGATTTGGCCACGCCACAGGAAAAACACCTGCGCAACGTGCATCAACTGACTTTCGGCGGACAAAATGCCGAAGCCTATTTCTCAGCGGACGGCACCAAGCTGATCTTTCAGTCGTCGCACGGCGATGTGAAGTGCGATCAGATCTTCGTGATGAACATCGACGGCAGCGATATGCACCTGGTCTCGACCGGCAAGGGACGCACCACGTGCAGCTTTTTTTATCCCGATGGCAAAAAGATTCTGTTTTCTTCAACCCACCTCGCCAGCGCCGATTGCCCACCGCGACCGGATTTCTCCAAGGGCTATGTGTGGGCCGTCTATCCGGGATACGACATCTTCACCGCCAACCCTGACGGCTCGAATCTCAAGCAACTCACCACGACGCCGGGCTACGATGCCGAAGCCACAATTTCACAAGATGGAAAAAAGATCGTCTTCACTTCCCTGCGCCACGGCGATCTCGATATTTATTCGATGGACGCCGACGGCAAGCACGTAAAGCAACTCACGCACGAGCTCGGCTATGACGGCGGTCCGGTTTTCTCGCCCGATCGCAAGTGGATCGTCTACCGCGCCTACCATCCGCAAACGGAAAAGGAAATTGCGGACTATAAGGAATTGCTGGCGCAGAATCTGATTCGACCCACTTCGCTCGAGATCATGCTGATGAAGGCCGACGGCAGTGGAAAACGGCAGATCACCAATCTTGGCGCGGCCAGCTTTGGACCGGCATTTCTGCCCGACGGCAAGCGCATCATTTTTGCCTCGAACTATGACCCCGTCACGCACGCCGTCGGCGGCATGGGTAATTTCGAACTGTGGCTGATTAACCCTGACGGCAGCGGCCTGGAACGCGTCACCTACAGCGACGGATTTGATGGATTTCCCATGTTCAGTCTGGATGGTAAGAAGCTGGTATGGGCCTCGAACCGCAACGCGAAAGCGCCGCACGAAACCAATATTTTCATCGCCGATTGGGTGCCGTAGGCGCAGCCTCACTTGGTGGAGACTACCTCACTCACCTTGGGCTTCTTGACCGCCCGTGTTTATGACCTTTATCGCCGATCGGATTGCCGGGAGATAAAATCTGTAAATTTGCTTGTTTCTTCTGTAGGCGCCTGCAGGCCGCTGGCATTACTTGTCTTCCGGCGGGCGAACCACACTACGATTCCGATCATGCCGCACCAACCTAAGAAGCGCACCACCGCCGCAATCTTTGTGTCGTAGTCCAGAACGCCCCAGTTGGTG
Organism: uncultured Acidobacteriaceae bacterium; assembly: GCA_963710965.1. Taxonomy (GTDB): domain Bacteria; phylum Acidobacteriota; class Terriglobia; order Terriglobales; family Acidobacteriaceae; genus Sulfotelmatobacter. The sequence continues at coordinate 43,579 of CAVQCP010000014.1, read as the reverse complement.
AAGATTCGAAAGAAGTCGTGTTCCGCAAATTCCGGGTCGCCGGTCGTGACCAGAGGCAGAACCTGTGCTCGCGCGTCGGCCATATAGGTTGCAGTGTAAAGCCAGTTCTCAAAAAAGAAGAACAGGCAGAAAACAAACGCCGCAGTCTCACGCCGAGTGAAGAAATAGAGCGCCAGAAGAAAGGGCACAAGCCACTGCAGCAGCGTTCCTCCGTAGAGGCACAGGGTGGGGCCAAACCAGCCGAACAGATTATGGCCGCCTTCGTGAACCACCAGATTGGCGAGGTCGATGAAAAGCATGTTGCCATGGGCGGAGAAGGCATAGGCCAGAAATCCAACGTAGAAGACGAGCCATGCCACCCGCGCCGGACGCGAAACCGGCTGCCAGCGTCTATCGAAAACGTCGCCGTAAGCCGATTGCAGCGACGCTAGGATTCCCGCGGTCCCCATCTTGCAATTCTAGGGACGCCGTAGGATAGATGACAGGTTACCGATGGTGCGCATCAAGCCCTTTTCTGCCGGGAAGATTGCTGCTAAAGCGTTCTGGCTTGGAGTCCGCAGCGCCGCAATCAGAACAGTCAGCGTTGATCCTGGCGCACCAATGCCAGACGAATTTCGTTGCGAAGCGACCACTTGGGATGACGACGCACGGCTTGAACGAATGCCTCGCTGGCGGCCGACTGAAGGAGCGTTTTTGCGACTGCTGCTTCGGTTAGCCGAGCATTATCCAGGGCCGCTCGAGATACTCGATCTTCCTTATCCATTAACAATGCCGCAGCGACAGCCCCTGATGCGCAACGTGCCACGGTGAGACGTTCTCCCAATGGCATCCCAGGCAAGCGGCCTATGGACTGGCGTTCGGCAAACTGTTTGAGATCGGCCGCGACCGTGGGGCGGAGAGCGAACTGCATGAGATCGGCGTTATAGAAGCTGCGAATCAGCCGGAGGGCGTGGCGGCGCGGGGTCTCCGGACGGGCCGCCATGGCGATCAATTGTTTGCGGGATTTGGGCAGCGGAGGGTCCGGGTTGGAATCTACAGGGTCGGGTTTCGGTTGACTTTCGCGAGATTCTGTAGCCGCGAGTCTGGCCTCCGGGGACTGCTTTTGGCCCACTGGAGGGACTATAATGGCCTTATCATGGCTAGTCTTAATTTTGAGTCTCCTTCAGTATCAGAAATTTGTGCTCGTGTACGCAATCTTGGATATGCAGCCTCGGGGCGGGTTCGCCTTTACGGTGAAGAGTTTGAGGTGGTTTCAGACCCTTTTCCTGAAGCAGACGGAATTGCGGTTCGCGTCACCTCGAAAAAAAACCGGACGATCCGTATTTTACGCCTGCCCTCGACCGTTCTTCAGAGTGTTCGGGGGGCAGGAAAAAAGGTGGCCCGACCGCTGTAAGGCGTTCATCCGGTGCTCCGCAAGATCTCGTGCCGCAACGAGTTCGCATTGCCGCTGAAGGGATTCCCTCTGCATTGGCCTATGGATTGGCCGTCTGTGGGATGGGAAGCCGTCGCCACACAAGAGTAAATCCCTGGAGCGACTTCCGGCTCCGCTTTCGCTTGCGAAGGCACCAAAGCCACTTCATACCAATGCGCGAGACTGCGCCCTCCACGGGCCTGCGCCTGATCGTCCTTTCGGGGCTTGCACCAGATGTCGCTGATGGCTGACGATTTTTGTCACCCGCTCCTGACCGTTTTTGCGCGCAAGAGCCACCGCAGTAAGCGTTCTTTGTGTTACTCAAGTTCCACGCTCCGTTGAAAACGATAGGGATTTTCAGATTGGGGCGGGTCGCCGCAAGCCGTTGGGATTTGGCAGAATATTTGCATCAGAAAAAGCGTCTTTAATCATCCTAGCTACCCACCGAGCGGGAATAAAACTGGAGAGGATTTCAATGAAGAAGCAAAAGGGTTTCTCGTTAATCGAGCTGCTGATCGTCGTAGCCATCATCCTGATCATCGCAGCCATCGCTATTCCTAACTTGATGCGCGCCCGTATGGCCGCCAACGATTCCTCCGCAGCCGCTTCCGAGCACACCATCGTGGTCGGCGAAGTCGGGTACCTCGGCGCTTATCCGACAGTTGGCTACGGCACGCTGGCCCAGCTTGGTGGCGCGGCTACGCCTTGCATTCCGGCTCCGGCCAACGGCTGCTTGATCGACAATAACCTGGCCACCAACGGCAACGCCCTTGGTAAGAGCGGTTACACCTTCGCGGTGACGCCCGGCGGCACGGCCCTGACTGGCTGGAACTACTACACCACCGCGGTCCCGCTGTCGAACGTGACTGGTACCAAATCGTTCTGCGCCGCAGATGATGGCGTGGTCCGCACTGAGCCGAACGGCACCATCACGGCCGCGACCAGCTATGCGAACTGCCTGGCACAGACCCCGATGAGCAACTAGTAGCAGATCGGAGGTTGAGAAGGATACAACGCAAAAGGGCAGCGGAAATAACTCCGCTGCCCTTTTCGTTTGTCTTACACGTGCTACAGCGCAAGCCTTGAGCGTGCCATCAGAGGATGGGACTTTCCGATCAAAACGTCGCCGCCAGGCGCAGAAAATAGCTTCTGGGTGGGCCGATCGCGTTACCAGAAAAAAGCCCGCCGAAGTCGATTACGTTGAGGCGACTGTTTAGATTCTCAACGTCGGCCTGAAAGTTCAGGGTTAACTTTTCTGTTTTATATAGCTGCGCGCCCGCGGAAGCATCCACCGAAAGAGTGGGCTTGATGCGTCCGCTGATGAGGTTGATGCGATCGAGAACAGCCGAGCCGTACTCCGCCAGCGCCTGCTGTGGGTTTCCATCAAAATCGAAGGGCAGGCCACTGCCGTATTCCGATCCGCCCGCCATCCACAGACGGGAAGTTAACTGATACCGAATGCGCAGGCGTGCGGTATTGCGCTGGTCCTGCGAATCGGGAAAATGTCCACTAAGCTGGGTGGTCGCGGCGACCACATCGGTTCCGGTGAAAAGACCTCCCGTTACCGGGAACCAGGCGTTTCCGACCATATAGGAGTAAGAGAGAAAACCGGAAAAGCGGCGCCAGTGGGGAACTTCGAGCTTCCCTTCCGCTCCGTAGATGATGGCTTTGCGGAACGCGATCGGGAAGCTGACGCTGGTATTGAGAATCTGATCATCGTCGGCATAGTTGTTGACGTAGCGGCGGAAATAATTGGCATCGAAGCGGAACTGATTCAAAAAGCTTTTGCTGGCGCCGAATTCCAGGTAGTTGCCGTGCGACGGTTGCACCGGCAGGCGCAGGACGGTGGGTTCGAAGGATTGCACCTGATCGGAACTCGACAGCAGAATATTTTCGAACGACGGCGTTTGAAAGATCCGGTCGTAAGAAACGTGAACGATCAGGTTAGTTGCCGGAAAATAGTGCGCCAGCGAAACCCGCGGACTGACGGCGTTCTGATTTACCAGTAGCTGGTAGTGGTCCCAGCGCAGCCCGGCGGCGATGGTCCAGTTGCCGTAGTGGATGAGGTCCTGCACGAAGGCCGATTGTTCGAGGTCGGGACGAGTTCCAGTGAAAGCGAACGTGGTTGCGGTGCCTGGGTCGAAGGGGTAGCTGTTGGAATAATTCGGATTGGCGGTGATGACATCGCTGTAATTTTCGTGCAGGAAGAGGTTGTCGGATTCGAGGCCGACCTTCCATTCCTGCCGGCCGTGGTGTACGGAGACTGCGCTGTTGAAATACCCTTCGTTGAAATAATTGTGCTGCGAGACAATGATCGGCCACGAATAGGGATTGGAATAGAAGTCATTCGAGTTATCCCGGACCATGCCGCGAACGTTGAGCAGCACGTTGGGAGAAAAAATATGTTGATAGGACGCGATCCCCATCGTTTCGAAATTGTCGGCGGTCTGAAACTGCGGCGGAGTTCCTGGGGGTGGCGCGGGCTGGCACGTGTCGGGCGCAGTATCTGGGGGACAAACCTCGGGCAGTAATTGCGGAAACTGTTGCACTTGTTCGTTCGGGATTTCGTACCGGGCAAGTTCGTGGCGCAGGCTCAGGATCAGGTGGTCCTTGGAGGTCAAGTCACGCTCATAGCTCAATGAGAAATCTCCCGTAGTGCCACGGTTGGTGTAATTCTCGGGGACAACCGGATTGAGATAGTGTGCGGTCATGTTGCCGTTGGCGCTGAGGCCAATCGTGTTTTTTCCGAAAGTATCTTGCAGGCGGGCGAAAGCTGCGGCAGTGTCGAAGCTGCCGCCCGACAGAACCAGATCGCCGTGAAGCTTGCCATCGGATTGAGCGTCGCGCAGGGTATTTACCTCGACGACACCTCCCATCTTGCGTCCGTATTCGGCGGGAATTCCGGCGTTGTAGATGGTAAGCGAGTCGACGTCATCGGCTTCGATCTCAGGGCCGAAACTGGGCGAGCGGTTGTCGGTGAGCGGAATGCCATCGACTACAAATTGAGTTTGATATTCGGACCCGCGAGGATGCAGCACGGCATTGCCTTCAAAGAGCCAGCCCGGTTGCGAGTCGATGAGGTCGACGAGGGAGCGGCCGGGAAGCGAAGCGGGGCGGTCGGCGATTTCTTTCTGGTCGATGTGATTGGCGGCGCCGGCACGGTCGGGGTCGAGCAGCGTGTTCTGCGCCCTGACCTGAACTGCGGTGCTAATGGCGACGATTCTGAGCGTGACCTCATACGTGGTGGGCAAGCTTGAACGGATTTCAATCAGGCCTTCATAGGACGCGAAGCCTTCGTCGCCGACCTTAAGTTGATAGCGGGCAAAAGGAAGGCCGCGAGCTGTGAGCTGGCCAGTTTCGTCCGTGGAGAAAGAGCGGTGGAATTGAAGAGCGTCGCTCGAGAGCTCGACCGTCGCTTTGAGCGGAACGCCATCGGGGCCGTTCACTTTGAGGCGAAGCTCTCCGGTATTGCTCTGCGCCAGAAGCGGAAGAGCGAACAGGAGAAGACCGAGGTGAAAGAGAACTCGCACAAATATTCGCAGAGGAAATTTAAAGATATCAGTTTCTAACGACGGGGTTGAGTTACCAAGGAAACGACAATGATCTCGTCATTGGGCGATCGATGTTTAGGCACTTTTCAGACCGATCGGCACTTTGACTGCTCATCTGTTTTTACAAATTTTAGACATTCGGTTGACAAAATCGGGTGACCGATTGGGCAAGATCAGCAGTGTCTTCACGCCCCCGATTACACCGAGGGGATGGGGAAAACGGCGTCTCCACCGCAGGGGGTGGGGGCGCCGGTTTTGTTTAGGGGGTGAGCTGGTATGAACTGGCCGTGTGCTGCCCTGTGGGGACGGGCGCCTTCGTAAGCCTGCCCTGAGCGAAGTCGAAGGGTCCAGCGAGCGAAGTGAGCACGACGAGTTGCGGCTACTTTCTCAGAAGAAGATCCGCGGCCACGAAGGACGCGAACACTACGGAGATGACACCGTTCATAGTGAAGAAAGCTGCGTTTAGTTTGGAGAGATCGTCGGGCCTGACCAGAGAGTGTTCATAGAGGAGCAGCAGCGCGACTACGGCGATTCCCGCGATGGCCAGTTTTCCCAGACCGAAGGCGGGGATCAGCGCAATCAGCAGGAGAAGCATGATCAGGTGGAAAACGCGGGCGATCCAGAGGGCGCGCGGGATCCCGGCAAAGCGGGGGATCGAGTGCAGACCGGTATCACGGTCAAACTGGAAATCCTGGCAGGCGTAGAGGATATCGAAGCCGGCGACCCAGAAGGTGACTGCAGCCGTGAGCAGAAGGATGCGCGGGTCGAGCGCGCCGCGCACGGCGATCCAGGCGGCAGAAGGCGCGATGCCGAGGGCGAATCCCAGAATCAGGTGCGACCAGCGCGTAAAGCGTTTGGTGTACGAGTAGAGGAGCAGAATCGCAAGCGCGACGGGCGAGAGCCAGAGCGTCAGGCGGTTGAGTTGCGCGGCGGCGAGAATGAAGATAACGCAGCCCACGATCACGAACGTGCCGACGAAAGCCGACGACAGGTGTCCGGCGGGTAGAGCGCGCGTGCGGGTGCGAGGATTGGCGGCGTCGATCGTGGCGTCGGCGAGGCGATTAAACGCCATGGCTGCGGAGCGGCCGGCCAACATGGCGACGATGATCCATAGAAGTTGACGAGCCGTGGGCAGGCCGGAGGCGGCCAGCATGGCTCCGCATAGAGCGAATGGGAGGGCAAAAACCGAGTGCTCCCACTTGATCATTTCCAGGGTGACGCGAAGATTACGCAGAACGGGCACGAAGAAGATTGTAAAACAGCGGGCAGTGGTAAGTGACTTGGGGCAGTGGTTTCGCGGTTCGCGAGTATATCCGGAGATCCGCGCGCATCGCCAATTCCAGTTTTATATCGTCCGTTCTAGCTTATCGATCCCTGAATTTTCCACATTTGACAAGCATTGTCGCGTGGGGCATCATGGGGGACATCGAATTAAGGCTTCCCTCTTGTGGGGAATGTATTTTCAGACCGGGGGAAATGATGTCCGAATTTGTCCGCAGGATTTGGCGAGAGGATGAAGGCCAAGACATTGCCGAATACGCAGTCATGCTGGCAGTGATCCTAGTCCTCGTCGTGGGAACCATACGCTTGATCGGATCCAACGCTAACAATGCATTCTCCAATGTAGCCAGCTCGCTCAACCAGTAGTACAGATGGCGCTGGGCTAAGTTTCGATTGGAAAATTGCTTGCAAGTTCTAATTCAAAAAACCGCGGCTCAGGTCGCGGTTTTTATTTTGGAAGAGTAAAGCTCCCAGGCTGCACCTACGTGGAGATCAATTCGGGGTCGAGGCTTGGGTATCGGTTCTGTGAAATAAAATTTCCAGGATCAGCAAACCCGCGCCCACCACAATCGCGCTATCCGCCAGATTAAATACCGGCCACTGATACCTTTTCACATAAAACAGCAAAAAATCGATCACCCGCCCGCGCGCCAGCCGGTCCCAAAGGTTGCCAATCGCACCGCCCATAATCAGCGACAAGCCAATGCCGGTGACGACGTGGGCGCGGTCATTCCTCCAAAGCAAGACGGACACCACGACCAGCGCAATCCCGGAGAACGCAATCAGCAGGCCCGTCTTCCACGGCGTGATGGAATCGGCAAACAAGCTGAAAGCGGCGCCGGTATTCTCCGTATGGGTAAGCCGGAAAAATCCCGGGATGACCTGAATGTGCGAATAAAGCGCAATGCGCTGCGCTACGATGTGCTTCGTCCACCGGTCCAGCAGGACGACGATGAGAGCAATCACTAGATAAGTAATGCGCGCCGAGTTCTTGGTCATCCGAAATGAATGGAACTGAAAATATCTTAACAGCATGGCTTCGGAACACCTGTCCGGAATCGGCGCGAATTCAGGTGCATCGCTTGATCGAATCACAGGCCCGGTCGAACTGGCCTTGCCGTGTTCCACCTGAATGTTTTTCGATATTTCTTTGATTTTGATCTATGCCAGCCCCGCGCCGCCCATGTATTCTGATTCGTCCTCGAGGCAGGCTGCGCCTCGCGAACCGCGGCCGGTAAGCTTGTCGGGAGCGGTTGCAGTATCTATGTTTCTGAAATCTATGTTTCTGAAAAATACGCATGAAACCGAAACGCTGGAAGAGCCGGATATTTTTGTTCCTCGCAGTGGTAGGGCCGGGGATCATCACCGCCAATGTCGACAACGACGCTGGCGGCATCCTCACCTATTCGCAAGCCGGCGCGCAGTACGGGCTGCTTTTATTGTGGACCATGATCCCCATCACGCTGGCCCTGATCGTGGTGCAGGAAATGAGCGCTCGCATGGGCGCCGTCACCGGCAAAGGCCTCAGCGACCTGATCCGCGAGGAGTTCGGACTGCGCATCACGTTTCTGATGATGCTCGGAATTCTGATCACCAACTTCGGCAATGTAGTCACTGAATTTATCGGCATCGCCACCAGCCTTGAACTCTTCGGACTTTCGCGCTACATTACCGTCCCGGTTTGTGCGGTTATCGTCTGGCTGATAGTGGTGAAGGGTCAATACAAGAGCGTAGAAAAAGTTTTTCTCGCCGCATCGTTCTTCTACGTCACCTACATCTTCGCCGGATCCCTTGCCCATCCCGCGTGGAAAGACGCCGCGATTGCTACCCTGAAACCGCCCGATCTGCACGCCTTCCGCCAGCAGGCTTATTTATTTATGGTGATCGGCGTGGTTGGGACCACGATTGCTCCCTGGATGCAGTTCTATCTGCAAGCTTCGGTAGTAGAAAAAGGAGTGACGCGCCGCGGCCTGCAAGCCTCGCGCTGGGACGTGATCACCGGATGCATTTTCACCGACGTGGTTGCCTGGTTCATTATCGTAGCTTGCGCCGCCACGTTGTATGTACACGGATACCGCGACATCAAATACGCTGCCGATGCGGCACAGGCCCTGAAACCGCTGGCCGGACAATACGCCTATATCTTGTTTGCCGTCGGCCTGTTCAACGCCTCGCTGTTTGCGGCGTCGATTTTGCCACTCTCTACGGCCTACACGGTGTGTGAAGGCCTCGGCTTTGAATCGGGCGTGGACAAAAAATTCAGCGAGGCTCCATTCTTTTATTGGCTCTACACGCTGCTCATCGTTGCCGGCGCTGCGGTTCTTCTTATTCCGGGTTTGCCGCTGGTGAAGATTGCGGTTCTGTCGCAGGTCGTGAATGGAGTCGTCCTCCCCTTCGTCCTGATTTTCATGCTGCTGCTGATCAACAAAAAAGATTTGATGGGCGAATACGTAAACTCGCGCACATTCAATGCTGTCGCGTGGCTAACCACGATCGTGATGATCGGATTAACGGTTGCCTGGTTCTGGACGCTGCGAACAGGCGGCTAATCGTGCGATTTTGAGCGGAAAATCGAGGGTGAATTTGCGGTTTGCAGCGTGTGGAAATCTGGGAAGTCCTTTGTTTTCAGCGTTGGTTTACCATTTTGTCATCCCTCCCCCCACCCCCTCGGTTGTTTAGAATCAGCGGGTTAAGTGTATGTACATAAGGTAAAATCGTCATGCCAAAGGAGTTACATACTAAGCTCCGTGAAACAAAGGAGTTAGGTGGGTCATGTTGCAAGGGGGGCTGATCGCGCTGTTTGCTAGGGCGGGCACGACGCTGCCGATATGGTGGCTTGTCATGCGGCTCGGCCTGCTGGCATGGATGGCGCATATTATGGGCGTGATTCTCAGCTTTGCTGAAGAGATTTGTTGTGGAGGTGCAGGCAAGGCTGGACCAGCGCCGAGCCGGATCCGATGTTAGTTCGTTGAGGCCGACTGGGAGAATGGCTGGAGTTGCGAGCGTAGCTTGATGTAGTTGTCCCAGCTTTGACTGGATCTGCCGATCATGTGCGTGATGATATCCCCCGCGTAGCCCTGGAGTTCCCGAAAGAGCTTCCGCCTGCCAGCTATATCCGCAACTATTTCCTCTAAGCGCTGCCCCATATGAACGATTCTGGTCCTGTAACCCATTATTTCGCCCGTGGTTCCTTTTTTGCCTGTTAGTTCATTGAATCTGTCAAGAAGCTGCTCATACTCCAGTGCGTTTGTCGCGGAGTATCGCGCAAGGACCTTTTTCACCTTTTTGAAACAGTGGTAATCGAACGGGTCAGCGAGGAATTCCAGAAGGCTGATCGCCTGCACGAACTGCAGAGATGGGGTGCTCGCCTCTAGCGCGGCGCCAAAGAGCTCGAGCGCGTGGCTTACGATTTTGCCGACCTCTCCAGGGCGAGGAAAGCAATCGTTGTGGAGTGGTTCAAGAGGAAGGCCTAGACCCTGTACAACCGCATGCGAGAAAGCGCTGCCCCCAATGATCCGGCCCCATCGGTCGCGGGGATTGAAGACGAGTGCACCGGCCATCATGGGATTCGAATTAATGCTTCCAGCGCGTCCTGGGATAGTATCGGGGAGGCCGAGTTCGCACAGGTTGAACTTCACGATGTTAAGGCAAACGCGATCTACATATGCGGACATCGTCCGGATGAATTCGCAGTGCGCTCGATGATCTCCGTGTTGAAGTTGTTCCCAGCTAAACACGCATGGGAAAGCGACCAGTGGGTGGGCCTCCATCAGTTCCACGTCGACGCCGGAGAGGGCCGATGCCAGCTCTGGGTGGCTTTTGGTGTCCGTTTTGTTCTTTATGATATTCAGGGCCCTGAGGTCGACCCACCCAGGAGGATAAAACACTACTCCATGTTTGTACCCAATCGGTGAGTCAAGATGCAGTCGAGATATGGGCATGATAGTCAGCAAAAAGCCGTGGCGAAAGTAGCCGGAAAGGTCACGTAAGAGATCACCCGTGTGTCCCTCGCAGCGCCTCACGTGTGTCCTCATGTTCACAAGTGTACATGGGGATGGTAGCCCGCCCGGAGGGGCTTGCTCGCCGCTCCGAACTATTAACTTCGCATTGGGGGAACCACCCCCTGCGCGAGGCGCGAGGATAGGCCACCCGCGATATCAGTAAGGTCGGAAGTCTGGGCCACCCGCCCTTTGATCACTAGCGTATAATAAATGTTCGCCGGATATTCGCCCGGCAACTCACGTCGCAGTCGCGCGGCAGGAGAACACCGTTATGAATCGATTTTTCTTGCTAAGGGCCTGGGCGCTGCTCAGCGGGTTAATCCTCTCCGTTTGTCTGGCCGCTGCACAAACCCTGACTTGCCCACAAATGCCAGACAAGGTTACGCAGGTAAACCACGACGTGCAGACAGGAGTGAGTGCCGGCGTCGGATCGTTGGGAAAGCTGAAGGCCGGTGAACTCGGCCTCAAGACGGACGTTATCGCAAAGAACCTCTTCGACAAGTATCCAAACGTCGATAGAGTTATGGTCGTGCAGATGATGGCAGCGACCTACTGTTCTCTGCTTCGGGACAGCAAGAGCGCAACAGACTCCGAGAAGCTCCGCCGCTGGGAGGCGTTCACGGATCGAGCCTATAAGTTTTATGATCCGAAGTACGACCCCACGCCGCACTTACCGCGCAGATCGACAGAGAAGGGAGCTTCTGACCAAAAAAGTAGCTCGCCATCTGTCCCCAACGCATTCTCTATCGTAGGGTCTGGTGGGTTTATCTCAACGGCGTATGCGAGCGGGATGTTGTGGGGTCCATTTGCCGGAACTAATAAGATGACACCGATCAGCATCATGCAGTTTTATACGATAACGAACTTGAAGCCGACCCCTGTTTTGATCGTGTCCCTTTCAATCGAAATGTCCGGGCCGCATGGCTGGTGGACTCTGACCAACGTTCCTTATCAGAATCCCATTTGGCTCGCCAAGATTTCAGAGAATCCGCGAGGTATCACCCAGATGGTTCCACAAGATGGGTTCCTCGTTGAGAAGGCGCGAGAGGAGCTACCGTCTGGCCACTGGATTAAAGGCTGGATGCTTTGTCAAATTCCGCCGAGCTACGTCGCCGTTAAGGACAACGTTCATGGAGGTAATTTATTGCCGCAGTTCCGCCTGCGGGTGCGCGACAGCGCGGGAGATGAGGCCGTAGGGCCGCTTGACCAGACCAACCGGGACATTGGTAATGTCCTGTCCCAAGGCTTCAATATTGAGCCTGTTCAGAACGTGGACCTGAGCGCCTACGAAATCGTACCGTACGGATTGCCCTGACGCCCTGCGGGGGGGGGGTGGCCCAGCATGGTTGGCATTATTCCAGCTAGGCAGCGTCGCTGCGCTCCGCTGAACAGCCGAGGCGGCTGTTCCTACATGGGTCGCGGTGCTGGCGAGGGAAGGCAGGTTCCTCCACTGCGCCGTCGCGTTCGCTCCGGCTCCGGTCGGAATGACAGAGTGGTGAGAGCGGCAAAAAGGAAAGGTGGGCCAGCCCCCCAATATCGTCCCTCAGCGCCTCAAGGCGCACTTGCTTTTAGGGCACTTACGGCGCGGCTGAAAGCCGCGCCCTTTCAAAACGGCGACAGCGGTGGAGTTTTTCAGCAACCTGCGGTGAACAGGCTGTCCTTACCTGAGCGGTGTGGCTGTCAAGGGGGGTGGGGGCGGGAATTTGGGATAAGTTGTTGGCTCTGCGGGGAATAGATTGGTGGGTGGGATGTCCGAATCTGGGGTTGCGGTTTGATATCCTATATATAGGTGGAATTTGGGCGCACGCTACGGCGTGCGCCTTTTTGTTGGTTGGGCGCGGCGGGGAGTGCGGCCCGATACGGCTGGACGCCGGACAGCCGGGGCGGCTGTCCCTACATGAGCCGGCCGGGCGGCTGTCGCTACGTTCGGGAACAGCCAAGGCAGAGAATCCAAAGGGGGGAACAGGTGTTATGGAGTCTATGTATGGGAGGTGCAGCCATGTGATGGTGAGCGGGAGGAGGTGTGGATCTCCGGCGCTGAAGCGGGGGAAGTTTTGCGGGTTTCACAGCCGGACGCGGCGGCAGAGCCGGAAGCTGGAAAAGAATCGTCTGGAGGCGCGGTTTGAGCTGCCGGTGCTGGAAGATGCGAATTCGATACAGTGCGCGCTGATGCAGGTGATTGAGATGCTGGTGGCGGGGCGCATGGATCACAAGACGGCGGGGATGGTGTTATACGCGTTGCAGACGGCGAGCACGAATTTGAAGCGTCCGGAGTTTGTGCCGAAGGCGGAAGAGGAAAGTGGAGGGCTGGCCAAGCACCTGCTGGACATGCTGGATTTGCCGTATGCGGGAAAGGACGAGTCTGCGGAGGCAGAGGCGGCGCGGAAGGCGATGCGCGAAGGGTGAGATGGCTGTGGGGGGAGTTAGTTGTCGGGTCTGCGGTGAGCGGCCGGGGAGGTTCAGAGGAGCGGTTTTAGGCTATCGGTGAACATGGCACGGAAGGTTTGCCGTAGTGGTGCAGTTTGAAGTTTCTTCTAATCCTTGTGGTACTACAACTGCATGGTAGAAGTGACTTAATTTAGGACGTTCGGGCCGGATGCTGATGGCATCGAAAATGCATGGAACCTCATCTGTATATGTGCACGACAGAAAGTGTTATCGTTTACCGACAGAATTGTGATAGAAGAGTGGGCTAATTCACCCTGGGTGTTACCTGAGTACTGTTGGTAACCGATTGAGCGAAGAGGACAATACAACAAGAAAGCTACGACGTCGCTATGAGTTGCTGGGCGAGTCCATGCGGGAGATCGGCGTTCTGTTGATGGTATTCGTTCCGCTGGACGCCGTTTTCCAGCCGGAAACGCTTAAACCGATTGTGATTTTCTGTTTAGTGCTAGTTGAGGTTGCGGGTTGGGCTATTTTGTTGGGTGGCGTTTACTTGGAGTCGGGAGAATGAGTCTATGTATCTAGCAATTGCATTGGGTGTTTTTGGCCTTGGCGTTGGGGGGATTTTCTTGTTCGGCCTTTCTGCTAAGAAACAATATAAGGCCGAAAAGCGCGCACAGGCTGCGAAGAAAAAGGACCAAGGCGAGCTTTCCGAAAACCCTACGATGGCAGCCTGAGAACCGACGAGCACGTGCTGGCTGCACGCTCCTAGGCTGCTAATTTGTTGCTCACTAATCCAACCATCTCTTCGACCCGATTGCTGGCCTGTCGAAGTTCAATCTGTACCGCTGCCGAGAGTTTGCTGTAGCCCACCCGTGAAACTGCCACGGGTGGTGCATCCCGTGTCGTGGGAGAGTACGGCTGGCCAGCCCCATAAGGTCAGCCGGGTTCACAGCAACTTCCCCGCCGCCAGATCGGTAACCAGCGTTGCATCGGCGTCGAGAAAATCGTAGGACGGCAAGTCTTTCGGAAGCGACCACTGCACCTCGCGGAAAATTCGATTCTCGATTTCGCCCTGGTATTCGCGTACGACAAAGAAACGCAACTCGACCATGGCTCCATTGGGATAGGTATGGCGGAGGCGCTTGATTTCGTCGCCGATGCGGGCGTCGATTCCCAGCTCTTCTTCCAGTTCGCGGCGCAAAGCGTCGCGGGGCTGCTCACCTTCTTCGATCTTTCCGCCGGGAAATTCCCATTTGAGCGGCATGGTTTGATGGCGTGTACGCTGGCACACCAGCAATTTTCCGTCCCGCTCGATTACCGCTGCGACAACCCGTTTCATATATTGGTGACTGCGGACGCATCTTTCCCGACCTTCAATTCGACTTCTCCAGCTTCTTTCCGACCTGTTCGGCGCAATATTGCACGAGCTGTTGATCCTCGATGCCGAAGGCGGCTGAAAAATGACTGTCGATGTCGAGTTCGCCGGCGATTTCTCCTCGCACGAAGATCGGTACGACAATCTCCGATTTAGTCTCGAGAGAACAAGCCAGGTATCGCGGATCTTTGCTCACGTCGTCCACCACAATGGTCTTGCCGCTGGAGGCGGCGGCTCCGCAAATGCCCTGATTCAGCGGAATGCGAGTGTGCGGCGTCATGGCACCCACAAAGCAGCCGAGCACCAGCATGGGGGGGTGGGCGCCGGGCTCCAGCATGTAAAAGCCGACCCAGTTGTATTTCAGCATGCGGTCATGCAGGAGTTTGCAGATTCTCCGCATTAAGTCGTCGGCTGTGTGTGCTTCCCCCACGAGCGCCGCGACTTCGTTGTGAACCTCTTCGACTCTGGTGGCGACTCCCATGAGCAGAATCTTAACTCAGAGCGGGTGATTCGCGGCTATGGAACTGAAACAGCGGTAATCTGCCGGATACCTTTGGGGGCGGGAAACAACTCGGGATGGATGGCGAAGGCGAGGGCATCGAGCCCGTGAAGCAGAGTGGGAGCGGGCGTATTGAGATATTCGTCCCGCACACAATAGATGCGGGCGGTGCGGGCTGCGCCAATTGCCTGCCAGTTGCGGTCAGAGACGAGCTTTTCCAGGGGCACGCGGTCTCCGGCGCCGCACCAGGCCGCAACGAAAATGTCTGGATTGAGCTGCGCTACCGCGCTGGCAGAAATCTGCCGTCCGGGCTCGCCCAGGAATTCGCCTCCAGCCACGTCGACCAGTTCCGCAACCCAGGCTTGCGACGCAATCGGAGGCTTACCCCACTCTTCGCAAAATACTCTGGGGCGAGGCGATTCTGCAGAATTCGTTCGCACGCGCTGGCGAACATTTTCGATACTTTCTTGCATGTGCGCGATGACACCGTCGCCGCGCTCGTGGGCTCCGAGTATGCCGGCAATGATGGCAATGTCGGTGTAAATGTCGGCAAGAGTCCTGGGAGCGAAGGCGAGGAAGCGCACACCCGCCTTGAGGATTTCGATGACCGCTTTCTCCTGGTAAGGCACGGAAGCCAAGACAAGGTCAGGGTGCGTGGCCATGATTTCCGCGGCGTCGGCGGTCCATGAATCCGCGAGAAGGGTGCGGGGTTGGGCAGCGATATCGGGCACGACATCCGCACAGTATTTGGTGCAGGCGACGACGCGGTCGAGCTCGCCGATGGCAGCGAGAATCACGGTTGCGCTCGGTTGCAGGCTGGCAATGCGACGAGGTGAGTGGAGATTTGGCATGGAGGGCGTTAGATTGGAATGCGGGTTAGAGCTGCGGAGAGAGCATCGAGCGCCAACTGAGCGGCGTGGGTGGAAGCTGGCGGCAGGCCGCCTACAGCGGCATTCAGGTCTTCCCGCCGCAGCTTGCGAGCTTCGTTCAATGTCTTACCGGGAAGCAATTCGGTCAGGGCTGAAGCACAGGCGATCGCCGCGACGCATCCCTTGGCTTTGAATTGCGCTGCGGCGATTCGTCCTCCGTCCAATTTCAAGGTCAAGCGCAGCACATCTCCGCAGGCGGGATTTTCAATCTCGGCCACGGCATCGGGGGCGGAAATCTCCCCGGCATTGCGCGGATTCTGAAAATGATCGAGCAACTGCGGGGAATACATGGGCAGCTCCATTGTAAATGGCGCAGGTAAGGACGAAATTCAACCGCGAGCCGCGCTGCCCTCAGGAAAATAAATTGTCCATCCCCGCTGCCGCGCCGTAACTTCTAAATCCGGATTTGGATTGATGGCGAAGGCATGGGCTGCCAGGGTGAGCATTTCCGTATCCCAGCGCGCATTCCCGAAAGCGGCGTCAATCTTCTTTTTAACCACTTCCTGCAATGCCTGCTCTTTACCCGGACCGGAAGGCACGCGAATTAAACGGTCCGTAACCATGCCCTTATCGATCGCAACCGAGGCTGCAAGAATGCGGTTTTCCGGGATGCCGAAGTGCTTCATGCCGGCGCGGATGACCCATTCGTTGGACGACGAAACAACCCACACGTCGCATCCGTTGTGGCACAGCCGGCTCACCAGTTCGCGCATCTCGGGAAAAATCTGCGGGACAAAGAACTGGTCAAAGAAGCGCCCAGCCGCTTGCGTCGCACTTTCCTCGGAGATGCCGCGATGCATGGTAACCATTTCGCCGCACATCGTGCTCTCGTCGACTTCGCCGCGTTTGTAGGCGGCATAACGCGCGCGCAGTTCGTCCTCAGAAACTTCGGGCACGACCGTTCCCTGTCTCAGTTCCCAATCGAAAAACCGCTCTCCGGCATCGCCGGCCCATAGGGTTCCGTCGCAATCAAAAGCAGCGACGCGCGGTTGGAGATGCAGCACGGAATCGATGAATTCTATTGTGGACGGAAGAAATTTGCCGGTTGCGGTAGGGTTCATCTATTGACGATATCTTGGCTGCAGGAGAACGC
This sequence comes from uncultured Acidobacteriaceae bacterium, assembly GCA_963710965.1. Taxonomy (GTDB): domain Bacteria; phylum Acidobacteriota; class Terriglobia; order Terriglobales; family Acidobacteriaceae; genus Sulfotelmatobacter. Next base: position 27,051 of record CAVQCP010000014.1, on the reverse strand, counting down.
GCAATTGTTCAGGAGATGCTGTAGTGGGTCAGTCTGATTTCCACAGGGAGTTAGAGACAATGCCAGTGCGTAAGGTCGAAAATAAGCTCACCGAGAACGAACACAGTTATAGCGATCTCCATCAAGAGTAGCCAATTTTCTTTGAGATCATGTTTGTCGGACTGTTCAGTGAGCCAATCCAAGATTGAGTCGAGATAGGTGTCAGCTTTCACCATCTTGCCTTGGTGAATGAAGTGGTTCATATCCCCTAGAGCTATCTGCATTCCCACTTGGCCGTATCGCTCGAATGTCTTTTCCAACTCGGGATCAAGGTTCTTAGCTCTGCGAATACTGAACAATCTCATTGAGTACCTCCGTCAGCTTGCCTTCTCTCCGAGCGCCTTTAGGATCAACCCTTTGTCAATCCTCTTTGTGGCAGACGCCATCTCGGGGAGTAAGCCGCACAATTCTTCGATGCTCCACACGTGGTCACTGATTCCAGCTTCCATCGCCGGGGTGACGCGCAACGTCGAATACACGCGGCAGAAATTGTAGTAGAGAAAAAACAGCGCAACCATGTGACGGTGATTCTCGACTTTTTTTGAAATCAGACTGACCCACTACCGGAGATGCGTCCGGCGAGGCCCGCGTAGTCTTCTGGTGTATTGATATTCAAGGAGATCAGCGGGTCGTCGACCGGCAAGTACTGAATGTGCGGCTGATGGCGATGCTCGACATCGCGAGCCGTCGACGTGGCTGGAACTTGCAGAAAGGCGGTCATCATTTCCCTCCCCACCACATAGGGATGCCCGTGCTTTCCCGCATGTTCCGGCACTACGGCCCAAATATTGTCGGGTGAAATCTGGTAGGCATCGCGCAATTGTTGGATGGTCTTTCTGCTGGCGGGAGGGCGATCGACCAATGTGATCATGGCTGCGTCGCGGCCCTGGTTGAGCACTTCCTGAAGACCGGTTTGCAGCGAGCTGAACTGGCCGCGATCCGGATCGGGATTGACCACGAGAGAGGCCCCGTCAGCGTAGATCGTCGGTGCCAGGGCGGCTTCGTTTTTGCCCACGACGACCAGGACGAAGTCAGTGGCCAGCGAAAGGGAGCGAATTGCCGCCGAAAGAAATGTCTCGGTGGAAGGGGCTCGTCCGGGCTCCATGGGCGGCCAGGGCAGCAGAGCTTTGTCGTGGCCCATGCGCGAAGATTCGCCTGCGGCCAGGATCAAGCCGGCGAAGCTGGGAGCGCGGGTCATGCTGCGACGATAACAGGAAAGAAGAATAATTGTTTGATTTTTGATAGCGGATCAGTGGCGGGCGCTAAAGCACGGTTGGTATGGAAGGGCTTGACGGCACGACTGAACGTCGTGCCCTTCCCGATTCTGTTCGCGTTTGAGATTTTCCGCGACCTCTGAAGGCGTGCCCCTCCCCAAACCTGACCCAATCGGAGTTTTTCCGCAGCCTGCTAGTCTTCGACGGAGGCGTTTGAGACATCATCAGGACGCAGCTCCTGCGAATGAAACCAGCTCATATGCGGAAGCTTGCCGTCGGCTCGGCGTCGAATGGCAATTAGTTCGGCGGTAATGGCAACCGCGATCTCTTCGGGAGTCACGGCGCCGATGTCGAGACCGATGGGAGCGTGCACCCGGTCAAAGAGATGTGCAGGGAGGCCTTCCTTCCGCAGCGTCTTGAAAATCTCGATGACTTTACGCCTGGAACCGATCATGCCAACATAGCGGGCGCGGGTTTGCACAGCCCAACGCAAAATATGCATGTCGTCGCGGTGGCCGCGGGTCACGATAACGATGTAGGAAGTTTCGTTCGGCTCCAACTTCTTCTGGGCCTCGTCGAAGTTAAGCGCATGCACTTCGCGGGCAGAGGGAAAGCGTTCTGGAGTGGCGTAGGAGCTGCGATCATCGGTGACGATCGGGTCAAATCCAGCTCTCGCAGCCACATCGCAAAGGTTTATCGCCACATGACCTGCGCCGAATATATAAAGTAATGCTGGAGGCAGAATCGGTTCCACAAAAACCTCCAGCGTACCGCCGCAGACCAGGCCGGTGTCGTACTTGGGATCCTGATTCAGATCGAAGGTCAAGCTGCGGGGCTTCTCCGATTCCATCACCTCGCGGGCTGCCTGCCACACATCCGCCTCGACGCAACCGCCGCCAATGGTGCCCACAATCGAGCCGTCGTCGCGCACCAGCATTTTGGCGGTACGAAATGACGGAATCGATCCGCGCACGTTCACGATGGTCGCGATGGCACCGCGGCGTCCTTCGCGGCGAAGCTGCACGATTTGCTCGTAGATATCCATGGCCGATGTTGGCATCACTTGTCCTGATTATCAGTCGGTTAACAGAGAGAGTCAAACGCGTTCAGAAAGTTTATATTCATGCTGATCGGAGAATCATCATGAAAGCTGTTCGTATTCATCAATTCGGCGGTCCAGAAGTTCTAACTTATGAAGACGTACCCGACGCACAACCCCGCAAAGATCAGGTGCTGGTGCGGGTTCGCGCTTGCTCGTTAAATCATCTCGACATCTGGGTGCGCAAAGGGCTGCCTAGAGTAAAGCTTCCCCATATTCTCGGCAGCGATGTAGCTGGCGAGATCGTGGAAGTCGGCGAATATGTGACGGGATTCAAACCCTCACAGCGCGTCTTGCTGTCTCCCATGCACTATTGCGGGCATTGCGTGAAGTGTGTATCCGGGCTGCAAAATCACTGCCGCGAATTTACCGTGCTCGGCAATGCGGTGGATGGGGGAGATTGCGAACTCATCGCGGCGACGGCGGCAAACGTGATTCCGATTCCCGATTCCCTCGATTTCAATCAGGCCGCAAGCGTGCCGCTGGTGTTCGTAACCGCGTGGCACATGCTGGTCGGGCGCGCCGGCATTCGTCCGGGACAGACTGTGCTGGTGCTGGGTGCAAGTTCGGGGGTGGGCATTGCCGCGATTCAGATTGCCAAACTTTTTCACTGCCGCGTGATCACGACTGCGGGCGACGAAAATAAGCTGGCCAGAGGGCGCGAACTGGGCGCTGATTTCGGTATCAATCACTACCAGCAAAGGATTTCCGAAGAAGTTCGCAAGATCACCAACAAAGAAGGCGTCGATATTGTGCTCGAGCACGTGGGCGCTGCCACCTGGGACGAAAGTGTGAAGTCCCTCAAGAGCGGAGGCACTCTGGTCACCTGCGGCGCAACCACCGGGCCGATCGTCGGCCTCAATTTGCAGCATCTGTTTGCGCGGCAGTTGACGCTGCTGGGCTCCTACATGGGAACCATGGGCGAGTTGCATGAAGTGCTCGGCCACGTTTTCGCGGGACGCTTGAAACCAGTGCTTGATCGGGCGTTTCCCCTGAGCGAGATCCGTGCGGCGCATGAGTATTTGGAAAAAAGTCAGATGTTCGGGAAGATCGTGGTGAACCCGTAGGGGCGTTCAGAACAGCATACAGAGGGCACCTGAAAAGTGTCTGGGAGCTTGGCATGACGCTAGAAACTGTCGTAACCAGCGGTTACACTCATCGACACAGATCGAGGAGATTCGATTAATCGCGGCCAGAGCTTTTCGATCTCTTCAGTTCCACATATCGACCCAAGTAGTAGCCCGCAACAAATGGCATGCCGTAGGTAAGAACGACTATGAAGAGGATTATCAGCAGGTGGAACGGCTGAAAGAGTCCTTCGGACATGTCTGCCTCCAATGCAACCGTTGATCGTGACGGTTGGGTCTCCTCAAGTCAAGAGGAGACTGGCACGATTGTGCCCATATTCTCAACTTCTGTAAACAGCCGCAGCACGTTTTGACCTCACCATGAGCCGGAGCCGATTTTGCACCCGCTACTGAATCAGTTACACTCACGCAAACGGATGTAGGCCGAGCGGTCATGTCTCTGCACAAACTATGCCTCGATGCTGGCCGCGGTTGTGGGCTTTGCAGCGGCCGGAAGATTTGACCGTCACATTCAGAAATCTAGTTCGCCGGAGAGCGGTGCTTCAGAGACTGGTGTGCCGGAGAGTAAGACCCGGCTGAGCGCTTCAACACTCACTACTCACTTCCCTGCCGAAAGCCTCGCGCTGCCGGGCGACTTTCTTCCCATCCAATTCAGTAATGCCGCGAGTCTGGGCGCCGGAAAAGTGCTGGTGGCGAGCCGGAACCTCGGCGATCCGCACTTCGCCAAGACCGTGATCCTGCTGGTTCGCTACGACGCCCAAGGCGTGCTCGGACTCGTTCTCAACCACCGCACTGATATTCCGCTTTCTCGAGCGCTCGAAAGTCTGAAGGCGGCGAAAGACCGCTCTGATCCGGTCTATCTGGGAGGTCCGCTCGAAAGCGCAGCCGTGTTTGGGCTGTACCAGTCGCCGGCCAAGCCCGCCGGCGCGGAGCACGTCTTTGGCGGCATCTACCTGATCAACTCCAAGACCCTGTTCGAACAAACCATGTCGGCTCAACCGAAGCCTGACGTTTTTCACGTTTATCTGGGCTATGCTGGATGGACTCAAGATCAATTGCGGCAAGAAGTAGAATTAGGCGCCTGGTTCATTTTTCCGGCCGACGCCGGCACCGTTTTCAATGCCGATCCGGATGCCTTGTGGGTAGTGTCTTAAACACTGTGGCACGAGTTTAGACATCGAGAGGCCCACACACAACGAATCTTGGGTCCCTGCGGAGGGCGTTAAGGTAGTCCTCGTAGGTCTCGCCGGGTGTAGCCAAGCCAATTTCAATGCTGCGCTCTAAGTCCTCTTCCCACTCTTCACGGCTTAGCGCGGAAACGAAGCTAATTCCCTTGGGTTCAAACATGTCTACGAATGCCCCTTTTATTTCAATTGCTGAATTAGCGCGTCAATGCTCTGAAGAAGCCTCTCGATTTTATAGGCATCTGGGCGATACCCTTGATCGTAGAATGGGTGCTGCTTTAGGTGTTGAACCAGATCGGGATGCTTCTCGATTGTTTCGGCAACCGCAATTATCCAGCCGTGTTGGCGATGGAGGTATATCGCTTCCTCCCGCAAAATCTCTAGCATTGAAGCCAGAAGTTGATTCAGCGATTCATTGTTCATCTGCTTACCCAGACGGCGGCAATTCTATGCCGCTTTCAGCAGTTCCGCAATCGACCACACGTGATCGGCAAGACCCGCTTCCATCGCGGGAGTAACGCGCAGAGACGAATGAACACGGCAGAAGTTGTAATACGCGAAGTGCAGGGCGACAGCGGCCTTGAGATGCGACAGCTTCTTGCTGAAAGCATTGGTGAGCCGCGTGAATCGTCGCATCGCCATTCTCATGGTGAGGTTCTGCCGTTCCACGAAAGACGTGCTGATGTGGTCAGGGTCGGGGTCGCCTTGTCGAACTTTGGATATAACCCCCGAGATGCGTGGTGGGGAATACCTCGCTTCGGGAGTGTCGAACTGCCCGTAGTCGCCAAACATTTTCGTAAGCTGCGCAAAGTCCACATCCGTTCCAAAGCACTCAGGCACGGTCACGGTGTAGTGGTTCAGCCCGTCCGTGGTGAGCTGGACGCGGTTGGCGATGCGCTGATTCAAGTCCCACAGGAATGCCCAGGTATCGGGCCGCACGCGCTTGCCGATGCGAAACGAAGGCACCAGCTTCGAGTCCGCATCGATGGCGACGTAAATCCACTGGTCGCCAAGTTCCGGCGCGTCTCCGCTTCGCACGTTGCGCCGTTTCTTTCCGATGTAGGTCCAGATTTCGTCAACCTGCAAACGCTTGGTGCTGAGGTTTCGCATCCTCGCGTCCATCAATCGGGCGCTACGTTCGCCAGCCGCAAGCAGAATTCGCATGATCGTGTTGCGGTTTATCTCGGTAAGGCGCTCCGTGGAGCGGATCGAGCAACCTTCAACGAGGCATTTGACGACAAGCGCCGCGACTTCGGGACGAGCCTCGAAGGTGTCGCGGGTAAGTTTCGTGTGGGGTTCGGAAAATCGGTTCTTGCAGGAAGTGCATTTCCAGCGCTGAATGCGCCGTTTACCGAAGGAACCTGCCTTCACGCAGTTCGTGTGCTGGCATCGTACACAGGTCATGGGCTTTTCTCCGTTTACGTTCAGCGGGAAAAGCCTTACAATCGTTTTGGGTCTGGATTGCGGCTTACCCCGCGATTTGGATTAGCCCCGCAACCTGTTTCAGCAGGCTACGGGGCGTTAACTTCTACGCCTTATCTAGTTGGTGGCGGTCTGCCCATAAGCTGCCTCCTTCCTTTTCGACGGCCTGATGTGTCCGCATCAGGCCGTTCGTATTTGCTTCCAAAGTCATTTGTGCCTACCCATCTGTTTCGGGTGACCAATCCTCTCCCCCAAAGTCATCCGCCTATAAACCCCGCCTGCCTCTTTGATTTCTCCGGCATCGGCAAGCCGTTTGAGGACTGTATGAACGGAAGCCAGCAGGTTCTTCTGTTCAGGTATTCCAAGCGTTTTGATTCTGTCTCTTACTTCGGACGGGGAAATCGCCTTGCCAGCGCCAAGGACCGCCGTTTTGCAAGCGTCGGTAATCCCCTTTACGAGATCACTGGGCGGCGGGGAATCCTCAGCAACATTCGCCAACTCGGTGAGTGCCGCAATCACACGTTTTTGCTTGGCGATCCGAACTTGCAGGACATCCAAATCCACATACATGCCCTCAAGTGCTTCTCTGGCCTCTGCCAATTCTTGGAGTACGTTCGCCATAGACAGGAGTATTAGACAATATGTCAAACGCATTGTCAATAATAATTTCGGGATGGGACCAAGCCATTTCTGAGTCGCAGAGGATGTTGGACAAGGTAACGGCAAAAGCCGAACGACTGAAAGCCAATATTCAAGTTCTAAAGGAAGCGAAAGAAAACGGTGAGCCGTGGCCGACGCAATCGGCCAGCCGAAGCTCAGAGCCGTGCCAGACTATTTAAGACAGTACCGCCTTGTGGCCAAGAATGATTCGGCAGACGGAAATGCAGTATGCTAAAGCGTATAGGTCGCAGCGGCCAAATCGTTCGCCGTGGTTTAGAATGGTTTCATGTCTCCTGAACTGAATTTCGGCCCTTACGTTGACGTCGAAAACGGAAAGCGTACCGTTAAGGATCTGACCTTCGGCAATCCTACGCCTGAGGGGGTGGTCCTCACCACGCTCGATTCCGCGGTCAACTGGATGCGCAAAGGCTCGATCTGGCCGATGACATTCGGACTGGCCTGCTGCGCCATCGAGATGATGTCGATGGGGGCGTCGCGCTTCGATATCGCGCGCTTTGGCGCCGAAGTTTTTCGCCCGTCGCCACGGCAAAGCGACCTGATCATTATTGCCGGACGGGTCTCGAATAAGATGGCGCCTGTGATTCGCCAACTGTGGGAGCAGATGCCGGAACCGAAGTGGGTGATTTCGATGGGGGCGTGCGCTACTTCCGGCGGGGTCTTCCAAAACTATGCTCTGGTGCAGAGCGTGAACCAAGTCATCCCCGTCGATGTTTACGTTCCCGGATGCCCGCCCCGCCCCGAACAATTGATCTACGCCATCACACTGTTGCAGGAGAAAATACAGAACGAGCGCGGAACCATCAGGAAGGCGCTCAACCTGAGCTAGGATCGGCGACAGGCCCGTCGACCGCAGACTCGTTTCGTTCTGCAAGTTGACATGAAAGGAATGCCCGGAGCACAGCCCCCGCTGCGCCCCAGGATCCCGCCTTTACGTACAACCTCGTTGACTAGTTCACGGTGAATTTGGTCGAACTAGTGGCGCTTGCCGCCTTTGTGGTGACTTTGAACTTTCCTGTCGCCGCCGTGTGAGATTGTTTGCAAATGCAGGCCGACTATCGCCCGACTCAGTGTTGGAGTCAATCGACGCCTTCCCTGCCCCCAAGCGACGAAATATCTTTCTTATCTACAACGGATTACGAGAAGTTATTGTCTGAGAGATGTGGCACGAACGGGCCAGTTTCAGGCGTGCTAGCACGATGTTAGAGTTGTCCCTGGCTGCTTGGGGGGCAGCCGGGCGATATGGATGTCTCCGCCGAACTTCAAACCGTTGTCCGCTTTGGCGTGTTTGAGGCCGACTTGCGGGCGGGAGATCTGCGCAAGAAAGGGGTTCGGGTAAAGATTCAAGATCTTCCCTTTCGCGCCCTCGGAGTTCTGCTGAGCCGGCCCAATGAAGTGGTCACCCGCGAAGAGTTCCGGCAGGCGCTTTGGCCGCAAGATGTTTTTGTTGATTTTGATCGCGGCATCAGCAGTGCCATCAAACGTCTGCGCGATGCGCTGGGAGATTCCGCCGACAATCCTATCTTTATTGAAACCGTCGACCGGCGCGGTTATCGCTGGATCGCTCCAATCTCGTCCGCAGCTATCGCTCCCGCTTTGCCATCGGTGAGTTCTGCGGGAGTCTCACTGGCCACCGGGGGCTCGGATGCTGAGACCACGCCGGCAACGGAGTCCATTCCAGTGAATACAGGCAAGGTATTGCCTTCATCGTCATCCTGGGTAAGAGGCGTCGTCTACATCCCGGTCTTGCTTGGGCTGCTGTTCGTAATTTGGACGTTCTTCCCCAAACTACATTCCGCGAAGGCTGGCAGCAGGGTTCAAACTCCGAACGGGGTTCACCCTGCGAATCAGGAGGCGAAGAATCTTTATCTGCAAGGCCGCTATTACTGGAACAAGCGCACCCCCGACGATTTGCAAAAAGCGGTTGATTACTTTACCCAGGCGATTGTGCATGATCCGGGATACTCGGACGCCTACGTGGGACTGGCCGACTGCTATAACTTGCTGCGGGAATACAGCGTGATGAAGGGCAGCGACGCCTATCCCCGCGCCCTGGCGGCCGCGCGCAAGGCAGTTGAACTCGATGATCGGTCCTCGCAGGCACATGCCTCGTTTGCCTTCGCATCGTTCTGGGGAGAATGGGACAACGCCACGGCCGATCGGGAATTTCGGCGCGCGGTCGAATTGGATCCGCATAACGCAACCGCCCATCACTGGTACGCAACCTATTTGCTTCAGCTGGGCAGACCGGCGGAGGCTCTGGTTGAAATCGAACGCGCGCAGGCTGCCGACCCTAGTTCGAAGTCGATTCTCGCGGACAAGGGAGAAATCCTGATTTCGACGGGGCGGTCCGAGGAAGCGTTAGTCCTTTTGCAGCAGGTAGAGAAGTCGGAACCGGAGTTTGTGTCTCCCCATCGCTATCTGAGGGATTTTTATCTGGCTCAGGGGGATTATCCAAATTATCTCGCTGAACTGCGAAGCGTAGCGATTTTGACCGGCGACAACTCTTCGCTGGCGGTAGTCTCCGCCGCCGAGAAGGCACTCGCCGCTGATGGGACGCACGTCATGTTCGATACGATGGTCCGCGAAGAACAAAAGCTATTTGAGCAGGGGAAGCTCGACCCCTACCTAGTCGCCCAGACCTGCGCACTCGCGGGAGACAGGACATGCGCGCTGAAGTATCTGAAAATCGCCTACGATCAGCACGACGAGCTCGTCATCCATCTCGGCGGGGATCATAGTTTCGATAGAATGCGGGACGAACTTGCCATCCGCCAGTTAACCGCCGACTTCAAGTTTCGCTCGACCCAAACTGGTCCTAAGAACTAATCCTTCTCTAACAGGCTGCGGAAAAACTCGTGGTTGATGCGAAAGCCGCCCGCAAGCGCTGAAGCGCGGTGGGTGTTGAAGGACTTAACGACTGGAGTCGTGCCCTTCCCAAAACCAGACCAACCGGAGTTTTTCAGTAGCCTGCTCGAGCAAACGCTCTTGCTCACTTCGCAGCAAAGGTAACTCTTCTTGTTAGAGAGACTTGCAAAAACAGGAATGACCGGCGATTTCACGCGAAACTATTTGGCGCGGAATGGAATCTAAAGTACAGGTGGGGCGCTGCGGAACAGAGGCGCTTGGGGATTTGGGAAAGAACATCCCGCTGTGGAGGTGCTCCAAATGATGGAAAAACTGATCGATGTTTTCTTCGGCTGCCGGCACTCCCGGTACAGCTTCCCGGTTACGATTCGCGGGGCGAAACCTCGTCCGCAAGCTGGGGCATTGACCGGCACGTATGTGGCTTGCCTCGATTGTGGGAAGGAGTTTCCTTACGATTGGCAGGAAATGAGAGTAATCACCTCGCCAGCCGAACGCCGGGAGTATGTAGCTTCGCTGGCCACTAAGCACGCCGCCTAAACTAGTGTTTGTCCCGGAAATTCGTGCAATAAACCACCGGTCCTCTTACGCGAATCGAGCGGTCTACCTCTGGGGCTAAAAGCCCTGTTAATTAAGGGTCGTGCTTGCGGCGCGCCTGAAGGCGCACCCTTTCAAAGCCTCGGACTTATGCCGCGAATTTGCGAGACACAACACCCGCTGCGGAAAACTCAAACGCGGGCAGAATCGGGCGAAAGCTCGAACTAGCGTGTGGTAACCGGCGTCGCGGTTCTCTTATCCATGGGCACAAATTCACGCACATCATGGCCGGTGTAGATCTGCCGCGGCCGCGCGATTTTTTGCTCGGGATCGTTAATCAGTTCCTGCCACTGCGCCAGCCAGCCCGCGGTTCGCGGGATGGCAAATAACACAGTGAACATCTCGGGCGGAAATCCCATGGCCTGGTACATAATTCCGGAATAAAAGTCCACGTTGGGATAGAGCCTGCGCTTGGCGAAGTAATCGTCTTCCAGAGCGATGCGCTCCAGCTCCAACGCGATCTCGAGCTTAGGATTGCGTCCGGTGACTTCGAACACTTGTTCCGCCGTCCACTTGATAATTTTCGCCCGGGGATCGTAGTTCTTGTAAACCCGATGCCCGAATCCCATGAGCTTGACATGCCCTTCCTTGACGCGCTTGATGTAGCTGTGGACGTTATCCTTTGTTCCAATCTCGTCGAGCATCTTGAGCACTTCTTCATTGGCCCCGCCGTGCAGCGGCCCCGCCAGCGCCGAGGCGGCCGATGCCGTTGCCAGGTAAGGATCGGTCTGCGAGCTGGCCACGGATCGCATGGCGTTGGTGCCACAATTCTGCTCGTGGTCGGCGTGCAAAATAAAAAGAATGTCGAGCGCCCGCGACAGTACCGGGTTCGCCACATACTTGGGCTCGACCATCCGCCACAACATATTCATGAAATTTTCCGTATAGCTCAGATCGTTGTCCGGATATACATACGGAAAACCTACATTATGCCGATAGGACATGCCGGCGATCGACGGGACCTTGCCGATCAGGCGCTTGATCTGGAGCAACCGGTTGTCGGCATCATGCACATGCCGCGACTCGGGATAAATGCTGGCCAGTGCCGCTATGGTGCTCACGAACATCACCATGGGGTGCGAGTCGTAACGAAATCCCTCCATAAACTTCTTGGTGGATTCATGCAGCATGGTGTGGTGGGTGATGTCGTGCACCCAGTTTTTCAATTCGGTCGCGGTGGGCAATTCGCCGAATAACAAGAGATAGGCTACTTCCAAGAAGGTGCAGCGCTCGGCCAGCACTTCGATGGGGTATCCGCGATAGCGCAAGATTCCCAGGTCGCCATCAATAAAGGTGATGCTACTGCGGCACGACGCCGTATTCATAAATGCGGGATCGTAAGTCATCAATCCAAAATCTTCCGGCCCCGTCTTGATCTGGCGCAAGCTCATGGCACGGACTGTGCCGTCCTCGACGGGGACGGTATAGGTCTGTCCGGTGCGATTGTCCGTGATGGTGAGAGTGTTCTCCGGCATAGGTGCTCTTCCCTCCCGCTTAGGTGCTCAGGCTAGCGTAGCCTACAGTAGTGTGCAACGGCAACCCGGTGCTGTGACGGGAGTCACACCATGAGGTGACGGTAGTGGCATTTTCCTCGGGTCAGGGTCTGGCGGGCTAGTCGCTCTCCGTGTGGTCGTGACGATCTGGGATGGCTTGCAAGAACAAAAAACCGGCGGCAAAAGCCGCCGGTTCGTGAACCTCGTTCCCGCCTAGTTCGAGGAATCGTCGCGGCGCTTCAAGGTCGGACGATCATCATCACTCTGCCCGTTGCCCGTGCTGTCGCCGCTGCTGGTCGAAGTCCGCCGCAGGCTGGGCTTATTGGCATCCTTCGGATCCAGCACTTTATGCCGGTTTTCGATCGAAGCCAGACGGGATTTCACCTCATCGAACTCCGAAGTGGTGACGATGTATTGCGGCTTCGAGGGCAGGATCTTGCGAATCTCTTCCTGGGTCTTCTCGATGCGGTCGGGGGTCTGGGGGTGGGTATCGAAAGCCTTCGACAGCGTCCCCGGCTTCTTTTTTTCCATGGCCTGAATCTTTTCGAAGAAAGACACAAAGGCCGAGGGATCATAACCGGCACGATACATGTACTCCACACCCAGATAATCCGCTTCGGCCTCAAATCCGCGGGAGAAGCGCAAGAAAGTCATGGGAATGGCCAGACCCATGCCCTCATAAATCCCGTAGCCGAGCGCGCCGCCCATGAAAATTGCCGGGATCGAGGCCATTTGCAAGAGGTTCATACGCGTCATCTCGCGCCCGTAGTGGCAAGCGGCAACGTGCGCGATTTCATGCGCCATTACGCCCGCCATTTCGGCTTCTTCATCGGCCGCGAGGATCAAGCCGGAGTTCACATAAAAGAATCCGCCAGGCAGCGCCATAGCGTTGACTACATCGGAGTCGATCACCTTGATGGTGAAGGGTACTTGCGCATCCGAATTTCGCACCAGGTTCTGGCCAATGCGATTCACATATTCGGTGACCACCGGATCGTTCACCAGCTTTACCTGAGACTCGACCTGCTGGGCATATACGCGTCCGCGCGCGACCTGACCTTCCACGGAGTACCAGTTTCCAACGCCGCGCCCGCAACCCACATTGCGGTTGCCTACGGCATCGAACGTCGGTCTTGCTGCCGTCATGTTTGATGGCGTCGTCGTCTTTGGTGGGCAAATTTGCCGGGGCTTGCTTCGGCGCATTCTGCACGTCGGCGGCTTTGGGCTGGCCGTTATCGGGATCCTGCGTCGGAACCGGTGTCTGACTCTGGGTCTGAGTTGGACCCGACGGACTCTGCGGAGGATTGTTTTGCGGCTGCGTCTGACTGGGATTACTTTGACCGGGTTGAGTCTGACCGGGATCGTTCTGACCAGGCTGCTGGGTTTGTGCGAACGTCCAGGGGCCGAACGCCGCCAACGCGATGGCAATTGCGAACCGATGCAATTTCATAAATACCTCATGCGGCGAGAAACTCTCTCAGGATTATACGCCCGATCCGGAAGACACTTCTGCAAACTTTCAGTCAAATTAGAAGCAGTTGGCCTGATCCAGGTTATCCGGACCGGATAGAATCGTCCGCGACGGAATCAATCCCGGACGGGAGAAAACCACCACAGTCATCGGTGGCGACTGTGGGCGGCGACTGTGGGCGGCGAGTCTGGGGCCGCTAATCGGATCCTGAGCCGCCGATGCTGGCGGCCGAGGCGAGTGGCGGAGCGGCACCGGCGGTCTCCGAAATCGTGGACTCTGAGACGGCCGGCTTCAGGCACAGATCTAACACTTCTGCCATGCTTTTGGCTTCGAGTTCCTTCCTGGTAGACCAGTCAGTGAATCTGGATTTGTCCCGCGCCACGACTTCTATACCGCGGTCGATGCGCGCCGTGTAGTGAGCTTTCAGGCTGTCCAATTCGGCCCGGACCAGAAGGGTCTCCTCCGCCTTTCGCGCCCACTCCACTTCCGCTTGCTTCTTCTGCGCTATTTCGTAGGCATCCAGGGCGTCCTGACGCAATTTGGCGTCGCGCTGGATTTGGTCGATGGAGACGCCGGCCGCGTCCAGGGCCATGAGCACGGCGGCGCGCTTCATTTCAGCCGAGAGGCCGCGAAGATGTTGGCTTTTAAGCATCTCAACAACTTTTAATACGCTGTATCCCCTTCGCGGATCCAGAATTCCGGCCGACTGGTAAACATCCTCCACGGGCAACAGTTCAACCTGGAAGGTGGGAACCTCTCGGGCAGAATGCCCCGTGTTGTTTTCTTTGGGTAAAGTCTCGTGTGCCATAGGATTCTCCTTCGCAGTTTCCAGGTTGCCGGTGCCACGCATGCTGTGGTCGAGGCGGTCTTCATCGTTGTTATTGTTCTTGTTCTTGTTGTTTTTGTTTTTGCGCCAGGGCGACAGTGCCAGCCATTTGGATGCCATTGTTTTCCTTTCTTTGCCTCCGCCTCTCGGTATTGGGGTCATTTTCGCAGGAGGTTCAGTCACCGGGAGCGCATCGCCGCGGGTTTGACGTTTCGCTAATTGCGGATGCGGGGTCTCGGTGAGTTTTCCGATAAGTTTTACGATCCCAGGCGGGGATGCGAATGCGGCGTCGCTCGCCTTGGGAGGTTTCGAAGTAGTCTCGGAAGCCGGGCCGGGAGGGACTTGGTTGGCTCTGGTTTCCCAATGCTGCGCAGGGCGGCGCAACTCGCTGCTGATAATTCGATGTTCGCGAGTTCGAGGCAGGCTATTTGGCTTCTCGGTTACTCGCGGTTGGTTGATTCGCGGTTCGGAGATTCGCGCTTCGGATTTTCGCGGTTCGGCAACCGGTAGGGCGACCGGTTCCGTTGGTGGCGAGGAAGGTTTCTCCGCAACCGAGGGTTTCTGAATCGGAGCTTCCCCCGCATCTCGCTGAATGCCCATGAGATACTCGTACCCATCGCTGCGGCAGTACTTCACGGTGCCGGAGAATTGTTCGAAGCGCCATTGGATGCGCAACTTCGCCCCTACCAGAAATGGCGACCGGACTCGCAGGCAGGCGCCACCCACGGATTTGTCTTCCATGCGCGCCCGCAGCGTATGCAAGGCTCCGGCTGCATCTTGCCAGGAAAGATCGACAAGGGTCATGACCGGGGTGCGCAGGTCTGGCCTCATTGCACTCATGTCCTACTCATCGGCACAAATTCGTAGCAAGTTCACAGTACTTTTGGGCCGGTTTCGGTAAGTGCGGCCTCGAGTTCCCGTTTCCGGATCAGAGAAAGCGAGGAGTCACTTGCGGTCAGATCGATTAGCGAGCGCAGCTTCGAAAGCGCGCGGAGTCAGCGCGTCTGGGGCGCAGGGCTGAACACAATCCTTCTTAATCGCCGCCCGAAGACAAAACTGAATGCTGAGGTGCAGGAACGGGCAGATTTCCCTTTCGATCGCGCCAGAGGACTTCATTCAGCTTCGACGAATTTGCGGCATCCGGGCGAGAGAAATCCATTTTGGCGGAGTCGCTGGCGCCGCTGGCATCGTGCCGGTTGGTTTCGTAGATCAAGCTGTTCTTGAGATTGCGATAGTCTGCCTTGAAGGGCGGCTGGTTGCCGGAACCCGAGAACATGGTTCCCATCGCCGGGGCGTAGGCGTCGTTCTGGTTCATGGGGGGCAGGCCCAGCAGCATTTCGAGGGTATGGAGCAGGTTTACGGTGGTATAGAAACGGTGATCGACGTAGGGCTGTCCTGCACTTCCCGGCGAATATTTGCTAACCACAAATGCGATTGATCGGTGGGCGTCGACATGGTCGCCACCATTCTGCGCATCGTCTTCGAGGATAAAGATGGCTGTGTCCTCCCAATAAGAGCTATGCGAAACCGTCTCGACCACGCGGCCAAGCGCGAGATCGTTGTCGGCCACAGAGGCGGCGGGGCGGGGATAGTTGGGCCGTGTGCCTCCGGTGTGATCGTCGGGAAGATAGAGCAGAACGAAAGCGGGAAGCTGAAAGTCCGCGCTTTCGTTGGCGTCGCGCGCTTTTGAATAGGCGGAGAATTCGTTCAGAAATTCATCCACGCGAAGTTGGTCGGGATAAGCCACGTTGAAATCCGGATACAGCGGATCGAAGTGATCGCGCAGCACTGCCTTGGTGGGCTTCACGCCATTGAAAAGGGGGACATTCCAGGGATAGGGACTGGGTCCGGCATGGGGATCACCCACATTGGAGGGAAGAGTCTCTCCTTGCTGAACTTCGGTGCGCGGGCAGGGAGTTTCCTGGTCGGAGGGAGTTCCCTCTTTGGGCGTGTTGGCTTGGCGTGGCTTGTTGCACCAGATCGCATTCACGAATTCGCCATAGTCGCGGTACGAGAGTCCATGGCGAGCGACGTTGTCCCAAAGAAATCCGGTGGAGGGATCGTCGATGTCGGGCAGGTTGTAATCGAGCGGAAATTCATCCGCATTCTGACCCTGGAAATCGTAGGTGCGCTCCTTGCCGCGATAGGCGATCTGCCAGGTCTTTTCGTTGTAGTCGCTGGTGATGGCGGCAGTTGACCAGAGATGGCCGTCGCCGGAAACTTCGCCGCTGTCGTAGAAATTGTCGAGCACGCCGAATTGCAGCGCGAGCTTGTGCTCGTTGGGCGTGATGTCGGCACCGTACATGGTGAGCGAGGGGTCGCCGTTGCCGACGAGTTTGTCGCCGACTTTCAGATCGCCGAGTATCTGGTCATAGGTGCGATTTTCTTTGATGACGTAAATCACATGCTTGATGGGATTGGTTCCGCTGGCGAACTGAATCTTCCCTGGGTTGCTGTGCAGCAGATTATCGTTCTCGACTACGCGAGTGAGTTCGTCGAGCTTGCCGAGGGTTGAGGGGATATTCAACCGAGCAATCGATCCGCGAAGCAGCGTGGGAATGTAAGGATGGTCATGATGCTTGATCTCGTACGGAGTTTTTCCTAAACCTGGGTTGGGGCCGGTGCCCTCACCTTTGGCGGTGGCGATGAGGAGATCGTCCCCGTGAACGGCGAGGGCGCTGGGATACCAGTCGGTGGGGATGAAACCGAGAGACGTAGACGTGGCTGCGGCGGCGGAAAAAACTTCTACGGCGTTGGATGAGGAGTTCGCCACGAATAATCGCTTGCCGTCGGTGGACAGAGCTAAGGCAGAGGGATAACTTCCCGCGTATTGTTGGTTCCGAACTGTGGTATGTAGCAACGGGAAGAGTTGGCCGCTCTCCGTAGAAAGCACAGCTACCGCATCTGAGTTGGAGAGCGCCACGTAGAGCGACTTTTCATCCGGACTGAGAAGCATTGCGGTCGGATGCGAGCCCGGCGCGGCTGGATCTTCAGGCTCGTTTAGCTTGATCCATTGCGCGACTTTGCCGCCCGTCAGATCGAGTTCAGCGACCCGCGAGGCGTTCCACAGGCTGCACCAGGCGCGCTTGCCGTCGCGCGTGGCCACGCAGGTATAAGGGAATGACGACGGCACCAATTTGCTGGTGCTGAGGTCGAAGCTCTGGAGAATCTTGCCGGTGGTGACGTTGACGAGCACAACGTTATCGGAAAGATTATTGGCAACGAGTAATCGGTCATGATCGTGGCCGTGCGCCGCCAGGAGGGCCAATCCCGCAGGATACGGAATGGCGGTTCCGGCGGGCGTCTTGCGGAGACCGAATGCCACTTTCTTTCCGGCAGCCAGCGGTTGGGGCGCAATCGAAATAAATCGCTCGGGCGCGACCTTGCCATCGTTAAAGCTGTATACCGCGATGCCGTTGCCGGTGTCTCCCGACTTTTCTCCGGTGGCATCCGTGATCGAACCGACCGAAGCGTAGAGATGCTTGCCGTCAGAGCTGAAGACGAGCCCCAGAAAATAGCTTTGCAGAGCGTGATCGCTGAAGCGCTTGTCAGGATAATCGGTGAGTTGATTGGTTTTGAGATCCAGTACAGCAATTGACTGCATGGCTAGCGTCTCCTGGGTTCCGTATCCGTCGTTGAGGAGTGCGGCGTAGCGGCCATCCGGACTGAGCGCGATGGTGGCGGGAAAGCTGTTGGTGCTGCCGATTCGCCCCGGCGCAGGAACCGTGAGCATCTTGCTGGTGGGCAGCGGGATCGAGGAAGTATTTGGATGACGCTCTTGCGCCAGCGGAAGGGCGAGCGGAAGAGCGAGAAATGCGGTCAGGAAAACGATGCGGGAGAATCGGATCACGGAGCCTCCGCGGGATTTAGTCTGCAGCAGGTGGAGAAAGATGAGCGTAATTCAGTTAGGAACCCGCGGTCAAAACAGGTGACAACCGGGTGGTGGCCGAAGGTGGCAGGCCGCGCAAGGACGCGGCAGAACAATAAGCTTCACGTCGGGTAGTGAGAAACCTGCGCGGCTTGTGGTGGCGCAGGCAGGTTGCAGAGGTCCTTCGCTGCGCTCAGGATGACAGGGCTAATTTGGGCTTCCTAGGTGCCGGATGCGCGCGCGCTGTCTTCCTGCTTAGGTGAGGGCCCGGCATGCTCTTCGGCGGCGGCGTTGTGGCGAACGTCCGCTCCCTGCACCCAGAAGATTACGTCCTCGGCGATGTTGGTGGCGTGATCGGCGACACGTTCCAGGTTGCGGGCGACGAGCAGCGCGTCCAGCGCCTGGCGCACGACGTCGGGGCGCTGGTTCATGGTCTTCACCAGCTGAATGAAGGCGTCATCCTTCATGCGATCGACGACGTTATCCATTTCCAGAACGGCTTGCGCCAACTCGGCCTTGCCTTCGATGAAGGCTTCGAGCGAACGGCGCACCATGGCGCTGACGGCCGCGCCCATGCGGGCGATGTCGACGGGCAAATCCGCCACGGGAAGCTCCACCATGTCCATCACGCGCTCGGCAATGTTCACGGCCTGATCGCCGACGCGTTCGAGATCGGAATTGATTTTGGTGACGGCTAGAATGAAGCGCAAATCGACCGCCATGGGCTGCTGCATGGCCAGCAGATCGAAAGCCGCCTCGTCGATCTCGCGTTCGGAGGTATTGATCAGGCTCTCGCCCTCGAGCACCATCTGGCAGCGCTTCAAATCGCGGTCTATGTAGGCCTGACGGGCGCGGTCCACCGCCTGCTCCGCCAATCCGCCCATGCGAAGCAACTTCTGGCGTAGATCGTCAAGCCCTTGTTGAAAGCGCGTGCGCATTGATCCCAGGCCTTTCTGAAAGAAGAGTTATAAGTAGATTTTATCCGAATCTGCCGGTGATGTAGTCTTCCGTCTTTTTGTCGGACGGATTGGTAAAGATTTTTTCGGTCTTGTCGAACTCGATCATCTTGCCCAGCAGAAAGAAGCCGGTAAACTCCGCGACGCGGGCTGCCTGCTGCATGTTGTGAGTGACAATCACGATGGTATACCGCTCTTTGAGCTGAAAGATCAACTCTTCAATCTTGCCGGTTGAGATCGGATCCAGCGCCGAGCAGGGTTCATCCATCAGAAGAACCTCAGGCTCAACCGCGAGAGCGCGCGCGATGCACAGGCGCTGCTGCTGGCCGCCGGAGAGGCTCGCGCCCGATTTTTTGTGAACCTGATCCTTAACCTCGCTCCACAGCGCGGCCGAGTCCAGCGATCGCTGCACGATTTCATCCAGCTTGCGGCGATCGTGAAAACCGTTGAGCTTCAATCCGGAAGCGACGTTGTCGTAGATCGACATGGTGGGAAACGGATTGGCCTTCTGAAACACCATGCCTACGCGGCGGCGAAGCTGCGTGGCGGAGGTGCCATTGTAGGCGCTGATTTCGCCGATGCGGACCGTACCGGTGACGCGCGCCTCGGGAATCGTCTCATGCATGCGGTTCAGGCAGCGGATGAAGGTCGACTTACCGCAGCCCGAGGGTCCGATCAGAGCCGTAGCGTGGTTCGCCGCGACCGACAATTTGATGTCGTACAAGGCCTGAGTTTTGCCGTACCAGGCATTCAGGTTTTCGACCTGGATTCCAACGCCCATAAATTATGCCGCTCCGAAAGTACCACGGCGTACGGCGAAACGGACAGCCGCCACCGCGCTGACAATAAGAATGATGAGTACCAGGGCGCCCGCCCAGGCTTGCCGGTGCCAATCGTCGTAAGGAGAAAGGGCGTAGGTATAAATCTGCAGGGGCAGCGCCGCGGTCGGCTGATTGTAATTAAAGCCGGGCAACGTCACGGCCTTACCGAAGGCGTTGAGATGAACGTGACTGGTCCAATCGGTGTTACCGAAAGCAGTAAATAGCAGCGGTGCGGTTTCACCGGCAACACGAGCAAAGGCGAGCATGATTCCGGTAATCACGCCTGAGGTTGCGGTGCGCAGGGTGATGGAAAGAGTGGTTCGCCAGCGCGGAATGCCGAGTCCATATGCCGCCTCGCGCAGGGCTTGCGGCACCAGGAGCAGCATTTCTTCCGTGGTGCGGGAGATGGTGGGAATCATCATGAAGGCCAGCGCCACGCCGCCGGCAAGCGCCGAGAAATGTTTCTGGCTGAGCACCACGAGAGCGTAAGCCACAATGCCGATCACGATGGAAGGCACGCCATTGAGCACATCGGCGACAAAACGGATGGCATCGCCGAAGCTGCCGCGACCAAACTCCGCGAGGTAAATGCCCGCTCCCACGCCCAGCGGCACGCCGATGACGCTGGCGATGGCCAAAATGAAAATGGAACCCCCGATGGCGTTGGCCATCCCGCCTCCGGCTTCGCCTGGAGGCATCGGAGTCTGGGTGAGGAAGGCCCAGTTGACTGAGCTGAAGCCGCGGTAAAGGAGATAACCGAAGACGGCGATCAAAGGCAGCAGAACCAGAATCACGGCGAGGATCGCCGCGCCAGTCATGAGGTGATCGGTAATGCGCCGGCGCAAGGAAACGGGCGCCATCGCGGACTGCGAGGTTGCAGAAGTCTCAGGCATTTGCCCTCGCAGGCTGGCCGCGCGTCACCGTCCAGACCAACAATCGCGCCAAGGCGTTGACGACGATCGTAACCAGGAACAGAGCCAAGCCAATCTCGATCAGGGCAGACAGATAAACGTCTCCCGTAGCCTCGCTGAACTCATTGGCCAACACGCTGGCCATGGTGTAGCCGGGAGCGAACAACGATTTCGCAATCTGGGGATTATTTCCGATCACCATGGTGACCGCCATGGTTTCGCCTAGAGCGCGACCCAAGCCCAGAATGATTCCGCCCATGATGCCGGCTCGTGCATTGCGGAGCACGCCCATGCGGATCATCTCCCAGCGCGTGGCTCCCAGAGCCAGCACCGCTTCGCGCTGGTGCTGCGGAACCACCATCAGCACCTCGCGGGTGATCGAGGAAATGATGGGGATGATCATCACGGCCAGGATGATTCCCGCTGCCAGCATACCGATCCCGTAGGGAGCGCCGACAAACAATCCAGTCCAGCCGAGCGTGCGGGATAAGAAAGGCTCGACGTAGTTACTGAGGATGGGCACCAAAACGAAGATGGCCCACACGCCATAGACAACGCTTGGAATCGCCGCCAGCAACTCGACAAAAAACGAAAGCGGCCCGCGGAATCTGGCGGGACACATTTCCGTGGTGAACACAGCCACCCCGATCGACAGCGGCACGGCAATGATCAGGGCAAGAAGCGAGGAAACCAGCGTACCGTAAATGAAAGGCAAAGCGCCGAATTGCACGGCGTTGGGATCCCAGTCACGGCCGGCAAAGAACTTGAATCCGAAGGCATGCCATGAAGGACCGGAGCGCAACATCAGCTCGTACACAATCAGGACCAGCATGGCCAGAATCGACAAGCCGCAGGCCAGCATGAGGAACTGGAAAACGCGGTCGCCGATCTCGCCGCTCGAACCTCGGAGCAAGACCGCGCTCCCTGTCGGGCCGGGGCCCTTAACTTTCTTCACTTCAACAGGTTGCGGAGCAGGCATATCGGGCCGAGGTAGTGCGGAAAAGGCCATTCGGGCTTCACCGTATCAGAAAGCTGTTAACAGGATGTTAAAATGGATCACTTTTCAGGTTGCCTTTTGCCGGGGAAGGCTGTATTTTCATCTCCCGATTCTCTCTCTGTGGGTTCGAATCATGTCAATTGCACCGAAGCGGTGCCGGGCGGTTTTTGAGAAGCTTGAGGATGATTTGGTAAAGCTCCGCTCGAAGCCACGAGCGGAGAGCGTTCATCGCTTCCGCACGGGCACGCGCCGGCTTCAAATTCTGTTGAATGAACTTTCTCCCAAGCTGCGCCGCAACGAAAAGAGACTGCTCAAATTGTTGGGGCGAATTCGCAAGCGCGCCGGCAAGGTTCGCGATCTCGATGTGCAATTAGCCGCGCTGCGCAGCTTGAAGATTCCCCGGGAACCGCGGCGCAAGACGCAGATGATGAACCATCTGATCGAACTGCGAGGGCAGCAGGAAAAGAAACTGCGCAAAGAAGTTGACAAGAAAACCGTGAACGAGATTCTGACCAGGCTAAGACGCGCCAGCAAAGACTTTCATCCCGAAGCCAGTCCGGAGCCGCTGATGGTATGAAAAAAAGTGGGGAATTGAAAGGACATTCAAGTTCAGTCACACAAATTGTTGGAAGCCAAGAAGAAGGGAAAGAATTATTGGCTTCAATTGGAAGTTCAACATCGGATTTTATTGTTCGACTTTGGGATTTAAGATTTTCAAGAGCATTTTCAGCAATTCTTCCTTCACCATCAATAAAAATCACATCAATTTGCTTTAATAAACATGAAAACAATCAAATTATAGTTTCTTTTAATTCTGGTTCGATTGCAATTTATGATTTAAGGAAAACGCAATCAGAAATATTAGTAAAAACTCCTCAATTATTATCAAATGGAATGATTTTTCTTGATGAAGTGAATGAAATCGATGTTTCCTCAAATGGTACAACAATTGGATTGGCAGATGACTGTGGAGATGTTTAGTTGCATTGATGCAGTCTTTTTTCTTTGAAAAGAAAAATGAATAGAGTTCATAAAAACATTTGTTCTTCAATTAAATTTCATCCAACTCTCCCAAATGAAATGGTTACTTAGGATTAGATGGTGTTGCTTTAAAATGGGATTTGAAAAAAGCAAATCCAATTGTTCGTGCATCGTTTATTTCTTCTTCCTCCTCCTCATCACAAACATCTTTTAATCCTCCATGGGTTCATTCTTCTTCAATTTCTCCTGATGGAAAATTCATTGCATTTGCATTGGGAAATGGTTCAATTTCTGTGAGATCTTGGAAATCTTTATCCCCCATTGTTGAACATAATGAAGCACATCAAATAGCATCTGCAAGTGCTGTTGTATGGTCAAATTGGGGATTAATTTCTGGTGGATGTGATCGTTCTATATGCCTTTGGAGTTTGGACTCTCGTTATTTCATTAATAGAACTCCTTTGGAAAATAAAGTGAATTGGCTTTGTTCTTTTTCTTCTCAAACTCTTCTTGTTGCTGACGAATCTTCAATTATTTCAATCTTCAAAATTCAATAAAAATATATGTATATATATATTTTCATAGTTTTTTTTGAAAAAGGCATTCTTTGCCCAGGAAGAAGAGAAGGAGAAGGAGAATCCCAAAAATTTGCGCCAGCTCTGAATGCAACTTTTATTGGTGGAAGATCTTGTTGTTGAGTTTGCTGTGTGGAGAAGGAAGAAGAGAAAATTGAAAATTTACGAGGAAAGAAATCAGATGTAGAGATTTCTGAGCTTTGTGATAAACCTGTTGTTTGTGGTCTCGCTTTTCTTTTGAATTTCAATTCCACTTGGAGGAGGAGATCCAATACGAGAACGAAAAGATGAAAAAGGAAATCCTTTTTTCTCTGAAAATTCAATTAAACGAGAAAGACGAAATGTTGAATCATCAACAACACTAATTTCCTTTGCAATCATTTTCATTTCTTGTTCAATTTGTATTATAGTTTCATTTTTTGTTTTCTTTGTTTTTGTTTGAGTTATTGATGTTGATGAAGAAAAAGATGATGATTTTTGACGATGAGATAAAAAAGAATTTAAAAGACTACAAAGACGTTGAAAAGAAATTGAAGTACGCGTCCCTTCAGGAACAATAGAAAGAACCCAATTCCATTCATTTTCAATTGATGATTCACTTTCAGTTGAAATTAATTCAAACAATGCTGATGTTCCTGCATCATCTGGAACAACACAAATTCGATATTTTGATGTATTAATAACATGTTTTTGTAAAACAAGAGCTCCTGTGTTATCTCTTTTCATTGTTTGCCATATTTCATTCATTTTTAAAAAAAACAAAACAAAAACAAAAATCAGGAAATTGAATTGAAATTGAATTGAAATTGGAATGCAATCTTCAACTGAGAATCAACAAGATATCACATTATATACAAGGAAACCAGTGTGGAAAAGGGTTTATGTTGTTCCTTTGCGATTATTTATTTCTCAGTAATTGGATGGTGGTTTTTAAATTCAACAAATAATAATTTAACTGAAATGGATTTCTCAATGTTAATTGTTGTTTTACCTCCACTTATGATAACACATGCACTGGCAATGCTTTTTACTTTATGGTCAGTGAAATGGAAATGTCGTGTTGCATATTCTCTTGCTTCATCAATTTCAAATGCAACTCATGCTTGTGTTATTCCTCGTCTTGTTCATTCAGGAAAACCTGAATTGGTTCCTCTTATTCACAATACCAATAGTGAGGATTGTGATGACAATGTAGAGGATAATTGCTGGTTTTTCAAAAGAGAAAATTTATTCTTCAAGATTCAACAACAATGATTTTTATTCCTCAACGATTTCCAAGTTCATTACCATTAATTGAATATAGAAGACGTTCAACAGGATATGAAAGAATGAAAGATGTTGAAATTGCACAGGAGAAATATGGGCCAAATAGATTGGAGATGCCATCTCCCAGTTTTTGGGAACTTTATCGTGAACACATGTGAACACGCCCCCATTCTTTGTTTTTCAATTATTTTGTGCTGCTTTATGGAGCATTGATGAACATCCACAATATGGAGCATTCATGCTAATTATGTTGCTCATATTTGAAGCAACTGTTGTGAAATCAAGAATGAAAAATCTATCGACACTCCGAGAAACTGTTGATAGGTCACGTGCACCAAGAGATATCTCAGTTTTAAGATATGGGAAATGGGGAAAAGTAAGTTCAGAAGGAATTGTACCTGGAGATATCATTTCAATCATACCAATGCAATGCTTTCCATGTGATGCAATAATTTTATCAGGAAGTTGTGTTGCAAATGAATCGCTGTTAACTGGTGAATCAACTCCACATTTAAAAGAATCACTTCCATCTCAAGAAAATGAAACATCTGAAAGAAATCCTCCTCTACTTTGTCCTGATGCTGAACATAAAGGACATGTTATATTTGCTGGAACAGAAGTTATGCAAGTTACGAATCCCCAAGGACAATCTCGTTGTATTGCTTTTGTGATCCGAACTGGATTTGAAACATCTCAAGGAAATCTCATGAGAACAATTCTTTTTGCCTCTGAACGTGTGACAGCAAACAACCGAGAAAGTTTTGCCTTCATTGCCATTCTTCTTGTTTTTGCTCTTGGTGCAAGTGGTTATGTTCTTCATCGTGGTCTTCAAGATTTAAATAGAAGTCGGTGGAAATTGTTCTTAAATTGCTCTCTCATTCTTACAAGTGTTGTTCCACCAGAATTACCAATGGAATTATCTCTTGCGGTAAATTCTTCACTTCTTGCGCTGAAGAAACTTGGTGTTTTTTGTACTGAGCCTTTTTTCGCATTCCATTTGCTGGTGCTTTGGATGTTTGTGCTTTTGATAAAACAGGAACTCTCACAAGTGATGATCTTCATCTTTCTGGAATTGTTCTTGATAATAGAGGCGAACTTTTACCACCAGAACAAAATCAATTTCCTGATCAAACCGTGGTTTGCATTGCAGGATGCCATTCTTTAATCTATGTTGGCGGGAAAATTGTTGGAGATCCTGTGGAGGTTGCTTCTTTGAAAGGAATTGGATGGAATCTTTCAGGAGATTTAATTGTTGAACATTCAAAAAGAAAAGGGCGCCCTCGTTCTGTTAGAATAATCCGTCGTTTTCCATTCAATTCTACTCTTTGCAGAATGACCACTATTGTAGCATTTCAAAATGGAAATGAAACTTCTCAATACATTACTGTGAAAGGTGCTCCTGAAGTAATTCGTGGTTTACTTTCCACAATTCCAGAATGGTATAACAACGTTTTCTCAAGATTTGCAAGTCATGGTGGAAGAATTCTTGCTTTAGCTTATAAAAATCTCCTAGGTGGTTCGAATTCAATCGAATTGAATTCTATTCCTCGCAATAAAGTTGAATCTGACCTCACATTTGCTGGATTTGCAGTTTTTGGATGTACAATTAAACCAGAAAGTGCTCCAACAATTGCTCAAATCAAAGGAGCTTCTCTTGGTGCAGTTATGATAACTGGAGACAATGTGTTAACTGCTTGTCATGTTGCTCAAGAAGTTGGAATTGTAACAAAACAAATTCTTGTTCTTGACTCCTGACTTGCATTGGGTTCCATTAATTTCGAGTATTGAAGGAATTTCATCAAAGAAAAGTCTTTCTTCTCCATCTTCATTCGATTTTAATGAACCAATTCAAAATGAACAATATGATTTTTGCATTGGAGGTGATTCTCTTGATAATGCTCTTGAATCTCCTTCAATTAAAACAATTATTCCTCGCATTAATGTTTTTGCTCGTGTTGCACCAACACAAAAAGAAAGAGTAATTTCAACTCTAAATTCAATTGGAAGGACAACTTTAATGTGTGGTGATGGAACAAATGATGTTGGTGCTCTTCGTCAAGCACACGTTGGTGTTGCCCTTCTCAATGTTGTTCCTCAACAACAAACAAAATCAACCCAAATAAAATCCATTCACATTTCACCACTCGAAAGAAAAAGAGCAGAATTAATGGAAGAACTTCTGAAGCTGATGCACCCGCAGTTGCACAAATTGGCGATGCTTCAATTGCTTCACCATTCACTTGCCGTTCAATATCAGTTGCACCAGTCGTTGATATTCTTCGTCAAGGAAGATGCACTTTAGCTGCAACTCACCAAATGTATCGAATTCTCGCACTAAATTGCCTTGTTTCTGCTTTCACTTTGAGTGCACTTTTCTTTGAAGGAGTTCAATTTAGTGATGGACAATCAACTTCAACAGGAATTTTAATTGCCCTTTTGCTTTCTTTTTGTTTCGAGAGCAAAACCACTTCAGCAGCTTTCACGCCAAAAACCACATTCTTCGATTTTCCATCCAGCAACACTCCTTTCTGTTTTTGTTCAATGGATCGTTCATCTTGCAGCAATTATTGTTTCACTTCAACTTGCCAAAGATGCTCTTCCCCAAAACACACCACCAATAAATCCAGACGAACCATTTAAACCATCTCTCGTCAATAGCGTCATGTTCCTCGTGAGTTGTGCAATGCAAATCACAATAAC
>CAVQCP010000013.1:0-133610 GCA_963710965.1 uncultured Acidobacteriaceae bacterium | reverse complement strand
TAAAGACTGTGTACAGCAAACAGAGCCTGCCGATCGCACCCGAAATGCTAGAAATCTTCAAGGATTGGAAAAAAACAACTCAATTTTCCAGAAATGAAGATTGGATATTCGCTTCTCCAGCCAAATTGGGGCGGCAGCCCTGGTGTTACGACCAGGTGCTGCGCGAATTCATGAAAGCGGCAGAGGCGGCTGGCATCGGCAAGATCGGGACACACTCGATGCGGCACAGCTATCGCTCGTGGCTCGATGCCGTCGGCACCACGATTGCGGTGCAAAAGAAGCTGATGCGCCATGCCGATATCAGGACCACAATGAATGTCTATGGCGACGTTGTGACCGATGAAATGCAGCAGGCCAGCGGCAAAGTAAGTCGCTTAGCCCTTAACAGCACGCAAGCAGCACGCAACGGCCTCTAAGGCCTTTATTTTGGCGGAAGCGAGTGGGGGTCGAACCCACCGGTGACAGGAAACCTGCCGCCCGCCGGTTTTGAAGACCGGGACGATCACCGGACCGCATGCGCTTCCGCAAAAATTCGCCACAGCTTTTCCGGGGTCTGCACGGATATTACTTTATACGCGACTCAGCGACTCAGCGTCTCCGGTTTTATCCCCATCGATGCTGGCCTATTTCGGTTGGGGCACGATGCGCAGGTACGGTTTCGGCGCCTTCCACCCTCCCGGATATTTCTGTTGCGCTTCTTCGTTCGACACCGAGGGAAGGATGATTACTTCTTCGCCCTGCTTCCAGTTCACCGGCGTGGCTACTTTGTGTTTGGCGGTGAGCTGCATGGAATCGATCACGCGCAGGATTTCGTCAAAGTTGCGGCCGGTGCTCATGGGGTAGCTGAGTTGGAGCTTGATCTTCTTATCGGGGCCGATTACGAATACGGTGCGGACGGTGGCATTGTCGGCAGCGGTACGGCCTTCGGAGGTGGTGCCGCTCTCGGCAGGTAACATGCCATAGAGCTTGGCGATCTTGAGTTCGGGGTCGCCGATCATCGGGTAGTTCACCTTGGCGCCTTGGGTCTCTTCAATATCGGCAGCCCATTTGCTGTGATTGGTCACCGGGTCGACGCTTAGGCCGATGATTTTGGTATTACGCTTGGCGAATTCCGGTTGCAGCTTTGCCATATAGCCGAGTTCGGTGGTGCAGACGGGCGTGAAATCTTTGGGATGGGAGAACAGAATCGCCCAGCCGTCGCCGATCCATTGGTGAAATTGGATGGGGCCCTGGGTAGTTTCGGCGGTGAAATCGGGCGCGGTGTCGTTGATGCGCGGAATTCTGGAAGTTTCGGTCGCGGTGCTCATATCTCTATTTTCTCCTCGTCAGTTTAAGTTCCAGAGTTTAAGTTCCAGTCAGGGTTGGATGAAAAATGAAACCCACCCGATTCGCCGGGTGGGTTGTAAGAAATCTCGATGCGCTCCCTACCCGCACGGCGGCGAAAACATACAACAACACAGGAAGCCGCTGCTCAAGGGGCGGAGCATCTTTCTACAATAAAAGCCGCCCTTGGCGGTGTCAAACGCGAGGCGGCGGTTGATAGAGCGATAGAGCCTACCCACACCGTATCCCCCAGGCGAGGTTGAAGTGTTTGAGCGTTGCGGCATCTCCTTGCGCGATCTGTTCTGGCAGACCCATGGATGTCCCTGGGCATCCCTAACGATTCTCCTGCGACCCGCTCCCACGCTCGATACTTGCCTCTTCCACCAGGAAACGGGAAACTAGATCTGGGATGAACTCGATTGCCATAATTCCCGCCCGCTTGGCTTCCACCCGTTTGCCACGAAAGATGCTGCGCGAAATTGCCGGAAAGCCTCTGGTGGGCTGGGTGTATGAGGCTGTCCGTTCCTCTCCACTCCTTTCCGACGTCATCATCGCCACCGATTCCGAAGAAATTGTGGAAGCCTGCCGCAAACACAATTGGAAGGCGGAGATGACTTCCTCCGCGCACCGCAGCGGCACCGAGCGCGTCCACGAAGTGTCAAACTCGATTGCGGCGGACGTCTACGTCAACGTGCAAGGCGACGAACCGATGGTTCGTCCCCAACAAATTGACGCGCTTCTCGATGTGATGAAGGATCCAGCAGTACAGGTGGGGACCGTTAAAACTCCTTGCCCTCCGGAAGACATTGCGAATCCGAATGCGGTTAAAGTTGTCACCGCCGCGGACGGCCGCGCTCTTTATTTCTCCCGCGCCACGATCCCCTTTGATCGAGATGGCACGGCCCCGCCCTACTTCAAGCATCTCGGCCTTTATGCCTACCGAAAACCTGCACTGGATTTTTTTGTGAAGCAGCCGGAATCGACGCTGGAAAAAAGCGAACGGCTCGAACAATTGCGCTTCCTGGAGAACGGAATCGCAATCTACGTGGGAGAAACTTCCTACGACTCCGTCGGCGTGGACACCGAGGATGATTTCCAGCGCGCTGCAGCGACCCTGAAGAACGGTTAATGCGCACCGAGCCGGTCACGATCGTCTTCCCTAACCAACCCCCGTCCGCGCCAGCCCCTAACCCTGCGATCCTGTGCTCTGCGCTCGCCTCCAGGCCTCCGCGGCGGCCGTCCGCTTCGAAATCGCCGGATGCGAATGGAACAATACTTCCACCAATCTTGACGGAGTTCGTTCGGCCAAATTTTGCTGGGCCAGTTTGTTCATCGATGAAATGAAAGGCTCCACGCTGGCAATCGACTCAAACGCATAGCGATCGGCCTGCCGCTCGTTGTAACGCGAATAGGCGTTCAGCGCGGGCATCAGAAGTAGGGAAAGCGCCGTCGCAGTAAGAGCCAGCAGGGGAAGATTCGCGAAATCGGAGAGCTCTTCAAACATCCGATGATCGACCGAATAGTGCAGCACAAAGTTGGCCGCCCAGAAACCAAGCAGGGTTATTCCCGCTTGCACCAGAATGCTTTTCAGAATATGCCGGTGAACTTGATGGCCAAGTTCGTGGGCTAAGACCGCTTCAATTTCTTCCGGAGCATAATTATCCAAAAGCGTGTCCGCCAGAATGATCCGCCGCGTGTTGCCCAGCCCAGTCAGCGCGGCATTGGCCTTCTTGCTTTTTTCTGAGAGCTTCCAGCGATAAATTCCGCGTACTCGCGTGCCTGCCCGCTCACTCAGTTGTACCAACCGCCGCCGCAAATCTTCGTTATCCAGCGGCTCAAACTTGTAAAAGATAGGAAAAAGCACCACCGGGGCAAGCTGCGCCAGCAGGATGAACAGTCCCATAAATAAGGCCCACGTGATGATCCACCAATGTTGCGGAGACTGCCGGATCATGAAGTACAGCAACTCGACCACGATCCCAGCCATTACCAGTCCCAGCAGAAAGCCTTTGACTTCATCCCACAGCCACGAGCGCAGACGTTGATTCGAGAGTTGAAACTTCTGCTCCAGCCGGAATCCATAATAGTCGAGGCCCAGGCCGAGCACTTTGCTGATCAGGAGCAGAAAAAACAGATAGATAAAAACCGAGAGCGTGTAGTTCTGGAAGCCGCGGCGCAGAGCAATATCGCGCAGCCAGCCGCTCCATCCCGTCGCCAGCAACACGATCAGGAACGCGGCTCCGATCACAAAATCCGCGATTCCCAACCAGCGGTGGATGCGGTTATAACGGCGCGCCTCAGGCGAATCGCCCGGGCTCGAGGTTGTGCTTGCCAAATTCATACCAGTTAGAAGTATCGCATTAACGCGGCCTCAGAGGAGCGTCAAATGTGGACTTCCGTGGGCGAGGCATGAGCAGCTTAACCGCCGTTCTTAACAAAACTTTCCGCGTCTGTCAGGATCTCGTTGACCAACTCTGGCGACGCCGCTTCGGCATAGGCGCGCAGCAGCGGTTCCGTTCCCGAGGCGCGAAATAAGATCCAAGCCTCTGCCCCTTGGCCATTCGTCGGGGCATCGAGAAAGAATTTGACGCCGTCCAGGTTTTCTTTCTTCAGCACGCGATAGCGTCCCAGTTTTTGGGTGCGCTCGTCGCCGGCCCGCTGAATCGCCCCTTGCTTCACGTCCTCCGCAATGTGCAGATCGCGCCGGCCGTAATAATGCGGACCAAATTCTCTTTGCAAATCGGCCACCAGCTGGCCCAGTGGCTTTCCTTCTTCGGCCATCACATTGGCCAGCAGCAGGCAGTTCAGCACTCCATCCCGCTCCGGCAGAAAACGCGAATAACCAATGCCGCCGGATTCTTCTCCGCCGATCAGAATGTCGTGCTCCATCATCAGGTCGGCCGTGTACTTGAATCCAATCTTGGTTTCGTAAAGTTTGCGGCCGTGTTTCGCAGCGATGCGATCGAGCATGCGCGTAGTGTTGAAGGCGCGCACCACATCGCCCGGCCACTTCTTTCGCTCCAGCAGCCAGCGCAACAAAACGCAGAAAATCTTATGCGAATCTACGAAGCTGCCGTCTTCCGCGACCGCGCCAATGCGATCGGCATCGCCATCGGTCGCCAGCCCGGCGTCGCACTTTTCGTGCACCACCGTCTCCTGCAACATGGCGATGTGCGGCTCGATCGGTTCCGGATTAATTCCCGGAAATAGAGGATTCAGTTCCTGCCGGATCGCAATATAAGCAACTCTACGCTCGCGGAAAATTCCTGGAAGGACGCCGCGTCCGGAACCGTACATCGAATCGATGGCAAACTTAAAGTTGGTCTTGCCGATCAAATCCATGTCGGCGAAGTTGCAGACGGCTGCAATGTAGGGCGTTTTGAGGTCGGCCTCCTCCACGCTTGCCCTTGCCCCTTGCGGCATGGCGCCGGCCGCCAATTCTTCTTCGATCCGCTTCATGATGGCGGGAGTCGCCGATCCACCAAACTTTCCTTTGAACTTCACCCCATTCCAATTAAATGGATTGTGGCTGGAAGTGACCATCACCCCGCCCGCCGCGCCGTTCGTCTTCACCGCAAAAGAAACCGCCGGCGTGGGAGTGTAATCGTTGGCCAGCTTCACCGGAATGCCCGCGGCCGCCATCACCTCGGCTGCAATCTGCGCCGCACGTGGCGACGCGAATCGCGTGTCGTAGCCAACGAAGACGCCGCGCGACGCATCTTCGTATTTCAAAACATAAGAGGCGATTGCGCCCGCAACCCGGCGGACATTTTCGAAGGTGAAGTCATCGGCAATTATGCCGCGCCATCCGTCGGTGCCAAACTTGATTTCTTGAGCCATAGAAAATCAGTTTCTGGTTTCCCGTTACCAGCGATTCCGAACTAGAAAGCGGAAACTAAGTGAGTTTGTATAGCTTTTTCTCGTCCAAATATTTCACGATTTTTCCCACGTCTTGCGCGCGTTGCCGGGTCGTGATCAGCAAAGCATCCGGGGTTTCGACGACCACCAGATCGTTAACTCCGACGGCCGCCACAAACTTGCCCGGAGCATGAATGTAATTCCCGCCGGCATTCAGAACAAATGAACCTGAGCCATGGATGAGATTGCCGTCCACTGGATTACTCTTAGCGGTCTGGTGTTCGTGCAGCGCCGTCCACGATCCCAAATCGTTCCAACCGAAATCCGCGGGCAGGCAAAAAATGTTTCCCGCCTGCTCGCCTTTCGCCGAACGCCGCTCCAGCACGGCGTAATCTACGCTGATATTCTCGCACTTCGGATATAGCTTGCCGAAAATCGCAGCAAACTTGCGCGTGCCAAAAGCTGCGGCGATTTCTTCCAGCAGGGAAGCGGTCTGGGGCAGATGTTCGCGCAGAGCATTGGCCAGCGTGCGCGCGCTCCACAGAAACATTCCGCTGTTCCAAAAATAATTTCCCGCGGCGACAAAGGCAGCAGCCTTCTCCGCATCGGGCTTCTCGGTGAAACGCCGCACCCGCAGCGCATCTCCATCGAACGCCCCGCCGGCTTCAATGTATCCATAACCAGTTTCGGCGCGATTCGGCCGAATGCCGAGGACTACAATGTTTTCGCCCGCAGCTGCAATCTCGGCGGCGCGTTGAATCGTCGCCCGATAACCGTTCTCGTCGCCAATCACATGGTCTGAGGGGAACATTCCAATAATCGCGTTGGGAGTTTCGCGCAGCAACAAAAACGCCGCCAAGCCGATGGCAGGCGCGGTATTGCGCCCCGCAGGTTCGGCGAGTACCTGCGCCTTGGGCAATTTTGGAAGCTGCTTGAGAATCGCGGGTCGAAGATCGTCGTTGGTGATGACCCAGAACTTGCTCGATGGAGCCAACGGCAGCAGCCGCGCCACCGTCTGCTGGATCATGGTCTGCTTGCCGTCGAGTGCCAGCAACTGCTTGGCGCGCTTCCTTCGGCTTAGCGGCCAGAAGCGCGTCCCGCGGCCTCCGGCAAGGATTACAGGATAGAAATTTGAGTTCTTAGCCAAGGTCTTTCGTCTTTCACGCATTCCAATTCCTACATTCGCGTTTCTGGCTCGGGCAAAACCGCGCCCGGCGCACGCGATCGTAGAAACTCGATTGTCCACTGCGGCCGCACCGTGAATTTCCCAATCGACGCCGGGACCACCACCGCATCACCTTTCGCGAAAGTCACCGCTTCCGCTCCCGCCGCTTCCACGATGCCACACCCTTCCAGCGCGACCAGGATTTGCGCCGAGCTCTTGCCGGATTCATCGCGCGTGTCGAGTTCCTGCGCATCCTTCATCTCAAACATATCGACTACAAAATAAGGAGCGGCCACCAGCGATGCTTTTCGATTGTCGCTGCCCGCAACCTGCGCGGGCGCAGGCCGCACCACTTTGCCCGACCCAACTTTCGTCTTCACCGCGGCTAAACCGTCCTTCAGGTGCAGTTCGCGTGGCCGGCCGTAGTCATATAAACGGTACGTGGTATCCGATTGCTGCTGGGTCTCCACGATCACCGAGCCCGGCCCCAACGTGTGCACCGTTCCGCCCGCCACATAGATCATGTCGCCGGTATACACATTGAGCCAGTTCAGCGATTCTTCGGCGCGCTTTTCGTGGATCGCCTGTTCCAGTTGCGCCACCGTCACTCCCGGCTTCAATCCCAATGCAATCTTCGCGCCCGGCTTCGCCTGCGCCACATACCAGCACTCCGTCTTGCCCCAAGGCTGGCCCACGCGCAGCGCCTGCTCATCATCCGGATGCACCTGCACCGAGAGATGTTCGTGCGGAAAAAGAAATTTCAGCAATAAAGGAAAGCGGCGCGGATCGCGAGCCGCATCGCCCACCAGTTCCCGCTGATACGTCTCGCTGACCTTGGCCAGTGTTTGCCCGGCCAGCGGCCCATTCGCGATCGCGCACTCGTCGCCCGTGAGCCACGCCTCCCCGATCTTTTCTTCAAAAGGACGATTAGGATAAATCGGCGACAGGTCAAGCGTGCCCCAGGGCCGAGGATCAAATCGAGGAAGCATTAAGAGTGGATATAAATTTGCCATGAAATGATCGAAATGCTCACATGTAATCCTTTACGGTCATCCATATAATAAGAATGTCATCCCGAGCGCAGCGAGGGATCTTGGTTTCTGCCCGCGTCGCCATTGCCGCTGTACAGGCGAGAACCGAGATCCCTCGCTGCGCTCGGGATAACAGCGTGTTTTAGTGTATGCCAGATCTGAAAGTAGTTTACAGCCCTTCGAAAAATTTCCGCATCCGCTCCAACCCGCGATCCAACTCCGCTTTCGAAGTTGCATACGATACCCGGATGTGATCGCCGGTGCCGAATCCTTCTCCCGGCACGGTG
The DNA here is from genome assembly GCA_963710965.1 of uncultured Acidobacteriaceae bacterium. Classification (GTDB taxonomy): domain Bacteria; phylum Acidobacteriota; class Terriglobia; order Terriglobales; family Acidobacteriaceae; genus Sulfotelmatobacter. The sequence goes on along the minus strand of CAVQCP010000013.1, from coordinate 125,946 downwards.
GCCACGTGCGCTTCCCGCAATAACCTCCCTGCCACGTCGGACGCCGACTTCACGCCGCCGCGCCCCAGAAACGCCGAGACATTCGGATAGGCGTAGAACGCGCCTTCCGGCAGCGTGCAAGTCACGCCCGGAATCGATCGCAGACCCTTCACTACATGATCGCGCAGCCCAATATATTCGCGACGCATCTGTTCCACACATTCCTGCGGCCCCTTCAGCGCCGCCACCGCCGCCTTCTGCACAATCGATGTCGGATTCGAAGTTGACTGGCTTTGCAACTTCGACATCGCGCTCACCACTGCCGCGGGACCGAGCGCGTAACCCAGCCGCCATCCGGTCATGGCATAAGTCTTTGAGAGCGATCCCAGCACCACGACGCGTTCCTTGAACTCGCGCAACGATCCCACCGAAAAATTCTTGCCCGTGTAATTCAGATAGACGTAACACTCATCCGAGAGAACCCAGATTCCCCGCTCGCTCGCCACCCGCACAACTTCCGTCAGATCCTCCGCACTCATCACCGCTCCCGAGGGATTCGATGGCGAATTCAGAATGATGACCTTCGTCCGCGGCGTGATCAAACTCGCCACCATCTCCGCTGTAACCCGAAAGCCTTGCGACTCATCCGATTGCAGCAGCACGCACTCGCCGCCGGCGTAGCGCACGATGTCCTTGAAAGAAACCCAGTAGGGAACCGGCAGAATCACTTCGTCGCCGTGATCGACCAGCACCTGAATGGCATTGAACAGCGCATTCTTTCCGCCTGTCGAGGCAATCACTTCCTCGCGCCGGTAATCGGAATCGAAATCGACGGCATGCCGGTGCACAATCGCGTCGCGCAACTCGGGCGTTCCGGGTACGGCGGTGTACTTGGTGAAGTTGCCCTGAATCGCGGCAATGGCTGCGTCCTTGATGTGCTGCGGCGTGGAAAAATGCGGTTCGCCTGCGCCAAAATCGACCACGTCGATGCCCTGCGCGCGCAACTTGTCGGCCTCCGCCACCACCGCCATCGTAGCCGAGGGTTGAATGCGGTTGATTCGGTCGGTGAGTTTTACCGCTTCGCTGATTGCCGTGGTCATGACTTCTTTTTCCTCTTCTTTTCTGGTTTTTCTTTCTCTCTCTCGACTTGACCCAACGCTTCGAGCAAGCGCTCATCCCGCAATTTGTAAGCCGGATCGAGCTTTTCGCGCAGCCTTTGTTCGACGATCTCCGGAACCAGTCCCCGCACCGGTCCGCCGGCTTGCGCGACCTCCCGCACCAATCGCGAACTCACATAAGAATATTTATCCGCGGGCATCATGAATACAGTCTCGAGCGTAGGCTCAAGCTTGCGATTCATCAGCGCCATCTGCAGTTCATATTCGTAGTCGCTGATGGCGCGTATGCCGCGCAGAATGCAAGTCGCGTTCTGCGATTTCGCATACTCGACCATCAGCCCGTCAAACGTGTCGATCCGGACATTCTCCAGGTGCGCCGTAAGTTCGCGCAGCATCTCCAGCCGCTCGGCTACGCTGAACATGGGCGTTTTCTCCATGTTCCGCAAAATCGCAACCCCCAAGTGCTCGAAAATCTTGGACCCTCTCTCGATGAGGTCGAGGTGCCCGTTGGTCGTCGGGTCAAACGATCCAGGATAGATAGCTAGGCCCTTATGCAATCGTCCTCACAGGAACTGGCATGTTGAATAGAGATTCTATGCGGGCAGGGGAGAGAATGGCAATTGCGGAATGGGCGCTTCGGGAATGGGCATCTTAAGCATTTGTCATCCCGAGCAGGAGCTGTCATCCCGAGCGAAGCGAGGGACCCTGGTTTCTGCTTCCGGCGGACTCGACTTGTCGGCCTTACGCGATCTTCGGCGTAAACCGGAATGTTTGGGGCTGATCCCATTCTCGGGACAAATCGTCCCACTTCGGATTTGTCGATTCCACGAGAGCAAGCCGCTTAACTCGAGTCCACGCCTTTATTTGCTTCTCGCGCTCAATTGCATTACGGACGTCCTCGAAGGTCTCGAAATAGACAAGCCGAGTGATGTTGTACTGTGCCGCAAAACCCGGGCGTCAGTTTCAGCTTGTGCTCGCGCACGCGCCGGCGAATGCTATTCGTCATGCCGGTGTAAATTCACTTGGAGGCATTGGCCATGATGCAGACGAAGTAACGCCGCTCTTCGGCCATTCCTCACCCCCGAAATGTCATTGCTCGCCCCCGAAATGTCATCCCGAGCGCAGTGAGGGATCTTGGTTTCTGCTTGCGGCCGCACAAATCGGCGCCGTAAGCAGAAACCATGGTCCCTCGCGTTGCTCGGGATGACAAAAGTTCTAGGAGCGGCTACCGTTTCGCTGCGATCGGCACTCTCGCCGCCTCGGGCGCCGCGCTCGGCATGGTTGTAACTCGCGCCCCCTGAGTCGTAGCCGGAGTCGCCCCGTTGGCGGGTTGCGCCGGCGCCGGAGTCGCGATCAGTCCCAGCGCTTTACGCACTTCCGTGTCGAGCTTGGCCATGGTGTCTTTGTTGTCTTTGAGGAACTGGCGGGCATTCTCGCGGCCCTGGCCGATGCGCTCGCCCTTATAGCTGAACCACGATCCGGACTTTTCCAGAATATTATTGTTCACCGCGATATCGAGCAGATCGCCTTCACGCGAAATTCCTTCGCCATACAGGATGTCGAACTCCGCTTCGCGGAATGGCGCGGCCACCTTGTTCTTCACAACTTTGACGCGGGTGCGCGAGCCGGTAACCACGTCGCCATCCTTAATGGCCGCGATCCGCCGAATATCCACGCGAACCGACGAATAAAACTTCAGCGCGCGTCCGCCCGTTGTCGTCTCGGGATTGCCAAACATCACGCCAATCTTTTCGCGGATTTGATTAATAAAAATCAGGCAGGTGCGCGACTTGGAAACCGTTCCCGTCAGCTTGCGCAGCGCCTGCGACATCAGCCGCGCCTGCAATCCCATATGGCTGTCGCCCATTTCTCCGTCGAGTTCTGCCTTGGGCACCAACGCCGCCACCGAATCGACCACCAACACGTCGATCGCGTTGGAGCGCACCAAAGCTTCGGTAATCTCGAGCGCCTGCTCACCGTAGTCCGGCTGAGAAACCAAAAGGTTATCCACATCGACGCCCAACTTCTTGGCATAAGCCGGATCGAGCGCATGCTCGGCATCGACAAACGCCGCCATGCCTCCAGTCTTCTGCGCCTCGGCAATCACCTGCAACGTAATGGTGGTCTTGCCGGAAGATTCCGGCCCAAACACTTCCACAACGCGCCCCCGCGGAAATCCACCCACGCCCAGCGCTGCGTCAAACGAGATTGAGCCTGTCGGGATGACCGCGATGGGGACGATCGCCTCCTTCGACCCCAACCGCATGATCGACCCTTTGCCGAACTGTTTTTCAATCTGCGCAAACGCTAACTCGATTGCTTTGCCCCGTTCATCCGCCATGGAGTGGCTCCTTAGAAATGTGCAGAAACTGATCTGGCCGGATTATACATACCGGAAGAAGCGAAAGAAAGGCGAATCTGGATAATAAACTGTGGATAAGGTTCCGAAATGGGCAGGGACGGTGTGGCGCGGGCACTCTTGCCCGCGAAATCTATCCAGGAGGGGGGACGAGGTGTTCCGCGATCCGCTCGTGAATCAGGGCGAAGCGGAACTTGCCTTCGGCGATGGTCTTCATCATGAACTCAAGGGCAGCCTTGCTGGCGACGTCAAGACCGAAACCGTTCACCAGTAGAAAGGTATGAGCCGCGGCAAATCCCACGCGTTTGTTGCCATCGACAAAGGCGTGATTGTTGACCAACGACTCAAACAGCGCCGCCGCCTCTTCGCCGATGTCGTTGTAGTAACCGGTTTGAGGCCGAAAAACCGCAGCTTCCAATGCGCCCTGATTTAGCATCCCATGCTCCCCGCCGTATTCCTCGATCTGGTGGTGGTGGATGGCGATGACTTCAGCCACGGTCAGGTAGACGCGCTCGGCCATTTATTTGGCCAGTTTCTTGTACAATTCACGATATTTTTCGTTGGAGCGGCGATAGGCAGCCATCACCTCCGGCCGCACCAAGCGCTGCGAAGGGACCACGTTGTGCAGGTAATGCTCCAGCGCCCGCTCCAGCACAAAGCGTTGGGACTGCCCGTTCTCCTTGGCCACGGAGACGAGTTCCTGATAAAGCTTGGCATCAATTTCCGGAGCGATCTTGACGGAACGGGGCATGGATGCCTCTCGTCAGATTCTAGCTGCGGGGGCCGGCAGAATCAAGATAAATCTAGAGATTGCTACAAACTGCGATCTGGTCTGGATTGTAACTCAATGAGCCCCGGTCGCCTCGCAGTGAATGACCAGGAATCGCAGATACATCTCAGTAGCCTCACGCTGTTCGCCCGAAACCCAATCCGGGATGTAGGCGGGCGCTTCTCCGCAGATGCGTTGGGGTTTCCCTACGTGGTCCCGGACTGCGGCGCCGTCCGGGAGATCAGACGGCGAATTCAGTATCAGTAGATCCTCGGGAGTATCGGCAAGCCGCCTCACAAGCGTTGTATACGAAGTGCCCTCGTTTGTGGCAATCATCATCCATCTCCCACTGCTGACACGCGCTTTCGACAAGCCAAACTGCAAATCTGCCTGCGTTAGGTTCTTAGCAAATGGGGCCGATGGGTCGCGGAGAACGTGCACGATTACTGGCGCAGGGTCCCGTTCCTTACAGGCTAAGGACATGTTCAGAACGAGAAAGACTCCAAGTAGGAAATACAATCGCATCGTAAAAGCCGCTTTTGATTAGGCTGCGCAGCAGCCTCGCCCTACCGCTGCAGCAAGTCCACCGGCGCCGTCACATCGTGTACCCGAAAATATTTGGCCATCGCCGGATACTTCCCCGCCACGGCCTCGCGACATCTCGTACGCCACCCGGTCTACTTCCGCCCCGCAATCGCATTCTCCAACGCGAGGCGAATGAAGCGCTGATACGGCAATCCTGCGTGGGTGGCGCGCTGGCGCACTGCATCATACAGTTCCTCGGGCAAGCGCAAATTGATAGATTTGTCCTTGCGCTTCATCTCGAAGCGTACCGTCTGCGCGCCCGAGAGGTCATAGTGCGACAAGTCAGCCTTGTCGACAAAAGCCGCCGCTGCGCGGGCGCTCTTAAATGCCGGGATTTTCTTTTTCATAGGATTCGACCTCCTTCTTGTGCATGTAACGCGCGCTGATCGGCCGGATCAATTCCTTATCGCCCTTGCGCCGCAGCGTGAACACAAGGAATACTCTCCGGCCATGGCCAGTTTGTCCCACAGCGCAAAAGCGGCGTTCCTCTGGCGAATCAGCCGCGCTGGGTAGGATGGCAAGGGGCTCGGCGAACAAGCTTTCAATCAGGGCAATGGAGAGCCCATGCTTCTGGCACTTGGCTCTGCTACCTCGATCCCAATCAAAGCCCTCGCACTGCAAGATCATGATAACGTGCTAGGTACTCATATGTATAGGCAAATGTAACTACCTCACCGCTGCAGCAAGTCCACCGGCGCCGTCACATCGTGCACCCGAAAATATTTGGCCAGCGCCGGATACTTCCGCGCTACCGCCTCATACATCGCATAGGCCACATTGCGATAAGAAACGTGCCCCGCCGGCGTAGTCCGCAATTCGGAGATGTAAACCACCTCGGCGAAATCCATCTTGAACAGCGCCCGCTTACGATAGGCCAGCGGAATCGCGTACTGCGAATTCTCTTCCGCTTCCGGCGAAGCCCCAGCCGCCAGCTTCTCCACTGTGGCCTGCGTGCGCCGCATCGCCGCATCGAAGCGCCCCCGCACGCCGGCGTCTTCCAGATCGAGCAGCATTTCGTATCCATGCTGGGTGGTGAACCCCTGCATCACCTGAATGCAGCGCCGGTGGCGGTGCATATCGCGGAAGCCGCCCGTATCCATCAGAATGTCGAATCTGAATTGCTGCCCCGCGCGAAACGCCCGCGAAATTTCGTCATACTTGCCGCGATGCCGCAGCCCCAAGTCGATGATTTCGCGCCGGTAGCGCTCGCCCATTACCTGCAACGCCTGCCGCACCTGGCGGTAAGAATGGTGGCAATGTTCGTACAGCAAAGTGCTCGCAATCTCGACCTCGAGCGGTTCATCGTCGAGCAAATCCACATCTGACTTCGACGGAGCCACCGGTTCGCTCTTCATCAACTCCCGCGCCGCCTGCCGCAAATCGCGCCGCGTCGCCATTTCGTACTCATTGGGATCGGCATACTTCACCAAGGTCGGCGCTACGCGCACTTCATGCAATAACTCTTGCTCCGCTCGCGCACCGAGTTCCGGATTTACTTTTCGAATTTCTTCCACCAGATTTCGCAACGACTCCGCATTTACGTTGTAAGCCGCCGTGGTCGCGGCTTTCTTCAACGACTCGCCCAGCGCCCGCACTTCCTTGTGGGTATGAGAAAGAAGATGCGCCACCTGCGTTTCCAGCGTTCGCGCGTTCACAATCTCGCCCAGCGAAGTGTTGGTAGCCAGCGGCAGCAAATATCGCGTGATGTCAAACGCCCGCGCCTTCAGCGTGCGCTCATACGTATCCTGCTTCATCTCGGCAGGCTTGGGAGTGATGTTGATCAAATGCTGCGTCATGTGCGCCGAGAGCGCTTCGTACTCGGCGAAAAGAAAATCTAAAGTCTCGCGATACAGCTTGTGCGACTCATCGTCGGGCCCGAAATCCGGAACAAAATATCCGCTCTTCTTGAAATCTTGATAACGCGTCGAGCGCTCCTGCCCATCCCAGCGCTGCTCGTCGGCCAACTCGATCGCCGCCAAAATCGACAGCCGCTCGATCGCCAACGCAATATGCGCCAAGTCTGCAATCGATCTGTGTCCGTACTGAAAATAAAAAGTGTTAAGAAACTTTTCCGCTTTCTGCGAACTGATCTCGCGCAGCGACTCCTTCATCGACAGTGCTGACCGCGAATACTTCGCCATGGCGTAAGCCTGAATCTCCGGCTCGACGCCGTATACTGCGAATACTTCCGTGGAAGGCGCGGAAGAAAGCGCATCACTCGGCTGCTTTTCGCCGGCAGTGGAATGCTCTCCGCCGGAGGCTCTCAGCGGTGAGCGGTGCCCAGAGCCGGTCGGAGCCGAATCGGTTGCAGCAGATTTGTGGTTGGAAGATTCGGGCATGGCGATCGCATCGTTGGTCAAAGCTTGAGTCATGGGAGTGCTTCGAATGTTAATCGGAGCGCTCGCAATCCGCAATCGTTAGAAAAATGACAACCAGCCGCCGCGTCGTCGCCATCCTCGGACTGGCGCTCGCCTGGCGCTAAACTGTTGGGTGCATCCCTTGCTGCAGTTCGTGGCTCACCGCCCCTGGCCGCTGCCCTCCGGCCCGTGGGTGATGCAACAAACCTGGCACGACCTGCTTTTCGCCCACTGGCTCTTGCCCATGTCGGCGATTCGACCTCTTGTTCCAGAACCATTAACCGTCGACACTTTCGACGGCCACGCTTGGATCGGCGTGGTTCCTTTTCGTATGAGTGGAATCCACCGCCGCCGATTTCCCGCGCTGCCCGGGCTCTCACGCTTTCCAGAATTGAACGTCCGCACTTACGTGACCTACCGCGACAAGCCCGGAGTCTATTTCTTCAGCCTCGACGCTGCCAATCTTCCCGCAGTGTGGGCAGCTCGCCGTTTTTACCACCTGCCGTACTTTCATGCGGCAATGTCTTCCATGCCGATCGGCACAGAGATTCGTTACTCGTCAAGCCGTCTAAGCGGCTCCGCGGAATTTCGCGCAACCTATGCTCCCACCGCCGAGGTACTCCGCCGCGAAAAAGGATCGATCGAACATTGGCTCACTGAGCGCTACTGCCTCTACACAACTCATAACGGTGAAGTCTACCGCGGCGAGATTCACCATCAACCCTGGCCTTTGCAGGAGGCAGGCGCCGAGTTCGAAGTCAACACCGTCGCGGCGGCCGCCGGAATCACGCTGCCCGCTTCGTACCCTTTGCTGCATTTCGCGCGCCAGCTCGAAGTCCTGATCTGGCCGCTACAACGCGCCGAGTAGAACCGGCACAGTATAATTCCACGTTCCGGCACACCGCACTTTCATAAGACACCAAGGTGTATTCATATAGGAGAGAAAGAACCATGTCCCTTTCAGGACGGGTCGCCTTTGTAACCGGCGCCTCGCAAGGTATTGGCCGAGGTTGTGCACTCAAGTTAGCGGCCAACGGGGCAACGGTCGCCGCCGCAGCCCGCAATCAGGACAAACTGAACGAACTGGTGAACGAAATCACCGCTGCCGGAGGCATTGCCGCCGCCTTCGCCCTCGACGTCACCGACGAAGAGCAGGTGAAGTCGACGATCAAATCCGTCATCGCGCAATTCGGCAAAATCGATATCCTGGTCAACAATGCCGGAATCACCCGCGACCAGCTGGTCATGCGCATGAAGCGCGCCGATTGGGATGCCGTGTTGCAAACCAATCTCACCTCCGCCTACCTCTGCACCCAGGCCGTCGCCACCACCATGCTGAAGCAACGTTGGGGACGCATCATCAACATCACCAGCGTCTTCGGCCAGATGGGCCAGGCCGGGCAAGCGAACTATTCCGCCTCGAAAGCCGGGCTGATCGGCCTCACCATGGCCATCGCCCGCGAGCTCGGTTCACGCAACATAACCTGCAACGCCGTCGCCCCCGGCTTCATCGATACTGCCATGACCGAAGTCCTGGGCGAAGAGTTCAAACAAAACGCCGCCAAACAGATTCCGCTGGGTCGCGTAGGCTCGGTCGACGATGTAGCGAATGCCGTAGCTTTCCTGGCATCGGACGAGGCAAGCTACATCACCGGCCACGTGCTCTCCGTAAATGGCGGCATGTTGATGGGGTAAATGCGCATGGGATCCGGCCAAAAATCGAGTTACCCTGTGATCTCAGTGGCCCCTGTGTTAAGCATGTTGAAGTTCACTCAAGCAGAGTCCCCGGCTCAACTCGCCCAAGCGCGTGAACTCTTCCTCGAATACGCGCAATCCCTGGGCTTCAGCCTCTGCTTCCAAAATTTCGACAAAGAATTGGCCGGACTTCCCGGCGACTATGCCCCACCGCAAGGCCGCCTGTTGCTGGCGGAATACGAAAGGGATATTGCAGGCTGCGTTGCGCTTCACCAGCTCGATGCGGAAATCTGCGAGATGAAACGTCTGTACTTGCGTCCCAAGTTTCGCGGCCACGGCTTCGGACGCGCCCTCGCCGAGCGCATCATCGCCGAGGCCCGCCACATCGGCTATCGGCGCATGCGCCTTGACACCGTCGAGCCCATGATGAAAGATGCAGTGGCCATGTATCGCAAGCTGGGCTTTCAAGAAATCGCGCCGTATTGTTCCAACCCGATTACGGGCGCACTATATATGGAATTGAAATTGTGAATATGGATAATACGGCTGTCATCCTGAGCGGAGCCGTTCTTCAGGCGAAGCGAAGGATCTCTCAGCTCAACTCGGGAGGTTCAGCTATGAAAAAAGTCTGCGTGCTGATTTTCGTCGCTCTCAGCGCCTCAACCCTCTTCGCCGCCGACTCCAAATCCGTCTCCTATAAAAGCGGCGACGAAACCGTGCAAGCCCTTCTTTATACGCCCTCCGGCAAGGGCCCATTTCCCGCCATTATCGTCATCCACGAATGGTGGGGACTGAATGACTGGGTCAAAGACGAAGCCTCGAAGCTGGCGGACCAAGGCTACGAAGCTCTCGCCATCGATCTCTACCGCGGCAAAGTTGCGACCACGCCGGAGATGGCCCACGAGATCATGCGCGGAGTTCCGGAAGACCGCGCCAAGCGCGACCTGCACGCCGCTTTTGTGTTTCTAGAATCTCAGCCCAACGTAAAGAAAGACCGGATTGGCGCCATCGGTTGGTGCATGGGCGGCGGCTACTCGCTCGATGTGGCGCTGCAGGAGCCAACCCTCGCCGCCGACGTCATCAACTACGGCCATCTCGCCACCGACCCCGAAGCACTCAAGAAAATCGACGCGCCCATTCTCGGACTCTTCGGCGCGAAGGATCAAGGCATTACTCCCGAGGACGTGCACAAGTTCGAGGCCACCATGAAACAACTCGGCAAGAAGATCGAGGTCAAAATTTACGACGACGCCGGCCACGCTTTCGAAAATCCCAACAACCAGGCCGGATACCGTCCGGCAGACGCCGCCGACGCCTGGAAGCGTACTGTGAGCTTTCTGTCGGATACATTGAAGAAATGATTGACAAGAAATGATTGCGTCTTGGTCACCCGCAATCACCGGTCATCCCGAGCCGCTGACACTTTCGGTCCCGCGCGAAGCAGAGCCTGCCCGGAGCGAAGTCGAAGGCGATCTTGGTTTTCGCCTGCGGAAACAATGCGCCGGTTAGCTTTTACAGCGTCTAACCATCGCCAGAAAATATTCTTGTCAAGCCCGAATTCGTAGCACCGTCCACGGGGCACTAATTTCCACTTGCCAGAAATTGTCCTTCTGGTTACTATGACGCATCCTGCCATGCTCCCCACGATCAACATCGGCGAGACTATTAGAAATTACCGGCTGCAGAAAGGCATGTCTCAGGGAGACATCGAAAAGCGGACCGGCCTGCTGCGCTGCTACCTGTCGCGGGTGGAAAACGGCCACACCATTCCGTCGCTCGATACGCTTTCGAAGATTGCCGGCGCGATGGAAATCGCCCTCTCGCAATTCTTCTCCGAATCCGGCCATACTAACGGCTCGAAAGGATTGCCGCAGCTTTCCGACGATGAGGTACGTTTCCTGAGCCAGGTCCGCCGCTACGCCTCCAATCTCAACGACAGCGACCGCAAGCTGGTGCTCGCCATGGTCAAGAAAATGGCCGCCAATTCCAGCAAGTAGGCTCTTCGACCTGGCGATTGTCATCCCGACCTAGTGATTGTCATCCCGAACGGAGTGAGGGATCTTGGTTTTTTCTGCGCCTCAACCATTCCGAAGTCGGCGCCTAAGGACCAGTGCGCGAGGTGCGCCGCCACGTCCAACTGACACCTTACTTTCGTCCCCACCCTTCCGTGCCCGCCAGACACCTCCCCGCCGCGCGCTCTCATCACTACACTACTAACTGGGAGACCGCTGCGTGACCACCGACGAAGAACTCAACCTGCTCGAGACCCAGCTGCGCCGGCTCAAGATCGAGTACGAATGTTTTTTCAACAATCCCACCAAACGGCCGCCCACCGACGTCGAGTGGAAAGTGCTCTCCCTGCTGCGCAAATTTTCCGATGGCGGACGCATGAACTTCTCCCAACGCTTCCGCTATAACGAAATGGCCCAGCGCTATGCCATCTATAGCGATCTCTGGCGCAAGAAAACCCGGGTTCGCGAGGAGGGCTACCGCCGCCCGCAGGACGCGCTGCTCGCCGTGGCCGGCATTCGCTCCGAAGGCGATGCCATGCCCCAGCACAAACCCGTCTACGGTGTTAGCCAAGTCGCCGCAACCGTAGCCGCCCCGGCCGCTTCGATCACTGCACAACCCATCACCTTGCACAACGTGGATCAATCCGAGAGCGCGGAAGTAGAACGCCTCTACAACGAACTCGTCGCCGCTAAAAAGAAAGCCGGAGAAAGCGTCTCCGGCAGCCTCGATTCCTTCTCTACCTTCGTCCAGAAAAAGACCGAACAGATCCGCAAACAATACCACTGCCAGGACGTAGAATTCGCCGTCGAAATCGCCGATGGGCACGTGAAGTTGAAGGCTAAGGCGAAGACCTAGAATCTGAGCAGCTCTCAATGTTCGCATTCCCCCTCAGAGAGCGCCGATATCGACCCAGGACCGCGCCTCAGATTTGCTTCGCTTTATCCTTCACTCCAGCCCGAAGGCGTACATCGAGCCGGTAAATGAGTAAATATCGCCAATGCCGAAATAAACCATGCCATTGGCGACGGCCGGCGAGCCACCCCCGGCTGTGCCGGAAATGGGATAGTTCCACAGCAGGGCGCCCGTTTTGGCATTCAGCGCGTACAACGAGTTGTCGCTCGAGATGCTGCTCTGGGTCGTGATATACACCACACCATTGGCCACCGCGGGAGCGGCCAAGACATTGCCGATGGTGAGATATTTCCAGAGTAGCGCGTGGGTGCTGGCCTTAAAGGCGTACACGTTTCCGTCTTCTGAGCCGAAATAAACAATGCCGTCGGCGACGGCCTCCCCGAATTGAAGCTGCCCGCCCGTGGTATAGCTCCACAACAGTTTCCCGGTTTTGGCATTCAGCGCATAGAACGTATTATCTTCCGAGCCGACGTAGACCACGCCATTCGCCACCGCGGGCGCCGACGTGACCGCGTTCCCCGTGGCGAAGCTCCAGATTTTCCCGCCAGTCGTCGCGTTCAGCGCGTACACGCTGTTGTTCTCGGAGCCGATATAGACGATCCCGTTCACGACCGCTGGCGCGGTATTGATCTGTGTGCCGGTATTGTAGATCCACAGTTCGGCGCCGGTGGCCGCGTTCAGCGCGTACAGGCGCCCGCCCCAATCGCCGCAATACACCACCCCGTTCGCCACGGTCGGCGAGGCATACGAGCCGTTGTATGTTGGGTAGCTCCATAGCAACGAGCCGTTGCTGGTATTGACCGCATAGATTACGCCGGGTACGCCAGGGTACACCGAGCTGAAATACACCACGCCGTTGTCGACTGCGGGCGAGGAGTATATCCAGCTGCCGGATTCAGTGAAGAAGCTCCACAGTTCGATGCCCGTCTTGGCATTCCATGCGTGCAGATAGCCGTCGTAGGCCCCTGCGTACACAACGTTATCCACTACGGCCGGCGCGGAAAACACTGGCACTCCGACGCTATAGCTCCACTTCAATTTCAAATTTGAAACATTGTGCACGCTGAGGGTTGTCTCGTACGGGTTCCAGCGCTGCATGTTGGTGCGCGTGAACTCGGTCCAGTTGTTGAGGGGGTTGACCGCAGGCTGCTGACCCCATGCCAGGGTCACGAAGCATACGAACAGAACCATCATCAAGATGCGGATGCGTGTCATGACGAGCCTCCAGACGCTACTCTTGGCTGACGCAAAATCCCCGGGGTAAATTCAGACCGTTCGCCTCAGGGGGTGTGCGTCTCAAAGGGCGGGAACTGCTCTTCGGAGAGGCGAGACGTACTCATATCACACGAACGAGCATGCCTTGTCAGTGCTTTGGATCACATCGTTACGTGAATGATCGCCGGGCGCGCAGTCAAGAGATTCGGGGGTGGCGGAACATCGCCATTCCATGAGCGCCGCTGAGATTGCTGCCCGACGAGCCACGCCGGATTGCTGATAGAATTTTCGGTCGCCCCGCACTCATCTTTCACATCCGAGGCCGATCATGTCCAGCAGCAGTTCCCGCATTCAGCGCGCCATCCTCAGCGTCACCGATAAAACCGGCCTCATCGAGTTCGCCCGCCAGCTCTCCGCACTCAACATCGAACTCATCTCCACCGGAGGCACCGCCAAACTCCTCCGCGACTCCGGCATCGCGGTCAAAGACATTTCCGACCTCACCGGCTTCCCCGAAATGCTCGATGGCCGCGTCAAGACGCTTCATCCCAGGGTTCACGCGGGCATTCTCCACCGCCGCGACCTTCCTGCGCACGCCACCGCAGTCGCCGAACACGGCATCCAGCCTATCGACATGGTCGTGGTCAATCTCTACGCCTTCGAAAAAACCGCCGCCAAACCGGGTGTGGCCTTCGAAGAGCTGATCGAGAACATCGACATCGGCGGACCCTCCATGATCCGCTCCGCCGCCAAGAATTTTCACGATGTTGCGGTCGTCACTTCGCCCGCAGACTACGCCGCCATCACCGAAGAACTCGCGCACTCTGGCGGCACGCTCTCGCTCAAAACTAAATGGAAGCTGGCCCAGAAAGCCTTCGCCACCACCGCTGCCTACGATTCCGCCATCGCCTCCACGCTCGAAGGCATCTCCGATGTGGCAAGCGCCGCGGAGCTTCGCTCCGCCGGACAGCCGGGGGCGGCTGTCCCCACAGCACACCAAATTGTCCCCACGTCGTCCCAAGCGTTCCCACCCACTCTGCGCCTGCAATTCCAGAAAACCCTCGACCTGCGTTATGGCGAGAACCCGCACCAGAGGGCCGCCATGTACTCCGATGGCTCCGGCGCCGGAGTGGCCCACGGCCGCCAACTTCAGGGCAAAGAGCTTTCCTACAACAACATCGTCGACCTGCAAGCCGCCTGGGATCTAGCCCAGGAATTCGATCCCCAAGCTGCCGCCGTCTGCGCCATCATCAAGCACACCAATCCCGCCGGATGCGCCACCGGCAAAACCTTGGCTGAAGCCTACCAGCGCGCCCTGGAGTGCGACCCAGTCTCGGCCTTCGGCGGAGTGATCGGCGTCAACCGCCCCATCGACGGCGCAGCCGCCGAGGAAATGCACAAGCTGTTCCTGGAAGTAATCGCGGCTCCCTCCTTCGACGAGGCCGCCAAAGCCAAATTCGCCAGTAAGAAGAATCTCCGCCTGGTCGAAGTCAAAGCCGCGCCGCAAAAATGGATTCTCAAGAACATCTCCGGCGGAATTCTCCTGCAAGATGCCGACGTTCGTCCGTTGCAAGACGTTGACCTGAAAGTAGTGACGCGCCGCGCCCCCACGCCGGAGGAAACCCGCGCGCTTCTGTTCGCCTGGATCGTCTGCAAGCATGTCAAATCGAACGCCATTGTCTATGCCCGCGATGGACAAACCGTGGGCGTGGGCGCCGGCCAGATGAGCCGCGTCGATTCCGCCAGGATCGGCGCCATGAAAGCCCAACTGCCGCTGAAGGGAACCGTCGCCGCCTCCGATGCCTTTTTTCCATTTCCCGACGGTGTGGAAGAAATCGCCAAAGCCGGCGCGACCGCTATCATTCAACCCGGAGGCTCGCAGCGCGATCCCGAAGTAATCGAAGCCGCCGACCGGCTAGGCTTAGCCATGCTCTTCACCGGAGTCCGGCACTTCCGCCACTAATTTACGACCTACATTCCTTACCCGATCCCGCCTCGTATCCACAAACCAATCGCCGCGCTCCCGCGTCTGATGTCCGAACATTTTTCCGGAACCATCCAGAAAAGGTTCCGGATGGAGACATCGCATGCTGTACCAGAAGTTCTCGCCCACTCTCGTCGCGTCACTCATTTTCGTCATTCTCTTCGCCGCCACTGTAACCCAAGCATCCGCAGCAGCGCCGCTCAGGACGCCGATCACCTTCCACGGACGCAACGGAGCTTCCCCCTACGCGGGCCTCATCCTCGATGCCGCCGGCAACCTCTACGGCACTACTCCGAATGGCGGCCTCTATGGCTATGGCACCGTCTTCGAGCTATCGCCCACCGCGAATGGCTGGACCGAAGTGGTGCTTTACAACTTTTGCCAATTCAGCTGTCTGGAAGGGTCGAATCCATGGGCGTCATTACTGCTCGATTCCGCCGGGAACCTCTACGGCACGACTCAATTCGGCGGCGCCCATGGCTCGGGCACCGTTTTCGAGTTATCGAAGGCCGCCAATGGAACTTGGGGAGAAAAGGTGCTGTACAGCTTTTGCTCCTCGCCGAACTGCGCCGATGGCTCGGTTCCGCAAGCTCCGCTGATTTTCGGTGCGAAAGGACAGCTCTATGGCACTACGTCAGAGGGCGGGCAAGGTGCCTGCCTGGCTAACGACTCCGGATGCGGAGTCGCTTTCGAGTTAACCCCCGGCGCCGACGGCCAGTGGAACGAAACCGTCCTCTATACCTTCACCGGAGGAGATGACGGCGGCACGCCCATCGCCGGTCTGGTCTCGGATTCGTCGGGAAACCTTTACGGCAACACCTGGCTCGCTGGAGCAAACTTGCGAGGAGTCGTCTATGAGCTGAGCAACGTCTCTGGCGTCTGGACCGAAACCGTGCTGCACCAGTTCTGCGAGTACCAATCCTGTTTCGACGGTGGCTATCCCAAGGCCACGCTCACTTTTGGTCCCGATGGAGCTATCTACGGCACCACCGGTGCCGGCGGCAAACAGTCGAAGTCAAACGATGTAGGGTACGGCGTAGTGTTTCGACTCGCGTCGAGCGGGGGCGTCTGGAGCGAAAACGTCCTCTACGCCTTTAGTGGCACCGACGGGAACTATCCATTCGGAGGAGTAGTCTTCGATTCGAGCGGCAATCTCTACGGCACGACGGTCGACGGCGGAACAAGTAACCTCGGCACGGTTTTCGAACTCTCACCGTCCGGCGATCAATGGAATGAAGCCGTCCTGCACAATTTCAGCGGACAGGATGATGGGTCGGAGCCCTATTGCACCCTGGTGATCGATTCAGCTGGCAACCTGTTGGGCACCACCGACCGCGGCGGCGCGGCGGGAGATGGCACCGTCTTTGCAATCGCCACGAGGTAGGACGAGGTAGGAAGGACGTCAAATCAAAAACGGGGAGCGATGCGCTCCCCGTTTACCTCCGACCGCAACTACTCCCTTTACTAAACTTGACACTCCAGCTTGACAGTCCATGCCCCGGCTGCCCGGAGTCCCTGTACTTCCGGCTTTCACTGCTCCCCGCGCAGCACGCGGTTTTTCTCCCATCCACGGCGTGGCCGGGTTAGAATTAAAAACATCACCACCCCCGGCGGTTTTGCATCCAAACGTGTAGGGCCCAGGGAAGTGCGGAATCGTCGAAACAATGGGCCGGCAGCAGGCTCGCAAGAATCATCAGGTCCGGTACAACCAACTCCAGCGGTGCCAGGTCAAGCATGAACCGAATTTTTCGCGCAATTTTAGCCTTCTCGCTTTTCATCGCGGCGGCAGCAGCTCAAACCACTCCCGCTGCATCGGCCGAGTCCAAACCAGCCGGCAGTAAGGCCGCAACTTCCGCGCCCCGCAAGGTCGACCGCGCCGAGTCCTACTACCACTACACCCTCGCCCACATGTACGAGGAGCAGATCACCATCTACGGCCGCAGCGAGTTGGCCAACAAGGCGATGGAAGAATACCGTCTCGCCATCGAGGCCGATCCCTCTTCCGAATTCCTCACCTCCGCCCTCGCCGAACTCTATGTCAAGACCGGACGCATCCGCGACGCCGTCCTCCAAGCGCAGGACATTCTCAAGCGCGATCCCAATAATCTCGAAGCCCACAAGTTGCTGGGCCGAATTTATCTGCGCTCCCTCGGCGATATGCCCGGTGGCGGCAACGGCTCCGATAACGTGCTAAAGCTGGCTATCGAGCAATATGAAGAGATCGTCAAAATTGAGGCCGACAGCGTGGACGATCACCTTCTCCTCGGACGCCTCTACCGTCTCAACAACGACTTCCAGAAGGCGGAAACCGAACTGAAGGCCGCTGTCCAGCTCGATCCCAATTCCGAAGAAGCTGTCACCACGCTGTCTCTGCTTTATAGCGACGAAGGCGACACCAACAAAGCGCTGCAAGTGCTCAGCTCCATTCCCGACACAGGTCGCTCGGCCAAGCTCTACGCCGCACTGGGCGCCACCTACGAGCAGCGCAAGGAATACAAAAGCGCCATCGACGCCTACAAGCACGCCATCCAGTTAGATCGCGACAACCTCGATGCCATCCGCGGCCTCGCCGAAAATCTGTTGAATGACGGCCAGATCGACGCCGCTCTCGATCAATACAAAGTCATTGCCGACGCCAATCCCGAGGATGCCCAGACCTATCTCCGCATCTCCGAAATCTATCGCCGCCAGGGCAAATACGATGAGGCCCTCGATAGCCTGAAGAAGGCCGAAGCCATGGTTCCCGACGCACTCGAAGTTCCCTACAACATCGCGGTGGTCTACCAAGCCCAGGGACGCTACGACGAAGCGGTCAAAATCCTTCAGGATCTGCTCAAGAAGACGGAGAAATCCGACAGCAGCTATTCGCAGGCTGACCGCAACAATCGCGGTATCTTTATCGAGCGCCTCGGAATGGTCTATCGCGACCAGGAAAACTATACGGCCTCGGTTGAAACCTTCCGCAAAATGATTGCTCTCGGCGGCGAGGACAACGTTCGCACCGGGTATCAGGACGTGATCGATACCTACCGCGAAGCCAAGGAATGGGATCAGGCCACCGCCGTCGCCCGCGAAGCCGTGCAGAAAGAGCCCAACGACCGCGAACTCCGCATGGTGCTCGACGCTCAACTCGCCGATACTGGCAATCCCGACAAGCCGCTCGCCGATGTCCGCTCCCTGTTGAAAGGCACGCCCGAAGACCGCGATGTGTACTTGCGCCTGGCCATCATGAACACGCGCCTCAAGCGCTGGAGCGACGCGGAAGAAGCTCTCGACAAAGCCGACAAACTTTCCACCAAGGCCGAGGACAAAGAGTACGTTTACTTCCTGCGCGGCTCCACTTACGAGCGCGAGAAGAAATACGATCAGTCCGAAGCCGAGTTCAAGAAAATACTGGCGCAGAATCCGCAGAGCGCCGCCACGCTCAACTATCTCGGCTACATGAATGCCGATCGCGGCGTTCAACTGGAAGAATCGCTCAATCAGATCAAGCTGGCTGTGAGCCTTGACCCCACCAATGGCGCCTATCTCGACTCCCTGGGCTGGGCTTATTTCAAGCTGGGCAAGTATGAGCTCGCGGAAGAGAGTTTGAATAAAGCGTCCTTACGCATGGAATCCGACCCCACGGTGCAGGATCACCTGGGAGATCTCTACCAGAAGACCGGACGCCTGAAACTGGCCGCCGCGCACTGGGACCGCGCCGTTCAGGAGTGGAACAAAACCGTCCCTGCGGAGCAGGACGCCGATTTGATGGCCTCAACCCAGAAAAAACTGGACGCGGCCAAGGTGCGCCTGGCTAAAGAGGAATCGGAGAAGCGGTAGAAAGAACTACCGAATCAGATTCTGTGGCGCGGGTTATGTGGCGCGGGCACTCCTGCCCGCGAACTCTAACCATGAGAATAAACGCAATCCAGAGACCTCCGACAGACTAGATACTGTCTACCTCATACTGCTAGACTCTCCGTATGCTGGCTGGCTACGCGGCGCACCTGGAATATTCCCGCGGACGCCGCGTCCCTCATGCACAAACTCCGACTGCGTGACCAGAAGCTGGCGAATCAGCTCATCGAGGAGTTTCACGCAGCCGGCCAGAAGGGCGATTTAGCGGCCTTTAAGCGACTGCTTGGAGTACACGGGGCGCATCTGCCCAAGAAAGTTAAAGATGAATTAATCGAGGATTTTAAGCGGAACGCCGAGCTTTTGCGCGCGTCACTGCGCCGCGAGTAGCGCTCGTTCCACGCCTAGCCTGCTTCTTTGGCTTTTGTTGTGGGGTCGATTCGATCACTCGGACAACGCGGTCAATGAAACTGGCCATCTTGGCTCTGGCTTGCACTTCTTCTTCCGGAACTTTGCCTTTTTGTGTCGCTGTCACCATCGATCCTAGTCTATCTCAGCGGCAGTCCCCTTGCACTCATTTGTTTCGTAGGTATTGGTACGCGCCCGCACCATATCGCCCGCTGAATCCAAGAGTTAAGCCGGCAAGCCATAATCAGCGATCGGCGCAAACAATCGGCAATCAACAATCGGCAGTCACAATCGCCAATCAACAAATGCTAGACTTTCCGTATGCTGGCTGGCTACGCGGTGCACCTGGAACATTCCCGCGGACGCCGCGTCCCGGAACTACCCCACCCCTACCGCAATGATTTCCAGCGCGACCGCGATCGCGTCATTCATGCCCGCGCCTTTCGCCGCCTCGCAGACAAGACCCAGGTCTTCACCCGCCGCTACTCTGACCACTTTCGCAACCGTCTCACCCACACCATCGAAGTCGCGCAGATCACCCGGACCGTAGCCGCCGCGCTCGACCTCAACGTCGATCTTGCCGAAGCGCTGGCGCTGGTTCACGATCTCGGCCATCCTCCCTTCGGTCACGCCGGAGAAAAGGCTCTCGACGCCGCCATGCGCTCCCACGGCCTCTTCTTCGATCACAATCTGCATGCCCTGCGCATCGTCGAAGATTTCGAGCAGCGCTACGCCGCCTTTCGCGGTCTCAACCTAACCTTCGAAGTCCGTGAAGGCATCATCAAACACTCCCGCGATTACGATGCAGAAACCTATCCCGAACTCGCCGAATATCTGCTCGATCAGCGCCCTCCGCTCGAAGCCCAACTCATCGACTTGACC
This sequence comes from uncultured Acidobacteriaceae bacterium, assembly GCA_963710965.1. GTDB lineage: Bacteria > Acidobacteriota > Terriglobia > Terriglobales > Acidobacteriaceae > Sulfotelmatobacter. Next base: position 105,833 of record CAVQCP010000013.1, on the reverse strand, counting down.
GACGAAATCGGTTACAACACCGCCGACCTCGACGACGGATACGAAGCCCACCTGCTCACGCTCGATCAAATTCGCGGCGGCGTACCAGTGTTTGAACGGTTCTTCCGCGAAGTTGAGCAAGCCTATCCCAACGTTTCGCCCAAGCTGCAATTCAACGAAGCCTTGAAAGGCGTCTTCAACCGGCTGGCGGTCGATCTCATCACGAACATGCAGGCGCGGGTGCAGCAATCCGGAATAAAAACCTTGTCTGACGTCCGCGCCCACCAAGATCGCGTGGCCGCCTTCAGCCCTGAGGTTGAAGCCGAACGCCGGCAGATCAAAAATTTCCTGTACCAGAATCTCTACTACAGCCCATCCCTCGCTGAAGAAAAAATCGATGCCGAGCGCATCGTCACCGACCTCTTCGCCTTCTGGATACAGAATCCCTCAGCCCTGCCCCAACAATATCAAGAGAAGGCCGATCAAGAATCCTTGCCCCGCGTAGTCTGCGACTACATCGCCGGCATGACCGACCACTTCATCATCGAACAATACGAAAAGCACTGCGGCAGCGCACGCTGAAGTGCTACGTGTGTTTTTCCGGGTCCTAATAATACATGCCATGGAGATCTCATGGCCAAGCCGGAGCCAAAAATCACGTAGAGGTTTTCGACGGTAAACCCAACCATCGTAAGGACGAACTGTTAACTCCACCCCTGAACTTTTCTGCTAACAATTCCTAATGATTCGGAGGTTACTCTCGTCATGCCAGATCGAGGAGGACTTGTGCCGATAGAGCGAGGTCGAGGTGTGTTTCTCATTTCGGCTAGAGGTCGAATTTATGCAGACTAGAAGTTTCATCCGGAGGAGCCTTCTCACAGAATTCATGGCCCCGACGATCATAATCCTGTTGCTCATCATGGCGGCGTTCGGTTGGGTCATCGCTGGCGTTCTTGGCTCAGAGGTTCAAAAGAGAGCAAACGGCGAAGCGGAGTCTCAGACGAATGACGTTCTGGGCAACCTTGAAACTATTGATGCCCTCAGTTCGATCGCCGTCCAATCGTCGATGAAGGTGTTATTGAAGGAAGGACAGCTCGCCGGAATTCCCCGGATTGCGGGTACCACACAGATTGATGGAGAAGCGGTTCCAAACTTGCTTCTGGGCGCTTCCTCTCAAGTGAACAACTTTTCTTTGGTCGACCGCCTCAGAGCGCTCACCGGCACCAGCGCCACTGTCTTCGTGAAGCGAGGCGACAGCTTCATTCGGATCGCGACCAACGTGCTGAAGCCTGACGGTTCGCGCGCGATTGGAACCACGCTTGATCCCAACGGCCGTGCTTTCACCGCGATTCAGCAAGGACACCCGTTTTACGGAGTTGTGAACATCCTCGGCAAGCCCTACATGACAGGCTATGAACCCATGAAGGACAGGTCCGGACAGATCATTGGAATCTGGTACGTGGGTTATCCACTCACGGCGGTGGGGAATTTGGGACACCGCATCAGCACAGCCAAAATCCTCGATAGCGGATTCGTTGCCCTTGTCCAGTCGGACGGCACCGTCATAGCCAAACCTGAGCAAGTGAAGGACGACGATGTTCGCAACCTAGTTGACCGTGGGGCTTCGATCGGTTGGGTCGTATCCTCGAAGCCTTTTGACAAGTGGGGATACGTGCTGGTGTCGGCATACCCTCAATCGGATATAACCGCAAAACTCCGCCGGGTGCACTTGCTCGTGGCCTTCTGCGCTTTGACCATGTCTTTTCTAGTCGTTCTGGCGCAATACGGGCTGATAACGCTCCTGGTTCTTAGGCCGGTTCGAAACCTCGTTCGTCGGATGGAAAGCGCCGATCTGAATACTTCGCTAGCCAAAGATCGCGAGGATGAGATCGGAGTTCTGGCACAGGCCTTCGACCGATTTGTAAGCAACATCCGGGGAACTCTGGTGCATGTCATGGAAAGCTCCGAGCAAGTAGCCAGCGCCAGCGAAGAGATCTCCTCGGGCGCCACGCAATCGGTTGAAACCGCGCACACGCAAGCTGGTCAGACCGAACAAGTCGCCACCGCCATGCAGGAAATGTCTTCCACTGTTCAGCAGGTTTCTGAGAACTCACAGAAGGCCGCGGAAGCCTCCCAGAAGGCTGCGCAAGCAGCCCGTGAAGGCGGCCAGGTGGTGCAGGAGACGCTGGCTACCATGCGCAGCATCGCCGATTCCGAGAGCCAAGTCGCGGCCCGGATTACCGAACTCGGCAAGAGATCCGAGCAGATCGGCAAAATCGTCGCGGTCATCGATGACATCGCCGACCAGACCAACTTGCTGGCGTTGAACGCCGCCATCGAGGCGGCTCGCGCCGGTGAACAAGGACGTGGTTTTGCCGTCGTCGCTGACGAGGTCCGAAAACTCGCGGAACGCACGACCAAAGCCACCAAAGAAATCGCCGAAATGATCGAGTCAATCCAGGTTGAAACCAAGAGTGCGGTGCAGGCCATGAAACTGGGCAATCGCGAAGTGGAGAGCGGCGTAAAGAAGACCTCAGCTTTGGGGCCTGCGTTGCAAGAGATCATCGAGATGTCGGAAGGGGTTGGCGACATGATTGCACAAATCGCTACTGCGGCTACGCAACAGTCAAGCGCCACGGATCAGATCAACGCCAATGTCAGCCAGATCTCCGGCGCCACGCAGGAATCGTCGAGCGCAGCCGAACAAACCGCAAAAGCCTGCACCGACCTCTCCAGTCTGGCATTCGATCTGCAAAAGGTCGTGAGCCAGTTCAAGCTGGACTCGTCGCTCCGGACACAGCAGTCCCAGCGCGCGCAGACTCACCCCAAGGCGAGAGGGGCCGCCGCGGGAACACACAACTAAGAAGCGATAGAATAAAGGAGCCAGAAAATGGCATCCTCTGCTGCCGCACTTACTCCACGCGAAGCCGCTCGTCAATTCCATGCTCGGTATTGCCCTCTTTATCCGTGGCCGTGTATGGGCGGAATCCATAAGCATCGATCCCAGCGCCCGGTAGCGCTGGTTCTCGGTGTAGCCACTGGTAATCTGCGGCACCACCGGAGTTCCTTACGCCCAAACTCCCGGTCCCACGTTCGCTCCAAACCTGCCCCTGATTCACGCAGTTTTTATATCAGAATCGCCAAAATTACCCGCCGTACCCTTCACGAAACTACCCCCACCTCCAGCCCCGGCGTACAATAGCTTAGATATCAAGGCTTTAGCCATTCAACCTTGCAGCAGGGTTTGGCATCACAACTGTAATGGAAGCAGGTGGCCCTGGGCGTACTCCGGTGCCAGTTTTCTAAGGGTTTTTTGGGGTGTGCGTCGCGTCAGCGCACACCAGCATTCTTCGGGGACGCAATTTAAATCACGCAACGCGCCCGATTGGGCGTGCTGGAGTGGAGCCCCCAAACGCTCCCCCAATTTGGAGGAAGTCTATTATGAACAGCCGCATTCTCATCGCTCTGCCTTTGGCCGCAGTGCTCGCGCTTCCGGCCCTGGCACAAACTTCGTCTGCGCAAAATTCCGATCAGTCCAACCCGTCGGCGACCAGTCAAACTCAGTCCACCGATACCGCCACCGGCAAGCAGCCTCTGCAGGCGCCCGCCCGCGAAGGTTTCTGGGGACGCGTCAATCCCTTTGCCCGCAAGAATTATGTGAAGCGGCAAACTGAGCCAATTCGTGACCGGGTCAACGAATTGGACGATCTGACCGCAACCAACAGCAAGAACATTAAAGACACCGACGCCCGTGCCCAAGCCGGAATCAAAATGGCCTCCGATAAGGCCGACATGGCCGATCAGCACGCGGTTGACGCCGGTAATAAAGCCACCGCCGCTCAGCAGAGCGCCCAGCAGGCGACCACCCGCATCCAGACGGTCGAAACCGTCGTCGGCAATATCGATCAGTACAAAGCTTCAAATCAGACTGAAATCCGCTTCCGTCCCGGACAGACCGTCCTGAGCAAGAATGCCAAGGACGCTCTCGATGAAATGGCGAACACGGTGAAGGGCCAGCACGGCTACATCATCGAAGTGCAGGGCTTCTCCTCCGGCCGAGGCCAGATCGCAATCGAGCACTCCCAGAAGATGGCCGAATCCGTGGTGCGCTACCTGGTGCTGAACCACGAGATTCCCGTCTACCGCATTTACCTGGTCGGCATGGGGAACGCCCCCGTTGCCGGCACCGATGAAGATGCCAAGACCAAGCGCATCAGCGGCGGCCGGGTCGAGATCAGCCTTCTGAAGAACGATCTGGAGCAACTCTCCAGCAATTCGGCTCCGGCGACTACTGCCGATCAACAGCAGCAGCCGAAGTAACCGGCATGAATGGGCGCGCGTCGCCCAAAGCCCTTCCCCCTAAAAAGCCCCTCGGCAGCGAGGGGCTTTTCTGGTTCGTAGCGCCGCCCGTCGCTGTTCCAGCGGCGCTCCGGTTGTCGGCGCTCCGGCGCTGGCGGCCGCCGGCAGGAGTCCAAGGCTACGCGAAGATAATTCAATTCTGTTCCCGCCCCGGCTTAATCCCCAGCCGAACCAGCTTTGATTGCAGAGTCGTTCGTTTCAAGCCCAACCGCGCCGCCGCTCCGTCTGCCCCGCCCAACCGGCCCTGGCAATCGCGCAAGGCTTGAAGAATACGATCGCGCTCTCTCTCTTGTAGCGTGCCCGTAGTGCCTCCACCCTCGTCCAACTGAGCCTCCAGCTCCGTCAGCGGCGCCTGCAAGACCGATCCCGGAGTCAGAATGACGGATCGCTCCACGAAATTCTCCAGCTCGCGAATGTTTCCCGGCCAGTTCCAACGCACCAGCACTTCCATAGTTCTTGTCGGAATGCTGCTGATGGTTTTCTTCATGCGCTGGGCGAAGTGATGGACGAAATGTTCGACCAGCGGCCGTATGTCTTCGCGCCGCTCACGCAAAGGCGGGATCACGATGGGAAATACATTCAACCGGTAATATAAGTCACTGCGAAACTCGCGCGTCTTCACGCTTTTCAACAAATCCCGGTTGGTCGCCGCCAAGAGGCGAAAGTTGACCTTCAGTGTTTGTATCCCACCCAGCCGCTCGAACTCCTGGTCTTGCAACACGCGCAGCAGCTTGGGCTGGAGATTGAGCGGAATTTCCCCGATCTCGTCCAAAAACAGCGTCCCCCCGTCGGCCAGTTCCAGTCTCCCGACTTTGCGCGCGACCGCTCCCGTGAACGCCCCTTTCTCGTGTCCAAACAACTCGCTCTCCAGCAAGCCGGAAGGTATGGCGGCGCAGTTCAGCTTGATAAAACTGCTGTTCGCCCGCCGGCTCATGCGGTGCAAGGCCCGCGCCAGTAATTCTTTGCCCGTCCCGGTTTCGCCCAACAGCAGCACGGTCGCGTCGCTGGGAGCCACCGTTGCGGCTTTACTCATTACGTCTTTCAGGGCGCCGCTTCGACCGATGATCTCTCCGTATCCCAGTTCGCTGTCGGTGGCTTCTTCCAGATAAAGCTTTTCTTCCGACAGCTTCTCTTTCGCCTGGCGAAGCTCTTCCGTCACTGCCTGCAATTGGAGAAGGTTTTGCCGCAGCGCTTCCTCGGCCCGCTTACCCTCGGTCACATCCTGCATAATCGAGGCGATCCGCTCGATGCCGGTGGGGCCTTCGATGGGCACGTAGACCATGTGCAGGTCTCTCTCTCCGATTTTCGGATAGGTGTGCTTCATCTCGTATTCGACGACTTTGCCTTGAAAGCATTCGTCGATCCTGGACTTGTTTACAGCAAACAACTCTTCGCCAATCACTTCTGGAACAAGATGCCCCACCACATCTTCCCGCTCGCTCTCGCGGTAGTTCAGGTAGGCTCGATTCGCTATCACATAGCGATATTCCCGGTCTAACACCACAATCATTTCCTCCAGGCCCTCCACTACTCTTTCGTACTCGCGTAGTTTCGACTCCGCCTGTTTCTGCTCCGTCACGTCCCGCATGATCGAGATAAGCCGGTCCACGCCCTTGGGCCCTTCTAGGGGGAAGTAATAGAGCTGCAGATCTCTTTCCCCCAGCTTGGGATACGTGTACTTCATCTCGTATTGAACGATTTTTCCCTGCATGCATTCGTCGACCCTGGGCTTGATCACCGTCTCGAAGACGCTCTTGTCCAGGAGTTCTGGCGCCCTATGCCCAATCACCTGGTCCTGCTTCAACCCACGACGGTCGAGGAAAGCCTGATTGGCGATCACGTAGCGGTAGTCCCGGTCCACCACCACGATCATCTCCTCCATGCCTTCGACCACTCTTTCATACTCCTGCAGCCTCGATTCGGCTCTCTTGCGCTCCGTTGTGTCGCGGAGAATGCCTTGCAAGCGCCCATCCGGAAGTTGTCTTCCTACCAGCTCCCCGGCAAACCACGTTCCATCTTTTCTACGAAAGGTCCATTCGCTGCGGATAACGCTTCCGTCGGCCAACCGTGCCACCTCTGACGAGATTCGTGGGACCTCCTCTGCGGCAACCAGATCAGCTATGGAGAGCCGAACAATTTCATCCGGCGGATAACCCAGCATCTCGGCGCCCGCAGGATTTATATCGAGAAACCTTCCCTCCGCACTGGCAAGAAAAATTCCATCCGAGGCCTGCTCCACCAGCAACCGAAAATGCTCCTCGCTCTTTCGCAGCGCCTCCTCGACCTGCTTGCGCTCGGAGATGTCCTCCACCAGTCCGAGGTGCCATCGCGCCTTCTCGCCTTTTGCCCACATCGGCACCGCCATGACTCTCACCCAGCGCACTGCACCATCCGGCCGCACGTAGCGTTTTTGTATGGCATACTCGGCCAGATCTTCCTCGGCCAACTGCCGCAGCTTTTCGCGCGTCAGCTCCATATCGTCGGGGTGGCTGATGCTTTCCAAATTGCGTGCAAGCAATTCTTTCTCTTCGCGCCCAGCGATTTCGCAGAACTTTGGATTCACCTGCAAAAACCGTCCCGTCCGGGTCTCCACCAGGGCAATGCCGATCGGAGACCGCTCATACACCGTCCGAAATCGCAACTCGCTTTCATGTAAATTATTTTCGGCCTGCTTGGTCCCACTGATGTCAACTACGGTGGCCAGAACCAGTGGTTGGCTTCCCTCACCGGAGAACACAACCGCAGTGAACAGCACCCACACCGGTGAGCCATCTTTCCTTCGCAGTCGCATCTGCTTCCTGGAAAAGGATCCCGATTGCTTCAACTTTTCCACGATCGGTTCGCGTTCTGATGAGTCGAAGTAAAACTCATTTGTCATTCGGCCACGGACGTCATCAGGGCTATCATGTCCAAGAATTTGCGCCCACGCCTGGTTGCACTCCAGAATCCGCCCGTCAAGCGTCGAGATCGTAACCCCCGCGGGATTCTTCTCGAAGAGCATTCGGTAGCGACCTTCGCAATCGCGAAGCGTCTCTTCTATCTGCTCGCCTTGATCTTGAATTGTTTGTGGATTGGTTTCGCGCTTGGGATCCTCAGCGGGCTTCTGCACGATGGGCTCTGGATCAGGGTGCAAAGTCATAGCTACTCCCTGCGGCTGCAGTATAAAGTTTCAGTTCTCCTTGGGCCCATTCCTTGCTAAGTCAAAAGATAAGAAACTTACTCTGGAGTTAAGTTTGACTTAGACGATCAATCGGGCGAAAGTCTAACAGAACTTGCGAAGGTTCGCTATCGAACAAAGGAATTGCCGCCATGAAAAATGCGCCACATAGGACCAGCGCGATCTATTTCGGGACAGGTGTTTCGACCACCGTACCACTGCAACCGACCGCGCTGCCAGGATGTCAGTTTGACCCCTGCTCACGACCCAGCTAAACTCCCTTCTCAGCGGGGTTCCCATGAAACGCATCGCCGGTCTTCTGATCTTTTCTTCTCTTGTCTCTTCTCTTGTCGCTTCTTCTTTTGTCGTTCTTGCGGCTGCCCCATGTATCGCTTCCTCTGCGAGACCTGAGTTCCTCGCTGACGATGACAAAGACCACCATCACCACGAAGATCTGACCGCCGCTCAACTCGGCACCGTCGTCTTTCCCGTCTCCTGCGCGCCATCAGTCCAGAAGCCCTTCGAGCGCGGCGTCGCTCTGCTGCACTCCTTCTGGTACGAGGAAGCGCAAAAAGAATTCCAACAGATCGCTGCCGATGATCCCCACTGCGCCATGGCGCACTGGGGAATCGCCATGAGCCTCTGGCACCAACTATGGAACCAGCCCGATGCCGAGGTGATTCAGCATGGCCTCGCCGAAGTTCACCAGGCAAAAACCACGCATGGCCCCAAAACTCCGCGCGAGAAGGCTTACATTGCGGCCATTGCCGCCTTCTATACCGACGCGAAAAAGCTGGACCACGATGCCCGCGCCAAAGCCTATTCCGACGCGATGAAGAAAGTCTACGAATCGTACCCCGACGATCACGAAGCTGCCGTCTTCTACGCGCTCTCTCTGCTCGCCTCTGAACCTCATCAAGACGCCACCTTCGCCAATCGCAAAGCGGCTGCTGCCATCCTGGAAACGCTCTTCGCCGTCGAGCCCGATCACCCCGGCGTCGCGCATTATCTGATCCACGCCTACGATAAGCCGCAACTCGCGCAACTCGGATTGCCCGCTGCCCGGCGTTACGCGCAGATCGCGCCCGCCGCTCCCCACGCGCTGCACATGCCTTCGCACATCTTCGCCCGCGTCGGCCTCTGGCAGGACGATATCAACTCCAACCTCGCCTCCGTCGCGGCGACTCGCAAAACTGCTGCCCTGGGCATGGGCGGCGAAGGCCATCAATTCCACGCCATGGATTTCCTCTTCTACGCCTACATGCAGAGCGGCCGCGATGCCGACGCCCGCGCCCTGATCGAAGAGATCCGTGCCATGCCCAACAAGAAAGACGATATGTACGGAAAAGGCTACGATCCGCATGCCGCGACTCTCGCCCACCTGACCGCGCTGTATCCAGTCGAGATGCACGACTGGGCCGCTGCCGCCGCATTGCCTCCTCAGGAAGTGGAAGGCACCGCGGAGTACTCCGTAATTTATTTGTCGCGCGCCATTGGATCGGCGCACCTGCACCATACGGAGGACGTCCGCAAAGACATTGAAGGAATTGAGCGGCGTTACCAGCAATTGGTGAAAGACAAATCAGAATTTGCCGACACCGTCGAAGACGATCGTAAAGTGGCCGAAGCCTGGCTGTTATTTTCCGAAGGAAAAATAGATGACGCGGTCGAAGCCCTGCGCCCCATCGCCGATAAGGCCGATTCCCTCGGCGACGAACCCGGAGACATCCCCGTCCGCGAAATGATCGCCGACATGCTGCTCGACGCCAATCGCCCGCAGCAAGCCCTTACCGAATATCAGACCGACTTGAAGTTGAACCCCAACCGCTTCGATGGACTCTACGGCGCTGCGCGCGCCGCCGAAGCCTCCGGCAAACCAAGCGATGCCAACGAATATTACGCGCTGTTGCTGAAAGTCTGTGACGGCTCAGACTCCACCCGGCCAGAACTAGCCCGCGCCAAACAACTGGTGGCGCAAAAATAGTTTTGTCATCCTGAGCGAAGGAAGTGCTTCGCGAACGCGAAGCACTTCGGCAGTCGAAGAGCTCGCCCCGAGCGTGGCCGAGGGGATCCCTTTCCTGCATGCGCTACCGGCGTCGCTGGAAGGCATTTCTACCGCGGTGTGTTTCCGCTCGCGATGATCATTTTCGCCACCAACCCCGCAACCATCCCCAACACTCCCAACAAGGCATTCCACTCCCGATGCTTGCGATACAATTTCCACGAGAATCCACCGAACTCCGCGCCCGGCGCGCCAATTCGTGGAAACATCCTCGGTACCCGGCGCGCATACTCCTCAAACTCCGGAAACTTTCTCCGCAAAAAAGCCTCTTCACCCCGAATCACCGGAACATAAATGAAGAAGAACATCACCACTAGCGCCACGCCCACCCACCAGCTCCGCGATGCGACAGCAAATCCCAAGCCCATCAGCAACGATCCCAAATAAAGCGGATTGCGGGTATACGCATAAGGACCCGAAGTGGCCAGCGCCTCGTTCTTCTGCACATGCCCCGAAGCCAGAGCGCGAATCACCAGCCCCGGCAAAATCAAAATCGCGCCCCAAGCCAGAGATAACCACGAAGGCCGCGCCAGCCAGAAATAAAGCACGGCAAAAATAAATCCCAGCGGCACCCGGATCCGCCGCGCGACTTGTGACCACTCAGCCATGCAATAAATTCGGCAACTTGCTTTGAAAGGGTGCGGCTTCCAGCCGCGCCGTAAATGGCTTTAAAGGGAAGCGGGCTTTAGCCCTCGAGGTGCACGCCCAGCAATTCCCGCGCCGCCTCCACCACCGCCTCACTCCCGATCCCCAACAACCCCTCCTCCGTCTTACTCCGCCGCGCATGCGAAGTCACACTCGACGCACTCCGCAACACAATACTGCGTGTTCCATAAGGCCCATTGCGCGCGGGATCAGTCGGCCCAAAAATCGCCACCACTGGAACCCGCAACCCCGCCGCAAGATGCAGAGGCCCGGTGTCGCCGCCGACAAAAAGCCGCGCCCGCCGCGTCAATGCAATTAATTCCGTTAGCGTGCATTTCATCGCCTGCGCAGCTCCGGCACTCGCGCTCTCCGCCACTCGCACCAACTCCTCTTCCCCTGGGCCATAATTCAATACTGATCGCAATCCCAACTTCGCCAGCCCGCGTGCGACTTCGCCATAGCGTTCCGGCGGCCACCGCTTCGAGCCCCACCCCGCGCCCGGATTCAGAATCGCATACTCGTCGACCTGAAGCTCCGCCAGGCGTTGCGCGATTCGCTCCTCGGCGCGAGGATCGCGCGGAAGTTCCACCTCAGGCATTTCCACGGAATGTCCAATGAGCGCCTGCCCAATCAAAGCTTCCACTACCGAAAGATTCTGCTCGATCACGTGCACGCCATTCGGAACGACTTTTCGCGAATACCACAGGCTGGCCGGAGACTCCCGCGGATCAGCCGCCCCATAAACCGCCCGCGCTCCCGAGAGCCGCGCCAGCACAGCCGACCGGATCGCTCCCTGCAAATCGATCGCGGCGTCATAAGCGGCGCCGCGCACATCATTCCAAACCGTAGCGATGCCGGGAAGAGTCGAAATCGAAAACAGAGATTTCCCCCAGGTTTTCAACTTCACCGCATGAACTTCATCGACCAGCGGCCGGAACGCAGACCGCCCCCCGCGCCGCGCCGCTCCCGGAGCGGACAGCAACTCCGCCCACCGCTCCTCGATCAGCCACCCGATGTGCGCCGATGGAAAGGCCTCGCGCAGCGCCTGAACCGCAGGCAGCGCGTGGATCACGTCTCCCATCGCACTCAGGCGCACGATTAGAATCCGTTCTGGCCTTTTGCCGGGAATAATATCGATACGACTCGACTCGAAACTCACGCCGGTTTCGGCCCCAGCCGCGAGCGAATAATCTCGCTGGTAGAATGCTGCTTGGCATCGCCGACAATCGCCACCCGCCCGCCGACTTCCGCCACCGTATCGCGCTCCGGAACCGATTCCACCGTGTAGTCCGTCCCCTTGGCCTGAATATCGGGACGAATCTCGCGAATGAGGGCGCGGACATCGAGCTCCGGAAAAACTACAACCGCATCCACGCAGGCCAACGCGGCAACAATCTCAGCGCGTTCTTCTGCCGGCATAATGGGCCGCCCCGCGCCCTTCAGCGCCCGCACCGATTCATCGGAATTGATGGCCACCACCAGCCTTCCGCCCAACTCCTTCGCCCCGCGCAAATAGCGCACGTGGCCCACGTGCAGCAGATCGAAATTTCCATTGGCCAGTACCACGCGCTCACCCGCGCGCCGCCACTCGACCACATGATCGAGGAGTTGTTCGCGTCCAAGGATTTTGCTGTTTTCAATGTCTCTCATTCAATGTCTCTCAAGGGAGTGTCTCTCAAGGACGAATTCGCTGACTGCCCGTTTTACCCCGTGATCCTCTGTGCCCACTGTGTTGAAGATTCTCGCCTCAGTGCGCCCTGGTGGCCGGCGGAGCCTGCTCTATCGCATGTAACAGTTCTCCCCGCGAAACCGTCGCCGTCCCGCGCTTCATCACCACAATTCCGCCCGCATAGTTGGCCAGTTGCGCCGCTTCTTCGGTGCTGGCCCCCGCCGCCAAAGCCGCGCTGAACGCCGCAATCACGGTATCGCCCGCGCCGGTAACGTCAGCCACTTGGTCCGAACCAAAAATTGGAATGTCTACCGGCTCTCGCCCCTGCTCGAAGGCAACCATCCCGTCGCGCCCCCGCGTGATCAGCAGTGATTGCAGCTTCATCCGATCCATGACTTGTTGACCAGACTGCGTCAACTTCTCCCAATCTTGCCCGATGCCTACGCCCAGCGCGGCCTCCACCTCGGGCTCATTCGGAGTCGCCGCCGTCGCTCCCGAATACTGCAGCAGCCGGTAACGCGAATCGAGAATCAGAGGAACCGGCGCGGCTTTTCGCCGGCCGGGCGCGCGCAGCGCCTGCACAATCTCCGGAGTCGCGGACCCATATCCATAATCGGAAACCAGCAGCGCATCGGAAGCGCGCAAATATTCTCGCGCCGCCAGATATAACTCGCGCGTCAAATGCTGGTTCGGGGGATTCTCCGGCTCGCGGTCCACCCGCACCACCTGTTGCCGCGTGTTATGCGTCATCCCCGCTAGAATGCGCGTCTTCGTTACTGTCGTGTAACTTTTATCTTTCAAAACGCCGCTGACCGGAATCCTTTTATGCCGGAAGAATCGAAGCAGCAGCCGCCCCGGCTCGTCGTCGCCAATGGCGCCCACCGGCAGCACATTCACTCCCAGGTCCGCCAGATTGTTGACCGCATTCGCCCCACCGCCCGGCACCACAGTACGCTCACGATGCTTGAGAATCAGCACCGGTGCCTCGCGCGACACGCGAGAGATTTCTCCATAAACAAATTCGTCGGCCACCAGATCCCCGAGCACCGTGACGGTGACCTTAGGGAACGCCTCGATGATCTTCCGCAGCCGCTCGACTTCTTTCAAATGTTTCATCGCTGGTTTCGGGAGGGGCACGACTTGAGTCGTGCCGTCAAACGTCACAAGGACTCGGCTTCAGCCCCTGAGGAGCGCCTGTGGGGCATTTTCTCACGAGCGGCCCCGCCGCTCTTCGATCAGGCGCAGCATGGTATCTACAGCGTTAGCTGTATCGGCCAACTCCATTTTCACCGGAACAACCGCCAGCGGTTCGAGCGCGGTTAGATAACCGCCAAGATTGACGGCATCTTTTTCCGTCGTCACAAATCCGCCAGCCTCACTGCGTCGCCGCAGCTCAAGCAAATCGTGGATATCCTTCTCGCTGTACGAATGATGATCGCGGAAGATCGCCTCCGCCACTGGATCTACTCCCGCAGCCCGTAACTGCAGTAGAAAATTCTGCGGCCGCGCTATGCCGCAGAACACTACCGGACGCGGCGGAACTCCCGCAGCGAAAATCCCGCGTCGTACCCGCCAAACATTTTTCCGCGCCAGCGGAAAAGCTTCTGCCGAAGCGCCGCTGGCCAGTACCACCGCATCGGCCCGCCGCAGCGACTGCAACGACTCTCGCAACCGGCCTGCAGGCAGCAATCGGTCCCGCGCATCCTCCGGTGTTACCAGCACAAGATCGAAATCGCGCGCCAGCCCGCGATGCTGAAATCCATCATCCAGCAAGTGCACCTGCGCTCCGAACCGCGACTCCGCGAACCGCCCCGCCTCATATCGATCTTCGCCCACCACCACGGGCACGAGTAGCCGCCGAGCCATGAGTAGGGGTTCGTCGCCGAACTCCCGCGGCAGCCCGCCCGGATCGACCAGCAGCACTCCCCGAGTCGTGCGCCCGTATCCGCGGGAAAGCACATCAAAGCGAATTCCGCGCGCCCGCAACAACTCGCCCAACAAAATTACAAAAGGAGTCTTTCCCGATCCTCCCGCGGAAACATTTCCCACGCTGATGACCGGCCCTTCGAGCCCTCGTGAACGCAGCCACCCGCAGTCGTAGGCTGCGTTGCGAGCCGCAACCACGCCGCCGTAAATGGACGACAACGGATTCCATTTCATCGCCACGCCATCAGTTCTTGCAGTTGATCCGCGGTTCGCGTCGTTGCTCCAGTCTGGGATCGCATGGTTTGCGCTGCGCGCTGGCCCAACGCTTTTCGCTCCGCCTCGTGGGCCAGCAATTCCAGAAAAACCAGCGGCAGCTCCGCCGGACCCACGATTCGCACCGCATCCCGCCGCTGAAACAAGCTCACAATGTCGCGAAAATTTTCCGTGTGATTTCCCACCACCGTGGCCACGCCATATTGTGCCGGCTCAATGATGTTATGCCCGCCGCGCGGTACCAGGCTTCCACCCACGAAAGCGACATCCGCTAAGGCATACAGCGTCGCTAATTCTCCAATCGTATCCAGCAAAAGCACGCAGCCTGCGAGACTCTCTGCCTTCCACTCCGACCGCTTGTGGAAGCGAATCGACATTTGTTGCAACAGCGCCTCCACCGCCGCAAATCGCTCCGGATGCCGGGGCGCCAGTATCATCACCGCCCGCGTGTGCTGCACCAGAACATTCTCAAGGGCCTTCAGCAGCAGCGATTCTTCCCCATCCACCGTACTGCCACACACCAATACCGGCCCCGCATGGCCTGCCGCAAGCGCGCTGCGGACCTCGTGAATGATCGCAGGCGGAGTGGGTACAGGAATGTCGAACTTCAAATTGCCCGCAACTCGCACGCGTTCCGCAGGCGCCCCAATATCCTGCAGCCGCGCCGCATCCTCTTCCGTCTGCGCTAAAAATAAATCCACGTTGCCCAGCAGCTTCCGCAACCATCCACGAAAGCGCCGGTAATTCGGCCACGATCGATCGGAGATGCGCCCGTTTACCACCGCGATGCGCGCCCCGCTGCCATGCGCCAGCCGCAGAAAATTCGGCCAGAACTCCGTCTCCGCGATCACCACCATCCGCGGCTTCAGCGCCCGCAAATAAGGACGGATGGCAAACCCGAAATCCAGGGGAAAGTAAAACACGCTGGCCTCGCCAAATCGCTTGCGCGCCAGCGCCTGGCCCGTGTCGGTGGTGGTAGAAATAAAAATCCTAAGTTGCGGCAGCCGCTGTCGAAGTTCCTCCACCAATCCCGCAACCGCCAGCATCTCTCCCACCGAAACCGCGTGTACCCAAATCGCAGACTCGCCCTCTACCGGCAATTGAAGGCGGTCCGAAACCCGCCCCATCCGCTCGGAAAATCCTTTGCGATATTTTCCGTGGCGCACCATCTGGAAGAGCCAGTAAGGCAGCGTCAACACCATTCCCGCCGCTAGCGCCACGCTGTACAGGAAGCTGTATAAAGAAGAGATCAAGTGCACCCATTCTAAGACCTTCGTCTGCCTTCGTGTCCTTCGTAGTCAAAGAAAATTGGAAATCGCCCGAGGACAGTCGGCACAAACCAGTCCCTCTATAATCGGTACATGCAGCCTGAGCCCAACCCAATGCTTCGCCGCGTTCTGTTTGTGTTATGCATGCTGTTAATGCTGACCTTGTCTCTCGCCGCCAAGGACTTCGCCAAGCCCGCGGCGCACCCGGCAAAAACCTATCCCGCGCACGACGATCACGCCGGCGAGCACGTCGCCATCGCCGCCGATCCCTATGACTCCCCCGAGAAGGCGAAGATTTTCTCCATCAACTTTCGCGAGCACGATATCCTGCCCATCTTCTTCATCATCACCAACGACGGAGCCCAGCCCATCTCCATCGCCAACATGCAGGTCACGCTGACTACCGCCGGCCGCGCGAAGTTGACGCCCATTTCCACCGAAGACATTTCGCGCCGCCTCACCAATCCCCACGCCGGCACCGAGCCGCCGCTGCCCATTCCTGTTCCGCACAAAAAAGTGAAGGGCACGCTCAGCCAGAAACAAATGGACGAGATCGACTCCTCGCAGTTCGCCGCCAAAGCCGTCGAGCCCCACAATACCCAGTCCGGGTTCCTTTTCTTCGACGTAGAAGGAGTCGACACACCGGTAGCCGGCGCCCGTATTTTCGTCACCGGCGTCAATGACGCCAAAGGCACCGAGCTGATGTATTTTGAAATTCCGCTGGAAAAATGAACTCGTGTGGGGACATGGTTCCGGGTGAAATTCGCACAATGTTCCAACCGGAACATACTGTGATGACAGTGTTGTACGTACAATGTTCCAACCGGAACATAGCGTGATGACAATAGTGTACGTACAATGTCGGACTGGAACATAGCGTGCTGACCGTGTTGTGTTGAAGATGTAGAGAGAGCGTTCCCAAAACGGGAACGTATGGAGGCGCCCAGTTTTGGCCTCGTCCTGAGCCTCCCTCCGCTGTCCGGGAAATGTTTTTGCGGCTCCCTTAAACCTGCCATCACGGCATCTGGTGATATTCATCACCGCTCGATCTACAACCGAAGTCGATGATGGAAGCCACACCTTAGGAGAGCAATCATGTCTTGGCAGAAACAGCCCTACCTTACCATGCTGACCACGATTGCCGCCTTGGTCGTTGCTGGAACGTTGGACCTCCGGAGTCAGCAATCGGTAATCAAGCTAAAAGCGCCGCCCGCCGATTTGGTTCGGATCCAATCTAAGAATGCTGATGAGCTGGGCGTCGGAAGGTTGCTGGTGGCGAGCCGGGACCTTGCGGATCCGCATTTTGCAAAAACGGTGGTCCTGTTAGTTCATTACGACGCCAAAGGCGTAGTTGGACTGATTCTCAACCGGCGCACGGATATCCCGCTCTCCCATGGCTTCAAGGGCGCGAAAGATCGGTCCGATCCCGTCTATCTCGGAGGCCCAGTCGGAGCTCCGAAGGTATTTGCATTGTTGCAATCGCCGGCCAAAGTCGAAGGAGCTGAGCACGTCTTTGGTGGGGTGTATCTGATTTCCGACAAGACCCTCTTTGATCAAACCCTTTCGAGCAAACCTGATCCTGGGGCATTTCGGGTGTATCTGGGTTGTGCGGGATGGGAGGTCGACCAACTGCGACGGGAAGTGGAATTGGGCTCGTGGTTCATTTTTCCGGCCGACATGAACACGGTTTTTACGGCTAATCCCGATTTGCTGTGGTCGGAAATGATACGGCAAACTGAGATGAATTTGGCAGGAAACGAGCCGGCGGGTGCAAGTCCATGGACGCGTCCTAGTCCGTCGGTGGTCGGCGATTAGCGAGATTAACCAGCTCGCGGGTGCCGGTGTTCGTTGGCGGTCGTTAGCAGTTTCTTGGGTTGCTGTGCAGATACTAAGGTTGGATCAACTGTCTCGGGTTCACCGGGGCAGGTGATCGAATCCCTGTCGTACTATCCCTACCCTTATAATCCCAACATGTCGACCACCGCAGACGCCTCCGTCGCTGCCGTCACGGCCTATGAGCCGGTCATCGGACTCGAGGTGCACGTCCAGCTTCTAACCGCGACGAAGATTTTCTGCTCCTGTTCGACCCGCTTCGGCGCGCCGCCCAACACGAATGTTTGTCCCGTGTGCCTGGGCATGCCCGGCGCGTTGCCGGTGCTGAATCGCAAGGCGGTTGAGTTCGCCACGCTGGCGGCGATGGCCCTGAACTGCCGCATCAATCAGACATCGATCTTCGCCCGCAAGAATTATTTCTACCCCGACCTGCCCAAGGGATACCAGATTTCGCAATACGACAAGCCGCTGGCCGAGTTTGGGTTTATTGAAGTCAAACTCTCTAACCCGGAGGGTACAGAGGAACGCGGGGTAGAGCGGAAGAAGATCGGCATCACCCGCGTCCATCTCGAAGAAGACGCGGGCAAGAGCCTGCACGAGGGCTTTCCCGGCTCCGACGAAAAAACTGCCATCGATCTTAACCGCACCGGCGTGCCGCTGATCGAAATCGTCAGCGAGCCCGAGCTCGCCACGCCCGATGAGGCTTATGAATATCTGACCCGGCTGAAAGAAATCATTCTCTACACCGGCGTGAGCGACTGCAACATGGAGGAGGGATCG
Source organism: uncultured Acidobacteriaceae bacterium (assembly GCA_963710965.1). GTDB lineage: Bacteria > Acidobacteriota > Terriglobia > Terriglobales > Acidobacteriaceae > Sulfotelmatobacter. The sequence goes on along the minus strand of CAVQCP010000013.1, from coordinate 87,882 downwards.
CTGCGCTGCGATGCCAACGTGAGCGTGCGCCCGCGCGGCCAGAAGGAGTTGGGAACGAAAACCGAAATCAAGAATGTGAACTCGTTCCGCTTCATCCGCGAGGCGCTGGTCTATGAAATCGCCCGCCAGATCGAAGTGATCCGCGACGGCGGCAAGATCGTGCAGGAGACGCGGCTCTATAACTCGCACGAAGGTAAGACCTATAGCATGCGCTCGAAGGAGCAAGCGCATGATTACCGATATTTCCCCGAGCCTGATTTGCTGCCGTTGGTGGTGGATGAGAAGTGGAAGGCGGAAATCGCCAGGACTCTGCCCGAGCTTCCCGAAGCCCGCCGCGCGCGCTTCGTACGAGAATTTGGGGTGACGGAATATGACGCGCAGGTGTTGACGGCATCGAAGTCGCTCGCCGATCAGTTCGAGTCGGCGGCCCACGCTGCAAAGAGTCCCAAGCGCGTCGCGAACCTGGTGCAAGGCGAACTGATGGGCCGGCTCAAGGCCAGGGGCGCGTCGATCGAGCAATCTCCGATTTCGATGAAGGGCATAGCCGTTTCTGCCGACTTGGCCGAGAGTGGCGCGATTTCGAGCAAAATGTTGAAGGATCTTTACGACCTTTGCTTCGAGCGCAAGCAAGATTTTCCCGAAGTCTACGAGGCGGAAGGCCGCCCGCAACAATCATCCGACAGCGGTGCGCTGGAAAAAATCATCGACGAAATTATCGCGGCCCATCCCAAGCAGCTCGAACAATACCGCGCCGGAAAAACTACCATGATCGGATTTTTTGTCGGCCAGGTGATGAAAGCCTCGAAGGGGCAGGCCAATCCGCAGTTAGTCAACGAGCTGCTGAACAAGAAACTGGGCTGACCGGGAGTTCAGACCGGGCGTATGACGGACGTAATCTAATACCTTGTTTCTGTCGTAGCTACCATGATGCTGAGCGCTGGAGGCATCATGAAAATCCGCAACGTTCTCAGCATCGCGATGCTCGGAGCCTCGGTTGTAGCCGTGGTGCTGGTGCTGAAAAAGCCCACGCCCGTGGCGCAGCCGCAGAATCGGGCCGCCATTGCCGCCAACGCTCGATCCTTTGAGCAGAAGATGGACTACTTCGAGACGGCGGCGAAGCAAGCGCCAATCCTGGCGGGTGACAGTTACTCCACCGGGTCTTCGAGTGAGGGAATCGTGCTCGAGAGTACGCCCCACAAAGCGGAGGTGCATCTCAGCGCCGCCGAAGTCGCCGCGGAGTTGAATCGGGCAACGAAGGGCACAAGTGCTCAGAAACCTTCCTTGGATTCAACTCTGGGAAGTGGAGACCCCACGATTAAAGATCAAAGGATCAATTTCGTTGGCGATGTTGTCCGCGGCCAATTTCTTACCGAAGTCGCGGGCAAAGATGTCTGGGTAACGGTCTCGGGCCACCTCGCTGCCAGAGATGGATACGCGACCTTCGATCCGACAGAATTCAAGCTGGGCGATCTGAACGTGCCGGTTTCGCTGGTGAATTCCGCGTTGCAGCAGAAACTGGCCGAGCAGCGCGACCGGCTAAAGCTTCCGGACTACGTTGGCGACTTAGAAGTGGAGAACGGCGAACTGGTGATGAAGCAAAAGTAGGGAACCCGGCTGCGGGGGCAGGCCGCGGCTTAAGACCTAAGACCTAAGACCAGTTCCACTTTCAACCTGGTTCGCCGCCGCCGCTTTCGCGTACCATCGGCCGGATTCTTTGACGGTGCGCTGCTGCGTCTTGAAGTCCACGTAAGTCAGCCCGAAGCGCTGGCTGAAGCCTTCCGCCCACTCGAAGTTGTCGAGCAAGCTCCATGCGTGATAGCCGCGGACGTCGGCGCCTTCGGCCATGGCTCTCGCCACTGCCTGAAGATATTTACGGTGATATTCGATACGGCGAGTATCGTTAATCCTTCCTTTCGCTCCGGGACCGTCATTGTAGGCGCAGCCGCTCTCGGTAATCTCAATCTGCGGACGGTTGAAGTCGCGCGTGATGCGCATGATCATGTCATACATCGCCTGCGGCCAGACTTCCCATCCAATATCGGTCTTTGGGCCCTGCTGACCGCCAATCATCTTTACCGGAAACAGCCACTGCTGGGTGTGCGCCAGCCGCTCGAACACGCTGGACGCCGAAGCGATGGTCCGGTAATAGAGATTGATGCCGATGAAATCGAGTGGCGCGCGCATGCTCTCGAGATCGCCCGATTGAATGCCCATCACGGTTTCGGGGAAAAATGTAAACGCCTCGGGATAGTGTCCTTTGAGCGCGGGATCGACAAACCACAGGTTGGTGATGGCATGAGCCCGCTCGGCGGCCAGTTTGTCATCTTCAGAGTTTGATGCCGGTTCACAGGATGACATGCTGAATGCGCTTCCCACCCGCGCCGCCGGGCATGCCGCTTTCAATGCTCGAAAGCCCGCGCCCTGAGCGCGGTTTACGGTGTGGGAGGCGCGCAAAAAGTCGACGACGCTGTGCCGTCCGGGAGCGTGAATGCCCTCGAGATAACCATGATAGGTGAAGGCGGCGGGCTCGTTGAACAGCATCCAATCGGAAACCCGGTCGCCGAGAGCGCGGGCAATGAGTTCAACGTAGTCTGCAAAACGCGAGCAGGTATCGCGACTGGGCCAGCCTCCTGCATCTTCGAGGGGCTGAGGCAAATCCCAGTGATAGAGTGTGACGAAGGGCCGGAGGCGCGCCCCCAGCAAGGCATCGATCAGACGGCTGTAGTAATCGATGCCAGCGGAATTGGCTGTGCCGGATCCCAATGGCTGTATGCGCGGCCACGAAATCGAGAAGCGATAGCTGTTCAAATTCATGGCGCGCGCGAGGGCAACGTCTTCACGCCAGCGATGGTAGGAATCGCAGGCCACATCGCCGGTATCGCCATTTTTAATTTTGCCGGGAGTGTGCGCGAAGCGGTCCCAGATGGATTCGCCTTTGCCGTCTGCCTTCCATGCGCCTTCAATTTGGTACGAGGCCGTGGAAGCGCCCCAGAAGAAATTCTTCGGAAAGGTAATTAGAGAAGAGGAATCGAACTCCTGCGCATGCGGGATAATGCGCGCGACGGAAGTGGCGGTGCGGGCTGCGTTGGAAACACTGCATGCCGAGAACAAGCTGGCCGGCAACGCGGCCACGGCGCCCGTGGCTAAAGCGGACTGGGCGAATTTGCGGCGGGTCAGGCGCAAAGCGGAATGTAGATCCTTCGAAGAGGCACGGAGGAATATTCTAAACCGAACTGGGGCAGCATGCACTGAGGTGGTTACTGGGGCTCTGCCGGGACGTTTTGGCAAAGCAATTGCACGAGGAGAATTAGGTTTTCTCATGCAAAAGTGCAGTGGAGGGGCGCGGCTGCCGGCGACTCGCTGGCAGTGAGACGCCCGCCGGCAAAGGAGGCAGCATGCGGGTGCATGCGAATCAAATCAATCCGAATCTTGCGTTGGATGCGATGTATGCGGCACAGAAGGCGGCCGCCAAACGGGAAACGGCCCGGACGCGCAAGAAGCTGATGGAGTCCGCCTCAGAGTTGGCGGGGGAAGCGGAAGAGGAGGGCTGGGTGGTAAAAGTGGGCGGGCAGGAGGATTATGACAAGCCCCCAGAAGAAGACCGGCAAAACGATAAGAGGAAAGCCGGTGAGGATGCCAAAAATGCGGACGAATCCATTTCTGACTGGGCGTAAGAGGATAGGAATCTCAGTGAGCCTGTGAGGGTGGCTGAGTCGCAGCGGGCTGTGCTGGAGTCTGACTGGCGCGGGAGAAATAAATAACCTGTTGATCGTACAGTTCCTGTGTGGCCCACCATCCCAAGAATGCAGTTACGGTGAGAAACAGCGCGAGAAAGACGTAGCCGCCGCCGATTTTGCCAGGCCAGTCCGGGCTGGCTTTCTCACGATGCAAGGTGTCTGATTTCTGCCGACTTGACCTTCCGCGTAACAGTACATAACCGCCCGCCAGGGCCAGGCCGAGCAAAGTGAACTCCATATAGGGTGGCTCGCTGAAATTACGCTGGAAATGGTTGAAGCAGGCAACCGATCCCAGGACAAAATAGGAAGCGAAGACGGCTGCCGGCAGTGCGCGCGCCAGCCAGGATGGTTTGAAGTCAACCTTTGTACACCACCAGAACAGCGCCAAGGAGAAGGCCAGAAGACAGTCGAAGCTGCCACCGCGCAGGACCATGATCTGGTCATGGTACAAGCGAAGCCGCTCGATGTCGTCCGTCCCTTTTAGCAAGGCAGCGGCTTCCTGGGTATGAAAAAGGTCGGTGGCGGTTTGCTCAATCGAAAGCCTGGCCTTCCACTGATCGCCGGTTTTTGGACGGATGAGAATGCCGATGTGCTGATCGCACGGCTGGAGCAACTCGCGCTCACGACAGTAGACATTGGTCAGGATGCTGGTTTCGGTGACCGTGGGGAAGCGGAGCCACAAATTTTGTATTGGGACGTGAAGGTAGAGGTCGTCGTCGTCCGAGAAGTCCTGCGCGATGCGGGAGATGGCCGAGCCGAGGAAATACGCGAGGGCGAAAAGCAAAACGCCGGCGATTGCCGCCTCGCTCGGGCTGCGGACCCATGCAAGGAGCTTTCTAAGGCGAAGATAGAAGTCATTCACTTCCGGCTTGGTGTCGGAAGACTTGTAAGGATCGGTTGCAGGGTGACCGGCTTGAACTGGTTCTGGAGCGAAAGGCTGCGCACCCTGAAAAAATAGATGATAGGCAAGCAGCACCCAGGGAAGCGCCAAGGCTCCCACGATAATGGTGTCCAGCGCATTTCCGAAAACGTCCATGCGTTCCTTCCAATTACTCGAGGAGATGGGCCAGCCCGACGAGGACTGGCTCACTCCCGGCTTCCATCGTCTACTTCAGATCCGCCAGATCCTCTTGCAACTGCGCTAGATTGAAGCCTTCCGGAGTAACCAGGTCGCCGCCTTTTTTCGCCAGATAGTCCGGGCTGAGAATGGCATACGCCTCATCGCAATAGGCCGCCCAGAAACCCCAGGTCATGGTTTGCAGGGCGCCCCAGGTGACGACGGTGAGGCTGCGGGAATCGTAAGCCACTACCGGAACGGCGTGTCCGCCCCAGGAGCCGGGTTTGCCGTCGCCGCTGGTGCCTGCCGGCGGCACCGACCATATCTTTTTATTGCTGGTCTGGGCCTGCGCGCTCTTGGGCAGTGCCAGTCCGATGTAGCAGCCGCCGAAGATCCAGACCGCGTCCATCACGTGCTGATGGTTCGACGGTTCGAGCGCCATGTAGGCCTGAATCTGGTGGCCGGCGATACCAGTCTGCCGCCAGTAGTTCAGCACGTCGACCTCGACCGCGCCATTGTCATTGGCTCCAGTCTGCGGATTGTACCCGGTGATGGCGGAGTAGGCGGCGACAATCTGGTCATTTGTGGGTGTGACCATCGTGGATTGAGCATTCTTCGTCCACTCCATGATGAGGTGGCCGGCGGCGGCGCAGGTGCAGTCGCCGAGTTGATCGTTTTCCATCATGCCCCACGCGGCGCCAACCTTGGTGGCAAGATCGAGTTTGGCCGGAGGCGCCGGCAGAGCGGCCGTGGTGTAAGCGGCGAACAGCAAAGTGCGCGGGTCATGCCGCGGCGCGCCTTTGCCCAGCTTTAGCTTTAAGGGGTCGATTCGCGTTGGGTCGGATTTAATGTGGATGTTCTTGGCGTCGTCAGGGTGTTGGTCGAGCTTGCGGATGGCCATGGCCGAATTTTCCTCTCTGGGTCAACGCGTCAACGGGTCAACGAAAATCGCCCAATCGCGGTCTAAGAGTAGTGACCGAATGGGGCGCAACGTTTCATTCGACAGAAAGGGGCCCCGGTGGAAGCTGGGAAGAACCCCGCCGCGAATATGAGCGCATAGAAAGGAAGAAAAGCAGGAATCAGGAATTTGTTACGAGAACGAACAGAGCAAAGATCGGGTATCAGTTATATTGGCAGGACTAACAAGCGCCGAGGAGGCTACGGAAAGTGAGCGCAGATGGGGTCGGAATCAGTCGGGTGGGACAGATCGCGATCAATATTAAAGACGTGGAACGGGCGGCGGCTTTTTACGAAAATGTGCTGGGGCTGAAGCTGCTGTTCAGAGCTCCGCCGGGGCTGGCATTTTTCGACTGCGGCGGAGTGCGGCTGATGCTGGAGCGGCCGACGGAGCCGGAGTTCGATCATCCCAGCTCGATTTTGTATTTTGCCGTGCCCGATATTCAGGCGGCCTTTCGGAAGATGAAAGCGAGCGGAGTGCAGTTCGAGGATGAGCCGCATGTGATCGCGAAGATGCCGACGCACGATTTGTGGATGACCTTCTTCCGTGATTCGGAGGGGAATTTGATGGCGCTGATGAGTGAGGTGGCGAGTTAGGAGCTTGTACTCCATTCTGTTTATAAAATGGAAGTTGCGTTCCTAATGGTAAATTCGATTGAATGCGAGTCGGCATCGACTCCAGGGTTCCGAACTCCAGGGCTCCGAAATTCGACCGATCGGACGCTAAGCGCTCCTGAGGTGGACAAACTACATGATGAGGCAGCGGCTGCGGAACTTGTCTTCAAGCAATGGCAGAAGAGATTTCCTGATGGGGGGCGTGGCTGTCGGCGGGGCGTTGGCGACGCAAGGCTGTGCTACATCCGGAGCAACTGAGGCCGCTTCCCCAAGCCAGCCAAAATCCGCGGGTTTCGGGTGGGAGATTATCAACCTGAATGGGAACGGGGCGGATGTCTATTTCAAGGTGCTCAGCAACATGGTGTTGAATGCTGTCGACATGGACGTTGCGGCAATGATTCTGAGCAGCACCGCAGCCGGTTTCGCCGAGGTGCTGTGCAGCGGCGGAGTCTCTCGTCAAGCGCCCCCTACAATTGTCGCCGGCGCACCCGCCTACAATAACTTCCCCGCAAGCCCTGACTTCGGATCGCTGACGCCGGTTAACCCTAGCGGCCTGAACCTCAACTTTAACGCCAACCCGTCCCAAGACGAATTCCTCGCGATTATTCTGAAGACGTGGGTTCCCGCGGATGGAACGGCCTCGGCGACCTCGCGCCATGCGAGTGCGCACCCAGGTCTGACTCTCAACGCTGGAGATTTCCTGGTCTTTCACATGGATCATCTCGGAATTGGTGTGGACGCGGAGATGCAAGTCATCCTTAACTACAGTTCGACCTAATGCGATTTCGAACTTCGGATCCAGATCATTCCAGGACACAGGGAGAGAATGGAATTTGGTGGACCTGGCCGGGATCGAACCGACGACCTCTTCCATGCGATCTCTCATTTTCGACTGTTAGCGGAGCGCCACAGAAAGTGCGTGAGTGATAACAGAGGGGCAGTATTTATGCTGGTCTGAAGCATGTCGCTGCCCCTTGCGTGTACCCAAACGACAGCACACGACAGCGCCCGATATGGTCGGCGGGGACTTTGGTTTGGAACAATGAAAAACCCCCTCCCCGGTTCACCGGGGAGGGGGCGGTTCTGGTTGGGACGAATATTAGTCGTCGTCGTCAACTTTGTTTGGTGCCGGGCGGTTGAAGTCGCTCGCGGGGCGAACGGCCTTCTCGCCCGGGAAGGGGCGCGTAAACCCGGTGGATTCATACCAATCCAGGTGGTTCACGGTGTCGGCGTCTTCGACGTCTGGCCGCTGATAATTGCCAGCGAAGATCTCCGCCTTCTTTGCCATCCATCCAGCTCGCAGAGACTTGACCGCAGGGCTCTCCTTGCGCATGGATTGAGGCTTTGCCTGCGCCTTGACGGCCGCGCTACACGAGGCAGGCAAGGTCTGAGTTGGAGTCTGGTTCACTTCGTAGGTCAGCGGCAATCCGGCCGCCACGTGCGTCCACGGCAGGAAATTGTCCGCCGGTGGGTTATCGAGGAAGAGCGTACTCATCGGCGAAGCCACAAGATCATTCTGGTTCATGGGCTTGATGCCGAGAATCTGCTCGATCGTTCGGGTCAAGTTGACTTGCGTGTAGAAGGTGCTGTCAACGTAGGGGCCGTCTCCGGAACTTTGGATCACGTAGGGGCTGATGACGTAACCGGGGCTGCGGTGACCGTCGACGTGGTCGACGCCGGTCTGCGCATCATCTTCCGTGACGAATATCGCCGAAGAGGACCAAATCGAGCTGTGGCTGATGGCATCGACAAAGCGGCCGAGGGCTAAGTCGTTATCGGCCTGCATGGCGATTGCGGCCGGAGGGCCGCCGGTGTGGTCGGAGCTGATCCACATCATCTCAAACTGGGGAACGGTACCGGCCGCAACTTGGGCCTGGAAGTATTCATTCCAGATATCGAAGCGGAATTGGTCTGGGATGCCCAGGTCGAACTGCGGGTAGTTCTGGACGGTGTTGGCAATCAGGTTCGGCAGCGGCGAGTGCGAAGCCACCGTGTTGTAGTTGTAGAGTTGGGGCTCGAGGCCAGCTTCGTAACAGGTAATGTCGTTGTAGAAGTCGATCCAGAGCGGCTCGGCGGTCGAGTTACTGGGTTGTAAGAACGTGTTGTACTCGATGTACTCGCCATAGTTCTGGAACGAAACCTTGTCCTTCACAGCTGCGTCCCACAAGTGGCCGGCCTTCTGGTAGGCAATTGCATCGCCGCCGTTGGAAGGATAGTCGCGCAGCCAGTCCGGCGACTGGATGTCGTCGGAGTAAGGAGCCATGGCCTGAACGATCCAGTTGTGACCGTCCGCCGACTGCCGGCTCGGGTTGTAGTAGTTGTCCAGTAGCGGAAAGCGCTGCACCAGCGAGTGAGCGTTGGGCGTGATCACCGTATAACCCGCGGGGTCATAGGTTGCGTTGCCGGCTAGGGGCGAGTTATCGCCGAAGACTGCCAGGGAGGCGTCGCCGTTGCCGGCGGTCACGTCGCCCAGGATCTGATCGTAGGTGCGGTTTTCACGGATGATCAGGAAGACGTGCTTGATCAGCGAAGGCGAACCGATCTTGGCGGGAATTGCGACCGGCGCGGCGTTCTTGCTGCCACCGGAGGCAGCTCTGATGTTTGCGGTGAGATCCCAATGGTTGTTCTGAGTGACCTGCGTCGTCATCGCCGACAGGTTCAAGCTGGCAATGGGAATGATGCTCACCGTGCCGAGGTCTTGGTGGGTGTTGAAATCGTACACGGTGTAGTCCTTAGCGTACGAATTCTCGAAGGTATTAGTGGGAGGCGGTGCCACTCCATAGCCATCGGTGCCGAGGCCCTTGTCGTTGGCAACGAGCAGCTCATTGTCCGTCGCGTCGAACACGACCGAACTCGGCGCATAGCCGGTCGGGATCAGGCCCGAGACGACGGAGGTGTTCAGATCGATTACAGCAACCGCATTGGCATTGTAGAGCGCGACATAGGCATTGTCGGAGTTATCGACGGCAATCGCATTTGGCCCCACGCCAGTGACCAGTCCGCCCGGCACTGTGACCCCTAGCCCAGTCAAGTAGGGATCGAGCTTAATCGTCGACGTTACCGTATTGGTGGTCGTGTTGATAACTGAGATGGTGTCGTCATAGGCATTGGCGACCAACAGGTTCGTGCCCCAGAAGGCCATGCCCGTCGGGTGCAGACCGACGGTGATGGTTTTGCTGACTGCGAAGGTGGACAGGTTCACCACGGAGATCGTGCCATCGCTCGTGGAGCCAGTCGGCTTGACGGCGACGACCGGAGTGCCGTTTGAGTATCCCTGGAATGAGCTCGCGGTAGGAATCTTTCCAGCCTCATTGGCAACGTAGGCATAAGTGCCGGCGCTGTTGATCACGATGTTGTTCGGGACCTGACCGACGCGAAGTTCCGCACCCTCCACCGGGGTTCCCGTCAGGTTGATGCTGGTGATCGTGTCGTTGTTGTCGAGCACTACATAAGCAGTATTGCCATTCGGCGCAATCGCGATGCCCATCGGGTAGGAAGTGGGCGCGCCATCGGATACCAGCGAGACGGTTTGGCCGCAGGGGATTTCAATGCTGCCAGTAGTCCCCGGAGGGCTGCCTGACGGAGGATTCGGATAGCCGATATATGGATAGCAGGTAACGTTGGTCAGATAGCCGCCGGCGTTGGCGTCCAGCGGAACGCTGACCTCAGCGTAATTGGAGAGCAAGCCGGTCGTCGCATTGACACTAGCCATGGCAACGTAAGCCGGGCCGTAGCCGCCGTCCTGGCTAAACAGCAGGTACGCGCCGTTCGGGGTATAGGTGATGCCCATAGAGCTACCGCTGTTGGTCTTGGACGGAATGTAGTTCTGCATGACCTGGCCCTGGGTGTAGGCCCCGCTGTCGCAGCCGGCAACGGCAACGCAGAAAATCGAGACGGATTGTGGGGCACCCATTTGAAGGACGGCCGCAGTTCCATTGCCGGTGGGGTTCAGTGCGATTGCCTTGGCCCGGGTGGTGATGCCGAGGTAGACTTGGGTGCCGGCGGGGGTGATGATCGCGCCATCGCTGACGACCCATGGGTAGGTCAAGGGTGCCGTGTAGGTCGGGCCCGTGCTCGCGTACTGGTTCATACCGGGCGTGTAGGTCGGGAACTCTGTGGACTGAGCAGCGGCCAGGGTGGTAAAGCTCAGGGCCGCAGCCAACAATCCGAGGAGCAGATTCTTGATCTGGGAATGATTTCGAGGCACTTGTGGTTCTCCTTTATGCTCACGCAACGCGGAATCGGCTGCGCATTATGAGGTCGCTTGAGGAAACGCAAAGATGGACGGCTGGGGAGACGTTGGCACCTGGTGCGTTCCGTTTCCTGAAACGGCCCCGGCATGCCCTTCGCCAGGCTGGCATGTTGAGCCCTGGAAAAAGAACATGAAAACCATGTTCTCTTTTCTCCATCGAAGTTTAAGGAGTCGAAACGGACGCCAACATGACGGCTGGATTACATTCTTGTCATCTTCGTCTATCTTGATTCCGCGGCGGAGACCGGCATGCGGAGAGTGACTCGGGTTCCTTGTCCCGGTTGGCTGGCGATTTCCACATTTCCGCCGTGCAGCAGCGCGATGCCCTGCACGATTGCGAGTCCAAGGCCTGTTCCCCCCGATGCTTGGGAACGCGACGGATCGACGCGGAAGAAACGATCGAATACTCTGGGCAGCGCTTCTGGGGGAATACCAATGCCTGTGTCGGAGACTTCGATGCGAACTGCGGCACTTTCGCCGTTGGTTGCCAGCACAACCGACCCTCCTGGTGGCGTATGGGCCACGGCGTTCGAGACCAGGTTGCCCACCGCGCGCTGCACTAGGGTGCGGTCCAGTTCCGCGATTACGGGCTCGGTGCCGACAGCGGTAGTGAGCGAGATTCCGCCATCCGCCGCCGAAGCTTCATAGTATTCGCGCACGCCGCCCAATAGCTCGCCTACGTCCACGCGCTCCCGGCGCAAAGAGGTTAATGGACTATCTGCCCGAGCCAGGAATAAGAGGTCGCTAATGAGATTCGATAAACGCACGGCTTCTTCCAGGCAGGACCCAAGCGCGTCGCGATATTCGTCCACGGTTCGTCCACGAGCCAAAACCACTTCAGCTTCGCCACGAATGTTATTCACTGGGGTCCTGAGGTCGTGCGCGATATCAGCGGAGAATCTGGAGATCCTTTCGAAGGACTCCTCCAGGCGATCCAGCATTCTATTGAAGGTGCCAGCCAGGGATGCCAGCTCGAACGGATATCCCTCGGCATGGATGCGCTCGCGCAGGTTGGTCGAACTGATGTGGCCAGCGGTGGCCGCCATTTCCTCTACGGGCCGAATGCCATGGCGGGCGACCCGATATCCGACCAGCGGGAAAATGATGAACGTTGCCAGCAGAATTCCGGAAAACCAACGGCGATAGCGGGCCAGCAATTCTTCTTTCTGCGCAATGTCAATCGCAATTTGAATAGTGACAGTGTGCGTGGGGGGAGAGCCTACTGCCGCCGCGGCGCTGGCAATGCGAAAGACCTGCCCTTGCTTTCCTTGCATGGCCACAGTTCGGTCAGGATGGCTCTGAATCCGAGCGGCAAACTGCGTCAGATCCAATTGCTCGGTCATGCCGGGCGTGGCCAGGAGCTCGGCGTTGTTTTCATCCAGCAGACGAATATAGAAATGCTCGTACCGCCGCGCCGCCGATTCCAGCTCCACTTCTTCGCGCAGGGCGTCCCCGTCGTTGGGGCGCTCCCGGAGCATGGTGCGGAGGACGTTGATCTTGTCGGCGAGAAATAAATCCGTGCTTCTTTCCAGCTCCGTGACCAGCACCAGATAAAGGCTTGCCGTCGCCGCGAACACCAGAAACAATCCGGCGAGCGCATATCCGGCGGTTAGCCGGAAAGCTAAAGTCCTCCAAAGACGAGAGGCGGGAGCGAGGCTAGTGGCTAGATTCCAGGACATAGCCGGCGCCCCGCACCGTGCGAATCAGCTTGAGCGAGAAGGGATCGTCAACTTTGCTGCGCAGCCGGCGCACGTTGACGTTGACGACATTGGTATCGCTGTCGAAGTTCATATCCCAGACCGACTCTGCGATTAAGGTACGAGAGAGGACTTCTCCGGCGCGCCGCGCCAGCAGAGACAAGAGAAGAAACTCTTTGGAAGTCAACTCCAGCCTTTGGCCGGCGCGGGTGGCGCGTTGACGCAAGAGATCGATTTCAAGGTCGGCCATACGGAGAGTTTCCTGGACGCGTGGCGAGGCCCGGCGCAATAACGAGCGCACGCGCGCTAATAATTCGGAGAAAGCAAACGGCTTTACCAGATAATCGTCTGCGCCCAATTCGAAACCCCGCACTCTCTCGTGGATGGCGTCGCGCGCGGTGAGAAGCAGGACTTGCACCGTCTTGCCGGCCTGCCGCAAGCGGCTGAGAACCTGCCAGCCATCGAGGCTGGGAAGCATCACATCCAGAATGAGTAAATCGAATTCCATTTCTTGCGCCAGGTGCAGGCCGTCTTCGCCGTCTGCCGCGACGTCGACCACAAAACCCGCCTCGCTTAATCCCTTCTTCAGAAACTTGGCGGTTTTGATTTCATCTTCGATGACTAGAATTCTCATACTTGGTCCGCCTGTATCGTGCTGGTTGGTCTGCGCGCATTCGGAAAGGTTGAAGTTGTTTAAGGTTGATCCGAGCCAGGCTAAAAGCTAAATCTTGCCGAAAACTGGAAGACGCGGGGGAGGCCGTTGGGGCTGATCTCCTGCAGCGTTCCGAAATTTCCTGGGCCCGTGTTGGGGACCAGGAAGCAGGTTTGTTGTAGCGATACTCCATCGCCACAGGGATATTTCCCTTGCTGGGTTCCATAAGGGTTGTATTGCAGTTGGTTGACGCCGTCGCCGTTCTGCACGTAGTAATTGGAGTGGTTGAACAAATTGAAGGCCTGCGCCTGAATTTGCAGTTCCTTGCCTTCCCGGATGGCGAAGCTGCGCGCCAAGCCGAGGTCGATCCGCTCCAGCCAGGGGCCGTAGAAAGAATTCAAGCCGATTCCCGGCGTGGGGCCAGCGCCGTTGATCCCGCCCGCGGTGTTCGCCGTGTCCTGATTGAAGGCGGTGTCGTTCAGATTTCCATCCGCACCATCGCAGTTGATGGAGTCGATGGATAGAGGATGATTCACCGGGAGCCTTGAGGTGGTGGTGCATGCGGGACTCAACAGCCCAGCGTAAGGACGACCGGAGGAAAACTCCATGACGCTGCTGAGAACCCAGTGCGCGAGCAGCGCGCGCCCGGTGCCCGACTCCGTGAATCTTTCCAGGCCCGGCCGATAGACGCCGGCAAAGCTGATGCGATGACGCTGGTCGAGCAGGGAAGGTGCGTGCGTGTTGCTGAAATCAAACTGGTTGTTGAAGTCCATGCCGTCGAGCATGATGCTTTTGGCGAAGGTGTAGGACAGTTGCAGCGAAAGCGTCTTGGTCATGCGGTGCTGCAACTGTGCAAAGAAAGAGTTGTAGTAGTTTTGCGCGGGGCTGATCAGTTCGTTGATCTGCCCCAAGTTGGGATTGATGCGGCCTTCAGAGAGCAGGCCATTATCCATATTAGGAAGCGTGATGCTGGGGCCGCTGCAGGGCACGGTCATTGTATTGGGCGGGCATACGATGTAATTTGTTGTGCCTTGCAACGGCATCAGGTTCGCGTCGTAGGCGCTGCCCGAGAGAAGATGTACGCCGTGATTCCACATGGTGCCGATACTGACGGTTGTGTTTTCGGAAATCTCCCGTTCAATCTGCAAGCTGGCCTGCAAAATGTAGGGCACGCGGAATTGGGGAGAGATTAAGGAAATGTCCGGGGACGCGGAGAACAGCGGGGAACTTGCGGGAAGAATGCTGGGAAACGCCGGCAGTTGCTGATTCGGCGGACCCGTACTGTAGCTGGCACTGACCTCGGACTGCTGCGACGGCAGGCCGTTCGATACCACCGCGTTGCGGTAGTTGAGCCCGTTCATGTTGGTGTAAAAATCGCCGAAGCCTCCGCGCACTACGGTTTTCGCGGCGGGCTGCCAGGCAAATCCAAATCGCGGAGCGATGCGCTTGAACTGGTTGGGATACTGCCCGGTGAGGGGAAACGCGGGGTTCTCGGCCGGTTGCGGATAAACCTGGAAATCCTCGCGGATACCTAAATCGAGGGTCAGGCTGGGCAATGCGCGAAAGGAATCCTGCACATAGAAGCCGTAATAAGGCACGGCGAAAGAAAAAGTTGGGTTCCCCGCAGCCTGGCTAAAATTGTTGTATTCGCCTAGCGCAAAAGCTTCGAGGTTGGAAAATTCGTAACTGCCCAGAGGCGAGCCGAAATCGACGGCTTCATTCGGGTCGGCGCCGCCATCCTCGGTATCGGCGTCGCGGGCGCGGTTATAGTCGAAGCCGAATTGCAGCGTATGCTTGCCGATTACGAAATCAATCCGGTCGGCCAGCGAATACTGCCGTTCAAAAACTTTTCCAATGGAAAAAGGAGAATTCCCCAGAACGAAAGCCGCCGGACTATCGAGGATCACCGTTGGAGTATTGGGGGCCAAACCGGTGGGAGTGGAAAGCTCATTGTCCTGCGAAGTGCTCAGGTGGAACTCGTTCAGCAGCCTTGAGGAGAACGAGTGCGTCCATCCCAGGCTGGCCTGGAAGGTGTGCACGTAAGCATCCGCCAGAGTTTGCAATCCATAATTTCCAACGGTTGGATCGGTGATGACCCCGCCGGGCGAACTAAAGTGGTTGAAGTTCAAGCTGAGGAATAGGCTGTCGCCGGGAGTCGCCTGATAATCGAGGCGGGGCGTAATGACCCAATCGTTGCGCTTTCTGGCCTTCTGACCCAGATTGGAGTTCAAGGCATTCACTACGTTCGACACTTGCTGCAAGTACACTGGGTTGGTCGGATCTGCGGAGGCATCGGCACCAGGCAGTGGCAACGGACCGTTCGGCGCGGGCAAAGTCGTTCCCGCTGGAATTCCAAAATTAGCCGTTAGAAAAGCCGGAAGGTTTGCCGGGTCCGTCGCCAAAGCCGAGTTGATTACAGAAATCGGATTGTTGCGCAACTGTTGCTCGTAATCCACGAAGAACCATAATTTGTTGCGCTGGATCGGCCCGCCCACGCCCACGCCAAACTGCTGTAAATTATCCTCCGGCTTCGGAAAGCCGGCGGCTTCGTCGATGGCATCGTTGGCTCCGGTCGCCGAGTTCCGGTTGTAGTAGAACGCGCTCCCGTGGAGCGTATTGCTGCCCGATTGGGTCACGGCATTCACGAAGCCCGCTCCACCTCCGTAGACCGCCGAATAGGGGCTGACCGAGACCTGAAACTCCTGAATCGCGTTCTCGCCATATAAATAAGGAATGCGGTAGCGGCCAATGATGTCGGCAAAATAATTGTTGGTGGCGTTGCTGCCGTCGACGGTGAAAGCATTCGAGCCATTGCCGTTGGCGTAGCCGGAATCCTCTCCACCCTGTTGGCCGGCGATGCTCACCAGGCCGGTATCGCCGTCATAAGCGGTATTCGGGGAGAGCACCATGAAATCGGTGTAGCGCCGTCCATTGAGCGGAAGCTCTTCGATCAACGAATGCTCCATCACGCTGCTTTGCGAGGATTCTTCCGGCCGCAGCAGCGAAGTCGTCCCCTGCACCCGAACTGCGTCTAGGCTCGCTCCCACCTGAAGCTTGATGTCCTGCGAAGTCGTGTTCCCGACGAGCACTCGCACCAAGGCCTGGACTTCTCGAAAGCCCTTCAGATTGGCCACAACGGAATAGGTGCCGGGCATGAGGGAGGGAAAGCGGTAAAGTCCCTCGTGGTTGCTTTCGCCAGTGACTTTCACGCCGGTGGCCAGGTTCTGCGCCACCACCGTGGCTCCCGGAATCACGGCTCCGCTCTGATCCGTGACCCGGCCACTAAGGCCGCCGGTCAATACCACGTTTTGGGCCAAGAGCAAAGGGCAGCCCAGGCATCCTGCCAAGGGGATGCAAATCAGCAAACGAATGATAAGGAAGACCGTCGTTCTACGTGCAAGGACGGTGCCAAGACTCCGGGATAGTCTCATTGGTTCAAACCCCTCAGTCTGCGTCGAAAACCTGGGAACGCATTACAATAGTGTAATGCTGTTACGCGAACGTCACGCGAGCATGAATACTGCATGAAAAAAGAACAGACTCGATCTCTCGATAGACTCGCTGGATTGAACGCAGTGTAAAAAGGCGGATCGAGCTCTCCCGGTGCAAATGCCCCCTGAATTTATGACCTGCGTCACGATGGGAGGTGAGATCGCAACCGGCAGCCTCAGTTCTCCGCTCTGCGGTTGAAAGCCCTGCTGCCCCGAGGGACGCGGGTCCGGGCAAAGAATTGCCTCGATCAGGGTAGGCCGAGATCAGAAAAACAGAAGCACGCATCCTGCCCCCAACAGAGCGATTGCCCACAGCAGGTCGAAGTTGAGCCAGGTGTGCCGTAGCAGCCGCAAGCCAACTTTTGCATAGGTTTCGAAAAACACGACCGCAAGAATTCCCGCCACGGCCAACATGCTTGCGGTGTGTATGAGCACTGCGAATCCAATCGTCGTTGCAGTAAGCGAAGACGCGCTCAAGGAAGAAGAGACTGCGGCCGCGCCTCCCACCATGCTGTGCGTCATCGAAGACATCGGTCGAGCCATCAGAATTGGCAGGAGCATCAGACCCGCACCGTGGGCGGAGGCCATGAGGAAGGACCAAGCGAAAAGATCCCTACCTCCGACTCGCATGCCAGCACCACGCGGATGACTCGCGCGGAAGAGTCGATAGACGCCAAGCGCGAAGAGAAATAACGCGACGCCCCATTTCAGGATATTCATTGGGAGAAAATGCTGAACGAAGCGCAGGATGAGAATCGCCAGCGTGATCGCGGCGGCGTGTCCGAGAGCAAGGGGAAGGAGGGCGGCGAAAACCGCGGACCGGCGCTGTTCTTGCAGGCCAAGGGCCAGCGCAAACAGCCAGCCCATGGCGGGATTCAGACCGTGGTAAGCCCCGAGAAGGGCCAGGGCAATCCAGGGCCAGTCGTGATTCATTGTCAGTTGTAACTCATTGTCAGTTGCAACTCATGGATAGCAATAAAAGTCAGACGAAGCGTCGCCACCCTGCAGTTTGACTTGATGCGGCCGGAGATCGCCGAACTCGGTAAATAAGCTGCGATCGAGCTGAATGCCACCGTCTTGCGGAACATCGAGCTTAACCATCCAGCCCCGGATGCCCTCGGGATAGAACTGCTTGTCCCATGCGGCGTACAACGAGTTGGTGAAATAGACGCGGCGTCCGTCGCGGCTGACTTCCACCATCTGCGGACCGCCATTCAACGGCTCGCCCGGCCTGGCAGGATGAGAGGCGCGACGAACGATGCCGCCAACGTGTACCGACCCGATTAGCTTGGGATTAAAAGGATCGGAGACATCGTACTGGCGCATTTCTCCGGTGCCCCAGCAAGAAGCGTACAGAAATCGATCATCCACAGAAAGATTGATGTCGGTGAGCAGAGGCGGCACAGCTTTGAAGCCCTGCAACAGCGGAGGCAGCTGGCTCGGATCGGCTGGTTCAGCGGGGATCTCAATCACTTTCTTCACTTCAAACTTTCCGTTTGACCTTCCGTTCGATCCTCCCTTGGGCCGATGCCACAGCCAGATCGAACTGGAAAGATCCTTCAGAGAAACGACGACGCCGACAAAACCGTAAGCCTTGGTTGGATCGTGCGCGGCGCGTAACTCGAGAACCATCTGTTGTTCCGCGCCCAGGTCCAGGCTTTGCAGATGACGTCGTTTGCGGAGATCCCATATATGCAGGTTGTGCCCGTACTTGCCACCCAGCAGCAGTTCAGGATTCACTCCGTTTTCAACCATGTTTGGCGTGCCCCACTCGCTGGTGACCGCGATGTCGTAGCCTAAGTGCCACGCGAAATCGTAGCCAAAGTATTGCGGGCCGCGTTCGACCTCCCACCGACCGAGGGGCTCGAAGTTGTAGTGATCCAAAGCAAAGATTCCGCCAGGACCATCGCCGCTGGGCGAGCCCAGGGCGCTCAGGTAGATGCCGTCGGGCCCGCAGTGAATCGTGTGCGGACGGCTGTAACCGGTCCTTTCCGCGACATCTTTGGGCTCGATCACTTTTACAATCTTCGGCTGCTTCGGATTGTCCTTGGTATCGATCACGTGGATGCGTGACGAGCGCAGGCCAGGAACAATCAGATAACGCCGTTCGACATGCGGGTGCGGAGCATAGGGGCATAAGGCGGAGCTGCAAGCATTCCACCCGAAATGATGAAGTTCATCCCCTACATTCGGCATTTCTACGCGACCCACGATCTGACCGTACTTGTCCGACTCGCGGTCCACGTCGACGACGATCAGAGCGTCAGGATGATTGCCGCCGTTGGCATTCAAAGCGGCCACATAGGCCAGCTTCTCCCCCGGTGCCTGCATGGCAAGCTTGGGGGAGGGATAAAACGTTGGATCAGTCTTCCATAGCATGAGATGACCTCCTCGCGACAACCTTCATAGCCCATTAACGCACTAGAGTATATGTCGTCCGCCCGCTGGGCAGCCACCACTGAACCCACCAGCTAGACCAGGTAATACAGAGGCTGCTGGTCAGTTCCTGCAAACTCTGCCTGCATGCAATGGTCGCAGGGATTATCTTCCAGGAGTTCATAAACGTGGCGGACGGCTTTCAGCGTGGCAGAAAACTTTTCTGGTTCTTCAGGGAAAACGCGATCGGCAGGCAGCCAATCATAAAACCGCAGGTTTGCCATACCCTTCGCAAAACCGGGACGAACGCCGCAAAGCAACACGGTTACTCCGCGCGCTTCCATGTCATGCAGAAAATGGTCGAAGCGTTCCAGCGCGACCATGTCGGGATTGCGCGTACGCTTGAGGCGCAATATGACATAACGGATGTCTTCGTCCTCGGTGCGCTGCTTTAAGTGATCGAAGCAGCGGTCCAATTCCGGGGCCGCGCCGAAGAACAATTCGCCTTCCAAATCGTAGAGCAACATCGCCGTGCAAGGCCGGTCCTCGGGTAGGCGTTCCCGGACTACACGGTCACTGCTCACCACCAACTGGTTCCAACGAAGCGACGCGGCGCGGGGAACAAACATCAAAATCGACAACGCTACCCCGATGAGGATGGAGAATTCGACGCTGATGAAAACCGCGGAGAACGCCGTTACCAAGACTAAACGGGAGTCGTAGCGCGAGGCGCGCATGGCATAGCTCAACCGCTTCCAATCGACCAAGCGGACGGCGGTGACGCAGAGCAGACCGGCCAGAGCGGACTTGGGAATGTACCGGGCGAAGGGCGCGAGTGCGACCACCGTGAGTGCGACTGTTCCGGCGGCGAAGACTCCGGAAACGCGGCTCACGGCTCCGGCTTGAAAGTTAATAGCCGAGCGCGTGAGTGAGCCGGAACCCGGCAAGCATTGGAAAAATCCTCCGGTGAGATTGGCCAAACCCTCAGCGAGACATTGCCGGTTGTAGTCGAGCGACTGGCGCGTAGTGTTGGCAATCGATTTTGCGATGGCCAACGCTTCCAGGAGTCCGAGAAAAGCGATGGCCAATGCGCTGCCCGACATTTGCTTGACCCACCAGAATTGGATGCGAGGAATGTGGGGCACGGGCAGATTGCGCGGGACGCTCCCCACCACAGAGATAACGGTGGTGCCGTCGAGCGCAGGCTTCGACCAGCCGAGGGCGGCGGCGACAAGCGCGGCAACGATCAAGGCCATCAGCATGTCGAATTGCGGCAGACGATATTTACGCGCCAAATATCTAAGCAGGACGACGAGAACAATGGTTCCCACACCAATGCCGAGGGCCCGGGGATTTACGTGGCCCGCGCTAAGCGTGAGCCAAATGCGGTAAAGCACGTGCTGCTGCCCGGTTCCGCGATCACGCAAACCCGTCAAGTTTCCCAGTTGGGTGAGGCCCACCAAAGTGCCGGCCCCGGCCATGAAGCCGATTACGACGGACTCGGAGATATAGCGGGTGAGATCTCCGAGTTTGAATATCGCGATGAGAATCTGGATGCAGCCAATCATGATTCCCAACAGGAACATGGCCTGGTAGGCTTCGAGCCGCGCGTCCGAATTGAAAAACCCGAGGGCGCTGAATACCACGAGCGAAATCGCGTTCGTGGGACCGTTAATCAAGTGGGAGGACGAACCAAAGATCGAGGCGACGAGAGTGACCACGATGGCGGAATACAGCCCAAAGCGCGGGTCGACACCCGCGATGAGCGCGTAAGCCATGGCTTGTGGCAAAGAGACGGCGGCGACGGTGATGCCGGCTAATAGATCGTTGCGCGTTTTTCCCCAAGAGTAGTTGAACTGCATTGGCCACCCACCTCATTTCCATGCAAGAAAGAAGCATTCAGTCCGTGGGCCGATGGCGATTTCGGTTTATCGCATCAGCCCACGGATGAAGTGCTGGGGAGGGACAGATCAAATCCGTTCGGGAATGCTGCGGTCTTCGGGAGTGCGCCAGCCTCTTCTACGTCAAGGGTCATGAGCCGCTCCCCGACCACCCCCACGAAAGTGGCATATCCGACGGAATTTCGGAAGTATACTATGTAGTCGATGGAAATGCTAGACATTAATCGAGGCAGCCCGTGATTGGCTCATTGCCTGCCTTCGCGACCGTTATGAGAGGGACGAGGGCAAGATGTTTTCTGCGAAAAGGAAAAGAGTTTTCTCCTGGCCTAAGTGCTCTTGGAGGCGGTCGAGGGTAAGTCCTTGAATCCCTGAAGTTGCGATCGGCTCCTAACTTGCAAGTCTAGTAGTGAAATAGAGATAGTGCTATTAAGGTTTCTTGCAATCTCATGCATCAAACTGACGGAGGTCAAAAGATGTCTCAGTTCACCGTCGCAATCGTCGGAGGGGGATTCACAGGAACGACGCTCGCGGCTCAGTTATTGCGCAAATCCGGCGGCAGCGTCTCGGTGCTGCTCATTGAGAAAGCCGCGCGCCTTGGCCGCGGCGTGGCCTACAGCACGGAATGCATGGAGCATTTGCTGAATGTCCGGGCAAGGAACATGAGTGCCTATCCAGACGATCCGGAACACTTTTTTGAGTGGGCACGCCTTAACCATCTCCCGGGCGATTCTGCTGACGACTATCTGCCGCGACCGCTGTACGGGCAGTATGTTGCATCCGTGCTGCAGCAGGAAATCGAACGTTACCCGGGCCGTGTCGAACATGTGCATGACGAAGCCGTCTCGATAGCTCGTGTCGGCGATACGGCAGAGATCCGTCTGCGCGGCGGCCGAACACTATTTGCCGATAAGGTGGTGATCGCCCTGGGCAATTTTCCGCCGGGGGACCCCCGGCTTCCGGGCAGAACGCCGCACAGCCTGCGTTATGTTTCGAATCCGTGGAAAGCCAGTGCGCTAGGCGATGTCTCTCACGACCACAGCGTTCTGTTGGTCGGTTCGGGTCTTACTAGTGTGGATGTTGCGATCAGCTTGCGTGAACGCGGATTCGGCGGGGTCATTCACATCCTTTCGCGCCGCGGCTTATTACCCCAGGTACACAAAGCGACTGCTGCTTGGCCGCCGTTCTGGACCGAGCAGTCTCCGAGAACTGTTCGCGGACTCTTGCGCTTGATTCGCACGCAAGTGGAAGCCGCGGAAAAAGCAGGCAGCGGCTGGCGCGCCGTGATCGACTCCCTGCGTCCTTTCACGCAACAAATCTGGCGTTCTTTCTCGCTCAGCGAGCGACGCCGTTTCCTGCGCCACGTCCGTCCTTACTGGGATGTGCATCGTCATCGAATCGCGCCCGCGATCGGCGCTCGGCTTGCTTCGCAGATTCAGGATGACCAGATGGAAATCCATGCCGGTCGCATCCAGGCGTATGCCGAAGATATCGACGGAGTCGAGGTGACCTATCGCGACCGCCAGTCCGGGCAGGATGAGCGGCTTCGCGTGGATCGCGTGATCAACTGTACGGGTCCTGAAAGTGATTGCCGCAAGGTGGAAAATCCATTGCTGGCAGATCTCATGCGGCAAAAACTTGCCCGGCCGGACCCATTGCTTCTGGGCTTGGATGTTTCCCCGGACGGCGCCTTGATTGACGCGGACGGCGCAGCTTCGAATCTCCTTTATGCGATCGGCCCAGTCCGCAAAGGGAATTTGTGGGAAACCATCGCCGTTCCGGAACTTCGAGTCCAGGTGTCCGAGCTGTCCAAGCTCCTCCTTGGCAAGGGCGAAGAGGCGCAACCGAAACCTGAAATAAATCCAGGGCCTGAACGTCAAGTTCCGATAGCTGCGTTCCCTCAGCAGCGAGGAGGAACAGGCATTTACTTCGAGCAGTTTTACCTGGGCTGCTTGGCCCACGCTTCCTACTTGCTCGGATCTGAAGGAGAAGCGGTCGTAGTCGATCCGCAGCGGGACGTAGATATCTACTTGAGAGCCGCCGAGCAACGCGGATTGAGAATCCACCACATCTTTGAGACTCACCTGCATGCCGACTTCGTTTCTGGCCATCAGGAATTGGCTGCACGTACTGGAGCCAAGATTTATATCGGTCCCAATGGACATGCCACGGTTCCCCACGCCGAGGTGCACGAGGGTTTCGAGTTGCGCGTGGGAAAGATGCGAATCAAAGTTCTGGAGACGCCTGGGCACACTCCGGAGAGCATCTGTCTGGCGGTCACGGATGAAGAAAAATCTCCTAATCCCCGGGCGGTCTTAACGGGCGACACGCTCTTCCTTGGAGATGTGGGACGTCCCGACCTGTCGAAAACGCACACTCCCACGGTGCTGGCTGGGATGCTTTACGACAGCCTGCATAACAAGCTGCTCAAACTCGCCGATGAGGTTATCGTTTATCCTGCGCACGGAGCTGGTTCGCTATGCGGACGCAACATGCGCGCGGAGCGTTCTTCTACCATTGGCACTGAGCGGCTCACCAACTATGCGCTGCAGATTGAGAGCAAGGAAGAGTTCATCCGGCAGTTGACCACCAACTTGCCGCCTCGTCCGGAATACTTCCCGCAGGATGCCCAGATCAATCGCACTGGCGCGCCCGCGCTTTCGGAATTACCCGGTCTTAAGGATGTCTCGGCGCGAGAGCTGCAGTTATTGCTGAATGAGAAAGTGATCGCGTTGGATGTCCGCTCAGCCGATGAATTTGCTTCCGGGCATGTGCCCGGCTCGATCAACATTCCGCTCTCAGGACAATTTGCCTCATGGGCTGGCATCCTGCTGGGGTTATCGTCTCGGCCGGTGCTGATCGCGACCTCGCCGGAGCAATTGTCCGAAGCGCGGACGCGGCTGGCCAGGGTTGGCATTGATGATGCTCGAGGCTACTTACAGGATGGGATCGAGGGCTGGGTCGGAGCGGGATTGGAAGTGTCCGAACTGCCCCAAATCACCGTGCAACGATTGAATGAACATTTCAGCGGCGATAAATTGCAATTGTTGGACGTGCGGCGCAGGCCGGAATGGGAGGCCGGACACGTTGAAGCAGCAGCCTGGTGGCCGCTCGAGGATTTCCGTACGTCACTTCCGCAGTTGAATCGCAATGCGCCGATTGCTGTCCTTTGTAAGGGCGGCTACCGGAGCATGATTGCTTGCAGCTGGCTGCGGCGAGAAGGCTTTCAGAATGTCACGAATGTAGTCGGTGGGTTCGATGCGTGGGAGAACTCGCGACTGCCATTCGTGACTGAGTTGTCCGGCGCTGCCGTTTAGGACTCGGTACCGGAAACGACAATTCTGTGGAAATCGGAATACTGCATTCATCTGAGATTCGTGGCATAATCGCCGCATCATGGAAATCTCAAGTCTGGATTTCTTGTACCTGGAGAGCGATCCCAGGACCACGCAGCCCTCGGCATGCGTTTACCTGAAAGCGAGCGGTGGGCAGGATTACGCTGGAATTAAGGCCGAGCGATTGGTCACTATGCCTTGCCTGAGCTTCATCGAGCTCGATGCTGAAATTCGACGCTTGCACGCGGAATTGGATGAGATTCGCGCCCGCGCAAAGAAGAAGTTTTACAAGGCGGAAGCGGCAGCCGTGGGTGCGTCCTAGCAGTATCAGTGCTTCCTCTGATTGTTCAGGTTCGCCTTTCCGCATGCTCGGAATCAGGATTACTACTTGCGTGGTCCAGCCACGCTGCGCGATTCTCTGTGAAACTCGTAGTTCTGTGGGATAAGGAGAATCGTCATGCGGCTTGGTGAGAGCATTGCCACCTACGATGTTGGGCTAGCCTTGCGCGGCAAGAGCGGCAAATTCCAAGTCACGAGTCCTACTGGCGAAATCTACGAAGTGACCTGCAAGCCGAATCATCCTGTTTCCGATTTGGAATGGTCCAGCAATCGAACTGACAATCCCCCCTTCCTTATTCGCAGGGTGGCAGAAAGCGCTTCGCCGGGTGAGGCAGAAGCGACGACCACAGGCATGCCGGAGGATTGTCAAACTGTGTCGTCCCGGCGCCCATTGGTTCTTGAGCGGGCGCTGGCTGAGGAACACTCGCTCAACGCTGGCGATATTGGGTTCTTGTATCTAGAAGACGATCCCGGAACCGGAGAACCTTCAGCGTGCATATACCTCAAGAGTGGGCCTCGAGAACATGGATCTGAAGCGGAGATGTTGATGACGCCCCGATGTGCAACTTTTAACGAACTGGATTTTGAAATACGAAGACTGCAGGCGCAACTGGATGAGATTCGCTCGCGCGCGAAAAAAATGTTCTACAAGGCGCAAGCGATTGCAGCAAGCGCGTAGTCTGCGCGCAGACTTAACCCCAACAATAAAAAAGCCCGCCGACTTTAAATCGGCAGGCACCTTATTTCGCGGCTCACCCCGAAAGCCGGAGCCACGAAGCCAAGGCTGTCATAATCTAACGAATAACCACTAGTATTTCAATAGACAAAGTTGACAAAGCGAAAGAGAACTTTGGTCGTCAGTCGATTAGGAGCAACGAGCCATCTGGCATTTGATCATGGGCAGGAGATGACGGACGAAGCTCTGTGAGATTTGCGCCTCTATGCCGTGCCTCTCATCACAGACAAGAATTGATTGCGTTGTTGTATACTTGCCGCACCCCGATAATTGGCCTTTAGATTTTTGGCTAATCCCGCCGATATTTTCCCAGGAACGAATGGGAGAAGCTCCCGCTCGTTTGCAAAATCCTGCACATGGCCGTCCGCTTGCGCAGTGTCATTACAATCCGATTCCTTCAGCACCATAAGGAGCTAATCAAATGGCGACAGCAGAAGTCCGTCATACGCTGACCGAGCAACAGGCTCGGCAGCTCGCTACCGTCACCAAAACCGTACCCATGATGGAGGCGATCACGCCGCGTTGGCTGATCACTTTCCTTTCCTGGGTGCCCGTCGAAGCCGGCATTTACCGGCTGAACAAAGTCAAACCCACCCGCCCCGGAACGCGCACCATTGAGTGTGCGCCAGACGAGGAAATCGACTTGCCGGAAATTTATGTGGATTATGAAGAGAAGCCGCGCGAATACGCACTGAACGCCGTGACTAGCGTTTTGGACGTGCAAACGCGCATCTCTGATTTGTACCGCAGCCCGCACGATCAGATCCGCGAGCAATTGCGGCTGATGATTGAAAAAGTGAAAGAACGCCAGGAACTGGCCCTCATTACCAATAACGAGTATGGTCTACTCAACAACGTAGCACCGGAGATGAAAGTAAAGTCACGCAGCGGCGCGCCCACTCCAGACGATCTCGATGAACTCATCGCGAAAGTATGGAAAGAGCCAAGCTTCTTTTTGGCGCATCCGCGGGCGATTGCGGCCTTCGGTCGCGAGTGCACACGCCGCGGCGTTCCGCCGCCGACGGTGACCATGTTCGGGTCGCCCTTCGTGACTTGGCGCGGGATTCCCCTGGTACCGTGCCCCAAGCTACCCTTAAAAGCTGAAACCACAGATATCCTACTGCTGCGCACCGGCGAGAAGAAGCAAGGCGTGATCGGGCTCTTCCAGCCTGGACTGCCCGGTGAAGTGTCTCCGAGCTTGTCGGTTCGCTTCATGGGCATCAATCACAAAGCGATCGCGTCGTATCTTATCTCTCTTTACTGCTCCATCGTCGTTCTGACTCAAGACGCACTCGGTGTACTGGAGAACGTCCATGTCGACAAATACTACGAGTACAAATAACGGTGCGAGCAACGGGGCAAGCAGGCCGAAATCGAACGTTTCGAAATCGGCGGCGAGTGCCGAAGGGGCACGCTATTACCCGTTCGGCACTATTCCTTTACCGGATCCGGCGACGCTGGAAAGGCTGGCGAATGAGTTCTTTCTCGCGATGCCCAAGGATCTCGCCAATGGGCACGGCGTCGAGGAATCCTCTTCGCCGAAGTTCGAATCGGAGGAAATTCCGACCGTGATGTTTACCGAGGAAATGCTTCCGGCTCAACGAGCGTCCGGGTTCGAATCGGCTCCCGGTATTCCTGCCTCGCCTCCGTATTCGCAACCCGGGCCACTGACAGAGTCCGATCTCAAGGCGATCGCTGCATCGTTGGCGGGCGAGACGGCGCTGGTTCCGGGCGCTCCGGGAACAGTGCCGACGCCGCCGGTTGCGGGATCTCCCCCGGGCTTTTTTGCAGAGGGGAACCTGTCGCCTCTGTCGGTCGCTCCCACATTGCCGTCGGGAAATGAACTCTTTTCATTTCCTGGGGCGCAGACGCTGCTGAGCTCACCGCCAACATCTCCGCCTGGCGGTGCGGATATGAGTGCCGTTCCCCAATCGCCTGGGAGCGCTCCAACATTTCCCGGTGCAGCTCCCTACTTTGTGGAGGGTGAAAAGGGAACATCTCCGGCGGCGGCATCGGTTTTGCCGCCGATTAATGATCTGTTCGCTTTCCCTCGCGTACCCGCGCTGCCCGGTTTCCCCGGCATCGAAACCATACCCAATCCTCCAGGTCCACCATCGTCGCCTTCGGCTGCGCCACCGGACGCTTCAGCGACAACCGCTTCCGGTCTGGCTCAGCCGCACGACGTGAAAGCAATAACGCCCGCAGTGCCGGGAAACACATCGCCTGAGGCGCCCGGCATACCATCAACCAGCACATCCGGTTCATCCGGATCTTTTGCCGAAACCGCGAAGCCGGCATATCCCGGCTCGGCAACATCATTTCCCTCGGTGAGTGATTTGTTCTCTTTTCCCACGGTGCCGGGTGTACAGTCGGCTCCCGGTATTCCATCATCTCCTTCTTCAACCCCGACGCCCCCATCCACGGAAGCGGACCTGAGTAAATCAGGTCCGCTTCCGAACGTTCCCGCTTCCGGCCATGTTGCATCTACCGGGATCGCGCCTCAAGCAACGCAGACGGAACCCGAAACCACATCTGTGACTTCGGGATTTTCCGCCTACGAGTTTCGACCCGACCTGGTGCCGCAGGACCTGGGGCTAGCGAAGCGTCCGCTCGACGCTAAGCTCATCCGCCGGGACTTTCCGATCCTTGAAGAGCGCGTGCATGGCCGGCCGCTGGTCTGGCTCGACAATGCAGCGACTACTCAGAAACCGAATGCGGTGATCGATCGCATCTCGGATTTTTATCGGCACGAAAACTCCAACATTCATCGCGCCGCTCACGAACTTGCGGCCCGTGCAACCGATGCTTACGAAAGCGCACGGGAAAAATCCCGGCGCTTCCTGAACGCACCGTCAACCCGCGAAATCATTTTTGTGCGTGGCGCAACCGAAGGCATCAATCTTATTGCCCAGGCATGGGGCCGGCGCAATGTTCATGAAGGCGATGAAATCGTCATTACCTGGCTTGAACATCACGCCAATATTGTCCCCTGGCAGATGCTTTGTTTGGAAAAGGGGGCTCGCCTGCGTGTCGCCCCGGTGAATGATCGCGGTGAAATCATTCTCGAAGAGTACGAAAAATTGCTTGGCCCCCGGACACGCATCGTGGCGTTTACTCAAGTGTCGAATGCGCTGGGCACGATCGTGCCGGCGCGCGAGATGACTGAGATTGCGCACCGCTACGGCGCTCGCGTGCTGCTCGACGGCGCCCAGGCAGTTTCCCACATGCCGGTAGATGTGCAGTCTCTCGGCTGTGACTTCTACGTATTCTCCGGGCACAAAGTTTTTGGGCCCACGGGAATCGGCGTAGTCTACGGAAAGCTCGATGTGCTCGATGGCATGCCGCCTTGGCAGGGCGGGGGCAATATGATCGCCGACGTTACCTTTGAGAAAACAACGTATCAGGGATCACCGGAACGCTTCGAGGCGGGCACCGGCAATATTGCCGACGCGGTTGGCCTGGGAGCTGCCATCGATTATGTCAGCGAAATCGGGATGGAAAACATCGCGGCCTACGAGCATGAGTTGCTGAATTACGGTACGGCAAAACTGCTTACGGTACCCGGCTTACGATTGATCGGGACAGCCCGCGAGAAGGCTGGAGTGATGTCTTTCGTTCTGGATGGCGTTCGCACGGAAGATGTTGGCGTCGCGCTCAACCAGGAGGGCATCGCAGTACGATCCGGGCACCATTGCGCCCAACCCATCCTGCGCCGCATGGGGGTGGAAAGCTCGGTCCGGCCTTCGCTGGCCTTCTACAACACCTGTGAGGATATCGACACCTTGGTCGCTGCTCTCCTGCGTCTTCAGGCTGGCCGGGGACATCGCAAACTCTAATCCGAGCGGGAACGAAATCATTGTATTTTGTTCCCGCTCCAGTCTTAGAACTGGTAATCGAGGTCTTCCATAATCCTCTGCAGGGATACGGAGAGCGGCTCACTAGCCATTCCCGAGCCTTCGAGGCGCTGCACTCGGTCGCGCAACTTGTTCACTTCGGTTGCCATGCAGTGCATCAGGAGAGCAAAATGGTTGGCGAATCTGATACAAGCGGAGTTATTCTTAACCTGGTAGTTTTTCAGAGGATACAATCGCAGCACTGCCATTGGAACAGTCTTATTCGTGCTTAGCGATGTCGCATTGATTCAAGAGGGTAAATAACGTGCCTCGTACGGCGAGCGAACCTTCGATAGGGCGGCGTGATGGGCGCGGGCTGTTGGGCTAGCCACGTCCTCTTCTTTTATACCCAACCATACTGTCCTTCCAATAACAACGAAGCAGATCAACTTAATCGGGTAGCATCGGAAATTGCAGGCACCCGGTTCTGCGTTTGGCTGCTCTCGCTCGTAGTGGCATTGTCCGCCAGCTCCGGCGCCCAGATCCCCAACCATGGCGCCACCCCATGGATTCACGGCTCAATCGTTACCTTGCATGGTCAGCCTGTGGCGAATGCGGTTGTCGAGGTGCGCGATCTGCGTGGAGTGCGGATCGGTAGCAGCATTACCAACAGTGCAGGTCGTTTCGAGATTGGCGCCGTCGAGCCGGGCAAGTATATCGTCCTCGCTGCCAAGGAGCTACAGAGCGGCGACGAGCGGATTACGATCGGGCAGTCGGACCTCGAGGTGCGCATCACGTTACCGGAGGTTCCCGCGGGCGCGCCGTTGCCTTCGGAGTACACGGTTTCCGTAAACCAGTTGAGCGCTCCGGCGCGGAGCATCAAGCATTTGCAATCGGCGCAGCAGCGCTTTCACAATCGGGACATACGCGGAGCCGCGCAAGAGATCGAACGCGCGTTGGAGATCGATCCTCACTGTGCCAAGGCGTTCTCGACGCTGTCTTTCGTCAAACTCGCATCGAACGATCCAGGCGGGGCGGTCGAGGATGCGCTTCGCGCGATTGCGCTTGATTCCCATGACGCGCAGTCCTACCTTGCGCTGGCCACGTCCTACAACTACCTTGGCGAATTTGAGAAAGCCGCGGAAGCAGCCCGGCAGGCCCTAAGCATTGGTCCGGAGGTGTGGCAGGCCCGGCTTGAAATGGCCAAGAGTTTTTACGGTCAGAACCAATACGTTCCGGCGCTAAGCATGCTGGATCAGATGAATACGGATTTCCCCGACGTGCATCTTGTTCGAGCCGATGTGCTGATGCGACTGGGCCGGAGCCGGGAAGCGGTCGAGCAGTTCACCCTCTTCTTGCACGAGGCGCCGGATGATCCCCGGGGCGAGCGAATCCGACAAATCCTCTCCGCCGCGCCATAACCAGCCTTTTTTCCTGCTGCAATAATTTGCATAGAGAAGTCCGCACAGAGAAATCAGTGGGGATGGTTCTGACATTTGCAAGAGGCTCATGTAAAAAATTAATATTAATGGCTACTATTATAGTAGACATACTGGTAATTATGCGCTACAGTGTTCTCGGTTGATGGCTCCAGCGCAGAGCGAATCTGAGCGGAGCCGCGGATAGATCGAGGTTTGTCCCTCCCCCGGAGATGAACCGTTGTGACCGTCGACGCGCTGGCGTGCCGCGCGTCGGAGACCAAATCGTACGATCTCGGCGGCCCTTGGGCGCTCGCCGGAGGCGGCTGAAGAGCATCACTCGTGCCGGAAATTCCCCAGACCACAACAGTAAGTGGATTTGGTGCGACATGTCTATTACGTCTATTGACATACTTTAGTACTGACAAGGAAAAAAGAAAGATGGAGGGTCTATGGCGAAATTGGGGCGTTTTCTTCTCATAATCTTGATCGCGAGCTTGCTCGCTCCAGCGCTCCTGGCGCAGATTGTCGAAAACGGCACGATCACGGGTGTGGTGCGCGACAATTCCAACGCGGTCATCGCGAAAGCTCAGGTGAGCATAAAGAACCGGGCGACTGGGCTAAGCAGCACGACGGTCACTGACTCCCAGGGGATTTTCGTCTCCCCTCCGCTGGACCCCGGCGACTACGACATCGAGTTTTCGGCTGCTGGCTTCGGAACGGTGCGGGAGCATGTGCGACTGGAAGTGGGCCAGCGCGCCGCCGCGGACGCTGTCCTGGTGGTGGGGACGAATACGCAGACCGTCACCGTCGAGGCAACGAACGAATTGCTGGAGACCGAAACCTCAACCGTTTCCAATCTGCGAAGCGAAGAGGCGGTAAAGGATCTTCCTCTGAATGGCCGCAACTTCGCGGAACTTGTGGGACTGGGCGCTGGGGTAGTGCCAGCGCAAACCCAGATCGTAAGCATTCCTTACACCCAACAACGTGGACCGACCTCCTATGCCTTCAACGGGCTTCGCTTTCAGGAAAATCGCCTGCTGCTCGATGGTATCGGAGACAACGAGAACCACAACGGTCTCGCGGTGGTCATCTTTCCTCCGATCGACGCGGTGCAGGAATTCTCGGAAGAGACGACGGACGCCGACGCGCGCTATGGGCGGGGAAATGCCGGCACCATCAACCTGATTTACAAGTCGGGCACGAATCGTTATCACGGAGAAGTTTTTGAATTTCTGCGTAACTCCGCTCTGGACGCCAGGAATTATTTCGACACCGCGGCCAAGCCCGGCTTCCGCATGAATGAGTTTGGCGCAACCTTTGGCGGACCTCTGTTCACCAGAGACAATCCCAAGACCTTCTTCTTTGGAGATTACTCCGGGCAGCGTACCCGCCAGGGTTTGACCTACGTGGATACAGTGCCCGATTTCACACTCACCTCTACCGGCTATGACTTTTCGGCTTATCCGCAGCAGATCAAGAACCCCACCATCGGGATACCGTACGCGAATAATTTCATTCCTCTGAGCGATGTAAACGCGACGGGCGCGAACATTCTGAACTTTTATCAGAAGTACGCCTCACCCAACATTGCGGGCGCGACCACCGCCAACAATTTCTTGTTTAATCCCGAGCGTTCAGTGACGGAAGATGCCTTCGACGTGAAAGTGGACCATCGCTTTTCCGATTCGGACAGCGCCTTTATCCGCTACAGCCAGTCTCGGGACAGTATTGGCCAACCCGGCATCTTGCCGGTGCCGTTAGTGGGAGCGGTAATCTGCGGACCGGCGCAGGACCCGGCTCATCAGGCGGTGCTCAGCGAGACTCACATCTTCACCCCCACGACGATCAACACCGCGCGCTTTGGCTGGTCCCGCTTTTTCGTGGAAGCCGGCAACTGGGATGCAGGACTGAATCTTTCCACCCAGCTTGGCATTCCCGGGGTAATTGTACCCGGCAATCCAAGCTCAGATGGACTGACGGTGATGAGCTTCGCCGGAGACTCGTCGATTGGTGATGCGGGCAACAGTCCTACGCAGATCGGCACCAACAATTATCAGTGGGACGATAACGTCAATCTGGTCCGCGGCAAACACTCGCTGGACGTTGGCTTTGAAGTCGTCCGGCTCGAATACAACATGTTCCAAACCGCGGATGAGCACGGATTGTTTTCCTTCGGCACGGTTTACAGCGGGCTGGCCTGGACCGATCTTCTTTTCGGAGCTCCGAAAACCGGAGTATACGCATTCCCGAACGGCGATCGGGGATTCGGCTTCCGGCAAACCGACCTGGCATTTTATGGACAGGACAATTACAAGGTGAGCAGCCGGCTGACATTGAATTTGGGCGTCCGCTACGAGAACTTTCTGGGCTGGCCATGGACCGAAGTTGAAAACCGCATGTACAACTTTGTTCCATCGTTGTCTACGACTCAACTTTTCCGGGTCGGAACGCACGGGATTCCTCGCAGCGGCGTCAGCGGCAACAACCTGAACTTCATGCCGCGGGTTGGATTCGCCTACAAGCTGACGGCCGGGACCGTGGTCCACGCCGGCTACGGACTGTATTATTCGGCGCCGAATGTGACCAATTCGAGCGGGCTTTCCAACAATGCGCCGGCCATCGACTATTGGGCATTTAACAACTCGTCGACCTATGGGGCGGCTGCCAGCAATGGCACTCCCTTCAACTACGCCTCCAATGGATTCGTGCACACTCCCGCGACGAATGCGAGCAATCTGCCCGCGGGACTACCGGTTTTATCGCAAAATCCGAATGCGAAGACACCCTATAGCGAACAATGGCACCTGACCATTCAGCGCGAACTCGTTCCGCAAACGACTTTGAGCGTGGCTTACGTGGGAACGCGAGGCGTTCACCTCGACGATCTGGTCGATATCAACGCGGGTTCGCCGGGCACGACGAGCGTTACTGTGAACCGTCCGTATCCGTTCTTCGCGCAGATCTTTCAGCTGCAAACCAATCAGGTCTCGAGCTATAACGCATTACAGGTTACGGGCGAGCGGCGGGCGCGCAACCTGACGTTCCTGGCCTCCTACACCTTCAGCCATGCGCTGGACGAGAACACAAACAGCCCCGGCGCCGTAGTGAATCCCTACAACATTCATGCCGACTACGGAGATTCGGATCTAAACATTCCCAACCGTTTTGTGGCCAGCGCGAATTACCAGTTGCCCTTCCAGGCCTCGGGCAAGCTGAAACAGGCAGTCGAGGGATGGCAGCTAAACGCGATCGCGCAATACTTCGATGGCTTGCCGTTTTCCGTGACTTCGGTGAACGGAGTAGGAGATGGCCTTACGCCGCGAGCCGAACTCGTCCCCGGCTACAGCGACGGAACACTGCCCACGGGTCATCGCAGCATACACGAATGGTTCAACACCTCGGCCTTCGTGAGCATTCCTCTTACCGGGCCTCTGGCCAACGGACAGTGGGGAAATTCCGGGCGGAATATTTTGCAAGGCCCGGGAACGAAGAACATCGATTTCTCCGTGTTCAAGAATTTCCAGGTGGCCGAATCGAAGAACCTGCAATTGCGCGCCGAGTTTTTCAATCTGTTCAATACGCCGCAATTCAATAATCCGAGCGCGGTCGCCCCTGCTCCGGCAGCCACGAGTACCTCGCTGGTGCCGAACATTACAGCGGGCTCCGCTTACGGCACCATCGCCTCGGCGGGCGCGCCGACGACGTTCCAGCGAATTTCGCGGGAAATTCAAATCGCCGCGAAGTTCACCTTCTAGAGGGCGGGCGGCGGAGGAAAGACTATGAGGTTTTCAGACTGGATCTTGCTCTGGAAAAAAATCGGTGTGGGAATACTAGTGACTGCCATTCCCCTCGTCATTCTGGCGGGCGGTTTGTGGGCCGGCCAGAGGGCTATGAAAAGGGCTCCGCAACCGAGCGTGAGCCGTGGAACGGAGGCTTCGAATGCGCATTGATCCTGCTGTCAAGAAGAGTATTTTTCAGAACGCGTGGTTGAGTGTCGCCATTTATGCATTGCCGGTCGCCCTGATGTTCGCGAGTTTGCATATCGCGGGTCAGAAGCCGTGGCAGAGTCCAATCTCGGCGGCTCAAGCGGCGCTGCTGCACCGATGGAATGATTACGGAGTATCTGTATTCATCCTGATTCTCGGCGTGATCGAGTTTCTTGTCGGACTCTACGACCGAGAGCGGTGGAGTGGAAATGAAAAGCTGACTGACGTAGTCTGCTTTGCTTTTCCCTTGCTGATTTTGCGACCGCTCATCACCTACTTCGGGCTGAAGGTTCTGCCGTTTGCGCTGCCCGGGTTGCGAAACACGTTCGCCTGGGTTCCGTTCTGGTGGGGTTTTTTCATCATCTGCGTTGCCGATGACCTGACGCAGTATTGGTATCACCGCCTGCACCACCAGATTCCATGGCTGTGGAGATTCCACCGCACGCACCACTCCGCGCCGTACATGGGGATGTCAATGGCGAGCCGGCAGAACGTCTTTTACACGGTTTTCTTTTCTCAAATCTATGTGACCTCGGTCTTGGTCTTTCTGGGTCTCGGCGCCTCGGCGATTCTGGTGCAAACGATTAAGAGTGCCATCACAACCATGGCTCATTCGGCGATTCCATGGGATAAGCCTTTCTACAAATACAGAGTCCTGCATCCAGTGGCGTGGGTTTTGGAACGGCTGATTTCAACCCCGGCGACCCACCACGCTCATCATGCTGCCAGCACGGACGACGGTATCGGATATTACAAAGGCAACTTCGGCAACATGTTCTTTCTCTGGGATGTGATTTTCGGCACCGCCTACATTTCGCGGCAATACCCCAAGGCTTATGGAATCTCCCACTACGAAGGAGATCCCTGGTACGCGCAATTTTTGTGGCCAGTTGTAAAGTCCAACATTCAGGGAAGTGAACTGGCGGCAGATGGTCCAGATGTCCGCGAAGAGGTTCAGCTGGATATGGCGCGAGAGGACGTGCCGCGCGCAGAAGCGGAAGCGGCCCCGCAGGTCGCGTAAGAACTGGTGCGTGGTGTTGAGCAAAAAAAATCTTTCATGATCGAAACCATTAGGAGCTGCATGAACAAGAACGGGGTGGTAAAGGCAGTAACGCTAACGATACTGCTGGTGGCGATTGCAGAACTCGCTTTGAACGCGCAAGAGGCTCAGCCCTATCAGGGCGTGGTCGGCAGAACTTTAGCTGAGTCGAAGGAATGGTGGCCGGAGCCTGCGAAAGCGCCGGCTGGTGCTCCGAACGTGGTGTGGATTCTGTTGGACGACGTGGGCTTTGGCGCGGCAAACACATTTGGCGGGCTCATCGACACGCCCACGTTCGACGCTCTGGCCGCGAACGGTTTGCGCTATACCAACTTCCATACCACCGCCATCTGCGCACCAACCCGGGCGGCGCTGCTGACCGGCCGGAACAGTGCATCGGTGCACGAGTCTGGATTTTCACACACGATCATGTCGGCCGGATTCCCCGGATGGGATGGCAGAATGCCCCCCACAGGGGGAACCATTGCAGAGATTCTTCGCGACAATGGCTACAACACATTCGTCGTTGGCAAGTATGGTGTGACTCCTGACGAAGAGGCGACGGATGCCGGCCCCTTTGATCATTGGCCAACGGGAAAGGGCTTTGATCATTTCTTTGGATTTCTCGGTTCGCAAACGGACCAATATAAGCCTGATTTGGTAGAAGATCAGGCGCATGTTCGTCCTGACGGGCGCCACTTGAATGATCAAATTACCGATAAAGCCATCTTCTATATCGATCGCCAGAAGAAGGCAGCCCCGGACAAACCTTTTTTTCTTTATTACGCACCCGGCGCCACGCATGCCCCACACCAGGTGGATAGGTACTGGAGCGATCTGTACAAGGGCAAATTTGACAAAGGCTGGGACGTTTATCGCGAGGAAGTGTTTGCGCGCCAGAAGAAGATGGGCATCATTCCTGCCGACGCGAAACTTCCCGATCGCAACCCCGATATCAAGGCGTGGGATCAATTGTCGGAAGACGAAAAAAAGCTCTATGGGCGCTTCATGGAAGTGTATGCCGGCTATCTGACGTACACCGATTTTGAAGTCGGGCGCTTGATCAATCATCTGAAAGAGATCAACCAACTCGACAACACGCTCGTATTCGTCATGATCGGAGACAACGGAGCCAGCAAAGAAGGCACTTTGAATGGGGTCATCGATCAGGGCTTCATTCGCAAGGCTGAAACGCAAGAGCAAACTGTGGCTTACAACTTAAACAAGATTGGAGAAATCGGTACCTCCGACGCCACCAACGGAAATTATCCTCTCGGCTGGGCGCAGGCCTGCAACACGCCTTTCAAGTTTTGGAAGCAGGACGCGAACAGCGAAGGCGGAACTCGTAACCCGCTCATTATTTATTACCCGAAGGCGATCAAGGACAAGGGAGGAATAAGGACTCAGTACAGTCACGTGATTGACATACTCCCAACGACACTCGAGCTGCTAGGCCTCAAGGAACCCGAGCAGATCCGAGGGATCAGACAACAGAATTTTGAAGGAATTTCATTGGCGTACTCGATCGGCGACGCTAAGGCGCCCACCCGGCACACGCTGCAGTATTACTACATGTTTGGTTCCAGGTCGATTTATCACGACGGATGGAAGGCGGAACTAGCTTACCCCAGCAGCCTTATCACAGGAATTCACACCAGCCAGCCCTTCGATGAGAACGCATGGGAACTCTACAACCTGAATGAGGACTATACCGAACGAATCGATCTCGCCAAGAAATATCCGGAAAAACTGGCGAAGCTGAAAGGTGAGTTCGAAGAACAGGCCAAAGCTCACAATCTTTATCCCTACATCACTTGGGACGATGTGTTCAATGGACGAATTCACCGTACCCCGGGCTCGAAGTCGTTTGCGGATGCGGTGAAAGACGTAACTAAACCAGCTGAGAGCCAGTGAAGATACAGCTGCCGAAGTGGATCATGATGATGATGGCCAAAGGAAAATCGCGTAGTTCATTATCGACTTCGGCGGCACGCATTCTGCTGCTGCTGTTGGGCATCTGCGGAATGGTGACGAGTCGTTCTGACGGTGCTCAGAACGTCTCTGCCCAGAGCAGCGCTCCCCTGCAGTGCGACAGTGGAATGTCTCGTCACTCTCTGCATGCAGCGGCATTGCAGAGTGTAGCTAACGTGCTCGCGCCCGCGAATTCCGGCAGTTCACAAAATGCTCCGGCCGGCATGGTCTGGATTCCGGGCGGACAGTTTTGGATGGGCACCGATCACATGGAGGATGCGCAACCGGTTCATCAGGTGGAAGTCAAAGGTTTCTGGATGGACCGGACGGATGTGACCAACGAAGAATTTGCACAGTTCGTCAAAGCTACTGGCTATGTGACCATTGCCGAGCGCCCGCTCGACCCCAAGGAATTTCCGAGCCTTGCGCCAGACGAACTCGCTCCCGGCTCGGTAGTATTCACGCCTCCTTCTGGACCGGTCTCTCTGGAGCATCCGCTGGTGTGGTGGAGATTTGTTCGCGGCGCGAACTGGCGTCATCCCGAGGGTCCGAACAGCAATCTTCGCGGTAAAGAAAATTATCCCGTGGTTCATGTCGCATGGCCAGATGCCGCGGCCTACGCGAAATGGGCCGGCAAGCGCCTGCCCACCGAAGCCGAATGGGAATTCGCCTCGCGAGGTGGTCGGGACCGGCAAAACTACCCCTGGGGCAATGAGCTTCATCCCAACGGAAAATGGATGGCCAATACCTTTCAGGGACATTTTCCGGACAAGAATACTTCCGCGGACGGTTACGCCGGCATCGCGCCGGTCGCGTCGTTTCCGCCCAACGATTATGGCTTGTATGACATGTCAGGAAACATCTGGCAGTGGGTTGCGGACTGGTATCGGCCGGATTACTACGCGCAGCTTCGCCAGGAAGGCGAGATCGCAAATAATCCACAGGGTCCTCGCGATAGCTTCGACCCGCAGGAAGCCGGCGTGCCCAAGCGGGTGCAGAAAGGTGGATCGTTTCTGTGCAGCGATCAATATTGCGAACGCTACATAGCTGGGGCCCGGGGTAAGGGAGATCCGCAGACGGGGACAAACCATTTAGGTTTTCGTTGCGTGCGAGGGCAATGAAAAACATGAATAAAGAAAAATTGAGGAAGTCCACGGGCGAGTTAGCTTCGCAGGCTCCATGGAGTCGCGGATTTCCGCTTCGCGCGCTAAAGATCACTGTCCTGGTGATTGCGTTCACGGTTCTTTTTGCAGCGATAGAAATAAAGGTGGACGTCGCGGTAAGGCAAAGTCAGAAAACCGCCGCTGAGCCGACACAGCCGCCTGCGGATTACAACAATGACGGAGAAGACGCTTGGTTCAATCCTCCAACGCACTAGGTCTTGCTTTGCTCTCAGCCGGCGTACTCGGATTTCGTCATGGCTTCGATTATGACCACATCGCTGCCATCTCCGACATTACGAGCGTAGAAAGCTGCCGCAGACGGGCAATGCAGATGGGGTTGCTCTATGTTGCAGGGCATGCTGCCACGGTGGCCTTGCTCGGAGGCGTGGTGATCTTCTTCCAGCGCTCCTTGCCGCCGAGCATCGACAACTGGGCCGAACGAGCCGTGGGGCTCACTTTGGTGGTTCTGGGAATATATGTGCTGGGTACGCTGCTACGGGACAAATCAGATTTTTTGCCCCGTTCCCGCGCTTCGATCCTGATCGATTCCTGCCGTTGGCTGGTGTGGAGGACGAAGAAGATATTTGGTTCGGGCAGGCTCGATAAACCGCAGCCGCGTTCCGGACCGTATAGCTGGAGCTCGGTTTTCTTGGTCGGCGTCATTCATGGACTGGGAGCAGAAACCCCCAGCCAGTTGCTGCTTTTTCTCTTGGCTGCGAATTTGGGAGGCTTAGCTCACGGCTTTCTGGGGTTGGCAGTGTTCCTGGTTGGCCTGCTAGTGATGAACACTTTCATGACCCTATGCGCGGTTGGGATTTTTGGTTTTAGTGCGGCAAGGCCCGGAGTTCTCCGGTTTGTGATAGGAGCGACTGCGGCCTACAGCGTAGTGGTGGGCAGCGTGTTTTTGTTTGGTGTAGCAAAATTTCTTCCTCCGTTGGGAGGATGAAAACGGATCGGCGGAAAGAATTGATTTAAGAACCTCTTGATTAAGACCGAAGGATGAGAGCCATGAAAAGGGAAGCCTTGGTGAGACAGAGAATCCGCATGACAGCGGCGATGGCATTGTTGGCAATCAGCACTTCGTTGCATGCTCAAACAGCCGCGTCATTCCGGGTTCTGCTCGGAGTCGGAGACTCGGCCGCGACCCGCTGGGACGGCACGATCACGGCCAAGGAAGCCGGCAATCTCACAGCTGAAGGCTGGCGTTTCGAGGGTACAGACAACATCAACGGAACCCTCTTTCATATTTCGACTCATCCCGCGCGTCTATTCAACTCGGCCACCGGTGGTGCGGTAGTCGCCAACGGTTTCATTCTTACCGCAGACGCTGTCACGGAGAGCAGCGAGTTCGTGGTCACGACGGCTCAGGGCGACTTTCGGTTTCGTGCCTCGGAGGTTCCTTATGGCGGTGGAATCTACAAGCTGGGCGGCCGGGCCTACGTTGATCGCGTACCGGCGACGGTGCAACTGACGAAGACGACGGAGGAAGAGGATTATCCGGCGCTGGCTTCGGGCGCGAACGGTGATGTATGGCTGGCTTACGTTCAGTTCCATCACAACCCGGACCACATCAAGCTGCGCACCACTCCAAAAGAAGATCCCAAGGAGTATTCGAAATATAAGGAGCCGACCGGGGGAGACCAAATCTGGGCACAGAAGTATTCCGGCGGCCACTGGGGGCAGCCGGTCGCGGTAACCAAGGCTGGTGGCGATCTCTATCGGGCTGCCGTGGCCGTAGATGGAAGCGGACGAGCATGGGTCTTCTGGTCTGAGAATCATGGCGGCAACTTTGACGTATTTGCTCGCGCCGTCGATGCCTCGGGAGCAAAGGATGAAGTCCAGATTTCGAAAGAAGCGGGTTCGGATATTGATCCTGTCGCAGCCACCGATGCCAGCGGCAGAGTATGGGTCGCGTGGCAGGGCTGGCGTGACGGCCGCGCGGCGATTTTTGCGGCTCATCAGGATGGCAATCGATTCACAGCGCCAGAAAAGATTTCGAACTCCAGCAAGAATGAATGGAATCCGGCAATCGCGGCCGACAAAACCGGGCGCGTTGCCATTGCCTGGGACTCTTATCGCGCCGGCAACTACGATGTATATGCGCGCACTTGGTCGAATTCCTGGGGGCCCGAAGTCGCAATCGCCGCCAGCGCGCGTTATGAGGCATATCCCTCGATCGCATACGACCCGAACGGTCGGCTCTGGGTGGCATATGAAGAAGGCGGCAAAGGTTGGGGCAAAGATTTTGGAGCCTATTCCAGCCCGGGAATCGCTCTCTATCAAGGCCGCGCCATCCGCCTGCGCGGGCTCGAACCGGATGGGCGACTCGTTTCGCTTGAAGCTTCGCTCGATGGCAAGCTCGACGGTGCGCCTAGTTTCCGCGCGGATCGGGCGGGCAGCCAGACTGAGGCCGAATCGTTTGATCCGAATCCACAGAATGCTCCAAAGCGTCTGCCCGATGCTGGCGCGACCAATAATGCTCGCGCTGCCAAGAACACGCTGCCTCGGCTGACGCTGGATGGCTCCGGCCGGATCTGGCTGGCGTTTCGCACCGCCCATCCCATTTGGTGGAGTCCGCTGGGCACAGTGTGGACGGAAAACCTGGTGTCGTTCGATGGCAAGGATTGGAGCGCGCCGATTTTCCTGAACCACTCCGACAATCTTCTCGATAACCGGCCGGCATTGGTATCGACAGGAAACGGGAAACTGTTGATCGTAAATTCCTCCGACGGACGGCGGAATTTTCAGATCGATCAGGCGGCCTCCCTCCCTCTCGGTGTGAACGTTGATATTCCGTTCGACCCTTACAACAACGACCTATGGAGTGACGAGATCGATCTCGGCCCGGGCAATCAAGTCATTTCCGTGGCTCCGCTAACGGCCGCGGAAATTAAATCGGATCCGGCCACGGCGGATGCCGCTGATGCGGCCGGTATCAAAGCCATCCGTGAATATCGCGGCGGGGCCGATGGAGGTTACCGAATCCTGCGCGGCGAGTTCCATCGCCACAGCGAGATCTCGATGGATGGCGGCAACGACGGAACCATCCTCGACCAATGGCGCTACGCCCTCGATGCCGGCGACCTGGACTGGATCGGCTGCTGCGACCACGACAACGGTGGGGGCCGCGAGTACACCTGGTGGCTCACGCAAAAGCTTACAGACGTATTTCATGCACCGGGAAAGTTTGTGCCGCTATTTTCTTACGAGCGCAGCGTGGCGTACCCGGAGGGACATCGTAACGTCCTGTTTGCGCAGCGTGGAGTGCGGACTCTTCCCCGGCTGCCGCTCTCTACGCTGAGCGGTTCTCCCAACGAAAACAATCCGGCTCCCGCGCCCGACACCTCGATGCTTTATGCCTACTTGAAACAGTTCAATGGGGTAACGGCATCGCACACCAGCGCGACCGCGATGGGAACGGACTGGCGGAACAATGACCCCAACGCGGAGCCGATCGTCGAAATCTATCAGGGCGATCGGCAGAACTATGAAATGCCCGACTCGCCGCGGGCGAACAATGAAAAAGATTCCATTGGCGGCTGGCGTCCCAAGGGCTTCGTGAACATCGCGCTGGACAGGGGTTACCGATTGGGATTCGAGGCTAGCTCAGATCACATTTCCACCCACATGAGCTACGCCAATGTCTTCGTAAAGGATGCCACGCGGGAATCGCTGCTCGAAGGTTTTCAAAAGCGCCACGTCTACGCGGCCACCGACAACATCCTCGCGGATGTGGAAAGCGGTTCGCATCTGATGGGCGACGAATTCTCTACCTCCGAGCTGCCTTCCTTAAAAGTGAAGTTAAGAGGAACTTCTAAGTTCGCCAAAGTCGTGATTGTGCGCGATGGAAAGTACGTCTACTCCACTGCGCCCAATAGCGAAAATGTTGAGTTCTCGTGGCGCGACAATCAGCCCAACAAGGGCAAGACCAGTTACTACTACGTTCGCGGCGAACAAGATAACGGTGAGATTGTGTGGGTATCGCCGCTGTGGATCACTTACACAGGGAACTAGCGACTGCGATCTGGTGTTGGGAAAAGGAATCGAGGGATGAAGCTGAGTGCGGCAAATGTGAATGCGATGAATCTGAGAGCGATGACTGAAGAGCAGCGCGAACGCGCCCTTTATTACGTGTATGCCGCCTTCGTGGGAGTCCTGCTTCTGCTGAACTGGACGGGCGTTTTCAATACGCTGTTCGGAATCGACACGGCGGTCTTCATTACGCTGCTTGGGGGATACAAGACCTTCTACAATTCGCTTTCCGCGCTGCTTGAAAAACGCATTTCTGCCGACATTGCGCTTTGCGTTGCCGTCATCGCCGCTCTCGCTGTGGGGCAATATTTCGCCGCCGCCGAAGCCATGTTCATCGTGCTGGTCGGAGAAGGATTGGAATCCTATGCCGCGGGACGAACGACAGCTGCGATTG
Organism: uncultured Acidobacteriaceae bacterium; assembly: GCA_963710965.1. Classification (GTDB taxonomy): domain Bacteria; phylum Acidobacteriota; class Terriglobia; order Terriglobales; family Acidobacteriaceae; genus Sulfotelmatobacter. Next base: position 44,901 of record CAVQCP010000013.1, on the reverse strand, counting down.
AGCGATTTATCGAACGATTGCCTCGCATCGCGACTCGAGTTCGCGAAGGTCAGGAAGAAAGCATTGCAGCGGATCAACTGATTGTGGGCGATCTTGTGCTGGTGCGCAGCGGGGGGCAGATTCCTGCGGATGGTCTGGTCGAATCGGGATTCTCCACGGTGGATGAAAGCTCCATCACGGGCGAGCCGCTGCCCAAGGAAAAGAAACCGGGTGACGAAGTTTTCTCCGGGACTATCAACCACCATGCGCTGCTGCGAGTGCGGGTCTCACGAAGCGGGAGTAACACGACTCTCGCGCGCGTCATCGACCTGGTGAAAAAGGCGCAACAGAAGCGGGCGCCGGTTGAGAGACTTGCCGACCAATACGCCAAGTATTTCTTGCCCGCGCTATTGCTTTCGGCAGTCGTCACCTTTTATTTCACGCGTGATTGGTCGCGAACGGTTGCGGTGCTGATAGTCGCGTGCCCCTGCGCGCTGATTCTCGCTACGCCCACGGCGATGGTTGCGGCCATGGGAGGTCTGGCGCGCCGCGGAATTCTGGTTCGCGGCGCCGCGGTGCTGGAACGCGCCGCCAAAACGGATGTTCTGGTCTTCGACAAGACCGGAACTATCACCGAAGGCAAGATGGAGCTGGTCGGCATTCTGCCGGTGGAAAGCGAAGACGAGGTTCTGGCGCTTGCGGCGGCGGCGGAATCTGCGTCGAGCCATCCCCTGGCGCGCGCGATTTTGGCAGAAGCCGCGAAACGTCACCTCAAGATCGAGAAGCCAGAAGTGGCAGAAGTGATTGCCGGCAGGGGTGCATGGGCTCGCTTAACCGCGACAGGTGAAGTTCGCGAAATCCGCGCCGGAAACGCGGAATTCCTGATTGAGGCTGGAATCGAAGGAACGGCACCGCTGCTGGCGCGAGCCGACGAAATGGGGGCGACCGCGGTTCTGGTGGGCGACGGTAAAAGGCTGGTGGGCGCCATCCTGTTTCGCGACCAGGTGCGCGAAGGCACGGCGGAAGCGCTGGCAGCATTACGAGATCTTGATTTCGCCGATCAGCGCATTTTGACGGGCGATCGTCAGCGCGTCGCGGAGTACGTCGCGCGCGAAGTAGGCATTTCCCAGGTGCAAGCCGGCTTACTGCCGGCTCAAAAAGTGGAAGGCATACGCGCGCTACTCGGCGCGGGGCATAAGCCCGCGATGATCGGAGATGGGGTGAACGATGCTGCCGCACTGGCCAGCGCCAACGTCGGGATCGCCGTCGCCGGAGCGAGTGACATCACGGCGGAAGCTGCGGATGTGGTTTACCTGCCGCACTCGCTGGAGACGCTTCCGGAATTTTTCATCATCAGCCGGCGGGCGGTGCGGACTGCCTGGCAAAACATCATTTTGTTTGCTGGCATTTTCAATGCCACGGCGGTGATTTGCGCGGCCACGGGTGTGATTGGGCCCGCGGGTGCCGCGATTACGCACCAGCTTGCATCCTTCTTGGTGATGATGAATTCACTGCGGCTGCTGCGCGCACCGAACATGGGCCCGTCTCGTGTTAAAGGGTTTCTGCAATCCATGTGGTCGCGCGCGGGCATCCCCCAGTTCAGCGACGAACTGCGGGATATCTTTTCGCGGCTTGAATTCGATTCATTGCTGCAGAACCTTATTTTCCTGGTTCCGGACTGGAAGAACGCTCAGCGTCCCCTTCTATACTCGCTGGTTGCCGTCTACGCGCTGAGTGGAGTCTACAAGCTGGGTCCTGACGAAACCGGAGTGGTTGAGCGTTTCGGTCACAAGCTGTCTTCCTATCGCTCGCCGGGTCTGCATTACAAATTGCCTTGGCCGGCCGATCGTCTAACGCGCATCCAGGCCAGCCGTGTGCGCGTGATTGAGATCGGATTTCGCTCCAATGCCGGCGGCTCCGATGCGGAACCGGCGGCTTACGAATGGAATGTGCAACACCGGAGCGGACGCTTTCAGAAAGTTCCCGAAGAGTCGCTCATGCTTACGGGCGATCAGAACATGATCGAGCTGACGGCGAGCATTCACTACAGCGTCGAACGTCCGGACGATTTTCTGTTTCGTCAACTGGACGCCGACGCCACGGTGCGCGCCGCCGCCGAATCGGTGATTCAGGGCGTCACGACTTCCACTTCTCTGGATGAAGTGCTCACCACGCGCCGCCGGGAGATCGAAGCTCGCGCCGAGGCTGAACTGGGAAAGCGGTTGGCGGATTATGGGGCGGGAGTTCGTGTGCTGGAAGTGAAGCTCGAGGATGTACATCCGTCTCTAGAAGTCGTCGACGCTTTCCGGCAAGTCTCCGATGCGTTCGAGGAAAAGAATCGCCTAGTCAACGAAGCGGAGGGCTACCAGAACGAGCAACTGGCGCTGGCAAAAGGTAACGCGGGAGCGATGCTGGAAAACGCACGAGCGTACAGCATCGGCCGAAAGACGCGCTCCGAGGGCGATGCCAGCCGATTTCTTTCGACCGAGCAGGCATTTCGCGGGGCTCCGCAAGCGACTGAGTCAAGGTTGTATCTGGAGACCATGGAAGCCGTGTTGCCGGGCAAAAAGAAGTTGATTCTCGACAAGACGCAAAACAAGCGGCATCTGTATCTGCTGCAGGACGGAATCGAACTTCCGAATGGACTTCGTCCCTTGCCCGAGTAAGCGAGAGAGTCAGCAACCGTGAGGAGATTATGAAAAAAAGACATTACATGGTGACTGCTGGGATTGCGCTGCTGCTGATTTACCTCTCGCTGTATAGCGTGCGCGAAACGGAATTTGCCCTGGTGACGCAATTTGGGCGTCCGGTGCGAACTGTGGCTGAGGCCGGACTGCACATAAAATGGCCCTTCCAAAGCATCCTGTGGTTCGACAAACGCCTGCGAATCTATGATCCGCGACCCTCCGAGTTCCTCACGCGCGATAAGAAAAATCTCGTCATCGACAATTATGTTGCGTGGCGCATCGATGATCCCAACCGCTTTGTGCAAAGTGTGGGCGACACATCGGCGGCAGAGATGCGGCTTCACGACATCATCTGGTCAGGATTATCGGCCGCGCTCGGAACCCAGGATCTCGACTCCCTCGTCTCGACCTCTGCCGATAAAGTGCAGGCAACTCCCATGCTCGATCAATTAACCTCGACGGCAGATCGTGCGGCGCTCGATCAGTACGGAATTCGAGTGGTCGACGTGCGGATTAAGCGGCTCAATCTGCCGGAGCAGAATAAGCAAAGTGTCTTCGCCCGCATGCGCGCCGAGCGGGAGCGCATCGCGCTGCAATATCGGGCGGAGGGCGAGCAGCAGGCTCTGACCATTCGTGCCGATGCGGACCGCCAGAAAGAAGAGATTGTTTCTTCCGCGTACAGAGACGCGGAGAAAATTCGCGGCGAAGGCGACGCGGAAGCGACGCGCATTTACGGCGCGGCCTATGCCAAGAATCCGCAGTTCTACAAGCTGCTGCGCACGCTCGATTCGTATAAGAAGGTCCTTGACGACAAGACCACGATCATCCTCAGCTCCGATTCGGAGTTGCTAAAAGTTCTGACGCGTGGCGAGGCGGGGGCGAAATGAGCACTCTGGTCGCACCTCCGACGGATTTCACAGAGCTGCGGGAACCGGCCAAGCGGGCTGTGAGGCGCCGTCCGCGCCGTATTCTGGCATGGCTGCTTGCGCTGTGGGTGGCTTCCGGCATCTTCATCGTATCCGCAGATCAACAGGCGGTGGTCACGCGATTTGGCGCCGTGGTCGATCCCAGGGTCACGCCGGGAATCCACTACGCTCTGCCGTGGCCGGTGGATTCTGTCTACAAGCTTAAGGTGCATCAACTCCGGCGTACGGTAATTGGCGGCGATATTCCTGACAACGTTCTCGGCCGCATTCAGCCGGCGTCATCGGAGTTTCTGAGCGGCGACCAGAATCTGCTGAACGTTCGTATTGTGGTGCAGTATTCGGTAAGCGAGCCTAGGGACTTTTTATTTACTACGGAAGGTGTGGATCGCGTGGTGAAGACTGTGGTGGAGTCGGAGTTCGCCCGCCGCATTGCACGCACTCCGGTCGATGACATTCTCACTACCGAAAAAGTTGCCATTCAAAATGACGTGCTGGCCCATGCTCAGCGAACGCTCGAAGACTATAAGCCAGGTGTGGCGCTCTCCAGCATCAACATTGAAAATGTGACGCCGCCGGCTGAGGCCGCCGATGCATTTCGTTCCGTCGCAGGAGCGCGGGCCGATGCGATTCGCCTCGTAAACGAGGCGGAAGGATATGCCAACAACTTGCTCCCCCGCGCACGCGGCGAGGCCGCGCAACTGGCGGAGGAGGCGCAGGCCTACAAAGAAGGGAAGGTCAATCGCGCGGCCGGCGATGCTGCCCGCTTCAACGAGGTCGCCACCGAATACACGAAAGCTCCCAAGGTCACGACAACGCGCGCCTACGTCGAGGCCATGGAGCAGATTCTCCCGAAAATCAAGAAGTTGATTGTCGACAGCAACGGAAACCTCGATCTGACCATCGTCCGCCGCGACGACAGCAATCCGACACAAAATCCGAACGGAGGCGAACAGAAGTGACGAACGTAGTGAAGTCTTCGAACCGCAAGTTTGTTGACGGCAAATCTGTTGACCGCAAATCTGTGGACCGCAAAGTTGTATTCACTCTTTCTTTTGTACTAGCCCTGTTGGGGCTGGTGATTCTGCGCACGAACGCATGGCGCGTGTCGTTTCCTTCCTGGGCCGTTCAAAGGCCGCCGTCGGCTGCCGCGGGTCCGGAAGACGCAATCTACGCCATGCTGGACGCCGCGCGGGCCGGAGACACCAAGGCCTATTTGGATTCCTTTTCCGGGGCCATGCGCGACCAACTTCTTCAGGTCACTAAAGAAAGTGCTGACGCAAACTTTTCCGCTTACCTCAAGTCGCAAAACTCTTCGTTTCAGGGAGTGGCGGTAAGCGTAATAGAACGTCCGAGCGACACCGAGGCACAGTTGCGAGTGGAGTATGTCTACGGCGATCGCAACGAAGTGCAGAGCGTCTATCTGCGGAAGGACTCGCGATGGCGAATCGTGAAGGTGGCGGGGGCCGAACAGGTCAAAACTCTGGTTCCATTTGGAAGTTCCGTAACTGATTGACGAGTGCAGGCTGCTGTTCTCTCGACCGCGGCCGCACAGCGGAAAGATTGAAGCAGGAAATCACACCTTGAAAGTTGAGGAGAAAATCGTGTCGAAAAGCCGAGTCTGGTTGGGAGTTATTCTTGCCTTCGTATTCTGCGTGGTCCTGCCGGGAAGCGCGCAAATTGGAGTACGCGTGTTGCTCGGTGTTACCGATGACGCCTCGGTCAGCTGGGACGGTTCGGTCTCAGCCGATGGCGCTCGTATCACGCGGCTTGATCCGTGGCGCTTTGGCAAAGAAGACGAGATTAATCCGGACAATTCCTGGAAGATTTCCACTCGGCCCGTCCTTTCCTTCTTTCATCTGATCGCGAGGCAAACTCCGCCCGTGGCAGACAATGGCGTGATCGTCTGGTTGAGCGAAGACAATCCCAATGCCGAGGTAAAGGTAAGAACCAAGCAGGGAAACTTTTCGTTTCGTCTAAGCGAGCTTCCTTACGGTAAGTTTCTGTATGAAATTGGTGGGCGGGTGGCGATCGATCGTGTCCCCGCGAACTGGCAGCTTACCAGCACTACCGATGAAGAGGACTATCCTGCCGCGGTTTCCGGTCCCAACGGCGAAATCTGGCTGGCCTATCTACAGTTTCGCCACAACCCCGATCACGATAAATTGCGCGCTCCGCTGACCGAACCGGATGAGGACTTCTCCAAGTATTCCGAGCCGACCGGGGGAGATCAGGTTTTGGTCAAGCATTTCGCCGACGGCAAATGGAGCGATCCGATCGCAGTGACCGGGGTGGGCGGCGATCTCTATCGCCCGGCGATCGCACTCGATGGCAAAGGAAAGCCGTGGGTTTTCTGGTCCGACAACCGTGACAAGAAAGGCGTCTACGAACTGCGCGCGCGCGTATTGGAAAATGGCGCTCCGGGAAAAGAAATCACAATCTCGAAGGCTACGGGCTCCGACGTGTTCGCAGTTGCGGCCACGGACGCGCAGGGTCGCGTCTGGGTCGCCTGGCAGGGATGGCGTAACGGCAAAGCGACAATCTTTGCGGCTACCCAGCAAGGCGAAACTTTCGGTGCTCCGCAGGCTGTGTCGAATTCTTCGGCCAACGAATGGAATCCGGCGATTGCCGCCGATTCCAGAGGCCGTGTCACCATCGCATGGGATTCTTATCGCAATGGCAGCTATGACGTCTATGCGCGAACGGAAACCGGCAACGGCACGTGGGAGGCGGAAATTCCGGTTGCGGCGACCGCGCGTTACGAAGCATATCCCTCGATCGTTTACGATCCGCAAGGCCGGCTCTGGATCGCCTACGAAGAAGGCTCTGAGGGTTGGGGAAAAGATTTTGGAGCGCACACCAGCGCCGGCGTTCCACTCTATGATGCTCGCGCGATTCGGCTCGTCGGACTCGATGCCTCGGGCCGGCTGCTTGATCCTGGCGTCGATCCGGGAGTTGTGTTGCCCGGAGTTGGCGGTTTCCGTTCGGACGTGACTACTGGGAAGCAGGCAAATAGCACCGGATGGGAGAAACCCGATCCGGAGCTATGGAAACGGCGTGCGCCAAACGCCCATCCCTTTCCTGGCCCCAATCCGCGCAACAGCCTTCCTCGCCTGAGTGCCGATGCTTCGGGTCGTCTTTGGCTGGCGTTCCGCAGCAATGCGCCAACGGTGTGGGGACCGCTGGGGACCTCATGGACGGAATATGTAACGTCATTCGACGGCCAGCAATGGATCAATCCCATCTTCCTGTTCCGCAGCGATAACATCCTCGACAATCGCCCAGCATTGGTCTCGCGTGGCCCGGGCGATCTGGTCGTGATCGAGTCTTCCGACTCGCGACGCGAGGCTCAAATACTGCTGAAAAGAGGATGGGGCCTCAAGGAGTTGCTAGGTTATGGCGGGGCCGATCCGTTCAATAACGATCTATACGCCAACGTCATCGCGCTGCCGCCCGCGTCCGCACCGATCACTGGACGAGACCTCGGTGCACCGCCAGCGGCGACGATCGTTTCCACTGCAGAAAGCGAGCGTGCCGACGACAAAGCGGTTCGCGATTATCGCGTGACGGCAGGACGCGAGAACCTGCAGATCGTGCGCGGTGAGTTTCACCGGCACAGCGAGATTTCCATGGACGGAGGGACGGACGGCAGCCTCCTCGATCAATGGCGTTACATTCTCGACGCCGCCGACCTTGACTGGGTCGGCTGCTGCGATCACGACAATGGCGGCGGACGCGAGTACAGCTGGTGGATTACGCAGCAACTGACCGACATCTTTTACGCGCCGGGAAAATTTTCTCCGCTCTTCAGCTACGAGCGCAGCGTGCAATATCCTGAAGGACACCGCAACGTCGTGTTCGCTCAGCGTGGCGTACGCAATCTGCCGCGGCTTCCGATCAGCGAAGAAAATGCCACCGGGCACGCGCCCGATACGCAGAATTTCTATGGCTACTTGAAAAAATACAACGGGATCACCGCCTCGCATACCAGCGGCACTGACATGGGTACGGACTGGCGCGACAATGATCCTGAAGTTGAGCCCATTGTTGAAATCTACCAGGGCATGCGGCAGAACTACGAAATTCCCGACGGTCCGCGGGCTAACAGCGCGAAAGATTCAATCGGCGGTTGGCGGCCGAAAGGTTTCGTAAGCGATGCGCTACAGCGCGGCTTCGAACTCGGTTTCCAGGCCAGCTCCGACCATATTTCTACCCACCAGAGCTACGCCAACGTGTTGGTGCCCAACAATACGCGCGCGGCTCTCATGGATGCGATCCGCAAGCGTCACATTTATGCCTCCACCGACAACATCATCGCCGACGTGCGCAGTGGGTCCCATCTTATGGGAGATGTTTTTACCACCGACAAAGCGCCAGAGTTGTCGGTCAAGCTGGTGGGCACATCGCCATTCGTCAAGGTCGTTATCGTGAAAGATAACGAGTACGTCTACACGACCAACCCGGGTACAAAGAACGTTGAATTTCGCTGGCGCGATTATGCGCCAGAGCCTGGCAAACGAAGCTATTACTACATTCGCGGTGAACAACAAAATGGCGAACTGGTCTGGGCCTCACCTATGTGGATTACCTACACCGGCGCCGCCCTGGCGAAGGCGGAAAACAAATAACATGAAACCACGAAACCTGCCCAGAAACATTCTGTTGCCCTGCGTTGTGATCGCGGCGCTGCTTGCTGGCAGCCTCGATGCTCAGAACGGGCCCGAGGCCCACTCAAATGCGGCGGCAGCACAAACCAGCGGCGCGGCGCCGCAGTTCCCCGCATGGGAGAGCTTTGCCGACGAACTCCGCCAGCTTGGCAACGAGATGTTGGCCAAACTGCCCGAGCGATTGCGCAACGATCCGCAAGTGCAGCAGGAAGCTGGCCGCCTGCTGTTGGAAGCTGTCGCTTCCAAAACCATCGATGCCCTCGGCAGCGACGGCGATCACCCTGTTTTTCTTCCTGCATCGAACGTCATCCTGAATGTTGGTCAGCCCAACGCCGATACGACCTATCGCAGCGCAACCATCACTCCCGGCGGTTCGTATCGGCTGCGGGGCGATCATGGCTCGGTCCGTGTTTTCAGGTTAGGGCAGTTTGGCCCGATGCCCGATAAGGCGAGCGCTGGTATTTCCGTCTTCGCCTACAACGACTTCAATAATCTGCATCTGGATAACCAGGGGCGTTTCGACGTGATCTTGAGTCCCACGCGTCCCAGCGGCTATACCGGCGACTGGTGGAAACTCGAACCCGCAGCCACCACTCTGCTGCTGCGCCAGGTTGACTTCGACTGGTCCACCGAGCGCGATCCACGCATTGCCATCGAGCGTCTCGATAAGCCCGTGGTCCGTCCCCGTCCCGATGGCGCCGAACTCGAACGCAGGCTTCGCGGCCTGGCGCCATCCATCGGCAACATGGCATTCTTTCTGGTTGATCACGTCGAGGGCTTGCGCCGCGATGGCTACATTAATCGACTGAAGGAATTCGATGTATCGAAGCTCGGCGGTCTCGTCGGCCAGTTCTATTACGAGGGCGCGTATGAGATTTCTCCAGACGAGGCGCTGATCCTGGAAGCCAAGGTCCCCGAGGGTTGCACTTATTGGTCGATGATCCTGACCAATGACATTTACGAAACGACCGACTGGTACAACAACCAGAGCAGCCTTAATGGCGCGCAACTTAGAGTCGACCGCGACGGAATGGTCCGCGTCGTCATTTCCGCGAAAGACCCTGGCGTTCCCAACTGGCTCGATACCGCCGGCTACCCGAGCGGAGCGATTCAAGGGCGCTGGACAGATTGCAGCGCCACGCCGATTCCGTCGCTACGAAAGGTCGCCATCGCCGACGTTCGCGGGTTGCTTCCCGCCGACACACCGACCATAACTCAAACCCAGCGGGAGCAGTCGCTCCGCGACCGGCGTGCTCAGGTGCAGCAACGCCCACTCTGGTGACAGATTGCCGGGACAGTTGCCGTAGTTAAAGTTTAGAAGACGCGAATTAGGGAGACAAAATTGCCGGGAGTTGCAGGATGCTTACGAGATACCAAAACATCATTTTGAGTGCGTCAATCCAGAAGGCAGGACACCAGCTTTTGGATCACCAATGCTGGGCCCTGGGAAGGGACGTAAGGAGCGACGAGGGAAACCTGCTTTGCGAGTTTGGTTTTTCCCCGGTCCGTTGCCCGAACGGAGGCATGACGCAATACGAGCTAAAAGACGCTCTCGGCGATGATGGCCACGTATATCTGTGGGGGTTTGGCACATTTTTTGGCAGTGAAAGAGAAGGCGTCTTTCTCGGGCGGAAAGACTTCAACCCGCGACGAACTTGTGGAAGAGTTGAGCTTCACAGCAAAGATTATCAAGATTTCCCGGAGGAAACCTCTCGCATTGGACTTCTTCTCCGAGGTCTTGAGTGGTTTGCGAATTATGAGGAGTGGATCGGCGCGCGTATGCCCGCGCAGTATCGAAATCACTCGCTCGCAGAATTTCCGCGTAAGGCTTTTAATGGGGACGAGATTCCTCAGCGATGGCGAGCACTGGCCTCCGCTCTGGCGGAAGACAACGTGTGTAGATGGCTACCGAAGACTTCTGCTGGTTCTTCGAGTTGTGGCGACACGGATGACTGAAGCCGAGGATTTCAATATACGGATATAATTCGCGCACGGTTTCGGCGGCTCTTTGTCCGGAAAATCCAAGGGGGGTCCGTCTTGATTCATACAGTCATGGGGGAGGGATGGGCACGACTCCGTCGCCGTGCAATTTTGTGCATGAGCATCTTTGTTCTGTCCGGATACTGTGTGGCTGCAATCGAAGGTGCGATTTCGGTCGAGGGCGGCATGCTATGACCTCAACGCGCAAATTCGAGAACAGATGCTTCCGAATCCCGACAGCAGAATCTGACCCCGGGGCTCCGGGACTTAACTTCCAAAGCCGCTCGTCATCGCTCACGAGATATCACTTGACGGAGGGCAGACTTGGTAGGGGCACGGCAGCGTCGGGCGAAGCCCGGCGAAAATCCTTGCCGAGAAGCTGAGCTATGGTTGCTGCTATCTGAGACTGCGTGACCGTCGGAGCATTTGCACGCTCCCCTAGAGCGTCGGTGTCTGGACCGATGAGGGCGATCCAAATGTTTTCCGACCCCTTCTGCTCGACGCCGTGTTCTTTCCACTCTTCCAGTCCGCTGCCCCGGCCATGATCGGTGGTGATGATGAAGGTGGTTTGGTTGCGGTATTCGGGCATGGCCTGCATCGTCTCCCATAATTGCCGGACAAACTGATCGAATTGATGCGCGCTCTCAAGCACCAAGTCATATCGTCCCGAATGGGCCCAATTGTCGGTTTCTCCGTACCCGACGAAAAGCAGGCGGGGATGGGCTGATTTGACATAGTCGAGCAGAGGCACCTGCAGAAATGAATCCCATACATCTTCGTCATCGAGCCGGGTAGTTGTCCGATAGAGTTCGTTCAGGAGTTCTTGCCTGGGGGTGAGCGTGCCCTTTTCGGGGAGATCCCAGCCGGCCTGCATGACCAGCTGGCTCCGGGGTTCGTTGAAGATGTTCTTGAAGACATCCCATGTGGCGTAGACGGCGACGTGCCCTTGAAACTCAGGCAAGCGATTCATCCACTCAAAAACTGTAGTGTTGGGATTGGGGCCAAACTCATTGCTGTTGATGCGCGGGTCGGGCTGGCCGGTCAGCATCTCGTTGTATCCCGGATAGGAGAACGCGAGGCCGTTGGTGACGCGTGCGATGCTGCCCTTTTTCTGATTGCCGAAGATCTGGCCTTGTGGGGCCACGACCTCCCAGAGAAACGGAAACAGCAACTTCCGGCGCTGGGCCGGATCATCGTTCCAGAATTCGCGGCGTAGCTGCTCCGAACTTGCCCAAATTCCTCCATGCTTCTCGTTCAGCAAATCGGGATCGGCGCCAGTGAAGACCTCCTGCCAGCGCAGACCATCGCTCACGATGAGAACGACGTTTCGAGTCTTCAGTTGCGCCCAGCCTGGGTGGGACGCGAAGCCGAAAAACAAAGCCAGGACAACAAGAAATTTACCTTTCAAATCCCCTCCATTCAGAAGCCATAGCGCAAGCCAAACTGCATGACGCGCGGCTTGGTCAGCGACGCGCTGAAGTTGCCCAAGGTCGTGCCATAGAGTAGATACTGATTCAACGTGCCCACGTCAAAGCGGACGGCGTTGGTCACGTTGAACACATCCCACGAGAAACGCAGTCTCTGGGACTCTGCGAGTTTCCAAACCTTCGCCAGACTCATATCCACGCCAAAATATCCCGGGCCACGCAGGTTATTACGCTCGCCGGACTCTCCTGGATAGGCATAGCGAAATGCACTCGAAGCCGCGGGTCCGGCGCTGAATACGTTGGGCACGCCATTTTGAATCGAAACGCCGGTCTTCGGCGCAGCTCCAACGAGTACAGCCCGGCCATCTTGTTCATAGTCGGTGGCAAATGCGTAGGTCGAAATACTGAAGGGGTAGCCGCTGCTCCAGCGAGTTAAGCCGGAGAGCTGCCAGCCTCCGAGGATTGCGTCCTCAGTCTGGTTCCATCCGCCCCCAAACTGCTTGCCCCGTCCGAGCGGCAGATCATAGACCCCGTTGGCGTTGATCTGATGAGTCGTATCGAAATCGGACGGGCCATAGAGCCCCTGCGTCGCCCACGAATTAATGACTTGGCCGCTGTATCCAACCGCACTGAAGCTTCCGATTCCTGTTCCTTGTTCATACTCGTTGACCCGCTCGGCGTTGGAATTCTCGTCGAGAGATTTTGAGTACGTATAGTTCAAATCGAAGAGGAGCCCTCCCACGTGGCGGCGCAACATGGCCTGAAAGGCGTTGTAGTTGCTGTTACCCGTGCTGCGCCAAGAGTACAGAGAAGAAAACTGATCGTCCCAAAACGCGTAAGGCCCCAGCGTAGAGCATGCCGGGAAACAAGTGCTCCCGGCGGAGGGAGCGTCCAGCGATTGCAGGGCATAAATGAAATTCGGATTGTTGGCGTAATAGAGGTCGTAGATATTTTGCGTTGCCGTGGGACGTGCGGGGATGTCTGGGGCCGATCCCGTCTCACCAGCCGCTCCCTTCGCGCCGGGAAACAAGTCCTCCCAGAAGGCGATCTTCTGTACGCTGCGTTCGGGCGTGTTCGCATTCGCCAGCTTAGCGAGCATGGTTGCGGCCTGGAAATAGGTCATCCCAGACTTTGGATCCCTCATGTTAACGGGTTCCGCCAAGTCCACTTCCTGCAGCAAACGCCGGCCAAAGCGGCCAACGTAGGATACTTCGACGACAAATTGTCGAGGCAATTCGCGCGTAATCGAGAAATCAACCACGTGCGAGTAAGGTGTCTTCATCGAATTATCGATACCCCAAGCTATCGCGAAACTCCCGTTGGCTCCCATGCCGGGAGGGGTCGAAGGAAAACCCGCGGCAGGTTGCTGCGGGATTTCCGGTGTGCCTCCACAGCCATCGCCCGGGGGCATGGTCGTGAGGTTCACAAAGCGAACGACGCAATCCGTGGTTTGAACTCCGGAAGGATTTTCCAAGTTGGTCGTCAAGCCAAATGATCCTTCCCGGTCGAAACTATTGACCGCACCTTCGCCGAAGTGATCGAAGTAAATTCCGTACCCTCCGCGGATAGAGGTCTTGCCAGTCGAACCGAGCAACTTCGACCAGAATGGATCACTGGAAGTCGGAGCGTACGCAAAGGCCAGTCGCGGCGCAATATCTCCGTAATCCGGATTCCAATAAGGAGCCCGGCCGTTCGCTTGTCCGCTGAGAGCGAATGAAATGGTGGGCCGGTAAACTTCACCGGCATTCATGGCTGCGGTTCTCCCATTGAAGAAGGACGACAGGCTGGGCGTTGGTGCGACCTGATTACCGCTTGTTTCGTAGGGCACCTGCAACAACGTGTACCGCAGGCCGAAGGTCAACTGAAGATTCTTGGTCGCGTGCCAGGCATCCTGCACATAGAACTCGGCTTCGTTCGATTTGAAATGCCGCGGCACCAATGCGCCGGTTGGAATGAATTGTCCCGACTTGTTTTGGTTATAAATCCCTGAGATCGAGCCGATGATTCCGGTGACATTGGCGACAGCGGCATCATACGAATACCCGAAGTTGGGATCCATGGGCGGCAAGGCTGGATTGTTCGCCGGGTCGAGAGGCTGGCCCGTAAAGGCAATTCCACCTTCATACAGCCATGTGGGATGCACCGATCCGTAAAAAAAGTTTTGGGCGTTGGAGTAACGGTTGTCATGGAGGATGCGCCAGTTCCCCCCAAACTGCAGGGAGTGTTGTCCGCGCGTCCAGGTCAGATCATCCACAAATTGATTCACCGGGACGTTGACGTTGACCGTGCGATCCCACGACACTTGATCGGACATATTCCAAAAGCTAACGTTGGAAAACGGATTTGGCCCAGCCAGTCCCAGGCCCTGGCGCACCAGGCCATAGCGGAAGTTATTGAGTACAGAATTGCTGAGAACCGCCGAATATCCGACCGCAATCCCTTTGCTGTTATTCGTCGCAATCTCACTGGCGGGCTCGCCCGGGAACTGCTCGGCGTACAGGGTGCGGTCGTCCTGCAGTTGCCCCCGCAGAAACAGCCGCTGGTTCCCATTCTGCGTCAGGTTGTAATCGAGTTTAGCGAGGTAAGTATTCAGACTGGCTGGCTGAGGGGCAGCGAAGGTATAGCCGAGAATGTTTAGCCCATCTGAGCCGAAGGAAGTATTGGTATTGGGCATCGGGTAGGCCGGAACGGAAGTTCCGCTGGGCAGAGCTTCCATTCCATTCCACAAATTCAGAACCGCCTGGCTGGGGCCTCCTCCGTTGGGGCAAGTGCTCGAACAACCGTCCAGGTTCGTGATGTCGGTTGGCTGCAAAGTGACAACGCTCTGGTCGGCTGCAATATAACTCACGATGCCTTGGCGCAGATTCGCGCTCGGCACAGCTTGGGTCGTCTGCACCGCTTCGCGGGAACGCTGGCCTTCGTAGTTAGCGAAGAAGAAGAGGCGATTCTTGACGATCGGTCCACCAACCGCGGCGCCGAAGGTGTTACGAATCAATTCGCCCGGCTTGTTCGGCAAGCCGCTCGACAGCTGCGCTTCTTTGTTGAACCAGTCGTTCGCCGCTCCTAATAGAGTGCGATTGTATTCATAGAGCGCACCGTGGAACTGGTTTGTGCCGCTCTTGGTCACCAGCGAAACCTGAGCGCCGGAAGAGCGTCCCGAGTCCGCATCCGCATTGGTCGTGGTGACGCGAAATTCCTCCAGAGAATCCATAGGCACGCGCAGTGCACCGGTGAATGCATAGCCTTCCAATTGGTCGTTATCGTCGAGCCCATCTACCGTGACATTGGTCTGGTCGCTGCGTGCGCCATTGACCGCTCCGCCACGCGAGTCGGCTCCGGTGTTGACCTGATTGCCGACGTAAGCCACGCCAGCCTGCAAACTTAGCAGCTCGACGGCATTCCTGCCTTCGGAGGGCAGCGCCTCAATCTGTGTCGAATCAAAGGCATTGCCCAAGGTTGCATCCACCGTGTTCACGGCAGGCGCTTCCCCTCGAACATCGACAGTGGTTTCGGACTTGCCGATCTGCAAGACAAAATCCAGGGTCGCGGGAGTATTTACCAGCAGAACCACATCCTCCTTGCGGCTCGTCGTGAAACCGGCCGCCGCTGCCGAAAGGTTGTAGGTGCCGGGTGGCACTTGTAGAAACTGGTACTCACCATGCCCGTTCGTGGTTGTGCTCCGGCTGAATCCTGCTGCGGGATTAGCCAGTGTTATCTGCGCACCGCTGATAACCGCTGCCGCAGGATCGGCCACCGTCCCACGCAACGCGGTTGTTGACACCTGCGCGAACGCGTGCGCAAGCAACAGCAGCAAAATCAAACTCTGGAGCAAGAGGGCCACGGAACAAGGTTGTTTTTTCATCGGACTGGGGCATGCGACGCGGATCGAACAGATGAAGAGTGAGACTACCGACCCGATGTTAAAGCCAGATTAAAGTTTGATCGGGGTACTGTCTTAAATAGTGTTTAAGACAGCATCTCCTATACAGTCGTGGCTTTCTGAGGTCCGTTGCTGGGCCAGAAACCTGGGCTTGTCGGAAATCGAAGTCGGTGCCCAGAGTACAACAGAGTCAAGTCGCTATGAGTGACGCCCGTTTTGTGATCGCATTGCATTCTCCTTGTGGCCTTCCTGAAACCGCACTGCGCATGTACCCTCCAGAGAAAAGCCAGGACAGTGACCGCGATCTCAGATGAGCAGTCCGTTGTCTGCCGTCCGGTTTGTGTGCGAATAATCGCGAAATACTGGCATGTTTCGCGTATTTCATGGGAAAACCGGGTGAAGAAGTTAACCAGAGAATCGACGTGCGCAAGTTGAGCATCGAGTTCCACGCACGTACGAAGATTTTCGTTGACACTACGAATACTTTCGTAGTATGGTCTCCTTCCATGAAGCGACTTCCGCAGAAACCTACTGCATCGGAGCTGGAAATCCTCAGCGTTCTCTGGACCCGCGGCCCGTCTACTGTCCGGGAGGTGCACGACTCGCTGCAGGAGAAGCGGGCCATGGGCTACACCAGCGTGCTGAAATTTCTGCAAATCATGACGGCAAAGGGCACGGTTCGCCGAAACGAAAGCCAGAGAGCGCACGTCTATGAAGCGTGCCTTCCGGCCGAGCAAACCAAGCGTCAGCTTGCCGGGGACATACTGCAGCGCGTCTTCGAAGGTTCCGCCAGCCAACTCATGATGCATGCCCTGGCCGGCCGCAAAGCCTCGCGCGAAGAAATTGAACAACTACGCCGTTTGCTGGATGAACACGAAAGGAGCCGGCGATGATCGCTCTTACGAATTGGCTTTCCCCGAGCGTAATGCATTCCCTGGGTTGGGCCCTGCTGCATTTCCTGTGGCAAGGCACGGCCGTGGCGGCGCTGGCCGCGGTCCTGATGACACTCTGCCGCCGCCCTTCCGCCTGCTACGTGGCGGCCGTAGGCGCGCTCGTGCTGATGCTCGCTGCCCCCGTGGCAACGTTCCTCTTTCTTGCTCGCTCTGGCGCTACTGCTGTTGCAATGAACTCTCCCGGCGTGCAGATGCAGCCCACGGTCGCGTCCAATGTCGTGGTACGAGCTTCCGCCGGGATTTCCCGCATCTCGCCGTCGCTCAACGCCATGCCTTGGCTCGTAGAAGCGTGGCTGTTAGGAGTGGCATTCCTCAGCCTTCGTTCCGCGGGCGGATTTCTGTTGCTCGATCGCGAACGCCGCAAACAATCCACTGCGCCAAGTGCGCGAGTGTTGACGATCTGTCAGACGCTGCAACGCCGGCTAGGTCTGGACCTGACGATTCGTTACTGCAAGTGCCAATGGCTGCAAGCGCCCGCGGTGATCGGCTGGTTTCGTCCCGTCGTGCTATTGCCCGTGACTGCTCTCAGCGGCCTTTCCGAAGAGCAATTGCAATCGATCATCGCGCATGAACTGGCACACATCCAGCGCCTCGATGTCTTCGTGAATGTTTTCCAAATCTTCGTTGAGACGCTGCTCTTTTATCATCCCGCCGTGTGGTGGTTGAACCAACGCATCCGTGCCGAACGCGAGCATTGCTGTGACGACGTAGCCGTCTCTCTTTGCGGCAATCCGGCGGAGTACGCCCGCGCCCTCACTTTGATGGAAGAATGGAGAAGCGCGCCTTCCCTGGCGATGGCCGCGAACCGCGGTCCGCTTTCCGGTCGTATCCTCCGCGTGCTGGGCCTGAAACCGACCGGCGCGAGGGCACGCGGCATCGGTCTCACCGGCAGTCTTCTCTGCCTGACTGCGGCGTTACTCGCAGGCAACACCTTGCTCGGGATCGCCAACTCAAAGCCCATCGTGCATGCCAGCACAGGACTTAATTGGGCCTCAGCCGCGCAACAGTCCGCCCCGGCGCCGGCCGCTAAGCCTTCTCCGGCACGCGCACAAGCTGCCGCGTCGCAGCCGGCCCCCGCCGGTTCCTACATCGACGCCATGAAAGCAGCCGGTCTCGGCGACCTCACAGTCGACCAACTCATCGCCATGAAAATTCAGGACGTCACTCCGGAATACGTTCGCGGTCTCCATGAACAAGGACTGCATCCTGATCCCGACAATCTCGTTTCGATGCGCATCCAGGGCGTCACGCCCGAATACATTCGCGACCTGCGGGGCCTGGGCCTCAACCCCGATGTGGACCAGATCGTCGCGATGAAGATCCAGGCTGTCGATCCAGCTTACGTCAGCGGCTTGAAAGAAGCTGGACTTCAACCCGATGCCGACCAACTCATCGCCATGAAGATTCAAGGCGTCACTCCGGAATACGTCCGCGGCCTTCACGAGCAAGGGTTGCAGCCCGATGCCGACGAACTCGTGAGCATGCGCATCCAGAGTGTGACTTCCGAGTATGTTCGCGACATCCGCGCTCTCGGCCTCAAGCCGTCGGCGGATGAATTCGTTTCCATGCGCGTGCAGGGTGTGACGCCGCAGTACATAAAAGCCCTGCAAACCGCAGGTTTCAAAGTCGATGTCGACGACATCGTCGGCGCCAAAGTCCAGGGCATCACCCCGGAGTTCATCGAAAAAGCCCGCAAGCACGGATTCCAGAACCTCACCATCGAGAAGCTGATCGAGCTCAAGCACCTGGGCATTTTGGAATCACCCGCTGACATTTGACCACGTTGAGAGGAGAACATCTTATGAGACTCGGTCGAACCATTTTTTTTCTGATATTCGCCCTCTGCGTGCTCCATGCTGCCGTCAAGAATCGCGCGGCCGACGTTCGCGGCGGAAACTGGACCATCGGTAAGTCTGACGAGCCGGGCAAGGTTGAGTTCTCTCTGATCGAATACAACCGTGAGGGAAACTCCAGCCACGACTCCGCTTGGCCCGCGAGTGCTTTCCCCGGCGTCGACTTCTCCAAGTCCGGCCGTCAGGACGTGCACTTCACCGTCACGCGCGATGCCGGCAAGATTGAATGTGAAGGCTTTCTCAACGACGGCGTAGGCGCGGGGATCTTTCACTTCCAGCCCGACCCCGGCTACGCCCGCGCAATGTACCAGCTCGGCTTTTCCGTCGACAAGGAGATGCAATACAGCATGGCACTGCATGACGTCAGCCTTGAATTCGCACGGCAGGTGAGGAACGAGCATCTCTCCAATCTGGACGCCGACAAGCTGATCGCGTTTCGCATCTTCCGCGTGGATTCCGCTTTCATCGAAGAACTGCGAGCGGCCGGGCTCAAGATTTCAGACAGCGACAAACTGGTGGCGTTCCGCATCCACGGGGTCACGCCGCAAATGATTCGCTCCCTCCATCAAGCCGGCTACACCCCCGATGAAGACACACTGATTGCCATGAGGATCCACGGTGCCACGCCGGAATGGATGGAAGAACTCAAGAAGCGCGGCTACGATCACGTGGACCTCGAACAACTGATCGCCTTCAGAATCCACGGTGTTTCTCCGGAATTCATTGATAGGTTGCAGAGCCTGGGATACAAGCACCCCGACCCAGATGAACTGGTAGCCATGCGCATCCACAACGTAACCCCGGAATACATCAGCGATCTGCGCTCGCGCGGAATGCAAAACCTCACCATCGATCAGCTGGTCAGCATGCGCATTCACAGTATCGACTGAGCAGCGGTAAACGGGACTCAGATTTCGTGCTCGCACTTCTTTCCCGGAATAACTAACACTCCCGTCGACGGGCAACCGGTGTGTTATCGTCTCGCGTAGACCGTTCCTGCAGCCTGGTACGGAGGGTC
Organism: uncultured Acidobacteriaceae bacterium; assembly: GCA_963710965.1. Taxonomy (GTDB): domain Bacteria; phylum Acidobacteriota; class Terriglobia; order Terriglobales; family Acidobacteriaceae; genus Sulfotelmatobacter. Next base: position 25,534 of record CAVQCP010000013.1, on the reverse strand, counting down.
GGAAATCATCCGTATATAAGAGACGAGCGCCTGGATCTCTGATTTGCTGAGAGTGTAGCCATACGGCGGCATCAATGGGGATTTATTCAGTGCGCGACCGCCATGGGTGATGATCGCAACCAGGTCGGCATCGCTTATTTTATTGAGCGTTTCACCTTCGGTAAAAGCGTGGGGCTTGGTTTCAAGGTTGTCGTAATTAGAAACGCGTTCAGCCGTAGATTCAGGATTATGGCACCGCGAGCAATATCGATCGTCCAATTGACGAGCGAGTACCTGCTGGTACCCCAAAGCAATTTCTTCCAGCTTCAATTCAGCCGTCTTCTGGGCCTTGGTGAGAGTGGCCGCGGTCAACAGGTAGCGGCCGGACTGCTCGCCTAACCTTACGTTTGTGGTCAATTGCCCGCTGGAATCTGTAAGTCCGTTCGGTGGATCGAAGGCCACGCCCGCGGACCCGCGAAATAAAACGAGCGCGCCTGTCACTGCTGCTCCTTGATCGTCGTTTACCTGCACTACGACTGGCTGACTGAGCGTCGTACCGACTGCGGAAAATTGCTTGCCTCCGCTGACCTCGACCACAGCGGCGCCGAATGCTACAGGCCTAGGGCCGGCGTCGGTCAAGCTTTTATGGTTACAAGCGGAAAGAATGAGTGCGAGAACAGCGACTCCGGTTTGAATGGCATTGCGTTTCATCAGTTCTTCCCCGCTGGGTTCGAGCCGCGCTGCGCCATTAGAAATGCGGTAATGGCGCGAGCATCTTCGTCGTTCATGTTCTGGTTGGGCTCGGCAGTTCCCGGCCGCAGCGCTTGCGGATTCTTGAGCCAGTGATAGATCCAGGCAGCGGTTAGGCGCGAGCCGACATGCGTTAGCGTGGGTCCAATGTAACCTTTGTCGGCTTTGGTATCGACGATGTGGCAGGACTGGCAGGCGTACTTGGAATAGAAAAGCTGCTTGCCCTGCTCCACTTGTGCCGGAGCATAACCGGTGAGCGGCATCGAATCGCGGTCGACTGCTGGCGACTGATATGCCGTCATGATGTAGTCGGTGAGTACGGAAACGTCAGACTCCGAAAGGTTGAACTTCGGCATGCGGCGAATCAGTGCTGGGCGCAAAGTGTTGGGATTTTTCAGGAAGTCGCGCAACCACTCGCGTTGCACGGAGCTTCCTTCCCAAGTCAGATCAGGAGCCATGTTGCCGCCGCGGCCATTGATTGTATGACAACTGAAACAGGCCAGATCAGAAATGAGCTGACCAGCCTTGCCGGCAGGTTGATAGGTCGAAGGCGCAGGCGTGGCAACGGTCAAGGAGAAGGGCAGCGTCTGCGTGCGGTCAGTAAGCGAGAGCAGCGCAGTGGTCAGGGCATCGACCTGCGTGGGCGACAAAGTGAACTGCGGCATCTTCAGCGCCGATCCAAAAGCCCGCGGCTGGCGGATCTTGGCGGCAATGTAGTCCGGCAAGCTGTGTTGCATTCCCGGCAGGAAGACGATCTGCGTAAGAGGTTTGCTGCCGATGCGTGTCAGTTCCGGAGCAAAACTATCCGGCTTCTTGATTCCGCCAATTTCATGACAGGTGGCACAACCGTTTTCTGTGACCAATAATTTTCCGTGCGCGATCTGCTCTGGGGTGGCGGCGTCGAGATGCACGTTCGCCAGCAAATCTGAATCTGTCTTGTTTTGCACAAACGAGCTCAACAGCGCAACCTGCTGATCGTTGAGGCGATAATGCGGCATCGGAGTTTGCGGATCGTAGTTGCGCGGATTGCGCAACCAAGCCTGCAGCCACTCCGCTTTAACTTTGCTTCCTACGCGAGTAAGTTCGGGGCCAACATCTCCTCCAACGACGTTGCCCGCCGCATTCTGCACGGCGTGGCAGGAGGCGCAGAAGGATTCGCCGTAGAGGCTCGCACCCGCGGTAGGATCAGGAGCTGTTTTTGAAGCCGGTAGCGGGGCAGTATCCCCCGGCTGCGGAGTGCTGTTAGAAATTAGAAAGCTGGCGACGTCGCGCGCGTCCGGGTCGCTAAATTTGAAATTCGGCATCTTCGCCGAAACAGCGTAGGCTTGCGGATCTTTCAGCCAAGCGTAGATCCATTCGCGCGAGGTCTTGTCGGCAATGTGAGTCAACGGCGGCGCGTTCATGGTGGCTTGCATCACGCCCCCATTGGGTAATTTGATGGTATGACAGTTCACGCAGCCGTATTGCGCCAGCATGCCGCGTCCCAAATTTAATTGTGGCGTGCCAGTCATGTCCCCTCGATGGCATTGACCGCAGGAGGATTCGATGTAACGTGCGGGAAGAACTGGCTGCTCCCATGCCAGCGTGCTGCGGTGCGCCTCTTCAACGGTGGTGGCGACACCTTGTCCGCGATGGCACATCACGCAGCCGAACTGATCGGTGCGGTGAGGAATGACCGGGTGTCGGCGGAACGGTTGCGCACTGACATCTGCCAAACTTGCTTCTTTCAAGCCAACGTGGCAGGTGGTGCAGCGATCGACAACGCCAAGCTCGGGCAGCCAGATTTGCTGGATGCCCCCCTCGAAGTGGCGCTGCAAAGTCACCGCGTCTCCGCGAGTGCGAATCATCGACAGGTATTGGTTCTGGTAATGACGCCACTCGCTGAAGTAATTCTTGGCGGGAGCGATCGCAAGCGAGATCAGCAAAAGAATGCTGACCGTGCCGAAGGCGCGGACGGGATCGCCAAACAGTTTATGCCAGGCTGACGCTAACACATTCTTGCGCGCTTGCACTCAGCTCCTCCAGGGCAACACCCAGGACCAGCCTGGGCCGCGGAAAAAAGTTCCAATCACTGTGAGGACCACCAGTTCAAAGAGGAACCAGGTCATGATCCAGTAAGAGAGCGGTTTGGAATTCAGATAGCGTCGAAATGCCGACGGAGATTGCGGAGAACTGTTCGCTGCCACCAGCATGAATGCCGCGACGATCAACACCGGAGGCAGCGCCACGTACACGTCAAATACCAGCAGGAAGATGCACAGCCCGATCACCACCCCGTAAAAGATACGGAGACGTTTCGCGCGATCTTTTAGAAACAATCCCTCCGCTTCGACATTGATGTTGAAGTAGGGAATCACGATCAGCGCCATTACCACCAATCCCGGCACTAGCACACCGGCGACGACCGGAGGAAAGTAGTGCAGCATTTCCTGCAGGCCCAGGAAATACCACGGGGCCTTCGCGGGATTTGGCGTGTGCGTGGGATCGGCAAGACCCTCTAACGGCGCGTTGAATTTAAGCGCGACCAACACCAGGGCGATGGTCAAGACTTCAATGGCAACCGCAGCCCGGAACAAAATCTCAGGATAGGTTTGGATCGTGTCTTCGTCTGTGACCTTGACCTGCGCTGACGTGCGTCGGGTGACGAAGACAACGCGCCGGGGCGATTTGCGCGCGTTGGAATCGATACCGGCAACAAAATCTTTTTGGTCTTTTGTTGTCATCGTGCCGCCTCGCCGGCCGGCTGGGTCGGAACTGTTTTGGCTGCGATTGTGGCGGGCTCGCTCTGATGCGCGTAAAGGCCGCCATCCTTGCGGATACGCCAGAAGTGAACCGCGACGAACAACATCGCGGTCAGGGGAAGAATCATGCAATGCAAAACATAGAACCTCAGCAGCGCGTTGGCGTTCACTGAATTTCCACCCAGCATCATGAAGTGAACTTTGTTGCCGAAAACCGGAACCGCCGACGCGATATTCGAGCCGACGGTGATGGCCCAATAAGCCAGTTGATCCCACGGCAGCAGGTACCCGGTGTAACTAAGCAGCAGAGTGACCAGCAGCAGGACGACTCCGATGACCCAGTTAAATTCGCGTGGAGGCCTGTAGGCTCCGCGATAAAACACCTTGAACATGTGCGCGAACACCAGAAACACCATGGCATGCGCCGACCAGCGGTGCAGATTGCGCAGAAACAATCCCGAGGAGACGACGAATTGAAAATCCTTCATATCGGCATAAGCCTGGGGAACTGAAGGATGGTAGTAGAACATCAACGGAATGCCCGTACCCACGAGAATAAGAAACGTTCCAAGCGTTAGCGTACCGAGATACCAGGTCGTACTGAAGCTGGCCATGCGCCGCCGCGACTTGGTGGGAAAGAGGTGCAGAAAAACGTTCTGCTGAATGGCGAGGGCGCGGTGCAGTGTGCTCGACCCGGTTCCGCTGCGAAATACGGAGCGCCACACGCGGGTTCTGCGCAACGCGTCGAAATAGTTTGGGGCGGTTTTTGTCGATTCGTTGGCCATGCTTACACCCTCACAAACTGCATGGGGCTGATGTTCACGGAGCGGTCGATCATCAGATCCCCCTCGTCGCTAACCCAGGTCCGCAGCCAGGGCAGCGGCTTGGGAGCTGGACCTTCAATTTTTTGTCCGGGATTTCTCTTCGGGTCGAAGACAGAAAATTTACTGCCATGGCAGGGGCACGCAATGATGCCCAACTCCGGCTTCCACGCGGTCAGGCAGCCAAGGTGCGTGCAGATCGCGCTGAGCGCGAAAAAGCCTTCCTGCGAACGGATCAGGTAAATCCCCGAGTTGGCATCGAGCGTGACCGAATCCACAGGGTAGCTTTCGGGCTTGCCCGCATTGATGATGGGGGAGGGTTCGAACAGCACGTTCGGCGACAGGTATTGGTAGGCAAATGCCGCCGTACCTGCTGTAGCGATGCCCAGTGAACCCAACCCCAGCCTCACGAAGAAGGCACGGCGATCAAAGATCTTTTTTGTTTCCGCTGCTTCGGGTTTGTTTTCGTCTTGCATGATTTACCTCGTGATTCCGCCCGCCACCGGCGGTTTCGTTCGGAACGGAGCATCCATTGCTTCAATGGAAATCAGTCCCGTTGCCTCGGACGGAATCAGGTTGTACGACTCCATGGTGATGGTGCCCACGGGACAGCGCGCTGCGCAGAGTCCGCAACGAATGCATCGCGTTTCATCCTTTAGCATTGCGGAGCCGGTGACCACGCCGAGTTCGTCAGCGGCGATCTCATCGAACTCCACGCCAAACAACTCCTGATGCTCGGCGATTTGTTGAACTGTCTCCGGTTCGAATTCAATGCGATTGAGCGACACGAGTTCGAGACAATTTTCCGGGCATACATCGACGCATCCGCCGCACAGAATGCACATGCTTCCATCTTCCGGTGTGCCTTCGAAAATCGTATTGACCCAGCAATGCAGACAGCGCTGCGCCTCTTCCCGTGCCTCTTGCGCGTCATAGCCGACTTCGACTTCAGTTACGCCGGTGCGGCGCTCCAGCGGCAGCATCGGGATGGGCGGGCGATCCAGATCGAGTAACTCCAGAGGCATGCGATGTCGTTTGAAGATTTCGACTTCGACCACCGGCTCGGGATGCTTGTAGCCGCGCAGAAATTCGTCAATGCCCACGGCTGCGCGTTTTCCGTCGGCGACACTATCGATGATCAGGCGCGGCCCGAACACGCAGTCCCCGCCGGCAAAAATGCCGTTCGCGGAGGTCATCAAGGTTTGTGGATTGACTGCGATCAATCCGCGGGGAGAAATTTCCACCTTATCTTCAGGCTTCAGAAAATCCAGACGAGGCGCCTGGCCGATCGCCATGATGATGGTGTCGCATGGCAACTGGATTTCGCTGCCCTCATAGAACGCAGGATTGAATCGCCGGTTTTCATCAAAGACCCATTTCGTCTTCAGGGCCTCGAGGGCAATCACCTTGCCGTCCTTGCCGATCATTCTCTTCGGCCCAAGACCGGGATGCATGAGAATGCCTTCGCCTTCGGCTTCTTCGATCTCTTCCAGGGCGGCCGGCATTTCTTCGCGCTTTTCGAGGCAAACGAGATGCACTTCCTGCGCACCCAGGCGGAGAGCCGAGAGTGAGATGTCGACCATCTCTTTGGTCGCGACCGCGTTCACGTTTTCCTGGGAAGGCTCGAGGTCTTCGACTCCGCCCGCATGTTGCCGCAGTACTTCGCGGGCGGCAGAGCGCGCCACGTCCATGGCAACATTTCCGCCGCCAATTACGATCACTTTTCTGCCGATCGTGAACTTGTATCCGAGGTTAACGTTGAGCAAGAAATCGATACCTTTGTAAACCCCGTCGAGATCGACGCCCGGGATGCTGAGATCGCGGCTGCGGTGCGCGCCGACCGCGAGCAGTACGGCATCGAAGCCCTGATGTCGCAGTTCGGAGATGGCGAAGTCGCGTCCAGCGGCCTGGTTGAGTTTGAGTGTGATATCGCCGGTCGCGAGAATCTCGCGGACCTGCGCTTCCACCACGTCACGCGGCAAACGATATTCCGGGATGCCGAGATAGAGCATTCCTCCAGCCACTGGCGCCGCTTCAAAAACTGTGACCGAGTAACCCATGAGTGCGAGATCATGCGCGGCCGAGAGTCCGACCGGGCCTCCACCAACGACGGCAACCTTGAAGGGGAGCGCTTTCTGGGTTCGACCGAGGTTGATATCGACGGGACGTTTTGACTCCGGTCCGTACTGCTCGGTTAAGAACCGCTTCAGGGCGCGGATGGCAATCGGCTTGTCGATCTCGCCCCGGCGGCATGCGGTTTCGCAAGGATGGGCGCAGACCCGGCCACAGATCGAGGCCAACGGGTTGGGGGTGCGAGCGTAGCGATATGCTTCTTCAAAGCGGCCTTCGGCAATCAGTCCAACGTATCGCCCGGCGTTGGTGTGCGCCGGGCAAGCCATCATGCAGGGAAAATTGGTATTGAGCCAATCCCTGTCGACTTTCTTGTCTTTGTATCGCTTCAACATAGTGAGCACTGTCTGCCGCGAAACAAAAGTGATTTCGATTTGCTGGATACACCTTGGGGAGTCAGGCTGCCGCGACTGCTCCCCGATCTTTTATGCGCTGGGTTACTTGCTGACCGTGAAGTCTGCCTTCGTTCCACCAGCAACCGTCACTGGTTTGGACTGGTTCTTGGCGCCTTCATGCCAGACCACCAAGGTGTAGCTGCCGTCAGGAACGTCTTTGATCTTGTAGCTGCCGCTATCGTCGGTTTCGGAAAAATAGGGAGTGGGGCTGACGATGATGTATCCCCCCATGTCGGGGTGCACATTGCAGAGCACCGGCGCGACGCCGGCCTTGTCGAAGGTGAAAGAACGCTTCTCACCCTTGGGCCAGGTCCCGAGATTGTGTCCGGCTTTCTTGTCGCTGCCGACCGCGGTCCAGAAGACGTTGTGTTGCACCGTGTCGCTATTCAGGAAGTCGACGGTGGTGCCCACTTGTACGACCATGATATGAGGCGCAAACATCAGGCCCTTTTGATCCATCACGGGATGTTCTTTGGGAGCAGGGAATGTTTTGCCCGCAATGGTGTCGACATAGACCACGGAGTGGCCCTTCATGCCGGTTACCTTGCCCTCGATATCTCCCGCAGAGGCAGCGACGCACCATGCGGCGATCATTGGAACCAATACGAATGCTTTGAATTTCATTGCTTTATCTCCTTTGGAAAATGTGATTCACCGCTTTGAATGCGCATGTCAGAAAAGGAATTTCGCATCCAGATAGACGGTGTTGTTCGCGCTCGCATTCCGGCCAGAACCGTCATAGTTTGTGCTGCCGCCGTTGAAGCGTGTGTATCCCGTGTATTGCGCCGCCAGTTGCAGGTTTTGCCAGGGCCAGTACGAGACGTTCGCGATATATCCGGCGCCGCGGGGATCGCCATTCGCGCTGCCGCTCACCGGACTTGGGGTATACAGTGTCGAATCGACGGTGCCGCCGGTATCGAACCAGCCGAAGGTTCCGGTGTACTTGTTGCCGAAGTGGTATTCGGCGTTGGCCATGACCGTATTCAAATGGTGTGAGCCAAAAGTCGTAAGACCCTGGGCCACGCTGGCTAACAAGTCGGCGTTTTCGCGGATATACGTAGCGCGGAACGAGACCACGTCTTTTCTGAATACGCTACGGTCGATTTGCGTATCGAATGCATAATCCGTGTAGGCGTCCTCCGGACCGGTTACACCGTTGGCATTCACGATCTGGTTAGGAGTGGACCGTATGTGCATTCCATAAGTGCCAAGCTCGTACTGCGTCTTGGCTGTCAGTTGCTGCCAGGCCACGCGCCAGTAGGGTGCTACCCCGTGGATGTTGTACGAAGAACCCACCCCCGGGTTCGGTTGCTGGCCTCCCACATGTTCGGAGCGATAGAGGATTCCATCGACATACAGGTGGCTGTTCCACATGGCGTAGCCGCCGAATCCGGCGACGTCCTGGCCGAGGGAACTGATGATTGGGCTAACTGCGGGAGTCGGTGCAGAATCACTCGAAATCCAGGGATAACCCCAGGCGGGCGTGCTGTTCCAGAGATCCTCGACGGTCGGGTTGTTGTTGAGGTCCAATCCGTAAACCAGCTCTTTGCCGCTCAATTTCGTCGTGTTGGCGAAGCGGATATCGGTGTTGTCGCTGGTGAAATGATCGTCCTGGGTGTCGTAGGTCACTTGCACGAAACTGCCAACGTGGCTTGTCCATGCCCCCGAGAGGAACAGCGAAAAATCTTGAGGAAATTCAAAGTTGCCATTCTGCGTCGTCGGAACTGGCGACTTCGTGGATGTAAAAGATGCTTCCAGCATCACCGAAAGGGGCAACGAGCCGAGCAGGTCGAGCGCGGCGCGCGATTTGCCTCCCTCCGTCTTTATGACTTTGGTTTCATCCGCTCGGTCGGTATAGCCGAGCAGCTTGAATCTTCGTCCGGCAGGGTTGAGTTCGGGAGGAGCGTAGTGGCAACCACTGCACGCCAGCCCCGTCTGCCGCGCATAACTCGGAACCGCTTCCACCTTTGGAGGATTGAATGCGACCGCAAACAGCAGAACCAAGACAGGAACTACAGCAAGTAAAATGATCGCCCCTCTTTTCATCTGAACTCTCCTTTGTTCCGGCAATTGGTCAGCAGTGCGCAGAATGTCGACGCCCATGCTCAACCCAATAGCGGGATATTGCAACGACTGCGCAAAAGCGCACTTCCATTGCTTGCCAGTTACAGCTTTTCGGTGAAAGCCCCCAAGCCTTGCTGCGAGGTGGAGCAATACTACCCACGATGGCGCACAACTTGCGGCGACATAAATCACGGATCAGTGTGATGTTCATCACAATGTCGCGCCCAGCCACACAGGCGGATACAGGGAGCGGGAAGGCCACCTTATACTCCGGTCGCTATTCGTACCGGCGTGTTGTACACACACATGAACTGAGAGTACTTGTCAGCTAGAAACACGCAGCCAAAGGCGCCAGTTATCTTCTTTCCATATATCGTTACACGATATATATGAGTCAGGCATGATCCAAGTTAGGCATGATCCACTTTTTCGCGAACGGTTCCGGCAGCGGCAAGGGTGCCCGCGGGGCTAGTCTGACCACGGTTTTGCGAAACGAACCCACTACGCTCAATCGTGTCAACGACTTTTCCAGGGTGATTGGAATCGCTCAGGCTACTCTGGATTTGAGTTGGCCGGGCCAGCGTATCGTAACTGTAAGTGTAGGTGACTCCCTCTTCGGAATTCGCCAGAGAGGTGACATCCCCGAGATAATTGTGGCCGAACGCAAGCGAGAAGGTGCCAGTTCCAGAGTTCAGCGGCGTGCACTGCCAGTCCTCAGCGAGGCGGCCCATCTCGTCATAGCTGAAAATTGTGCCTGCCGGGCCGTTGGCAGCGACTGCATTTGTCAGGTTACCCAGGGAGCGCCGCAATCTTTTCAAGCACGGCGCGATCCATGATTTCATCTCTTAGCCGCGTACGCCGGTTTCGCGTGACAGCAACTTGACGGAGGATTGCTTGACGATCCTTTATAAAAGCTACATCCTGTTCAAACTGCCGAGTCCAATTTCTTTTAATCGAACTCGCCCGTCAGGGCCGGCCCAAATCCCGGGCCAAAGGAGGAAGGCGGCTCAGGACATGGCGGAAATGTACGCTCTGCTCCCAACTGGGCCGCGACGTCCGTTCGGCAGAATGCGCTCGTCCAGGATGTCGATCTCTCCAACCACCCAGGAGTTGAATCTATCCGTGCGTGTAGTTATAGCTTGCACAGCACATTGCACGCGGATGGCGATGATTCTCGGTGGGTGGTCGGCAACCCAGAAGTTGGCATAAACGGGCTCGCGGGAAACCGAAGTCGGTGTCCAAGAGCAGAACAAAGTCAAGTCGCTATGGGCGAACGCCCTTTTATGATCGCATCGCATTCGCCTTGTGGTTTCCTGAAACCGCACTGCGTCTATACCATCCAGAGAAAAGCTGGGAATTTGACGCTCTTTACTGCCGAGTAGTCCGTTCTCTCCGGTCCGGTTTGTCAGGGAAGAATCGCGAGACACGGGCATGTTTTGCGTATTTTGGGTGAAATGAGGGCGGACTTTCTCTGCAGTTCAGACTGCGTGGCGGAGAGGGAGGGATTCGAACCCTCGGTACAGGTGTTAGCCCGTACAACGGTTTAGCAAACCGCCGCATTCGGCCACTCTGCCACCTCTCCGGCGTGCGGAATTATAGTTTACCACGGTTGATCTTCGAGCCATCTCCACGGCAAACCGTAGAGCATTTTCGACATCAAACGGTCGTAACCGTTGCGTCGCTTGAGGCTCTTCGGTTTTTATGCTAGAAACAATGTAAGTCTCACGTTTTCGGATGCACAGCGCGTTTTCGGATGCACAGACTGAATCATCACGGAGATTTGCGCCGCGGCGGTTGGTGCGCGCTTCTGGTTCTCGTCTCTGTCTGTGTGCTGACGGTTCATGTCGCTACACGCTATTGTTCCGCTGAGAATTCCTCGAGTCACTCGATCCGAACTCTCCACCGGCATACGTCACAGCAGACGAACCGGCAGCGGCTGACGAAAGTCCCGGACTTCTCTGCGCCGCGTCTGAGCGATTTCGCAATACTCCCGGCATCCACTTCTTACCCTCGCCTAGCACCGGCCGAACTTCCTGTACCCATCGTTATCTACGATAGAAGTCCCTATAACCGGCCTCCTCCTTCAGCCTAAATTCCTTTCATATTTGCCGAGGTTTGTGCGGGTTTTCGCCAGGGCGATCGGCAGTGTCCCGTCGCCACCACACAGAAATACGAAAACTCGGCGAAGGATTGGCACATCGTAACCGCGCATGGGTTTGCATGGTTCATTCCTCAGAATGAATGAACGGAGTTCCTGGAGGAGCACCCGATGGCAGTGTCTGCGCTTTCTGAAGAACAGTTGAACGCGCTTCGCCAGTTCAATACCTGCGTGGTTGCAAATGCGGTCGAGACTTTTAACCTGCGGCTGAGGAATACAGGTTTCACAGACGGCAGGGTTGGATGCATGTTTCCAGACGCTCCACCGATGGTTGGTTACGCATTCACGGCCAAGCTGCGCAGCGGTGAGCCGCCGATGAAAGGCGGAACGTTTCACGATCGTTCGGAGCTCTGGAATGCCATACTAAGCGTCCCTTATCCTCGCATTTTGGTGCTCGAGGACTTGGATAATCCTCCCGGCCGCGGAGCTTTTATCGGTGACGTTCATGCTGCCATCCTGAAATCTTTGGGATGCATCGGTTACGTGACCAATGGAGCCGCGCGGGAACTACCGGGAGTGCGGGCTACGGGGATTCAGGTTTTTGCCGGGAATGTCGCGGTGTCTCATGCCTACGCGCATATTTTCGAGATAGGTGCGAGCGTCACCGTAGGCGGCATGGAGGTCCATACAGGCAGCCTTTTGCATGGAGATCTCCACGGCATACTCGATGTTCCGGAGAGGATTGCATCCCAGATTCCTGGCATTGCATCCGCCATGCAAAGCGCCGAGCGAAAGGTGATTGAGTATTGCCGATCCAAATCTTTTTCCGTTGCAGGCCTAAGTCAGGTTATGAAGACAACCGAGTGAGGCAGGCCTGTTTGAAGCGAGCGATTATGAACCTTGCCAGTCAAGAAAGTTCGTTGGAAAACAACCGCTACGGCAGACTGATTTCTTACGTGACTTCGGCTCTGTGCATACTAACAGTCCTGGGTCTGTCTTCCTGTTCAGAAAGAGATAAACGCGTCGAAGCGAGCGGTCCCACGGTCAGCGTCGGCGTGACCAAGGCGGTGAAGAAGTCCTTGGGCCGCCACATCACGCTCTCCTCTGAATTGGTACCCTTCCAGGAAATCGACGTCTACGCCAAGGAATCCGGCTATGTCACGAAAATCAATGTCGATTACGGGTCGCGGGTGAAAGCGGGCGAAGTGATGGCGGTTCTCGAAATCCCCGAATTGCAGGCGCAGCTCGATGAGGACCAGGCGGAGATCAAGAACGCAGATAACCAGATGACCCGCGCACAGCACGATCTGGGACGGTACCAGGCGCAGTATCAAGCGCTGCACTTGCAATACACGCGCTTGAATGGAGTTTTCCAGAGCCAGCCAGGCATCGTGGCCCAGCAGGAAGTGGATGACGCACAGGGCAAAGATCTTGCCGCAGCTTCTCAAGTGGATGCCGGCAAAGCGGCATTGGACGCTGCCCAGAGTCAGCTTTCCGCAGCCCGGGCCAAGCTGGCTCACGATCAAAGTCTTTTTGACTATTCGAGGATCACGGCGCCCTTCAGTGGCATCGTGACCGAACGCTACGCCAATCTTGGAACTCTGATGCAGGCCGGGACTGGCTCCAGCACGCAGGCTATGCCGCTGGTGAAGCTCTCAGAAGACGATCTGTTTCGGCTCGTTATCCCGGTGCCTGAGGCTTACGTTCGCTACATTCGTATCGGAGATCCGGTGAGTGTTCACGTGCCTTCTCTCGACCGCACATTCCCAGGAAAAGTAGCCCGCTTTTCGGTGGATGTGCGCGCCGACACCCGCACCATGCACACCGAAGTGGATGTCGCGAACCCGCAACGTGTGATGCTTCCCGGGCTTTATGCCGACGCCGAACTGGAGTTCGATCGAGCCGCCAACGTGCTGACCATCCCGTTGCAAGCCTTGAGTCACGAGGACAACAAGACGCACGTTCTGGTGGTGACTGCGGATGGAGCGGTGGAGGTACGGCCAGTGCAAGTGGGAATCGAGACGGCCACCGACGCCGAGATCCTTTCGGGATTAAATGAAGGCGAAGAAGTTGTGGTCAGCGATCGCAGCAGCCTGAAACCGGGGCAAAAGGTTCGACCGCAGCTGATTCCAGTACCCGAATACAACCACACGGAGACGGAATCTTAGAGCGGCCTTTGGGGCGAATTAGATATTCAGATTGAAGAGTCGGAGCAGAAAAGATCGGATAAAGTGTCATGCCACGTTTTTCAATTCGCAACCCTTATTTCATTAGCGTGATTTGCCTGGCGTTACTGGTCATCGGTGTTACCAGCATTACACGCATGCCCGTCGACCTGTTTCCGCCGATCAATATGCCGGAGGCAGTGGTGGCGACGTTTTACAGCGGCATGCCGCCGGAGGACATCGAGTACGACATTACCGACCCGCTCGAGCGCTTCTTCACCCTGGCCTCCGGCGTCGATCACATGGAGTCGCGATCGCTTCTGGGCGTCAGCATTATCAAGGTATATTTTCAGCCTGGAACCAATCCCGACACCGATGTCAGCCAGCTTTCAAATCTGGCTCTGGCGGACCTGAAGCGTTTGCCGCCCGGCACGCTGCCGCCGGTGGTTCTGAAGTTCGACGCCTCCAGTCTGCCGGTAGCGCTGGTCACGGTGAAGGGTGAAGGCCTGACCGAAACCCAGCTTCACGACTACGCGCAATTTCAAATTCGCAACCAGATCGCCGTCGTGCCCGGCGCCGAGATTCCGATTCCCTTCGGGGGCAAGTATCGCCAGATCATGGTGTATGTCGATCCCTACAAGCTATCGTCGCGGCAACTCAGCTTGATGGATGTGGTGGGCGCGGTCAATCAGGCGAATCTCATCCTGCCCGCCGGCGATGTGAAGATGGGGCCCTACGATTACTTTGTATATTCCAACAGTTTGGTCGACAACATGGACCAGTTGGGCAAGGTGCCGATCAAGGTGAAAGGGCATTCGTGGGTCACGGTGAACGATGTAGGCAAAGCCGAGGACGCCAACCAGATTCAGTACAACATCGTTCGTATCGACGGCCAGAAATCTACCTACATCCCCATCATGAAGCAAGGCGGCGACACCAACACGATTGAAGTCGTGAATGGGGTTCGCAAGCTCATCAAGAATCTCTACGATATTCCCAAGCAGATGGTCACCAGCATCGTCTTTGACCAGTCTGTCTACGTGAAGGAAGCCATCGATACGGTGCTGCATGAAGGATTTCTGGGTCTGATTCTTACCAGTATGATGATCCTGCTTTTTCTGGGCAGTTTTCGCGCTACTTCGGCGGTGTTGCTTTCCATTCCGATCTCGGCCTTGGCGGCTTTTGTGGTGTTGGCTTTGATGGGCGGCACCGTGAACACGATGATTTTGGGAGGAATGGCGCTCGCCTTCTCGCGCGTGATCGACAATTCGGTGATTTCGCTCGAGAACATCTACCGGCATCTGGAGATGGGGGCCACGCCCATGGTCGCTGCCGAAGTTGGCGGCCAGGAAGTGAGTCTGGCGGTGTTGGCCGCGACCCTCGTGGACGTCGTCGATTTCTTCCCAGTCGTATTTCTGTATGGCGTGGCTAAATATTTGTTTTCCGCTTTGGCTTTGGCTTTTTGCCTCTCGCTGCTGGCTTCTTACGTGGTAGCGATGACGGTCATTCCTTTATTCTGCTCACGCTTCTTGAAGGCTGTTCCTCACGGGGGAGAAACTGAGCACAAAGAATATGAAGTGGAACCCACGGAGGGGACGAAGGGTTCGTGGCTCGATCGATTTAACGTTCGTTTCAACCGCATGTTCAACCAGGTCCTCGATTTCTACGAGCGCTGGGTCCGGCGGGCGTTGGAGCGTCCTGGAATCACAGTTTTGGCTTTGAGCGGACTTTTTGTTCTCAGTCTCGGCATCTACCCGTTTGTCGGGTTGGCCTTCTTCCCCAAGACCGATGCCGGGCAGTTCACCATTAACTTGAAAGTTCCCACCGGCACGCGCATTGAACTGACGGATCAATACGTGGGGAAGGTCGAAGACTTAATCAGAAACACGGTGGAAGGCAAGGATCTGAAAAGAATCGTTTCCAACATCGGAGTTGTGCCGGATTTCTCCGCGCTTTACACGACCAACGCCGGCCCGTATACGGCGACGGTTCAGGTACAGCTAAGTCCCGGCCACCACGTGAGCAGTTTCGCGTATATGGACCGGGTGCAGAAGAAAATCGCGAGCCAGTTCCCCGATATTCGCACATTTTTTTCCAGCGGCTCGATGGTCGACGCGATCTTGAATACAGGAATGCCGGCGCCCATCGACGTACAGGTCAGCAGCCGTGACATGGATCAAGCTTATGACATCGCGCAGAACCTGGCGAGAAGGATTCGCGAAGTACAGGGCGTCGGACAGATCTTTGTTCCGCAGGATCTGAACTACCCGGCCTTGCGACTGGATGTGGATCGCGTGCACGCGGGCGAGATGGGGCTGACGCAGAAAGATGTGGTCGACAACGTCATTACCGCGCTGAATTCGAACTACATGATCGCGCCCAATTACTGGGTCGACCGCAAGACCGGCAACGACTATTACCTCACCGTGCAGTATTTCGAGCACGGCCAATCCGCCATTCACAACAGCACGGATTTGGGACAGATTCCCCTCCGTGGTCCCGATGATAACAAGGGAATGAACTGCGGCTTGACCGGCCAGCCGGAGCCCGGAAATCCTACGCCCTCGTGGGGATGTTCGGTTCAAGGGAGACCGACGACCGTACTCAAGAATGTGGTCAACGTGCGGCAGATTCAGACGCCCACCGAAGTCGACCACTATCAGATTCAGCGTGTCGCCGACGTGTACGTCACTCCCGCCGGGGAAGACTTGCAACGCGTGGCCAGCGCCATCCGAAAAATTATTAAGGACGAGAAGATCCCCTCCAACGTGCGGGTAAACCTGCGCGGCATGGTGAATGGCATGGATGAATCCTTCAAGAGCTTTGGTCTGGGGTTTCTGATCTCGTTCTTGCTGCTATTTCTGATTCTGACCGCGCAATTCAAGTCGTTCGTCGATCCCTTCCTGATCATGCTGGCGATTCCCATGGGATTTATTGGCGTGTTGATCATTTTGCCTCTCACCGGAGCAACGTTGAACGTCATGTCCCTGATGGGCGTGCTGATGCTGATCGGCATTGCCGACTCGAATAGCATCCTCATTGTTGACTTTGCTCACAATCTGGAAAGGGAACAGGGTCTGTCTGCGAAAGATGCGGTGATCACAGCCTGCCGCGTGCGTCTGCGGCCGATTCTGATGACCTCGCTGGCCACCATCATCGGAATGATTCCGATGGCACTGAAGCTTGGAACGGGAGCCGAACAATATGCTCCCATGGCAAAAGCCATCATCGGTGGGCTAACCTCTTCCGTGGTCCTCACCGTTTTCATCGTGCCGGCCGCGTATCTACTGGTTTACGGCAAGAAGAAGCCCCAAACCGCAATCTCGGCCGCTACGGAGAACGCGTAATGAAAATGAACCCGAAGCGCCTGATCATCGGCTCTCTGTTGTTCTCTTCGTGTTTCATTTTGCCGCAGTTTGTGCGGGCACAGCTGGTGAATGCAAAGAACTCAACCGAGGATTTGCCCTCCGCCCCTCAGCCACAATCCGCACCGAATGCAACCGTGACTGAAACGCCTCGCGCCTCGCTCAGCGCCACCTTCCCGACGCGAGCTGCGGACCAGTCAGCGCAAGCGACGCCGAATGTTCCACCCCCCGGCGGAACTCTGCGCTTAAGCCGCACCGATGCAGAGCAACTCGCGATCCAGAACAATCCGCGCATCAGCGTGGGAAAACTTCTCGCGTTGGCGCAACATCAGGTCTACCGCGAAAGTCGTGCGGCGGAGTTGCCGAATTTCAACGGCGCCGTCACCGCAGTTGACGCCAATGAAGGCAG
Source organism: uncultured Acidobacteriaceae bacterium (assembly GCA_963710965.1). Classification (GTDB taxonomy): domain Bacteria; phylum Acidobacteriota; class Terriglobia; order Terriglobales; family Acidobacteriaceae; genus Sulfotelmatobacter. The sequence goes on along the minus strand of CAVQCP010000013.1, from coordinate 8,617 downwards.
CCGCATCACTGCCGGCTATCTCACTGCCTCACGCGTACTTGAACATGCCGGGGCTGGAGTTACGCTTAGTCAACTGATCACTGACTTTGGACGAACCATCAATCTGGTTTCCTCAGCCAAGCTCCAGGAGAAAGCGCAACAGGCCAACGCACAGGCAACCCAGGAAGACATTGTACTTGCTACCGACGAGGCCTTCTATAACGCGCTGCAAGCGCAGGCACTGCTAAAGGTCGCGAAACAAACTGTGACCACGCGACAATCGGCGGAAAATCAAATCGACGAATTGGCCAAAAACAAGTTGAAATCGGATCTCGACCTGTCGTTCGCCCAGGTAAATCTATCGCAGGCCAAACTTCTTCAACTGGATGCCGAGAACAACGTCAATTCAACCATCGCGGCGCTTACGGCAGTGCTGGGGTTCGATAAAGAAGTCCAATACGAACTGGCCGAAGAGGACACACAAGCGCTTCCACCCCCGCCGCCCGATGTCGACGTGCTCATAAACACCGCCGTGCAGCAGCGCCCCGATCTTCAGGCGCTCAGCTTTGGGCAACAGGCTGCGCAGAAGTTCTACCGAGCCCAGCGTGACCAACTCCTCCCGACCATCAGCGCGCTCGGCATCGCGGGAGTTTCTCCCGTTCGCCCCGATTGCTTTGGTTATGGCTGTTCGCCCAACTACTTCACCTCGAGTTGGTACGGGGCGATCGGCGTGAACCTGAGCGTTCCCATCTTTAATGGATTCTTGTTTGTTGCTGAAGCTTCGGAAGCGAATCTGAGAGCGAAGGCCGCGGCGGAAAATACGCGCGATTTACGCGACCGGGTGGTTCGCGACGTTCGCACGGCGTGGCTCGCTGCTCATACCGCGTTTCAAAAAGTGAGCGTCACCGCGGAGATGGCGAAGGAGGCAGACCTTGCCCTGAATCTGGCGCAGGAGCGCTATAAACTCGGTCTTGGGTCCATCGTCGAGCTCAGTCAGGCGCAACTCCAGCAGACCGACGCCGCCGTGGGACACGTGAACGCGCAATACCAATACCGGCTTGCGCTCTCCACCTTGAACTTTGAAATTGGTGCGCTGCCTTAGGGTGTTTCTCTGGTGGGCTGCGCGAGCATGTCATAGGCAGGCTGCGGATCAGCGGATCAATGGAGGAATCCCCGCTGTTTTGTCAGCTGCCAGCAATCCCGCGCGATCTCCCAATCTTCCTGCGCCGCGATGATCAGAATATGGCCTGGCGAATCGGCCGTTGAAATATCTTGATCGGACGGCGACTGAGCGTTCTTCTGGCTAGCCAGCATCAGACCGGCGTACTCCAGATTGGCGCAGGTCGCGGCGCGCACTTCCGGCGAATTTTCTCCGACTCCCGCTGTGAAAATCAGCGCATCGATTCCTCCCAAGACCGCGATCATGGCCCCGATGCCGGACTGGAGTCGATGTATGTAAATGTCAAACGCCAGCTTGGCGCGTTCGTTTCCGTTTTTGATCGCCGCCAGAATTTCGCGCATATCTCCCGATACCCCAGAAACACCCAGCAGGCCAGATCGCGTATTCAGGGTTCCATCGATTTGCTCTCCCGGGAGTTTGCCCTGCCGCATCAGGTAAGTGAGGATTCCCGGATCAACCGAACCGGAACGGGTCCCCATCATCAGACCTTCCAGTGGTGTGAAACCCATGGTCGTGTCGATGCTTTTGCCGCGGCGAATGGCTGCCAGAGAACACCCATTTCCTAAGTGACAACTTACAAGCCGAAGTGAATCCGGGTGCTTGTGCAGCAGATGCGCTGCGCGCCGGGCGCAATACTTGTGATTGATGCCATGAAACCCGTATCGGCGGATTCCCTCCGTGAACCATTCGTAGGGTCCGGGATACACCACAGAAGATAGGGGCATCTTTTTGTGGAAGCCGGTATCGAAAACGGCGACTTGCGGCACATCTCCCAGCACTTTCTCGATGGTTTCCATCCCTGCCAGTTCCGCGCGGTTGTGCAGAGGCGCAAAAGCTGAAACCTTTGCGATCGCCGCCTTTACTTCGGCAGTAATAAGAACGGGATCTTCAAAGTCCGGCCCCCCGTGCACCACTCGATGTCCAACTACATCGATCTCCGAGGGCGAAGCCACGGCTTTTGCTTTGCCTTCCCACAACGTGCGTAGCAGATGCGCGGTCGCTTCGGCACGAGAGGAGACCCTAATATGAGTCTTGGTCGAGAAATCGTGGCCATGCTTGATTTCAGCGTCGGCGAGACCTTCTTGCCATTCGATTTTTGCCTGCCAGAGGAAAGCCGGCGGATCGTCGGGCAGAGCGTCGCCAATCTCGTACAGGCAGCTTTTCTGGCTGCTGGAACCAGAGTTCAGCACTAGAATTTTCATAATTCACGAAGTGAATCCAAGTCTCGCATTTTTAAAGGATGACCGCCAGACCTCGAGTGGATTTGGTTTATTTTGCCAGACGCTTGGTTGCGCGCAAATTTTACTTTGTGACAAACCAATTTAATAGCAATCAATTAATATTTAAATGCTGAAGCTCTCTTTTGAGATCGGCATCTTAAGAGAATAAGCCCTGCAACCTCGGTCGATCTCACACTTCTATCTGGGGAGCACTTTTCATGACACCGATACTGACCACGGCAAACACTGAGTCCCATCCGGCATCGGCTGGACCAACCCTTTCCTCTGAAGAGCTGCGGAAGATCGATGCCTACTGGTGCGCCTGCAACTATCTTTGTGCGGGAATGCTCTATCTCCGCGACAATCCTTTGCTGCGGGCGCCGCTTCGTCCCGAGCATTGCAAGAACCGCCTGCTCGGACACTGGGGCTCGGATCCAGGTCAGACTTTCACCTGGGTCCATCTCAATCGAGTGATTCGCAAGTACGACCTCGATATGTTTTATATTTCAGGCCCGGGCCATGGCGCACCGGCGGTGATTGCCAACAGTTATCTTGAAGGCGTTTATTCTGAAATCTATCCCGAGAAGAGTTTTGATGAAGCGGGCATGCTCAACCTTTTCCGCGCTTTTTCTTTTCCCGGACAACTCGGAAGCCATTGCACCCCGGAGGTCCCCGGCTCCATCCACGAAGGCGGCGAACTCGGGTATAGCTTGTCGCACGGCTTCGGAGCCGCGTTCGACAATCCTGACTTGATCGTGAGTGTGGTCGTAGGCGATGGCGAATCGGAAACCGGACCGCTGGCGACTTCCTGGCACTCCAACAAGTTTCTCAATCCAATCCGCGATGGCGCCGTGCTGCCCATCCTTCATTTGAACGGATACAAAATCGCCAATCCGACAGTGCTCGCCCGCATCACCCGTGAAGAGTTGGACGATCTGTTCAAAGGCTACGGATGGACGACGTACACGGTCGAAGGTGATGACCCGAAAGAAATGCATCAGAAGATGGCCGCTACGGTCGAATCCTGCATCCGGCAGATTCGAGCCATCCAGCAAGAAGCGCGCCGCACCGGTAAGCCCGACCGTCCGCGCTGGCCCATGATCATCCTGCGATCGCCAAAAGGATGGACTGGACCAAAAGAGGTCGACGGCCACAAGGTTGAAAATTTCTGGCGAGCCCACCAGATCCCGGTGCTCGACGTGAAAGCGAATCCCGAACACTTGCGGATCGTTGAGCAGTGGATGCGCAGCTATAAGCCTGAGGAACTGTTCGACGAGCACGGTACGCTGATTGCAGAACTGCGGGAGCTTCCGCCGCTGGGAGATCGCCGCATGAGCGCGAATCCACACGCGAATGGCGGTAAGTTGCGCAAGCCGCTGATTATGCCGGATTTTCGGGATTACGCAATTCCGGTTGATGCACCGGGCGCGAAAGAAATGTCTCCCACCGGAACTCTAGGCAAGTTTTTGCGCGATGTGATGAAGCGCAACATGAACAACTTCCGCCTTTTCAGCCCGGATGAGAACGCCTCGAACCGGCTGGAAGATGTGTATCAAGCAAGCCTGAAGACCTGGATGGCAGAGATTAAGCCGGAAGACGCAGACGGTACGGACATCGCCCCCGATGGCCGGGTGATGGAGATGTTGAGCGAGCACACACTCGAGGGGTGGCTGGAGGGTTATCTCTTAACCGGCCGTCATGGCCTCTTTAATACGTACGAAGCGTTCGCTCACATTATCGATTCGATGTACAACCAGTATGCAAAATGGCTGGAAAAGGCGAAGACCGAGATCCGCTGGCGCGCTCCCGTCTCTTCGCTCAACCTCTTGATTTCGTCGCTCGTATGGAGGCAAGACCACAACGGCTTCACCCATGAGGATCCCGGCTTCCTCGATGTGGTTAGTAATAAGAGTGCCGAAATCACCCGTATCTATCTGCCGCCTGACGCGAACTGCCTGCTCAGTGTCGCGGACCACTGTTTACGCAGCGAGAATTACGTCAACGTGATCGTTGCCGACAAACAACCGCACTTGGTTTATCTCAATATGGATGAGGCGATCCTGCACTGCACCAAGGGCATCGGCATATGGGATTGGGCCAGCACCGACGGGGGAGAAGAGCCGGATGTGGTGGTCGCCAGTGCCGGCGATATTTTGACCGAAGAAGCGTTAGCCGCCGTCGCGATTCTCCGCGAGCGTTTTCCCGATCTCAAGATTCGCTTCGTGAATGTCGTTGATTTGTACCGGCTTCAGCCGGATCGCGAGCATCCCCATGGGCTCTCCGATCGCGATTTCGATTCGCTCTTCACTAAAGACAAGCCGGTGATTTTCAACTTTCATGGCTATCCCTGGTTGATTCATAAGTTCACCTATCGGCGGACAAATCATGACAATATTCACGTCCGCGGGTACAAAGAGAAAGGAAACATCAACACGCCGCTCGAACTCGCGATTCGCAATCAGGTCGATCGCTTTGATCTGGCGATTGATGTGATCGACCGCCTTCCGAAATTGCAAGGGCGCGGCGCACACGAAAAAGAGTGGCTCAAAGAGCAAATTATCGAGAGCATCAACTACGCTTACGCGGAGGGCATCGACAAGCCTGAGATCCGTAACTGGCGATGGCCTGCGAAAAAATCGGCATAAAACAAATTGCGTCCGAGATTACCCGTGTCATCGCAATTGATCGTCTTCCGGAACGCCTTGAAATGGCTCGCTCCCTTAATTGACCGGGAGACTATATTTCTGTAGATTCAGATTGGACTGAAAATACTGATATGGCGACGTTAACTGGCGTCCAGAAGGCGTACATCTTGCACTGGGGCGAGATGGGAACGCGCTGGGGCATCAATCGTACGGTGGCGCAGATCCACGCTCTCCTGTATTTGTCGCCGCGGGCGCTGCCGGCGGAGGAGATTGCCGAGACCCTGAGCGTCGCGCGTTCGAACGTGAGCACCTCAATCCGGGAATTGGAGGGGTGGGGGATCGTACGCGCAGTACATGTGCTGGGCGACCGGCGGGAGCATTACGAGTCAATGAAGGATGTCTGGGAGATGTTCCGGCTGGTGATTGAGCAACGGAAGCGGAGAGAGATCGATCCCACGCGCGAGATGCTGCGCCGCAGCCTGGAGGAGGTAGATCCGAAAGAGCCGGGAGCAGATTTTACCCGGGAGCGGCTAGTAGCGATGGCTGGATTCTTCGATGCGGTAACCGAATTGCACGATGAGATGAAGCGGTTACCCACTGGGACAGTTCGCAAGCTGTTACGGATGGGGGCGAAAGTTAGCGGCAGGAAGAAGTAAGAGTGGTCAGTCCCTGACTATCCTAGGGCCTCTTGCAGTTACTCTGCCGCTAAGCGTGAAATAGAAAGTCGATTCGAGGTATTAAAGAATGGCGCAGGTTAGTGAACAAAAGAAGATTTGGATGACTTTGAATGGATTGCCGCTGGCGATCGAGTTGGAGTGGCCGTTTCATCGATCAACCTCCGGGGCGGATTTCTGGGTGCTGCATGGGGACATCCGGCTGGAGAATTCGGCTGGGCTGCATGCGCCGGTGGCAGTGAATTTGTCCGCGACCGTGCGGGAAGTACTGGCGTCGCTTGAGCCTAAGGATGCCGAAGCTCCGGTCATCAACGCGCTGCGCAAGGAAGTGGACCGGCGGCAGATTGAGTTTATGAAATCGGGAAAGTTGTTGCCGGTGGCGTTTTCGAGTCGCCATTACGATTTCAAGCGTGGTAAGTGGGTGTTTGGCAAGGCTACGGATGAGGTTATAGCGGAGTTCATCGAGCGGAAGGTTTATTGGACGACCAGAAGTTCGGAATCCGCAGACGCCGCGCCGAAAGTTTGGATCGGAGATCTCACCGACGCTCAGTATTTGGAGACTACACCAGGGCACCTGCTGGAAATCGCTGGCCGACTGGTGGCGGGAGATGCCTTGGTGCGGATGGAGGGCGAGTTCGCCGTAGCGACGTCGGGACTGGTGGCACAGGCCGATCGATTTCAAGCGGCAATGCGAACCGCCGTCGAAGAGTTGGAAAAAAAACATGCCTTCGAGAGAGGGTAGAGCTATGTGGCTTTTTGATTGCCATCGACTCGTTTCGGCGTGAGGGGTGGCGGCCCATAAGGCGACTAAGCACCAGTGGAATCGCTCCCAACCTTTGCAAACCCTTGCAGCAACTAATTTTATAGATAGAGCTAAATTTCGAAGGCACGGCGTACCCGCGCTTTCTCAGGAGGACTATTTATGGCAGAAGATATGAACAAGAAAGGTCAGCAGGGAAACCAGCAATTCGGCCAAGGTCAGCAGGGAAGTCAGAGTGGCGAGGGCCAGCACGGAACGCAGACCGGACAACACGGTCAGCCGGGCCAGAATCAACAGAGCGGCCAACAGACCGGTCAGAGCGGACAATACGAGCAGAACAAGAAGTCTGGCCAGAACGAAACCGACGAACAAGACACGAATCGTGACCGTCAGCGTCGCGCTTCCTAATCTTCGCTGGTCGAAGAGTATGTTGCGGTAAAGTCCCGGCCATCACGGCCGGGATTTTTGTTTTTAGTGTTTCTGGTACGTACGATTTGTAGCCGGAAAAATTGATCATCGTTATAGCTCTCGACCTCGCGGTAACTTCGTAGAACTTTCCGTCAAAATCTGAGTTTTCTGGTTGAGCGTACGGCTTTCGGGGTATTGTCCCGCATTGCGTGAAGGAGCTACTTTTCGATTGTGAGAGTGACCACACAGATGCCGCCTCATCGAGATTTGGCATCTTAAAGCATGGAAATCAAATTGTGAGAGGGAGAACAATGAAGAAGGATTCATTACGAGAACTGTACATCGACGAACTGCGGGATCTCTACAACGCAGAAACGCAACTGGTGAAAGCGCTGCCGAAGATGGCCAAGGCCTCGACCAACGAACAACTCAGCGAGGGGTTTGAGGAGCACCTGCGCCAAACAACAGAGCATGTTTCGCGTTTAGAGCAGATATTCGAACGGCTCGGCGAGAAAGCTTCCGGCAAGAAGTGTCTCGGCATGGAAGGATTGGTAAAAGAAGGGGCCGACACAATGAAGGAAGACTATTCCGAGGAAGTCATGGATGCGGCGATCATTGGCGCGGCGCAGCGAGTCGAGCATTACGAAATCGCCGCTTACGGCACGGCGAAGGCTCTCGCGGAGCTTCTGGGCGAGGACGAAGACGTCTCTTTGCTCGAGCAAACGCTGCGGGAAGAAAAAGAGACCGATGAAAAGTTGACAGAATTGGCGCAGGAGATTAATCAGTCGGCGCGGGGTGAGGAAGGCGAAGAAAAAGAGGGGAATGAAGAAGCAGAGTCGGGACGTATGGCTACTGCATCGGGCCGGAATTTAAAGTCCAAGCGCGTCGCATAGTAGCATTCTAGTAGAGCAACGAGAAACTGGAGGGAGGGCGGAAGCCCTTCCTATTTTTTGGGGCTGTCGAAAGTGGCGCTTATACCCTACGGTATCCGCCGTATAGCTCTCCCCAGTCCGTCCGTCTACAGTGCCTATAAGAAAGTCTGCGGGAAATCCCCTAGAGGTTTGCTGGTGATAGACCAAGCTTGTTCGAGATCTACCTCGAAAAATTGGAAAGACCTTTACGCGGCGGCTCTATTCGAGGTAGACGAGAAGAAGATTCCGGCTCGGATTGCCGAGGCAGAAAGAGCAATCGTCGCGCGTGCCCGTGAATTGTCTACTGCGGGTGCCGACACGATCGAAGAAGACCAGGCATTGGATGATGCGTTATACGCTCTGCGGGCATTGCAGAATTGTCTGGCTTTCCGGCCAGCAGCCTAGCACATCTCTCCTTTTATGTTTTATCTTTTCAGGAAATCTTTCGCGCTCGTAATTTCTAGAAGCTTAGAAGCCTAGAGTTGCGTTCATAGCCTTACATTTGCCGTACGCCGCAAATAGGGAAATGAAGGGTCACGAACCGGGGCTGCACAGTATTGTTGATCGGCCGAGCTCAGCTTAGAGTGCAACCAGCGTTGAAAGTTGAGTTCCCTAACATGGCATATAAAATCACAAAACAGCACATTGAAGGTCCACCTTCTCCGTCGCATGAGGATTTGAGGCGCGCATTCGAACGCGCCGTGGGCGATCTCTACGAAGGGGATCGCACGGGCACGCGGCGGCCGCAATATGGCGCTCCGATCGTACCCCGAAAGTTCCTTGGAATTACCAAGGTCGACGCGGAAAAACGCGCGCTGTCGGATGCGGCGCGAGCACTTG
>CAVQCP010000012.1:0-48916 GCA_963710965.1 uncultured Acidobacteriaceae bacterium | reverse complement strand
TACCATTGTCAATCCGGCATTGGGCGGTCAGATCATGTTCAACCTCGTGGATGGCGCAGTGCGCCTGAGTTTGTTCCTGCTCTTTATCTGGGGAGTGTCGTTGTTCCGGGATATTCGCCGCGTCTACCAGTATCACGGCGCGGAACATAAGACCGTTTTCGCCTTCGAAGATGGCAAGCCGCTGGCCACGGTTGAAGTGCAGAAGTATTCGACATTCCATCCGCGATGTGGCACCAGTTTTCTGATGACCGTGATGCTGATCTCGATCGGCTTCTACATGCTGATTCCCTATACCACTTTCTGGGCGCGTTTCGCATCGCGGATCGTACTGCTCCCGGTTATCGCCGGCGTATCCTACGAAATTATTCGCTTCGCGGCGAAACATCGTGGGTCGCTCTTTGCGCTCATGACCGCCCCTGGCCTGTGGCTGCAGCGCATCACCACCAAGCCTCCGTCGGATGAAATGGCGCAGTGTGCCATTACCGCGCTTGACCAAGCCATGGCGCTGGAAAAAGAGCATGGCGGTGAACTGGTAATTGCCTAGCGGCCCCGCCGCGAATAATTTTCTCTTCCCCTCCCATATCAATAGAATATAGAGACGTAACGTGTTTTTCTTGCCGCCGCCGGAGACATGCAAGCTGTATCTCCACGAAAGATTGCCATGTTTGAACGTTTAGACCAAATCGAATCCCGTTATGAGGAACTGACCAGCGCTCTGGCTTCGCCCGATATCGTCAACGACTCGGCGAAGTATCAGAAGACGGCCAAGGCGCACAGCGAGATCGCGCCCATGGTCGAGAAGTATCGCGAATACAAAGATCTGACCCGCGGCATTGCCGAGAGCAAGGCCATGCTGGCCGAGGAAAAAGATCCAGAGATGCGCGCCTACGCGCAGGAAGAACTGAACCGGCTGGAGCCCCGTGTATCGGGGATTGAAGAAGAGCTGAAAGTTCTGCTGCTGCCCAAAGACCCGAATGACGAGAAGAACATCATCCTGGAAATCCGCGCCGGCACGGGCGGCGACGAAGCTACTTTATTCGCTGCGGAAATCTTTCGCATGTATACCCGCTTTGCCGAGACCCAACGCTGGAAGGTCGAGGTGCTTTCGTCCTCCGAATCATCGGCCGGTGGATTGAAAGAAGTCATCGCCATCATTGAAGGCAACCGCGTTTTTTCGCAGCTCAAGTATGAGAGCGGAGTGCATCGCGTGCAGCGCGTTCCCGCGACTGAGCAGCAGGGGCGCGTTCATACTTCTGCAGTCACGGTCGCGGTGCTGCCGGAAGCCGAAGACGTTGACGTTAAGATAGAAGCCAAAGACCTGCGGATCGATACTTTTTGCTCCTCCGGTCCGGGCGGGCAGTCGGTGAACACCACCTATTCAGCGGTGCGCATCACGCACATTCCGACCAACACCGTGGTCAGTTGCCAGGACGAGAAGTCGCAGATTAAGAACCGCGAAAAGGGCATGCGCGTGCTGCGGTCGCGCCTCTACGAACTTGAAATGGAGAAGCAGCAGTCGGCGCTGGCCAGGGAACGCAAGGCGATGGTCGGCTCCGGCGACCGCAGCGAGAAGATTCGCACCTATAATTTCCCGCAGAATCGCGTTACCGATCACCGCATTGGGTTCACGTTGCACCAGCTTGAAGCAGTAATGGACGGCAAACTCCAGCCTCTGTTCGAGGCTCTGACCACGCATTATCAGGCGGAGAAGTTGAAGAACGAGTCAGCCGCCGCGGTGTAAAGTGTTGGTGGGGGAAAACCGCAAGCAACCCCGGTATCGAATGGCAGCACCATAGGTGCACTATGGCGAAGGAGCAATCCCGCTCGCTGCTCATGCTCGCCGCGTTTGGCGCGGTCACGGCTGGTGCAGCCTGGTATGGAGCCCGCTACAGCCGCGGCGGCAGCCGCGATCCTTGGTATCGCGAGCTCAACAAGCCGCGTTTCACTCCTCCCGAAAAGATGATTCCTGTCGTTTGGACTACGCTCTATGCCCTGATTGCGTGGTCGGGATGGCGGGTTTGGAGCGCGGCGCCCTCACGGCAGCGCAGCGCGGCCCTACGTTTGTGGGTTTCGCAACTCGCGGCCAACGCCAAGTGGTCGAAACTATTTTTCGGCGAGCATCGGCCCGATCTGTCGTTGGCCGACTCGATCGCTCTGGAAGGAACGATCGCTTCCTACATCGGCAATGCTCGCCACGTCGATCGCGCTGCGGCAAATGCTTTTATTCCTTACGCAGCGTGGGTCGCCTATGCGACGGTGCTGAATGCGGAGATCGTGCGCCTCAATCCCCGCCGGACTGAGGAACTTCCAGACCCGCTTAATAAGACCCGGCGTAACCAGACCCGCCTAACTTGATAACACAATATCCGGTCGGCCCGCCCGCCCGCCTTTTACCTCGGTCGCGGCTTTTCCTGTGGTGAAATGGTTGAGTGGAACTGAAAGAAGCTCTGAGTAGAGCCGTCGCGCAGCTCACCGCCAATGATATCCCCTCACCGCGGATGAACGCGGAACTTCTGTTGATGTTCACGCTTGATTGCGACCGCGCTTATCTGTACGCGCATCCCGAGCGAGAACTTACTTCCGAGGAACAAAGCCGTTACGAAAATGTGCTGGCCGAGCGTGCCCGTGGCGTTCCGGCCCAGTACATCACCGGACATCAGGAATTCTGGGGCATGGATTTTATTGTCACGCCTGCCGTGCTGATTCCGCGTCCGGAGACAGAGCATGTAGTTGAAGCTGTGCTCGAAGTACGGGCTTCGGGCTTTGGGACTCGGGCTTCGGACGTTAAGATCGTGGACGTTGGGACGGGGTCAGGTTGCATTGCGCTGGCCCTGGCGAAGGAATTGCCAGATGCTCAGGTGTATGCCACAGACATCTCCTCGGCTGCGCTAGAGGTTGCCCGAGCCAATGCGGCGCGGCACCAACTCGATTCACGAATTCAATTTCGCGAAGCCGACCTTCTTGCGGGATTGCAAAACGGCTCATTCGACTTGGTGGTTTCGAATCCTCCTTATGTCGGCGAATCGGAGGAAGATCAAGTGCAACGCGAAGTGCGAAAGTTCGAGCCGCGCCATGCGGTTTTTTCTGGTCCCGCTGGAGTGGAGGTGATCGAGCGTCTCATCCCGCAGGCCCATGCTACCCTCAAACCGGGTGGCTGGCTGATCATGGAAATCAGCGGAACCATTGCCCAAGAAGTAAAGCGCTCACTGTGGGATTGGAGTGAGGTCCAGATCCGTCCCGATCTGCAATCGATTCCCCGCGTGGCACTTGCGCGGAAACCTGACACAAGCATGCAGATTTAGTCCATCAAACCAGGCTGTTAATCTCGAACCGCTGCCGGCTGAATTTCTTCCACGTCCACAATGCTCGTCGGATATTTGCCGGTATAGCAGGCGGAGCAATAGCTGGTCTTCTCGCCCTCGCCACAGGCTTTCTTAAGACCTTCGATGGAGAGATACGCCAGCGAATCGGCACGAATATATTCGCGGATTTCGTCGACGGTTTTATTGGCGGCGATCAGTTGATTCTTCGATGGCGTGTCGACGCCGTAGTAGCAAGGCGAAATCGTAGGTGGGCAGGAGACGCGCATGTGCACTTCTTTGGCACCCGCGCTCCGAATCATGCGCACGATCTTGCGGCTGGTGGTGCCGCGCACAATCGAATCGTCAATCAACACCACGCGCTTGCCCTCGAGAAGCGAACGCACCGGATTTAACTTCAGCTTCACGCCGAAATCGCGCACGCTCTGGCTGGGCTCGATGAAGGTCCGCCCAACGTAGTGGTTGCGGATCAATCCAAAACGGAATGGAATGCCGCTCTCCGCCGCGTAGCCAACCGCAGCGGTGACGCCGGAATCGGGTACGGGCACGACCAGATCGGCTTCCACCGGAGCTTCGCGCGCCAACTGCCTGCCCAGTTCTTCGCGGCTGGCTTGGACGGCGCGGCCAAATACCAAGCTGTCGGGACGCGAAAAATAAACGTGTTCGAAGATGCAACTGGATTGCGGCGCGGCCGGTGCGTAAAAGTGCGAGGTGATTCCCTCCGGCCCCACGATGATCAACTCGCCGGGCTTGACGTCCCGCTCGTAGGTCGCGCCAATCAGATCGAAGGCGCAGGTTTCGGAAGCGAAGACGATGGTGTCGCGCCTCTGACCTTCCAGCGCGGGAATCCGTCCCATGGCAAGCGGGCGAAAGCCGCGCGGATCGCGGGCCGCGATGATGCGGTCGGGACTCATCAAGACCAGCGAGAACGCGCCTTCGACTTTACCGAGTGCGTCCGCAATGGCCTCGGGCAGCGTGTGCTCGCGCGAAAGCGCGATCAGATGGAGGATGACTTCGGTATCGCTATTGGTCTGGAAAATCGATCCCTGACTTTCGAGACGGGCGCGCACTTGCTGGGCGTTCACCAGATTGCCGTTGTGTGCGACGGCGATCGAGCCTTTATTCGACTGCACTAGGATGGGCTGTGCGTTGAGCAGCGCGGAATCTCCGGCAGTCGAGTAACGCGTGTGGCCGATGGCCAGCGTGCCGCGGATTTGCGAGAGCACATCCTCGGTGAAGATGTCGGCGACTACCCCCATGGCTTTGTACACGCGGGAAGTCAGGCCGTCGGAGGTGACGATTCCCGCCGACTCTTGCCCGCGGTGCTGCAGTGCGTGCAAGCCAAGGTAGGCAAGCTTCTCCGCCTCAGGATGAGAGAAGATCGCGACTACGCCACACTCGTCGTGAAATTTATCGGAAGTCAGCATTTGGCAATTGGCCTTTGACTTTCAGCTACTAGTGCAAAAACAATTAGTCCGCATTTACCAGTTCCGGATCGGCTCGCAAGATCGATTCCAGAGCGTTCTCGTATGCCTCGTTCAACGATGACACTTCTGCCGAGACAACGATTTTGTCGTCCAGCGAAATCTCCAGATGTTCCGGAATCGTCGTCCCCAGCACCTGCGCCCCAATGCCGTGTTTGCCCGCTATTTGTTGGATTCGCGCAACACTCTCGGGGTCGCAAGAGAGGACGATGCGGCTGGCATCTTCACCAAACAGCACGAACTCCGCGGGAAGCCCGTTGGATGCGAAGTTCACTCGTGCTCCGACGCCTTTCGCAAATGCCTTCTCTGCCAGCGCGACTGCCAATCCGCCGTCCGAGCAGTCATGCACCGAATCCGCCAAACCTTGCTGAATGATTTCGATCACGGCCTTTTGCAATGCAGCTTCTTTTTCGAGATCGAGTTCCGGCGGGTATCCCCACACCGCGCCCAGAATCTCTTTGGCATATTCGGAGGAACCGAATTCGCTCTCCACATCGGTGATATCGGCTACTTCGCCGGCGCGCAATAGCACGACCGTGCGTCCAGCGGCCACGAAAGGCATCTTGGCGGTTTTCCGCACATCGTCGAGCATGCCAACGACACCGAGCACTGGGGTGGGATAAATTCCATCGCCGAGTGTTTCGTTGTAGAAGCTGACATTGCCGCCGGTGATGGGGATCTCCAGCTCTTCGCAGGCCTTCGTGATACCGTCGATCGTCTGCGAAAACTGCCACATGATATGCGGCTTCTCGGGATTTCCGAAGTTGAGGCAGTTCGTCGCGCCCACCGGAGTGGCGCCCGAGCAGGCCACTTTGCGTGCGGCTTCAGCGACGGCATGCATTGCGCCCAGCCGCGGATCGAGATAGCACCAGCGTCCGTTGCCGTCGAGGGCCATGGCCAGGCCACGCTGCGGAATGTCCTGCGACAAGCCCGCATTAAGATTCTTGATGCGAATCACGCCGGCATCGCCCGCACCCGGCGCCTCGACCGTGTTGGTTTGCACCATGTGATCGTATTGCTGCCACACCCAGCGCTTTCCGCAGATGTTGGGACTGGCCAGCAGCTGTTGCAGGTCCTCTGTGAAATCGCGCGATCCGTCGAGCTTGATTTCTCCCGGCATTTCGCGTGATAGCGGCGGTTCCCACCGCGCCAGCGGACGCTTATAAACCGGCGCGTCGTCAGTGAGCGCCTGATTCGGAATCTCCGCCACTACTTCCCCATGATGCAGCACGCGCAGTTTGTTGTCAGTCGTTACCTTGCCGACTTGGACGGCGTCCAGTCCCCACTTTTCAAAAACGCTGTAGACCTCCTGCTCACGGCCTTTCTGGGCCACCAGCAGCATGCGCTCCTGCGACTCGCTCAGCATGATTTCGTACGGGCTCATGCCGGTTTCGCGCTGGGGCACGCGGTCGAGTTCAATCTCGATGCCAACGCCGCCGCGCCCGCCCATTTCGCAAGTGGAGCAAGTCAGGCCCGCCGCGCCCATATCCTGAATACCGACGATGGCTCCAGTCTGCATAGCTTCGAGGCACGCCTCCAGCAAAAGTTTTTCGAGAAACGGATCGCCGACCTGCACATTAGGACGCTTGGCTTCGGAGGCCTCGCTGAATTCTTCGCTGGCCATGGTGGCGCCGTGAATGCCGTCGCGTCCAGTCTTCGAGCCGACGTAGATCACCGGATTGCCTTCGCCAGCGGCGCGGGCGTAGAAAATTTCGTCTTTGCGAACCAATCCCAACGCGAACGCGTTCACCAGCGGGTTGCCCGAGTAGCAGGGCTCGAATTTGGTTTCGCCGCCGAGGTTAGGCACGCCGAAACAGTTGCCGTAGGAAGCTACGCCGCTGACTACTCCTTCAAGGATGGAGTGGTTGTGGTGAATATCCGCCTGCGCTGGAACAGCTTGTGTGGAGACAGCCGCCCCGGCTGTCCTCACATGTATCTTGCCCGCCTCAATCGGGCCAAACCGCAGCGAATCCATTACTGCGACTGGCCTGGCGCCCATTGTAAAGATGTCGCGCAGAATTCCGCCTACGCCGGTGGTGGCGCCTTGAAACGGCTCGATGAATGACGGATGATTATGCGACTCGATTTTGAAAGCGCAGGCCCAGCCATCGCCGATGTCGATGATGCCGGCATTCTCTCCCGGGCCTTGCAGCACGCGCTTGCTGCGCGTGGGCAGGCGCTTCAAGTGGACCCGTGAAGATTTGTAGGAGCAATGTTCGCTCCACATCACGCTGAAGATGCCAAGTTCAGTGAGCGTGGGTTCGCGGCCGCCGAGAAGTTGTTTGATCTTCTCGTATTCGTCGGCGGTAAGGCCGTGCTGACGGAGGGTCTCCGGAGAGAAAGATGAGGTGACAGAGGTGGACATGGGGAATCTCTATTGTCGCATCTGGCGCGTGGGATGGGTAGAGAGAATTCTTTCTCCCCCGAAACTTCGCGGTTGACAGGCCTTTCAGGCTATTCGCGGATCACGTCGCCCCCGTAGCTCCCTGCTTGGAGGAACGGAGCAGAAAGTCCCGTTACTTTGGGACGCCGTTAGTGGTGGTGGTGATGCCCTTCGCCGCCCACCGGAATTACGCAGCCATGCGCCACTTCGCATTCCTCATGTTCAAACTGGATCGTGGTGTGGTCGATGCGGAAGCTGTGGTGCAGGCGGTCTTTCACGTCGCGCAGGATGCGTTCGCTGACCGAAGGCGGAATGTCGGCAATCGAGATGTGACAGGAAAGCGCCCGCGTCTCCGAGCCGATGCACCAGCAGTGCAGATCGTGCACGTCATTCACTCCCTCAATCGAGCGAATTTCGCTCTCCACCAGCTCCAACCTCACTCCGCGCGGCGTGCCCTCAAGCAGAATATTCAACGTCTCACGCACAATGCCGAAGCCCGACCACAGAATCAGAGCTCCGATTCCAAACGAGAGCGCGGAGTCGATCCAATACTCGCCCGTCGCCAGAATGGCCCAACCTCCGGCGATAACGGCCGCGGTGGAAAGCGTATCGCCGACTTCGTGCAGCAGCGCGCTGCGAATATTTACGTCGGCCCCTGACTCCCCCGACGAGCGGTAGAGAAGGAAAGCGATGACCCCATTCATCGCCACGCCTGCCGCCGCCACCCACATCATCACCGAAGCCTGAACCTGCTCCGGATGTTGCAGGCGGCGAAAGGCCTCGTAAAAAATGAAGAACGCCACCCCAACCAGCGATACGGCATTGACCAGAGCCGCCAAAACTCCCGCCCGATGATAGCCGTAAGTCTTGGTGGAACTGGCGGGCCGCGACTGCAAAAACACGGCGACTAGAGACAAAAGGAGAGCAAGAAAATCCGAAAGATTATGTCCCGCTTCGGAAAGCAGCGCCAGCGAATGGGCGCGAATCCCCGCCACCACCAGGAGCACGATGTAGGCCAGGGTCACGCCCAGTGAGATCTTCAGCACCCGCTGTGCACCAGCCCCGCCATGATGGTGGACATGCATTCTCTAAGTGTAAGGGCGTCAGCGGGCAGGCATCAAGCGGGGCCTTGTTTTCAGGGCAGGCTTGGGAGGCTGTCCCCACATCTACGTCGGCGCGGTTCAATTAACGCCGCAGATTCTCCATGTAGCGGTCGTTATACATCGTGGTCTTGCTCTGGACGAATTCCAGAATGCGGTACATTTTCTCCCGCGACTCCCGGCTCATCTCCTTGAACTGAATCGCCACGCCGGATCCGGGATGGATTCTGGCAACCGAGCCTTCCGTGGTCAAGTTGCCGTCATCAATCGAAAATACCAGCTTCAGATGCGAGCCCGGCGTGAGAATCGCGCTGGTTTCCACATAGCAGCCGCCCAGGCTGATATCGATCAGGTTGCCGAAGATTTGTCCGCCGCCTTGCGGGTGCACCTCAATCGTCAGCCGGCATTTCATGCGGGTGTGCAGCCGCTGATCTTTCTTCGTAGGCTGTTTCTGCTTCTCCACATACATCCGGCGATCGGCCTGCGTCAGAAGTTGCTCCGCGTCATTGCCGTCCTGCGGAGATACGGCCAGCCCCACGCTTAACGAAAGAATATCCTCTCCGCATACCTCGAAACCTGCCTGCCGCGCCAGTGGACGAATCTGCTCAATCTTCTTGCCGGCCGCGTCCGCCGGCAGGCCGGGAGCAATGACCACAAACTCGTCCCCGCCCATGCGCGCCACATAGTCATATTCGCGGCAGCTGTCTTTCAACGCCTGCGCAAACAATCGCAGCACGCGGTTTCCCTCCAGGTGGCCGAAGCGGTCATTGATCTTCTTAAAGCCATTCATGTCGCAGACCATCAGCGTGAGCGAAACGTTGTCCCGTTTGCAGCGGGCAAGTTCCCGGTCCAATTGCAGGAACAGAGAGCGCGCATTGGGTAGGCCGGTAAGGTAATCGGTGGTGGCCGAGCTTTCCGCCTGCTGATACTTCAACGCGTTCTCGATCGCCAGCGCCATCTTGCCGCTCACCGCCAGCAAGATCCGCAAATGGTCGGAGGTAAACGCGTCGCGCTCCCCGCGATACAACGCCAGAACGCCGATCACTCCACTCACGCCTTCGAGAGGCACGGCCAACGCGGACCGCAATGTGCTGAACTTGTCGGGATCGTTCAAGTACCCCGGCTCGACGGACGGGTTGCCATTCACAATCGGCTTCTTGTTTTGCGCTACCCAACCCGAAAGCCCATCCCCCAGCGGGATTCGCAACGATGAAAACAACCGGTAGTTGTCCCCGTTCACGTATTCCGGTATCAGTACCCCATCACGCAGAATGTAGATCGCAATCGCATCGTAGGGAACCATCGGCTTCAGCTTCACGGAGAAAACCGACAGCGTTTCTCCCAGGCTCAAAGACGCACCCAGATCCTGGCTCAACTCAAACAAAGACTGCGCTTCTTGCCGAGCCGCCGCGATCGAGGAAAGAAAAGTTGCCTCGCGCCCAGAGGAGTCCGACACCGACGCCTTTTCAAAGCCGGCATCCGGGCTGGTTTCGCGGGTAATCTTTACCTCGCTCGAAACCATGCTCCCAGCGTGCGCAGACTCCGCCACCGCCAGGTTCTCCAGGCTCTTGTACCGCCTCCTCAGCACATGGACCACCTTCGGATCAAACGCCTTGCCCGACTCACCGGAGATCTTTTCCATGACCTGGTCCAGCGGTATGGCGCGGCGGTATTGGCGATCGGAAGCCAGCGCATCCAGGAAGTCGACCGCCGATAAAATTCGCGCGCCGATCGGAATTTCCTCGCCCTTCAATCCGTAGGGATACCCGGTTCCGTCCCATTTTTCGTGGTGCGCTCGCACGATCGGCACAACCGGATAAGGGAAGCGAACCCGTTCCAGAATCTCTGCCCCAACCACGGTGTGAATCTTCATCTTCTCGAACTCTTCCGGTGTCAGCCGCCCGGGCTTCGAAATGATGTGTTCCGGCACCGCGAGCTTGCCAATGTCATGCAGCAGCGAAGCCGCGTGCACCGCTTCCAGTTCTTTTCCCTTGAGCCCCAACTCCTTGGCGACCTCGATGGCATAGACGCGAACCCGTTGCAGGTGCGCGTGCGTCGTCTGGTCCTTGGCTTCAATCGCCATCGCCAGCGCCTCGATGGTTCTCAAATGCAGGTCGGCGATCTCTTCCACGTGCCGCTTCTCATCTTCCAACTTGCCCAGATATAAGTTGTAGGAGCGGTAAATCACATAGATTGCGGGAACAAACAACAGCGAAGTTTCCCAATTAAAGGTGCGGCTGAACCAGCCAATGGCGCCCGCAATGCCCGCTCCCACAAGATAGTAGGGAAACGACCAGAAGTAGCAATCCACCAGGATCTGCCGCAGCGGCACGCCCTCACTGGCCGAAATTACGACCGCAATACTTCCCGCATTCACGATGAAGTATGTGGAAGCCGCCATGCACAATACCAGAGGGTGGCTGCTTACCACCTGATTGACCAGGGTATTGTGATAAACCGCGTAGGCCATCGCGGCCGACACAGAACCGGCACAAATATTGAAGGTCAGGTTGACGGTGCGGGGCTGCTTCGTCTGCAAAGTCTGCGCCAGCATGGCGCCGGCGGCCAGGAAAACGGTCTCCGGATAGCTCAGCTCGGCAATTCCCACCAGGATGAACAGGAAATTCACCGAGAGCGTTCCGGTTGTTCCCGGCAGCTTGACTTTCAGTCGCGAGGCCAGCACCGCAATGCCCAAATAACAGATGAACTGGGCGATGCTTCGACTGCTAGGGTGAATCGCGGCCTCGAGCAGGCATGCGACTCCCGCGGCGATGACCGCACCGACAAAAATCTTCGCGCCCGTAGGCAGGAATTTCCAGGATTGTGTGCTGCTGGACATTCTTATGGCGGATATCGCACGCCGTCTCCAAAACGGCGAGCCTTTCCCCAGCTTCAGAGTACCGGGCAAATTATTGAGGGACAATGATTTAAGGGTTCTAAAGAAAACTTCGGTAATGCCGGGTAATCCCTAAAGGGATCTGATTCTAAACCACTTACAAGCCTAGAAATCCGCCGGTCTCCCGCTCTAGGCTCTCCGAACCGCGTGACTCTAAGCCTTCCTAACCGAAGGCGGAACCCCCGCGTCTAATAATTCGCAACTATACTTAGACCGTGCGCACCCTGATCGACACCTTCTCGCAGATTTTTCGCACCCTCTGGGCGCACAAGCTACGCTCGTTTCTCACCATGTTCGGCATCGCGTGGGGCGTAGGGTCGCTGCTCTTGCTCGTCGGACTCGGCGAAGGCTTCCGCTCCGGCAACAAGCGCGAGTTAGCCCAGTACGGCAAAGACATCATGTTCATTTACCCCGGCCGCGCTCCCGCGGTTGAGGGCAGCATGAATTCCGCCCGAAACTATTTGCTCACCTATCAGGACTACCTGGACATTCGCCACGAAGCGCCTCACGTCCGCAATGCCGCTCCCGTTCTTATTCGCACCAACGTCCGCGCCGTCAGCGAGTTTGCCAGCGCCAACGGAGAAATCGCCGGCGTCGAGCCACAATACAGCGACATTCGCTATCTCCCCCTGAATCAAGGACGGTGGCTCAACATACTCGACGAATCGCAACGCCGCAATGTGATCGTCCTCGGTGACGAACTGGTGAAAAACTTGTTTCCGGGACGTCCTGCGGTTGGCGCCAGCGTCATTCTCAACGACATTCGTTTCGAAGTCGTCGGCACCGTGCAGCGCGTCGGTCACGGCGACGATAATTCCACCAACATGCGCGGTTATATTCCCTTTCGGGTAATGGCGACATTGTTTCCGCTGAAGGGCGAGAATCACGAAAATTCAATTTCCTTCATCAACTACCAGCCGCGCGTCACCGACGAACATCTCATCGCGCAGGATGAAGTCCGCAAAATCGTCGCCCGCAATCACGGCTTCGATTATCACGACAAAGATGCTTTCGAAGGTTGGGATACGATTCAGAATTCCAAGGCCATCGGGTCCATCTTCGACGCCATGAACGTCTTCCTGGGCGGAGTCGGACTGGTCACGCTGGCCTTGGGCGCCATCGGCGTCATCAACATCATGCTGGTGACGGTTTCAGAACGCACGCGCGAAATTGGATTGCGCATGGCCCTTGGCGCCACGCGTCGCAGCATTCTCGCGCAATTTTTCATCGAAGGAATTATTCTCACCCTGTTTAGCGGCCTGATCGGCATGGGATTCGCAGCCGGACTGATGGCGCTCATGGGCAATATTCAAGGACAAGGAGGCTTCGATCCTCCCAAACTCGTGCCCGCAACTGCCATGTTGGCAATCGGAAGCCTGGCTTTAGCCGGCGTGATCGCCGGCTTATATCCAGCCCGGAAAGCCGCCCTGCTTCAGCCCGTAGAAGCCCTTAGGCAGGAGTAGAAGCGAGTATTGCGGTTTCGAGTATCGTGGTTTCTGGAAATTAGCAGGCTGCTGAAAAACTCCGATTGGGTCAGGTTTGGGAAGGGCACGACTTCAGTCGTCCGTTAAGTCCCTCAACCCCAATCCTTTAGCGCCCGCGGGCTGCCTTCGGCATCAGCAGCGACCTTTCGGCAGCCTGCTGGAGACTAGAAACTGGCGCCTGGCCACTGAATTATTATGTTCCGCGATTTACTTCACGAAGCTTACGGAGCCATGCGGCACAACCGCCGTCGCACCGCCCTCACCATGCTCGGCATGGCCTGGGGCATTGCCACGGTGGTGATGCTGCTGGCCTACGGCAACGGCTTCGGAAAAGCCTGCGAAGCCATCTTCGCCAATTTCGGCACCAAGCTCATGATCCTCGTCCCGGGCCGCACCTCGATGCAGGCTGGCGGACAAAAAGCCGGGGCCCAGGTCCGCTTCACCCTCGACGACATCGACACTCTCACCACCAATATTCCGCAGATCACGCACATCACTCCCGAAGTCGACAAGCAGTGCAACGTCCAGTTCGACACTCGCACCTTCGTTCTTGACGTCACTGGAGATTATCCCAACGTCGATTCCGTTCGCGCGCTAAAGCTGCAAAGCGGACGCTTCTTCAACCTGCAGGACCAACTACAGCGCGCCCGCGTCGCCGTTATCGGCTCCGAATCCAAAGACAAGCTATTCTCCGGACGCAATGCCCTCGGCGAATACATCCGCGTGGATGGCCTCAGCTTCCAAGTTATCGGCGTCCTCACCGCCAAAATGCAGGAGGGCGACGACGATATTAATCGCGTGGTGTACGTGCCCTTCACCGCGATGAGTGATCTGAAAGACACTCACTATCTCGATTCCATCTGGTTTAACTACGAAACCCCCGATTACCAGCGGCTCGAATTATCGGTGCGCGAAGTTCTCGCTGGGGAGCACAAGTTCAGTCAGACCGACCGGCGCGCCGTCCGCATCTTCAACCTGATGGAACAAGTTCACCAGTTCGAAGTCATCACCATCGGCCTCAAGATTTTGCTCGGTTTCATCGGCACGCTGACGTTAGGCATCGGCGGCGTCGGCCTGATGAACATCATGCTCGTCTCCGTCACCCAGCGTACCCGTGAAATTGGAATCGAAAAGGCGCTGGGCGCCCGCCGCACCGACATCCTCATGCAGTTTCTGGCCGAGGCCCTCACCATCACCTTCCTCGGCGGGTTGCTCGGCATCATCCTCGCCTACATCGTCGCGCTCTCGGTCGGCAGACTCACGCTCTACAGCGCCATGGCGAAAAATGCCGAAGCCGGCGACATCCGCTTGATTATCGCCCCCGGTACGCTCATCGTCGCGACGGTCATCCTCACCGTCGTCGGCCTGATCAGCGGCATGATCCCGGCCCTCCGCGCCTCCCGCCTTGACCCCATCGAAGCCTTACGCTACGAATAAGTCGCCGGCCAGCACCAGCACTAGATGGCTGCTGAAAACCTCCGTTTCGGTCAGGCTTTGGGAAGGCCTTCCCGAATCCGCTCGAGGATTGAGTGGCGGCGCTACGGTTGGCCCCGCGCTTCGCTGTTTCCAGCTACCAGTGCGAAGTTACCAGGAGGAGCGGGCTTCGCTGGAATCGCCGCCGGCGGCCGGGACGTAGCATTTTGTGGTGTAATCCATGACCATGCGATCGGCGTTGAAGCGCCAACCCAGGGTGCGGATGGTGCGCTTCATGCGTTTGATCCAGCCCCGGGGCAGGCCTTCGCGATCACGCTGGTAATAGAGCGGGATCACTTCTTCGCGGAGGGTTTTCATCAAGTCTTCGGCATCGCGCTTGTCGTGAACTTCCACGTTGGAGTGGGTGCGGCCGGTGCCAATGGCGAAACCGTTCATGCCGTCGTAGGCTTCGGCCCACCAGCCATCGAGGACGGAGAGATTCAGTCCGCCATTCAAAACAACTTTCTGGCCGCTGGTGCCCGAGGCTTCGAGCGGGCGGCGCGGGTTATTCAGCCAGACATCGACGCCTTGCACGAAATAACGTCCGACGTTGATGTCGTAATCTTCGACGAAGACGAATTTGTCGGCGAAGCGGCCGTTGCGCATGAGTTTCGCAATCTGCTGCAAGAGGGTTTTGCCGGGTTCGTCGTGGGGATGGGCTTTGCCAGCGAAAACGAATTGGACCGGGCGCTTGGGATCGTTGACCATGGAGGCCAGGGCCTCGATGTCGGCGAGGATGAGGTTGGCTCTTTTATAGGTGGCGAAGCGGCGGGCAAAGCCGATGGTGAGTGCGTCGGGACTGAGAACTTTGCCGAGGCGCTGTAAAACGTCGCGAGATTCGAAGCGGCGCTCGGCTTGTTCCACGGCGCGGCGGCGGACGAATTCCAGGAGTTGGGATTTCAGGCTGAGGTGAGTTTCCCAGAGTTCGCCGTCGTCGACATTCTCGATGCCATCCCAGGTGCGGGCTTCGCTGCTGTGCTGGTGCCAGTTGGTGCCGAGGTGGCGGTCATAGAGACGGAACATTTGGGGCGCGAGCCAGGACGGAACGTGAACGCCATTGGTGATATGGCCGATGGGGACCTCGTCCTCGGGCTTGCCGTGGGAAAGACCGGTCCACATAGCGCGCGAGACTTCGCCGTGCAGGGCGGATACGGCGTTGGCGCGGCGGGAGAGGCGCAGGCCGAGGACGGTCATGCAAAACCGCTCATGATGATCGCCGGGTTTTTCGCGTCCGAGAGCCATCAGGGTTTCCTGCGAAAGTCCGAGAGCATCGCGCAAGGGGCCGAGATGTTCTTCGATGAGGTCGGGGTCGAAGCGATCATGACCGGCGGGAACGGGCGTGTGGGTGGTGAAGACGACTTCGCGGGAGACGCGAGGAACGGCTTCGTCGAAAGTGATGCCTTCTTCCTGCATGCGAGCGCGAATGGCTTCGAGGACGGCGAATCCGCTGTGGCCTTCGTTGAGGTGAAGAACGCCGGGGGTGATGCCAATGGCCTGAAGAGCGCGGAAGCCACCCACGCCGAGCAACAATTCCTGGCGGATGCGGGTGCGGGCGTCCCCGCCGTAGAGGCGGGAGGTGAGGAGGCGATCGTCGGGAGAATTGTCGTCGACATCGGAATCGAGTAGAAAGAGGTCGCAGCGGCCGACTTTGACGCGCCAGACTTTGGCGTGAATGGCGCCTCCGCGAGTATCGATGTGGATGGCAACCGGACGGCCGGTTTTTCCGATGGCAACTTCCATGGGAAGTTGGGTGATGTCGGTCTCTAAGTATTCTTCCTGCTGCCAGCCATCGCGATCGAGGCGCTGACGGAAATATCCCTGACCGTAAAAGAGGCCGATGCCGACCAGCGGGATGGCGAGATCGGAGGCACTTTTGATGTGATCTCCAGCGAGCACGCCGAGACCCCCGGAATAAACCGGGAGGGATTCATGAATGCCGAATTCGGCGGAAAAATAAGCCACGGGGCGAGGGCGGAGGACGCCGGCGTGGCGGGTTCCCCAGGTGCGGTCGGCGCGGAGATATTCCTGAAAACGGTGATAAGCGTAGTTGATGCGGCTGTGGAGGACAAGTTCGGCGGCGCGGGCTTCCAGCTTGGCGAGCGGAAATTCGCTGAGCAGAGAAACCGGATTCTGGTTGAGCTGGCGCCAGCGCTGGGGATCGAGGTCGCGGAAGAGGCTGGCGGCGTCGTGATCCCAACTCCACCAGAGACTGCGGGCCAGAGCCCAAAGGCGTTCCTGAGCGGGAGCGATGAAGCGGTCGAGGGTACGGGCTTCGCTAACGACAGGGGCAACCTGGGCGGCGGCTTCAGAGAGCAGGCGAATGTCATTTTCGCCGAAGGTGCGAGGGGCGACGGTTTGCACGACCAGAACTCCCTGGAGGACGCCGCGGTCGATAAGGGGGACGCCGAGGAAGGACTGATAGGCGTCTTCTCCGGCTTCGCCAAAGTATTTGAAGCGGGGATGGTTTTGAGGTTGCTCGACGGCGATGGGGCGCAGTTGTTCAGCGACGAGACCGGTGAGGCCTTCGTGGACGGTCATGCGGAGGACGCCGACGCACTCGCGGCGGAGGCCGACGGTGGCGGCGAGAACGAGGTTGGCGCGGTCCGGTTCTAGCAGATAAGCGGAGCAAACCTCGGTTTCAAAGCGCTTCGCAATCAATGCCACGACGTTGTTCAGGGTTTCTGCGGGCTGGCTGCCATCCGCACCCAGAGTAGCGATGTCTTCGAGGGTAAGGGTGGGCACGACCTCAGGCGAGTGACCAGCGGAGACCATATCTGGCCCGTGGGTGTGATTCTCCTCTAACTGCAGGCTCTCAGGTTCCATGTTTCATTGTAATCAGAATTCGGGCTGGTTTGGTTGGTACCTTCGGGAAGTGAACTGCTGGGATATCCAAATTCCCATTATTAACCTTAATGGGAGGGTGGATTTTCTGTCCAATCTAAATATGCGGGGGGTGTGGAAAAAAAAGAGGAGGTGCGGGGTTGGATTGGGCGTCAGCGCTTGGAAAGTATGCAAGACAGCTCAATTTGGCTATCCTCCAAGCCTCCATTCGCGGCAACAATGGGGGATGGTTCTGGCATCGAAGGCATGGTTGAGGAGTGCCCTGGTTCCGAGGGGCGCGGTGAATTGGAAAGGAAATTATGGCTGTGAAGAAAAAGAGTAGTGGCGGGCGGAAGTACGGAAAGGCCGCGGGCAAGAGCGTTGAGGACGCGATGCGGCGAGAGAAAAAGGGCACGCTGCGTTCCGGCAAAGGGGGCAAGGGCGGCAGGGTGAAGAGCCGCAAGCAGGCAATTGCCATTGGGCTGTCGGAGGCGAGGAAGAAGGGCGCGAAGGTTCCGAAGAAGAAATCTTCATGATTGCGGTGTAGAGACGGCCACAGGCGACGCTCATGAATCCTAAATTCTTCGTACCGCATCGAACCGTACGCTCGGAAATCTTGTTTTGTACCATTCCCAAGTAGTAGCATCTTGAGACTTGGCTGGAGCGCTCTTCCCCCTGGCCGCACCAACGTAGCGTCATGCGCACACTGAAGAAAGATGCAGTACGGTATGCCCTGGCAGCGTTAGCGGCAATCGCCGCGCTGGCACTGCGTTATTTGCTCGATCCACTCCTGGGCGAGAAGAATCCTTATCACACGCTGTGGCTGGCAATTGTATTTACGGCGTGGTATTGCGGGATTGGCCCGTCTATTTTCGCAAGCGTGATTGGATTGATGGGGCTGAAGTATTGGTTTCTGCCGCCTTATCGTTCGTTCGGGACCAGCGATGCAAAGGAAGTTTTTGGCATGGTCGGATTTCTGGTCTTTTCCGGGGTGATCATAGGTTTGGGGGAGTCGACGCGGCGCCACATTCAACGGCGGCAGCAGGCCGAAGAAAGGTTGATGGAAGCGCAAAGGGAATTAGAAGATCGAGTGATGGAGGAAACCGCCGAGCTAGAGCAAAGAACCGCCGAACTTTTGGAAAAAGCCACGCTGCTGGATTTGGCGAACGATGCGATCTTTGTGAAAAGCGCGGAAGGCATAATTTCTTATTGGAATCAGGGAGCGGAACGACTGTATGGCTGGACGATGGCGGAGGCAGTGGGGCGGACGACGCACGAATTACTGCAGACGGAATTTCCAGTTCCATTGAGCGAAATTGAAAGCCAGAGACGTCTGGGAAGGCGAACTGCGTCACGCCAAACGCGACGGGAGTCGAATCATTGTGGCCAGCCGCTGGACGACCTTACGGGATAAATATCGCAAGGCGGTAGGTTGGCTGGAAATCAATACGGATATTACTGCGCGCAAGCGGGCTGAGGATGCGGCGCGAAGTTTAAGCGGTCGCATTTTGAATTTGCAGGATGAGGAACGGCGGAGGATTGCAAGAGAGCTGCACGACAGCCTGGGGCAGTACCTGACGGCGCTCAAGTTGAACCTCAGCATGTTCGGCGCGACGAATGGCAGCCAGGCGCGGCTGGCCACGGAATGCTCCGATATCCTCGATAAATGCCTGATGGAGACGCGTACGATCTCTCACCTACTGCATCCTCCGTTGCTGGACGAAGTGGGATTTGGTTCGGCAGCGAAATGGTATGTGGAGGGGTTTGCCCAACGCAGCGGCATTCAGGTAAATCTTGATCTGGATCCAAAGCTGGGAAGGCTTGCCAGCGAGGTGGAAATCGGTTTGTTCCGGGCGGTGCAAGAGGCGCTGACCAATGTTCACCGGCACTCAGGGGGAACGTCAGTAGAGATCCGGCTAAAGTCAGATGGAGAGAATATCTTTCTGGAAATTGTCGATAATGGGTGTGGGATCGCGCCGGAACGTGTGAGCGGCCTGAATCGCGGAGATGTTGGGGCGGGAGTAGGAATCGCGGGGATGCGAGAGCGAGTGCGCGATTTAAATGGAACTGTGGAGATTGAATCCAGCCCGACGGGGACCAGAGTGATGGTTGCGATCCCCATGCCGGAGGGCGGGCGGTTGGGTAGCCGGTCGTAACTCGTACCAAGTATTTTCGTACCTGGGAACTTCTTTCGTGTCTAATCCAACATGGCGCGGCAAACGACTATCCTCTGCATTGACGATGAAGCCGATATACTGCTGCTTCGCCGGAAGCTGCTGGAGAGCCATGGTTTCAGAGTGATCACGGCGCTCTCCGGGCCGGAGGCATTGCGCCGGCTGGGGGAGGAATTGCCGGTGGATTTAGTTCTTCTGGATTACGTCATGCCGGAAATGAATGGGGATGAAGTCGCCGAAGAATTGAAACGGCGAAATCCGAAATTGCCGGTCATCATGATGTCTGGCCACCCGGAATTACCCAGCTCCCTGCTGGAAAGAGTGGACGGCTATGTGCGCAAGGGGCAAGATCCCGAGGTGGTGTTGAGAGTGATTCATCGCACCTTGGCCGCCCGAGGCTAAAGAACGCGTGGCTTCGGCTGCCCGCCCTCGACCAAGTCTACAGCGATCACTGTATTGAGGGCTTAAGAACGCGGTGGCTATGATCCTGGATTGCGCTCAGCAACCCTTTCCCCCAAGGGGTTTGCGCCGTGCGTTCGCCTATTCTGGATTGTTTGGAAAATGCCGTGTTCCCATGGAGCTGAAAACGCCGATGACGGTCCTCTGTGTGGAAGATGAGGATGAGCAGTTGACTCTGCGCAAAATGCTGTTCGAGTCGGCTGGGTTTGAGTTTCAGGGTGCGCGCTCGGGCAAGCAGGCGTTGGAGTTGTTCCTCAATTCGAAGATACATGCCGTGGTGCTCGACTACTGGATGTCGGGCATGAACGGATTGGCTCTGGCGGCGGAGATGAAGAAACAGCGACCGGATATTCCTATCGTTATGTTGTCTGGGTTCACCGCACTACCGGGCGAGGGGGTGGGCACGGTGGATGCATGGCTGCAAAAGGCGCGGGTTGAGCCGGAGGAGTTGTTGCAGCAGGTGCGCGAGCTGATCGAACGCAAGAAGCCGAATCGCGGCGAAACATCAGTATCGAAAATTGCTGAGCCGTAACCCGAACTGATCATCATGCAAGAATCCGCCCGCCGGAGTTGGTTCCAACCATCGACGTTCATTTTCCTGCTTTTTTTTCTCTCCTGCTTTTCCGGACTCTGTCCCGCTGAAGATACCGATCAAACTGGCGGCAATCCCGTAAAGCGGCTCACGCTTGAAGAACTGGGAAATATCGAGGTCACCACTGTCTCCAAAGAGCCGGAGCGGGTGATGAACGCCAGCGCGGCGGTGTATGTCATAACCCAGGAAGACATCGAGCGTTCGGGGGCAACGGACATTCCCGAGGCTTTGCGTCTGGCGCCGGGAGTGGAAGTGGCGCGAGCCGACAGCCATACATGGTCGATAGGCATTCGAGGTTTTGGAAGCAACCTGACGCGCAATGTGCTGGTGCTGATTGACGGCCGGACGGTTTATACGACGCTGCTGGCGGGCACTTACTGGGAAGTACAGAATGTGGATTTGCCTGACGTTGAGCGGATTGAGGTGATTCGCGGGCCGGGGGGCACGATCTGGGGACCGAACGCCGTGAACGGCGTGATCAACATTATCACCAAGAGCGCGAAGGAAACTCATGGCGCGATGGTGAGAGCCGACAGCGGAAATCTCCAGACGGGTGTTTTGAATGCTCGCTACGGCGGCCATGCCGAGGGATTGGATTATCGCGTTTACTTATTAGGTTTTGACCGCGGACCGGAATACCATCCGGACGGAAATAGGTTTGATAGCTGGCGGGCGATCCAAGCGGGATTTCGCACCGATTGGGCGAAAAACACTCGCGACAGTTTCACGGTGCAAGGGGATCTCTATGCGGAAGGGGCAGGAACGGGCGTCAACATAGCCAACTACACGCCACCTTACTCACAGAATGTTTACGCCACGGAACTGCTCTCCGGGGGCAATGTTCTGGCACGATGGCAAAGAGTGTTTGCCGAGGGCGAGGATCTGCAAATCCAAGCGTTTTACGACAGCACGAATCGCCATCAGCCGAATTTTGCGGATCTTCGGAATACATACGATGTGGATGTGCTGGACCGCTTCCGATTACCGGGGCCACAACAGATTTCGTGGGGACTCGGAGCGCGATTCAGTCACGGGGACAATCCGATTGTGGTTCCCGGTCTTACCTTCACCCCGACGGTAAGGACCGATCGCCTGCTGACTGCTTTCTTCCAGGATGACATCATGCTCATCCGCAACCGGCTGACGTTTACCGCGGGCACGAAGCTTCTGGAGACAAATTTCACGGGGTGGCAGTTTGAACCCTCGGGGCGGCTATTGTGGACGCCCACGAAAAAGCAAAGTTTGTGGACGTTGTTTGCGCACGCGCTGCGAACGCCGTCGGATGCGGAAGAAAACTTTACGCTTCTGGGATACACGGGGGCAAACATCAATGGACTGCCATTCTTCGCGCGCTTCAATCCCAATCCTAATTTTCACTCGGAAGAGCTGAACGGCTACGAGGCGGGGTATCGCCTGTTGCTGCGGAAGTCGCTGTATTTCGATGTGGCGGCTTTCTATAACCATTATGGCGATCTTTTCAGCGAAGACGTGGCGGGAGGTATTTATCTGGAGACGAATCCGGGCCCTCCGCATTACCTGCTGCCGGCGAATTTCGGAAATGGTCTGTACGGGACGACGAAGGGGATTGAATTTGCGCCGGAGTGGAGGCCGCTGCCCTACTGGCGGCTGCGCGGAACTTATTCGTACCTGCAAATGGATGTCAAGAAGGGGACGAATTCGACGGATATCGGTACCGCTCCCATCGTGAACGGATCAAGTCCAAAGCATCAAGTGGCGCTGCAATCGGATGTCGATTTTGCGAAAGTTTTCAGCTTTGACCTGACGTACCGTTATGTTGCGATGCTGCCGGAGGTCGCGCCAACGCTCGCCATCCCATCGTATTCGACGATGGATGCAAGAATCGATTGGCAAGTCAAGCGGCAATGGAAATTATCGGCGGTAGGCAGGAACCTCTTTCAACCTTACCATCCAGAATTCGGCAACGTCGATCCTGGGCCCGTGATCGGAATCAAGAGAAACTTTTTTGGTGAGATCACGTGGATACGGTGAACTTTGTGGCGGGTTCTGCCTCATGTAGCTCGCTGCGCTCGCTGGACAGCCGAGGCGGTCGTCCCCGCACGTTCCGAAGCGGCTGTCCTCGCGCGAGCGGCATTCTAGCTCTGATTTTATCCATCGTCCTATTGCCGGCCGCAATAGTTCGGGCGCAAGACGGGCGTCCCACCGAGTCGCAAGTGAAAGCGGCGTATCTCTTCAACTTCGGCAAGTTTGTGCGCTGGACTACGGAGCGCAGCCCGAGTACGGAGTCGTTCGAAATCTGCATCCTGGGAAAAGATCCCTTTGGCGGGGTTTTGGATTCGACGGTGGCAGGAGAGAGCATTGATGGCAAGAGGATCGTCATCCGAAGATTGACAACGCTGCAAGACGCGTCGCGTTGCAGCGTGCTCTATATCGCCGTTTCGGAAGAAAGCCATGTGGGGCCGATTCTGGCGGCGGGGCACAGCATGAGCGTGCTGACCGTCAGCGACATCCACGACTTTGCCGAGCGCGGCGGGGCGATTGGGCTGGTGAGCGTGCAGGGCAAAATCCGCTTCGAGGTGAACCGGCGCGCGGCGCAGCAGGCGCATCTGGAGCTGAGTTCGGAGTTGTTGAAAGTGGCGATCCGGGTGATTGAAAAACCGGTCCCGGGTACATAGAGATGGCGACGAGGCAAATGCGATCGATCTCGACCCGCCTCACCATGATGAACATGCTGGTGAGCGGCGTGGCCCTGTTGCTGGCCTGCGCGGGATTCTTCGCCTATGACCAAGTGACCTTTCGCCAGAGCCTGATTCGAACCCTGTCGGCGCAGGCGCAAATTGTGGGATACAACAGCGTGTCCGCGATCATCTTTAACGACCCGCAGTCGGCGCAGAGGACCCTGGATGCGCTGAGGAGTTCGACGAATGTGGCGTCGGCGGGAATCGTGACCTTGGACCGGCGGCCTTTCGCGCAATATAACCGCGACCGAGACGATGAGGTGACGGCGCTTCCTCCGCTCTCCGCCGAACGAACCGAGACCTACCGCTTCGGAAGCAGGCACGTTACCTTGATGCGGGAAATCCTCTCTGAAGGCAAGCCGATTGGCTTCGTCTACATCAGAGCTGACCTGGTCGAGCTTGACCAGAGGCTCAAGAGATATGGGTTGATTTCTTTGGCGGTGCTGCTGATTTCGTTGCTGGCGGCGCTGCTGATTTCGTCGGGCTTTCGCAAATCAGTGGCGCAGCCGATTGTTCAACTGGCGGAGACGGCGCGGCAGGTTTCCCGCGACCGGGATTACAGCGTTCGAGTCGCGCCCAACCGGGAGCAAAACGAATTGGCAGTGCTGATCGATGCTTTCAATGAAATGTTGAGGGAAATCCAGCAGCGGGATGGCGATCTGCAAAAGGCGCACGATGAGTTGGAGCAGAGAGTGCTGGAGCGAACGCGGGATCTGGAGTCCACCAACCGGGAATTGGAGGCATTCTCGTATTCGGTGTCGCATGATTTGCGAGCGCCGCTGGAGACGATGAGCGGCTTCAGCTATCTGCTGCTGAAGAATTACGAAAACAAGCTGGATGAGAACGGAAAAGCCTCGCTGATGAGCATTCGCGCCGCAGTCCGGCGGATGGCAGAGTTGATTGACGATCTGTTGAACCTGTCGCGGATTACGACCAGCAATATGAGCCGGACGAAGATCGATCTGACCAACTTCGCGCAAGCTGTCATGGAAGAATTATGCCGGCGGGAACCGGCGCGGCAGGTGGAGTTCATTGCGCCGCCGACCGCCGAAACCTATGCGGACGCGCGCCTGACGAGAATTGTGATAGAGAATCTGTTGCGCAACGCATGGAAATATACGTCGCAGCATGCGAGTGCACGGATCGAGTTTGGCGTGGAAGCGCGGGACGGGCAGAGCGTGTATTACGTGAGGGATGACGGAAGCGGTTTCGATGCGCGTGCGAAAGACCGTTTGTTCCAACCGTTTCAGCGGCTGCACTCGGCAGCGGAATTTCCCGGCAACGGAATTGGACTGGCCACGGTGCGGCGGATTATTCAGCGGCACGGAGGACGGGTGTGGGCCGAGGGCGCGGTCGAACAGGGGGCTACTTTCTATTTCACGCTGGAGCCGGGCCGCGGCGGCGCGCAATGAACTCGGTTTGACTTCAAGGCTGCGAACCGCGTAGATTTCTCACACTACGATTTTGGTTCTTTGAAATCACATTGTCCTTCGGTTTGCGCGTCTTTGCCGTTTGGCGGAGACAGGGAAGCGGGTGAAAATCCCGCGCTGCCGCGCAACTGTAAGCGAGAAAATCGCAGGCGGTCACTGGGAGGGATCCCGGGAAGGCCGGCTGCAGAAGTCGGATGAGCTGCCCGGTACGGGTCTTGGGTCGCAGGGGCTGGGTTCATCCTTAACTCGCAAAGCCAGGAGACCGGCGTAAACCGTCCACCTTAACCCCTTTCGCGTGAAAAGGAGGATGGTTATGCGCGCTCTTAGCGCTTCATTAGTTTTATTGATTGCTCTTGCGGCGGCGTCTGCTGCCGATCTCAAAGTAAAAGTTATCGATCCTCAAGCGGCAGCGGTTCGCGGCGCTCGGGTTGCTTTGCTGTCGAAAGGAGCCGGGGTTGGGGCAAGAGTCGCGACCACCTCGGCGGAGGGGACCGCTGTGTTTGCCGGGTTGAATCCCGGCGACTCATCCGCGGGCAAATTTCAGATTCAGGTTCTTGCGCCGGGGTTCGCTGCGTATAGCGAAGACCTTACGGCGAACGCCGAGATGATTACCGTGCAGTTACATCTGGCGGTGCAATCGGAGACGGTGGTGGTGACGGCGACTCGAACTCCGGCAGCCGCTGACGAGACGGGCGCGAGTATTTCCACTTTGGAAAGCGCGCAACTGGATACGATGCGGCCAGTCGCGGCCGAGGACGCGGTGCGGTTTTTGCCGGGGGCCGTGGTCAATACAGCCGGGCAGCGCGGAGGACTGTCGTCGCTGTTCGTGCGGGGCGGAGATTCTACTTATAACCGGGTGATTGTCGATGGCGTGACCATCAACGAACCGGGAGGCACCTTTGATTTTGGCACGCTGCCGCTGACGCAGGCGAATCGCGTGGAGTTCTTGCGCGGGGCGCAGAGCACGCTGTATGGCTCCGACGCGATGACCAGCGTGGTGCAGGTTTTCACGCGGACGGGAAGCACAGCCACTCCGGAAGTTCAGTTGGGCGCGGATGGCGGGAATTTCTCGTCGGCGAACGGATATGCGTCGGTGGCTGGCGCTCGCGGGTTTTACGATTACAACTTTTTTGGCAATCAGTTCGATAGCACTGGGTCCGGGATCAACGACGCGTACTCGGATTCTATGCAAGGGGCGAATGTGGGTGCGGCGCTGAGCGACAAAGTTTCTTTGCGCGTGCACCTGCGGCACTCGAACAGTCACACGGGGATTCCGGGAGAGTGGAATTTTAATGGGTACGATCCGCTGGTGAGTCCGGCGCCGGGAGTGACGATTCCGCTGCCGCCTGACCCGAGCGAGTGGGCGCAATTGAACAGTTTGCTGGGCAGCGTGGAACTTACGGTGGGAGCGCCTTCGGGATGGCAGCATCGGGTGACGGCATTCGATTATCTCTACCGTTATAGCGATGTGAACCTGAACGGCGATGCGGACCGGGTGAGTCCGCTGTACGGGCAGTTTGATTTTCCGGCGCATGAGTACGACCACATCAATCGCGTGGGAGTGGAATACCAGGGGAACTACGCGGAGCGGAGCTGGGCGCAGACGACTTTCGGATATCGAATTGAAAATGAAAACGGAGTGGTGGGCGATCTGCTTTTTCCGCCGTCGGCGGCGGGGCAGCGGCTGAATCATGATGTTTACCTGCAACAGCAGCTTAGGTTGGGCCGGCTGTCGGTAGTCGCGGGCGGACGGTTGGTGCACAGCAGCGTGTTCGGGAATACCGGCGTGCCGCGGGTAGCCTTGACTTTGCTGGCGCGGCATGGTGGCGAGATTCTTTCCGCGACGCGACTGCGCTTTTCCTACGCTACCGGATTCAAAGAGCCGCGGCTGGAAGAAACTTTTGCCGGCCCACCGTATTCGGTTCCGAATCCGGGCCTTCGGCCGGAGCGGGTGCGGGCGTTCGAGGCTGGCATGCAGCAGAATTTTCAGCGCGAAAAGTATGTCTTCAACGCCACTTACTTCAATAATCTGTTTCACGATCAGATCAATTACGAAACCGTGAACCCGACAACTTTTGTCGGCGAGTACTTCAATGTCAATCAGGCTTTCGCGCAAGGGGCTGAGGTCGAGTTGCAGGCGAGAATCCGGCCGCGACTTTTGCTGGACGCGGCCTACACTTACACTTCGACTGAGATTCTGGTGAATCCAGCGCCGATTGACTCGCAGTATCTTCCGGGTGAGCCGTTGCTGCGTCGGCCGAAGCATTCGGCCACGACCCTGCTGTCGTATCTGGGGCAGCGATGGGGGGCGAACTTGAATGGCAGCTTCGTGGGACGGCGGGCGGATGATGATTTTTATGGCTTTGACATTTTTCACGCGGCCGGGTATGTGCGGGTTGATGTGGGGGGATGGTATGACATCAGCAAGCGGGTTACGGCGTACGCTAATGTGGAGAACGCTTTGGACCGGACATATAACGAAGTGGTGGGATATCCATCGCTGCCGTTGAATTTTCGGGCGGGGGTTCGATTCAGAATTGGCGAGGAATGATTTCGGGAGGCTGGCCAGGGGCTCGCTTGGCCTCGCAGGACAGCCGAGGCGGCTGTCCCCACATGACTCGCGCCAGGATCAACTAGCTGACTTTTTCCGGGGGTCTGGACATTGCGATGGGCATCATGGATGCGGTCAACTTGCCGCCAAAATATTTTGAGCGGGCGAGCAGCAGCTTTTCGATGTCGACGCCGCTGAGCGGTTGCTGGCGGCCTAACAGATGCGTGACCAGTGCGACCTGGGCGAAGTGCTCGACGGTCTCCATCTTCATGTAGGCGTGCTCGATGGTATCGCCGTAGGCGACCACGCCGTGATTCGACATCAGGATGGCGTCGTAGTGCGGGACATAGGGCTCCAAAGTCTTGGCCAGCTCAGAAGTGCCGGGTGTGCCGTAGCGCGCCAGCGGGATACATCCCAGGCCCATCACGACTTCGCAGACCAGAGGCTCGGTCAGGGCCATGCCGGCGGCGGCGAATCCGGTCGCGGTGGGAGGGTGGGCGTGCACAATGGCCTGAATGTCGGGACGCATGCGGTAGATCAGAAGGTGCATGCCGATTTCGCTGGTGACATTGCGGCGGCCGGCCACCCGCTGACCTTCGGGGTCAACAATCACCAGGTCAGTAGCCCGCATCGCGCCTTTGCTCAAGCACGTTGGCGTGACCAGGATGCGATCACCCTTCAGCCGCACCGACAAATTTCCGTCCATCGCCGCTACGAAGCCGCGCTGGTGCAGCATCCGCCCGTAGCGAATAATTTCTTCCCTTTGTTTGCGTTCCGTGGACATCGAACTCTCTCGGGGGAGTCAATGGACGATTTAGCGGCTAAAACATACAGCACCCGCATAGTATCGCACCCCGTTGTTAGAGACAAATAAATTTACCAAGACTGACGAAAATTGTCAGTGAAATCAGCCCCGGGGCTCCGGGATCTCTCGTTCCAGCCCGTTTCTAAGGTAATCTGGCTGCGTGTTGGTTTCTGATTTTGACTTTCATCTTCCCGGCGAATTGATTGCGCAGCAACCGCTGGCAGCGCGCGATGATTCGCGAATGCTGGTGCTCGGACGCAGCACCGGCCATTACTCCGATCGCCAGTTTCGTGATTTGCCGGACCTACTAACGCCCGGTGATCTTGTCGTGTTCAACAACACCCGCGTGTTCCCTGCCCGGCTCTATGGGCGGCGGGCGGGGACGCGGGCGCAACCGGTCAGCGGACGCAATCCTGCGGCGCGGGATTTTCTTAAAAGCCGGATCGAGGTTTTGCTCACGCGGCAAATCTCTGCCGAGCCCAACGACTGGGAATGTTTGGTTCGACCGGGTCGAAAAATCGGGTTGGGGGAACATCTGTTTTTTGGGGAGGAGGATGAACTGCGGGCTGAGGTTCTCGGTCGGGGAGAATTTGGTGAACGCCGCATTCGGTTCCTTCTTCCGGCCGGTCGATCAGCCGATCGACGCAACGACAGTTCTGCGGCAGCAGATTTTTTTGCGACGCTGGAGCGGATCGGACACATTCCGCTGCCGCCTTACATTGATCGAGCAGATTCTGCGGGGGATCGCGACCGCTATCAGACTATCTATGCGCAACCGCGTGGATCGGTGGCCGCGCCGACGGCTGGGCTGCATTTCACTAGAGCGATCTTGGACCGCATGCGCGAGCGCGGGGTCGAGACTGCCGAGATTACGCTGCACGTCGGGTTGGGAACTTTTCAGCCGGTGCGAGTTGACCGGGTGGAAGAGCATAAAATTCATTCTGAAAGTTATTCGATCTCGAGCGCTGCGGCGTCGGCGATTCAGCACGCGCGCGCCGATGGGCGACGGATTGTGGCCGTGGGCACAACCACTGTGCGCACGCTGGAACACGTCATTCGTCTGGGAGACGGACAGATAATTGCGGGAGAGGGAGGGGCCGATGTGTTCATCTATCCAGGCTTCGAATTCAAAGTGGTAGGGGCGATGCTGACAAATTTCCACTTGCCGCAGTCTTCTTTACTGATGCTGGTGAGCGCTCTCGCTGGGCGGGAGAATGTTTTGCGAGCGTACGAACACGCGGTCCAGGAGCGGTACCGGTTTTACTCTTACGGGGATTGCATGTTTATCGAATAGGAGCTTTCATCGCGTCGGGCGCGGAGAGCAGCTTAGGGTTACGAGTCTTAGAGGCCACAGTTCGCCACCGGCGCGGCACCCGGTGGGTTATACTTTTTCGGGAGCAGGGCATGGCTACGGCGGTAAAACAACTATCGATTCAGGATTTCGTCGCGCAACTGCGCAAGTTTCCCGCGTCTGCTTTCGACCAGACGGAGCCACTCCGGCAGTTTCTGCGGGAAAATCCGGTCGATGCTGGGACGCTGGCCCCCTATCTCTGCTGGGATGGTCAACACTACACTCGCAATCTGATCGACAAAACGCCGCTCTACGAGTTGCTGGCGATTTGCTGGGAGATTGGCCAGGCCAGTTCGGTTCATAACCATCGCGACCAGAATTGCTGGATGGCGGTGCCGACGGGCCGGCTGCAAGTGGAAAATTTCCACGTCGTGCATCAGGATATTGCCGGCGGAAAATGCGCGATCGAGCCGACGGAAGTCGTGGAGATGAACATGGCGCACCCGTGCGCGGTGGATCCTCTGGAGCCGGTGCATCGGGTGTTGAATCCACGGGAATTTAACCAACGCGCGGTGAGCCTGCATGTGTACTCACGCCCGTTCGACAGTTGCATGGTGTATTCCGCGGAGCAGGGCACCTGCGGCGAAATCGATTTACACTACACGACCGCGTATGGAAAAGCTGTGCGTTCATGAGGCGCGGTAGACATTTCCGCGTGGGTTTGCTCTGGCTGGAAGCGGGACTGGTTCTGGGCTTTGCGGCGGGCTGCAAAACTAAACATCAAGAAGAGGCGGCGCCGCAAGCGGAAATTGCCGCGATTGATCGCGTGGGCGCTTCGCCGCTGGGGAGCAGCCGGGTGGTTTTGCATAAAGATTTCGTGGTGCACACGTTATCGGCGTTTTCTTTCGAAATCCCGGCGCACGCCGCTATCCCTCATCTGCGCGGAAGCTACAAATCGTTTGTCACAAAGTTAGGCGTGCAGAGCAACGAAGACGCCGCGAATGTGGACTTTTTTGTACTTACAGAAGAACAGTACGCCGACTTTGTGCAGGGCGGCGCGAGTGCGGGGGACATGCTTTTTTCTGTAGACGACGCGCATGAGCGGAATGTAGATGTAGTTCTTCCGCCATCGTTCAATCAGGCCAGGAAGTTTTACTTGGTTTTCCGGAATCCTGCAGGCGGAGACAGCAACAAAGCTATCCGGGCTAATTTGCGGGTAGATTTTTAGTTCGCAGACTGGCGCGATAGTATTGGTGTGGAATCGCTGCCCACTGAGCTGCGCCCTGCCTGGCCCCGCTTCAGGCTGTTAAAATATTTTCTTGCCTTCCCGAACGAAATCTGCGAAGCCCGCGCCTGCCAGCGCTCCTACGATCGTATCGCCGGACCCGAACCGAATCTTCCTGATCGACACCATGAGCTTTATTTTTCGCGCCTACCATGCCATGGCGCGGCAGCGGTCGATGTCGACAAAATCCGGATTGCCGACGGCGGCGGTGTACGTTTTCGTCAACATGTTGCGCAAACTGCGCGACGACTTTTCCCCCAATTATCTGGCTGCGGTTTTCGATGTGGCCGCCAAGACCTTCCGCGACACGCAAGCGGAGGCGATTACTACCATTCGCAAGTTCGATATCAAAACGCAAACTTTCAGCGAGATCGAATACAAAGGATACAAAGCCAATCGAGCGGCCATGCCGGAGGATTTGGCGCAACAGATTCCATACATCCGGCGAGCGCTGGAGGCGTACCGCATCCCGATTCTCGAACTCGCGGGCTTTGAAGCGGACGACGTGATCGGCACACTGGCGCGGAAAGCGGCGGCTGCGAAGCATCCTGTGTTCATTGTGTCGAGCGACAAAGACATGATGCAACTGGTGAACGACGAGGTTTGCATCCTGAATCCGCCGAAGGACAATTTGATTTGCGATGCCGCCAAGGTGGAAGAAATTCTGGGAGTTCCGCCGGAGCGCGTCGTCGACATTATGGCCTTGCGCGGAGATGCGATCGACAATATTCCCGGGGCGCCCGGCATCGGAGAGAAAGGCTCGGTCGAAATTATCAAGCGTTTCGGCAGCGTGGAAGAGGCGCTGGATCGGGCCAACGAAGTGGAAAAGAAAACTTATCGTGAGTCCCTGCAAAATAATCGCGACACGATTTTGTTCAGCAAGAGCATGGCGACCATCGATACGAATGTTCCGGTGGAATTGAATGTGGAAAAGATGCGGGCGGGCGAGCCGGAGCTTGATTTATTGCGCCAACTGTTTACTGAACTGGAATTCACTTCGTTGTTAAAGGAATTGCTGCCGGAAGTTCAGATCACGGAAACGCATTACAGCGAGGCGCAGTCCGCGGAGGATGTGGAGAAAGTTCTCGCGTCGGTGGCGGAGGATCGCGCTTTGGCGGTGGCGGTGGAACTGGATCAAAAACAATCGCTGCCCGAGGTAGAAGAGGAGATCGCGGAAGAAGAGCCGCAGACGGGAATGCTGGCGCTGACTGAAGCTGACGGGCCCGCGGTTGCCGAGGCGGCTTCGCGGCGGATTGCAATCTCTGGTACAGCAGGCGCGGCGGTGACGGTTAAGCTGGACTCCGGCGGCGCCGCCGACAAGATGCGGTCGGTTCTGACGACGAACCGGGCAAAATCGATCCACGACTACAAAGCCGCGATCCACGCGCTGGAGCCGCTGGGGATTCATCTGCAAGGCGTGGCGCACGATCCGATGCTGTATTCGTATCTGCTCGACCCGACTTACTCGTCGCATAGTTTGGCGAATGTAGCGTTGCGACGTTTCAATTTAAAACTTAGTCAGCTTCAAGGCAGTAACGAACTTGCGGAAGCAGCCGACGTTACCGGCAGGCTGACCATTTCTCTGCGCGAAGAAGTGGCACAGGCGGGGTTGACGAAGCTTTATGAAGAAGTCGATCTGCCGCTGGTGCCCGTGCTGGCGCGCATGGAGCAGGCGGGAGTGAAGATCGATACTGGGGCGCTGGCGAAGATGTCGTCTGATCTGGAGCGTGAGATTGCGGTTCAGGCGAAGGCGATTCACGAAATCGCCGGTAACGAATTCAACATTGGTTCGCCTAAACAACTCGGGGATGTTCTTTTCAACAAGATGAACTTGCCGCGACCGGTAAAATACGGGAAGGGACGGGTTACATCGACGGCGGTCGATGTATTGGAAGCACTGGCGGAAGACCATCCCATCGCGCGAAAGGTTTTGGATTACCGGCAGCTGACCAAACTGAAATCGACTTATGTTGACACGCTGCCGGCGCTGATCAACCGGCCGACGGGGCGGGTGCACACCACGTTCGGCCAGACGGGGACGGCGACCGGACGGCTTTCTTCGGCGAATCCGAACCTGCAAAATATTCCAATTCGCACGGAGCTGGGACGCGGGATACGGGCTGCATTTATCGCGGAGCCGGGGCACGTTTTGCTGACTGCGGATTATTCGCAGATTGAGCTGCGGTTGCTGGCGCACTTTTCGCGCGATCCACTGCTGGTGGAGGCTTACCGGCGCGGGGACGACATTCATACGCTGACCGCGTCGCAGGTGTTTGGAGTGCCTCCGCTGATGGTGACGCCGGATCACCGGCGGCAGGCGAAGGTGGTTAATTTCGGCATCGTGTACGGGCTCTCACCTTTTGGGCTGTCGCAGAATCTTGGCATTGAGACCGGGGAGGCGAAGCAGTTCATCACGAATTATTTCGGTACATACAAAGGAGTCCGCGCTTTTCTGGATCAAATTCTCGAAGAGGCGCGGCGGACTTTGAAAGTAAGAACTCTGCATGGGCGGGTGCGGCCGATTCCGGACATTAACAGCAAGAACTCGATTCAGCGAGGCGCGGCGGAGCGAACGGCCGTGAACACGCCTTTGCAAGGGACGGCCGCGGATTTGATTAAAGTGGCGATGATCCGGATCGATGCGATTCTGCGCGAGCGGGGATTGAAATCTCGAATGACGCTGCAGGTGCATGACGAGCTGGTGTTTGAAGTTCCGGAGGATGAAGTGGATGTGATGCAGTCGCTGGTGCGGGAGCAGATGGAGAAGGTGCATACGCTGGCTGTGCCGCTGCTGGTGGAGATGGGGATTGGTGCGAATTGGAGGGACCTGGAGTAGGTTCGTGCTCCCTCTTTGATCATGTTATACTTAAGTATAACTACGAGCGCAATGCACAACACCAGTCTTCGAAAAGTTGGCGGCTCAGTCATGCTGGCGGTGCCCCCGGCGCTGCTGGACATTCTGCAATTGCGGCCTGGCGCGAAGGTTGGCATTGCAGTGGATGATGGATGCCTGATCGTCAAGCCGCTGTCAGGTCCGCGATATTCCCTGGCTGAACTGCTTGCTCAGTGCAGTCCGAAATCTTTACGGTCCAAACGAGACAAAGAATGGGTGCGGGGTAAGCGGGTTGGCCGCGAGCTGATATGAAGCGCGGCGAGGTCTGGCTGGTCAGCCTCGACCCTGCTGCGGGGCATGAACAAAAAGGCCGCCGACCGGTATTGATCGTATCTCCTGAAGCGTTCAATCGCATCACGAAAGTCCCCATCGTATTGCCGATCACGAGCGGCGGTAAGTTCGCGCGGACAGCGGGGTTTGCTGTCTCTCTGACTGGGGCTGGAATCAAAACGACAGGGATCGTCCGCTGTGATCAGCCGCGGGCTCTCGATCTTGCGGCGCGTGGGGGCAAGAAGTTGGAGAGCATTCCAGAGGCGATCATGAATGAGGTGTTGGCCAGAGTGTTGCCGATCTTTGAATGAGCGCGAAGATAGGTACTCGTGGCGTCTCGGTTTTTCCGGGGTGCGAGAAAAGCAAGCGAGCTGCGCTCGATGGACAGCCGGGGGCGGCTGTCCCCACATGAGATGAGCAGACTCAGTCTGCCCGATACACCATCTTGCCGGCTACGATCGTAGCTGCTACTTTTCCCGTGAATTGCCAGCCGTCAAACGGGGTGTTGTGTGAGAGGGAGCGCGATTTCGCGGCTTCGAAGGTCCAGCGCTTTTTAGGGTCGAAGATGGTAACGTCGGCGAAGTTGCCGCGCTGGAGGGAGCCGCGACTGCGAAGATCGAAGGCGCGGGCGGGGCCGGCGGTGAAGAGTTCGACGATGCGCGTGAGAGGGATTTTGTGGTCGCGATGGAGTTTGGTGATGGCCAAGGCCAGAGCGGTTTCTAATCCGGTGATGCCGAAGTTGGCGCGTTCGAATTCTACTTGCTTTTCGTGGATGGCGTGGGGGGCGTGGTCGGTGGCGATGGCATCGATGGTGCCGTCGGCGAGGGCTACGAGGATGGCTTCACGATCGTGCGCGGCGCGGAGGGGCGGGTTCATCTTGAAATTGGTGTCGTAGTCGCCGACGTTTTCGTCGAGCAGGGTGAAGTGGTGAGGCGTGACCTCGCAGGTAACGCGAGCGCGGGCGCGTTTGCCGCGGCGGACCGCTTTGAGCGCGTCGGAGGTGGAGAGATGGGCGATGTGGAGGCGCGATTCGCGAATCTGCTGGGCGAGGGTGACATCGCGATCGACGATGTTGGCTTCGGCGGCGGCGGACATGCCGTGCAGTCCCAGGCGAAAACTGGTGGGGCCAGCGTGCATGGAGCAGTGCTCGGTGAGGCGCGTGTCTTCGGCGTGTTGCACGACCGGGAGATTGAGTTCGGCGCCGAGGCGGAGGGCGGCGCGCATGACTTCGTCGTCGAGGATGGGCTTGCCATCGTCGGTGACGGCGACGGCTCCGGCGTGTTGGAGGGCGGCGAAATCGGTGAGGGCTGCGCCGCGCGAGCTGCGCGTGGCGGCAGCGATGGGGAAAACATTGACGACGGCGCCGCGCTCAGGACGGCGCAACCAGGCAACCCACTCGGCGGTGTCGACGACGGGATCGGTGTTGGGCATGGTGCAGACGGAGGTGAAACCTCCGGCGGCAGCGGCGGCGGTGCCAGTGGCGATGGTCTCTTTGTAGGACTGTCCGGGCTCGCGCAGGTGGACGTGGAGGTCGATGAAGCCGGGGGCGACGATGAGGTTGCGGGCGTCGAATGTTTCGTCGGCGGTGGCGCGGATTTTATTGGGCGCCGCGACTTCGGCTACGCGGCCGTCGCGCAGGAGGATGTCCATGGGCTGATTGATCTTGGCGGCAGGGTCGATCAGGTAGCCGTTTTTGATCAGGAGGGAGTTGTTGGTTAGGCGGGTCATTTTGCTTTTCCCAGCGCCCGCGCGAGGATTGCCATGCGGGTGGGGACTCCGTTGTGAACTTCGTCGACGATCGCGGACTGCGGGCTGTCGGCTACTTCTGCGGTCAGCTCCAGACCGCGAATGATGGGGCCAGGATGCATCACGATAGCGTCGCGCTTGGCCAGTTTCAGCCGGGTTGGGGTCATTTGATAGTGGGCGATGTAATCTGCAAGGCGAATTTTTTGGCCGGCGAGGCGTTCTTTTTGGACGCGGAGAAGCATGACTACGTCGGCTCCGCGGACGGCTTCTTCGACGTGACGCAAGACGCGCAGGCCGGGCGCCAGAGTCGCCGCGACTTCGGGGACGAATTCCTGCGGGCCGCAGAGCGTGAGCTT
Organism: uncultured Acidobacteriaceae bacterium; assembly: GCA_963710965.1. Classification (GTDB taxonomy): domain Bacteria; phylum Acidobacteriota; class Terriglobia; order Terriglobales; family Acidobacteriaceae; genus Sulfotelmatobacter. The sequence goes on along the minus strand of CAVQCP010000012.1, from coordinate 13,387 downwards.
GACTCCGAACTTCGTGAGCAGATGGCAGGCGGAGCGGGCGACGCGGCTGTGGAGAATGTCTCCGATGATGGCGACGTGGAGGCCTTTGAAAGATCTTTTGTGCTTGAGGATGGTGAAGGCGTCGAGCAGGGCCTGCGAGGGATGCTCGTGCATGCCATCGCCGGCGTTGATGATGGGGATATCGAGGTGCTGGGCCATCAGGAGCGGCGCGCCGGCGTTGGGATGACGGATGACGATGGCGTCGGCGCCGACGGCGCGCAGGGTATAGCCGGTGTCGAGGAGGGATTCGCCTTTTTCTATGCTCGAACCGGAGGACTGGATTAGCGTGGTGATGGCGCCCAGGGACTTGGCGGCGATTTCGAAGGACGAGCGAGTGCGGGTGGAGGGCTCGTAAAAAAGGAGGACGATGCGCTTGTTCCGCAGCAGCGGGCGGGGTTTGAGGGGGTTCATGCGGCGGGCGAGTTTGAGCAGAGAAAGTATTTCCTTCTGGTCAAGGTGCTCGATGCCGAGCAGGGACCCGCGCACCGGCCTGTTTTTGGCGGAAGAATTCAAACGGTGAATCATACGCGGAAGGGGCGGGGTGAGCAAGCGGGCGTTTGCGGACTGGTAGTGTCCTATTAGTGCGTTGATAGATTCAGCTTAAGGATTTTGGGATCTCACGGAATCTACTGCCGCCACATTCTGGGCAAGGTTTGCCGTTTTGCAGGACGCCACGATCACAACCGCAAGGAACAAGCAGAGTCTCCGGTATTGCGGTGGGCTTGGCGACTTCGCCTTTAACCAGCCCTACGCGGATAAGGTCATCTAGAGTCCACTCTGCATCGCTAATAAGTCCATTCAGGAATTTAGCACCCCATGTTTTATTGCGGTGGTAATGGATGACGATCCGCTTGCTTTCTTTCTTGGTGGGCTTGATGAATGCCAGTACAGCCCCGGTACTGGCTTGATCAGGGACAAAGCCGTCTCTCCCCAGAGCCTCGATGAACTCTTCGACCGTGGTGGCCTTTAGCTGATCCCAGACATTTTTTGAGAAGGCCATTGAAGATCAAAATGATGCAGTAGAGCACCGGGAGGAACTTCTTGAATTTGTTCTTCCCTTTCGCAATGCGGGCCGATCGGCAATGGTTCTCCGTGCGCCACAAGCGATTCCACATATACGGCAGCGGCATGCGTGGCGTTGGCGACTGCATCCTTCTGACTCTTACCATCTACATGCAGCCCCTTAAACGCTGGGCAGTACGCATGGAATCCCTCATCATCTGGCTCGACAATGATACTGATTCTAAGTCGAATTTCTCTCATACTGGTGCCTTTGCGCTGCGTTGCGGAGTCCATCTCTGGCTTCAATGTCATGGGCATTAGGATGATCCTCGCAACGAAAAGAAGCTACGGTACTTGGGGGACTTCCAAAAGAACGAGAGTGTATACCCGTTCGTGCACAATTAATATTAGCATTTTTATCGAAGTTGTAACCGGTGCAGAATCAATTAGTTAAACATAAGCTCGCCAAGTTTCCAAACGTGATCCGTCAATCCAGCTTCCATTGTGGGAGCAACGCGCAAGCTGCGATGAACCCGGACAAAGTTGTACCACGCGAAATGCAAGGCTACAGCAGATTTCAGATGCGACAGAACTTCGCCAAGAAGGAAACTGAACGCCCCGATTTGGCTCGGGGCTTTTTCTTGTATTCTCCAGCAACGCACTATTAGGACACTTATCTGTGGATCGGCGAAAAGCGAGGACGAATCGGGAAGGCTCGGTGCAGCTTGTCGGGAAGAATTCTCTGCCCGGCCAGGATGACCGGGGGGAAAAGGAAGGCATAAAGTGTCCTGAGTCTAAAGTTCGTTGATAAAAAGTCGAACCAGAAGACACACAAGATAACAGACGCAGCGCTAGAGCCCGATTTACAAAAGCTATCGGCGCGGCTTGAAGCCGCGCCCTTGCAAAGCATCGCCACTTAATCAACGAACTTTAGACATGACACTAGAAGATGTCCTTTGCTGAGGAGGCGCGTTCCGATTTCAGTTCGCGGAGCAGCAGGCGGACCAGCATGCCGTCGAAGCCGGTGCCACTCATTTTTGATAGTTCGTCGAGCGCTTGTTCGGGAGTGCGGGCTGCGGAGATCGAGTGTTCCGTCAGCATGTTGGCATAGGCGTCGGCCAGGGCGATGATGCGCGCCCAAAGGGGGATCTGTTCTCCCTTAGCGCCGTCGGGATAGCCGGAGCCATCGAAGCGCTGGTGATGGTGCTCGATGGCCTGGCGCATCATGCCGCTATGGGGAAGGATGCCGACGATCTCGGAGCCGACGCGGGCGTGCATGCGAACGAGGAAAAATTCGTCGTCAGTGAGGGGGCCGGGTTTATTGAGAATGCGCTCGGGGACAAAAATTTTGCCGACATCGTGAACCCGCGCCGCATAGACGAGGTCGGTGGTTTCCTCGGGGGGCAAGTGAAGAGCGCGGGCGATGATTTCGGTATAACGGGCAACCGTGTCTCCATGGCCGGAGGTACGGAGTTCGCGGGATTCGGCGGCGCGGCTCAGCACTTCGATGGATTCTTTCAGCAGCGGAACGTTGCAGTCTTCTTCGCCGCCGCAGAATTTCACCAGCATGGAGCTCAGTTCTTCGAGATGTTCGGGGCCATTGCGCTCGCGCTGCAAAAAGCCTTCGATGTAGGAAGAAATCTGCTGGCGCTGGGCGGCGAACTCTTCGCCCTCGGCGAACTCTTCCGTGGTTGAAACCAGATTTCCGCCGGAACGTTTTGAGACGTACATGCCGGCGTCGGCCACGCGGATGATGTCTTCGATGGAAAATCCGTGGGTGGGGTAGCTGGCAACGCCGAAGCTGCCGGTGATCTGATGCTCGTTGAGCATGGGGTCCTGGGTGATCCACTGGCGCAGGCGTTCGGCGAGGACCTGAGCCTGATCGGGGCCGGTTTCAGGCATGAGGATGATGAACTCGTCGCCGCCGTAGCGCGCGACCACGTTGGACTGGCGGGATTTTTGTTCGAGCAGGCGGCCGACGCGAGCGAGCACGAGATCGCCCTCGAAGTGGCCCATGGTGTCATTGACTTCTTTGAATTTGTCGAGGTCGATAAGGACAACCGAGAAGGGGCGTCCCGAGCGGGAAGCGCGCTTCCATTCCGCGGACAGGGCCTCCCAGAAAAAGCGGCGGGTTTTGATCCCGGTCAGGCCATCGGTGATCGACTGCTGTTGCAGCTTCTGGAAGACGAAGGCATTGTGCAGGGCGGTGGCGAGCAGATCGGCCAGGGTGTTGAGGATGAGAACATCCTGGGGCGTGAATGCGCTTTCGTTACGACTTTCAATGTTGAGCGCGCCCAGCAGGGTCTCGCCGTAGGTGATGGGGATGCAAAGGACGGAGCGGGATTCGGGGAGAATCGCGCCCATGTGGCCTTCGGCGCCATTCTGCACCAGCGCGCGTTCGCCGGTGCGGGCGACTCGGCCCAGAATGCCGAAGCCCAGCGGAATGCGCTTGCCCATGGCGTGCGCGGTAGCTCCGGCTTCGGCTTTGATTTCGATTTCTTTGGTGCCGTAATCGAGCAGGCCGATGCCGATGTGATCGAAGCTGAAATTCTTTTGGATTTCTTCGACGATCTGGCCCAGCATGTGGACGGGATCGTCGCTGGAAATCGCGGTGCGGGAGATATTGTTGAGAAAGGCCAGTTGGCGGGACCGGCGCTGTTCGTCGGCAAAGAGGCGTGCATTTTCGACTGCGACGGAGACCTGCCCGGCTGCGGTGACGAGGACGTTGAGGTCGCGTTGCTCGAAGACGAATTCGCGATGCGTGCTCATGGCCACCATGACGCCGGTGGGTTTGTTGCCCAGCAGGATGGGAGCGGCACACAGGCATTTGGCGGGAAGGTTAGGCCGGAAAGTGATGCCCAAACGGGTGCGCACTTTCTCGAGATCGGAGCGGATCAAGAGGGGCTGGCCGGTGCGCATCACATATTCGGTAAAGGCGTTCTCCAGCTTGCGACGGCGTTTGGGGAGAATGCGATTATCTTCGACTTCCAGTTCGAAGCGAATTTCATCGCCTTCCTGAAAGGCGATGTAGAAAGTGCTGGTATTAAAAATCTGACCGAGTTCGGTGTGGATGGTGCGCAGGATTTCATCCTGATCGAGGCGGGAGCTGATGGCTTGCCCGATCTCGGTGAGCAATTCATACTCCTGGGTGCGGCGATGGGCGTCGTGCGTGGTCAGATAATTTTCCAGCGTAAGTCCGAGTTGAAGGGCGAGTCCGACCATGAGGCGAGGGCCGGAGGAGCCGAAGGCCTTGCGCTGGACGTGAGGGAACAGGATGACACCGAAGGCATGTTCGCGAGTCTGGAGGCTGACGGCGGTGAGGTGACGGATGTCGGCCGCGGTGAGCACTTTCTTGAAATCGGCGAAGTTGCCTAGGGTCCCGATGGGGAGGGGTTCGGCGGCATGATCGAGATCGTGGATGGTGTAAAGGCCGCCCTGGCGATAGGCCAGTTCGCAGATGTATTCGCCCCCGCCGGTCTGGGTCAGTTGATCGAGGAATTGGGGAGGGAAGCCGCGCTCGACCGAGGGCAAGAGGTTGCGCCATCGCTCGGAAATGTAAATTGCCGCACGCTTGGCGACTAAAGCTCCGGCCAGACGGTCGAGGGCGGATTGCATGCTGGGAAGCAGATCGTCAGCCGAGAGCAAACGGCGGGGGTCGACTCCGAGAGTGGAAAGAGCGAGGGTATTTTCCTGTACGGCGTTGCGCTCGTTTTCGAACAGCACCATGACCATGGCGATGCCGAGAAGCATTTGCGGGATGGGACCGAGGAAGTGGCCGATGGGGCCAAGCATTTCCATCCACGGACTGTTGGATTGAATGGCGCCCATGAGCACGGCCCAGAAGGCCAGCGAGACGGCCAGTATTTTGAATGCGGCCGAACCCCGGCGGAAAGCGTAGACATAAAAAGCCGCGGAACAATACAACAGGACGGCGCTCAGGAAAATCACGGTCATACGCAAGGGGTGGTCGCCAGGCTGTCCCAGTGACAGGTGCTGGCGGAGATCGATTCCGGCTGCCGCGACGCCTACCGCAGAGAGAGCCCAGTCCTGCCAGCGGAAGCGGAAGGATCCGCGGGTGAGGCGGGTCGAGACAAAGATGCTGACGGCCATGCCCACCGAAAATAGGGAACTCAGGAAAAAGGCGGCGGGCGCAGGCGGATGGTAGTAGCGGAAGGCATCAAGGGCGTAGTGGACGGAATAGCAAGCCCAGCCGACCTCCCACGCAAGAAAGTAAGCCTGGCGGCTTTGCTGGTAGAGGTAGGTGAAGACCAAGCAAAGCAATAAGGCGACAACACCGGGAATAATGACGATACTGGTGGCAATACTGTTCATGAGCAGCAGGGAGCCTCCCCGGGAGGTCTCGGGCATCTTGGGGGAAGATGTCTAGCATGGTTTCACAGGCAGGGGTCGAAAGACAACAAGATTTAAGTACACTGGCCGAAGTCCCGAATTTTTGGGTCAACTACTCTCCATCGTGGTTCGCGCGTTGTTCGCGCCCGCTTGACGGAGCTTTTTACGCACCCATACCATCAATATTGCGCTTATGACTGAGCCTGTGAAATACGGTTCGCCTATGTTTACCAAGCCGCGGGTGCGTTTCGCGCCTTCGCCTACGGGGTTTCTGCACGTGGGAAGCGCGCGCACCTTTATCTTCAACTGGCTCTATGCCCGCCACAATGAGGGGACGATGATTTTGCGGCTCGACGACACGGATGCCGGGCGGAACACGCAGGCCTCGGTGGATTCGATCTTTGAGGGGCTGAAGTGGCTGGGGCTGGGGTGGGACGAAGAGTATAAGCAGTCGGAGCGCATCGATCTGCACCGAAAGACGGCTTGGGCGATCTTTGAGAAAGGGCTGGCTTACCGCGACTTTACTCCCGCACATGCGGGGGATGCGGAGAAATCGGGGGCGCAGGGAACGTGGCTGTTTAACCCTGGGGCGCGCGAGGTTTCGCGGGAAGCCAGCGACCGGCGGGCCGCGGCGGGAGAACCTTTTGCACTACGATTTCTGGTGCCGCGAGAAAGCGGGCAGGTGGTGCGGTTTAACGACGCGGTGTATGGCGAGCAGATGAAATCGGCGGCGGACATTGAAGATTTCGCGCTGCTGCGCTCGGACGGGATGCCGACCTATCATCTGGCATCCTGCGCCGACGACGCGGACCTGGGGATTTCGCACATCATCCGCGGGCAGGATCATCTTACGAATACATTCAAGCATGTGCTGATCTTTGAGGCGGCGGGCTGCGCTCCGCCGCGGTTTGCGCATCTGCCGCTGCTGGTGGCGCCGGATGGGACGAAGCTCTCGAAGCGGAAACATGGTCCGGTGGTGAGCGTGACGACCTACCGCGATGCGGGATTTCTGGCGGAAGCGTTCATCAATTTTCTCTGCCTGCTGGGGTGGTCCCCGAAGAACGATCGCGAGAATATGTCGCTGCCAGAGTTGACCGAGATTTTTTCGCTGGAGGGGATTAATCGGTCGAACGCGGTGGTGAACTTCAAAGAGCCGGCGGCGACCGCGGAGGAGATGTTCGATCCGAAGGCGGTGTGGCTGAACGCGGAGCACATTCGCGGATTGCCGGTCGAAGAATTGAGCCGACGCCTGCTGCCGGTGGTGCGGAGCGCGGGCTTTGAGGTTTCGCCGGAGAAGATGCTGCGGATCACGCCCCTGATTCGCGAGCGCATCAAGTTGCTGCGCGACGCGCTGACGGCCGCCGATTTCTTCCTGGTCGATCAATTGCCGCCATATGATTCGCTGGAACTCATTCCGCAAAAAGGCGACGCGGCGATGGCGCTCAAGGTTTTGACCAAAGCGCGGGAGGTGCTGGCGGGAGTGGAGTTCAGGCACGATCCGCTGGACCAGGCGCTGCGGGCGGCTGCGCAGGAGTTAGGGGTGAAGGCCGGGCAAATGTTTCAGCCGATCCGCGTGGCGGTTTGCGGGCGGAAGAATGCTCCGCCGCTGTTTGAGACGCTGGAGGTGCTGGGCAAGGAAAGAACGCTGGCGCGGATTAGGGAGGCAATCGGCAGGCTGAGCTTATGAATCGCATGGGGTCGAAGTACTGCGTCGCGTCATGGCTTGCGATAAGATCAAAGAGTAATGAAATCATCTCATCCGCCGAGTGCAGTTGGAGAAAACGCTGTGGCTGCGTCGAGTGCGCCAGTTCCGTCGAATTTTATTCGCGACATTATCGTGGAGGATCTGAAGGCTAATAAACATGGAGGCCGGGTGCAGACGAGGTTTCCTCCCGAGCCTAATGGATATCTGCACATTGGCCATGCCAAGGCCATCTGCATCGACTTTGGGCTGGCCGACGAATTTGGCGGGCGCACCAATCTCCGCTTCGACGACACCAATCCCGAGAAGGAAGAGACGGAGTACGTCGAGTCGATCAAGGCCGATGTGAACTGGCTCGGCTTTCAGTGGGACGGGCTGTTTTACGCCTCCGATTATTTCGATCAGCTCTACGCGTGGGCGATCAAGCTGATCAAGGATGGCAAGGCATACGTCGACGATCTGACGGCGGAGGAGATTCGCCAGCATCGCGGCACGCTGACGGAGCCGGGGAAAGACAGTCCTTATCGCAATCGAACCGTCGAAGAAAATCTGGATTTATTTGAGCGCATGCGGGCCGGGGAATTTCCCGACGGGTCGCGCACCTTGCGGGCGAAGATTGATATGGCTTCGCCGAATCTCAATTTTCGCGATCCGGTGATGTACCGCATTCTGCATGCCGAGCATCATCGCACGGGAAATAAATGGTGCATTTATCCCATGTACGATTACGCACACGGGCAGTCGGATTCGATTGAGCGGGTGACGCATTCGATCTGCACGCTGGAGTTTGAAGATCATCGGCCGCTTTACAACTGGTACATCCAGCAATTGGAAATTTTTCCCTCGCGACAGATCGAGTTTGACCGCCTGAATCTGACCTACACGCTTTTGAGCAAGCGCAAGCTGCTGCAACTGGTGCAGGAGGGGCGGGTGAGCGGGTGGGACGATCCGCGAATGCCGACGCTGGGCGGCATTCGCCGCCGCGGCTATACGCCGGAGGCGATTCGGAATTTTGTGGGCGCGATTGGCGTGTCGAAGACGACGGGATCGATCGAGCTGGCGATGCTCGAACACTTCGTCCGCGAAGACCTGAACAAGCGCGCGCCGCGCGTGATGGCGGTGCTGCGTCCACTAAAAGTGGTGCTTGACAACTATCCGGAGAACCAGGTCGAAGAGATGGAAGCGGTGAATAATCCGGAGGACGAATCGGCCGGCACGCGCCAGGTTCCGTTCTCGCGGGTGCTTTATATCGAGCAGGATGACTTTCGGGAAGTTCCGCCGCCGAAATTTTATCGCCTCTCGCCGGGACGCGAAGTGCGCCTGCGCTATGGCTATCTGGTCACCTGCACCGGCGTGGTGAAGAACGATCAGGGCGAAGTGGTGGAGGTGCATTGCAGTTACGATCCGGCGACGCGGGGCGGAAATACTCCCGATGGGCGCAAGGTGAAGTCGACCATTCATTGGGTCGCGGCGGCGAGCGCGATCGACGCCGAGGTGCGGATTTACGAGAATTTGTTTAACAAAGAAAATCCTGGTGAAGTTGCCGAGGGGGAGGATTTTACGGCGAATTTGAATCCGAATTCGCTGGAAGTGATTGCGGAAGCGAAGATCGAACCGTCGCTGGCGAATGCGGCGGCGGGCGAACGCTATCAGTTTGAGCGCCTGGGATATTTTTGCGTCGATCCGGATACAAAGCCGGGCAAGCCGGTTTTCAATCGAACCGTCGCGCTGAAGGACACTTGGGCTAAGGTAGAGAAAAAGCAGAGCAAGGGTTAGGCTTCGAAACACAAGACACGTCCGGAAAACTGCGGGAGTAAAGGCCAATCAGATTTTTCTGACTGGCCTTTTTTTCATCCGTTCGCGCGTTTTTGAGCGAAAAATTGAGGCTGAAGTTGCGGTTTGCAGCGTGTGGAAACCTGCTAAGTCCTTTGTTTTAAGCGCTGGTCTATCATTTTGTCACCCCTCCCCCCACCCCCTCGGTTGTTTAGAATCAGCGGGTTAGGTGTATGTACAGGTGCTAAAATCGTCATGTTAAAGGGGTTACATACTAAGCTCCGTGAAACAAAGGAGTTAGGTGGGTCATGTTGCACGGGCCCCCCCTGCCAAGATCAAAATCCCCGCCCAAGCGAAGCTTGGACGGGGCACCCTCGGGAATTGGGCTCGGCTGGGCGACTTGCCCGACGGGAGGCTTCGCGTACGCTCAGCCTCCCCTCCGCTGCATTCTCCCCCACTCTCACTCGCTTCAACTCTTTCTCACTCATCGTCACCATCCTGCGAAGGTGACAGAATCTCGTTGCAGTTAGGGGGTGACACTATCTTGGAGCATCTACAGGCGCGTGCAGTACTATCGGCCCGGCGGGTATACTTTTGCTACAATCGCGCCATGCCGACGGTATTGCGCTCCGGCCCTTACCGACTCTATTTCTACAGCCACGAGCCGAATGAGCCGCCGCATGTGCATGTTGATCGCGATGAGGCTTCGGCAAAGCTTTGGCTCGATCCGGTGCAGCTCGCGGCAAACTTTGGATTTCGCGCCCACGAACTGCGAGATACAATCAATAGTGCTCGAAAACAGGGTACGGCTCTTGGAGGCTTGGAATGGCTTTTTCGGCGGCAGCGGCGGATGAGCGGGTCCTCGACGTCACAGTCGGCGACGACGCCCTGAGTGTATCGCTGCGCGACGGCCGGGTTATCTCCGTGCCGCTTGCTTGGTTTCCCCGCCTGCTCAACGCCACGCCCACCCAGCGCAACAACTGGAAGATTGCCGGCGGGGGTTATGGGATTCATTGGCCTGACGTGGACGAGGATTTGAGTACTGAAGGTCTGCTGCGCGGCGCACCTGCACCGAAGGAGCATGTTTTCTCGAAGTAATGGAAGTCAAATTCCCCATCCTGTCGCAAAGGGCGCGACAAGGATGGGGCAACCCGTCACCCCGGATTCACTTAGATATCCGATCCCGTTAGTAGAATTGACTGAGGGCTTCCCAGAGCTCCTCCATATGTTATACGGACGGACGCGCTATAAACTTTGTATCCGCTCCTGGGCGTGAAGGTAACCGTGACGGCGCAGCTCGCTCCAGGAGCCAGGGTGATGCCGCAATCATTGCTTTCCGTGTAATTTCCTCCGCCAGCGATCAACTGGATCGACGCAATCGACGCACTCACCGAACCGTTATTGGTCAATGTGGAGATGAGAGTACTACTCGATCCGGGGCTGACCGTCCCGAAGTTCAAGATGGCAGGCGAGATGTCGAAGTCGGTTTGCAGGAAGAGAGACAGGGCGGTCTCTCCATACGTCACATAGTTACTTGCCAGCAATAGATCCAGTTTCCCGTCGCCATTGAAGTCTCCAACAGCCGCATAGGCCGAGGAGTTCAACGCCGCCCAGTTTACGGAGGTCTGAAACGTCCCGTCGCCGTTGCCCAGCATCAGGCTTACGATTTGCTGATCCGACGGATAGCCCAGATTTCCCATTACAACTGCGTCTAATTTGTTGTCGTTGTTAAAATCCGCAAGGTTGAGGTTAGTGCCGCCTATGGAGACTCCTGGCTCCCGGCTGAATGTGCCGTCCCCATTTCCAAGAAACACGCCATCGCTGTCTGTGACGATGTCCAGGTCCCCATCTCCGTTGATATCTGCGGTCGCGGACGAGCCTGCGTCCCAACCAACGTCTCCTCGCTGCGCATAGACTATCGGCCTGTCGAAGCTACCGTTGCCGTTACCCTGGAACACATAGAGTTCAGGGGTCACCCCATAGGCATTGTGCCCTGGAATAGCGAGATCGAGCTTTCCATCGTGATTGAAATCGCCGACCGACGGCATACCCCACGCATAGGTGTCGCCAATTCTGAGCGATCCGCTAAAAATACCCACGCCCGTTCCTGTAGTTACGGCGGGGTAATAGTCAGTTCCGTCGTAATCAGTCGCCGTTGTCACCACGTCGAGATCGCCGTCAGCGTTGAAATCGCCGGTCACCAGCGGAAAGCCGGGGATCGATCCGTTCCCAGTAAGAGTGAAATGACCGTCCCCAGTGCCCAGCAATGTGTACAACAGATAGATTGTGGAGCCGCCGGATTGATTTGGGTAGGGACTCGCTACTGCCAGGTCGACGTTTCCATCCCCATTGAAATCGCCGACCACGAGAGCATACATGTCAATGCCAAAAACAGTTGAGATCGGGGCCTGGAAGGTACCGTCTCCCTTTCCCAGAAAAACTTCAACTGTGGCGGGCGCCCCAAGCACGGTCGATACGGTGGCTATCGCCACGTCGAGCTTGCCGTCGTTGTTAAAGTCGGCGACGGCGAGCCCAGAAACGTAAGATTCTGAAGGAAGGGTCACTGCAATGTCCTGACGGGCGAAGGCCACTGTAGAGCTCGAAGGGCCGACCATGAAATACACAACGTTCGAGATTCCGTTGGTGGCCGACGGGTTCGTCACCGTGATCGAAGCGGTCGTAGGGCTGGCAACGTCCGCAGCGGTGATGGTTGCCTGTAATTGGCTGGATGAGATGAACTTGGTCGTTCTAGCCGAGCCGTTCCAGTTCACGACTGCGTCCGAGGCGAAGCCGGTGCCGTCCACGGTGAGAGTGAACGCAGCGTGACCAGGGGCAACGCTTGTGGGCGCGAGCGGTTGGTTGACGAAGGGAACGGGGCTATGCTGCGCAAGCGCCGCAGTGCCAATCAAGGATGCAAAGAGAAGGAGCGACCGGGTGATTGCGGAAACACGACGGTTCATGCGGGGCCTCCTATGGGGAAAATCAGGGTCGTGGGGGAAAAAGGCTGAACTGTCAGGGGGGCTTGCAGTTCGCCAGAAATTCTAACATGGGCGTCAAGGCAGGTCCCCATCCATTGCGATAGCCGAGCATCAGATTCCTCCAGTCTCGCGCTTCGGAATGACAACTGGGGGCGAAAAGGAAAAGGCCAATCTGATTTCTCAGACTGGCCTTTACTAATGCCGGCGACGACCGGAGTTTATCCTGAGCTTGCCGAAGGACTCCCACACGTGTGGCGCGGGCGCCTCGCCCGCGAACCCTCCCCTCGGCGGTGCGGCGTCCGGTCTCGTTCCGAACCCGGAATCCACAGGCCGTTCAGTTCATTCGTCACAGATTTGGATTGGGACATTTGGTTACGATGCAGGCAGTTGGCCTGCGGGGTCGCCCGCCCTACACATGTCGTCCGGCTCTGCGCGACCCGCGAAGTATCGATACCGGCGACGGCTTCCACATCTGCAGAAGGCCGACGCGGATTTGTTTGTAACCTTCTGCACTGGAGGACCGCTCGTGCTGTCCTCCGCTGCCCGTGACCTTGTTTTTGAGCACTGCTTGCGGGAGGGTGGTATTCCGCCGTTTGCGGGCTGGGGCGCCCGCCCCACACTTGTCCCGCCACGAATTCGTTTGCATGCGGCGGTCATCATGCCCAACCACATACATCTGCTGCTCTTGCCACTGCGCGACAGTGACGGGTGGCCGTTCCCCTTGGTGGATATCCTGCGGTGCCTGAAGAGCACAACCGCCCACCGGATTAACAAGTTTCTCGATCATTCGGGGCCAGTCTGGGAAGAGGAGTCCTTTGATCACGTCCTGTGATCGGACGAGAGCCTGAACGAGAAGTGTGAGTACATCCGGCAAAATCCGGTGAAGGCAGGGTTGGTTTGCAGGCCAGAGGATTATCGGTGGTTGTGGGTGAATCCGGAATTGTAGAAGGGATATAGCGGATGAACCACGGATACGAGAGTCAGAAGACGCGGGCGAGGGCGCCCGCGCCACATTCGCATAAAAGGAAAAGGCCAATCTGATTTCTCAGACTGGCCTTTATTTATGCCGGCAACGACCTACGCTCCCACACACTTGGCGCGTGCAGTACCATCGGCCCAGCGGGGCTTAACTTCCGTGTTCGGGATGGGAACGGGTGGATCCCCCGCGGTAAGATCACCGACAAGTCGGAGCTGTCAGCTCTCAGCCGTCAGCTTCCGGCTTTTCCGAAGTGACGTTTACTTGCTGAAGGACAGCAAACTTGGTGAATCCCAGTTATCCCTTTCGCGCCTCAGAAAGACTGAGAGCTGAAAGCTGACAGCTGAGAGCTAGCTTTCAAAGAACGTGAGGGCGATGCCTCACAACTGAATAGATTGGGTGTGGCTTACTTTCATCTTGCTTATTTCCGATTTCGACCACGTTGTTACATCGGCATTGCTTTATAAAAAGCACCGGCGCAACAGCTGTCAGTGTTGTTTCGAATTCGCCCAGTTTCTGACGATCAATTACAACATCACTTGTAGCGGTCCAGTTTCGGACCGCATA
>CAVQCP010000011.1:0-48800 GCA_963710965.1 uncultured Acidobacteriaceae bacterium | reverse complement strand
AGCGTTCATCGCTTCCGCACGGGCACGCGCCGGCTTCAAATTCTGTTGAATGAACTTTCTCCCAAGCTGCGCCGCAACGAAAAGAGACTGCTCAAATTGTTGGGGCGAATTCGCAAGCGCGCCGGCAAGGTTCGCGATCTCGATGTGCAATTAGCCGCGCTGCGCAGCTTGAAGATTCCCCGGGAACCGCGGCGCAAGACGCAGATGATGAACCATCTGATCGAACTGCGAGGGCAGCAGGAAAAGAAACTGCGCAAAGAAGTTGACAAGAAAACCGTGAACGAGATTCTGACCAGGCTAAGACGCGCCAGCAAAGACTTTCATCCCGAAGCCAGTCCGGAGCCGCTGATGGTTGCCACGCAGATGTTGAAGGGGATTGACCCCAACCAGCCCATCACCGAAGACTTGCTGCATCAGTACCGCATCCTAAGTAAACGTGCGCGCTACGCGGCCGAGTTCGCGGGCAAATCCGAGGCGGTGGAGAAATTTATTGTGGGCATCAAGCACCTGCAGGACGTTTTGGGCGATTGGCATGACTGGTTCACGCTGACGCGCAGCGCAACGGCGCATCTTGGAGAGATGAAAGATTCGCCGCTGGTGGCCGAGTTGCACAATGTAACCGGAGTCAAGTTCCGTCAGGCTGTCGCGGCACTCACACAGATGCAGGACGCAAGCCTGGGCAAACCGAATGCGGCCGCGGCGCCGGCTCCGGCACGGCAGATGATACAGAAAAATCGTCCCGTCACTTCGGCAGCGTAGGGCCGGCAGCGAACTTCTGCTGTGCTCCGATCCAATGTTCTCCGATCCAATGTTCTCCGATCCAAAGGAGAGTAGGGTTTTCTCTGGCTGCCGCGGGATGAATCCTCCTTGGAGATGACCGCTCGTCCTTCGCCATGTAAACTGTTGGCCTCACCTCATGCCGACCTTTGCCGCGGTTGATATTGGTTCGAATTCCGTCCGGCTGAAGATTGCCCGCCTCACGCGCGGCCGCTTGCGCGCCATTCATGAAGACCGCGAGGTTACGCGGTTGGGGGAAGGCGTGTTTCGCTCGGGCTTTCTGACGCCTGAGTCGATGGCCGAGACCATTAAGGTTTTGCGCCGTTTTCACCGCGCCACGCAGCAGGTGGTCAGCGACCCCGTCCGCGTGGTCGCTACCAGCGCCTTGCGCGATGCGCGCAATTCCCAGGCATTCCTGGAGTGGGTGCGCTCCGCTACGGGATGGAAAGTGGAAATTATTTCCGGGCTGGAAGAAGCGCGCCTGATTCACCTGGGGCTGGTATCGAGCCTGCACGTGGACAGTGCTCCTGCTTTGATGATGGATTTGGGCGGGGGCAGCTGCGAATTGACAATCTCCGAGCGCGGTCAGATTAGAGATACCGTGAGCATGCCCTTAGGGGCGGTGCGGCTAACCGACGAATTTCTGCACCATGATCCCCCGCGCAAAGGCGAACTCAAGCGGCTGCAGGGTTTTGTGACGCGGGAGGTCAATCGCATCGCGGCGCGTGTGGTGGCGGCGCGAGTGAAGAGCGTGATCGCCACCTCCGGCACGGCTGCCGCGCTGGCGGCCGCGGCCAGTCATCTGAGAAAGAACGGAAGCCGGCTGCGGCTGGTGGTTTCGCGGGCGGAAATGTCGCGGATCGCAAAACAGCTGGCGCGGCTGCCGGTAGAGGAGCGGCGGCAGATTGAGGGCATTGGTCCGCGACGCGCTGAAATTATTGTTGCCGGCGCGCTGGTCTACCACGAACTGCTGGATCGCTGCCATCTCAAGGGATTCCGTTACTCTTCTCTGGGTCTGCGCGACGGACTGCTGGCGCAAATGGCAGCCGAACACGACCGCAGTACGCGTTCGGGAAGGCAGATTGAATCGGAACGCTGGGAATCCATCACGCGTGCCGTCGGTCACTATCGCGTCGATATGAAGCATGCATTGAACGTCCGCGAATCCGCCGTGTTCTTGTTCTCCGCGCTACGATCGGTGCATGGACTGCCCGCGGAATATCGCGAGTGGCTGTCTGCCGCCGCCATGCTGTATGAAGTCGGCGACTTCGTGAATCGCAACGGGCACCACCGGCACACCTACTACATCATTTCGAATTCGGAAATCCTGGGCTACACGCCGCAGCAGCGGCGTATTATCGCAGCCATTGCGCGTTACCTGGGAAAGTCACGGCCGACGATGGAAGATGGGCCGATGAAGAACATCGATCCGGCGGAGCGGCCGAGCGTGCAAAAAGCCATTATGCTGCTGCGCCTGGCCCGCGCCTTAAACCTGGGTCGCAGCCGCGCGGTGGAAAGAGTGCGGGTCACACATCACGCGGCGCAGGTGAGATTGACCCTGGTCCCGCGCAAACGTATGGGAGTCGATCTGGAGTTGTGGGCGATCGAAAAGGATACAGCCTACTTCCGCGAAGTCTTCGGGCGAGAACTTTCTACCGCGGAGGTATAGAGGGCGCGTAGCGCCTTCGGGGTGAAGCACCAAGTCAGGGTGCCGGAACTGCGGCGCATTTCAACCCGGGCCACCGCTCCTTTTTTTAGTTCGACCGAGGCTTCACAACCGGAGTCACAGATCACCGTGCCCAGGAATTGACTCAGGTTGGGATTGTGGCCTACGACCATGACGGATTCCTGCGCGGCATATTTTTCGAGCAAGCGGCGGAAATCGGCAACGGTCGCGCCGGGACGCAGCGCAGCATCGATTTGCAGCTTGCCTTCGTAGCCCATCTCGTTGCCCACCAGCGAAGCGGTTTGAGTGGCGCGCTTGAGCGGACTGGAAACAATGCACTCCACCTGCGATTCAATTGCAGCCAGGGCGCGGCCTACGTAGCCGCACTGTTCAATGCCTTCTTTGTCGAGAGCGCGCTTCTCGTCCTTCTTGGGATTGATAAGGCGCTGGCCAGCGCTGGCGTGACGAAGAAAATAAATGATCATGGAAAATTATCGTACTCTTCCGGCGGGAACTTTTCCGGTATGGCCTTTACGATTTGCGGCCGGCAGTTGCGGTATGGCACGCACCGGTTGCTTGCCTTCAGCCAGAGCAATCAGATAATCCTGCGAGTTGAAGGCGGCCGCGCCGGTGGGCGCCTTGCGATTGCGTTTCCCGTGAATGGGCTGCCAGGCCCGGATATAGGTGGCGTCGCGCAATAAGATGCGGGCTTTGCGATTGTCGGCCAGGTACGCGTCAAGAATTTCGTGGCGCACCCGCTCGCGCAGGAATTCGTCGCGCAGCGGCACCAGGACTTCCACGCGCTCGTAAAGGTTGCGGGGCATCCAGTCGGCGCTGCCAATGTAAATCTCTTCGTCGCCGTCGTTGCCGAAATAATAGATGCGGCTATGCTCCAGAAAACGTCCGACAATGCTTCGCACTTTGATGTGATCGCTCAGACCTCTCACTCCGGGACGCAAAGCACAAATGCCCCGGACGATCAGATCGATGTCGACCCCGGCTTGCGAAGCGCGATACAGCGCCTGCACCATATTTTTATCGAGCAGGGCGTTCATTTTTGCAATGATGCGCGCAGGACGGCCCTGGCGCGCGTGCTCGGCCTCACGGTCGATGAGCGAAATGCATTTTTCCGCTAGGTCAAGAGGCGCGACCAGCAAGGGATCATAGCTCGGGTTCTCGGCATAAGCGGTGAGAAAACTGAACACATCGTGCACCGCCCGAGTGATCTCGGGGTTGGCCGTGAACAGGCTCAGGTCGGTATAGATGCGCGCCGTGGTGGCGTTGTAGTTGCCGGTTCCAATATGCGCGTAGCTGCGCATGCCATCGGAATCGCGCCGCACCAGCAGGGAAAGCTTGCAGTGCGTCTTGAGGCCAACCAGGCCGTGAAACACCTGCACCCCGGCATCTTCCATTTCGCGAGCCCAGCGAATGTTGTGGGCTTCGTCGAAACGCGCCTTCAGTTCGACGACGGCGGTCACTTCTTTGCGCGAGGCCGCATCCATCAGCGAGGGCACAATTAAGGAATGCTCGTTGGTGCGGTAGAGGGTTTGCTTGATGGAAAGAACGTTATCGTCTTCCGCGGCCGACTCAATGAAGGAAACCACCGGGTCGTAGGAATCGTACGGATGATGCAGCAGCACGTCGTGCCGGCGCAGTTCCTCAAACAGGTTTTGTGACTTGGCGGTGAGGCGCAATTCGCGCGGAGCAAAGGAGCGATATTTCAGATCGGGCCGTTCGACCTGCTCGTAGACGTTGAACAGCCGGGAGAGATTGACCGGGCCATTCACCGGAAAAACCTGCCAGGGGTCAAGCTCGAAGACGCTGCGCAAGCGATCAATAATTTCGGGGTCGGCATCGGCTTCGATTTCCATGCGGACGGCATCGCCCTTGCGGCGGTTGTGCAACTCGGCACGTACGGATTCCAGAAGATTGCGCGCTTCTTCTTCCTGCAGATATAAATTGCTATTTCGAGTAACGCGGAAAGGCGCGGACGAAACGATATCGTAGCCGTGATACATATTTTGCGCGTGGTGGGCCACCAGGTCGGCGAGAAAAATAAAGTCGATCGTATTCTCGGAAGGCAGGCGCACCAGGCGTGGCAGGGCGCGGGGCACGGATACTACGCCGGTGTAGGTCAGGGCGGAGCGGCGACGGCGCCGCAAGAGAAATCCGAGGCAAAGGGCCTTGTTAATCACGCGGGGAAAAGGATGCGTGGGATCCACCGTTACCGGAGTGAGCAGGGGATCCAATTCCCTTTCGCAATATTCGTCGACAAAGCGGCGCGCCTGGGCGTCCAATTCATGCAGGCTGAGCAAACGAATTCCATGCTCGGCCAACGCCGGACGCAGAGCGTTCCAGCAGTCATACTGATCGTCGACAAATTTGTGACTGAGTCGTGAAAGGCTGTCGCGCTTTGCGGTCAGGGTAAGACCATCGGGCCCGGCCTGGTTGTAGCCGTCCTCAATCTGCTGCATCATGCCGGCGACACGAATTTCAAAGAATTCGTCCAGATTGCTGGCCGAGATCGCCAAGAACTTCAGGCGCTCCAGCAAGGGGTTGCCGGCGTCTTCGGCTTCCTCAAGCACACGCCAATTAAACGCAAGCCAGGAGGTGTCGCGGTTGAGATAATACTCTGGATTGTCCAGCGAAAGGCGTGCCATATTGCCTGGGATTTAAGCGTTCCTCGAATGCAGAGCTGTTTTTCAAACGTACTTCAATTGCGGCCTACCACTCGGATTCCCATTCAGCCAGACTTCGAGCCGAAACCATCAGACTGCGTGGGGTAAGCGGCCGTGCGGGGCAACTGCAAGGGCTAGTATAGAACATCCATGAATCAGCGACGATGGTGCGAATCAAGTAAGACATGAGGCGAACTGCGGGTGCAGAGTCTGCCGAAAACTCAAGAAGGAAGGGATTTTTACTCCGCAGTAGCTCATGGCACGGCTGAAGAGACTGCGTGAGAACTGATCTTTCGCCCCTTCGGGGCTTGTTCCATTCCCACTTTTACCTAGGGCTTGCGCCCTGGGCTGCATTCTGTCGCCGCTTCGCGGCTAAAATGCGTGGCGTGGTCCCCCCTGGGAATCCTCAACAGCTGGTTCTCACGCACACTCTGAAGCCGTGCTCTTTCAAAACCGACTCAGACCAAACCACTACCGAATTTAGGGTAGTGGCTCAGTTCGAATTTCTTGGCGGGCGTCATCCTGAGGTGCAGCCGCTTTTCAGACGGAGCGAAGAGCCTGCCCTGAGCGAAGTCGAAGGGATCTCCTCACCGCGCATGCATTTACCTAAAGGAGATCCCTCACCCGGCTGAACTGCGCCGGGTTTCGGGATGACGCCCCTCAAAAAGGGATAGATTCAAACTGACCCACTGCCGAATTTAGTGATTACTTTACTTGCTTGATGGCCTCTTTAACTTTTTGAGCTACGCTACTGGGCAGCGGTGCGTAATCGAGCGCTGACGCCATTTTCTGGCCGTCTGTGACCATCCAGTTAAGGAAATCGGCCAGCATTTTTCCCTTGGCCGGGTCTTTGGATTGCTGCGGAATCAGCAAGTAAGTGAAGCTGGAAATGGGATAAGAATCTTTACCCGGCTCGTCGGTAATAGAAGTACGGAAATCGGCGGGCATTTGTGGAGCGGCTGCCGCAGCCGCGGTTACTCCGGCCAGTGACGCTTTGAGGAAGACCCCGGCGGAGTTGCGCACGCTGCCATAAGGAATGTTGTTCTGCACCGCATATATTAATTCGATATAGCCAATCGCTCCTTGAATTTGCCGAACCTGACCTGCGACTCCTTCATTGCCCTTGCCGCCCAGCCCAACCGGCCACTTGACGGAAGTGTTGCTGCCGACAGCTTTCTGCCATTCCGGGCTAACTTTGGACAAATAATCGGTCCAGATAAAAGTGGTCCCGCTGCCGTCGGAGCGGTGTACGACAACGATGTCCTTGTCGGGAAAATTTATACCGGAATTGGCGCCGGTGATGGCTTTGTCGTTCCACTTGGTGATTTTTCCCAAGTAAATTCCCGCGAGGGCTTCGGGAGTGAATTTCACCTCTCCGGTCACTCCTGGAATGTTATAGGCGGGCACGACCGCGCCCATCACGCTGGGGATGTTGAGAATCTTGGTCTTCAACTTATCTTGCGCTTCCGACAATTGACCGTCGGTCATCGGCATATCGCTGGCGCCGAAATCGACCGTGCCTTCGGTGACCTGGCGAATTCCGCCACCGCTGCCAATGGATTGGTAATTAAATGAAATATCGGAATGCAACTTGTGGTACTCGCTAAACCACTTCGAGTACATCGGGTTGGGAAAAGTAGCACCCGCTCCGTTCAGTGTGGTTTGAGCGATCGCGGGGTGTGAAATCAGTGGTAAAGCAAGAAAAGCGCACAAGAAAAGCAGGGTGAGTCTGCGCGTCACGCGGTGATTCCTCCTGTTAATAGATATGATTGTTTGTAGCGGCGCTATGTTACACGACGGTGACAAATACATGAATTTCTGATGAATGGGTCGGGAGCGTGCGCGTCTGCCTGCGTCAAAGTCTCCGCGCGTCAGCCTTCGCGCATCGGTCCGCGCATCATCGGTCTCGCATCAAGGGCTTGGGATTGGACGGCTGCATCCGCGCTTGCGCCATTCTTTCCTCAGCGGCTGCGACATTTGCGCCCGCGAGGCCCCAAGGCCACCAATTCCAGTCACCGGCTAGAGCAAGAAGAGCGGGGCCGACCACCATCCGAACCAAGGTGGCGTCAATCAAGACGGCGACTGCCAGGGTGAAGCCGAGCATCTTGATCACCAGAAAATCTCCCAGGGTAAAACCTGTGAAAACCACAATCATGATCGCGGCAGCGCTGGTGATTAGCCCGCCCGTTTTCGCCAGGGCCTCGGCGATGGCTTCGTGTTCGCCCAGACCGTTTCTGCGAGCTTCGAGCACTCGGGCGACTAGAAACACTTCGTAATCCATACTGAGACCGAAGACGATCGCGAAAGCAATGATGGGTACGATGGGAAAGACTCCAACTGTGCCTTCCGGTACACCAAGAAAACGGCAGCCGTGCCCCTCCTGAAAAACCAGAACTAATGCGCCGAAAGCAGCGCCGACAGAAATCAGGTTGAGTGCGACGGCCTTCGCGGCGGCGATCAGGGATCGAAAACCGGCAAAAAGAGCCAACAAGGTGGTCACTACAACGAGTGCAAATACGCGAGGCAGCCGGTTTTCGACCGCATCGGCGTAGTCGGCATTCAAAGCGGGAATGCCGCCGACGCTGATCTTCGCACCGGGTATGCCCAGCAGGTCGGCGACCGGAAGCCGGCGGAGTTCCCGCACCCAGCGAATTTGTTGTGCCGGCGAGACCCCTGACGCGGGCAGGATCTCCTCGAGCGTGGCTTTTCCGTCCGCGCGGAGAAAAGTCCTGCGAGTCTCCGAGGACAGCGAGCCAATGAAATTACGATGATCTTCGGTGAGGGTGGCCAGCGATATCACCCGATCGGCGCGCGGATCACTGGCCAATCGATCCGAGAGGCGGGCGGCCCCGTTCCAGCCGGCATCGGTTTTCGAAATAGAGTCCGACGGAAGCTCCAACAGGACGCGGAGCGAGTCCACAATGCCGCCGCGCCCCATCCTCTCGAGTGAATGGAAGCCCCGCACCGATTCCGCCGAGGGCGGAAGCCAATCCCCCCGCGGAAGTTCTGTGTTCAGATGCGCCGCTTGCGACGCCAAAAGCAACAGGGGGACACCGGCGAGAAGCAGCGCGGTCCAGGGGTGTGAGGTGACCAAGCGGCCCCAGCGTTTCCACCCGTTACAAGCATCGCCGGAGGGATCCGGATTTAACCTTCGCTTGGGGAAGAGGTGGCCGGCGTCAATTTTGTTTCCGAGAAGTGCAAGCCCCGCCGGAAGCAAAGTGTTGGCCAGGAGGACGCTGGTGCCCGCGACCACGAATCCGGCCACTCCGATGGAACGAATCTCACTGACGGGAACGGTCAAGAGCGCCGCAAAACCGATGGCTACGGTGGACGCCGAGACTAGCAAAGTATGGGCCGCCTGACGCACAGCCACACGAGACGCGTCGGAGGAACAATGCCCGACGCACAGTGCCTCACGGAAGCGGCCCACCATGAGGAGGGCGTAATCAATCCCAAGACTAAGCCCGAGCATGGCGGCCAGATTCTGAACCAATATGGAAAGGTGCCAATAGCGAGCCAAGATCGATACGATACCGAGCGCCATCGCGATCGCAAGTTGACCCACGGCTAACGGAATGAGTGCCGCGACCACGCTGCAGAACGCAAGCAGTAGTAATGCGAGCGTAGCTGGGAGCACAAGAATCTCTCCCCTGCGGAACGTCATGCGAACTGGCCTCGCGAAGATCGTAATTGAGCGGTAATTCACCGGTCAGTTCCAGTTTCACGGCGGGGTAGCGGCTGCGGAGCTGATCCTCGAGAGTTCGGACCTGTTTACGAATTTTGGGTACCAGCAATTCCGGTTCGCCGTTCACCGGCGCAAGTCCGATGAGAATAAAGGTACCACCGCCGCGTCCGAGGAAGATGGGATCGGGCTGATCGAGACGGCTCACGATCGCTGACACATCTGGGCCCTGCAGCGCATTCACAATGGTGGTCAACGCCTGGATTCCTTCCTCGGAGTCTGCCGGAGGCAGGCCTTGGATCACCAGAACGACCTGGTTCACGAATGGCGAGTGGAAGCGCGTAGCCAGTTGTTGGGCAACATATTCCGCCTCGCCACCTTTCAGGTGAACGGCGGTATCGAGGTGGCGCTCCACGTGGAAAGACAAGGGAACGAGTGCGAGCGCCGCTATGGCGGTTAAGGCTGCGGCCCAGTAATGGGGACGAGCTGGGCGGCCAGGCTGGAGATCAGGCGCGATCGGCATCGGCCTCCCGGTAACCACGCGTTGGGGGTTCAGCCGTGATCAGTGATGTGGCCAACGATGTGGCCAACGATGTGATCAACGAACGATAGGTCCGCGGAATCCAGGCAGGGGTGGAGAAGGTGATTGGGGAATCGTGCGGATCCGCTTTTATCTTTTCCATTACTGTTTTCGAAAAACCAGGGTTTCTTTTATTCGCTCGCCCGTGCCCAACGTTCCCGTACTCGTCACTGTCATCTGCTGTCCGTCTGGGGCGACGATCCAGCGATCTTGATCGCCGATTTCATCCCCTCGCTTGTAAGTCGAAGCGACGGTGTGAGGATCAATCAGGGCTAAGGCGACGGTATCGTCACGCGAATCTTTCAGGGGATAATCCCGGCCGTCGAGGTTTGCGGTATAGCTGAAATCGCCGGAAAAGTGAACTCCGTCGTTTCCGCTGGCTTCGATTTTGATCACGAGTCCTTGCCGTAATCGAGTCTTGCTGAAGTCTTGCGTCCATTCGCCGATGAAGGGGTTGTTGGGATCGTGCGGGCCTCCGCTACGCTCCCATACCGTGATCTGGTCTTGGTGTCCGGGGCGGACCGTGGTGGTGGTTAACTCCTTGCGGTCGCCCGAAACCCTGTCGTGAAGCGTAGCCACTAATGCCCCATTCTTCTTTTCTTTAATTTCAGCTTGATTTTTATCGACTCGGCGCATCACGATCTGATTGAACTCTGGGACATTTTCCACGTGGTTGTCATGGCCGTCCCAGTTCGAGGTGAATTCAACGTTGACGCCCGAAATTTTTATGTGTATCCCCTTGCCGGCATGGGTGATGGTAAGCACTCTCGGAGGATCCAACACGGAATCCGCAGAAACCAGCTTCCAGGTGCCGAGGCGCGGGTCGGCTGCCCAGAGTCTCGCACTCAGCAGCATGATGCAAATTAGTTTGCAGGTCGTTCGTTGGCGCATCCTTGTGCTCCTGACCACTGGGAATATCGCACGCATCCCGAACTCAAACAAGACCGATTCAGGACGCCGAGCGCCGTGCAACAACCCAGGTAATGGTGCAGTTTGAAAATTGGCATCCCTCAGTGGCAAAAAGCCGCAACGAAAATATTGGCTTACGGCACCGCTGAAGCCGCAAAGCCGATTCAAACTAGCCCACACGAAAACCCGCAGGCAATCTCCCGCCCCGGCAGAGGGCTGGTAACATAGCAAAGGTTTGAGTGGTTTTTCATGGGTGCGGAATTTGGCCCAGGTGACGTCAAGTCCTTTTGATTATCGCTACTTTGCTCGCTCGCGCAACATAACTTTTTTATAGCGTACTTTGGATGCAACTAATTGGCCTTGCGCCCATCCATTTGTATGACTGATTTACCTTAGCTGAACTCTGCTATAAAGCTTTACCGAATCCCTATTGCGAACTGGGCTGCAAGGCCTGAATTCTTACGGACAACGATCTCATGAGCGACTCCGCAATCCGCTATGCACCTGGTTGGCCCGGGATCCCACCGCGCTGGACCTCGAGCGCCAAATCCGGCGTGGGCACGGCTTTGAACCAGCACAGCAAAGTATGGTTCACGCTGAGCCATGGAATCTTGAATGAAGTCTACTTCCCGCGCGTGGATCAGGCTTGCACCCGTGACTTCGGCTTCATCGTCACCGATGGCCACTCCTATTTTTCCGAGGAGAAACGGCATTGCACCTTCGAGAACAAGGCCTTCGAGCCTGGCGTTCCCGCCTATGAACTGGTGAACACGGAGAACGAAGGCCGCTACCGCATTCACAAAGAAGTTCTTACCGACCCCGACCGCAACGTGTTGCTGCAGAAGGTACGCTTTGAAGCGCTGCGCGGTGCACTCTCGGACTATCGCCTTTACGCTCTGCTCTCGCCCCACTTAGCCAACTGCGGCAACGGAAACACAGCCTGGGTTGGAGACTACAAAGGCCTGCCCGCGTTTTTCGCCGAGCACGATGGCGCAGCCTTGGCCTGGGCTTGTTCGGTGCCTTGGAAAAAGATGTCGGTAGGATTCGTCGGTACCTCCGATGGATGGCAGGATCTCTCGGCTCACTTTCAGATGGAATGGGAGTACCAGCGGGCCGAGAATGGCAATCTGGCCTGCACCGGAGAAATCGACCTGAGCGCCTGCCAAGGAGAGTTCCTGCTGGCGTTGGGCTTTGGCGCGATGTGGAGCGAAGCGGGACAGCAGGCGCGTTCCAGCCTTTTTGAAGATTACGACGACTTGCGCAAAGACTACGTCTTTCACTGGAAAAACTGGCAAGACACACTGCTCAAACTGGACGAACCCGCGCGCGGGAATGATCTCTATCGCGCGTCTACCGCAGTTTTACGAACGCACGAGTCAAAAGATTTTCTGGGAGGGATCATTGCCAGCCTTTCCATCCCTTGGGGATTCAGCAAGGGCGACGAGGATCTGGGTGGTTACCACCTGGTGTGGCCTCGGGATTTGGTCGAGAGTGCGGGAGCGCTGCTGGCCGCGGGCGCCTCCGAAGATGCGGTTCGAGTGCTTAAGTATCTGGAGTCCACGCAGGAAGCCGCAGGCAACTGGGCGCAAAATCTCTGGCTTGACGGTCGCCCATACTGGGGCGGAGTCCAGATGGATGAGACGGCGTTCCCCATTTTGCTAGTCGATATGCTGCGTCGCGAAGCGCCGCAATATATCGGCAAACTGGAGCGCTGGTGGCCGATGGTGCGAAGCGCCGCGAGTTTTATGCTGCGCAATGGTCCGGTCACCCAGCAGGATCGATGGGAAGAAGATGGGGGATATTCTCCCTTCACACTGGCAGTTGAGGTCTCATCCCTATTGGCTGGGGCCGAGATCGCAGAACTCACCGGCCACACAGATGCCGCGTCTACACTCCGCGATGTCGCCGACGCCTGGAATGACAACATCGAGCGTTGGGTGTATGCAACGGGGGGCGACCTGGCGCAGCAGATGGGAGTCGAAGGTTATTACGTGCGCATCTCCCCGCCGGACTCGGATGGCGCGGCATCGCCGACGCAGGGTTTTGTGCCGATTAAAAATCGGCCGCCGGGAGAGAACATGGATCGCGCCTTTCACATCGTCAGTCCCGATATGCTGGCGCTGGTGCGATTTGGTTTGCGCGCGCCCGACGATCCCCGCATTCTCAATTCGCTGCGCGTGATCGATGCGCTGTTGAGCGTGCAACTTCCGCAGGGAACCTGCTGGTATCGCTACAACGGCGATGGCTACGGGGAACATAAAGATGGATCTGCATTCGATGGCAGCGGAATCGGGCGTCCGTGGCCGCTGCTGGCGGGAGAGCGCGCGCACTACGAACTGGCGGCCGGCCAGCGCGCCAAGGCGGAAGCCTTACTGGCGGTGATGGAAGGCTCAACCAACGGAAACAGCCGCCTGCTCCCGGAGCAGGTTTGGGACAGCTCCGATATACCCGCGCTGGAGTTATTTCGCGGCAAACCCACGGGATCGGCGTGTCCACTGGTCTGGGCGCACTCCGAATATATAAAGCTGCGGCGCTCCTTGCGCGACGGAAGGATTTTCGATCAGCCTCCGCAAACGGTGCAGCGCTATCAAATCGAGAAACCCAAGCGGCAAATTTTCGGATGGCGCTTTAACAACAAGGCGCGCAGCGTGCCCCGGAACAAAATCTTGCGCCTGGTGCTGCTGGCTCCCGCGCTCGTGCATTGGAGCATCGACGGCTGGAAAACATCGGTCGACACCAAAACCCGAGACACCGGCCTGGGCATCTACACACTCGACCTGCCAACCGCCTCGCTGCCGGCGGGAAATCAAATCCTATTCACCTTTTATTGGCCGCAAGAAAACCGCTGGGAAGGAACGAACTACACCGTGGTTGTTGAATAGCGCCGCGGTGCGGACAAGATTCGGAGGACAGGCGGAAGTCCCACCTCTCGCCAAGGAAGCGAGAAGTGGGGCACCTGGGCCGGGCGGCTACCAAACCCGGCAAGCATTCACCGGCATCATGGGCTGCCCGACTTTACATCCGAAGGCCTCGCCGAACTCTCGCATATTTTGCACCACGCCATCAATGCGGTACTTCCGGTCGGAATGCTCGTTGGTTTGGGCCTGCAGACGCCTTTGCTCGGGGCGGGTCTCGCCGCACCAGTCCTGCCCGAATCCGAGGAAGAATTGCTGGACCGGCGTAAAACCATCCGACTTGGCGTTGAGATCGATGCCTTTGCGTTTGGCGTCGGCTACAAAAGCCAGGAAAGCCAGGCGCAGGCCACCGTTGTCAGCCGTGTTTTCGCCCAGCGTAAGTTTGCCGTTGATGTGCACATCATCGGTCACCACGAAGCTGTTATATTCTTTGATTTCACAATCGGTCTTCTCTTCGAATTTCTTGGCGTCCTCGGGCGACCACCAGTCGTCGAGGTTGCCGTTGCCATCGAACTGGCGGCCTTCGTCGTCAAATCCATGGGTCAGTTCATGGCCTACCACGGCGCCGACGTGGCCGTAGTTCTCGGCGTCCGTGGCGTTTTTATCGAACATCGGAGGTTGAAGAATGGCAGCCGGAAAATTGATGTCGTTCATGGTCGCACTGTAGTAGGCATTGACCGTCGATGGAGACATGCCCCATTCTCCGCGATCGACGGGCTTTCCGATCTTGTCCAGTTCGCGATGATTTTCGAACTCAACGGCACGGCGGTCGTTGCCGAAGGCATCCCCGCGCACGATTTTGAGTTTGGAATAATCGCGCCAGTGGTCAGGGTAGCCGATCTTATCGGCGATCAGGTGGAGCTTCTGCTGGGCCCGGGTTTTGGTTTCGGGGCTCATCCAGTCGAGGGTTTTCAGGTCTTGATCCATCGCGGCTTCAATGTCGTGCACCATTTGCAAAGTGGCCTGCTTGCTGGAGGGGGGAAATTCCTCCGCAACGTAGACCTGACCGATAGCTTCACCCAAAGCATTATCGGTGGCCTGGGTGCAACGCTTGTCCCGCGGACGCTGCTCGGGTTGCCCAGCCAGTTTGCGGCGGAAGAAATCAAAAGTTTCGTCGTCGAATACCTTGGGCAAAACTAAGCCGGGCGTGGAGGCAATCAACTGCCAGCGCAAATAAGTTTTGATGGTTTCGAGGTCGGTCGAAGCCAGAATACTGTTCAAGCCCTTGAAAAATTCCGCTGAAGTGACGTTGATCTCGGTCACTGGCGGAGCGCCCGCGGCGCCGATAAATTGTTTCCAGGCGATGAGCGGGGTAAAGCTCTCCAATTCGGAGATGGGCATCATGTGATAAACATTTTTCGGGTCGCGGCGCGAGGTAATGTCCATCGACACCTTGGCCAGCGCGGTTTCCAGTTGCATGATTTTTTGCGCATCGCCGGCAGCCTGACCTTCGGGCTCACCCATCAGTTTGAAAACGTTGGCAATGTGTTGCACGTATTGCGTCCGCGTCTTTTCGGCAACTTCGCCGGGGCGAAAATAAAAATCGCGCTCGGGAAGGCCCAGACCACCCTGATCCACGGCTGCGATCTGCTTGCGGGCGTCTTTAAAATCCTGCTGCTCGCCGAAGCCCAGAAATGCATTCACGTTGATCAGTTGAAAATGACCGAGCAGGCCGGTGAGCTCGCTTTTGCTGTTGAGCGCAGCGATGCCATCAAGCTCCGACTGCAACGGCTTCAGACCCAGTTTGTTGATGGCGTCCGCATCCATGCAGGAGGCGTAGTAGTCGCCGATTTTCTGCTCGTTCGCAGTTCGATTTGCTCCACCGGTCGCGGCTTTTTCAAGGATGGTATGCAGCACGTTCTCCGTGTAATCGTAGACGATGGTGCCGGTGCCGAAAGCAGAGCGATCTTTCGGGATGGGATAGAGCTTGGGGAAATTGCCGCAGGCATACTGGGCAAAATCGACGCAGGGGTCGGCGCTGGTATCCATGATGTCTTTGTCCAGACCGGGCAGAAGCTGAGGTTTTTTTTCTACAGAAGATGTTGGGGGCTTCTCCTGCGCGGTTAACGCGCCAGCGCACAACCCGATGCTTGCGGCAGCCAGACAGCTTAGGATTCGCTTGTTCACTTTTGCCTCGTCAATTTAGTTTCCACTGCTTAGTTTCCACTTCTTAATTAACCGGGGGAGTTGAGTAAAGCAGTTCGACTACTGTGCAGTCGTCACTCAGCGGATTTCCAGCGCAGAAGTCCGTGACCGCAGAAAAAATACCTTCCAGCGTGGGCGTCTTCGCCGCTGCCGCTTCCAGGCGAAAATCCTCGAAAAAATCGCCCATCGAATTTTCCGCCTCGGTCACGCCATCGGTCACCAGGATGAAACGATCGCCCGATTTCATCTGGCAGCGGGCACTTTCAAATGTGGCGTCGGGCAGCAGTCCGACGGGCACGTTGCCGTGGGGCGGGCGCATCACCTCTCCGTTGCAAACCAGCAAGGGCTGCACGTGGCCGCAATTCACGTACTCCAGTTCGCCATCGCGGCGCAGGCGCGCCAGCAGGACGGTGGCATACTTTTCTCCCACCAGTTTTTCGGTAAAAAAACGGTTCACGGCGGAGACGACATCGAGCAATGCCATGCCCGAACTCAAATGGGAATAGATCATGCCTTGCAACGAAGTAGCCAACAATGCGGCTGAAACTCCCTTGCCGCTCACGTCGGCAAGCACCACGGCGAGGCCTTCTTTGGTGTT
Organism: uncultured Acidobacteriaceae bacterium; assembly: GCA_963710965.1. Classification (GTDB taxonomy): domain Bacteria; phylum Acidobacteriota; class Terriglobia; order Terriglobales; family Acidobacteriaceae; genus Sulfotelmatobacter. Next base: position 32,850 of record CAVQCP010000011.1, on the reverse strand, counting down.
GACGGCGTCGAAAAAGTCTCCGCCAATTTCTTTACAAGAGAGATTCTTGCCGCGCAACTTGGCGAAAGGCACATCGGGAATTTTCACCTGCATCAAGCGCTGCTGAATGCTGGCGGCGATAGTCAACTCCTGCTGGTAGCGGCGGGACTCTTCTTCGGCCTGCACCAGGCGGGCGTTTTCGATGAGCGAACTGGCTTCGGTTGCGATCGCGCGCAAAATATCGTGACCGACGCCGGAAAATTCCCGCGAAGCGAAGCGCGAGTCTACATAAAGAACACCGGACACTTCCGACGAGGCGTCGGCCGGCGCTTGCATCATGGTCTGGGGGTCGCGGGTGGCCTGCACCTGGCGTTTGCGCAAGGGAATACAAATCACGGTACGGAGATCGTAGGCCACAATGCTCTGGCGCGCGGCCAAATCCATGGAACTGCCGGTATCGGTCAAAAGAAATTCCGAGTTCGAGCGCAACGATTCGTCCAGCGCGGAGTGGGAAATCGTCTTATCGTCCAGCAAGGCTTCGCCTTTGCTGTTGCGTCCGGCGGCCAGGCGCAGATTGCCCTCGTCATCTTTCAGAAAAACGTAGCCGCGTTCCGCGCGCGTCAGGCGCAGCGTGACTTCGAGCATGGTCATCAGAATCTCGTCCAGCACTCCCGCCGTATTGAGCTTGCGGGCCGCTTCCAGAAACAGAGTCAGCTTTTCGAGATCGGTGGCCTCCTGGGAAATCTGTATACCGGAGATCTGGCTCAGGAACTCGCGGGCCGTGTTCGAACTGCCGGCGGGATTGAAAATGGCATACGTCGAGTCGCGGGCGCCAAATTCGAGCCGATCGTTGCGCTCGAGCTTTTGCCGCTGAATGCGCTCGCCGTTGACGAAGGTGCCGTGCTTGCTGCCCTGGTCGACGAGGAAAAATCCTTCGGCCTCCAGCACGATGAGCGCGTGGTCGCGGGAGACGCGGGGATCGGCGATCACAAGATCTTTGTCGACTTTGCGGCCCACGCTGAAAGGCGTGCGGTTCAGGACAATGTTTCTCTGTTCGTTTCCCTGCACCAGCACGAGCGCGGGAAATACCCCCGAACCGGAGGTTTGCGGAGTTCTAATCGAATTCAGGACCATGGGTTTACGCGCAACCTAATGTTAACCGAAGTTGCGACCTTACGAATAACGACAAGAAACATGAGTAGTGGCTCAGTTTGAAATTTCTTTGCCGGTGTCGTCCTGCGCGCAGCCGCTTTTCAAGCGGAGCGAAGAGCCTGCCCTGAGCGCAGTCGAAGGGATCTCCCCCACCGCATATGCCTTTGTCTAGGGGAGATCCCTCACCCGGCTGAACTGCGGCGGGCTTCGGGATGACGCCCCTCAAACAGGGTCAGATTCAAACTAACCCATTACCGAAACATTGCGGCAATCGGCTTGCGGCGAAACAACCTTCGATACAGAGCATGGCATTACCGCTTCGTGTTCGATAGACTGCGGCGGCATGCTGGAAGCGGAGACAACTCGCAGTCTGACGACGGTCTCCGGCCGTCAAAAACGAACGAAGACAACTCTTGGTCTCGTCTTCGTGTTGAGTCTGGGCACATTCCTGAGCCTCCGGTTCTCAGGCTCCTTGAAAGGCAGCGATTTCCCTGATTTCTATTGCGCGGCGCGCATGCTGGCCGGCGGCCAGGGACATCAGCTCTACGATTCCGACCTACAGCGGCAATATCAGGCCCGCTACGCCGGGCGAGTGGGCACACTTTATATTCATCCGCCTCCCGAAGCCGCGCTCTATCTCGCGGTCGCGTGGCTTCCGTTGAGGCAAGCCTATTGGCTTTGGCTCTGGCTGAACGTCGCGGGGCTTGCAATCGCGGCATGGTGCATGGTGAGGAATGCGCTACTGCCTTGGGAGTGGAGCTCCGTTTTAGCCGGCTCGCTAACGTTTGTACCGGTGTTGCTCTGTCTCCAGCAGGGGCAGGATTCGATTCTTCTGCTACTCCTGATAGTTCTGGCCTTCATCGCCCTGAGAGGCGGGCAAGGCTTTGCGGCCGGATGTTGGCTTGGCCTTGCGCTTTTCAAGTTTCAGCTCGTGTTGCCCTTGATCGTAGTGCTGGTTCTGGCTGGCAGAGGCAAAACCAGAGGCGATCTGGCAAAAGGATTTGGACTGGCGGCCATCGCGTTCGCGGCGGTGTCGGCCGTCATCTCAGGGTGGCAGGTCTTCCTAACCTACCCGAAGTTCCTGATGCATCTTCAAGCGCAGCCATTTCCTGGAATCAGTCCCAATGCCATGGCGAACTTCCGCGGATTGGCCTCCTTGCTATTGGCGAATAAGCATCCTGCCTGGCTGATCCCAATGGTTGTGACGCTCTCCGCGGCTGCGCTTGTGCAGACGCTCATGGCGTGGAAGCACACGCAAGCTGCGGTCAATTCTGATTCGACGCAAGGGTTTGATTCGGCTTTCTCCAGCACTGTGCTATTCGCGCTTCTCGTGAGCTACCACCTAAATCCGCACGATTTGAGTTTGTTGTTAATTCCACTTGCGGTGCTACTGCGACAAGCGTGGCCAGGAACTTCCCCGTCAGCGTACGTTGGAAAGACAACCGCTAACTGGGTAAGGTTCAGTTTGATCGGAATTTTACTTCTGCCACCGTTGCACATTTGGGCGTTAATAAAGGGGAGTTATGCTCTTATCGCTTTACCAATGATGGTGTTGTTTGTTGCGACGTGCCTCGCACCTCCAGAAAAACCAGCGCAAAGACAAGAACCGGCAAGGTAAACGTCGCCAAGAAAGGGGCCTTCCAAGCAGTCAAAGCCCACGTCCGGGGCCCGAGCAGATAAGCCACGCTCAAACCCGCGCTCGCGATCCATTGCCACAGCAGCGCCAATGCTCCCGCGAAGTAGAGGAAGCGAAAACCGCGCGATTGCGAGACCAACTCGGTGCCATCCCGGAGCACTGCCAAAATTGCGGGCAGGAGCAGCAGTTGGTTGTAAGGGGCATACATAGGAACGACAAGCACAGTCAGCGCCGATACTAGGGCGATACCCAGGCCAAAATCTTTTCCATCGGGAGCCACGCGGCGCAACTTCCACAAAAGCCACGCGCACGCCAGCACTGCTGCCGCAATGAAGATTCCAGAAATTCCCCAGGGCAGCAGCAATACCGACTGGTTCTGGGTATAGCGATGATATTGTCCGAGGGCGCGAACAAACATCGGCAGCCAGCCCGGCAAAACGATTTCAGCGGCGGCGAGCAAAAGCGAGAGCGCGAGGCCGAAGCCGAAAACGAAGCGCCGGCGGTTGCGCCAGTCGCCAGCTGCCCATAGAAGCATCCAGGCTGCTAGAGGCCACGCCAGTTGCGGTTTGATGGTGGCCAGGGCCAGCAAAACTCCGCTGCAAAATAAGAAATCGCCGCTGGCACAGGCGGCAGAAGCGGCCAGCAGCGCGGCGACCAGCAAGCTCAGTTGTTGCAGCTTGATTCCCTGCACGGCGGGAAAACAACCCAGCGTCAACACGATGCAAATGACGATGGCGAGGGGCGGCAACGGCCAGCGGAGCGCCCGCAGCCATAACCAGACGCTAGCCGCCGTCAGAGCCAGCAATAGCCAATGAAAAAATAACTGCGCCCCGTGAAACGGCAGACCAATCAACGGCGCCAGCAAAAAAACTACGTAGACCGGATAAGCAAACCCCTGCTGATCTTTGGGATCGTTCGGCCGCTGTGCATCAAGCTCGCGCCCGTAGTATCCCTTCTGGATTTCTTTGGTGATGTCGTCACCGTAGGGATTGCGCCGTCGTAACAGCAGTTCCCTCGCCCCGAGCCAGCGCGGATAAAGATCCGACAAATTTCCCCGGGGACGCTCGTGGGCGGCCGCATCCGCTACCTGAAAGCCTACCAGAATGTGATCGACATAAAACCACATGCTCGCCGCAGCCAGGGCAGCGATAAAAAGCAGGACACCGAGTTGCGAGCGCGATTGCATGGAAAAGGAGAAATGAACCGCCCCCATGTTACAACTGGTGGGGCAAACTGCTCGCAATGGGCAAACGAATCACAGTGGCGGCAGGGGTGGGCTTGGCCAGCGGCACGTTCTGCTGGTTTCTGCTGCATCGCCTGCAGCAGAGCGCAGGAGACTTCCGCTGGGCGATCCATCTCGCGGAGCGCCTGGTTGCGGGCAAGAATCCCTACGATACGCCGCTCGAACAGTATCCGCTGCCTGCCGCATTGGCCGCGTTGCCCTTTCTAGGCTTGCCTCGCGAAGTCGCCGGCGGCTTTTTTTACGGAATCAGTTCGGCGCTTCTGGCCTTCGGACTCACTCGCGAAAACTACGGTCGGCTGCGGATTTTTCTTGCCTACCCGTACTGGGCCAGCCTGCTCACGGCGCAATGGACGGCGCTCATCGCCGCCAGCGCATTCTTCCCGGCCCTGTTCCCCGCAACCATGATGAAGCCGCAAGTCGGACTGCCCGTGTTCTTAACGCGACTCTCTCGCCGGGGCGTATTGGCTTGCATTCTTGTGGCCGCAGCAAGCTTCGCAGTCCTGCCGCATTGGGTAACGTTGTGGCTGGGGCAGGCGCACTTCTACGAACACTTTATTCCCATCGCGGTTTTTCCCGGGCCGCTACTGCTGCTCGCGTTGCTGCGGTATCGCGACCGCGACGCCTGGCTGCTGCTGCTGTGCGCGATCATGCCGCAGCGCTGGTTCTATGACGGGTTAACGCTGTGGCTCATTCCGAAATCGCGCCGGGAAATTCTGCTGCCCGCCGCCTTCAGTTGGGGCGCGGGGATTTGGCGCTGGTACCACCAGCCGGCAAATTTCACCGAAGTCGGCCGCGCCGCCGTAATCTTTCTTTACCTCCCCATGCTGATCGTTGTATTGGCGCGCAGCCGGTCGACCGAAGAGATGGGGCAAGAAATAATGGCGGGCTCGCCGTGACGGGAAGGCTCAGCACAGCTCGAACTTTCCTGATTGTGGTTTTCCTGGGCCTGTTCGCCATGGCCAGCCGCAATGTAACCGACCCCGACCTGTGGTGGCATCTCAAGACCGGCGAGTACATTGCGCAGCACGGAAGCGTTCCGCACGCGGATCCTTTTTCTTACACGCGCGCCGGCCAGCCGTGGGTAGCGCACGAGTGGCTGACCGATCTTCTGCTCTACGCGTTGCACCGAGCGACGGGCATGGCAGGCCTGATCGCCGTCTTCGCCGCGATCTTATGTGCGTCATTTTTTCTCCTCTACCTCCGCTGCGGGCCGAGTCCCTATGTGGCCGGAATAGCAGTACTCTGCGCGGCATGGGCGACGATGCCGGTCTGGGGAGTGCGTCCCCAAGTGATCTCACTGCTGCTGACCAGTCTGTGGCTGCTGATTCTCGAGCGCTCGGAGCGCAATTCCAAACTTCTCTGGTGGACTCTGCCGCTCACGCTACTGTGGGTTAATCTACACGCGGGCTTCGCTCTGGGGCTTGCCTTATCCGCCCTGTTTCTGATTGGCGAAGGGATCGAACTTTGCCGGGCTCAGTCTGCGCGCCACTCGACTCGCCTGCGCTTCGCAGCCTTCATACTCCTGCTGGACTTGCTGATCGTGCCCTTGAATCCCAACGGCGTGCGTTTGTTCGTTTATCCGATTGAAACTCTGCGCTCGGCCGCGATGCAGAACTACATCGCGGAATGGGCTTCTCCCAATTTTCATCACGCCGAATATTTGCCTTTCTTGGTGATTGTGCTCGCGACCATTGCGGCGCTCGCCTGGTCTCGCCCGCAACTACGGCTGCGTGATTTACTTTTGTTGCTGGCCAGCCTTTACGCTGGTCTGTGTTCGATTCGCATGATTCCGTTGTTCGCTTTGGTGGCAATCCCCGTGATTTTCCGCCGGATCGGAAGTCTGCGCACACAGCAATCGCGAAACATCCGCAAATCGGTCACTCGCCCGCTGTTGAATGGCGTGATCATTTTGGCAATGGCTGTCTTCGCCGCCGTCCATCTCACTCGCGTCATTCAGCAGGAACCGCAGGCCGAGGCGCAGCACTTCCCTACTCGAGCGGTTGCATTTCTCGAAACCAATCCCCCGAATCACATCTTCAATCACTACGACTGGGGCGGATATTTAATCTGGAAACTTTACCCCACGACGCGCGTTTTCATCGACGGCCGGGCGGATGTTTATGGGGAGCAATTCCTGAATCAATTCGCCGATACCTACCAATTGAGGGATGATTGGCGCGAACCGCTTCAACGCTGGAACGTCGATACTGTTTTGATTCCTCCGGATTCGGCACTCGCGACCGGTCTGCGAAATTCTCCGGGCTGGACCGTCGCTTACGAAGATTCCCAGGCTATTATCCTGAAAGCGAGTCCGCAGTCGCCTCGAACAGCAAAGCGCTAGTGGGCCTCCGTGAGAACCCACTGTCATTCGGGAAGCGTTACGCAGCGCCACGCACCTTCCAACCGACCCAATGCCGTTACCCTGGGTATGTAAGAAATTACACCTATAACGGTATTTTGCGGGTTATTATGAGGTAGATTTAAGTCCAGTAAAATTTCTGCGCAGCGCATCCGCGGGCAAGACCGGTCGCTATCCCATGAGACCAGGCGGCGGAAACCCGCTTTCGGATGGCTGTTTCGGAAGTTCTATGTTCTTTTCTCAGGAGCGTGAATTATGGATCATCTTCGCAGACTGTGGCGCGACGAAGAAGGACAGGACATTGCGGAATACGCGGTGATGCTAGCCGTGATCCTTGTGATCGTCGTGGGAACGATTCGGTTGATCGGCTCGAACGCAAACAATGTTTTCTCCAACGTCGCAAGCTCGATTAACCAGTAAGGGATTGGCGCACGATAGCGGGAATCCTCGCCGGGTTTCGGTGGGGACGATGGTACTTGCTGGTTTTGATGGAGCCCTATGAACCGCACTCGTTTGTTGATGATCGGAGCTCTGGCTTTGGCCTTGGGAGCCGTGGTCAGCCTCCTGGTCTACCGAAGCTTGCAAGGCAGAGGTTCGTCGGGCAACGAGCCGGGTTCCGATGTGATCGTGGCCGCCGATGATATTCAGGTCGGCGCCCGCATCGAAGATCACGACGTCCGCATCGCCCACTTCCCATCGTCCGGTTTGCCCTCGGGAAATTACAGCAAGAAATCTCAGGTGCTGGGCCGCGGCGTAATCATTCCCATCGCCAAGGGTGAGTTCATTTTACCGAGCAAACTAGCCCCAGAAAATGCTGGCTCGGGTTTGCCATCTCTGATTCCGCCGGGGATGCGTGCGGTCTCGGTGCGGGTCAACGAAGTTGTCTCGGTGGCCGGCTTTGTCGGTCCGGGAACCCGCGTGGATGTGCTTCTCACCGGAACTCCGAACGGCAGCACGGAATCCCAGACCACTACCGTTTTGCAGAATGTGGCGGTGATCGCCTCCGGCCACACTCTGGAGCGGAACGCCTCCGGCGAAGCGCAGAACACTCCAGTCATCACGCTGTTGGCCTCGCCCGAGGATGCCGAGCGCCTGACCCTGGCCCAGTCTGAAGGGAAGATTCAACTCTCGCTGCGCAATCCGCTCGATACCGAGCAGGATTCTGTGGAAGCGGCGAATGCCAAGGGACTGTACAAAGGCGGTACCCCGCAAGCGGCTCCCCCGAAGCCGCAAATGCATGCCGCCAGGCAGCCAAAAACTGAGAAACCACCCCCGACCCCATCGGTACTCAGCGTCGAGGTCTATCAAGGCGATAAGAAAATGGACGTGGTCAAGTTCCCCGAACAGGGCAGTGAAGAACCGAAGTAGCCGGAGAGTAGTTTTCCCCGCGCATTTTACAGATTACCGATACAGATATTGATAGCAGGTTTCCTCACGTGGAGAGGAATCACACACGATGAAGTTTCGCTTGGCAGTCTTGAAAACGGCAGGGTTGTCGTTTCTGATCGCGGTATTCGCTCCGCAGGGATGGGCAAAATCCCGGGTGGTTTTAGACGCAGGGCCGGAACTGCAACAGGCTGCAACTCCGCCTGTGACCGCGCCCCAGGATGCACCCGCCGCTCCTGTGAGTCAGGCCACTCTTCCGCCATCCAATCCATCGCAGTCTGCTCCGCCCGAGGGTTCTGCCCCTCTACGGGTGATGGTCGACAAATCTTTGCTCATCAATACCACGGAGCGCCTGAAGCGCATCTCGATCACCGATCCCAACGTCGCCTACGCCACGGTGATTACTCCGACGCAGATCCTGGTCCACGGGCGCTCACCGGGTGAGGTCTCCCTGCTCATCTGGGATGAAAACGAGCGCTCCCGCAGCTTTGATCTTCGGGTTGATGTCGACGTAAGCGCCGCCGCTGAGGAAGAGCATCGCATCTTCCCCGAGGAGCAAATCACGGTTACACCGTCTCGCGCCGCCATCGTTCTTTCCGGCCACGTTACGACGGAAGACGTCGCCAAACGCGCGGGCGAACTGGCTTCCGCCTATTCCAAGAACGTGATCAACGTTCTCACCTTCGGCCCGGTGGGCGCGCAGGAAGTCCTTCTCGAAGTGAAATTCGCCGAGGTGGATCGCACCGCCCTCACCCAGCTGGGATCAAATTTCTTTTCCACCGGCGCCGGCAATACAATTGGCACGACTACTACGGGGCAGTACGGCAGTTTCGGCACGGAATCGATCACTCAAACCACGGGACAAAGCCCGCCCTTCAATGCGAGTCAAACCGTCAATAATGTGCTGAACCTGTTCTTGTTCCGGCCGGATATCCACTTCGGCGCAGTCATCGAAGCTCTACAAACCAAGAATCTGCTGCAGATTCTGGCCGAACCCAATCTGATTGCGGTCAACGGCAAAAAAGCCAGTTTCCTTGCCGGTGGCCAGTTTCCATTCCCCATCGTTCAGCCTGGGCAGGGATTCACTGCCGTCACCATTTCGTTCAAAGAGTTCGGAGTGAAGCTCGACTTCACCCCCGTGATCATGCCGAACGGCAATATACACCTCACCGTCGCGCCTGAGGTTAGTACACTGGATTACGCCGATGCGCTCACCATCTCCGGTTTCACTATTCCCGCCTTAAGCACGCGTAAGGCGGAAACCGAATTCGAGCTCAAGGACGGTCAAAGTTTCGTCATCGCCGGTTTGATCGACAACCGTGCGACCGATATTTGGAACAAAGTACCGGGCTTGGCGGATATTCCAATCCTGGGCACCTTCTTCAAAAGCAAGAGCATCCAGAAAAGCAATTCGGAGTTGATGGTTTTGTGCACCGTGCATCGGGTTTCGCCGAACACCGAAGCTCCGCCCACACCGAAGAATCCGGACAAATTCATGAACAACGACAAGTTTGATGCCAAGAAACCGTGGTGGAAGTAGGCCAGAGATCGCCGATAGATTTTGTCTCAACGGCGCGACTTAATCGGCGTCACAGAGTTTAAAGAGGTTGGAAGAGTTGATGCCGGCACGACCTTTATCGTGCCTGATGTTGAAGACAGCGGGCTTTAGCCCCCGAAAGCCCAACTTCCGGTCCCGCCAGAGCGCGGAATTGGAAAGCAGAAACAGTGGGAGAAGCAGTAAGCCATGCCCGAGCTTTCAGTGGTGATCGTGGCCACGGACAATGAACAGCGCACTGTCCTCCAGGTGTTAGTGGATGGAACCAGCGTGGCCCGGACCGCGCACACGTGCGCCAGTTTTCCGGTGGCGGCATCCGATCCGATCATCCGCCGAGTGCAGGCCGCCAATCCGGACGTCTTACTGATCGATATTCCACGCGACAACTCCGCCGTAGCGCTGCGCGCCATCGAATTGCTTCACCAGGAAATGCCGGACTCGGCCGTCTTCGCGATTGGCAACCTGAACCAGCCGCAGGTAATTGTCTCAGCCATGCGCGCCGGCGCTCGGGAATTCATCGAGCGGCCCACGACCACTACGGATTTGCTCGAAGCCTTCGTTCGCCTCACGAGCGCGCAACGCCGGGTGCAGAAGGAAGGTCCGCGGGGCAAAGTTTTTTCCGTGGTCAACGCGAAGGGCGGCAATGGCGCAACCACCGTGGCCGTCAACCTCGCCCTGGCGCTGCAAGCGGCCCATGGCAACACGGCTCTGGTCGATCTCGCCCCGCTTGGCCATACTTCTCTGCATCTGAATCTCAAACCGCTGTTCACGCTGGCCGACGCCACGCGCAATCTGCATCGCATGGATAGTTCTCTGCTGGAAAGCTTCATGACCCGGCACGGCGGTGGTCTCCAGTTGCTGGCAGGAACGAACGCGCCCGCCGCCGTCGAGCCCTCCACAGCCGAGTTCGTCCGGCTCTTTGACATGCTGGTTACGCACTATCGGTATGTGGTGGTCGACAACTCTTCCCGGCTGGATGCCGCGGCGCGCCTGGTGGCCAATTTGTCGGAATGTGTGCTCATTGTGGCGTGTACCGACGTGACTTCGCTGTGGAGCGCAGCTCGTGTACAACAGTACTTAGGAGAAACCGGCAACCGGGAACGCCTGCGGCTGGTGCTCAACCGTTTTCGCAAAGTGCCGGGCTTCAAGGAAGCGGATGCGGAGAATGCCGCCGGAGTTAAGTTGTTGTGGCGTGTTCCGAACCAATACTTCGCCATTTCCTCGGCGATCGATCGCGGGACGCCGGTAATGGAGCAGAGCCACACCGAAATCGCCCGCTGCTTTTCCGGGCTGGCGCAGGAATTAACGCGTAACGATCTGGACGTAAAACGCGCCGCGTGGTCGCTGTTCAAGAGCGTGTAAGGAATTAAGTCGGGAAGCGGACAAAATTGATGATTGCTGATTTTTGATGGTTGATTGAAACCGAGGATTTGCCGATCGAGGATCAGAAATCAACAATGGGGATTTTGGTAGAACGTTGTAAACCGTGTACATTTCATGGCCAATCTTCAGACCTTCGAGCATAGCGAATACCAGCAGGTAAAATCCGACCTGCATCGCAAGATCCTCGACCGTCTGGACCTGGAGAAACTGGGCCGCTCCACGGGCGATTCCGCCCGGGAAGAAGTTCTGGTTCTGATTCGCAACGCCGTCAACAATGAGGTCATTCCCCTCAGCTTTGCCGAGCGTGAGCGTCTGTCGCGGGAAATTCTCGACGAAATTTTCGGACTGGGGCCGCTCGAACCGCTGCTCAAGGACCATACCATCTCCGATATTCTGGTGAACCGCTACGACCGGGTTTACATCGAGCGCGCCGGCAAGCTTGAACTGACTGGATTATCGTTCAAAGACAACCAGCACCTCATGCAGATCATCGAGCGCATCGTCTCGCGAGTGGGGCGCCGGGTCGACGAGTCTTCGCCCATGGTGGACGCGCGCCTCGCCGATGGCTCGCGCGTGAACGCGATTATTCCGCCGCTAGCACTCGATGGCGCATGCCTCTCGATTCGCCGTTTCGGGCGGGATCCGGTTACCGCCCGCAACATGATCGAGAACCACACCTTGACCGAAGCCATGCTCGAATTGCTTTCGATCATGGTGAAGGGCAAGCTGAATCTCTTGATCTCCGGCGGAACTGGCGCCGGCAAAACCACACTGCTCAACGTTCTTTCCGGCTACATTCCGAACGTGGAGCGCATCGTCACCATCGAGGACGCTGCTGAACTTCAGCTTAAGCAGGAGCATGTCGTCCGACTGGAAACCCGCGCGCCCAACATTGAAGGTAAGGGAGCGGTGCGCCAGCGCCAGTTAGTCATCAACAGTTTGCGTATGCGCCCCGACCGTATCGTGGTCGGCGAGGTCCGCGGGGAAGAAGCCTTCGACATGTTGCAGGCCATGAACACGGGCCATGAAGGCTCGCTCACCACGGTGCACGCCAACTCGGTGCGGGACGCGCTGGCGCGTATCGAGAACATGGTTTCGATGGCAAACCTCAATATTCCCGAGCGCGCGGTCCGGCACCAGATCGCCTCCGCCATTCACGCGGTGGTGCAGATTGCCCGCTTGTCCGACGGTACCCGGAAAGTCATCTCGATTTCTGAAGTCACGGGCATGGATAATGACCTTATCGCGATGCAAGACATTTTCGTCTTCGACCGGCGCGGCATCGACGAAAGCGGAAAGGTTCGCGGTATGTTTCGCGCCACCGGAATCCGCCCAGCCTTCGCCGAACGCCTGGCAACTTCGGGGGCGCGGCTGCGGCCGGCTTTGTTCGAATCGAAAATGGAGATTTAGAGGATAGAATTGCTGATTGTTCATTGGTGATCAAGAGCCCGCGCAAATAGGCTCTGAAATCAACAATCAGAAAACAATCAGAAATCGACAAGCAGAAGTCAACGCTATGTCCGCAGCCATCATCGCCATTCTGGTCTTCGCCGCAGTCGCGCTGGTGACCTTCGTCGCCGGGTCGCTGTTCGACCAGCGCAGCGCGCAGGCTCGCCTCATCAAAGATCGTCTCGCGACCGTGCAGAAAGCGCCGGAACGCGATCCCAACGAAGAACTGGCGCTGCTGCGCGACGAACAACTCAGCCAGTTTCCAGCGCTGGACACTCTCTTGCGCCGGTCAGCACGCGTCTCCGCCATCCAGGAAGCGCTGTTGCAAGGCGGGATGAAGCTTCGCGCCGGCAACTTCCTCGCGTTCTGCCTGGGGTCCGGCATCCTGGTTGGATTCCTGGCTTTTTACTTCAGCAAGAATCCCGCGATCGCCTGGGCAGGCTTGATCCTGGGCATTTTTTTGCCGTACGCGATTGTGTCCTACCGGCGGCAGAAGCGCTTTGAGAAGATCGAAGAACTTTTTCCCGAGGCCATCGACACCCTGGCCCGCGCCGTCCGCGCCGGGCATGCCTTCACCACCTCTCTGGAAATGATCGCCAATGAAATTGCCGAGCCGTTGGCCGGCGAGTTCCGCCAACTTTATGAAGAGCAGAAGTTCGGCATGCCGGTACGCGATGCGCTCATGAACCTCACCGAGCGGGTTCCGCTAGTGGACGTCAAGTTCTTCGTCACCGCGGTCATGTTGCAGCGCGAAACCGGCGGCAATCTCGCCGAAATTCTGGACAATTTGTCGTATGTGATTCGGGAGCGCTTTAAGATCCAGCGCCAGGTGCGGGTTCACACCGCGCAGGGGCGTCTTACCATGGCTTTGCTCATGGGCATGCCTCCGGTGGTAGTGGCGATCCTTCTGATTTTCAGTCCAGACTTCGTGCACCCGCTGTTTTACGATCCCATAGGCCACGCGCTTCTGGTGGCCAGCATCGCGCTGCAAACCATCGGATATTTTGTAATTCGGAGAGTCATCAAGATTCAGGTATAAGATTCAGATATAACGATGCCGTTAATGATCCTGATCATCGTGGTGTTCGTGACCGTGGCGCTGGCGGTCTTCGCCTTCGGCGCGGCCGTGGTCACGCCCACATCGGTGCTGGGAGCCCGCCTGCGAGCGCTGGGCAGCCAGGCGACGCAAGCTCCCGAGAAGCCGGTGGTAAAAGTCAGACAACGCCTGGAGCAGGCTCTTGATCCGCTCAGCAGGGCCATTCCACTTTCGCCCTCCGACGTTTCCCGGACGCGCGCGTGGCTGATTCAGGCTGGACTGCGCGAGTCCCGTCACGTCACCTACTACTTCGGCGCCCGGCTGGCTTTGGCGTTTGTGGGATTGGTCGGCGTAATCGCGTTCTCCGGATTCAACAGCCTTCCACTGCTGGTCTGCGTGCCCGCGTTGGGATTCTTCATTCCGCGCTTCATCTTGAAGCGCATGATCAAAGACCGCCAGCAGCGCATCCGGATCGCGCTGCCCGACGCTCTGGACCTAACCGTGATTTGCGTCGAAGCTGGACTCGCGCTTGATCAAGCCTTGATGCGCGTGGGCAAAGACCTGCACCACGCGCACCCCGATCTGAGTGACGAATTCCATTTGGTCAACCTCGAGATGCGCGCAGGCAAGCCGCGTGCCGAAGCCCTGCGCAATCTGGTCGATCGCACTGGCGTCGACGACATTCGCGCGCTCGTAGGAACCCTCATCCAGACTGATCGTTTCGGCACCAGCGTCGCGCAGGCCTTGCGGGTGCATTCCGATTCGCTGCGCACCGCCCGCCGCCAGCGCGCCGAAGAGCAAGCGGCGAAGACCACCATCAAGATGGTACCGCCGCTCGTGATCTTCATTCTGGTTCCGTTCCTCTTCGTGACGGTGGGGCCAGCGCTGATTCAGGCTTATCATTCGCTGGTTGGGAAATAAGGCGTAAGTAGCGCCGGGATCCCTTCGGCTTTTAGGCGGGCAAACTCCGCCGGCTGTCCGAGACGGCGTCTCCCCATCGTCTCAGCAAGGGCAAATCGGTAAACTTTAAGCCTGATGACCGCCCTCCACTTGCAAGCCTTCAACAAAACGCGCCAACTCTATCTCGCCACAGAGCTTTCTCTGGCTCATACTCACTGGACTCGCCTTCGCGGTCTGCTCGGCACATCCCAGCGTGACTTCCGTAATGGACGAGGACTCTGGATTCGTCCCTGCCGGGGAGTTCATACTCTTGCTATGGGATTCCCGATTGACGTAGTCTATCTAGACCGCGCGGGGATGGTGGTGCATGTGGAGCACGACCTGCAACCCTGGCGCTTCTCCCCTATTCGCATGCAGGCAGCCTCAGTCCTGGAACTACCCAGCCATACCGCGGCCAGAACTGGAACTGTGTTGGGCGATAGCATTGAGATCAACAAGAAGGAGTAGCTGTCTGCGAAACACCAAGGTCCCTCGCTTTGCTCGGGATGACAAACTGCCGAGTGGACTGACTACTGTCCAACCCGGTAGCAGCGATCGGTGACACTTTGAGTGGGGAGCTCGAGCAATCCCGCGCGTGATGCAAGTGCTAACTTGACTGAGACTCTCCAAATCGAGGAAGTCAGGATCATCGAGCTTCACGATGCTCCCAAGCTGCTGGTGGAGTGGTCGCCACGCTGGCAAGATTTCGTCACCTCGATTGGCCCGGCCCTTTCGCGCTCGGGGGCGCGCCTGGCTGGAGAAGCTCCTGTCGGCATTTTCCCGTACCGCGGATTGATCGCCTCGGTCCTGCTGGAGTTGTTTTTGCTTTTTGTGGTCATCGTGATACCGCGGCAGATCAACCAGCTCCGTCCGTACGCGGCGCGGAAGCTGAAACCCTATGAGGTGATCTACTACTCGGGCGACGAACTGCCCCGCACCGAAGACCTCGGCGGAGCCCATTCCGGCGCCACCGGGCGCGCCGGAGGTCAGGAAGCGTATCACCGGACGCAGACGATTCGCGTGGCCCGCGGGGGAGCGCTCGCGCACAAAGTGGTCGATGCGCCCGATCTAAAGCTCCCAGCTTCGGCCGAAGAGGTCGCCAATCTTCTCGCCTACAAATCGAAAGCCGTCGATGCCGGACCGAATCCGGCGGAGGGACTGCGCTCTTCGCGAGCCGCCGCAACTCTTTCGGAAAATGTAATTGCTCCTGCCCCGCTGCATGTCACCCGCGATCAACTCCGCGGCGCGACCGGCGTGGACTTGGTGGTTCCACCGGCTCCCAACATCTCTGCCAGCAACTCACGCCGGGTGCCTGATCTGAATGCGTCGATTGTTCCGCCCGCGCCGAACGTTCACTCGGAACACTATCTGGCCGCGCCGTGGTTGAATCCCGCCATCATCGCACCCGCTCCCAATGTCGCTCGCGACCGCGCCCAATCCGGGCCATCTTTAAACCCAACTGTGATTGCTCCGGCATCCGCGCGCGTCTCTCGCGATCAGTCACGTTCCGCTCCGACGGTGAATGCGAGCGTGGTTCCGCCGGCGCCGACCAATGTCGGCCGCGAGGTCGCGCCCTCTCGCGTGCAGATCAACAGTGCGGTTGTGCCGCCGCCGGTGTCCGCGCCGGCCCGCGAAACTTCGCGCGCGGCAAAGCTCACGCTGCCCGCGCCCTCGGTTGTGGCACCTCCGCCATCCGCCGACTCCACACACGACTTACGCCGCCTCGAAAGCGGCAGCCTCGCCCGGTCTTCGCCGTCGGTGGTTCCACCCCCGCCAAGTCCAGCGGGCGGATCGTTCATCTCCAGTATCGTCGGCAAACTTTTCGGCACGCAGGATGTGGTGCCCCCTCCGCCCACGGTTTCAGCAGCGGGATCGAGCAACCGCACCGCCGCAGGCGGATCGAACACAATCGCCGCCAACGTCATTCCACCACCGCCCTCGGCAACCGGCGTTGATTCGGCCGGCTCGTCGGGAACGTCGCGGCGCGCTCCCGGCGGTTCCGTTGGCGCAAATGTTGTTCCGCCACCTCCAGCCGTGGCCGGATCAGGAGTAAACCGCAGCTCATCAGGAACGTCAGGATCGGGAACATCAGGATCAGGAACATCGCGTGGGGCTTCTCTGGGCAGCAACGTAATTCCCCCACCGCCAGCAGTCGATGGATCCGGCTCTGGCGCCACCGGAAAGCGAAGCGGCAGTCCAGCGGGCGCCGGGAGCGAACTGGCGAACAATCTGGCGAACAATATCGTTCCGCCGCCGCCCTCGATCGGCTCTGGCTCTGGTAGCTCGGGCTCTGGAAGAAAAGGGGTGGGATTAGGCGGGCCGGGAGACGCGGGCTCGGTTCTAGCTCCTCCAATGACTGAAGGCGGAAACGGGGTGGGATCAGGAGTCGTAGTCTCGTCCCAACCTGGATCAAAAGTTGGCATGCCCGGCGGCGGCAAAGGCTCGCTGGCCATGTCTCCCGCGGGCGGAGACAAACCCGGCCTTGGCGGTTCGGGCGGAGGAGCAAGCATCGGCCACGGCGAAGGCGCGGGGAGCGGACTGACCACAAACAAAACAGCGACGAGCTCAGGCGCGGGAAAAATTGGCACGGGTGTAGGTTCCGACGCGAACGCGCGCGCCGGAATCTCTCCCACTCCCGGCCCCGGTGGCGCAGGCAGTGCACCGACGGGCGCTCCCGCCGTGCCTGGCGTGGACGTACGCGGGGGCAACACGATTGTGACGCTGCCCAGCTTCGGCTCCGCTAGCGGCAGTTCCAGCCCGAATCTTCCGGGACGCTCTTCGGTAAAGCCAAACGAAGGCCCGGCAATCACGATCGTGGCCACCTCGCGCTCCGGCGGTGCCTTCGATTTCTACGGAAAGCTTCCTGGCGACAATTACACTGTCTATGTCGACACCAGCATCGGTACGGTCGTGATGCAGTTTGCCGAAGCCAATCCAGCCGCACATATGCAAGCTGGATCTCTGACAGGTCCGCAAGGCCTGCGCACTGACCTGCCGAGAGATCTTCCCCGCGCCCGCGTGGTAATCAAATGCCGCCTCGATGCCTCCGGGAACGTGGGCAATCTTCAAGTCCTGGAAGCCGGACCGGCCGCCATGACCGCCAAAATCATGGCAGCTCTTCCGAGCTGGAAGTTCCGCCCTGCCATGCGTGGAGCACAACCGGTAGCGGTCGACGCGATTCTCGGCTTCAACATCGACACCAACGACAGGTACTAACGCGACTTGCCTTGAGGCCGCCGTTTTGGAGGAGAGCCATGAATCGTGAATTGGCATTGAAGATCGCGCTGGCGCTGGTTGGATTGCTCTTTATCGCTTTGGCCTATCCCATGGTGATGTTTGTGCGACAAGCCCCTGCGCTTTCTATGCAGTTCAGCCTGTACGTCACGCTGGGCATCTTTCTGCTATTAGCCATCCGAAATCCATCCGCGAGTCGCAGCCTGATCGCCTTCACAGCATGGTCGAGTTTCGCTCACGCCGCAGTCATGGGCACCCAGGCATGTCGCAACATGGTCGCACGCGGAGAACTGATCGGGGTAGCTGTGCTTGTGCTCATCGGCGCCGTGTTGATGGTGCTCGCGCCCTCAAAGCGGCTTCTGGGTTCAGAATAACGGCGTAAGACCCGAGCTAACCCGCTACTACGAGCTAACCCGCTACTAGATGTTCTCGTAATCCAAGGTCTATGTTCCAGGATCTTGGACTATTTATGCTGCAAGCTCATCCGCGCCAGCAGCCCATAAGCCTTGCGAAACCAGGGACGCTCGCGGCGCTTTTGATACCCCGGCATGGTGCGGCGCTGGTCGAGGATTTTCTGAGCCCACTGGCGGGCTTCTTCGACTCGCCCTTGCGCCTGCAAGAAAAGTGCATAGTTGTAGTAGGTTTCCGAACTGGTAGAAATCTTCGTCGCCTGTTCGAAGAGCTTGGCGGCTTTTTCCGCCTGCCCGGTCTGCGCATAGGCATGCGCCAGCAGGGCGACCCCACGATGAAAGTCATAATCGGGATCGACGGCAATCGCCCGCTCCAGATCTGGCACGGCGGCCGCAAAATCGCCCAACTCCACTTCCGCAACGCCTCGCCGGTAAAACGGATCGATGGAATCCGTTCGCTGCGAAATCGACCGGTCATAACATCCACGGGCCTTGGCAAAATCGCCGTTATCTAAATAAAGCAGACCCAACTCTTCATAATTTCCGGCCGAAGGATTATCAAGAATTGCCCGCTCCAACTCATGGATTCGCCGTCGCCGCGGAAAAGCCTGAAACGATCCCCGCAGCAGTTGGGCATCGGGAACCACTTCCGCGACGATGTAAATCAGGGCCCCAATCCAGCCGAAAAAAATGATGACGAAAATCCAGTAGGTGTCAGGACGGCGGCGAATAAAATGCACAATCGCGACGCCCTGAAGTATGAATCCCCACCACGATGCGAAGAAGAAGAAAAGCGATCCCATGCGCAACCGAATATAGCACGCAGACCCCGTGCTTCCGATCTTACGTGTGTCACAATAGAGAAGTGAATCAGAACGTCCGTCTCACCCCAGCAAGGTGCCGAAAGCCGCAGGCCGTATGCGATCCGCTTGCTTGCCCTCGATATCGATGGCACACTACTCAATCCGCAATTCCAAGTCTCCCCCGACGATCTGGAAGCCTTGCGGCGAGCCCACTCCGCCGGAATCGAGATCGTCCTCGTCACTGGGCGCCGGCACGCGTTTGCCTTGCCCATAGCCCAACAACTGGGCTTTGATCTCTGGTTGATCAGCTCGAATGGCGCGGTGACCCGCTCGCTCGCAGGCGAAACCTTTCACCGCGACCTTATGCCCCGCGAAACCTGCCGGCAGATCTGTCAAGCCATGCAAGAATTTCGCGGCCACACCGTTCTTACTTTTGACCAGGAGACGAAAGGCGCGATTGTGCTTGAGCACCTGGACGATTTGAACGCAAGCATCCGACGCTGGTTGGAAAAGAATCTGGCCTATATCGAGTTCGTGATTCCGATCGAGAAGGCGCTGACCACCGATCCCGTGCAAACTATGTTCTGCGGCTCAATGGCGCGCATGAGCCAGGCCCTGGGGAGGCTGGAAGCCAGTGGATTGGACGGCCGCATCACCGTTCTCCGCACCGAATATCCGGAGCGCGATCTGTCGATGATCGACGTCTTGAATGCGGGCTGCTCCAAAGGACATGCGCTGGAGCGCTGGGCGGCCCATCGTGGCTTCGGGCGCGATCAGGTCATGGCCATCGGTGACAACCACAACGATGTGGAAATGCTTGAGTTTGCCGGCCATCCGGTTATCATGGGGAATGCGTGCGAAGAATTGCGCTCCCGAGGTTGGAGCGTGACCCTGGGCAACGACCAGTGCGGAGTGGCCGCAGCCTTGGCGGAAGTCGTGGAATAGAAACATTTGAGATGAAGAGGGCAATCCAACTCATCGCGTGGGGAGCTTTATCGGCTCTACTTTCGGCGCTTCCCTGCCGCGCAACCGACTCCGCCATTCTGCGCAACGGATACTCGATCCGCCACGACCACCGCCAAATTATCGGCGCAATTACGCGGCTCTATCTTGATGGCGACAAATCCAATTTCGTCGATGTGCCGACGGCCGAAATCGATCATTTCGAAGAACTGCCGCCGGAAGTCACACCGACTCCGACCGTTGCAACCAAGCCTGCAGCCGCCTCAGCCCTGAACACCGCGTCCCGACAGGATCTGGACACAGTAATAAAAACGGCCAGCGGAACCTATCGCCTCGACCCCGACCTGGTCAACAGCGTGATTCGCGCCGAAAGCGGCTTCAATGTCCGCGCAGTTTCACCCAAAGGCGCGCAGGGATTGATGCAACTCATGCCCCAGACCGCATCGCAACTGGGGGTGCAGAATGCGTTTGACCCGCAAGCAAATGTCGAAGGGGGTACGCGCTACCTTCGGGAATTGCTGGAGCGCTACGATTTCGACCTCGTCAAAGCACTCGCCGCCTATAACGCTGGACCGCAGCGCGTCGAACAATACGGCGGCGTCCCGCCCTATTACGAAACCAAAGCTTATGTCGCCCGTATCGTTCGCGATTTTAACAAGAAAAAGCTGGCGGCCCAAGCCACCGCGAAGGGCCCGTCTCAGCCTGCTACGCAGAAGACTACAGCAAGCAAGTCAAGCGCAACCGCGCTTTCGACGACAAGGGCGCACAAGTCGCCTCCGCAAATTCAGGCGAAGGCAAGTCCCGCACAGCCCAGCGAGTAGCCGTTTCCAGACTTTCATCCCCAGCGAAGCGAGGGACCTTGGTGTTTGCCTACCAGCGCGAATTCCGCAGGCAAGAACCAAGATCCCTCGCGTTGCTCGGGATGACAAGCATATTTGTTGCTCGGGATGACAAGCATATTTATAGCGGACACATCTGAAAAGCTCTTTCCCGCTACAGTTCTTTCCCCCTAGAGTTCTTTCGCCCTAGAGTTTGACCCTCCCGTCCCACTCATTTACCTTGGAAGTGTCGTTCCCGCTTCGCGTCGAAGGTCGCGGCGCGAACTTTCTTCCTTAATTCATGGACAAGAAACGCATCCTGGCCAGCGTAATCGTCTTCCTGATTCTGGCTGTTCTGCTGTATCTGCAGTATCGCCATTGGCAGAGCTTCGACTGGGGAACGTTCTGGGCACAGACTCACCGCATTAAGAAAATTCA
Source organism: uncultured Acidobacteriaceae bacterium (assembly GCA_963710965.1). Classification (GTDB taxonomy): domain Bacteria; phylum Acidobacteriota; class Terriglobia; order Terriglobales; family Acidobacteriaceae; genus Sulfotelmatobacter. The sequence goes on along the minus strand of CAVQCP010000011.1, from coordinate 12,067 downwards.
TGTTCTGCATGGCATCGCGCTGATCTACATCGCGTACGTGATGCGCGCTCTGCGTTGGAAAATCTTCCTGCAGCCGGTACGACCAAAAGCGACTGTGCTGGAGCTTACGTCTCCGACGTTAATCGGATTCACCGGTCTCGCCCTACTCGGCCGGGCTGGGGAATTCATTCGCCCCTACTTGATCGCCCGCCGCACCAACCTTCCCTTTTCCTCACAACTCGCAGTTTGGGCGGTGGAGCGCATCTTCGATGTCGGCGCATTCACCGTCCTGATGGTGCTGGCCATTTTTCTGCCCAGCGCTCTGCCGGCAATCCCGCATCCCGAGTACTACGTGCGTTTTCGGGAAGGTGGTTTCTTTCTGATCGGAATCGTAGCCCTGCTTGCGGTAGGGGCTGTCATAGTCCGTCGCAGCGGCGATGCCGTGGCGCGCTGGGTCGAAGAGCGCTTTGGCCATCTTTCCGCCAACTTTGGCCACAAACTAGCGCAGAAGGTACGCGAGTTCGGCGCCGGTCTAGATACCATTCACAGCCCGCTCGCCATGCTTTGGCTGGCGCTGGTCTCGGTCGGGATGTGGTACATCATCGCCCTCGCCTACCAGGAAGTTACTCACTCGTACGGCGTGGCTTCGCTGGAAATTCCAGTTTCCCAGCTTCTGATTCTCATGGGAGCAAGCATGTTAGGCTCCATGCTGCAGTTGCCAGCAGTGGGTGGGGGTTCGCAGATGGCAACCATTGCCGCGCTCTCCAGCGTGTTCGATGTGCCGCCCGAAATGGCGGCCAGTTGCGGCATCCTCTTATGGCTGGTCACGTTTGCAGCCGTAGTCCCGGTCGGCTTGTTTCTGGCTCACCACGAACGATTATCTCTGCGGAAGTTGTCGAAAGAAAGTCATCAAGCGGAAGAAGCGGAACTGACCGGTCCAGCGCTTGAACCATAAACTCGGCGTGCACAGTTCCTTGGTTTGGCTTTATGCCTTGTGAGATTCGCGAGCCTGCCAGCTTGCGCGGCCCAACCTCGTTCCCCTGTTACAATTTCCAGTGATCCCGAAAAGTCATTTTTCACGGCCCAGTTAACTTTCGGGATAGCGCCAGCTATGAAATGTCCTTTTTGCGGATTTGCCGAAGATAAGGTCGTAGACTCACGCGAGAGCAAAGAGGCGGAGTCGATTCGCCGGCGCCGCGAATGCCTGAAATGCGGTAAGCGCTTCACTACCTACGAACGCATTGACGAAATTCCCTACATGGTCGTAAAGAAAGATGGACGCCGGGAAAAATTCGATCGCCAGAAAGTATTGAACGGCCTGCTGCGCGCCTGCGAGAAGCGCCCCGTGCCCATCAGCAAGCTGGAACAGATAGTGAACGAGGCCGAGTCGTTCGTCATCGAATCGCAGGAGCGCGAGCGCAAAACCAGCGAACTGGGCGAGCTCATCATGAATCGCCTGCGACGCTACGACAAAGTCGCTTACGTCCGCTTCGCCTCGGTTTATCTCGATTTCAAGGACATAAAAGAATTCATGAACGAGCTAAAAGATCTGGTGAAAGCGAAAGAGAAAGTGGGCAGTGGTTAGCAAACTGCGTCAAAAAATGATCAAGTTCGATGTTCTTTGTCTGGCAAGAAACCAGGATTCCTCGCTTCGCTCGGAACGACAGATAACGACAGATTAATAAGAGTGCCCAAAGGCTGTTGACACATGACTCATAAAGTAACCCTCATCCCCGGCGACGGCATTGGCCCCGAAGTGACCCAGGCCACCGTGCGCATTCTCGAAGCCACTGGCGTCAGGTTTGAATGGGAATCGTTCGAGGTGGGCGCCGATGCCTTTGAAAAACACGGCGAATACATCCCCAAAGAAATGATCGAATCGATCGAACGCACTCACGTTGGGCTAAAGGGGCCAGTGACTACGCCCGTCGGCGGCGGCTTTTCCAGCATTAACGTGGCGCTTCGCCGGAAGTTCGAACTCTATGCCAACTTCCGCCCCATTCGAAATCTGCCACATATTCCCACGCGCTATCCAGATGTTGACCTAATCATCGTGCGCGAGAACACTGAGAGCCTGTACTCCGGCCTGGAACACGAAGTCGTCCCCGGCGTAGTCGAAAGCTTGAAGATCATCACGGAAAAGGCCTCCACGCGAATTGCAAAATTCGCCTTCGAGTATGCGCGCAAGAACCAGCGCAAGAAAATTCACGCCATCCACAAAGCCAACATCATGAAGCTTTCGGATGGCCTTTTTCTGCGCTGCTGCCGCACTGTGGCCAAGGGGTTTCCGGAGATTACCTACGGCGAGCACATCGTTGACAATACCTGCATGCAACTGGTGATGAATCCCTACCAGTACGACATGCTGGTCATGGAAAATTTGTACGGAGACATTATTTCCGATCTCTGCGCCGCCTTTGTCGGCGGCCTGGGATTTGTCCCCAGCGCCAATCTCGGGGATGAATGCGCTATCTTCGAAGCCGTGCACGGTTCCGCGCCCGATATTGCCGGCAAGAACCTGGCGAATCCTACCGCCCTGCTGCGCTCTGGGCTCTTAATGCTGCGCCACCTCGGCGAGTTCGATGCCTCCACGCAAATTCGCAATGCGCTCGAAAAGGTCTATCGCCATCCGGAAAGGCTCACCAAAGATATTCCGGGTGGCCTGGCCGGCACCTCCCAGTTTGCTGACGCCGTCATCGAAGAAATGCAAAATACAAGAACAACTCCTACCACAAATTAAATCGCGTTCAACTCAACTCGGGGCCTCACCAGTCTTTGGGGCAAAAGGGGTGTTATGAAGAAGAGTTTACTTACGGCAGTTTTGAGCAGTCTGGCATGCATCTTTGTTTTCGCTGTTTTCGCTAATCTGGCTGCCGCCCAGGGCGGTGAACTCGTGGCTGCAGAGTACGGCGCCGGCAACCATCGTGTCGATGTCACTCCGCAAGTGCGCTCGTTCATGCACGATGGGGTCTTGGACTTCGACGTGTTCGATTCTACCTTCGGAGTTGATCCCGCCCGCAATCACGTCAAAGAACTATTCATTCGCATTCGCCACTGGGATGGCAACGTTGAAGAATTTCGCTTTCCCGAGAATGCCCACGTCCATTTGATCCTCGATCCGGATCGCGGATACGAGTATCACGACCGCGAGTTTCACATCATGCGCGCGTTCTACGGCGGCGCCGGACACTTCGTCGATGTCACCGAATTATTGCGCAGCATGAAACGCGATGGCAGGCTATTCGTGGTGGTCGACAACCACAGCATGGGAGTTGATCCCGATCCTCAAGTGCCGAAAATCCTGCGCGTCCTCTACTGGCACGACGGGCAACGCCGGCAAGTTGTCGTCCCCGAGCATGGCGAGTTGCGATTGCCGTAAGCTGAACACTTTTCTCCATCAACAACAAGGCGCGGCGCTCACCGCGCCTTTACTATTTTGTTTTTAGTTCATCTCCGCCATTGACTCTCGTCCCTGAGTTGGAGTAAATTCCACCGTTCTGGGGTTTCTGGGGGATGACGCGTACAACACGGCGTTTGGGGGTAGTTCTGTTTCAGCTTGGCGGGCCTGACACGCTGGCTGCGATTGAGCCCTTCCTTTTTAACCTGTTCTGCGATCCTGACATCATCGATTTTCCCTTTGCCCGCATTGGACGCAAACCTCTGGCCAAGTTGATTTCGACTACACGCGCCCGCAAGGTTCAGCATCATTACGCGACCATTGGCGGAGGCTCTCCCATCCGCCGCTTTACCGAGCGGCAGGCGCAAGCCTTGCAAGCCGAGCTTTCAAGTCAAGGTCTGGACGCCCGCTGTTTCGTGGCCATGCGCTACTGGCATCCCTTCACCCGGGAAGCCATTGCTCAGATCAAGGCAGCACATTGCGACGAAGTAGTGCTCCTGCCGATGTATCCGCAATACTCCTCCACCACCACGGGCAGCAGCCTCAACGAGTGGCGACGACTCTATTCTGATGATCTGCCGGTACATAACGTCGGGCCCTTCTATCAGCATCCGATGTATCTAGACGCAATCATTGAGAAAGTCGAGGAAGCGCTTTCGCGCTTTCCGCGCCCCGATCGCGCCGAGATCGTGTTTAGCGCGCACAGCGTTCCGATGTCGGTGATTGCGAAGGGCGACCCTTACCAGCGTCACATCGAGGAAACCGTGGGGCTCCTGATGCAGCGGGGAGGATGGCGCAACCGTCACCGCCTCTGCTACCAGAGCAAGGTCGGCGCCAGCAAATGGTTGCAGCCCTCCTTGCATCACACGTTGCACGATTTGGCCGGAGAAATGGTACGCGAAGTCTGCATCGTGCCAGTTGCGTTTGTTTCCGATCACGTGGAAACGCTGGGCGAGATCGATCACGAAGCTCGCGAAGAAGCCATGCGTCTGGGCATCACGCAATTCGAGATGAGCGCCGGCCTCAACGATTCGCCCAAGTTTATCTCGGCTCTGGCACAGCTTGTGTTTGCAGCGATGGGCAGAAGTGCACCAAAGGTAGAGGCACTTGAGGAATTTGCGCCAAGATTTTGTTTTGAAGGGGCGCGGCCTTAAGCTGCGCCGTAAGTTAGCTAAGTATCATAGCCGGCTTTAGCCGCTGCGAGGCGCGCCTGGCCGCGATGAAGGACCGTGATCGTTGGAGAAATATTTTGTTCGAATAGCATAAAAATTCAGGAGGGAGCATCATGGCGGAGCCGGAGGCCGGGAAGCCTAATCCGAATCCAGAAGCGGGAAAGCCCGCAGCCAGTGCAGCGGACGCCACCAAGTATGTGGGCACGCCCGCGGTGGGAACGTCGAAAGCGGCGGCAGCCGGCGGACTTTCCTCAGCCGGTCCCTCGAATACGGAAGTCGATAAGCGCCGCCGCCGCTTAGTCTGGGTGGGCGTGACCGCCTTTCTCACCGCCTGGTTTCTCGCCTTCTTCCGATTTTTTCTTCCCCGCACGTTGTTCGAACCCAACACGGTTTTCAAAATCGGCTATCCCTCGGAGTTCTCCCTCGGAGTCGATACCAAGTTTCAGCAGAAATATCGTATCTGGGTCGATCGCACCCCGGATCGCCTCTTCGTGATCTACGCCCGCTGCACGCACCTCGGCTGCACGCCCGATTGGAAGCCGAGCGAGAATAAATTCAAGTGTCCCTGCCACGGCAGCGGCTACGACAGCGAAGGCATCAACTTCGAAGGCCCCGCGCCGCGGCCCATGGACCGCGCCAAGGTCGAACTGGCGCCCGATGGCCAGATCATCGTCGACACCTCGCGGCTGTATCAGTGGCCGAAAGGTCAGCCCACCCACTTTAACGATCCCGGTGCCTTTTTGACGGGAGTGTAAGGAGCATGTGACCGTGGGCGCCGTCGCCCGCGGGTGAGTTGAAACGGAGTTACAAGCTCAAGAGGAATCATGGCAGACGAAAACAAACCGAACGGCAAAGTGGGACTGGTCGATCGCGTGAAAGATGACATTCAGGCGATGAAGGTTGACATCCCCACCAAGGCGAAAGAACAAATCGAGGGACTGAAAGATCCTACCAAAACCCAGGTCTATACTTCGATCTTCCGCCACAAGCACGATGACACCCCGCGCAACCGCGCACTGGGCGTGCTTTCCAACGTCTTCCTCCATCTGCATCCGGCCAAGATCAATCGCGATGCGGTGCGCTATAGCTACACCTGGGGGATGGGCGGGATTACATTTTTCCTTTTCATCATCCTCACCTACACCGGTGTGCTGCTGATGTTCTATTACCACCCCAGCAAGGTGCAGGCGTTTCGCGACGTGCTGTATCTCGAGCACGACGTTCCCTTCGGAAAAATCCTGCGCAACATGCACCGCTGGGCGGCGCACTTGATGGTGATCGGCGTCTGGCTGCACATGTTCCGCGTGTTCCTCACCGGGTCTTACAAAAAACCGCGCGAATTTAACTGGAACATCGGAGTGCTTTTACTGGTCTTCACGCTTCTGCTTTCATTCACCGGATATCTGCTGCCGGATGATCAACTTGGATTCTGGGCCGTCACCGTCGGGACCAATATGGCGCGCGCTACGCCGCTGCTCGGCCACGAAGGACCCTTTGGAGCTCAGTTGGGAATGACGCCCTACAACGACGTCCGCTTCGGCCTGCTGGGCGGATCGATCGTCGATGCCAACGCTCTGTTGCGCTCCTACATTTGGCATTGCATCGGAATCCCCATCGTGGCTTCGATCCTGATGATTGTCCATTTCTGGCGGGTAAGAAAAGATGGCGGAATCTCGGGCCCAGCTCCTGTGATGCTGGAGGCCGAGGCCGATAAGCCACGCCGAGGGCCGAAAGCGGCCGGAGAGTAGAAGGTTCGTGTGGGGACAGCCGCCCTCGGCTGTCTATCGAGCGAAGCTCGATCGGGTGATGCATCCGCCACAACAACTGCCGGGCTCTGCCCGGCGGACAGCCGAGGGCGGCTGTCCCACATGAGGTGGAAATCTTATGGACTGGCGACAACTTTGGGAAATCTGTTCCGCTCCAGACAACGTGCCGATCGTGGGCTTGATCCCGCTCTTGTGCTTCTACATTTATCTGGCCTGGAAGCAAGCGCACGCGAACGACGTGCTGATCGAGCAACTCGAAGGCGACGCCGCCCTGGCCAAAACGCATCACCGCAAGACCTGGCCGTTCAAGCCCGGATGGCAAAAAGAAGTTCACGTCTGGCCGTTTCTGCTGCGCATCGAATTTCTTGCCGCCATCATCGTCACCATTATTTTGATGGTGTGGTCGATCACACTGAATGCGCCGCTCGAAGAGCCCGCCAATCCCAACCTCACCATGAATCCCGCGAAGGCGCCATGGTATTTCCTCGGATTGCAGGAGATGCTCGTCTACTTCGATCCGTGGATTGCCGGCGTCGTCATGCCGACTATGATTATCGTCGGCCTCATGGTCATTCCCTACGTCGATACCAATCCGCTCGGCAGCGGCTATTACACGTGGAAGCAGCGTAAGTTTTCGATCAGCGCATTTCTCTTCGGCTTCATCATCCTGTGGGTCGCGATGATCATTATAGGAACATTTATACGAGGCCCTGGCTGGCAATGGTTCTGGCCAGGGCAAACGTGGGACCACAACCGGCAGATCTACGAGGTGAACCGCGATCTCCCGGACATTTTCGGCATCACCTCGAACCTGGGCAAGGGTATTTTCGGAGCGATTGTAGTGGGCGGCTATTACGCGCTGGGGGGCTTCCTTGTCTTTTCGCTCTTCCGGCGATACATGGCAAAGGATTTCAAACGCATGAGCCTGCTGCAATTCGGCATCACGCAGTTCCTTTTACTCACTATGGTGGCGTTGCCCTTGAAGATGGGACTGCGACTTCTGTGGCACATCAAGTATGTGTGGATTACGCCCTGGTTCAATGTGTGATTTGTCATCCGAGCGGAGGGTGATCGCCGAATGGCGGTCATGCGAAGTCAAAGGATCTCTATCAGTCAGAAAGGCTGACAGCTATAGAGATTCCTCGCGTCGCTCGGAATGACGGAGACATAAGAAAGTCTTTCGGAGGAAGCAGTGCCTGAACAACCCAGCTTCGAGCAAGATCCGATCACCAGCAAGTCGTACGCGGCGTATTATCTGATCGCCATCATCATTCTGATGGCCACGCTGTTCTGGGCTTTGTGGGACGAGGCCTGGGGCCAGCGTCCGTGGAAGGCCTACCAGGGACAGTGGAAGGACCGCTATACGGCATTTCTCAACACGGCGCGATCGAAGTCAGCCACGTCAGAAAAAGAGATCGAGCAGAATCCCCAGTACGTCTCGCTGAAGCAGAGCTACGAAAAAACTTATCAGAATTCGAAAGCGCAAGCCGACCAGGCCCGCGAAAAACTAAACGATGCGAGCGCCCGCTTGCTCGCGGTGCAAAGCGTCTTCACCGATCGCCGCGCCTACGTCAACGCGCTGACCTACGAACTGGAAACCAGCACCAGCGCTTCGGCGAAGACAAGCAAGCAAAAAGAAATCGACGCTTACAAGGCGGAACAAGCCACCGTTACATTTCCCGACGGCAGCAAGCAGAAGTTTACATTTCCGCAACTCGAAGAGAAATATAACCAAATCCGCGACGAGCGCACCAGGTTCAGCCTCGATCTCGGCGAAATCCTGAAGCCAGTGACCGCTGCCAAGGCGCAAATGGACGCCTACGTCTCCGAGCACATGGTCGACCTGACGCCGCAGCAAATCGATGGATTAAAAAGACGCGCCACCGAATGGGACCCGGCGATGGTTCAGATCAACGTGGCTGAAGCTAACATTGTTGACCGGTGCGAATCCTGCCACATGAACACGCGCGAGCCTCTGAAAATCACGCTTGCGTCGATGACCGCAAAAGGCGAGAAGAGACCCGACGAATACGCTGAGGCCTTCACCAGCCATCCCCAACCTGAATTGTTGAGCATTCACGATCCTGAAAAGTTCGGCTGCTCACCCTGCCATCAAGGCAACGGACGCGCCACCACCAGCGTCGAAAAAGCTCACGGAAATTATGAGCATTGGCTCTGGCCTCTGTTTCCCAAAGAGAACGCGCAAGCCGGCTGCCAGAATTGCCACGCTGCCGACATGGTGCTGGTAAGCGGAGACACGCAATTTCAGACCATCAACGATGGCAAAGATCTCTATCGCCAGCGCGGATGCATGGGTTGCCATCGCTATGAAGGGTACGACAAAGAACCGGAAGATCTGAACTCCGTCAGCCAGCAGATCAAGCAGATTGAAAACCAGAAGATCGACAACCTGAAGCAATCCGCGTACCTGATGAAGCAGGCTGACGCCGCCGAGTCGAACGACGAAGCGAATCGACTCAACACCAAGGCCGTCGATCTGCGTGTTGCCAACAGCAAGCTGGACGGCCGGTTGCAACAACTTGATTTCCAATCGCACAGCCTGATGCAGGACATGAAGAAGGTTGGGCCGAATTTAAAAAACGTCCGCCTCAAGCTGAATAAGAACTGGATTCCGGTCTGGCTGAAAAGGCCCACCGATTTCCGTCCCACGACCAAAATGCCGAACTTCCGCCTGACCGACCATCAGATTCGGGCGATCTCGGCCTACATCTGGCAATCGGCATTCACCGATCCGCTTCCCCAGCACAAGCCGGGCAACGCCGAACACGGCAAAGAATTATTCGAGAGTCGCGGATGCATGGCCTGCCACTCGATTGGTGAAGGCGATCAGATGCACGGCGGCACGTTCGCCGCGAATCTTTCCCGGGTTGGCGAAAAAGATAATTACGATTATCTCGTCCGCTGGGTTCATAACGCCCGCGAGCGCACGCGGCCTTACTGTCCGTACGAGAAAAAAGATATCGGCCCGGAAGATTACGCCAAGAAGGGACTGCCCTACGTCTTCGATCTCGATCATAGCAAGTGCCCTAACGACGGCCACGAACTGCAAGTGCAGAACATGACCGTCATGCCCAGCCTGCGCCTGACACCCGAAGACGCCGAAGATATCGCAACATTCTTAATGACGCAAAAGAAGCAGGAGCCATCTTCTTACGCCGACGCGTCATTTATGGACGATCCGAAGCTGAAAGCTGAAGGAGGAAGGTGGGTTCGTCATTACGGCTGCGCCGGGTGCCACGAAATTGCCGGCTTTGAAGACGAGGGCCGCATCGGCACCGAACTCACCTACGAAGGCAGCAAGCCGATTGAGCGCCTGGACTTCGCGCTCTTCACCGAAGTCGCGCAGCGCGGCGGCAAAGACGCCGAGCCGATCAAGAACAAAGAAGATCTGGCGCGCCTGCCCGATGGTCCCGCGACGGAAGCCTGGTACGACCACAAAGGATTTTTCGAACACAAATTAGCCGAGCCCAATGTCTACGATCAGGGCATGGTCAAGACCGAAACCGAAGCCCTGCGCATGCCCAATGTGCACTTGACCAGAGAGCAGGTGCTCGATCTCACGACCTTCTTGATGGGCAGCGAGGAAACTTCCCTTCCCCAGAGCTATCAATATAAGCCGGGTGACGCGCGCCATGACATTCAGGAAGGTTGGTGGATCGTAAAGAAATACAACTGCATGGGCTGTCACCAGTTCATCCCCGGGCAACAGACGATCCTGATGGGATTGAAGCAGTATGCGGATAATCAGGAGCAGTTGCCGCCCAAGCTCTTGACCGAAGGCAACCGCGTCGATCCCGAGTGGTTGAGGAAGTTCCTATCGAACCCCGCGCTCAGCGCCACCGACAGCAATCGCAATGGCGTGCGCCCGTATTTGAAAGTGCGTATGCCCACATTTTCGTTCTCCGATAACGAACTGCGCAAGCTGGTGCGTTTCTTCCAGGCTCTGTCGCAGCAACCGCTGCCCTACATCCCGGAAGAGGTACCGGTGCTCACCAGCAAGGAAACGGATATGGCGCGAAGCCTCTTCTCAAGTACAGCGGCGCCTTGCCTGAAGTGCCACGCCACTGGCGATCCGAATCATGACAAGATCGCGACCGCGCCCAATTTCCTGCTGGCGAAAGAGCGCCTCAAACCCGACTGGGTGGAGCGCTGGATCACCGATCCACAAGCGGTCAGCCCCGGAACGTCGATGCCTTCAGGCCTATTCAAGCAGGAAAATAATCAGTGGGTCTTCGCCGGACCGACGCCGCCATCGTTCCAGGGCTACACCGGCGATCACCGCAAGCTGTTAACCGATTACATCTTCCAGTTAACGCCCGAGGAGCAGCGCAAAGTAGCAGCATCCATGCCGCATGCGAAGGCTGCGGTGCAAATGAAGACTGATCACAAGCAAGCAGCCGTCGAATCTCATCCAGGACTGAACGGTGGTTCGCGATAAGATGGTGGGTTTGCCGAATGACATCAAGAATAAAACACAATGGGTTCTAACTTCTAACCATAGAGAGAGGCGACATCATGAGTAAGAAAAGTTTGAGCATGCTATCCCTGGCAGCGCTGGCGTTGGCCAGCCTGCTCCTGCTCGCAGCCTGCAACAAAAAAGAGAATACCGAGCAATCCAACAACACGATGGCTGAAAAAGAAGCCGCGCCGGCAGCGGCAGCCACACCTATTGATCCCGCCACCGTGGCTACGGTAAGCGGCACGGTAAAATTCGATGGCGCCGCGCCCAAGCCCTCGAAGATCGACATGAGCCAGGACCCGGCCTGCAAGGGCACGAACGAATCCGAGAATATTGTTGTCGACAACGGCGATCTCGCCAACGTCTTCGTCTATATAAAAGACGGACTCGGCAATCGCACTTTCGATGTTCCGAAAGATGCCGTGGTCCTCGACCAGAGCGGCTGCAAATATCATCCGCATGTGCTCGGGGTGATGGCGGGACAGACCGTCCAGATCAAGAACGACGACATGACCACGCACAATATTCATCCCACGCCCAAAGACAATCGCGAGTGGAACGAGTCGCAACCGCCGTCCGCCGCTCCGCTGGAGAAGAATTTCGCCCGCGAAGAAATCATGTTGCCGGTTAAGTGCAACCAGCATCCGTGGATGAAGATGTACATCAATGTGGTAAAGAGCCCGTTTTTCGCGGTCACCGATAAGTCCGGCAAGTATGAAATCAAGGGACTGCCCCCCGGCGATTACACCATCGCGTTCGTCCAGGAGAAACTAGGCGAGCAGGACCAGAAGATTACCGTCGCCGCGAAGGATAATAAGACGGTAGATCAGAGCTTTAAAGCCGCCGCCGAATAGGCTCTGGGATAAGCGATAAGATAATCGATAGGAGTGGTGATCGAAGGAGCCTTGCGCTGCTCCCTGCGCAATGGCCAGGGACCAGGGCTGGGTTCTTGATTCCCGCTCTAACCGCGAGGCCGATGTCGACCTTGTAGTTGCAGTTTCCTCTGCTAAAATGTTCAGTCAAGCAGGGCACATCCTGCGGCCCCAAGGAGTAATACTCTGAAAGCGATCCCCGCAAAATACAACCCAGCCCACCATGCCTTCTCGGTGTTCACGGCGTGCGCAACCTTTTTGCCGCACCCGTGCCAGTCGCGCCGCCGCTGGTCACGGCGCTGCTGCTCGAGTTGCCCGCTGCCCCACCAGCCAGGCTTGAACTCACCCACCGTGCCCCTCGTTCCCCCCCGTGCCGGCAGCACCGGAACTGCCCCCTCCCG
>CAVQCP010000010.1:0-24991 GCA_963710965.1 uncultured Acidobacteriaceae bacterium | reverse complement strand
AACACAATCCTTCCCGTGCAATCCACAATCAGAATTCCATCCTTCACCTGGGTTGTCAGCTTCAGTTGCATAAAAACACTCTCCTGTGCAGTCTGAATTAAATCGCCATCAGACCGTCCGCACTTAAAATTAAGATGACAACCAGCCTATCGCTTGCGCGGCGGCTTTAGCAAGCCTCGTTCATTGACCATGTCTGATTGGCAATCATGTCTGGAGGAATTGACGCGAACTCGTCCGGGCGCGGCGGATTATGAACTGGATCAGGATGATCGAACGGCTGCGACCATAGATTCTTGCACCACTGCACCGCGAACGCTTGGGCCAATTTTTCATCCGCAAACTTAAGGCGTACCGAACGAGTGTCTCGGTTGATAAGTTGCAGATGTCCGAGTTCATGAAGGAGCACGTTATAGAGCATAAATCGGCGGACGGCCAATACCGGCCATTTTTGGCTTCGCCTTGCGCCGAACTGTTCGGGCGTCTGGCCCATCCTAAGTGCTTGTGTCAGGCTCACACGCGGCGGCAAAGCGCATAGGGCAATTTCCCAACGTCCCCGGCTTACATAACCTAAAATGCGCGCTCCGCGACTCTTGTCATTGAAATGTACAGCGCTGAGGCGATGCAACAAGCTCGAAGGAATACGGCTCAAGACAATGCGCACGTCTTCCTCGTTGACGTGGTGGATTCGGTCAGCCCCGGGACGCGATATGGAAAATTTGATCAGGGCCATGGTTCACCCCTTCTAAGATACCTTATCTTGTGATTCGTTGATGCGACAGCCTCAAGCGCTTACTGTTCCGCTGCGCGGCCGGCTAACACACGTCGTGTTGCGGCATCCGCGCCTGTCCACGTTTAGATCACGTATAATCGTATCTTCCTGCTCATGAGCTATACCGTTCTGGCGCGCAAATATCGTCCCCAAAAGTTCTCCGAGGTCATCGGACAAGAGCACGTCACCCGAACTCTCCAAAATGCGCTCGAGCAGCGACGCACAGCCCACGGATACATCTTCAGCGGCCATCGCGGCATCGGAAAGACTACCGTGGCGCGTATTTTGGCCGCGGCGCTGAATTGCCGCTCCTCCGGCCAACCGGTCGCCGAACCGTGCGGCGTTTGCGAATCCTGCACCGAAATTCGCGCCGGCAATGCCGTCGATGTAATCGAAATCGACGCCGCCACCAATCGCGGCATCGACGAAATCCGCGAGTTGCGCGAGGCCGCGCGCTACCGCCCCGCGCGCGATCGTTTCAAAATTTACATTCTCGACGAAGCCCACCAGATCACCGACGCGGCTTTCAACGCGCTGTTGAAAACGCTGGAGGAGCCTCCCGACCACATCGTCTTCATGCTGGCAACGACGCAACCGGAAGACATTCCGCAGACCATTCGTTCGCGCTGCCAGCACTTCAGTTTTCGCGCCGTCAAATTCGACGACATCGTCGGCCAGTTGCGCGATCTCGTCGGACGCGAGCACATCGAAGCCGATGACGACGCCCTGGCGCTGTTGGCCGAGGCCGGCGACGGTTCCATGCGTGACGCGCTCTCCATCCTGGATCAGGCGATCGCTTCCTCCAGCCAAAAACTAACAGCCGATTCCGTGCGCAACCTGGTCGGAGCAGCTCCCGCCCACGTCCTCGAAAACGTGATGCAGGCCGTCTCGCGCGGCGCCAGTGAAGAGATTCTGCGCGAAGTCGACCATCTCATCGCTGAAGGTCACAGCCCCACTCACTTTGCCCGGCAGATGGTCCGCTTCCTGCGCAATGCCACCGTCGCCAGGATTGCCGGCAAAGACTCTTCCCTGCTGCAAATCTCCAACGAGGAGCGCGAGCGCGTCGAGCGCGTGGCGACCCTGTTCGGTGAAGAAGACCTGACTCGTCATCTGCAAATCATGCTGCGCACGCACAGCGAATTAGGCTACAAGCAGGAGCAACGCTTCCATCTCGAACTTGGTCTGCTCAAGATGGCCCACGCGCAACGACTATTGCCCATCGAGCAATTGCTCAGCGACGTGGCTGCTGCTTCGACCGCAACCGCAGGCGGTGCCAATGCTCCTCGAACTCCGGGACGTCCTGCCATCGTAGCCTCAGCCCCGGCTCAGGCGATATTCGAGAGGCGCACGGAAGCAGTCACACCAGCTCGCAATCAGGTTTCGCCCTTTGCCGCCGACACCGCGCGCAAAGGCACTCCCCGCCAGGAGTCGCCCGCAGATTCAGCCCAGGCCGCTGGACCGCGAATCGTCGCCAGTAGCACGCCGCCCCAGGTGGTGATGGGCGCGGCAGCACCGGCGAATCTGGCCGCCAACCTTCCTGTGACGCCCGTGCCTGCCCCAGAACCGAAGTTGGAGTCCGTTCCTCAGCCAGCCGCTGCTGCCGCTCCCATCGAGAAATTGCGCGCTGCAGTTTTGCAGGCCTTGGCCGATGGAAACCAGCGCATCCTCGTCTCCATGCTGGATGGCGGGGAATGGTCGGTGGAAGCCAACGAAGTGATGATCAGGGTCTCGGAGTCGCAGACCGTGGTTGACATGTCGGTCAGCAACGACGCTCGGCGGCTGGCGATCGCTTCAGCCAGCGGCATTCTGGGGCGGGCGGTCAAGCTGAAAATCATGCCCGGCGCCATCTCATCCGACGGTAACGGCGCCAAGCGGAATGGCTCGACCACACAATTTTCGTCGACCCAAACGAGCGGATCTAAGGTCGGAGGCCGGGGACGTGCCGAGCAGGACGCGGTCGTCCGTCGCCTGCAAGAAAAATTTGGCGCCGAGATCCGCACGGTAATCGATTACAAAGAAAAGCGCTAGAAAACGGACCTTCCGAGACTGAGGTCATTGATTTTATGGGCGGATTCAACCTGCAAGAACTGATGTTGAAAGCTAAAACGCAGTACGAAAACCTGCAAAAGAAGATGCAGGAAACCGTCGTCGAAGCCTCCGCCGGCGGAGGCACAGTCACGGCAAAAATGGATGGCCGGAAACAACTGCTGAGTCTCCACATCGACCCCGAAGCCGTGAAGTCCGGAGATGTAGAGATGTTGCAGGATCTGGTACTGGCTGCCGTCAACGAAGCCGGCCGTAAAATCGATGGAGCCATGCAATCGACCGTAGGCGGCATGCTCGGCGGAATGGGCGGAATTTTGTAATTGTGTAATTGGCTAATTTGGTAATTTCAGATGCCACTGCCGTACCAACGAATCGAGCGCGTAATCGGAAATCGTCCGCCAATACTCGGTGCAGCATCGAGGCGGGCAATCATTTCCGTGCTTCTGTCAATCCCGACCGCTTTGTTGGCCTTTACGATTTCAGACAAGGCACACATTCCTGACTGGCTGCGTCTTGTGATCTCGCCGGGGGTGTTGCTCGGGTTTCGATTTGCTCAGCCGCAATCTTGCGGAGGGTTTCTGGATTGTCTAGTCCAGGCAGTGGGTGCTTATGCAAAAGGTGCAGAAATTGCGTGCGTCATCAATGCTGTCATTTATGGCCTTCTGATTTTTGGCGTCGCAACAACGCTTTCGGCGAACTCTGGAAAAACAGATTGATTGGCAATTTTCAAATTACCAAATTACTAAATTACCCAATTACTAAATCCACTCTATGTCTAAGTTTGCTGAACCGATGTCCCGTCTGATTGACGAATTGAAGAAGTTGCCGGGTGTTGGCTCGAAGAGCGCTCAGCGGCTAGCGTTTCACATTTTGCGCGCCAGTGACGAAGACGCCGAAGCCCTCGCAGCCGCAGTCCGCGACGTCAAAGCCAGCCTTCGCCTCTGTTCCGTCTGCAATAACATCACCGACGTCGACCCCTGCGTCTACTGCACCAGCGCAACCCGCAACCAGCGCCTGGTGTGCGTGCTCGAAGAGCCCACCAACATTGCCGCCATCGAAAAAACCAAACATTTCAACGGCGTCTATCACGTTCTGCACGGATCGCTTTCTCCGCTGCACGGCATCGGCCCCGATCAGCTGCGCATTAGCAATCTGATCAGCCGCGTCGACTCCGGCAACGTGGATGAAGTGATCATCGCCACCAATCCCACAGTCGAAGGCGAAGCCACCGCAACTTACCTCTCGCAGCAGCTCAAGCGCGCCGGGGTCAAGGTGACGCGCATCGCCATGGGCATCCCGGTTGGCAGCGACATCGAGTACACCGACGAGATCACGATGCTGAAAGCGATGGAAGGACGAAGAGAGTTGTAGGCCAGGCTGCGGCTCTCATGCTTCGCAGAATAGCCTATACGGTCGGTTCAGCCTCGAGGAAGACGTTCAGCTCTTCCTCAGCGGGAGCAATTCCTTCCGGCAGGGTCCCCCGATTGTATTCCGCCATGCGATTCTTCCACTTCAAGAAGTCGGTGATGCTCTGGGGTTCTACGCGAAGCTCGACACGGCGCAAGCTGGCCAGCAGAAGATTCATTTCATAGCGGAAGCCAGTGGCCGTACGCAGGTTCTTGGCTGATGCCTGCGCCATCTCAATTCTGCCCCGGCGAAGTTCGAGCCATCCCCAACCTTGAGGAAGTTCTTCCCGCCGCACCAACCCAGCAGGCACAAGATAAAATCGCTCGCATCCCACTCCCTGCTCAGGCTTGAGCCGGAATGGCTTGGCGCGGTCCGCCAAAAAGTCTGACCGCGATACTTTGCACTCCACCAGTACAGAATGGCAGGCGCGCTTCCATCCAATCGCATCCGGCATTTCGCCGCTGACGCAAGCCTGCTCCGAGAGCACGACTCCGCACCGGTAGCGGCGCAGCCAGTTGACAGCTTTTTCGACCAGTTGAGCGTGAGTCATAAAATCGGCTTTCGGCTTCCGGCAAACTAAGTAATATTTGTATCCGGAGACCAGTGCATTTGAAAGTACCGCATTGAATACTAACCGTTGCTTACCTGCGCCATTTGTCGCTATAATAAGCGACAGAATGGTAAATGAACTTCGCGCAGTAGTGGCAGAATTAGGCGGCAAGCGCACCCTCGGCCGCAGCTTTTCCACCGATCTCGACATGCGCAACGCCATCCGCGACGGCTTCCCCCCGGCCGTGGTCGAGCAACTCATGCGCACCTCCGGTCTGACGCTGAAAGAACTCGCCCAAGCGCTCGATCTCTCTCCGCGCAGCCTGCAGCGTCGCCGCAGCAGCGGAAAGCTGGCGCGTTACGAATCAGACCGCCTTTATCGCCTGGCGCGTCTGGTGGCCATTGCCCACGAATACCTCGGCGATCAGGAGCGCGCCCGGCGCTGGCTCAAGCATCCCAATCGCGCGCTGGGCGGAGTGGCTCCCGTGGCCGCCATCGACACCGAAGTCGGCGCCCGCCAGGTGGAAAATATTTTGGGCCGCATCGCCTACGGCGGAATTAGTTGAACCGAATCTACCGGGTGCTGCGCCGCGCCTACGCCCGCGCCCCTTTCGATGGCGAAGGAGCCTACCGGTACGGTGGCCGCTGGTCGAGCCCAGGAACCCGCCTCAGTTACGCTTCCGAACATCAGTCGCTGGCGATGCTGGAGTTTTTCGTGCACCTCGAGCCCGATGACTCTCCCGATGATCTGGTTCTAGCCATCGCCGAAGTCCCCGGCGATCTGAAACCAGAGACGCTCTCGGCTGCGAATCTCCCGCCCCGATGGCGCGACCCGGCCGCTCCGCCGGAACTGGCCCGCTTCGGCGATGAATTCGCACGCAAAAGTGAACATTGTTTGCTGCTCGTCCCTTCTGCACTTGCTCCGGGCGAGAACAACTGTCTGATCAATCCGGCGCATCCTGACTTTCGGAAGATTGTCGTCCACGAGTTGGAAACGCTTCGCTACGATGCACGAATGTTCGGGAAACAGCCAAGCCGCCGGCATCGATAACATGTCATGTCATCAACCAGAGATTGACCCGCCGGCTCCAACCCGGTGAACGCTGGCTTTCATCGGCTGAATCAGGACCGGCCTGCGCAGCACGGTTTCCAGCAGATGGCGTTCCGCCGCAATCGTTTGAGCGGATGCTCCCAAAGGCGCGTAGCCTTCGGCAGCTATGACCAGGGCTTCATTGGAACGGAGAGCGGCCGGTTTGCGTAAGAATCGATGAGCCGTCGCAGCTCGTGATGCAACTTTTGCCGTACCATTCCGGCTTGCAACATTTTCAATCTGAATGCGTCGAATCTGGCCGTCGTGCGCCGCATCCAACGCATTCGCCAGGCGAAGAATCGCGGCCAGCTGAATCGTGCCTTTCTGCTCGTCCGGAAGCAGATCGCGCAGCGACTTGTGATTTCTGCGCGGCAAAGCTCCGCGATGAAAACGCGCGATAATTGCGGCTCGCTGCAAGTCCGCCGGCTTCCAACCCAGCGGGTTCCCGTGGGCGCGGATCAAGTTGAAAGATGCTTTGTGATGTCCCTTCTTGCCCTCCGACTTGCCCACATCATGCAGCAGAGCGGCCGCCAACAGGCTGGAACGGGCCGAACTGCTGTCCACTGAAGGCTGCCATCCCGTGGCCAGAAGGCCGTCATAGAGTTGAAGAGCCAAGCTGGCCACGCGCTCGGAGTGAGGAAAATCCGGGTCAAGACCGCCTGCCCAAAGCTTCATCCTGCGCGTGGCGAGGACTTGAATCTGTTTCCCCTGCGGCAATGCCGCGCGCCAGACGTGCCAGAGCGAATCCGGGCCGAGCATCTTGGCGCGATATTTCTCAATGCGCGGATTGCGCTCGGCAAGGATCCGGCGATGCCAGCGCTGGCGCGAATCGGCGTCTGCGAACACATGACAAGAAACGGCGGTAGACCACAGCACATCAAGGTCGTGCACGTCGCCGAGTAGATCTTGGATCGCTTTAAGGTCATTGCTCCAGGCCTTATGCTCCACCGGAAGAAAGTTTTCCACGATATAGCGAAAACGTTTAATGCCGATGCGCAGGCTGTGCAGTGCGACCTGTGAGCGGTTGCGCAAGGCGCGGGCGTGCAACTCGCGGGCCTCGGTCCAGCGCTCCAGAGCAACATGCTTGAACAGAGCGCTGCCCGGGCGAAAACGAGCGGCACGCGCGGGCAGGGCCTTGCTCCATTGCCGCCATTGCTTGCGGTCAAACTCTTCTAGCGCCGCGTGGGCCTCGAGCTTCTGCTCCTGCTCCCGCCCTTTCAGGATTTTTAGCAGCGCTTCGCCTGCCGGATCGCCGAATGCTGGCGGGCCAGCCCGCTCTGGCGCCGTCTCATCCTTTTGTGCCGAGGCCGCCCCATCCGCCGCTTCAACCCCTTCGCTGCCAGCTTCCGGACCAGACTTCTCCAGCTTCTCGATCCACTCCATCATGATCTGAACGTCGCGCAAGTCGCCGAGGCGCTGAAACAGGCGTTTACCTGCCTTTCTCATGGCTTTCCAATCTGGATTCGGATCGAGCGCCCGCATGCCATCGGCCAAGGATCGGCAGCGGCGCAGCGCAACCCGCAGGTCGTGGACGGGGTCCGCGCCAAAATCCGCCGAAACGTGCTCACACTGCTCCAACACCTGTTCCATCCAGTAGCGCAGGCCCGTGGTCTTCGGGACGGCCGCTTTCTTGGCGAGAGATTTTCCACCGATCGGGTTGCGCGCGGTCAAGGCCATAGGTTTCGAAAAAACAATCTTTGTAACCGTCTATTTTCGCCGGAGATGCGCGCGAATGCCAGTACCTCTATCATCCGTGGATTGGGTGAAGAAAGGCCTGGGTTGCTCAATTCGATTCGTCCCAACGGTCCCGGTAACTCGATCGTCCCATTGCCTGATTTTCGCCGTTACCTCCGTAATGTGCGGGGCTTACCTGTTGGATTTAATCTTTTATTGCCTATAGCTCCGGATAGCCGCGGTTCAGGGGTGTTTTATCATCGACGCGAAGAATGACGCAAAGACGTTTCACGCCAACCGGGCGACCTCCGCTCGGGCGTTTGTTCACAGCCTGAACATTCTCATTAAGTATGCCCGGATGTATGGTCCGGACCACAAGCGCACCGAGGCGCAGTTCGAGACCGCGTGGAATGAGTTGCAGAACGGGCTGCCCACCGCGGGAGACGGCGGCTTTTTGCTGGGTGTCTCCGATAACAAACTATTGCTGGATGGAGTTCCGCTCGAAGCCGGCCAAACCGAACGCAGCTTTGGGCAGCTTCTGAGCACAGCGGGATTGGCCAGCTTGCACTTCTCCAAGGACGTGACCGAAGAAGACTTTGCCCGCCTGGTGCGCGCTTTCACCGTAGCGGGATCCAAAGCCCAGGACGTTGCCAAGCAGATCAAAGAAGCTCTGGGCAGCGACAGCAGCAAGTCCAGCACGATCAAGATTAATGAAGTGAAATTCGTTGCCGCCGATCCCCTCACCGGCGACATCAGCGTGGCCGCGCAGATCGCCGCGCAAACCCTTGGACCAGAGTTCAAACAATGGTTGAACGATCCTCAGAAGCTGTTGCAATTGATCGCCGCGGCCGAGGGCGCCAACGCAGGCAGCGGAGGCGGAGGTGGCGGCGGAGGACAAGGCGGCGACAGTGTGCCCTTCGGAACGATTCCGAGCGGGCCCGGTCATTGGGTTGCCGGACCAGCACCTCAGGGTGGAAATGCGGCTGGCGCGGCTACGGCGACGGCGTGGGAAGGCGGCGTCGTCCCCCTGCAGGAAGCCGAAGTGATTCAAGCCATCCGGTTGCTCACCCGCTTCGGCCAGGTCCAGAATAACGCCCAGAGCGATCCCACTTTCAGCCCGGAAGATCTGCAGAAAGAAGTCAGCGAAACCGCTCCCAACACCCGGCTGAACCTCCAGCAGTTGCTGGGCACCCTGGCGGCGAAGGCAACGACCGAGCAGGAAGACACGCCACTGCTGATGAAAGCCGCCGAGCACATGGCCATCCGCTTCGCCCTGGAGCGTTACCAGAAGGGCGATATCAAGGTGAATGCGGTTCATCAGATGATGGAGCACATGAGCCGGCAGATGGATTCGCTGCGCCAGATTCTGAAAATTCAAGAAGACAAAATGAACAAGGCGGGCATTCTCGTCGAATCGCACGCCGACATTCTCGATCGGATGTTCTGGGCGGAAGTGCCGGAGTCCGGAAAAAAGACAGTTCTCCTTTCCCACGAAGCGCCCTGCGTGCCTCCGCGAAATCTGCGCCAGTTCGTCGAACTGTTGCTCGATCGCGATGACAACGAAACCTCTGCCGCGATTCTGAACAATTATTCGAGTTGCCTGTCCACCAACGATCAGGAACCTCGCCGCAAAACCGCCATTGGCTTGAATCAACTCGCCGATCTTTACGCCCGCCTGGGCGGCGAACCCATGGGCACCGCCATCCACCGGGTCAGCGAACAGCTCTGCGTGGAAAAAGATCCAGAGCTGCAAAGCCTGCTCAGCGCGGCCTTCGTGCGCCTCAGCCAGGAAGCCAGCGAGGCCAAAAACTATTTGGCCGTCAATGAAGTCTGCAACGGGATGGATCTGATCATGCAGCAGCGGCCCGTGATGGTGAATGACCTGCGCCCCCGCGTGGGCGTGGAAAATCGGGTCCCTGAATATATCGAAGAAGCGCTGCGCCTCGATCCTGTGCCGGCGGATCTGCTGGTCGTGTTGCGCCGCACCAGCCAGGCCGGCGCCGAACATTTGGCCGATCGTTTCTTCCGCTGCATGCGCCGTGACGAATGCGACCGCATGGTCGATTTGGTCAAGCAGATGGGAACCTCTGCCCTGGCGCAGGTGCGCGAGATATTGCGCACCGGTCAGGCACGGCAGGCCTCGGGAGTTGTCGGCCTGCTGAGCCGCCTGGATGTGGGTACGCTCCTCGAGTTGCTCCCGGCGCGTTTGCCGGAGTGGAACCGTTTTTATCACGACATCGTGGTCCGCCAGATTGCCTTTGGAGCCGCCCCCGATCGGGGCAGAACTTTGCTGGAACTCGCCGAGGTTCTCGATTCCGTCGTGCTGCCCCAGGCCATCGACGAAATCGGAATGAGCGGCGACCTCACCGCCGCTCCGCCTCTGCAAGCCATGGCCAAGCCGGGGGAATCCGTTTCCCGCTCGCCCTTCATTCAACTGAAGGCCATTGAGTCCTTGGGCCGGCTGCGCGACATGGAGGCGTTGACCCTGCTGCGCGAGATTGTCGAGACCAAAAAAACCTTCGGCTGGGTTTATCACCGCGAGCTGCGCATCGCCGCGGCCCAGGCCTTATCCAAAACCGATCCGCGTTACAGTGCGCAGATCCTCTCCGATAGCGGCCTGGAGCCGGTGGAGCTCGCGATTGCGCCTTTGGATACCGCGCCTGCTTGCCCCTGGGTGCGGCAGCGGCGCTACGAGCGCATGGTGCTGCCACGTTCGATCAGCGCCAGCATCGGCAGTTCGTGGGGCAAATCAAGAATCCTGGTTCGAGAGTTGAGCCTGGGTGGCGGCCGAGGCACGAAAGAAGACAATCTGCGCATCGGCAGCGAAGCTAATCTGGAAATCTCGGTTGGCTTGCGGCAGAAGATCAAGGCGCATGTCCTGCTGCGCCGCGCACGCGTCAACGAAGTGGGATTCGAAATCGTCAACACCGACCTCGAAAGCCGTTACCGCCTGCGCCGCCTGCTCGTCGAAGCCGTGAACAGCGCTGCCAGGGAAAAAGATAAGGATAAAGAGCAGGAGTGGAGCGGGGAACGCAAGCTTCCCTAGCCGCCGGCGAAAATTAAAAAAGCCTCTGCTGGAAAGCAGAGGCTTTTCGATTTCCAGACCCTCCACCGCGGAGCCTTGGCTACTTTACCTTGGCGAAAATAATAACCAGGGTATACAGCGCCAGCGACTCGATCAGCGCCAAGCCCAAAATCAGCGCCAATTGAATGCCCGGCCGAGCGGCTGGATTGCGCGCCAGACTCTCGGCCGCGGCTGCGGTTGCCTTCCCCTGCGCCAGCGCGCAAATGCCTGAGGCAAAAGCCATGGAAAATCCAGCGGCGATGGCGACCCAGTTGGTTCCACCCGCAGCTTCGCCCTGCGCGAAGGCAGGGACGGCAAACGACAGTACGGAAAGTACCATGAACAGCTTGCTCAACTTACCCAGTGTGTTTCGGCTCATTGTGTTTCTCCTCGTACGAAATACCGCCAGTGGGTGGTTGACGCCATACCGTGCAGACGCCCTCACGCTCGCGGCTCAAAATCAGTGGCCAGTGATCAGTGGCCAGCAAAAACCTAAACCGTATTCAAGTCAGTTTCTACTGGTCACTGACCACTAGCCACTAACCACTGCCTTTAATGCTCTTCCGAAACCGCACCCTGCAAATAAACCGTAGTCAGCAGCACAAAAATGTACGTCTGGAGCAGCGAAACGCCGATGTGCAATCCCAGAAAAATAATCGGCACGCCGATCGGAACCAGCGAAAAGAAAACCAGGGTCACCATATCGCCGGCAAACATGTTGGCGAACAAACGGATGGTGAGCGACAGCACGCGCGCCAGGTGGCTGATTAACTCGATTGGCACCATCAGCGGCGCCAGCGCGGGCATCGGCCCGGCAAAGTGCTTCAGGTAGCCAATTCCCGCGTGCTTGAATCCCTGCGCCTGGTAGTACACAAACGCGCAGAGCGCGCATCCCAAAGGAACGATCGGCACCGCCGTCGGCGACTCGAATCCCGGAATCACGCCCAACAAATTGCAGAACAGAATGAAAAAGAAAAGTGTCGCCAGGAATGGCGTATAAGGCTCGCTGTGGTGCCCGATAATCTCGTTGCTTTGCCCCTGTACGAACCCCTCGATTCCTTCAAAAGCATGTTGCAGCGCTCCGGGGCTCTCCACCGAAAGCCGCGAACGAAGCAGAACGAATAAAAGAACCAGGAATCCAAAAACCAAAAGTTCCATCGCGAACGAGTTGCTGATCGGGGCATTCGGATGATGCGGTTCGATGTGCGCAGCGCGGAGCAACGAAGTAACCGGGCCCGCGAATAATCGGTTTAGCAGTGCGGTGAACCAAAGTTGTTCAGGCATAAGAAAAAGCTTTGAGCCGCTGGGTTTAAAAATTAAATGAATTCAAAGATGCTGCTAAATTCCGCGCGACACCGCCGCATACACTTCATAAACCGCTTCGCAGACAATGGCGGCCACGGGCAAAAATAAGCCCGCAAGAAGCCCATTCAGGCTCGCGGGTGAAACAGTCAATATAACATAGGCGCCGAGGGCCATCAAAACATAACGAAACAGGAAGCGAAAAACAATTCCCTGCCCCGTCTCAGAGGTTGCCGCGCCCGTGGCGCGATCGGCAAAACCGGCAATCACCCGCTTGAGCCAATAAAAATTCAGGTAAGCGATGGCGCATCCGAAAGCCAATCCCAGCGCGGGACGCAGGCCAAACCTCCACCACACCACCGCCACCAACAGCGGACCGAGCGCAAGCATGACGCGGCGAATGCGCGAGAGGGCTCCCGAATAAAAGTGTTCTGAAGTTTCGGCGGGTACAAGGCTCATTTCGATATGTGCCGCTTGGGACACGCGCTCACCCTTCATTTCGTGTCGCGCATCACCGACCGGATGAGCTCAATGAAACCAGCGGCGATGCCCAACAAGATGCCGGCCAGATAAAGCCAGGTCGTGTGCAGCCACCGATCAAGAGCGGCGCCCACCAGCCATCCCACAACCAGCGCCGCAGGAAAAATCACCGCCAACTGGCTGTAACGCGCCGCCTGCACCCAGAAATTCTCTCTTCGCCCGGGATCGGAGTTGTTGGAATCTGGATCGGCAGACATGGATCGGCACCAAGGGGATTTTACGCCAATTAGTAAATACTGGGTGCGCAATGCTGAGCTCTGATGGCTGACGCCGTCCTACCGCATCAACTGCGCCGTCGCGCCATTCTGCGCAATACTGAGCGACCAGTTGACGATGTTGATGAAGTAGTTGGGCAAGACTCCGATGAAGAGCGTAGCGAACGCAGTTATCCCCAACGCTGCCCGCATGGTCCAGCTTACCGGCAGCATCCCGTGCTCCTCAGACTTGCCCATCAACATCGCGTTGGCCATCTTGAGGTAGTAATACGCCCCGAAGACGGAATAGAGCACGCCCAGAGCAGCCAGCGCGTAGTGGCCACTCTCGATCAGACTGAAGAAGATGAAGTACTTGCCCCAGAACCCCGCCAGCGGCGGGATGCCAGCCAGCGATAACAAAAAGATCAGCATGAGCACGGCTTCCACCGGCGCGCGCGAATACAGGCCGTTCAAATCGTCGATCTCATCGCCAATCACATTGCGATGGCGCAACGAAGTGATCACCCCGAAAGCGCCCAGGTTCATGAAGGTGTAAACCATCAGATAGATCAGGATTCCCTTAATCCCGTCCACGCTGACCTCGGCTGCCGTCCCTGCAATCAGGCCAAGCAGCATGTAGCCGACATGCGCAATCGAAGAATACGCCAGCAGTCGCTTCGTGTTCGTCTGCGTCAGGGCGGCAAAGTTCGCCCCTGTCATCGTGGCGATCGAAACGAAAACCAGCATCGGGACCCAGATCGCGCGCATGGGGAGGAATCCCCAGAGCAGGATGCGGAGCAGCATGGCCCATCCCGCGGCCTTCACCGCGACCGACATAAAACCCGTAATGCAGGTCGGCGCACCCTCGTAAGCGTCCGGAGCCCACTGGTGAAAGGGCACGGCGGCGATCTTGAACAGCAGGCCCGCCATGGTCGTCACCAGGGCAACGATGGCAATCGGATTGTGCGGATCCTTCACCAGAAGCTGGGCCAATCGGCTCCGAATCGCGATCAGATTCGTGCTCCCGGTGAGACCGTAAAGCAACGACAAGCCGTAAGCAAAAATTCCCGAGGAGAACGCACCTAACAATAAATACTTCAGCGCCGCTTCGTTCGACCGGCGATTCCGGCGCAAAAATCCCACCAGCACGTAGGTCGAGATCGCCATCAGTTCCAGGCCAATGAAAATCAGAACGATGTCGAGGCCCGCGGCCATGCACATCATCCCCACAACCGAGAGCAGCATCAGCGCATAGTATTCGCCATGGTTTTCGTGCTCCGTCTTCATGTAGCGCACTGACATGAGAATGGAAATTCCAGCACCCGCGAGGAACAGCCAGAAGAAATAAATCGCCAGGCGATCCACCAGCACGGTGCCCATCATGCCGGGCGCGCCCATGGACGTGGTTGGGCTCTCCTGCATCCAGAGCTGAATTTTTATCACTGCGCCCGTAGCGAACAGCACGCCAATAAGCGCCGTGACCGCGTTCGCCCACTTGGTCTCGGGCGGGATCATCAGATCGATCAGCAGAATCCCGAGCGCAAACAGAGTCAACAGGATGACCGGCAGCGCGAGCAGGTAATCGATCCCACTAAACGTAGGCGCCACTAGTTCTTCCCCTTCGTCGATTGCGTCTCAGCCGGCATTTCCATTGGCATGGAAGATTCCGATGGAGCTACCGCGGGCGCCTGCAGCGCCGCGTTCATTGCGCCACCGCTCTGCGGATTATGAACATTCTGGACAATTTGATTGACCGGCTGTTCAAGGATTTGAAAGAACGGCTTGGGATAAAGTCCAATCCAGAACGCCATAATCAGCAACGGCACGAACGTCAGTACCTCGCGCGGTGTCAGGTCATGCAATTTTTCGTTCTTGGGATTCGTGACCGTTCCAAAGAAGACTCGCTGGTAAAGCCACAGCAGATACGCAGCAGCGAGAACTACGCCGGGCACGGCCCACGCGCCCCACTGCCACTTCTCCATAAACGTGCCTTGCAGAATGGTAAACTCGCCGACAAAACCGTTGAGCAGCGGCAATCCCATCGAAGACAGAAACATGATCATCGTGATCGTGGCGTAAACCGGCATCACATTCGAGATGCCACCATACTCAGAAATTTCGCGCGTGTGTCGCCGCTCATAAAGAATGCCGACAATCAAGAACAGCGCCCCAGTCGAAATCCCGTGATTGATCTGCTGCAACACCGATCCACTCAAGCCCGCGGAATTCAACGCAAAAATCCCCAGCGTACAGAATCCTAGATGGCTCACCGACGAATAAGCCACCAGCTTCTTCATATCCTTCTGCATCAGCGACACGAGTGCGCCATAAATAATCGCAATGAGCGACAGCGTGATCATCCAGCCGCGCACTTTCGTGTGCGTTAACACATCGGGGAAAAACGGTAGCGAGAACCGAATGAAGCCATACGTCCCCATCTTCAGCAGAACGCCTGCCAGAATGACAGATCCGGCGGTCGGCGCCTCCACGTGCGCGTCCGGCAGCCAGGTATGAAAGGGGAACATCGGCACCTTGATCGCGAACGCGAAGAAGAAGGCGAAGAAAAGAATGGTCGCGATGGTCGGCCCGTACGCCGGATCGGAATAAATTTTCGGCGCCGTCTCATATAGCGCCGTCAGGCTGAACGTGTAGACCCCAGTCAAATGCTGGTGGTGGAAATATAAGAACAAAATTCCCAGCAGCATCAGCACCGAACCAGCCAGGGTATACAAAAAGAACTTGATCGCCGCGTAAAGCTTGCGCGGCCCACCCCAGATTCCGATCAGCAAATACATCGGCACCAGCATCGCTTCCCAGAAAACAAAGAACAGGAAAAAATCCAGCGACATGAAGACGCCGAGCATGCCGGTCTGCAAGATCAGAAACCAGATGTAATATTCTTTGACGCGATTCTCAATCGCCGTCCACGAAGACAGAATCGAGATCCAGCCCAGCAGCGTGGTCAGCATGATGAGCAGAAAAGAAATGCCGTCAATGCCGATCACGTACCCCGCGCCAATCGAGGGAATCCAGTTGTTCGGCGTGCCCTCCATGAACTTGAAGCCAGGCTGGAAGCGCTGCGCCCAGAACATCGGCACCAGAGGCACTGAGATCAGAAAGCCGCCAAGCGCGAATATATTCGCAATCCAGCGGATGGCGTCCTTGTTCTCCTTGGGAACGAACAGAAGAACCAGCGCGCCTACGAGCGGCGTGAAGAGAATGATCGACAGTATGTGATTTTGCATGTTAGCTTCGAGCTTCGAGCTATGAGCTTCGAGCGATCTAGCACATGCTTGCTCGAAGCTCGTAGCTCACAGCTCGCAGCTCAGTGGTACACGTAATAAAACACGAAACCGACCAATCCCGCAGTCATCACCAGCGCATACCATTGCACCAGACCCCACTCAAACAGGCGCGCGGGATACGACAGCATGCGGGCCAGAATCGCCGGACCGTTCACGCCGATGCCATCGATGATCCACTTATCCCACCAACTGGAAATGGTCGCCGTGAGGCGCGTGATCCATCCGGCAGCATTCACCGCTCCATCTACGACGTTGGTGTCGAACCAAGCCGACGCTTCGCCGAGTCCCAGCACGCCCAGCCGCACCTTGCCAAGTTTGCGGCGGCCAGTGAAAGCGTAATCGTACCCTTCATCCACGTAATACTTATGCAGCAGAACGTCGTAGACCGGCGGCGCGGCAGCGGCGATCGGTTCCGTATATCCCTTGTCAGCATGGCGATAACTTCTCCAGGCCATGCCCCAGCCCAAGCCCGCAGCGCCCAGCGAAAGGCCCATCAGCAGCCATTCCGTGCCGCTGTTCTTTTCTTCCTCGACGCCTTGCACCAGTTGTTCGGTTCTTCCCTCTTGTTGAAGGACGCGCGCTTCGGGAGCAAACACCGGCTCAAGAAATTTCGTAAAGCGATCCGATCCGCCGAGGCTGTGCGGCCAACCCAACCAACCCGCACCGAGCGCGCCGATGGCAAGAATGACCAGCGGCCAAGTCATCGACTTGGGCGATTCATGAATGTGGTGCTCCACCTCATGGCTCATGCGCGGCCGCCCGTGAAACGTCAGATACATCAGCCGGAACATATAGAACGACGTCATCAAAGCAGTCGCGTAACCAATGCCCCAGAGCCAGCGGTACGCGCCGGCCTCACGCGACCACGTCTCCCAGAGAATCGCATCTTTCGAGAAAAATCCGGCGAAAGGAAAGATTCCCGCGATCGCCAGCGTCGCGATAAGCATGGTGCTGTGCGTAGTCGGAATGCGATGGCCGAGATCACCCATGTTGCGCATATCCTGCTCGCCACTCATCGCGTGAATCACCGAGCCGGCGCCCAGGAAGAGTAGCGCCTTGAAAAATGCATGCGTGAACACGTGGAAGACGCCGGCGGCAAACGCTCCGACACCCAGCGCCAGAAACATGTAGCCCAGTTGCGAAACCGTGGAGTAAGCCAGCACGCGCTTGATGTCGTTCTGCACAAGGCCGATGGAAGCCGCGAAAATCGCAGTCAGAGCACCGACGATGGCAACCACCAGCATCGACTTCGGCGCCAGCACGAACAGCGCATTCGATCGCGCGATCATGTAGACCCCAGCCGTAACCATGGTCGCCGCGTGGATGAGCGCTGAAACCGGCGTCGGGCCTTCCATCGCATCGGGCAGCCAGACGTACAGCGGTATCTGTGCCGACTTGCCGCAAGCTCCTACAAACAGAAGTAGCGTAGCGGCCGTGATGATGGGATCGCCAATCGCGAAGTTTCCGCTGCGCGCCAGGTGGGTGACTTCGGTAAATCGCAGCGATCCGAAATACCAGGCGATGAAAAACATTCCCAGGATGAATCCCGCATCGCCGATTCGGTTGACGATAAACGCCTTCGCCGCCGCGTCGCTGGCCGACTTGCGATGAAAATAAAATCCAATGAGCAGATACGAACACAGCCCCACGCCCTCCCATCCGACAAACAGCAACACATAATTGTTCGCCAGAATCAGCGTGAGCATCGAGAACATGAACAGGTTCAGGTATCCGAAGAAGCGGTAGTACCCGCCCTCATGCGCCATGTACCCGATCGAATAGATGTGGATCAGCATCCCCACCCCGGTCACAAAAAACAGCCAGATGCAGGAAAGTGGATCGAGCAGAAATCCCGCATCCGCCTGGAACGGCGCGGGCGTCCCGTCGTGGGTGGTGTAGGTCAAGTGCCCGGTATCGGTGCCGAGCCACGTATAAAGAATGGTCTGAAACGGCTTGTGATAATTTTCCGGCGTCGACGACCAGGTCGAATACTGCCACACCGCGCCGCAAGTCATGATGAACGCCAGCACGATCGTGCCCACGCAAACCGCGCTGACCGTGCTCTTCTGCAGCCTGCGCCCGAAGAAGAACATGATCGCAGCGCCGAACGCCGGCAGCAGCGGAATGATCCAGATGTGGGTTAGAAACATTTAAGCTCTCAGCCTTCAGCTCTCAGCCTTCCGCCAAGCCAGTTCGACCTGGCCGTTGGCTGAATCCGCCGCGTACTTTTAAGCGCTGAGAGCTGACGGCTGACAGCTGACAGCTGCTTTTCTACCATTTCAGCAAATTCACTTCGTCGATGTTGATCGTCTCCTTATTACGGAAGAAGGCGATTAAAATTCCCAGCCCAACCGCGGCTTCCGCTGCGGCGTCGGTGATCACAAAGATGGAAAAAATTTGCCCATGCATCGATCCCGGCCCGCCGCCCAGCTTCGCCGGAGCCGCCTGCCAGTAATGAGAAAACGCAACCAGGTTCAAGTTCACCGCGTTCAGAATCAACTCGATCGACATCAACACGATCACCACATTGCGCCGCGTAAGCACGCCGATCACGCCCAGCAAAAACAAAGCCGCCCCCAACACCAGATAATGCAGCGTCGTAATGTGCAACATCGATTCCATAATCGGCTTCTAGCTCTTCAGATCCTTTTCTTCGCCATTACCACGGCTCCAATAATCGCCACCAGCAGCAGCAGCGAGGCGATCTCGAAGGAGAACATGTATTGCCCATACAGCATCGTCGCGATCTTCTGCGTGTTGTCGCCCTCCAGCGTCAGCGGCATCGCGCGCTCGGGAAACAGCGAATTTCCCTTCGTATATACGGCCATGAACAATCCGCCCAAAGCCGTGGCGGCGACGATTCCTATCATCCACTGGGCGTTGAACTGCCGCTCTTTCATGGCGCGGTCCACGTTCACTAGCATGATGACAAACAGGAACAGGACCATGATCCCGCCGGCATAAAGAATGATCTGCACGCCAGCCACGAACGGAGCGTACAGCATCAGATAAATCGCAGCCTGCGCCAACAGCGTGATGATCAGCGCCAGCGCCGAGTGCACCGGATTCCTGCGCGTAATCACCAGGATGCCGCCGATCAGCATGATCGCCGACAGCAGGTAAAAGAAAAATGGTGTGGCTACGGGTGCCATATCATGGGTTGCAGCAACGCTACACTGGCCGTCAAAATCAGAACGCCCAGGCCTATGGGCAGCAAAACCTTCCATCCGATCTGCATGAGCTGGTCAAAGCGATATCGCGGGAACGTGCCACGATACCAGATATAGAGATACATAAACGCGGCAACTTTCGCGGAAAACCAGAAAACATCCTGCACCCGGAAACTTACCGCGGGAATAAACAGAATCAGCCCAATCAGACCAAGCACCACGCCGAAGCCAGCCAGCCCGATCGTCTGAATGCGGAACAGCGGATGCTTTGGCATGCGCACGGTGTTGTAAAAACACATCGCCGCCAAAAACAAAAACGTGACGCCAGGAAAAAGAGAAAATATCTGCTCCCAAGTCGTACCACTAAGCCAGTTCGGGAACGGCCGCAGCCATCCCCCCAGCCAAAGTGTGACCGCGATCGACGACACCGCGATCATCGCCGAATATTCCGCCAGAAAAAATAGTGACCAGCGGAAGCCGCTGTACTCCGTATGGAATCCGGCAGTCAACTCCGATTCAGCTTCAGCCAAATCGAAAGGCGCGCGATTGGTTTCGGCAACCATGGCGATGGCGAAGATGAAGAACGCAATCAGCCCCAGCGGGAAAAACTTAAAAATGAACCATTCGCCCTGCGCCAACTGCGCCTGCACGATGCCGATCATGCTGAGCGTTCCCGTACCCGACTCGTTCAAGCTGGTCATCAGCACAACCGAGACCACAGCCAACCCCATCGCGATTTCGTAGGAAACCATTTGCGCGCTCGAGCGCAGCGCGCCGATCAGCGGATAATGCGAGTTCGACGCCCACCCCGCCATCACAATGCCCAGCACGCTTAGCGACGACACTCCGAGCATGAACAGGATTCCGATATTCATGTCGGTAATGGCGTGGGTCGGCCCAAACGGAACCACCACAAACACGGTGAATGCAGCCAGTACCACGGCGAACGGCGCGATCCAAAAGATCAGCGCATCCGCCTCCGCCGGGATGATGTCCTCTTTCAGTAGCAACTTGAGCGCGTCTGCGATCGGCTGGAGTAATCCATGCGGACCCACCCGCATCGGACCCAGTCGCACCTGCATGTGGGCCAGGATTTTCCGCTCCAGCCAGTTCATGCAGATCACCGAAACCGACAACCCAACGAAGACTAGCAGAATGTAGATCAGCTCCCAAACCCAGTTTCCCGCGCCGCCCGGCGTCTTGTCGCTGGTCAGGTAAGACTCGATATATTGCAGGAACTCGTGCATCAGCGGGACCTCATTATTTAGCGATCCACCTCGCCCAGAACGATGTCGAGCGTGCCGATCACCGCGATCACGTCGGCCACAAGTTGGCCCCGGCACATCAGATCAAGCGCCTGCAAATTTACAAACGATGGCGGCCGCACCCGCAGCCGATACGGCTGCGTCGACCCGTCGCTCACGATGAAATATCCCAGCTCGCCCTTGGGCGCTTCGATCGAGTGATAAACCTCGCCCACGGCCGGCTTGATCACCTTCGGCACCTTCGCCATGATCGGACCTTCAGGAATCGCGTCAATCGCCTGCTCGATAATCCGCACCGATTGCCGCATCTCGGCCATGCGCACCAGGTATCGATCGTAAGTGTCGCCGTTCTCGCCAATCGGAATTTCGAAATCAAAATTCTTGTAATTGGCGTAGGGTTGAGCTTTGCGCACATCCCATTTCACACCGCTGGCGCGCAGCACGGGTCCGGTCACTCCCAGCGCGATGCAATCTTCGCCAGTAATCTTCCCGACATTCTTCGTGCGCTCCACCCAGATGCGATTGGTGGTCAGCAGTTCCTCGTACTCATCAATCTTCGGCCGGAAGAAATCGAGGAAGTTTTTCACTTCCCTCTCGAATCCGTTGTAAGTCTCGTATTGCAGTCCGCCGATACGAAACGCGTGCGTGGTCAACCGCGCGCCGCAGTACTTTTCGTAGATCTTCAGAATTTCTTCGCGGTCGCGGAAGGTATAAAACAGCGGAGTGATCGCGCCAATATCGAGCGCGTGCGTCCCCAGCCAGAGCTGGTGACTGGCAATTCGATTCAACTCAGTCAGAATCACCCGGACATACTGCGCCCGCGGCGGCGCTTCCACATTGAGCAGCTTCTCAACCGTCTCGCAATAGCCCAGCCCGTTCGAGACCGCAGCCACGTAATCCATGCGGTCGACGTAGGGATTGAACATCGCGTACGTGCGGTGCTCGCCAATCTTCTCGACCCCGCGGTGCAGGTAGCCGATCACGCACTCCAGGCCAAGAACTTTTTCTCCATCCAGGCGCAGAATCACGCGCAGCACGCCGTGCGTCGCCGGATGCTGCGGGCCCATATTGATGACGAGTTCGTTCGCATCCAGAAACGTCTTGTCGGTTTCGAGATCGAGATGCGAGAGCGAAGTATTGGAATCCGTCATTTTTATTGCCCGCTCTCGATCCCCAGGTTGATCTGCACCCATTCTCTATCCTGTTGCAGAATGCTGTAATCTTTGCGCAGCGGATGTCCCTTCCAACCATCGGGCAGCAGAATTCGTTTCATGTCTGGATGCCCGTCAAATCTGATTCCAAACATGTCGAATACTTCCCGCTCCAGCCAGTTCGCCGTTGCCCAGATGGGCACCGAGCTTGCCAAAGTCTCACCATCCTTGATTCGCGTGGTCACGCGCATGCGCTCGTTGCGGGCAAAGGAATACAGCACCCACACGATGTCAAATTGCTTTTCGCGCGCGGGATAATGCACGGCAGTAAGATCGACGCAGTAATCGAACTGCTCTTCCCTGCGCAGAATCTGCAGAATCTCCGGAATCAGCGAGCGATCTACTGTGATGTAATTCTGCCCAACATAAGTCAGCGCCTCGATGCCGGAACCGTACATGCCCTTAAACTTCTCGATCATCGGCGAATTCCACGGAACCGGTGTGGGCGCCGCGGGCTTCGCAGCAGCAGCCGGCTTGGCCGCAGCCGGAGCCGCAGGTTTCGCAGGAGTGGTGGAAGCTGGCGCCGCCGGAGGCGAGGCAGGTTTTTCAGCTGGAGTCTTTATGTCGGCCTGAACCGATCCGGATGCCGTCGCCTTCACCCCAGCGGGAACAGCCGGCTTATCCGCCGACGGTTTGGGTTCGCCTGCCGGCGGCGGAGAAGCGGGCGACTTAGGTTCATCCGGCATCAGAAACGCGCAAATCTCCGGCGTGGAGGCCAACAGGTGAAGACAGAGAACGTTAACTTTTATCAGCTTGGGACGACCGTGTCAACGACGTTGGCGAGGAAAAATTCGACATGCTCCGCGTTCGATGCCGATTTTCCAGGCGTGCTGGTAAGAATATCTAAGCAGAGAGTCTTGAGAATTAGTCTGATCGTTTTGAGTTATGATTTTGGCTCGGAAGGATCGATCATGGACGGAGACACCAAGGCTTGCCCAGTCTGCGGCGAAACCATCAAGGCCGTCGCCATCAAGTGCCGCTTCTGCAATACCGACCTGGCCGCGTTCGAGGCCACGAAAGAGCTCGCCACCGAGAAAGATTTGTTTTCCGGCTATCCCGCCGTGATTTACGATGCCGCCCAGCTCTGGCCGTTTCTGATCGTGACCGTCATTGCCGCCGCAACCGGATACGCCCTGGCGAAGAATGGCATTGAGCCCGGCCTAGCTGCGCTTTACTCGTTGCTTGGTCTTTTGGTCTGCTGCGGAATCTTCTGTCTTTATTTTTATTGGAAGAGCCGCCGCACCCACTACGAAATCACCACGCAACGGATAAAGCTGGAACGCGGCATGCTTTCGAAGGTTCAGGAAAATTTGGAATTATTTCGTATCGACCACTTCGAATTGCGCAAACCTTTTGGCATGCGCCTGCTGGGCCAATCGCGACTGCACCTGTTTTCCTCCGATGCAGAGTTAGGCAATTTCACCATCTACGGCGTTCCGAATTTAGAAGCGATCGCGGAAACTCTGCGCGAATGTCAACTTCGAGAACGCACTCGGCGTGGCTTGACCACGTTCGTCCGAGCCTAGAAGTGATTCTCCGGTGTGGCTAGAGGGCCAGCGCGCTAAACCCACTCCAGCGCGCCTTTTTGCCAAATCCAGATATAGCCGACGACCAGGATGACGAGGAAAATCAGCATCTCGACAAATCCAAACATTCCAAGCGCCTTGAACTTCACTGCCCACGGAAACAGAAAAATCGTTTCCACATCGAACACCACAAACAGAATCGCCACAATGTAGTAGCGGACGGTGTACCGTCCGCGAGCGTCGTCGATGGGGTCGATGCCGCACTCGTACGGCATCAGCTTGGTCTTATTCGGATTGTTGGGACGCACCAGTTTCGCCAACAGCAGCGTCAACGGCAGAAACACTGCGACCACTGCTATGAAGAGGAAAATGGGAACGTAATTTTGCGGCATAGGGTTGCGCGTCTCGCCCGCATCAGAATGAATCGAGCTAGCAATAGTAACGCCGACTGTGGGCGAGATCAAGAAGATAGATTCTATGTGTAGTGGGTCAGTTTGTTTGTCATCCTGAACAAGCGTTTTTTTGCGCAGTGAAG
Source organism: uncultured Acidobacteriaceae bacterium (assembly GCA_963710965.1). Classification (GTDB taxonomy): domain Bacteria; phylum Acidobacteriota; class Terriglobia; order Terriglobales; family Acidobacteriaceae; genus Sulfotelmatobacter. The sequence continues at coordinate 1,344 of CAVQCP010000010.1, read as the reverse complement.
GATCCGGGCGAGCCGCGCGTTGTGTCGCGTCGTTTGCGACACAATAATCGCGCGTTTGGCTCGCTTCCTTGTCAAACTGACCCACTACCGATTCTGTTTTTCCCAGCTCTTGTCCGGAAGAATAAACACCCGGCGCGCAAAATCTGACTTGAGTGTGGCCTCGCAGTAGTAGCGGCTCAAAACACCGTCCTTCCAAATCAGCAGGTCTGGATTCAGCGCCGAGAACTCATCCCATCCCGAACCTTCGCAGCGGGACATGCGCTCATGAATCAGAAAAAAGTAAGCGCAGGTGATGGTCTCGTTATAAAGCTGAGTCTTTCCGCGCGCATCGGCAAATCGCTTGAGAGCGTCGGAAAATCTGCCTAACGCCTCGAGAACGGGGTATCGCCGAAGGTATTCAAAGGCCAACCGCACATGGTCGGCATGGTGGAACGAATTTGCGGAAACCAGGTTCCGCTCAAAACTTTCAATGATCTCTTCGCCGCTGGTCGCCATAAATGAACTCACTATGTTACCCACGATCCATAGGCCGTCACATGCAGAACCTGCGCCAGGCCAGATCTACCGAGAGAAAATTCCGCAGTCGCTCTTAGGTTCGGATACGGTCGGAAGCACAGGGTTTGAACGCGGTGGGGAATCTTGAGCTTCTCGCAGGCCTAGCGCATGCAGCATTTCGTCGTTCACCACCTATGTAACCCCCTCGTAATGTGAGCAAAGGACGCTCACGCTATTCATTCCCAACGATCATTTCCGGCGCCCCGCCGACAATATCGCGATGGACACTCTAGCCCCAAAAGCTTCCCTCGATTACAAGAGCCACGCGCCCTCCTGATCCGATAACCAGCTCGAGGCGCGACATGCGAAAGCCGTCCACTCGTAGGCCCCCAAAGCTGACATTCCGCCGGCTCTACCCCACGCTGAAGAAGCGGCCCCAGTAGACGCCCAGCGAGGCGGCCATGGTGAGCAGCGTTCCCAGCTTGGTCAGCCCGAGCAGCAGCAGCTTGCCCTTGCCCAGCAGAAGCAGCAGCGCGGGGCCGACTCCCATCGAGGCTTTCCGCCAGCCGGAGTGAGAAGGGTGCGCCTCCGCGCTTTGCTGGCCGATCTCGTTGACGCGCGCGCGCAGGCTGCGGTATTGGACTGTGTCTTCTGGCAACAGCGCGAGCGACCGCGACCACAACTCCCGCTCTTCGGCGAATTTGCCGACACGCCACGCGGCCTTTGCGCGGCGCGCCAGGTCCTCCAACTCCGTGGCGTGCCTCAAGCGCCGGCAGTGCGGGCAACTGAGCGCGGAATCCGGCAGATCCGTAGCGCACGCGGAACAGGTCATGACACCGGAGCCGCTTC
>CAVQCP010000009.1:0-96182 GCA_963710965.1 uncultured Acidobacteriaceae bacterium | reverse complement strand
TAGTTGCAGTACATGGGCTTCGCCTCCTACAAGACAGTACGTAATTGTAGCGTGAAAGTTCCGTGTGCCGGCGGTCTACCTGTTCTGGTCGTTCCCCCAGAGCTTTACCCCCGCCTCGCTGAACTTATTCTATACACATAAATGTGAGATACTTACACATTACGAGGTGAAATGTGCGGACGAACATCGATATCGACGACGGACTCATGCGGCTGGCTATGCGGTGCAGCGGCGCCCGAACCAAGAAGGCAGCCGTAGAAGCGGGGTTGCGCCTGCTGGCCCAAACCCACGCGCAAGGGGCGATCCGCAACCTTCGCGGAAAAGTGAAATGGGAAGGCGACCTCAGTGAGTCACGCCTCGCGCGGCTTCAAGGGTAGGGACGGGGTGGTCATTATCGACACGACGGTGTGGGTAGACTATTTGCGGGGCGCCGACAATCCCGAAACGAGGTGGCTCGATCGTGAGCTGCAGCGGCAACGAATGGGCCTCACAGACCTCATTCTTTGCGAGGTGCTGCAAGGGATTCGAGAGCGAAAGACTTTCGTCCAAGTCCAGTCTCACCTGGTGAAGTTCCAGGTCTTCCAGACTGGTGGAACGGCTCTGGCGATTGCAGCCGCGGAGAATTATAGGGAATTGCGCGGACGCGGATATACGGTTCGCAAGACGATCGATTGTTTGATCGCTACTTTTTGTTTGGAAGGGAAGCACGAGCTGCTCCATCGCGATCGCGATTTCGATCCCTTTGAGAAGGTGTTGGGGCTAAAGGTGGTAAACGTGGACTCTACTCCCGGTACGCTTCTCTGATGTGCTGGCGGGCCTTTTCTGCGGGCGGGGTGCTGGCGTTTTCGGCGAGCACGGTCTCATATTTTTTCATGGCCAGATCACGCTCCTGAAGCAGATCGTACATTTCTCCGGCGGCGAGGTTGGCTTTTTGCAGGGTTTCGGGATCAGGGGTGGGAGCTTCACCCACCAACTCATAGGCTGCTACGGCGCCGGCATAGTCTTTTTGGCTGCGCAGCAGTTCACCGAGGCCCCAAGCGGCAATCTCATAATGTAGATTGCCGTACTTGCCGTCGTGGCCGTTCTGCCAGACTTTGCGATATGCTGCTGCGGCTTCTTGGGGATGTCCGCCAGCGCGCAAAAGATTAGCTTCTTCCAGCGGGAACAAATAATTTCTGGGATAGCGGCCTGCGAGATCGTGCATGAAAACTCGGGCTTCATCATAGCGGTGCTCGCGGCGGAGGAACAAGCTCAGCACAACTTTGGCGTCAACGCTGTTCTCTCCGCTGCTGTTGGCTACTTCGCGGAGATATTCGAGTCCCTTTTCTTTCGTACCGCTTAAGCCCACGAGAGCGACGGCGACCTTGACGCTCCAGGGCAGGCTTCCCAGTACGTAATTGTGCGTGCCTACGACCAGCTTTGCGTCTATGTAGTCTGGATTGAGTTCCAGAACGCGCTCATGATCGCGGCGCGCGCCAACGGCATTGCGCAGGGACGAGAACCAGGCTCGCTCGACCAGCGCGGTGTAGAGTGCGAATTGTGCCCTGGTGACACCGCGGGCATAGAGGGCGTCCACATCGTTGGGATTGGACTTTAGCTCGGTTTCCTCGAGACGCTCGGCACGCTCTACTAATTGCTTGATGTGGTCTTTCACCTCGGGATCGGCAGTGCGGTGGGCTTCTCCAATGAAGCTGTCGTTGGCATATTCGCCGGTGTTCATTGCCCCCATGCGATAAAGTTCGCGCATCAGGACCGCGCTGAGCAGGTGATTCACGGCCGATGGGTCGTTGGGGTGGTGGTCGAGCACGCGACCGAACTCCGGGATGGCGCGGTCGTAATCCATGTTGTAGAAGTGGTCAAAGGCGGAGCTGAGCAGGGGGTCACGCCCGGATGGATCGGTTGCGACGGGGCGCGACGTCTGGGCTAAGACCTGAGATAGAGGCAAGCACAGGAAAATAAACGCGACGAAGAACTGGGCGAAACAGTGTGCTGCGCCCTCCTGAACTTTCTGTTTCACAATGATTCGACCCGCCTGGATTCGACTCGCCTGCATCCCCAGTATTTGCCTTCATCCGAACTTGTCTTCTTAGTTTAACTGACTTTGCCGGAGCACGGGAGGAACCAAAGGCGTCATCGGTGAACGCGGAACAAAGCGTCTGGGCATTGAGGATGGAATCCTATAATTACTTGAACTTACACGCTGGAAAAGGTGCCGACGCTCAGTGGTAACTAAGGCATCTTTACGAAGCTGCGAGTAAATATTGCGTGGAGTGGCGCTCGGTCCGGGGGCGACGCAGAGTGCAAGTGTTTGAGTTGAAAACAACTTGTGGTCAGCATAATTTGGCTGTTGGCTTGCGTTGGCAGGGGCAAGCTCTCCCTCCTTATTAATTTATGGCTCAGGTAGTTCGACCAGCGATTGCCAACACGCAGCAGGATTTCTGGCAGGCTCCCGTCGCTCCCTCGGACGAGGCCGAGACAGCCCTCCCAATCCCTATCCCTTCGCAATCACGGGCAGAGGCCTGCGCTGGTTGCGGCACGGAATTCATGATTGGCGCCCGCTTTTGCCATGCCTGCGGTGTGAGCCGTCCTCTGGCGGATGCTGCGGCCAGAGAAATCGTTCGCTCATTGGATCAGACCCTCGCCGCCGCCAAAGCCCGGGCAGCGTCCATTTGGTGCGGCTGGATTGTACCGGCCTGGCGCACGCTCTCCTTCCCGCGCTGGCTGCAGTACCTTCACTTCCACGAAATCAAGCGCTGGATCGGTTTGCCTACCGCATCTCTGATTGCGTTCATTACGGGGCTGGGCTGCGTGGTGGGGATGATCGGCGTCAGCGTTTTCTACAAGGCCTCAAATCTGGCGGAGTTTCAGGCCATCCAGATGTGGCGGATCGAATGGCTGCTGGGGGCGACGGCGGCATTCGTAGCGGGGATTCTGCTGAAGCCGTCGGACAAAGATCGCGACTGACCTTTCCTAACGAATGTTTCCCCAAATTAATGTTCCCCCCAGGGAACTCCTAACCCTGGTCGCCCGAACCAGCCGCCCGGCGCTGCTGGTTCATACGATAGAGATGATGCACCGGACCTACGCCTCGTCCCAGGGGATGGCCGGCGGCGATGGCCGCGCCCACATAGGTTTTCGCCAACAAAACAGCTTCGGCTAAACCGCGTCCAAGAGCCAGTTCGCATGCCATCGCAGAAGAAAAGGCGCAACCCGTTCCGTGCGTCGAATTCGAACGCTGGCGGTCCGCCTTAAAAACTTCTTCCTGCACTCCCTCCTTCGTCTTGAAACTTAGGAGGTCGATGGCCTTGTCCAGATGTCCGCCGGTGACCACAACGGCCGGCGACCCCATCTCGTGAAGCTTGACCGTAGCGGCTCGCATTCCATCAAGATCGGTGACCTTAATACCGGTCAGGATGGCTGCCTCATCCAGGTTCGGAGTGATTACGTCGGCGAGGGGGATTAGCCTTTCGATCAGGAGCTTGGTTCCGGATGGGTCGAGCAGGTCCGCGCCCGAGGAAGACTTTAGAATCGGATCCAGCACAATGTTGGGAAACTTACCGGTTGATCTAGCCTGGCCAGTGCCACCCGTCGCCTTGCTGCCCGCTAGGAACTCGGCCACCGCTTTGACGATCTTCGAGGTTGCGAGCATTCCAATGTGAATCGCGTCAATTGCAGTATCACTTGCAAGTTCTTGCAAGGTTTCGCTGACCAGGGCCGGATCGACTGACTCCACCCGGAGGACGCCAGCGGTAGATTGGACGGTGAGCGCCGTGATGCAAGCCACGCCATAGCAGCCATGGGCGGCGATGGTCTTGATGTCGGCGGTGACTCCCGCGCCAGAAGAAGGGTCGAAGCCCGCGATGGTGAGCACCACGCGGGGTTTTTCAGTAGTTGGCTCAGGTGACATGGGACTCCGATTCGGGGAAAAAAGATTTTTCCCCCTCACAACCTTCTACCTAAAACGCTCACATTAAACAAGTTAGAAGGTATTTCTTGTAAGTCTATGAATCGATTGATGATGAAAATTCTTTTCCGCTTACAGTTGCTTGGGTATTTATCATGTTGTAAACACGTAACCCTATTGTTTCTAACGTAATACTCCGCATTACTCATGATTAACAACAAGTTACGTTCGATATCGATAACTATCACGTCACGATAGTGCACGTACTTTCGGATTGACAAGCCCCTCAGCCTTCCATACCATTTACAGAACGTTAACGAAAATGCGCCTAGCTAGGACGACTTTTGAGATGCGAGGAAAACTGAATGCAAGCAAATATAGCTCGTGGACTGATGAGCGCGTTACTGGTCGTCGGTCTGGGGGCGGCTCAGGGCCCAAACAACTCGGAGGCCACTTCAGCCCTGGATAGGGCCGTTCAAGCCAAGCCCGGAGTTCGCAAGCAGACCGGCAAGATTCAACCGTATCAAATTGGGACAGCCTCGTGGTATGGGGAAGATTTTGAGGGGAAACCCACTGCCAGCGGTGAAGACTACGACATGCACGATTTGACTGCTGCCCACCCCACGCTGCCCATGGGAAGCTACGTGCGGGTCACCAATCTGCATAACGGACGAGCTGTCGTGGTGAAGGTAAACGACCGCGGTCCGATCGTGCCGGGTCGCATTATTGACCTGTCCTTCGCTGCGGCTCAAGCCTTGCAGTTTCAGGAGAAGGGTCTGCAGCGGGTTCGCCTGGACTTGGTGAAGCCGCACACGCAACATCAACCTGTTTACGAGACCGTTGCCTACAATCATCCGGTAGCGGAATTTCGATAAACGATCTACACTGTCAGGGATGCAGGCCGCTCTGCCCAACCGCATCCCTTCCGTTCCCCCCAGTCGAGACCATTCAGCAAGCGCGGCAGCTCGTGAGAAGCTGATCGTAGCGTTGGATGTGTCCACCGTTGCAGCAGCTCAGAAGATCGTGGCCGCCGTGGGCGATTCCGCTTTGACCTATAAAGTAGGAATGCAACTGTTCACGGCCCAAGGCCCACAAGTGGTTCGTGATCTGGTGGGGTCGGGCCGGCGCGTGTTCCTGGATCTTAAGTATCACGATATTCCCAACACGGTCGCGTCGGCGGTTCACGAAGCCGCACAACTGGGCGTGAGTATGCTAACCGTCCATGCGGGCGGCAGCGTCAGGATGTTGCGCGCAGCGGTCGACGCGGCACGCGCCACTAATCCCGCGCTGCGCGTACTTGCCGTCACCGTCCTGACCAGCCTGGACGACAACGATTTGGAAAAGATCGGCGTGCGAGGCACAGTGCTGGATGAAGTCCTGCGGCTATGCACTCTGGCTCTGGCCCACGGATGCCACGGAATAGTCGCTTCGGCCCGCGAGGTCGCAACCCTGCGGGCTGAATTGGGCCACGAGTTCACGATCGTGACTCCAGGGGTTCGCCTTGCCGGCACTCCTCACGGGGATCAGGTCCGCGTGGTTACGCCCACCGAAGCCATTACGGCGGGGGCAAATTATATTGTTGTAGGCCGTCCCATCACCGAAGCGGCCGACCCGGGCGCGGAGGCTCAGGCAGTTCTGGCGCAGATCGGCGGCTAAAACCCATTTGAGGAGAGCGACAGACCAGTTGTACTCGCCTCGTTTGACTGTTTTCTATGACCATGGTTTAATAGATTAGATGAAAGAAGTTGCAATCTCCGAATTCAAGGCCAAATGTCTTGCTCTTCTCGATGAGGTGCAAAAGACCAAGAAGCCCATTCTGGTGACGCGCTTCGGAAAGCCGATTGCAGAAGTAGGTCCGGCGCCGACTCGGGTTGGGGCGAGTTGGCTTGGGTCGATGAAGGACGAGATAAAGATCCTGGGCGACATTGTTTCTCCTGCCAATGACGAAGATGAGTGGGAGGCCCTGCGCGATTGAAGTTGCTGCTCGATACTCACATCTGGATTTGGAGTTTGCAGGATCCGAAACGTCTTGGGAAAAGGGTTCTCCACGAATTGAACGACCCTGAGAACGAGTTCTGGTTGTCTCCCATTAGCACATGGGAAGCACTGACTCTGAATGCCAAAGGGCGAATCGAGCTTCCCGAAGACCTAGCCTCGTGGGTTACCAGGGCGACCGCCAGCCTGAAGGAAGCGCCTTTGACTCACGAGATCGCGCTGGCCGCGTGCCGGCTGCGCTTCTCGCACAGCGACCCGGCAGATCGATTTCTCGCCGCCACTGCCCAAGTCCTGCGCTTGACGCTGGTAACAGCCGATTCAAACCTTCTCGGCTTGGGTGATATCTCCACGCTGGCAAATCGTTAATCGGTGGCGAAAAAATTAACGCGCCGCCGGAGCGCCGAGCAGATTCTTCAGTACCGCAACCTCTGCCTCAATGCCAGTGTGCAGGGCCGGATCCACATCCGGCGCGAATAGCGGAGAGTGATTCGATGGCAGAGTTATCCCTTGCGCCTTGGCTTCGGCGAACTTCTGGGGATCGGCTCCGCCCAGGGAAAAATAAAATCCCGGAATCCCCTGTTCCACGAAGTAAGAGAAATCTTCCGAGGCCGTGATCGGTTCGGCGATTACGACGTGATCGCCCCCCAAGGTCGATTCCAGCACTCCCTTGAGTTTTTGGGCTAGCAGCGGATCGTTGTAGACCAGATCAGTTGATTCGTAGTGTTCGATAAAGGGTTCGCTGGGTGCGCCTCCGGCTTCCGCCTCGGCCTTCACGATGCGGGAGATCGCGGCGAGCACTTGCTGCCGAACTTCCGCTTTATTGGTGCGGACGGTCAGCCCCAACTCGGCCTGATCGGGAATAATATTATTTTTCGTGCCCGCCCGAATGTAACCCACCGTAACGATCACCATACTTCCGGGCTTCACTTCACGCGACGGGATGGTTTGCAGCGTCAGGATGGTCCGCGCGGCGATCACAATCGGATCGATCGCCGTCTGCGGCGCCGCGCCGTGCCCACCCTTGCCATAAATCGTGATGCGCAGCGAGTCTGCATTGGTGTTGTAAACGCCTGGGGTAATTCCGACAATTCCTGCGGGCAAATTATTGCTGACGTGGAGCGCGACCATCACATCAGGCTTGGGAAAGCGTGTGAACAAACCATCGTCGAGCATCGCCTTAGCGCCGGAAGCCGTCTCTTCGGCCGGTTGGCCGATTAATATCAGGGTTCCATGCCAGGTGCCTTGGTTATGCGCCATGATTGCCGCCGCACCAAAGAGCGCGGCCATGTGCAGATCGTGTCCGCAGGCGTGCATGACGGGAACATCGCGACCAGCATCGTCCTGGGTGTGAATCTTGCTGGCATAAGCCAGCCCGGTCTTCTCTTCCACCGGCAGTGCGTCAAGTTCGGTGCGCAGCATCACCGTTGGTCCCGCGCCATTTTTCAGAATCGCAACCATCCCCGTGCCGCCGACATGTTCGGTCACGTCATAGCCCAAGGCTCGCAGACGGGCCGCCAGCTTCGAAGCCGTGCGGGTTTCGTGGGAAGAAAGTTCGGGGTTTTGATGGATGTCCAGGTAGAGCGCGTAAGCCTCGGGATAAGCCGAATCGACTTCCTTTGATACCGCATTTTGACTCCAGGCAGATGCCGCCAACAACGGAAGAAGGAAGAGCGAAGTCCATTGCATAGGCTTGGATCATATCTGCCGAATGCAGGCGCCTGCAAATGAACTGCTGCATCCTTTCTGCAAGCTTGGTGGCAATGACCTTTTTGCATTAGTAGAAATCACAACTGCAAATCCAGATTTACACTAGGGAGGGCGGGTGTACAATCGGCTTAAGAAAGCACTGGTTTGCCTCTTTCGTCTGCAAGCTCGAGGTGCTCATGAACGTCCACGTCAGTTACCGTCTGCATAAAACTCCGGCTGTAGAAAAAGACATCCAACATCAGATTGATAAACTGGGCAAGCGTCTGCAAGTTTTCCGCCCCGAACTGGTTCATTTAAAAGGTTCAATCGAAGAAGGGTCTGCGCGCGAAGGCATCACGGTGAGCTTGAACCTGCGCCTGCCTTCGGGACAGATGGCGGTTGAAGCCCAAGCGCCGGTGGCCGCGGCCGCCATCAAGGCCGCCTTTGAGGATCTGCTGCAACAAGTCAGCAAGCACAAGGACCTGCTGCGCTCCAGCCATAAGTGGCCAAGGAGGCAGAGGGAAGGTTCATCGCGTCGTAATCTCTCGGTGCCTTTTGAGCAGACGGTGGCTGCCGTTTTTCCGGCCACGGTTTCCTCTGACGATGTTCGCTCGTACGTCAACGCCAATCTCGCGCGCCTCGAACGTTTTGTGGAACGCGAGATCTATTTCCGGGAAACCGCGGAGCTGGTTGCTCCAGACTACATCAGCAAAGAAGAAGTGATCGACGAAACCATTGCCGCCGCGCTGGCCGATGGACAAAGAACCGACGGCTACGAAAAACCTGAACGCCTCGCGCTCGAGCCTTGGCTCTACCGTCTGGCCATTCACGCGCTGGATGAACTTTCGCGTCCAGAGGGTTGCAATGGCGGCGCTGTGCGCCTGGAAGAGTCTGCACGCAAGCAAAATGTGAAAGCCAGCGACGAGGCGGAACTTCAATTCCACCAGCCCGACGAGGCCATCACCGAAGAAACAATCATTGCCGATGACCGCGTGGCCACCCCCGAGCAAATTGTTGGCTCGGACGAAATGATGCGCCTCATTGCTTCCGCTCTCCGCGACGTCGTGCCGGCTCACCGCGAGGCCTTTATCCTGCACGCCATTGAAGGCTTCGGCATCGACGAGATCTGCGCCATCACCGGAGACTCCTCCGACCTTGTAGTGAGCTCAATTTCTGCCGCACGCGATCATCTGCGCCAGTCGCCCAGTCTGGCCCGGGAATTCAAAGAAAAATTGTCGGGCACCGGGCCAGGTAAGGCTGGATTGACCGCTGGCCGAAGCGCGTAAATCCAATTCCCAAAATAATAAAAGGAGTAGGACGCGAATGATTACTCGAGAACAAATTCATGAATTAGCTCAATTTGAAGATTTTGATTCTTGCGCTATGAGTTTTTACTTTCAGCCCCGCACACCGCGCAATAAGGCGCATAAGGAAGAAGCAATCCAAACCAAAGATCTGGTGCGCGAAGCGCTGCATCAACTGGAGAGCAGTGGCATTCATAAAGGCAAGGTTGAGGGGGCACGGGCGGACCTGGACCGCATCCTGCACATGTCTGAGGAATTTCGCGGAAACGGGGTGCACGCCAAGGGTGTCTTCGCCTGCGCGGTGCAGGGTTTCTGGCGGGAGTATGATCTGCCTCCGCAACTCGGGGGTACGCAACTCAATGTCGGCCGCCATTTTCAGCTTAGGCCGTTGGCGCAATTGCTGGGAGCATTTCCGCGCCTGGGGGTGGTTTTGCTCGATCGCTACCGTGCCCGCCTGTTCGACTTGCGCCTGGGGGAGTTGACCGAGCGCGAAGATTTCTTTCATCCCAAACCCCGCCGCGGAAGAGGCGATGGATTTGCCGGATACGATGGCGGCCATGCTGAGCGCCGAGTCGCCGACGAAGCGCGGCAGCATTTGAAACGCATGGCCGAGGTCATCAAAGATTCTTTGGAAAAAGGCATCTTCGAAAAATGGATTCTCGGCTGCCTGGAAACCCTCTGGCCGCAGTTCGAAGGACAGCTCTCTCCTCTGGTCGCGCAGAAGTTGCTGGGCCGCTTTTCCGCCGATGTGGCGCACGTCAGTCGCGAAGAAATTCGAACGCAGGCAGAGCGAATTTTCGCTGCATGGCAAGAAAAGCGCTGCCGTGAAATCTTCGGCGAGACTCTGGATCAGGCCCGCGCGAACGCGCGTGGCGTCACCGGTTTGCGCCGCGTACTGCGCTCGCTTGAACTGGGCGAAGTGCAAACCTTGCTGGTTGCGCAAAACTACCATGCCCAGGCGGTGGAGTGCTCCGGCTGCGGACATCTGGACGCCCACCTGGTAACCTTGTGCCCGGTCTGTGGCCGCCAGACCCGCGAAGTCGTGGATGTGGGTGAAGCCATCCTGCCCTGGGTCATCCGTCACGATATCGAACTTTTCTACGTCAAGGACGATGCAGAATTCGACAAGGTGGGCAACATCGCCGCCCTGCTCCGCTTCCGCTCCGCGCAAAATAACAACCTCCGCTCCATCTCGGACGTCCCGCCGAATCCGTCGGTAAGCCGGCAGACCAATCGGGTGGGAAGGTATCGAGGGTTGGCTGGCGGCTAACCCAGCTTTCGTGACCTCGCGGTTAGAATAGAAAACCATGAGCACAGTTCTGGTCACTGGTGGCTCCGGCTTCATCGCCACCCACTGCAGCCTGCAATTGCTGGCCGCCGGCTATCAAGTGCGCACGACAGTGAGAAGCCTCAACCGTGAAGACGACGTGCGCGCCATGCTGAGAGCAGGCGGCGCCGACCCCGGCGATCGTCTTTCCTTCGTGGCCACCGATCTGGAGAAAGATGCAGGCTGGCCGGAAGCCGTCGCAGGTTGCGATCACGTACTGCACGTGGCCTCGCCGTTTCCGGCAGGCATTCCCAAGAGTGAGGATGAATTAATTATTCCCGCACGGGAAGGCGCTTTGCGGGTACTGCGGGCGGCGCGCGATGCGGGAGTCAAGCGCGTGGTGCTGACCTCATCATTCGCGGCGATCGGGTATGGTCACAAACCGCAAACGACACCATTCACCGAGACAGACTGGACCGATCCTAACGGCGGCATCATGACCGCCTATGCGAAATCGAAGACCCTGGCGGAACGCGCGGCGTGGGATTTTATCGCCCAGCAAAATCGCAATGACGGCCGCACTCTCGAGCTGTCTGTAGTGAATCCGGTCGGCGTCTTTGGCCCGGTGCTGGGCCCGGATTTTTCTACTTCGATCCTGTTCATCCAGCGCATGATGGATGGCTCCGTCCCCGGTTGCCCACGGCTCTACATCGGGGTCGTCGATGTGCGCGATGTTGCTGATTTGCATCTTCGCGCCATGACGAATCCGGCAGCCAATGGCGAACGATTCTTAGCGGTGGCCGGAAATTTTATGTCGGTCCACGATATCGCCATGGTGCTCAAAGCCCGCATGGGCGCGGCCGCTAAGAGAGTGCCCACGCGGCAACTCCCTGACTGGCTGGTGCGCTTGGCCGCTTTGGCCGATCCGGCGATCAAGCAGATCACTCCTGAATTAGGCACGGTAAAGAATGCGACTGGCGAGAAGGCCTGCCGTGTTCTGGGTTGGACGCCGCGCTCCCGGGAGGATGCCATCGTAGCCACTGCCGAGAGCCTGATTCGGTTCGGCCTGCTGAAAGACAGCCAAAAGAAAGCCGCGTAGCGGTGCGAGCGTGACTCGTCCTGCCTCCGCTATATTGATTCCAGATGAAAAGTGAGACTGAAGTGCTGGTGCGTCCCGCGCGCAACATGCGCGGCAGCGTGAGTCTTCCCGGAGATAAATCCATTTCTCACCGCTACGCCATGCTGGCAGCGCTCGCGGATGGGTCCTCGCGATTGGAAAACTACTCTACGGGAGCCGATTGCGCCAGCACGCTGGGCTGCCTGCGGTCGCTGGCCGGGAAGTGGGAACGCAGAGACGACGGCGAGAACGTAATCGAGGTGCAGGGAGCCGGCCTTTCATTGTCGGCGCCCAGCGAGCCCCTGGATTGCGGAAATTCGGGTTCGACCATTCGGATGCTGAGCGGCATTGTGGCGGCGCAGCCCTTTTTCAGCGAGATGACTGGCGACGATTCGTTAAGGCGGCGGCCGATGAAACGGATCATCGCTCCGCTGACAGCCATGGGTGCACGGATCGAATCGAACAACGGATGCCTGCCTTTGCGAATTTCCGGCGGCAAACTGAAGGGAATCCAGTATCAGATACCTGTGGCCAGCGCCCAGGTGAAGACCTGTCTGTTGTTTGCCGGACTGCTGGCCGAGGGCGAGACCAGCATCGAGGAGCCGTTGCGAACCCGTGACCATGGGGAAGTGGCGCTGCAGGCTTTTGGGGCGCAGATCGAACGTCAAGGGAATGCAGTGCGGATTCGCGGCGGCCAACGGTTGCACGGCATTCAGGCTCGGGTTCCTGGAGATATTTCGAGCGCGGCCTTCTTTCTTTGTGCCGCGGGGCTTTTTCCGGATTCGCAATTAACCGTTTCGGGGTTGCTCATGAATCCCACGCGGGCGCGCCTGCTCGACATTCTCCTGCAGATGGGAGTGAAGATTTCCGTGACCGAGCTCGAAGAGACCCACGGTGAGCTGGTGGGCACGCTACAAGTTGCGGGCGGACGCCTGCAAGGCGCGACCATTGCTGGAGCGGATAGCGCCGCGCTCATTGACGAGATCCCGGTGCTGGCCGCGATTGCTCCTTATACGGAGCAGGGAATCGAGATTCGCGATGCCAGGGAGTTGCGGGTGAAAGAGTCGGACCGCATCGCATCGATTGCCATCAATCTTTGCGCCATGGGAGCGGAAGTGGAAGAGCGCGAAGACGGCTTGAATATTCCTGGCGGGCAGAAGTTACACGGCGCCGAAATCGATTCGTTCGGAGATCACCGCATCGCGATGGCCTTTAGCATTGCGGCTCTGCGGGCTCAGGGCGAGACGCTGATTCGTGGCAGCGAGTGTGTCGCGATTTCTTATCCTGCTTTTTTTCCTACGCTGGAAGGGCTGGTGGAGCGCTAGCGTTCTCGCCGCGCCGGCCAAGTCCTGCCCGCCAAGTCCTAAGGTTACTTCCGTTCGATGTCTGAGGTGATCTAACTGCGGCATGGGCAATCGGAAACAATCCTGCTGAGAATAGATTGGGGGATTCCATGCGTTTCAGATCACTCGCACTGGTGTTGCTTCTTTTCGGGTCTACCGCATACGGCAAAGAACTGAAGGCCTATCAGGATGCGAAGCTGTTGCAGATGGAATCGGTGCCCTGCGGTACGGACGCCAAAGACGCCAAGAAAGGGAAGACGCACGATCTTCTCTGCCAGGAGTATGCGCTTCAGACCGAGCAGGCGGTGTACCGTATTCGCCCCAAGGATGACAAGCATCCGGTGCTGCTGCCGGTGGGAGAGAATGCCCAGTTCCGACTGGAAAAAGCGAAGATGCTGCTGCGGGTCGAGAGTCTCGATAGCAAAGAGCGGGAGTTCGTGGTGATTTCAGTGAAGCCGCGAGGCGACAATGCCGCGGATGCCAGCCCCACGCGCGTAAATCACTTGCAGTAGGTCAGCCGATGACGGAGAAGGGTCAGCTCACTTACGGTCGTTTTTGCAACAGTAATTCGCCTTGCTCAGGCGGCAGCTTGAAGGGGAACTCGAAAAGGTTGCCGGCGACGGGCACGCGCAGCACAAATTCTTCCTGGGCTTTCCATCCGCCAAGCCATTTGGATTGCGTGCTGAAAAATACCCAGCCGCTCACTTCCGGATAATCGGCATTCAGATGGGCCGGCTTCAAGCTGTCGCGGCCGAGGAACTCGATCAATTCGTTGGCTGATTTCTGATATTCCTGCAAGCGCGCTTCGCGAGCTGGTTTCTGTTGTGGATGTTTCGTAACTTCGCGCCGCGTCTCGTCCTCCAGTGCATCCGCGTCGGCCTGAATCTTCTGAATGTAAGCATCGGGATCGAGCGTACTGGTCATAACTTTAAAGTGCTTCATGAACTGGAGTGTGATGGCTTCCGGGGTTTCGTCCAGATTGCCGGTCCCACGATATCGAATGGTGAGAAAAACTCCGAGGATGGGCTCGATGCGATGGCGAATGATTTGCACCTCGCGTGCGTCTACGGCAAGCACGATGCCTGTGTCTCCCGACCACATGCCGAAGCGATACTTGCCGTCATCGCCACGCGAAAAAGTGCAGCCCGGTTGCTGCTCGCTCCAGCGCACGAGGTGAAGCTTGGGTGCGGGTTTATTTCTCTTATTGGACTTGTCCTGGCCTAAGGCTTTCGCCGGGGCGCCAAGACTGAGCATGAGCATAAGGGTGAGGAAAGCGATCGGTAGAACGAATTCTACCGTTGCAGCCGCGAATGGTGCCGGCCGGAAGCGCCACGCAGGATGTGGGAGCCGGCACATGAGTCAAAGGCTCGTCTCAGTTCACCTGCAAGCTTACGGTAGGCCCGCTGCTGGCGGAGTTGCTGGGCGCGACCCCGTTGGCGTCAATGGCAGTGATGGTGAACACGTAATTATTTTTTGGCGTACTCTGTCCGGTTGGATTGTTGGTGTTGTTGGTGCCGCAGGAGGGCATCAGCAGCACACCGCTGGCGATGGCTACGAGTAAAAGCATCCCCAGGAGACGCTTTCTGCGTCCTCTCGCGCTCCCCATTCCCACCAGCGCCAGGCCGGGAATAGCGAACCAGAAAGCGTAAAAGGGATGCGGCTTCCACAATTTTGTGGTGGTTGGAATGGGGCCGAAGGTGGTCAAGGTGAGCGTAGCGCTGGCGGCAGCGCCATTCACCACCACGTAAGACTGATTGTTGGGGTAGGTAAAGGTGCAATACGGCTCCGCGGCCACAATGGGAGTGACGGACAGGCATGCGAAGGTTATGTTTCCGGAGTAGCTGCCGATCGGAGTTGCGGTCACAGTGGTCGTGGACGTGTCGCCAGCGGTGACTGGGCTGGGATTTGCGGTCGTGGGCAGTACCGAAAGCGTGTAATCTTCGGCGACGTCCAACACCGTGAGCCCGAGGTTGAGGGTGACCGATGTGGCTCCGCTGGTGCCCGTCACGACGATAGTATAGAGCCCCGCCGGCGTAGCCTGCGCTGTGCTGACGGTGAGCGATGGTACGGCAGGAGGAGTGGCGGAGGTCGGACTGACCGCGCAAGTGGGGGCGGCGGTGGGTGCCGGCGTCACCGAGCAGCTAAACGAAACCGATCCCGAGCTCCCCGACAAATCAAGTGAGGCGATGGCAGTCCCGCCAGGATCGACCGCGGCGGGGGAGAGTCCCAACTGCGAGGTGAGGGTAAACTGCCCGAAAGCTGTGGATACCGACGCTGCTAAAAGCGCCGATAGCAGCAAAGCGAAGACAATGGGACGCGGAAGACGCCTGGGATTCACCATGAATGGATGAGAACTCACTACCTTCGATTCCTCCAGTGGCGCAAAAGCTGCCCTGAGCCGGCCCACAAAAGATGGTGCCTGCCAACCAGCCACAAAAGTGAATGGGAAGCGACCCGGCTCGCGCAGAATACGCCAGAGAGAATCTTAGACTAGAGTCGAGCCTCGTGCCAATCGGCAGGGTGGTGCGGAGGGGAAAATTAGCGGCGGGAAAAATTAAGGCCGCCTGCGGGAGGCGGCCTTGGGTGGTTAAGAACGAACTAGTTGACGGTGAGCGTCAGGGACGGAGGAACTCCAGTCTGATTGGCGCCAGTAGCGGAGCCGTTGACGACAATGGTGTAAGTGTTGGCAGGTGTGCCGGGGGTTCCGCCACCACCGCCTCCTCCGCCGCCACTGCTGCTGCTACCGCCGCAGGCCGGCATCAAGAGCAACATGGCCATAACCATTCCGATGAGAAGAAAGCCAAACCGCTTCTTCCGACGCGAAGGGAGTGTGCTGAATGTCATCCCCACCAGCGTTGTGCCTACGAGTGGGAGGAAGATCGCGTAGAGCATGCCGGATGAATGGCCATTCGCCGGACGTCGCAGCGACGATGTGGCCGCAGTGGTGTTGATGGTGAGCGTCCCGGGTGTCCCGGGCGTGGCAGAAGCTGTGGCGCAAGTAGGGCCAAGCGTAACCACCGGGGTAATGGTACAGCTAAGGGTCACGCTACCTGTAAAAGCAGTCGTGGAACTGGCCGTGATCGTCGATGTTGCTGAACCGCCCGGACTGACAGTGGATGGCGAAGGAGCAGTGCCTGAGAGCGAGTACGTGAGCGCCACTGTCTGCGCGTATTGCGTTGCGAAGGCATCGTTTCCCCCCGAGTTGGCGTCACCACCGGGATAAGGATAAGGGGCCTGGGCGGGGAAGTTGGTGGAAGCGGTATTGCCGGTCACGTAAATATTGGCGCCGGTGCTGCTGACAGTGATCGCACCGTAGTTGCCGCCGTTATCTTCGTCTGCCGAACCACCGAGGTAAGTCGAAAAAATGAGCTGCTGAGAAGTTGCGGCAGCCGGGTTTAACTCAGCCACAAACGCGTCGTTGCCGCCGCCCGGAGTCGCCTGGGTAGGATTCGCGGTGGGGAAATTGGCGGAAGCGGTTTGTCCGGTTATGTAGGCGTTGCCACTGGCATCCAACACAATACCTGCACCGTTGTCGAAGCCGGAGCCGCCGAGAAAAGTTGAATACAGCAGAGCGGCTCCCGTCGAACTCAGTTTTGCAACGAAGGCATCTGTGCTGCCACCATATTTTGTCTGGTACGCGCCGGGAGTCGTGGGAAACGAAGTTGAGGTCGTGGTTCCCGTGACATAAGCGGCGCCGGTGGAGTCGACCGCGATGCCATCGCCGGCATCGAGGGTAGACCCGCCCAGATAGGTGGAATAGACATAACCTGTTCCGGCTGGGTTGACGACGGTTATGAAGGCGTTGGAATTTCCGTTGCTACAGCTATTGCAGTGGGCCTGGTATACGCCGGTTGTAGTGGGGAAGCTTGTACTGAAAGTTTGCCCGGTGACGTAAGCATTATCGGACGAATCTATGGCGATGCCGCTTGCCAGATCGCCATCGCTGCTGCCGCCCAGGTAAGAGGAATACAGAAGAGGAGCGGTGCCGGCAGCGTTAATCTTAGTGATGAATCCGGCGCTGGTAGAACCGCTCGGATATCCTCCCGACTGAACTGGAGTGGCTACGGGGAAATCCGAGGAAGTTGTCTTTCCCACGGTGAAGACGTTGCCGGAGCCGTCTGTGGCCAGGGCGATTCCTAACGCAGTGTCGGTACCGCTGCCGCCCAGATAAGTGCTGTAGACGATGGCACCGCTGGAATTGAGTTTCAAGGCGAACGCGTTGCTGGCGCCGTTCAACGTTGTCTGAAATACGCCAGAAGTGTGAGGAAAGTCGCTGGAAGAAGTGCCGCCGGCTACGAATGCATTTCCAGAATTGTCGACAGCAATGGCGTTACCGCTGTCTCCCAAGCTGCCGGTACCCCCGATGTAGGTGGAATAAACCAGGCTGGAGCCACCCGCCGCAATCTTGGTGACGAAGACGTTAGCCGTTCCCGTCAAACCGCCAGAAGCTCCGGGAAAAGTCGGCGACGCTGTCTGTCCCGTGAGGTAAACATTGCCGCTGCTATCCGCGGCAATGCCTTGGCCCTCATCATCACCGGTGCCACCGAGATACGTGGAATACACATAGCTCACCGAGGGATCGATCACCAGTTCGCGGGTGCGATCGTAGCTGCCCAGTGCAAAGGCGACCTGATTGTCGGCTTTTAAGAGGAAGCGGGCATCGACCGGCTGCCGCACTCCGTTCTGTTGCTGGTAGGCCACCGGTTTGTGCAGGAGGATGTTGCCGGCCGCGGACGCGATTACCAAGTTGCCGGAGTCGTCGGTTTTAATGCCTTGCGCGCCACTGAAGTGAAAACCGATAGGCGCGGGATTGGCTTCGGGAGCCACGATAAAGTCGAACTCAGTCTGGCGCTGGGCACCGTGGAAAGCCAAGTCCACGCCGGGGTAGACACTTTGGTAGGAAACGCGGGCGTAATGCGCGACGTCCGTTTGCCACCTGCTGGGATCGTTACCGACGAAGTAGTTGCTCACTCCGGGCATCCGATCGCTGGCCGAAACTTTCGCCGGAGGGTTCGCGCCGGTGAGCTGCATGCGCACTACAGCGGTCAAATCCTTCGAAGCGTCGTGGGAAACTTTCGGGGCAGAATTCCGGGCGGCACCTGAGCGGCCCACAGAGGATTCTTTCGCATTCGCGCGAGAGCGCAGAGAGAACACGGCGTCCTTGTCGGTGAGGAAAAGCGTGTAGCCATCCCCGCGCGCCATGTATTGAACCTGGGAGTCGGCTTGGCCCTTGTTTTGCTCGAACGCCAGAGGCAG
Organism: uncultured Acidobacteriaceae bacterium; assembly: GCA_963710965.1. Taxonomy (GTDB): domain Bacteria; phylum Acidobacteriota; class Terriglobia; order Terriglobales; family Acidobacteriaceae; genus Sulfotelmatobacter. Next base: position 78,310 of record CAVQCP010000009.1, on the reverse strand, counting down.
AGCGGCGTAATTGGCCCGAATGCGGCTTTGAGTAGCGGGCTTAGTCGACGCCGATTGTGTGGGCGTTCCCGAGGGGCTGCGGTGGCTGAGGGGCAAGAAGACAAGAGAAGCAATGGCAACGAGGGCGAGTACCGGGGCGATACAGAACGCGCTGACCCAAGTTCTGTTGACCCGAGTTCTATTGCTCCGTACTTGGCTGGTAGATGGTTTCAACAAGACGATCCTCCTGTGCTGACACGCTGATGATGATGACGTGATGTAACCCTGGTCGGAAAAAGAGCACTCGGCGAGGTGCGTTTCACGCTGGGATAAATTGGCAGCCCTCCGCCAAGCGACGATGACATGAAATGGTTTGCAGCTTATTGGGGAGTATGGCGCTCATGACCGCACTTGTCAACGCACTCCCTGTAGCAATTTAGATTCCACCCAACATGCATTGGCAGTGCTGGAAGCTGATTGTGATTCAGGGTTTTCGGGGGATGAAGAAATGGAGATGCGCGGCCGCCAGGGGAAGGGGATTGCGTCGTCGTGCAAAAAACCTGCCAAAAAGAGGAAACCTATGCCACTTCGGAGGGAGTTCCCGGTCCTAATGCTGGTCTTGCATTAATTCGGGCGAGGGCACGGTTCCACTTTCCAGCTGTTTCTGGCGTTCGGCGCGGCGTTCGTTCTCCATGCGCACGGACGCCTCCAATTCCTTTTTGCCCTCTTCTTTTCGGCCGAGGTGGATCAACGTCTGGCCGCGGAGGTAATGAACGTCGGTGCGGCCGGAGGCGAGTTTTCCGGCTGAATCCAGCGCACGCAGCGCCGGCTGGTACTTCTGTTCCCGCTGGTAGATCTTAGCCAGCCCCAGGTAGGAGTTGACCAGGTTAGGATCGCGTCGCAGCGCCTCACGGTAGTTCTTCTCGGCCTCGCCATCTTGTTGGAGAAGCGAGTAGACATCGCCAAGTTCGTCGTAATTAAGCGCCAGATCGGGCTCGATTGCGGCATCTTTTAGAAATTCGTCGCGGGCGCGCTCATAGTCCTGCTTCTTCAGATAGGCGAGGCCGAGGTTGAAATGAACGAAGGTCAATTTCGGATTGGCCTCGGCGGCGGCCTGAAAATCAGCCAAGGCAAGATCGTATTGCTCGAGGTTGAGATGAGCCTTGCCCATAAACAGATGGAACTCCGGCGAGCCCTCGCCCACCCTGGTGAGTTGCAGAGTCGCCCGGTCGTCGAGATCTTTTCGGCCCGCGCGATGAGCTGAGATGGCAAGCACGTAAAGATAGCTGAGTTGTTGCAGTTCCTGAGGCCAGAGCGGCTCCAGGGTGTTGGCGGCGTCAGCCCAGCGTTCGGTGAAGAAATAACAAAGGCCCAGAAGATGGCGCGGTTGGACTGCCTGGGGTTGATCGCGCACAACCGACTCGAAGAGTGGAATCGCTTTGAGAAACTCATTCTGCCGAAAGTAGGCGAGGCCGATATTCAAGCGTACTCCTGGCTCGTGCGGCATCAGGCGCTCGGCACGATCCAGATTTTCGAGAGCTTTGGACCACTGCTTGCGCCGGATGTAGAGGACGCCGAGGTTGGCGTACGCCGCGCCTGCCTGCGGATCCAGTGCCAGAACCTGGCGAAAGTCATGCTCGGCTTCGTCCAGATAGCCTTGATTTAATGCATCCTGTCCCGACTGAAAGATTTTTGCCGGATCGGGGGGCAAGGCGGCTCGAGCCTTGGGAACGGTCGGCGTCGAGGAGCTTTGCGCCGATATTGCGACGACGCTGGCAAACAGCAACGCGACAAGCAGCAGGGATGGCATGGGCGCGTTGGCCACTGGCTATCTCGCGCCCACCTGCTGCGGTGCGGCCACGGCCTGCAGCGCGTGTTCCAGATCGGCGATCAGATCGTCGGCGCTTTCAATGCCCACAGAGAGCCGGACCATCTGCTCGGTCACGCCCATCTTCGCGCGATCGGAGGCGGGAATCATCATGTGAGAGGTTAAGACCGGAATCGACACCAGCGACTCCACACTGCCAAGGCTGGGCGCCAGCGTGAACAGCCGCATGGCCTCACTTACGCGCTTCGCATCCTCGCCCGTGCCGGCGACTTCAAATGTGACCATGCCCCCGCCGCCGCTCATTTGCTCGCGGGCTACGGCATACTGCGGATGGTCCCGCAGAAATGGATAATGCACGCTGCGCACCTTGGCATTCTCCGACAGAAATTCCGCCACGCGCTGAGCGTTTTCGTTCTGCCGCGCCACCCGCACAGCCAGAGTTTTGATCCCCCGCAGCAGCACCCACGAGGCGTGCGGATCCATGCAGTTACCCAGCGTGGTGCGTGTTTCCCAGATTCTGTGTATGAGTTCGTGGGATCCTGCGACCACGCCGCAAATCAGGTCTGAATGTCCGGCGAGATATTTTGTCCCCGAATGCATCACCAGATCGATTCCGGATTCCGCCGGACGCTGATTGATGGGGGTGCCGAAGGTGGAATCGATCATGCTCAGCAAACCGTGCTGCTTGGCCAGCGCCGCGGTTTTCTTGAAGTCTACAACGCGTAAAGTTGGATTGGTCGGCGACTCCAGATAAAGCAACTTGGTGTTGGGGCGAATCGCGCGTGTATGCTGCTCGTAATCGACGGTGTCGACGAATGTGGTTTCAATCCCCATCTTGGGCAGCCATTGCGAGAGAAACTTATTGGTTCCGCCATAAATGTCGCGTTGCGCCACTACGTGGTCGCCGCTCTTCAGCAGAGCCATCAGTGAGGTCGTAATCGCGCCCATGCCCGAAGAGAAGGTCAGCGCAGCATCCACGCCTTCAAGATTGGCAACGGCTTTCTCGACCGCCGTGTTCGTCGGATTACCGTAGCGGGTGTAGTAATGATCGCTGCCGGTATTACGCACTTGTTCGTCGTTATCAACCACCTCGAAGGTGGAAGTCTGGTAGATCGGTGTGGCCATGGGGCCGTTTTTCTTTTCGAGATCGGCCGCGCCGCGCGCCGCTTTGGTTTCGGAGTGCTCGGTCCACCGTTTCATAGGTACCTCTTATGCATCCAGACTAATGTGCGGCCCGCACTCTCGCAAGCCAGGGAGGAACTGAGGTTGCGGTTATAATTCCCGTTTCATGAATCTTGGCCTCAAAGATCGCGTCGCGCTGGTGGCTGCCTCCAGTCTGGGCATTGGGCGAGCCACGGCTGAAGGGTTTGCCGCCGAGGGTTGCCGCATCGCCATGTGCGCTCGCAATCAGAAAATCTTGCTGGCCGCGGCGGATGAGATCAGAGAGAAATATTCGGTCGAGGTTTTTGCGCAAGCCTTCGACGTGACCAACGCCGCAGATGTGAGCCGCTTCGTGGCCGGCGTGGCTGAAGAATTTGGCAGAATCGATATCTGTGTGACCAACGCGGGAGGGCCGCCGGCCAAAAGTTTTCTCGCGGCCACTCTGCAAGAGTGGCAGAGCGCGCTGGAGCAGAACTTTCTGAGCACGGTCTATTTTGCGCGCGAAGTGATTCCTCATATGCAGAGCCGGCGTTGGGGGCGCATCATCACCATTACTTCGATCACCACCAAGCAGCCCGTCACCGATCTTGTTTTGTCGAATGCGGTGCGGGCGGGGGTGGTTGGTCTGGTGAAAAGTCTGGCCAACGAATTTGGGAAAGATGGAATTCTGGTGAACAATGTCGGTCCAGGGTTCACGGCGACCAATCGGTTGAAGGAATTGGCGAGAGCCCACGCTGGATCGAGTAAGGGTGAGAAAGAGATTTTCGCTGGCTGGGCGGCGGATGCACCCCTGAAGCGACTCGGCGATCCGTGCGAGGTCGCGGAGACGATCGTATGGCTGGCGTCGGAGCGCGCCTCCTACATTACCGGTCAGACCGTGCTCGTCGACGGCGGCATGTATAAAGGCTTGTAGTAGGGAGGCCGCATGCGTTATCGATCCATGCTTCATCGATCTATGGGTTATCGATCCAGCAACGTGTGGCTGCGGTGCGGATGCCTGGTGCTTGGCCTTGCCAGCCTGAAGATTTTCTCCGTCGCCCAGGCTCGTCCATTTCCCGGTTCAGAGGTGCAGCAGATCTATCGGCGGCTGCTTCCGCAGATTGAACAAATTCCTGCCTTTGATCACCACGCTCACCCTGGATTCGCCGACGATCCTGATGTCGATGCCATGGCCTCTGCACCTGACACCAGCCTGCCCGTGCGCACGCGGGATGATAATCCCGAACTGATTGCCGCGGCGCATGCGCTTTTCGGATATCCCTACGCCGATCTCTCGCCCGAACACGCCAAATGGCTGATCGCAAAAAAAGCCGAGTTAAGAAAACAATATCCCGGCGCTGCTTATTTCGACATGATTCTGGACAAGATCAATACCGAAAGTTCGGTGGCGAACCGGGCCATGATGGCCGGCTATCTCGATTCCGAGCGCTTTCCGTGGGTGTTCTTCGCCGATTCGTTTCTGTGGCCGTTCAATAATGAGCGCGAGGCTGCGCGCAATCCGGACGAAAGCGTTTACATCCCGCTGCAAGAGAAAATGCTGCATCGATGGATGCGGCAGGAAAACATAACGAACCTTCCGGCGAAGTTCAGCGATTATATGGAGTTCATCGTCCGTGTGCTGGACGACAATCAGAAAAAAGGCGGCATCGCCATGAAGTTTGAGGTAGCGTACTTCCGGCCGACGACCTTTTCTGATCCTACGCGGGAGCAGGCAGAAGATATTTATGATCGCTATATTTCGAGTGGGCTTCCCAGCGAAAAAGAATACCGCACATTTCAAGACTACATTTTCCGATATCTGGTGAGCCTCGGAGGCCGGCTGAACCTGCCGGTGCACATTCACACGGCGGCAGGCATCGGCAATTATTTCAACTTTACCGAGAGCAATGTGATGAATCTGGAAAGCGTGCTGCGCGATCCACGTTACGCGGCGACGACTTTTGTGCTGATTCACGGCGGGTATCCGCTGGAGCGCGAAGCCATTTGGTTGGCGGCGCTGAAGAATGTTTACCTGGATTCTTCTCTCGGCGAGATCGTTCAGTATCCTTCCGCCTTCAAAGAAACGCTGAAGATGTGGCTGGAAACTTTTCCCGACAAGATCACATTCGGCACCGACTGTTTCCCGTACAATCAGGTTTTAGGAGCGGAAGAAAGCTACTGGTTGGGTGCGGAATCGTCGCGCACGGCGTTGGCCGCCGCGCTAGCAGAGATGGTTTCGGAAAATGAAATCAGCGAAGCACGGGCGCTGGAACTGGCGCATGCTTACCTGCACGACACGGCAGTAAAGCTGTATGGAGGCAGGGTCCACTGAATTGGTAGTGATCACGACGGGAAGAAACTTTCATGAAGAAAAAACCGCAAGCCCGGACGTCCCAGGCGAAAGCCAGCGGAAAATCAAATGCAGGGAAGTCGCACTCGCGGGCGCAGCGCGCGGTCGCCAAACACGCTGCTGCCAAGCCCGAACTGCAACACATTCCCTGGCACACGATTCCCCTGGAAGAACTGAATCCGCTATTGCAGCGGCAGTTTCTTGTAGGACAGGAAATCATGCTGGCGCGCGTGCTGCTGAAGAAAGGCTGCATGGTGCCCGAGCACCGGCATCATAATGAACAACTCACCTACATCCTGGATGGAGCGCTGAAGTTTTGGATCGATGGCCGCGAAATCGTGGTGCGCTCGGGCGAAGTGTTGTGCATTCCGCCGCACATGCCGCACCGGGCCGAAGCGCTCGAAGACACCGTCGATCTGGATATCTTTAACCCGCCACGTGCCGATTGGATAAACGGAGACGACCAATATTTGCGAGGCGGGAAGTAGTCCTCTTCATGCTGCCTTCCACCACTTCGGAAAAGAGTTCTGCAGCGAGCCCTGCGCAGGCTGCTTTTATTTTTCGATGCATCGGTTGCGCTGCTATCGCTGGCTCCGCCGCCCATGATTTCCGCTGTTCGCGTTGTGGCAACTTACTCGAGATTACCGATACATCGTGGAAATCTACCAGCCTGCATGCGGCTGCATTGAAGTCGCTTTGGCACGAGCGGCGGTCATCGAATGAATTTCTCGATCAAAGCGGCGTGTGGCGATTTCGCGAACTTCTTCCCGCGCCTGCGTCTACGGAGCATGTGGTCACGCTGCGGGAGGGCAATACGCCGCTGTATGAACTTCCGCAATGCTCGCGCATCACCGGCATGGAGCAACTCTATGCCAAACATCAGGGAATGAACCCCACCGGTTCGTTCAAAGATACGGGCATGACCGTGGCGGCCACATTCGCTCACGAAGCGGGATACCGCTGGGTCGCCTGCGCTTCGACGGGAAACACTTCGGCATCGATGGCCGCCTATGCGGCCCGCGGGGGGATGCGCAGCCTCGTACTCGTGCCGGAGGGGAAAATTTCCTGGAGCAAACTTTCTCAGGCACTCGACTACGGCGCACTGACTTGCCAACTTCGCACCGACTTCGACGGATGCCTGCGCTTGCTTCAGGAATTGGTGCGGCGGGCTCCGGTGTATCAGTTGAATTCCATCAATCCGTTTCGCTTGGAAGGACAAAAAACTCTCGCCTTCGAATTGCTCGAGCAATTCGGCTGGGAGCCGCCCGATCACATCATCGTGCCGGGGGGAAACCTGGGCAACAGTTCGGCGATTGGGAAAGCTTTGCTCGAAATGCTCGACATCGGCCTGATTTCGCGTCTGCCTAAGTTGTCCGTAATTCAAGCTGAGGGCGCGAATGCGCTGGTTCGAACTTTGCGCGAGGCCGACGGAAAAAATCTGGTCAGCGTGCAGGCAGAGACTCGCGCGACTGCCATTCGCATTGGCAACCCTGCATCCTGGCAAAAGGCAATCAAGGTTCTGCAAGCGACTGGCGGCGCCTGCGAGCAGGTGAGCGAGATCGAAATTGCGCAGGCTAAGGCTGAAATTGGAGGCGAAGGCATTGGCTGCGAACCCGCTTCCGCCGTCACGCTCGCGGGCTTGAAGAAATTATTGCGGCAAGGTTTCGTGAAGCCGAGCGAAACCGTGGTTCTGGTTCTGACCGGAAACTTGCTCAAGGATCCTGACTTTACCAACGAGTTTCATCGCGGCGAACTTTTTTCGGGGACCACGGATGAGCAGGAAGCGGCCAAACTCAATCCGCTACGACATCCGCCGGTGGCTCTCGATGCCACGCTGGAGGCGGTGATCCAAACTTTGGAACGAGCGGAGAAAAGCGGGTCGCCGGAAGCGAATGCCTGAGAAGATTGCCACCAAGAGGCGGCTGGCCACGGCGCGCATTGCGTCGGTGCTACAGCTCTCTCTACCCGCAACGTCGGCAAACCTTGGTCCAGCCTTTGACGCCGCAGCGCTCGCTCTCGATCTCTACATCACCATCGATGCTCGACCCGCGGCTGAATTTTCAATCACCGCCAAAGGACGCGATCAGGAGATCTGTCGCAAAGTTGAGAATCACCTGATGCTGACGACCTACGCAGAAATTCTGCAAGCGCAGGGCAGGGAAGTCATTCCGCTAGCGCTTCGAATCAAGAACGACATCCCCATCGGCAAAGGCTGCGGATCTTCCGCCGCCGCCCGCCTGGCTGGCATTGCGATGGCCAATCGCTTCGGGCGCTTGCGCTGGAACGACGCGCAAATCATCGGTGAGGCTTCGCGTCGCGAACATCATCCCGATAACGCCTCGGCGTGCTGGATGGGCGGCCTCACGGTAGCCCGCATGTCGGGCGAGTCTGAAGCACAAGTGGCTTGCATTCGGCCGAAAGGGAAGTGGCCGCTGTTGCTGGCTATCCCGGGTCAAGCATTGTCTACGGAGGAAGCTCGACGAGTGCTGCCGGCGCAATACTCGCGCGCCGACGCCGTCCTCAATATTCAAAATTCGATGTTGCTACTGGCCGCTTTTGTGCAAGGCCGCTACGACTTGCTGGGTAGCGCGCTCGAAGACCGCATTCATCAGCCGTACCGCGCCGCACTCTGTCCTCTGCTGCCATGCTTGCGGGAGTTGGCGGGTAGGCCGGGCATTCTCGGCGCAGCTCTGAGTGGCGCGGGACCCTCTGTGCTGGTTTTTCTGGATCCCAATGTTTCGGCGCAGAAAGCAAAAAAGTTTGTGGCCCAACATCTTGCCAGCGCGGGACTGAGTGCCGAGCTGCTGCTAACTTCGATCACCCCGCGCGGCGCCCGCCGCCCTCAGGTTTCTTAATTTCCGTGCCATACGATGGACCATTCCGGATTGTCGACAGGGTACTTTGTTTTTTCGCAAAACGGAAACATAAAGACAGTTACGGTGTTATTACAGCCATGTGTCCCGTTGATTTGGGGATCCATGCGAAGCAAATCTGGGAAGTTGAGATGAAGCGGAAGCCGCAGGGTCAAATTCAGTCTGGGGGCGCGCATGCGTGCGCCGCGGAAGGCGCCGCCTACCGGGTCGAAACGCAAAAAGAGATTCAGGACTTTCTTCGAGCGATCGATTCCTATCCCGCCCGCGCCAAGAAACATCCGCGCCTCAGTTTCCGGCAACATCTTTGCGCCATCATTATCGCGCGCAATTTCCGATCCAGAGAACGCTCGCGTTCGCCGTACCGCTGCCAATGATCGCGTTTGGACTTCTACCGGCTGGCGGGCGGCACGATACTATTCATGCGCAGATATTCCACCATTTGTCCGTAATGGTCGAAGCAGTGGCCCACCACACTGGTTGCCAGGCCCAAACGGGTGACTGTTCCTTCTCCGAAGGGGCTCTTCACTGGTTCCACAAGATTTTTTTCGTTGATGGTCTGAATGGCCTTATGTACGTAGGCAAAAGAATCTTTCAAGTAGTTGATAATGTCGGCTTTGTTTTTCATCGCTGCCGGACCGGACTCGTCGCCGACATCGACCGGAACTTTCTCGCCCAGGATGGCTGCGCCGAAAATGTAATTCACCGCGGCGACGTGCTTGACCTGCTCGCCGAAGGTTCGAACCCCTTTGAATTCTCCATTGGAGGGCGCGAAGGCGAATTTATCCGCGGGCATCGCGTCAGCGGCCGGAACGAATTCGTGCTCGATGTTGGAGACGGACCGATCTAAGACTTGTGAGGCCGTGCGATGTTCGTCTTGCTTGGTCTGCGCCGTGCTGACCGCAACCAATCCCATCAAACCTATCGCCAAATAAATTAATCTTTTTCCCATTGCATTCCTCCGTTTAGTCGTCGTTTGTCCTTGGTCGTTAGCCCTTTAGAACATGTTTTGCCAACCGGCGAACGACGCGATTTCAAGCTCGAACTGCCCCAAAAGGCCACTCCTTGCCTCTCCACGCGCGAACCATGTAGACGGCGAGTCCCGCCAGCAAGATTACCACCGCGTAGCGCATTTCCTTCTGCCAGTTGGCGCGTTTGAAAAGGATAAAAAGAAATCCCGCAATCGCCACCAGGGCTGGAGCCGGATAGAGCCACATGCGAAACGGCCGGGGAATTTCTGGCCGAGTGATGCGCAACACGATCAGTCCGACCGCCTGCACCAGGAATTGCAGGATGATGCGAATTACGACCAGGGCCGCAATCGCGTCCCTCAGGCGAAGAAAACAGAATGCTGCTGCGACCGCGCCCAGCGCCAGCAGCGACACATACGGGAAGCGATACACCGGGTGTATTTTGGCGAACGCACGAAAATAATTTCCATCGAGCGCCGCCGCGTAGGGTACGCGGGAATATCCCAGCGTGAGTGAAAAAACCGAGGCAAATGCGGTCACGATCACGAGCCCCGTTACCAGGCGCGCAGCCCACGCCCCATAAATTCTCAGCATGAAGATGGACACAACGTACAGGCCATTATTGTTCTGTCCCGCTTGCAGCATCTCGCGCCAGGGCACCACTGCGAGGAGGCAAAGGTTCATCACGAGATATAGACAGGCGACGAGCAGAATAGAAAGCAACAGAGCGCGGGGAATGTTGCGCGTGGGGTCCTTTATTTCATCGCCCAGATAGCAGACGTTGTAATAGCCCCAATAATCGTAAGTCGCAACCAGCATGGCCCCGCCCAGCCCAGTGAAGAAGGCGGGCGATAAGGTGAACGCGCCCGGAGGGAAATCGAAGGCGCGGGAGGGATTGAAGTGCGTCAGCCCGGCGAAGATGATCCATCCGATGGTTCCCATTACGATCAGCCACAATCCCTTTGACAGACGGCCTATCACCGTGATCCGTCGATAAAGCAGGAGGACGGTGAGCAGGCAGATGGCGATGGCCAGAGCGCTTCCGGGAGTGACAACCCAACTTACTTGCAGCGGGCCGGCCCAGGGAATGTGCGCGGCGGCAGTATGGGCAGAATAAACGGTTTCGAGGCTGGGCCAGTAGTAGGCAGCGTATCCCGCCAGACCGATGCACCCGCTGGCAATCGAAAGGGGAGCGCTGAAGGAGAGTTGCCAGATGAAGAGAAACGAAATCAGCCGTCCCCACTTTTTCGGGCCGTAGATTTCGCTCAGATAACGGTACGACCCACCCGAACCTGGGAAGGCCGCGCCTAACTCTGCCGAGACCAGTCCGTCGCAGACGGCCAGCAGGGCTCCCGCCACCCAGCCCAGCAAAGCCTGCGGGCCGCCCATGGCGCTCAAGACCAGCGGCATGGTGATGAAGGGGCCCACGCCGATCATGTCGATCATGTTGAGCGCGGTGGCGCTGCCGAACCCCATGCCGCGGATCAGGCCCAGGGAACTGCTACCCGGTTTTGCTACAGAACCCATGCGTTGGTTGGATCGAACCTATTTTTCCCGGATGAAGCTCGAACTCAGAGATCGGAATGAGGCAGGGACGCTGCCATCGTCAACGAACACTCCCACGTGCACGTACTTCCTGGTGTTCTCAAGGAGCCGCACCTCGACCTGATATTGCTTGCCGCCGACCTCAACTTCATAGGCTTGTTCTTCCGGCAACTCAGCGACGAGTTCCGCCGAAGATTTCGCGCTCCACTTCTTAACCTCGGCATCCAGAACAGGCCGCCATTGCTCCCGTCGCTTCATGGATTAAAACCTGTGCAGGTCTTACTGGCCACTGACCACTGACCACTGATCACTGATCACTGCTTTTCATGTCCCGCGCTCAGGATATTCACATACAGCCGAACCGCCCCCGGCACGCCGGCGGGCAACTGGCGAAAGAAAGCATACCCGGTGTAGATGTAGATGCCCTTGCCGTAATGCGCTTCGAGCAAACCGCCCTTTTGCTCATCCTCGCCCGGATCATGGCAGGCTAGCAGAGGCTTGAAGTGATCGTCCCATTTATCCATGAAATACAGACCGCGTTCCTGCACCCAACCATTAAAGTCTCGAGGCGTAATCTCATTGGGGAGATGAAATATTTCATTCTTCGGATCGAGAATCTCAACCGGAGCTTCCTCCACCGAAACCCGCGCGCGGCTTAGGTCCGCAGGATATGGCGTGAAATGTCCGTCGTTAAAATCTGAGACGCCGGTGTTGTATTGCGCGACCAGCGTGCCTCCGGCGAAAACGTAATCGAGCAACTTCCGATTATTGGCCGCCACATCTTTCTGGGTATCGTAGGCGCGAATCCCCAGCACAATCGTGCCGTAGGCGCTGAGATTTTCAGCCGCTAGTTTTTTCGCTGGAATAAGGGTTACATTCATCCCCACCTGCTGGAGCACGGTTGGAATGTTGTCGCCCGCGCCCATGATATAGCCGATTTTCAAATCATGCGGAGCTTGCACATCCACAATGCTCACGTTCTGCACAGCGGGCTGATAATAATAAAAGCTGCCCAGGTCTTCGCGCGTTACCAGGGTGTAGCCTTCGCTGAATTTCTCGCCATCGGAGTCGAGAACGGCGCGCACCTTGGCTCGGCCTTCCTGCAGGTTGGCAGGGAAGACCGTGAATTGGAAATCCTGCTTCTCTCCCCGCTGGATAAATTTTACGGTGAGTTGGGCGGGTTCCGAGCGCCAACCAGCGGGCAAATCCAGCCGCAATAAACCTGACTGGTCGCGATTTAGATTGTTGATTACGCCGACGGTTACGGTTGAACTGGCGCCGTTGTGGGTGGAGATCACGTGCGTGCTCGGCTCCAGGGCGACGGAAAACGTCGGTACCACGGCCAGCGGACGGGCCCGTTCCACGCCGGCGTCGTCGACAAAAGGTGCGACTACAACGGCATCGATTCCATTCGTTCTGTGGTTCTGGTTGCCGGCGCGACTCGATCCGAGAATCGAATAGTTGACCCGCGCCTGCAAGAGCGGTGGCGGAAAGGGCAGCGTCACGTATTTGTCGTCGTCAACGCGGTTGATGCTCTCCGTCTCGGGATCGTCGCGATGCCAGTACGGACGCGTGTATTTCGCATCTTTCGGCACGCGCAGGCGGAAAACCACCTGCTCGTTGTCTCCGGGCTTGATGGCCACACGTTTTGTCTTATCGGAAATCGTGCCCCACCCCGCCGGCACCTCTACCTTCATTCCGTCCACCATCAGGCGTTCTTTCGATCCGTTGTGAAGAGTGACGGCCACCAGGAATTCCTGTCCCGGTGAAACTCTGGTCAACGCATCCGCTTCTTTTGGAATTCGTTTCGCAGCCTGACCGTCAGCTCCGACGCGCGTCACCACCGTGGCCTGAAGGGTGACGTTCAATGCCAGATTCAATGCGATCTCGGCTTGTGCCTGCTTCTCGTTCAGCCGCGAAAGCAGATCCGACTTCGTGGCGGCGTCGAGACTGCTCTGGTTGACTTCTTCGGAGACGCTTTGCAGTTTGGAGACGACCTCAGTCAGGGGCGCTGCCGCCTCTGCGATGTCGTTTCCTTTTGTAATTTCCGCCGCTTCCGCAACTTGCTGCTCGATCCCTGACAACTCTTGCCGCAAGCGCGGAACTTTCGACTCTTCGCTTCCCAACCTTGCCGCCAGCCCGGGAAGAGTGGTGTCGATTCCAGAGAAGAAATCTTTTTCGTGCCCGTCTTTGTCGAGCTTTGCAGGCACAACCGAATCGACGAGCTTGTAGAAGGTGAAACGGTCTCCCGGGTCGACGGTCCAATTGGCCGACCCTTGCGAAAGCTGATGGCGCAAGCCTTGCATCGCGAACTGCACGTAGGAGCCGCCGAGATCGGGGGCCGGTTCGCCGGTATTTAGCTTCACAGTCCACTTCGAGTTTTCGCAGGTCATGGCTCCAAAGCCGCAGACATTTCCCAGGTAGAGTTTCTTCGCCTGCCAGGGCTGGAGCCCCTGCTCGATTTGTTCAGGAAAGCGCTTGGGATCCGCCGCTGCGCGGAAGGCCTCTTTAGTGAGAATGCTCGAAGCCTGATGATGGCCGTGTCCGTCGCGCTCGGTTCCGGAGAAGCGCGCCACCAACACATCGGGGCGGAAGGTTCGGATCACCCGCACCATATCGCCGAGCGCGACATCGTGACCGCCCCACTTGGAAAAAGTCTCATCGGCGCTTTTGGAAAAGCCAAAGTCGGCCACCCGCGAGAAGCGTTCCTGCACGCCGTAATACTGGTCCGCTGCTAGCAGTTCCAGGGTACGCAGCACGCCGAGCACATCGGATAGATTGCTGCCGATTTTATTCTGTCCGCCCTCGCCGCGATTCAGCGTGAACAGCAGTACGCTGGCGCCGCGGCCACGCGCTTCGAGGGTCAGCATGCCGCCATCTTCGTCGTCGGGATGGGCCACGGTTTGCATCAGCCGCGCGGTTGTACTGAGCCGCCGTAGCATGAGGCGCAGGCCGGGCGCTCCCTGATCTTGCGGCAGCACTGCAGGGGTACCCTGGTAGGGGAGGGCAGCAAAGTTAGTGGGAGATGCTGGCGCGTTCTCAGCGTTGACAGACCGATACTCTTCGGCACTCTTCTGCGACGCCAAAGGCGAGACCGAGAGGGTCAACCACAAAAGTAAAAGGAAACAATAGGAAGTGTGGGCAAAACGTCGTAGAAACTGAAGCAGAAATGTTGATCCCGAAGATTTCACCCTACAAGGATGGGGCCGAGGGCCGCTTCGACGCAAATTTTTCGAGGCAGGGGTGGGTGGATAGTGGCAGGGTCATCCCAGGCGCCTTCGCTGGCCTCAGGCGTTAAAGCGCGGTGAATTTCTGGCTCTTTACGGCGCGACCGAAGCCGCGCCTTCAAGCAGAAATACTTGACTGCAAAACAGCAACCACTGACCTTGTCCTACTGCCTGCCTTCTTTCAGTGCGTCCTGGCAGGCGCTGGCTGCGGTCAGCACTTCGTTGAAGGCGGCTTCCTTGCGCAAATCCTTGACCAGGGGGTCTTCGAGCAGGGGGGAATATGCGCAATAATTCTGCTGCACAGCGGCCTTCAGCAAACGCAAGGCGGCGTCTTTCTGCCCGCAGTAGGCCATTAATGCGCCCACGTGATACCAGCTCTCGGGGTCGAGTTCGGTCATAGTGGAGGCTTCCGTATCGTGCACAATGCGGTCCATGTCCGGCGGGCGTTGCGGCGCGGTGCACGCTACCAGCAAATCGCGGTGATAGGTGGGAGACTTGGCCACATTCTTCACCGCTTCCCGCGCCAGCGCCACATTGCCTGCGGTTAGATAAACGTAGGGCGTAACCCAGTGTGCCCATTCGGAGCCGGCATCGAGTTGAACGAAATCCATCGCCTGATCGGTTTTACCGAGTTCAAGAAAAGCCCAGGCGCAGGAGCGGAAATTATAGTTTTGCGGATCCAGCGAGCGCGCCTTGTTGCACTCTTGCGTAGCCGGCTCCGTCATGCCCGCATAACGCAGCACGTAACTGAGCGCGAAGTGCGCGTCGGCGCTCTGCGGCCGGCGCTGTACCAGATCTTTGGCGGCATCGTAAGCCGGGCCCAGTTCCCCGCGCATTACGTGGTTCGTAATCAAATTGCTGGAGGCAGCGACGCGGTTGGGATCGAGGGCCAACGCCCGCTGATACGCGGCATTCGATTCCTGGAATTCCTTCTCGCCGCCTCCGGCATAGTAAGAATCGTAGTAATAGCGGAGACCCAAAGCTTCCCAAGCAGGGGCGTAGCCCGGGTCGACTCCCACCACGTGCTCCAGCACCGTGATGGCATCTTTATTCGGCCCCGGATCGTGCGGCAGCGCCAGGCTATGCAGATAAAGATCGTAGGCCTCCTGGCTCTTGGGCCGCGAGGCGGTACTCAAAGATCCTCCGGTGCCAAGCGCGGGCAAGAGACCCTGCTGCACCTGTGTGCTCAACTGGCTCTGGAGCGCAATTAAATCGTTCACCGGGGAGGTCACGGTTGTCTGCCAGATCAGCCGGTCATTGGATACGTCGATTGCCTCTAGCGTGACGGTCAACTGGTCGCCTTGCCGCAGGAAGTGTCCGGTGAGCAGTTTCCCGACGTGGAGTTCCTGCCCAGTCTTGCGGGGATCGAGATCAGCCCCGACAAACCTGCGCGTCATCGAGGAAGGCCGCACCTCCAGCGATCGCGAATAGGTCAGCACGCTGGTCAACTCGTCGGCCAGCGCGAAGCGGAGATAGTCCACGGCGAAATCGCCGTTCACGTTTTGCAGCGGCAAGACGGCAATCGCATTGCTCAGTTCCAGACTCACCACCTGCCGGTGTTTAAACCAGTAAGCGCCGACCGCGCCGAGGACGGTGACCAGTAGCGCGGCCGTTCCCAGCAGCACCCAGAGGAGCCATTTGCTGCTGGCGGGCCGGCCAAAGGTCTTACTTGCCACCCGCAGGCGGGATGAGCTGCGCAGGCCGCTCTTGAGCTGTCCTGATTCCGTCTCCCGCTTTAACTGCAGCAGGTCGGCCTTCATCTGCGTGGCGCTTTGATACCGCTCCTTGCGGTCTTTCTCCATCGCCTTGCCGATGATGCCTTCCAGTTCGACCGGCACCTTCGGGTTCAGAGCGCCGGGGGGAACCGGCTTGTCATGCAGCACGGCGTCCAGCGTCATCAGGGAATTCTTGCCGGAGAACGGCTTTTTCCCCGTGGACATTTCGTACATCACCACGCCGAAAGAGAAAAGGTCGGTGCGGAAATCGACCTCCTCGCTGCGCGCCTGCTCCGGCGACATGTAAACCGCCGTGCCGGGGATTACACCGACGGCGGTCAGGGAGTTTTCATCAATCTGTCCATCGCTGTCGGTTCCCACATGGTGCATCATTTTGGCGAGGCCAAAATCCAGCACCTTCACCTGCCCGCTGGGAGTCAGAAAAATGTTGGCCGGCTTGATGTCGCGATGCACGATGTTCTTGGCATGAGACGCTACCAGTGCGTCCGCCACCTGGACGCTAATGTCCAGCAGTTTCTCGGTCTCGATGGGATGGCCGGAGATAGCCTGTTTCAGGCTCTCGCCTTCAAGCTTTTCCATCACGATAAAAGGATGTCCGTGGTTATCTTCGATGCCGTGTATGGTGCAGATATTAGGGTGGTTCAGCAGCGATGCCGCCCTGGCCTCGCGGGTAAACCGCTCGAGAGATTTGGGATCTCCGGCAAGATTTTCAGGGATGAACTTGAGGGCGACGTGGCGGCCCAGCGAGAGGTCTTCCGCCTCGTATACAACGCCCATGCCACCGCCCCCGAGTTTCCCCAGGATGCGATAGTGGGATACTGTCTGACCAATCATCAGATGACCGCGCCCCCGAACGCCGTTATGTTAGGCTCCGCCACTGCTTCGGTCAACCCGCCGTGGGTAAATTTATGAGCTTCAAGACTTAATCACAGCTCCCCAGCTTCCTATGGTTGGGCATAGTACCCAGTTCGGGTGCGCGCGGTTAATCCAGTTTTGTCAATCTTGACCCGAAGGTTGTGATACTCGTTGGGATTGTCCGCCGGAGCCGAAGCGAAGGAGAGCGCGTAAGACGCCTTTGCGTCCTCCAGGCAGCTGGCAATCGATTTTGCAATATCGTTGGAGGAGTTGAGTACGAGCCCTCCAGTCTGAATGGCCAGCACTTGCAGCCCCAGGTTGCCACTCTGCACCTTGTTGGCCAACGTCACACGCTGGAGGAAAGTTTTATAGTAAAAAGTCCGGAAGCCTCCGGCATCGTCCACGCCCAGCGGATCGATGGTGTAAAGCGTGATCCGGGCTTCGCGCAGATCCGTAGAGAGCCGGACAACGTCGCCGAACAAGCCCTCCTGATCTCTCTTCGAGAGCTCGACGTCCGGCCCGGAGAGCAGAGGCCATCCGGGACTGAGCCAGATCAGTAATTTTCTGCCAGGCTTGGTTGCTTCGTCGGTGGCGAGCCCGCCCAGAGCGCTGAGCGAAATCTGAACTCGATTCTCCGCTCCATAGAAGCCCTGCGACCGGTTGAGAAAGCGCAAACCGGATTCTTTCAATTGCAGATCGTCCGCCAGCTTTTTCCCGTCCCGAGTGACCTCCGTCTGTCCCTCGGAGGTGTCCGTAAGCAGAACCAGGGACGTGGGTGCGGGAAGCTGGCCGCCATTCTGCCGCAGAAATTGGTCGAGGAATTGCCGCTCGAGGCCGACCCCGCGGAACGAGGTGTTGACCGCATCGACGAGGAAAATGACCTGAACGGCCTCTTCATCACTGCCGGCTGTGCCTGCGTTCGCGTGGAAGGAAGCGATCAGTTGCGGTCGCTGGTCATCAAGAATGGTGAAATCCGGCTGGTGCAAGCCGGAAACAGTCTTCCCCGATTTGTCGTTGACGACTACATCGAGCGAAATGCGGCGTCCGGTGGCGCCTCGTGCGGCAGTCGCTGCGGATTGCCCTGGGTCTGCAGGCTGAACTGGGGCATCCTGTTGCGCGTATCCTATCAATGAAAAACAGCGGAATGAAAAACAGAAGACGACCATGACCCCGACGTAGCGCATCTTCATCTCGACCTCGACCTCATCTCGATCTCTCCGTGGCGCCGCGAGACCGCCCAATGCGGGATTCCCGAAAGTGACATATACCCTGTCCTTTTGAGTGCCCCTCTTCGTTCAGGGTTGTACTTCTGTCGCTAGTATGAAGACAGCATAGCCGGAAATGAGGGTTTTACTATGGCGTGGATGTCTGAGAATCGTCTTCCGGGAGCAGGCCAGCACGTGGAAATGCTGAGCGAGGCCGAGATGATTCGTGAATTTACCACGCAATCTGGTTGCGGCGAGATCGTGGTCAATGTTGAGGGGGTGGTTTACACCGGAGAATACGAATTCATGACTGCTTTCGATTACGCTCCCGGCGAATGGCCGACTGGCACCTCGACTCCCGTTCGCTTCGTGGAAGGCAAGCTCTTCCTGCGACGCCCGAACGGATGCGAACTGCAAACTATGATCGTAAAGCGAATCGGTTGAAACAAGGATCCGTCAATGAACAGGGGCCCACAAATTCCAGGATCCATAGGGTAAACGGCTTGGGCACAACACCAGGCATTACAGCGTGCGGGGGAACCCTGTCCCTTACGCCCACAATCCAGCCGATGCACCCACCCATTTCAAGTCCCGGTTGTGGTCCACGCCCATCATCAATCCTCGCCCCATGCGGATGATGGTCAGCACTTCTTTCAAGTCCTGCAGCCACACGTACATCATTCGCACCTCGGCCTTCGTCCCGCCAAACGGAGTCTCAATGACTGGCTCGAAATGCAGGCGCTCTTGCAGGATGTATTCGGCTCGCTTCCCGGCTGGAATCGCCTCGATGTCATGTTTCTTCGGCGCAATCACAACGCCTAGGCCGGCGAACGAATACAAAGGCTTCAGAGCGTAATTCTGTAAATCCTCGGGAATGTGATCCAGGCGATCGAGGAACCAGGTCTTCGGCACGGATTCGTGTTTCAGATATGGAATGGAGAACTTGCTGATGCGGAAATACCAGTTCGGATGCCCCGCCCACTCCACGTCAAGATCGTCGCGCCAATCGAATCCCAGCCGAATGCCCTTACGCTGCAGTTCGTCTACGATGGTCCGGTTATAAATGCGCCGAATCTGTGCTCGTCCCCCATTCCGCTCGTAATAAAGCTGGCGCCCCTGCTTCTTGATTGCCTCAATGTCAACCGTGCGCACGCCGAGCATCTTCTCGGTGAGTAAAAAATCCGGAAGCGTCTTTTGTTCTTGAGGATGAATCTCCATCAGGATGACATTCTCGGGATCCTGGTCGCCGACAATCGCACGCCGCAACAGCTCGCGGTAGGTACGGTCATTGAGGCCGCCAAGGAAGAAGTTCAAGTCCGGGCTCAGCCCATAAACGTCGATATAACTTCGCGCCAGCGTGACCTGATAGGCGTAGAGGGAAGGGAAGGCCTGTAGTTCCACCAACTTGGGTTGCAATTCGCCGTCGGCATTGCGCACCAGACCAAAATCCACCTGCACAAACATAGGATGCGCCGGTTCATTGGGCACCCGGAACTCCGCGGGGATCGAGGCATTCGATCGTGCAATGTATTCCGGATTGTCGACCAGTTGCCGGATCAACTGCTTGCCATCCTGCGCCATGCGATCCAGCAAAGACTTAGGGAAAAAACAAGGAGTCTCCGACAGGCGGAACTGTACGTGAGTTCCGCACGCTTCATCAATGCGCCGCAGAAAGGTTTGATATTTTTCCTGAGTAAAACTTTCGTCGAACTGCTGGCGAAGGGAAGGGATCATAGTCGGCGGAGCGTCGCCGAGTATTATTCACGAATCTGCATGCTGCGAACAAGCCCATCTTCTAGGGTGTAGACGTGCTGCACGATTCGATCGAGTAATACCTGGCCAGCGAGGTCGCGAACAATCTGGTGGACGCTGACGACCACCCGGCCGGAATCCTCCGATTCGAACTTTACTGGTTCGACATGCGGATCGATCACGCCCCACTGTCGCGTCCAATAGGCGCGAACCTCGTCGTGGCCGTGGACGATTCCGCCCTCCATCCCGTTGGGCCACGCTACGTCGGCTTTCATGGTGGAGAGGACAGCGTCGATGTTTCGGGCGTTAAATTCTTCGTAAGCCCTCTGGAGTAAGGCTATGGTCGACGCCTCGACCTGGGATGAAACGCGGGGCAACCGAGTTATGCCTCCACCAGAAACTTGCCGTCCCGCATGATCTGCTGGTCATCGACCCAGATGTTGAATTTGCGGCCGACTACATCGATGTGAGTGGATGAATCCCATTCTGCGCCGGTGTGGGCGCCATAGGGATTTCCGAACGCGATGTGGACGCCAGGATATTTTTCGTCCTGAAGAATCTGCCCGATTACATCCTTCAAATCGATGTTGGTACCGATGGCAAACTCGCCTACGCGATCACTGTTCTCATCGGTGTGAGTGTACTTCCAAAAATCGTCTTCCAGTTCCTGATTCTCAGAATGGGCCTCGGTGAGCCGGTTGTTCTTCATGTGGATGGTCAGCGGAGTCTCGCGCAAGTTGCCGAACTTGGCGCACAAATAATCTCCGACTACGCCATCAATCACGAAGGTGCCGTTCACCTCTCCCGGGGTGGTGAAAATCTCGCCGCCGGGCAGATTACCCCACTTTTGCGGAGAAATGATCCCGCTGGTCTTGAGCCAGTGGTAGTTCGGATTCAAATCGGCGGTAAGATCGGTTCCCGCAGCGGTGGTCGCGCGTACCTGCTTCGCCTTACGTACCATGGCGACAACCTTTGCGCTCAGCCGGTCGACTTTCAGAAAATCCGCGCGCATGCCTTCCAGCATGATCTGCCGGTTAATGTTGACCATGTGCGCATGCCGGATTTGTTTGCGGTTGACCACATCCGTCATCTGCATGCGGGTGCGCAGTTCGTTGCGCTGCGCTTGCACGGCGAAGATCGATACCTGGCTGATCTCGAGATCGTCCAGAATCTGCTGCGGCAAATCCTTCAGCGGACGCGCGGCCAAATCCTCCAGCACCCAAGCCCGGTAGGGCGCGCCCAGCTTTTCCACTTCGCTTACGATCGCGGCCGCGATCTCGATGGTGGCCTCGTCTGTGATGACGCAGACTTTTTCCTGCGGCTGCACTCGCAGGCAAACCTTCACCGCGTTGCGTGCCCCTTCGGAGAACTCGGGATCAAAAGCAATATGATTGCTGCGGGTGCGCCATCCCTGGCTTTGATGATCGGTTATGTCCATTAGCCTACTTTCCTCACGGAAGCTGTCTCGTCTTCTTCCAGCCCCGTTTTCGTCTCTCCTATGATGTAATCGACAACTTTTTTCAGGTCTCCGGTTTCCTGGTAGACCTTCAGTTGCCGGTCGGCACCGCTGCCTGTTTCGAGCATAGTGTGGATGTAGTTCAATTCTTCCCGCGAATCCAGTTCATCCACCACGTCATCCACAAAATCCAGATATTCGAGGATCAGATCTCTGGTTGGCACTTCCGTCTGCTTGCCAAAATCGATCATCTTCCCGTTCAGGCCGTAGCGCGAAGCCCGCCACTTATTTTCCATAATCAAGGCTCGCCGGTACAAACGGAATCCTTGATTTGCCGTATGCAATTTATAGAGCTTGGCCACGGTAGCCTGGATCAGCGCCGCCAGTGCGATGGTCTCATCGGCGCGCATGGGAATGTCGCAGACGCGGAATTCGATGGTGTTGAAGAAGGGATGCGGACGAATGTCCCACCAGATCTTTTTCGCGTTGTCGATGCAGTTGGTCTTGATGAGCAGCTTGACGAAGTTTTCGTATTCGCCCCAGCTGGGAAAATAATCAGGAATATTGGTTCGCGGGAATTTATCGAACACCTTGCAGCGGTAGGACTTCAGTCCCGTGTCCATTCCCAGCCAGAACGGCGAATTCGAAGACAATGCCAACAGGTGGGGCAGGAAATAGCGCGCATGATTCATCATGTGGATCGCGGTTTCGCGATCCTCGATGCCGATATGGACATGCAAGCCAAAGATCAGGTTTGCCCGCGCCACCAGTTGCAGATCTTCCACAATCCCTTTGTAGCGGTCGTCGGGATAGATTTCCTGTACGCGCCAGTCGGCAAAAGGATGCGTCGCCACCGACGCTAGTTTCAGCCCATTTTCATCTGCCAGGCGCACAATATCGCGCCGCAGCATCTTCACTTCGGCCTTGGCTTCTTTGATGGTCTTGCACACCCCAGTCCCGACCTCGACGACCGACTGGTGCATTTCAGCCTTCACCCTTTCTTGCAGGATGAGTTTGCCCTTTTCGAGTATCTCCGCCTGAATATGCGACCGCAGATCGCGCGTCTCCGGATCAACGGTCTGATATTCCTCTTCAATCCCGATACTGAAAGTAGGTTTCATAGGCCAATCAATTGCCTGATCTTCAGCGTCCCTGTTCTTGGGAACACTAAGTTTGTCATTCCGAGCGAAGCGAGGAACCACGGTTCAGCTGACAGCGTTCCCGCCCCCCGAGCGGCCGGAATCCAGTATTAACAGTATATCAATGGCGAAACGCGGCGGGGGCAGACAGAGGTTACTTACGTTCGACTTCCGCGATTCGAGCCTTTACCATCCTTTTTAGCAGCGGAGCGGGCAGAGGATGATCGAGAGGGAAGCGGATCGTGCCCTTTGCGACCGTGAATTGTTTGAGGTCTTTTTTGAATGCATCGATCACGGCGTAGCTCATGGGAAAGAAACTGCAATGCTGCTTAAAAGCGGCAAAGGCGACCATGTTTCCTTTGTACTTGAACGTCGGAATTCCGTAGCTAATGGCCTCGGCGGCGTCTGGCGGTACGGCGGATAGAATGATAGCCCGGACTTTTTGCAGCGTGCTGCGGCCGGGTTCGGGGACCCCTGCAAGGTATTGGTCGATGTCCTTGGCGACGAGATTCTTCTGCGCGGCTGCGGCGCGTTTTCTTGGAGCCGCCTTCTTCATACGCTTACTTACTCGCCTTGCCTCGCTTCCGCTCCGCGACCCAAGCCGGCTCGCCCTTCTTGGCTGCCGCTGGGGGATCCAGAAACGCGGTCCAGCGCAAATCTTTCGCAGGATCGTTGCCCGTGACCGCCATCTTCACGGCCATCTCGGCCACAGCATTCACGATCCAGTCGAAATTCTCCTGGCCGACCGAGGTGATCTCGGCGTCCGGCGCAGGATTCAGGAAGTCAATGGCGTAGGGCACTCCACCCTCGACCGCAAACTCGACTGTGTTCAGGTCGTAGCCCAGCACCTTGCACAACGTCAGCGCGTCTTTTTCAATTCTGGCTCTTAAAGCTTCTGTTGATGGCGGAGGATTTCCCTTCACATAGCGCTCATGATGCGGCGCCCGGGGATCGTACTTCATAATGTGAACTTTTTCCTGACCGACCACATAACAGCGGTAATACTCCTCGAACACCACGCCGTGCTGCAGCGTCATGCATAAATCGCCGGTCTGGTTGTAACGCTCAAAGAATTCCTCCGGCGAGTGCACATGATAGACGTGCTTCCATCCCCCACCGGAGTACGGCTTCAGGAAAGCAGGGAAACCGATGTAGTCAAACAATTCCTGCCAGTTGAGCGGGTAGATCAGATTCCGCATCGATCGATCGGTCGTGTCGGGAGGATGCGTATGATGCGGGAGAATCACGGTGGGGGGAATCGCGACCCCAACTTTGTGGGCCAACGCATAGTTGAAGAACTTGTCATCGGCCGTCCACCAGAAAGGGTTGTTCACCACGATCGTTCCGTGTAGCACGGCGTTCTTCAAATATGCGCGGTAGAACGGGATGTCCTGCGAAATGCGGTCGATGATGACGTCGTACTTCTTGGGCTCATCCATGCGGATGCCGCCAATCGACACAAATTCTGCCGTGACGCCTTCGACCTTCATCGAGTTGATCTTCTCGACCAAGGCTGGCGGAAAGGTGTTTTCCATGCCAAATAAAATTCCAATCTTCTTCACAGTGTCATCTCCAAATAAAACTTGCTCCCTTAGATTTGTCATCCTGAGCGAAGTGATTGTTTCGCGAAGCGAAGCAATCACGCAGTCGAAGGATCCCTACTGCTCAGCCGCACCGAGATCGCTTCAAATCGCTCTCCTCGCCGACGTAGACGACCCTACGCTAAAAATACTTGTCCGCCATTCGTATCCACAGCGGCCAATCATGCTTTGAGTTATCTCCGTAAATATCCAGCCAATGCGGCACTGCTTTGCCATTCAAAATCGCCGACAGCTTTACGTTCTGGTCCAGGCACATATCCCAATCCGCCGATCCAAGCACAATTTTCATCGCTCGGTAGCGACTTAGAAACCAGTCGTCATTCTGGTTGGGCAAATAGTCCATGGGACAGTTGAAGTAACAGTCGTCGTCATAATATCCATCCAGAAACTGATGGATATCGAACGCCCCGCTCATGCTCACGCAGTGGGTGATGACGTCAGGATGCTTGAACGCAAAATTTACCGCGTGGTACGCGCCGAAGCTGCATCCGGTCAGGGCCAGTCTTGGCGTCTGATTCTTCCAGCGGATAAACGGTAAGAATTCATGCAGAATGTAGCGCTCATACTGCAAATGGCGCAGCACGCGGACCTTCGGGTGCACCTGCTTGTTGTACCAGCTTTCGGTATCAACGGCATCCGGACAGAAGACCTGCAAGTCGCCGCGCTCGATCTTCTGCCACAGCGCGCCAATCATGCCGCGGTCTTCATACTCGAAAAATCTGCCCATCGACGTTGGAAACACCAGCAGCGGAGTTCCCGCGTGGCCGAAGACGAGCGCATCCATGTCGCGGTTCAATTCCTGGCTGTATCTCTTGTAATATTCGCGATTCATTCTTCCCCAGTCCCGAGTAGACGGAATATCTTACCTGAACCGGGGTGCTCGGCGGAGAAGTTCAGCCCGTAGAGCGCGGGACGTGAGCCAACGAAAGCTCGGTTCGCGCGTCTATAATGACGAACGGATGGCGCAAACCTCTGGCACCAGCGAGTCCTGCCCCTGAGTTCGGAACGCCCCTTTGGAGCTGGCATGAAACCTAAGCACGGATTCTTGCAATTCGCCCTTTCCTACGCCGTTTGCTGGCTAACTTTCGCCTTAGTCTCCCACGCGCAAAACACGCCTGCCGCTAAGCCCGAGACGCACGGCATCTCGGTTGCGAACATGGAGCGCTCGGTTAAACCGGGCGACGATTTCTACGACTACGCCAATGGCGATTGGATCAAGCGCACTGAAATTCCTGCCGACCGCGCCGGGATTGGAGTATTTAGCAAGCTGGACGATCTGAGCAACAAGCGCACCCTCGCCCTGATTGAAGAGATAGCAAAGTCAAATCCGCCGGCGGGCTCGGAAGCGCGCAAGGTTGCGGACCTTTTCAACTCCTACATGAACGAAGCTGCAGTCGAGTCGAAAGGTTTGGCGCCGATTAAGCCGCATCTCGATGCCATCGCCGCGATTCACGACAAGCGCGAGCTGTCGTATGCGCTGGGTGCAACCCTCCGCGCCGACGTTGACGCGCTGAACAACACAAATTTTCATACCGCCAATCTTTTCGGGCTGTGGGTCGCGCCCGGCTTCAACGATTCCGACCATTACACGGCATACCTGCTCCAGGGTGGGTTGGAACTGCGTGACCGCGAATACTATCTTGCCGATACTGAGCACATGCGCAAAATTCGCAGCGAGTATCAGGCGCATGTTGCGGCCATGCTCAAGCTCGCGGGATTTTCTGACGGAGACACGCGCGCGGCCCACATCATGGAACTCGAGCACGCCATCGCCAAGGTTCATCGCAGCCTGGCGGAAAATGAAGACATCCACAAAGCCAACAACACCTGGTCGCAGGCGGACTTTGCGGCGAAGGCTCCGGGCCTCGATTGGACTGAATACTTTCGCGGCGCGGGACTTCAGCAATCCAGTTTCATGGTGTGGCAGCCTGAGGCCTTTACGGGCGAGTCCGCGTTGGTGGCATCGACTCCTCTCGATACCTGGAAGGATTGGCTTGCTTATCACCTCGTAGAGGCTTACGGAGGCGTGTTGCCCAAGGCGTTGGCCGACGAGCGATTTGCTTTCTTTGGCAAGGCGCTCTCGGGAACCACGCAACAGCGTCCTCGCGAGCAGCGCGGGGTTTATGTCGTAGATGGGTTGCTGGGCGATGCTGTCGGAAAAATTTACGCCCAGCGCTATTTCCCCGCGGAAGCGAAGGCCCAGGCGCAGTCGATGGTGGCGAATATTATCGCGGTTTATCGCAAGCGCATCGAAGCACTGTCGTGGATGGCCCCTGCAACCAAGGCCGAAGCGGAAGACAAACTTTCAACTTTGTATGTCGGAATCGGCTATCCGGAAACCTGGCACGACTACTCTTCCTACGAAGTAAAGGCGGACGATCTTTTCGGAAACATCTGGCGAGGAAGCCTGGCGGAGTATCGCCAGCATGTCGAGCGTCTGGGCAAGGCGGTCGACCGCAAGGAGTGGTCGATGACGCCGCAGACGGTGAATGCGGTGAATCTGCCGCTGCAGAATGCGCTGAATTTTCCCGCCGCGATTCTGCAGCCGCCGTTCTTCGATCCGCTGGCTCCTGCGGCGGCCAATTATGGCGCCATCGGTTCGGTGATCGGCCACGAGATCAGCCATACCTTCGACACCGAAGGCAGCGCGTTTGATTCGAAGGGCCGCGTGCGGAACTGGTGGACCCCGGCCGATCTCGAGCATTTCGAGGCCGCAACCGCCCAGCTGGCTGCTCAATACGATACGTACAAGCCGTTTCCCGATCTCTCGGTGAACGGCAAGCAAACGCTGGCGGAAAACATCGCCGACGTTTCCGGCGTCGCCGCGGCTTACGACGGTTATCGTGCATCGTTAGAGGGCAAGGCAGCGCCGTTGCAAGACGGCTTCTCCGGCGACCAGCAGTTCTTTATTGCCTTCGGTCAGAATTGGGGATCGAAGACGCGCGAAGCTGCACTGCGCCAACAGGTGATGACCGATCCTCATGCGCCAGCACAGTACCGGGCGGACACAGTCCGGAATATTGATGCCTGGTACGCCGCGTTTGACGTCAAACCGGGAGAAACGCTTTACCTTGCGCCGCCGGATCGAGTGCGGATCTGGTAGGAACATGCATCCAGAGAAGACGGGGCCTGGTTTGGCGAGTTCCGCTTTGCGTCCGCGGACTCTGATTTCCCATCGATCGGCAGGCGAATATAGAACGTGGTTTCCTGGCCGGCCTCACCGGTAAAGCTGAGGGTTTCACCGTGCCTGTCGCCTACAATCTAAATTTGTTTCCACAACGTAAACCCTGAAAGCCGCAACTGATAACAGTCACGGTCTCTGGCCATCGCCGCAAAAATGATATCGTGATACGAGATATGTCCTGGACTTTTCCTAAATACATCCCCCGCTCCGCGCCGGTGGTTATTCTGATTCTCACGTTGGGTGCGGCCGTGGGCTTCGCCGCAGTCAGCCATCTCGTGGTGCGCTTCAATGCCAATCAGCAGGCCCGCGGCCGCAGGCTTTACGCCGACGGACTGACCGCCGCGAATGCGGGCCATTACGACGAAGCCATTGAGGCCTTCCGCGCTGCGCTCACCTGCGATCCCACCAACTCGCAGTATCAACTCAGCCTCGCCCGCGCGCTGCGTGACAGCAATGTAGGCAGCCGTCTCGATGAAGCCGAATCGTACCTGACGGCTCTCTGGCAACGGTCTCCCCAGGATGCAGCCGTCAACCTCGCTCTGGCCCGGGTTGCGGCCCATCGCGGCAACATCGAAGACGCGACCCGCTACTATCACAACGCCATGTACGGAGTCTGGAACTCCGACCCTGACGCCAATCGCAGCAAGGCGCGTATTGAACTGATTAAATTCCTGCTAAAGAAAAGTGCTCCCGACAAAGCCGAATCCGAACTTATGGCGCTGGCCACTTCGCTGCCCCGCGATCCCGCCGATCATCTTCAGGCCGCGCAACTCTTCGCCGAAGCTCATGACTACAACGGTGAACTGGCTCAGTGCAGAGAAGTGATTCACATGGAGCCAAATAATGCCGCCGCGCTCGCCTGTGCGGGACAGGCCGCCTATCGCTTGGGCAGTTACACGCAGGCCGAACACTATTTGCGCGAAGCGGTGAATGCCGACTCCGACGATAACGACTCTCGCGATCTGCTCGCCACTACGGAAACGATCATTCGCGCCAATCCGTTCCATAGCCACATCTCAGACGCGGAGCGCAATCGCCGCATCACCGCTGCCTTCGAGCAAGCAGAAAATCGTCTGACCCAATGCGCCAAGCAAAGTGGAGTCGATCTGAAACTTACAACCGGTCCTCCACAGCTCGAGACTCTTCAGTCCCGCTGGATTGCCACCAAGCCCGATCTGGCGCACCTGCGTTCGCCGGGAGAAACCGATCTTCCGGATGCGATCATGGACGTGGTTTTCCAGATTGAACAGCAAACGGCTGCCTTGTGCGGTCCGCCGCAAGGCCCCGATCTAGCCTTGCTTCTTATCTCGCAAAAGCGCGAGGCCGCCAGCCAGTGAGTACGCCAACGCTAGCCAGTCCCGCACCAAATCCCGGATCTTCCTCGGCCGACAGTCGAATTCCGGTGCGCTTCCGCATCCCGCGCCGTTTGTTTTCCACACTCGAAGGCGCCTTCCACGAAGAAGTATTCTTTCTCATCCTGTCGGTTTTTATCGGAATCTTCTCTGGCCTTGCCGTAGTCTGTTTCCGTCTCGCCATCGACTGGTCGCATCTCGCTCTACTGGGTCCGCTGCCGCAAAACCACACCTGGCGCCTGTTTGCGGTTCCTGCAGGCGCGGGACTGGTGGTCGCCGCATTGGTCATCAATTTGTTTCCCGGCATCCGCGGCAGCGGCGTCAACCAGACCAAGGCGGCGCTCTACATTTTTAACGGAACGATTCCTTTTCGCACCGCGGTAGGAAAGTTCATCTGCGCCGCGCTGGCCATCGGTTCCGGCCAGTCGCTTGGACCCGAAGACCCATCTCTGCAAATCGGAGCGAGCATTGCCTCGGCGCTGGGACGCTGGCTCGAAATTTCCCGCGAGAAACTTCGCCTGATGGCTCCCGTCGGCGCGGCTGCCGGTCTGGCTGCCGCTTTTAACGCTCCCATCTCGGCTGTGCTCTTCGTCATCGAAGAGGTCATCGGCCGCTGGAGCGCCGGAATTCTCGGCTCTGTCGTTCTCTCCGCGGTCTCGAGCGTGGTGATCGTGCGCTGGTTTTTGGGCAGCGAACCGCTGTTCCGCATTCCGGTCACCACCTTCAAGCGTCCCACTGAGCTCATTGCCTACGCCGTGCTCGGCATCGTCGGAGGCCTGGCGTCGGTCGCCTTCGCCAAGTCCATCGGCTTTTTACGCCCACGCCTTAGAAAGCTGCCGCATTGGACGCAATACCTGCAACCTGCATTGGCTGGGCTTCTGGTCGGCCTGATCGCTTTCCTCGGGGCTCCGCAAGTGATGGGCGCCGGTTACGACTCGATGGACCAGGCTATGCATGGGCAGTTTGCCTGGAAATTTCTTGCCATCCTCGCCTTGCTGAAAATCATTGCCACGACTTTTTCATTTGTCAGCGGGAGCCCGGGAGGAATGTTCGCCCCGACCCTGTTCGTGGGAGCGATGCTGGGTGGCGCCGTTGGCGATCTGGAACGCATCTTCTTTCCGCAGCTCACCGGCTCAACCGGCACTTACGTCCTGGTCGGCATGGGCGTACTCTTCGCCGGATTTCTACGCGTGCCCATGACTTCTGTTTTCATGGTCCTCGAGGTCAGCGGCAACTACGAAATCATCGTGCCCGTCATCGTGGCCAATACCTTTTCCTATCTCATTTCGCGTAGCCTCCAAACTGTCCCGATCTTCGATCTCCTTACACGCCAGGATGGTCTGATTCTGCCTTCACTCGAAGAGGACCGCGAAGAAACCATTCTGCACGTCGAAGATGCCATGCTCCCAGCTCCCGACGCCATCCTTAGTGCCGACGACTATGTGGATGCCAGCAGTCGTCGCATTCAGAATTCTTCCGATTCGACTTTCCTGGTGCGCTTGCATCCGACGGGTTGGCAGGCCATCACCCGGGAACAGATCCAGCGCCTTTTTAAGGAGGGCAAAGGCGAACACACTCTGGGCTCGCTATTACCCAAGCAAATTCTGCCCAGTCTCTATCCCGATCTCCACCTGGACACCGCGCTTCGCTATGTAAACGACTTTCCTCTTGTCCCGGTGGTGAATCGCGCCGACTCCCGCCGCCTGGAAGGTGTAATCTCGCGTGACGCCGTCTTCAAAAAGTACGGCACCACCAGCAGCGCAATCGAAGTCGCCCCGGAGCAGTGAGTGGTGGCTGATCAGCAGCCTAGGATCTGTCTTTCCCCGTCTTTCCATATATGTGCAATCCTTTGACACTTTGCCTCGCTGCCCACCTCTTAAGTCGAATGCCGTCTATCCCGGTTTGGTATGCGGATTGCCCTTACCCATGGCGGAAGCCGCAACCGACGGCCATTTCGGAAGTTCTTTGAAACACAAGAAGGTTCCCCCGGACAGGATCATGGTTATGAAAATCAATGTTAGGACGGCTTTAGTCGTAGCTCTATTTTTCCTGGGCGCTCTCTGCGCCACCACGGCCAGTGCGCAAACGGCTTCAGTTTTGACCAACAACCCGCAGCCCATGCAGATGACAGACCATGTCCTGCATGCTTCTCAGCATGCGATGGCGCCGGAATCGAGCCTGCTCAGCAGCAGTTCTTATGGATATGCTCAGGGCGAAGTGCCGCTAGCGGAGCTAGCTTCCCCAATCTATGAGACACCTCTCGGCGACATTGCCCGCGCCAATAGAAAAGAACACGCTGCGGTGCCCAAGGCCGCGAAGGTTTTAGAGAAGCAGTTTTAAGAGAGATAGCCAGATCGTTGTGATGTCGGAACCGAGGGCGAGGCGCCGCTTCAGCAGGCTAACGGCAGACCCTCGGTACGGCCAGTGAGAGGCCGGAACTGCCGAACATCGAACATTTGATTAACCACTAGCCACTAACCACTGATCACTAACCGTAACCACGCTTTCACTACTCGCCTGCGCCCATCATCACGATCGCGGAAGTTGGCGCCGACGATCCCGCCTCGTTCTCTATCGTAATGGCAAACGCCTTGGCCTCAACGCCGGCAGGCAGCGGAGGATTTACCACGCTGGCGCTGCCATGGGCATCGGGCTTGAAGACTCCCGCCGGTATGGGAGCCCCGCTCACCGGAATCAACCACAACTCATAAGCTTTTTGCGCAGGCAACTGCGGCATGTTGTTGGCCAGGAACACAAGGCTGCTGCGGTTCTTCAGATAGAATGCCTTGCCTTGGGGCTGTGGAGGAGTCTTCGCAGACACCAGCGTTACGCGCTGTGCTTCGGGTTCGAGTATCGGCGCCGCAATCCTGCGCAGCTCTTCCATCTCCCGCCGGCTTTCTTCCGAGTGCGACGCGGCCGAAGCCAAACTCTGCCGTAACCCAGTGTTCTCCCGCCACAAAGCAGCGGCTAGAACGAGCGCGGCTGCGGTAGCTGCCCACCCCAACCATCCCCACCAGCGAACCCTCGCCCCTTCTTTTTCGCGTTGTCTAGGAGAGATATTGTCTTGAGCATGTGGAAGTGGTGGGGAAGTTGACCTCGCGGGAGAACCCGCTTCTGCCTGAGCTTCGTGAGCTACCGCATCCAGCAATCTTTGCCGAGCACGCGCCGGCGGCCTTGGTCCGGTCGCCGAAAGCGCGAGCAAGGCAGTGTCGGCGCGCAACTGCTCCAACTCGAGCCGGCAGGCTGCGCATCCGGCAAGATGCTGTTCTAACCGCTCGCGATCCTCACCCTGTAGCGCGTCTAGCGCGTACAAGGCAAGATCTTCGGCGAATTGTTCGTGGGCGCTCATTTCACGTTCTTCTTACTAAGACCAATTGCGAGCCTTCAAGTCTGAAACGCCTTGCGCAGCGCGATCAATCCTGCGCGAATTCGCGTCTTCACGGTGCCTAACGGCTCTCCAGTTTTATTTGCAATCTCGGAGTGGCTCATGCCCTGCCAATACGCCATTTCCAGTGCGCTCCGCTGTGGTGTGATCATGCTTTCGATCACGCTCCTGACTTTTTCCGCCACTCGCGCCCGGTCGCTATCTCCCGCGAGATCGGGAGTCACCGCAAGGACCACGTCTTCAATTTCAGTCTCCGGCTTGCGCTTTCGCAAGAAATCAATCGCCCGATTCCGTGTAATGACCGCCAGCCAGCTTCCGAGGCTGCCGCGCGCCGAATCGAACGCGCTGGGCTTCCGCCAAAGCTGCAGAAAAACTTCCTGCAACACATCCTCGGCCGCGCCGGTATCCCCGAGCACGCGCAATGCTACCGCATACACCACGGGCGAATAGCGGTCGTACAACTCCGCCATCGCGCCCTGGTCGCCGGACTTGAGCCCTCTTACCAGGGCCAGATCCGCCGGACCTCCTTGTGGTTGCGGACTCAGCAAAACTCTGTTCTCTTCCTTTAACAGAAGTACGTACAAGGGAACGTATTGGATTGCGCAGCGTAACTTTACCAGTTCCCCTAATTCGGCGCGACATGGACTTTCACCGCCGTCATGCTGCGCGAAGCCGGGGCTAAGCTCCTGTCATGCTGAGCAAAGCCAGGACGACCGAAGGGAGCCCGGGCGCAGTCGAAGCATCCCTACTTCCTAAACATCACTCAGGCTGCTGAACGCTCGGGGTCGCGCCGGTTCGGGAAGGGCACGAGTTCCACTCGTGCCGCCAAGTCCGAAAATGCGCCCGCGCTTTAGCGCCCGAGGTAAGCTCTTCTCAGTCCGTGAGACAGATCGGTTTCCCTCCGTGATCCTCTCTGCCCTCTGTGTTTAAAGCTCTTGACTGCAAACCAAAGCCCACGCCGCCTCAAAGCGCAACATCCGCACGACGACACACCATGCAAAATCTTTCACGTCGACGTCCCCCTCGCTGCTAGTCGATAATGTCGCCCTATGGGACCTGCCAGTTGTTTGGAGTGTGCACTAGTGAATCGAATCTCACGAAATTCACTCACGAGAATCGCAAACGTACTTGCATTTCTGATCACCGCATTAACGCTGACCGCATCCGGTTCCGCGCAGACCTTCAAGACGCTGTTCAGCTTTACTTCAAGCTCCTCCGGCGGCTACCCGGGCAGTGCTCTCGTGCAAGGAACGGACGGTAACTTATACGGAACCACGATTACCCCTCCCATAGTCTTCAAGATGACGCCCGCCGGCACTCTGACAACCATCTACACTTTCACCGGCGAAAGCGACGGGAACGTTCCCCTCGGCCTGACGCTCGGCACCGACAGGGTTTTGTACGGGATAACCGAGTGGGGCGGTTTAAAAACGAACTGCGGGCTGGGATGTGGAACCGTCTTCAAAATCACCGAAGCCGGAGTTCTTACCACGCTTCACTCCTTCGACGCCAGCGACGGTACCTACCCCGTCGGCACTCTGATCCAGGGCAGCGACGGAAATTTCTACGGCACAACCGCGGCCGGCGGAGCCAACGATTCCTGTAGCTGGCAAGGCGAGCCGGGTTGCGGGACCATTTTCAAAATCTCCGCCAGCGGCACGTTCACCACTTTGCACAGCTTCAACAGCGCCGATGGCTCGCTACCCATCGGTGGATTGATTCAGGGCAGCGACGGGAACTTCTACGGCACAACGTCACTGGGCGGCGCTTACAGCGGTGGGACTGTCTTCAAAATCACCGCCAGCGGCACGCTCACGACCCTCTACAATTTCTGCGCCCAAACCGGATGCACCGACGGACAGGAGCCGGAGGCAGGCCTGATGCAAGCCGCGGATGGAAAGTTTTACGGATCAACCGTCGGCGGCGGCGACCAGTACTGCTGGTACGGCGCGCAGGGGGGCACGATCTTCAAGATCACAAGCAAGGGCAAACTGACAACCTTGCACAGCTTCTGCTTCACGGAGGGCCGAGGTCCCGCAGCTCCACTGATACAAGTCACCGACGGAGACTTGTATGGAAGCGCCGAGGCGGGCGGCAACGGCGGGGAGGGGAACTGCACCGCCGTCTTCGACCCAGGCTGCGGAACGCTTTTCAAGGTCAACCTGACCACCGCGCTGACCACGGCGGTGCACACCTTCAACTACCTTGACGGCGACCGGCCAGACACTCCGTTGCTTCAAGCGCTATGGAACCGCCAACCTTGGAGGGACAGGATACTATGGGGCGGGAACGGCGTTCAGCCTGTCGTTCGGCGCGACGCCGTTTGTGACCTTGTTGCCTGCAACCCGCAAGGTGGGCCAAGTCGTCGACATTCTAGGCACCGATCTAACGGGCGCGACGAGCGTGACCTTCAACGGTACGCCCGCCACATTTGTGGTTGTTTCCGGTACAGAAATCTCCGCCACAGTTCCCGGCGGTGCAACCACCGGTCCAGTCGTGGTCAACACGCCCGCGGGAGTCCTCACCAGCAATAAGAATTTCACGGTGAGCCACTAAGAGAATCCCTCCCCAGGGCCAGGTATTGGGGGCTAGGTACTGAAAAGCGACAACTGAGAACTGGAAACTGAGAACTGAGAACTGGAAACTGGAAACTGAGAACTGATCTACTGGCTCAACTTGATCGCCAGTTGCCGCTCGGGCTGCGTCATCTGTCCCCAAAGTTTCTGCAGGTCATCCTGCAGCGCCTGATTGTCTGGTTCCTTGTGCAGGGCTAGCGCAAACCAGCGGTAAGAAGTGGGCAAGTCGCGGGGCGCACAAGTTCCAGTCGAGTAGCGCGCTCCCAAAGAGATCATCGCCTTCACATTCGATTCTTGCGCCGCCTGTTTCAGCATGTGCAAACCGCGGTCGCAGTCCTGCCGAACGCCGCGCCCATAAATATAGCGCTCAGCTTCGACCACCGGATCTACTGCCGGTTTGGCTGCCGGGGGCTTTCGAGCCTCGGCTTTGGGTCGGAGCGGCTTTTCTGCCGCTGCGGGTGGTTTTTCAGGAGTTGTGTCCGCGGGTTGTGGAGTGTGTGGAGCGGAACCCGGGGACCGACTATTGCCGCTGGGCTGTGTCGTAGCAGGAACGTTTTGGGGAGCACTGCCAACCGGCGGCTGAGCAGTGGCCTCCGGCGCAGGAGCATTCTGCGCTGGGGCATTCTGAGGCGCTGCGGCTTGGGGTTCCGCAGTCGGTGGGACAGGGCTTGGCGCGCTTCCCTGAGCGGGATTCGTTGGCGTGCTGCCAGTGTCGGGTGATGGAGTATTGGCGGAGTTGGTTGTGCTCCCGGAGTCTGGGGCGTTCGGAGTGGATTCCGGGGTCGTGGCTGCGGGCTTTTTCCCGCCATTCACCCAGGCGAATCCGCCCTGCTTCCAGTGGAGATAGCCGAAGCCTCCAGCCAGCGCTAGTGCGAGCACGACGAGCAGCAGTTTGCTCCATCCACGCTTCGGTTCTTCTTCATCCTCCAACAGATAATCGAGGTTTCGCGACGAGTGTTGCCCGTGCTCATCAGGCCCATGAACATCATGCGTATGCTCATCATGCGTATGATCGCCAGCGGGCTTATTCAAGCCGAGAAATGACGGTCCTGTGATTAAAGGCTCGGGGCTGGATCGCTGGGAGCTAAAGGCGGATTCAGTCGGTGGCTGCTTCGGATCGTTTTCTGGTAGATCGGTATTTCGTAGTTCGTTATTTGGTTGATTCGTTTTTGGATGGACTGGTGGGGGAATGTTCGACTCGACTTTCGCAGGAGCATCAGAGACTACGATTGTCTTCGCAGTCGTTACGGAGGGGGCGGCTGGCACGCGAGCGGTCGGGATCGCAGACGCCTGCGTCGGAATGAGGGGTGCTCCGCACATTCCGCAAAAGCGGTTGCCGTCGACATTCTCATTGCCGCATCGTCCGCAGCGCACGGGACCTCCTCAACTCTTCTTAGCTTAACTCAGTTTGGGAATTAATTTGTAGCGAAGGGTTGCATGGGTAGTGGCGTGGCGCGACCTCAATTAAGAGGGGCAGTCGATGGATCAGACAGGGCAATCAATTTACCCACCGGATACTCCTTCTGGCTCAGCGGAGCGTCGGGCTGGGGATTGATCACTGTGAGCACATCTCCACTATTCACTCCGCGCAGCAACAAGCGGTCCGACTCGACTCGCACCACGCGATAGTTCTCATCGAAAATTCTTTCCTCGCACATATCAGCATTGGATGCTCGCGCGTTCACTCGCGATGCCATTGTTCGATGTTCTCAGAATGACCCTAGGGGAAAATCCCGAATTGGACCGATGAGGTAAATTCGAAAATTAAATGAGCCTGAATAAGGACCGCGGAGAGATGCATCGCGTATACTCCTTTTCCAATCCCCTGCTTATCGTTTCTTCTTCTTATCGTTGTTGCGGGCAAGAACTCTCAAAATTTAAATGCAGAGATGAGAAATCAACGCAGAGAATGGCGGGACCGATGATCGACCTTTCAGACATACAGGCGGCGTTAGCCAGAATTCGCGCCGACATTCGCGTTTCGCCATGCCCGCATTCTGAGGCATTTTCCGGCCTTACCGGAAATTCCATCTTTCTCAAGCTCGACAATCAACAGCGTACCGGAGCTTTCAAAGAGCGTGGCGCGCTGAATAAGCTCCTCACTCTCAATCCTGAGGAACGCGCGGGGGGAGTAATCGCGGCCTCCGCTGGAAATCACGCGCAAGGGGTCGCGTATCACGCGGGCCGGCACGGCGTTCGGGCAGTTATCGTAATGCCTTTGCCCACACCCCTTACCAAAGTCTCGGCCACGCGCGCTTATGGCGCGGAGATCATTCTGCATGGCGCCAATTATGACGAGGCTTTCGAGAAAGCGGCCGCTCTTAGCCAGCAGGAGCATTTGACTCTTATTCATGCTTTCAATGACGACGCAGTCATTGCCGGGCAGGGAACGCTCGGACTCGAGATACTGGAACAGCATCCCGATATAGAGGTCATTGTTGTGCCAATCGGCGGAGGCGGGCTCATTGGAGGGATCGCGTGCGCGGTAAAAGAGACCAATCCGGCGGTCAAGATTTTCGGAGTGCAACCAGCCCGCATCGCTTCCATGAAGGCGGCGGTGGCCGAGGGCAGGCCAGTCACCTTGGAGGCTGCGAAGACCATTGCCGACGGCATCGCCGTGCGGCGAGCTGGGGAACGGACGCTTCCCTTAGTGCAGAAGTATGTCGACGGCATTGTCACTGTGGAAGAGGAAGAAATCGCCAACGCGATTCTTCTGTTACTCGAACGCGAAAAAACTCTGGCCGAAGGAGCCGGAGCGGCCGCCATCGCCGCAGTTCTCAATCGCAAACTGCCTCTGACTGGCAAACGGGTTGCCGTTCTGGTTTGCGGAGGCAACATCGATGTTACTTTGCTCTCGCGGATTATCGAGCGCGGCTTGGTCAAAGATGGCCGCCTTGTCCGCTTGCGCATTCACCTTCCCGATTACCCCGGCGCACTCCACCGCCTCACCGGCCTCCTCGCCGATCATCGCGCCAATATTGTCGAGACCGCCTATGATCGCGCTTACCACGGAGTGAATCTGGGCGACACGGCAATCGATATCACCATGGAAACCCGCGGCCCCGATCATATCGCGGAGTTGCTGGCGGCGCTCGGGACAGCGGGGTATACCCACGAACGAATTCTCTGAAGTTCAGTTCCAATTTCGCGCGTGGCCCCGGACGCCTTCGTCCGGGGCGCTAATCACGCGTGCGAGAGTTCTTCTTCTGCGCCGCGGAAGAGGGAGCGCAGGGCGCGGATTACAACGCGCGCCAGCAGGATGATTATGACAACCAGGAAGAGTGCAATGGCTCCGGCAGCATAGGGGTGGCGCGTGGCGAGCCAGGTCAGAAATATGGCAAAGGCATCTTCCCCGAGACTTAGCGTAATGTTTGACAGCGGCTCGGGAGAGGGAGTGACGACGGCGCGAACGGCGGTTTTACCTCCATGGGCGGCGAGGGCGATGGCGGCGCCAAGGCCGGCGGCAATGAGTTGCTGGGTGGGAGTCAGCTGTCGCGTAGCTCCGTAAGCTAGCAGTCCGGCGACCGGGACGCGGATGAAGGTATGAAGCGCGCTCCAGATCAGGTCGAAGGCGGGAATCTTATCGGCGAAGAATTCGATGACGAAGAGGGTCAGGCTGGCGCCGATAATAGGCCAGGTTTCCAGCAGTTGCAGGGCTGGCGGGAGCGGAACGTGTCCGAAGCGGGCGAGCAGGCCGAGGACAGCTACCGTCGCGTACACATTAAGGCCCGCCGCGAATGCGACCGCAGCCAGCACTGAAAAGAGTTCGGGGAGCGGAACTTGGAGCAGGTTTGGCATCCAGGATCTCTTTGAGGGATTTGATTGTAGCCTAGCAGGCTGCTGAAAAACTTCGATTGGATCAGGTTTTGGGAAGGGCACGACTTCAGTCGTGCCGTTTAAGTCCTTCAACACCAACCGCGCTTTAGCGCCCGCGGGCTGCTTTCGGCATCGGCAGCGAGTTTTTCAGCAGCCTGCTAGATGCCTAGGACAGTTTGAGTGAAACCCGCGGACTTGGAATGAGCTGCCAGCGCCGAGCCGGTGGCTGCAAAAGCAAAGGGCCGCTTTCCAGCGACCCTGAAGTTCATCTGCTGCTTCCCGTCTTACAGAGTGGATTCGATTTCGAAGCCCCATGCTTCCAGCAGAGGCTCGGGGATGTACTTGGAGTTCTTGTTGCGGCGCGCCCACTCGCGGAGACGAGTTGACCGGAGATACTGGTCGGGAGAGAGCTTGTATTCGCGCACAACCTGTTCGAATTCCGTGATGGTCGGGACAATGGGTCCGATCGGCTCAGGCTTGCCCCAGTTTGGATTTCCGCGTCGCTTCGCCATGAAAGAAATGCCTTTCCTACAAAAGGGGAATGAACTCAACAATGCTCTATCTATATGATTCTCCGGCAGGTACGCGGGATTCATGGAAACATAAGCCAGCGAGTATAACCACACTCAATGGTCGTTCCCATACAAGACGGTACGTTAATCGGAGACTAAGAATGTTAGGGCAATATTTTCCGAAAGTCAATGAAATTGTGGCGCGTAACGGTTGAGCGAGTTGGACGTAAGTTGTTGAAAGATTTGAGTTTGATTCCTTCCCCTTTCCCGTTTTGGGTCGTCCGATCGAGTGCAAGCCACGGCGATTCGCATTGGGACTTTGTTCTCTATGTTGAGCCTCTGCTGGCTTCCCTCGCAATTAGCGTTTTACGTTGTGAGTTGCATGCTTGCGCCGCTCTGCGGCGCCTGCGCTTTGCGGCGCCTGAGAGATCGTGCTTGAGCGTATCTTCGATTGTGCGCATCGGTTGTGCGCATCTTCGATGAACTGGCGGTAGTGGGTTCGTTTGACAAGGAAGCGAGCCAAACACGCGATTATTGTGTCGCAAAGAACGCGACACAACGCGCGGCTCGCCCGGATCCTTCACTGCGCAAAAAACGCTTGTTCAGGATGACAATCAAACTGACCCACTACCGAACTGGCGGTGAACTTGGCCGCTGGCTCATCGCGGCTTTACACTGAATGGGTGAAAATCGCGCTGGGCCAGATCAATCCGACGGTCGGAGATTTCTCCGGCAATGCTGCCAAACACATCGACTTTGCTAACCGGGCGCTGGCCAGCGGTGCAGGACTGATTATGTTCCCCGAGTTGTCGGTGTGCGGCTATCCTCCCCGGGATCTGGTGGAGCGGCCAGCCTTTGTCGCTCGCAACCGGGAGAGCGCCGAACGCATTGCGCAGCAGACCAAAGGCATCGCCGTCATCTGCGGCTTGATTACCCCCGCCGAATCAGAAACCGGGAAGTCGGCGATGAACTCCGCCGCGCTCTTGCAGGATGGGAAAATTGCCTTCCTGCAATCGAAAATGCTCTTGCCCACCTACGATGTTTTCGACGAGATGCGAAACTTCGCGCCCGCGAGAAGCCAGGAGCTGTTCCCGTTTTGCGGCAACCGGATGGCGCTCACGATCTGTGAAGATGCCTGGAACGACAAACTGTTCTGGCCCAAGCGGCTGTACGCGCTGGATCCAATCGAGGCGCTCATTCGGGCGGGCGGAAACTTCGTACTCAACATTTCTTCATCGCCTTTCTGGATTGGCAAGCGCGAATTCCGCCGCGAGA
Organism: uncultured Acidobacteriaceae bacterium; assembly: GCA_963710965.1. GTDB lineage: Bacteria > Acidobacteriota > Terriglobia > Terriglobales > Acidobacteriaceae > Sulfotelmatobacter. The sequence continues at coordinate 38,556 of CAVQCP010000009.1, read as the reverse complement.
TGCTGGCGGCAATCGCGCGCCACCACAAAGTTCCAGTCGCATTGGTGAATCAGGTGGGCGGCAACGACAGCCTGGTCTTTGATGGATCAAGCCTGGTGTTGAATGCAGAAGGAACGGTCATCGCGCAAGGCCGTTCGTTTGCAGAAGACCTCATCTACTTTGATTCGAAAACGCTGACCGGAGAGTTGCACGAGCAGATCGAAGGCGAAGAAGCGAGTGTGTATGCAGCGCTGGTTCTAGGCACGCGCGATTACATGCGCAAGTGCGGATTTCAGAAAGCCATCATCGGTCTGAGCGGCGGCATTGATTCGGCGCTGACCGCCGTGATCGCCGCCGATGCCGTAGGGCCGGAGAACGTGATTGGAGTGGGCATGCCGGGGCCTTATTCCTCCCCAGGATCGATCGCGGATGCGCGCGCGCTGGCGACCAATCTCGGTATCCGCTTCGAATTGCTTTCCATTGACCCGGCTGTCGAAGCCTATCGCGGGATACTGAAAGATGTTTTTGCCGGACGGCCTGAGGACGTGACCGAGGAAAATATACAGTCTCGCGCCCGCGGGATGCTTCTGATGGCGCTCTCCAATAAGTTCGGCGCGATCGTGCTTTCCACAGGCAACAAGAGCGAACTGGGCGTGGGCTACTGTACACTCTACGGGGACATGGTTGGGGGTCTGGCGGTCATTTCGGATGTGCCCAAGACTTTGATTTACAGACTGAGTCACTACGTGAATTCACGCCGCGCGGTGATTCCGATGGCTACGCTGGAGAAGCCGCCATCGGCGGAATTACGGCCCAATCAGAAAGATAGCGACTCGCTGCCGCCGTACGAAATTCTGGATGTGGTGCTGGAAGATTACGTGGAGGCGGCGCACTCCGCCGAGCAGATTGCCGCCGAGCATGGATTCGATATCGATCTGGCGAAGCGCGTGATGCGCATGGTCGATCGCGCCGAGTACAAGCGCCAGCAGGCCGCGCCAGGTATTAAAATCTCTCCCAAGGCATTCGGGTACGGCCGGCGGTTCCCGATCGCTGCCAAGAGTGAAGTTTGAGTTCCCGGTTTGGAGATCCGGTTCTCAGCCAAAAATTTGTTCTGGATTGAAAGGAAAACATGCGCAGTTCTCTTCGTCTTATTTTTGCGTTTTCGCTGGCCTGCACCCTCGCCGCAGCTCAGGCTCCATCGCTGGTAAATCCTTCGGGAAAGGCGCCGGCGAAATATGAGGATAAGCCAGCCGAGGCTAACCTTCCGACCGAAGCGACGGTGGACGCCTTTCTGCAACAGACCTTTGGATACGATCCGAAGTTGAATTGGAAGATCTCCTCCATCAAGCCGGTAGCCGGGGGAATGGCCGAGGTCAACGTGATCCTGGCTAACGGCCAAGGCCAGCAAATCAGCCGGTTTTACGTGACGCCGGATGGCGAACACGCTGTGGTCGGCGACCTGATGCCGTTTGGCGCCCGGCCCTACGAGCCGGTTAAGAATATTTTGGAGAAGGCCATCACCGGACCGTCGCGTGGGCCGAAAGATGCGGCCGTCACGATTATTGAATTCGGGGATTTGCAATGTCCAGCATGCAAGGCCGCGCAGCCGAAGATTGAGGAACTGGTCATGGCCGAACCTAAGGCTCGCTTTGTCTTTCAGAACTTTCCCCTGGAGATGCACAACTGGGCAGCGAAAGGCGCGGATTATGCCTACTGCGTGGGCGAGGCGTCGAATGATGCCTTCTGGAAGTTCATTGCCAAGACCTACGAGACGCAGGGCGACATTACCGCCGACAACGCCGACGCAAAATTGACCGCGCTGGCCGAAGGCGCGGGCCTGAAGGGCGCAGACATTGCGGCCTGCGCTTCCACTCCCGTGACCAAGGCACACGTCGAGGCTTCCATCGCGTTAGGAAAATCCGCCGGTGTAACCGGCACGCCGACACTCTTTATCAACGGTCGCGTCATCGGGAATGTGGCCAACGTTCCCAGCGAAACGCTGAAGAATCTGGTCGAGTTCGCCTCGAAACAAGGGAAGTAACGAATCGTGCCGGCCATCTAAAGAAGTCGTCCAATAGAATGCGTCAATGCGTGAAATCGCCCGATAGCGTCAATCACGGCGTGCATCTCGCGTTATTTGGGTAGGCTGTGTTGAAATCACTCATTGGGAAGCCGGAATCCCGCACATGCGCTTTCCAATCCAGCCATGCCAACGGGAGATAATCCCAAGACAAGTCGCAACCCAACCCCGGCTTCACAAGACATCGAAATGAGAAGGCAAATGCACGCTGTCGTTGCAATGCAGATGCCTGAGAATCGAGTTCAACTCGTAGGTACGGTTTACCGACGGGTGTCGGGAATCCATAGTGTTCCCTAGGCAGTTCCAAATATTCGTCTACACTCGCTGCGGTTTCTGGGAAGTCCGAAAAGATTTTCCGGCGACGAGCAAGCCAAGCACTTATTCGATTTGCTCTGCCATCCTTGACACTGACCGTTACACTGAACTCTGCGAGTGGTTCGAGTCTTAAAGCAGATAGCCACTTGTTTTGTACCGCGAAGGCCGTTGAGCAAACGTTGTCGTAGCAGCGATGAGACACAACCACTCGGTTATGTCGTTCCGTGAACTGCCGCGCATCGTCCTCGGTGGATTTGCCCACTTCGAGCGCGGTCACGTCGCCTAGCAGCGATTCTGCTTCAGATTTGATGAAGAAGGAATAACAGGCAAGGGCAACTCCTAAAGCTCCGACCACAATCGCCGATACAGCAGCCATGCGTGATGCTATGTGCCGAGAGAAAAGTCTCACAACAACATTAGACACCGACGCAGGAACTCGCTGCAGTCGGCGCTCCCCGCAGTCGCCAGTTTCGGTGTCCACAAACGCAATTTGTTGGAAGCCCGGATGGTAGTCACAACCTATGATCCTCATGTTCGGCTCCTTTCTCCCGGGCCTTGGTTGATTGGCACCTCCAAAGTCTATCCGGGCATCGGAGCCGACATTGTTATGGAATCAATTACACCCATTCTCCGTTCTTCCCCCCTTGGAAGCGGCGTGCCGAGGATGTGGCGATGCTGATCCGGGAGGCCTTTCTGCGCGGCATCTCGACCCGGCAAGTGGGGCGGGTGGTGGCGACGCTGGTACAGAGCACGACAACGCCAACGCACGAACTGTGACCGATCAGAACGGGCCTGCGATGGACAGGCGCTAGAGTTTTTCCACAGGCGGAGCGCTATGCTCAAATCCTATGTTGAACACTCCCCACTGGCTCACCGTCCTCAACCGCGAAGTCGTGGCCTGCACGCGATGCCCACGGCTCGTCGAATATCGCGAAAGGATTGCCCGTGAAAAGCGCCGCGCCTACCGCGACTGCGAGTACTGGGGGAAACCTGTTCCGGGCTTCGGCGATCCCAACGCGCGAGTGTTAATCATGGGACTCGCTCCCGGCGCTCATGGCTCCAACCGCACTGGACGCCCCTTCACGGGCGATGCCTCCGGTAAGTTCATGTTCCCGGTGCTTTATGAAACCGGATTCGCCAACCAACCTACCGCGACCGATCGAAATGATGGACTCAAGCTCACGGACCTGTACATTACGGCCGCGGTGCGTTGCGCTCCGCCGGATAACAAGCCGCTACCTCAGGAACTCGCCGAGTGTAGCTACTTTCTCGATCGAGAGCTGGAAGGGTTGAAGAAAGTGAAGGTGGTCGTGGCGCTCGGCAAGATCGGATTCGACGCCTACCTTAACTATCTCAAACGCAGCGGCTTACTGCCGAACCAGAAACGTTACCTCTTCAAACATGGCGCTAGTTACCGGTTACCCGATGGTAAGGTGTTACTTGCCTCGTACCATCCCTCGAACCAAAACACGCAGACCGGCAAGCTGACCCGGGAAATGTTCGTCGAGATTTTTAAAGAAGCGGGCAAGACTTGCCGATAAAGAACTTGAGGCGCCGTCGGGTGGCTCGTTGCACCTCGCCCCGTTTCGTGGGGTTCGATCTCAGAAATTGAGGTCACGATCCGGGACGGCGCCGTTTCCTTGTTTCCGAATGGCTGTTTGACCCAGGCACTCCCTTCGGCCAACTCCAGGGGCAGGCGCTGCCTGCAGTGTACATACAATGTTCCCACTGGAACAATGTATGTACAATGTTCCGGCCGGAACATTGTACATGCCATATTGTATGCCGCGTTTGTATGTATAATCCCTTTCCATGAAGAAAACCAAGCAAGTTAAGAAGAAAGCCAAACCAGCGAACCGGAAGAAGCGAAGCCGGGAAACATTCACCATCCAGGCCGTGGCCGACGAGCCCGAAAACCCGGACCTTTCGGCTGAAGATTTACACCGCTGGTACCGAGCGCTCAAGACGCCGGTCACCATCCGCATGGATGCCGAAGTACTCGCGTGGTTTAAGCGAGGAGGCCGCGGCTACCAGACTCGCATCAATATGGCGCTGCGGAAACTGATGCGGCAGCAGAAAAACGCCGCTGGAGAATAACGCTGTTCCGTTACCGCAAACTCTGTCATTCCGGGCGGCGAAGAAGATCGTGCTCGAAACGAACGATCTTTGCAGTCTCGATGAGCGGGCGAACAGCAGGTCCCTCCACTCGGCAGTCGACCAGCTTCGCCGTTCGACTGACTTGGACGGGATGACAAATGGACGCTCGCTACGAAAACCCTACCATCACCGGTTCTGGTTCCAGGCGAATGCCCCATATTTCCTGCACCCGGTGCTGGATCTGTTCTTTAAGGGCAAGAACTTCCGCGGCCGTGGCTCCGCCGCGATTTACGATGGCGAGGGCATGCTTGCTGGAAATTCCTACGGGGCCGGTGCCGAATCCTTTGGCGAAGCCGGAGCGCTCGACCAGCCAGGCCGCCGAAATTTTCTTACGGGTCTCGAGCGCGGGATAGCTGGGTAAGCTGAGTCCGCGGGCTGCGGCGCGGCGCACCAGATCATTGTGTTGTTCCTCGGACACGACGGGGTTCTTGAAAAAAGATCCGGCACTTTGGCCATCGGGGTCGCCGGGCACAAGGAGCATGCCTTTGATGGCGCGGATGTGGCGCACGGCTTCCCGAGTCTCGGCCAGATCCGGCGGGGTTTCGCGTCCCTGGAAATGGCGCTTCAGATCGGCGTAGGCAAGGTGCGGACTCCCACCAGGCTTCAGTGAATAGGTAACGCGGAGAATGATAAAACGTCCCCGCTCGGTGGTATTAAAGACGCTGGAGCGGTAGCCAAAGCCGCAAGCCTCCGGGCAGAGTTCACGTACCTGGCTATCTTTCAAATCGAGAACTTGCAGCGACGAAATCGTCTCCGACACTTCCTGCCCGTAAGCGCCGACGTTCTGCACCGGCGTGCCACCTGCGCTTCCGGGAATACTGCTCAGGCATTCCACCCCGGCGCAGCGCGCCATCACCGCCTGGGAGACGAATTTATCCCACGACTCGCCTGCGCCAACCTGGAAAAGAATGTTACCTTTTTCGTTAGGTTGATCGAGTTGGTCGATGCCTTGAATCGCGATCTTCAGTACCACTCCCGGCCACCCGGCATCGGCGACGATCAGGTTGCTTCCGCCGCCCAGAACTAACAGAGGCAGGTCGCGTGAGCGCGCGAAGCTAACGGCCTTCTGCGCTTCTGCAACATCTTTGGCTTCGACAAAATACCTGGCCGGACCACCGACCTTGATGGTCGTCAGCGGCGCGAGCGGGATGTTTTCAAGCAGCAGCACGAATTAGTTTCAATATACATACGGTCGAAGCCGAACGCACTCGACCGCCCGGTTACCCTAGGCCGCTGGCGCCGAGGTAACCCATCGGTTGCCACGGCCAATCTGATCAGATAGCAAGCTATCCTGGCGGATAGCCCAAAATCGGCAATGACGCGCAGTGGTTTCCAACGCCCGTCGGCCTTCGCAATCGCGGCGGGGCGACTTGCCGCATCTGTCGAGCCAAATGAAGCTGTGAAAATTGCGTTCAAGTGTTCATGAATCGTGGCTCAAGGATTGCACAAGGTCCTTCTATGCTTCACCCAAGCTTTACGCACCCAGCTTTACTAACCCAGCTTTTACGCACCCAGGAGGCGTCATGCTACGGCAAGGTCAAGTAAGACCCCGTCCCCGAAAAGGCTATTCGCAGGCATATCCCGGCGTCCAACCGGTGTCGTCGCTCACCGCCAGTACGCAGGCGTTCCAACCCCTGCCCACGCCCTTAGGCACACCGCCGTACCACTATGATCTGGAGTCTGTGATACCCGGCATCAGCGCCGAAGCCGCCGCGAACGGCCAGCTGACTTTCCATTGTGTGGGCGACACCGGCGGCGTTAAGAAACCGGACTACCAGACCAACGTGGCCAACGCCATGATTGCCGACCTGGATTTACCCGCCGCGCAGGTGCCAAGTTTTTTCTATCACCTGGGAGACGTTGTCTACTTTAACGGCCAGCTCACCGACTATTACGCGCAATTTTACGAGCCCTACGAGCATTACACGCCGCCCATCATTTCCATCCCGGGTAATCATGATGGCGATCCGATTAACAGCTCGCAGGTTTCGCTCGACGGCTGGGTCGCATACTTTATGCAGGGTACACCACACGTTGACCCCAATTCGCACGATGCGCCGCGGGTTACCATGTCGCAACCCAACGTTTATTTCACGCTGCTGTGCCCGTTCGTGACCATTGTGGGCATCTACGACAATGTGCCCGACGGTGGATCGGTCGATTCCATTCAGCAGCAGTGGCTGAGCAATGAACTGGCGACGGCGGACCCGACGAAGGCTCTGATTGTCGCGTTGCATCATCCGATCTACTCGTTTGACGACTATCACAGCGGCAGCCCCAACATGGCGAGCGCGCTCTCGCAAGCGATTAACGATGCGCAACGCGTGCCTAACATGGTGCTCACGGGACACGTGCACGATTATCAGCGCATCGAACAACAAGTTGCGGGAACGACGGTGCCCTTTATCGTGAGTGGAAACGGGGGTTACTACAATCTGCACAAACTGAATTCGCCCGTCGGCACCACCGACCCGGAGAATGGCGCCAAGTTGGTCGCGGGCGATGACCAAAACCATGGGTATATGACATTGACGGTCAGCGGCAACAATATTTCAGGAACCGTGACGTTGGTAAATAACTCGACGGGGAAGCCCACACCGGGCTTCGATACATTCTCTTATCCGGCGGCGGCGATTGATTTGCCGGCGGGAACGACGGTAAGTTTGTAGTTATTTTGGGTTGGCCAGCCCTTCAGCGCTGGCGTTGAGTATTTTGTTTCTTAATCTGGGCTTCAGAACTGCTGAAAACCTCTTTTCGAGAGGCAGAAGGTGCCTCAGCGGCCAAAAGCCGCTGTTAAAAGCATGCCATCTATCGCAGCGCTGAAGCGCTGCGCCACCCAAAATCAGGGGCATTGCCGAGCTTTTCGGCAGCCTGTCAGCCGCTGAGCTACGCTACTTCGGACTCTGCGGCTGGGTTTGGCTGGCGTTCAGTCCCAGGTCGGTGAGCACCTTGGGATTCTCCTCCGCCATAGCCAGAAACTGATGGCAGGCGGAGCAATCGTTGGTGATGGTCTGGCCGTCTGCGCTGGTGTGGCTGCCGTCATGACAGCGGAAGCAACCGGGAGAATCGTTGTGTCCCAGATTATTGGGATGCGCTCCCCAGGTCAGGCGCATCTCCGGGAAGATGTTACGCATATAGATCGCGGCGACTTCATCAGCGGATTGCTGCACGATAGCGCGGCGCTTCTGGTAGATATCCGGATAGTTCTCGCGATAAAACTTGTCGAGTTCGGCGACGATGCGCTTTTCGCCGATGTCGCGCGCCGGATAATCGACCTTTAGCAGTTCGACCGCTTTTTTCTTAATGAAGGGCAGTTCGGGGCTGATGCGGCCCGTCATCATTTGCTTGTCGACGGCATTCTCGGGTAGATCAAAAGCGTGCGTGGGCCGGTTGTGGCAGTCGACACAATCCATCACGCGATGCTCGCCTTTGTCCAACTGTGCCTGCGTGGGCTTGGCGTCGGTGGAGATGAATTCGGTGGTCTTGCCGGAATCGTCGGTTAGGTAGACGACGGGAATTGTCTGGCGCTCGGTATCGGTCGAAATGTAGCGGATGCGCGCATTATCGGCCATGTGGTGCCCATGAATTCCGACCAACCCCTGCCAGGTGCGTCCACCAACCTTCAATAAGAGAACATCGGTCTGGGGGGTGTTTTTTTCGTCATCTTTATAGCTGGTGTTGACGAGAAATTTGTCGCCGGTAAAACGTTGGGGCCAGTGACACTGCTCGCAGGTTTCACGCGCCGGACGAAGGTACTTAACCGGCGAAGGGATGGGTCGCGAGTAGGTATGGAAGGTCACGGCGGCGACCTGGCGCAAGCCCGAGAGCTTCGAATGCACAAACCACGACGCACCGGGACCAATATGACATTCGACGCAAGAAACGTGAGCATGGGGTGAATTCTGATACGCCGTGTATTCCGGCGCCATCACGGTGTGACATGTAGTGCCGCAAAAGGCCGTGGAGTCCATGTATTCCACGCCGCGATACGAAGCCGTGGCGATGATGAGAAGGTTGACCGTGGTCGCCAGACCAACCCAGCCAACAGCCCTCCGCACATCGACCACGCGCAGGTCAATGGCCGGATAGGTAACGGGCAATTCTCCGCTGCCGCGCAAGCTTCGTCTGCGCAGCCAAATCCCCACCGGGATGAGCAGCAATCCGAGAATGAAAATACCCGGCAGGATCAGAAAAATAAGAATTCCAATATATGGGTGAGGTGGGCCGGGCAGGAAAAAGTCATAGAACCAGAAGGCAATCATAGTGAGCGCGGAGCTCGTCGTCAGCACCACTCCCACAAGTGAAGTTACGTTCCGGCCCAGATAATAAACGGGCCGCAACCAACTCCGAAGACCGTCAAAAGTCATTTCACGCCGCCAATGGTACTTCGAGTATAAGTTCGTAGTGCTTCAATTCAAGCGCGGACACACCTCGTACTTACGCTGCGGTGTGCCCGCAACATTGGGCCAAGCTTATGGCCTGTTACAAAAACTACTTCTTCATCGTGCGGATGTAGGCTACCAACCCTTTGACTTGATCGGGGGGCAGGGACCCAAATTTCGGCATCTTGCCCTTGCCGTTGGTGATGATGTCGGAAAGTTGCGCGTCCGTCATACCCTGCACCTCGGCCGAGGTCCAATCGTGTGCGCCCATCTTCGTGCCCATGGCCGAGCCTTTGCCGTCGGGGCCATGGCAGGCAGCGCATTTCGATTTATACAGTGCCGCCGCGTCTTGTGCATTCATCGCTGAGGGGAGAACCAATACAACCGCCAATGCAGCCAACAGGGCGAACACAGGGATTTTCTTCATCATGTAAGGCTCCAGTCGATTTGAGATGGTTGGTTCGCCTTTGTGAACCCCACGCGGGCGAACCTCGCAGTTTATGCAGCACGAGTGTAAACAAACAATGCGTTTAATCACAGAGAAATGTGACGGCTGTCACAAAAGAAAGCAGATGCAGTTAGATTTCGGGACGAGAACCGCGAGTTTGCGCCGGGCAGAATGCGGAAAAATCGTTCGGGCTTGGTTGTAATGTCGCAGCCTGATTTTATTGCTGAACCGGCGTGTGGTTCTTGGCTCGCTGTTCTTCGATCTGTTTGATCGTCGCCCGCAGCCATATGCCAAGCGCCTCCTCAATTTCCTGCTGCGTACCGGTGCGGTATAACGACTCGAGGGTGTCACCGTGCGGGGTGAGCGGAATGTGCTCGCAAGGATTTTGCTCCTTTTGCGCGTCGGCCGGGACCAGTTTCATCAAGGCACAATTGCTGCAAGGTTCTTTCTGCCTGGAATTGAAATTGAGGCAACTGGGCGAGTCTTCGAAGATCAGCCGTGGCCGCCAGGACTCGCGCGGGCTTCGTCCATACCCGCCCTGCTCAAGAAATTCCAGTTCGAACTTCAGAACATCCAGGATATCGCGGTCATCGCTTGGCATAGACACCTCGCCTATTACACCCGCCTAGTTTGCCGCACATTGTTAGGCGATACCGTGATTCCAATCACGGCGTGAAGTGAGGTGCGTCACAATGAGGCTCAACACAAGGTGGCTCGGACTGGTTCGACCGGGTTGCGGCCCCGCACTGACGGGCTGGCACTTATGCGTGCTCGACCGCGGCGGATTTCGCGCGTTTGCTCTGGCGGATCTGCTCGGTAGTAAACTCGAGTCCGCAAACGCTGCAACGCCAGCCCGGAGATACTTCTTTCGCACTTCCGGACACTGTCGGTTGATCGGCGCGCCGGGCCCTCACCAGTTCGCTATCGCATTGGGGACACTGTCGTCGAATCATAAACTCCTGCGGCAGAAATGGCTCCGCGCGCGGTCGAGCATTAGTTGCTGGGGTGGATCGTCCGAGCCTCGTCAACCGTAAGCCGGGAAGCATCGCAATAGCCGTATCCTTTCAGACAAGCCACATAATTCCGCTTATGTTCCGCGTCGGCCAGACTCTTAGCCTCCGGGGCAGTGAGTCTTGTGTAGTCACAAGTTTCCTGCCCGTCCTTGCAAGCCGAGAGGTTGCGCTGGTGTTCCGCGGAAGCGGTCTGTTTGGCTTGCAGCGGAGTGAGTTTGGAGTGATCGCAATCGTCCCAGCCATTCGCACAACCTTGCGCGTTGCGCTGGAGTGCAGCAGCGGTCGCATCCCTGGTTTGCGAAGGGGATAACTGGGCATGATCGCATTCCCCAGAACCGTTCTCACAATCGGATGCATTCAACTGGCTGCGCGCGATGTTCACTTCCGCGGTTTGCGACGCAGTAAGTTTAGAGCGATCGCAAGCCCCGGTGCCCTCCTTGCAGGCGGTGAAGTTGCGTTGTTGCTCGGCTGCGGCCATGGCACGGACTTCCGACGGGGTCAGCTTGGAGCGGTCGCAGGACTGCATTCCATCGTTGCAGTCGGTGACATTCCTCTGATGATCGGCTACGGCCAATGCCGTCGTCTCCGGTTCGGAGAGTTTCGAGCGGTCACAGGAATCATAGTGATCCCTGCAGTTGGCAACGTTTCGCCCGTGAACGGCCAGAGCCACCGCCGCCGCTTGAGGGACGCTCAACTTCGACCGATCGCAGGCTTCACGGCCGGCTTTGCAGGCTTCGAGATTCTGCGAAGGATCGGGGGATTGCGCGAACGTAACAATTGGCCACAGGCTAACACACGCCACTGGCACCCAAAGATATTTACGGAGACTGGCTTTCATATTGTCCGCCCTTCGGAAGCGTAAGACCTCATCGCCTACCGTGACGCTGCTTGAAATTGCTATGGTGGCGCTGACCGGAACCGGATAAGCGGTTCCGGCCAGCACTCATCGTTCTTGGTGACCGCGCTCGGATGCGAACTTACTGCTTGTGGTCTTCTCTTGCCTCAGCCACGTGGGCCTGGTGGCCGGCTTCAGAGACAGCCTTTACAAACGCACCTGCGCTTGCGGGAGTTGAGGCCCTTCCGGAAAGAATGTTGCGGAACATCATGTGGTGGCCATAAATGGCGCGAGTTGAATCGTTGTCCTGCTCGATTACCGCGCCTTCCAACGTCAGGCCGGCGAAAATGCCTTTGGAGCGCGAGTAGGTCAGTACCTCTGTGTTCAGCAAGATGTCAGTTCCGGCAGAAGTGTGACGGCCTACCGGGCCCGCCGCCACTGATCCTTCGCCAGTTAGTTCGAACTTGGTCGAAAGCAGATGCTGCAAGCCGCGATCGTTCATGACCAGCATGACCAGGTCCACGCCTTCGACTCCAATCTGCAATCCCCAGCTGCCACCGCCAACGGAAACGAATGCCGGAGCGCTCCAGCCTTCAGGCGTACGGCACGAAGCTATTCCCCGACCGTGTTTGCCACCAAATATGAAGCCGCCTTTGAGCAGGTTGGGCACCACGATGATGCACTTCGCGCCGCTCAGCACTTCCTCGGGAATGCCTTTGTCCGGCGTCGACATGATCGATTGCAGAACTTCGACTGACTTTTGCAAACGGTCGACCGTGTCTTCCCGGTCCGAGCCGGCGAATGCGTAGGTTCCGAACATGCACATGGCGCTTATCAACAGCAGTGACATTGTTTTCTTCATGAAGGTTTTTCCTTTAGGAGACTGCGGAACTAAGAGGAGAGGGCTTCAGATAGCTGACTTAGTTCAGAGGACCTGAAAGAGAGAGAAGAAGTGCTCGTCTCTGCAATCATGATCGCTCAGCCGAAAAGCGATAGCTGGTCTGAATTGCTCAGTTCTCGAACTGCACAGCGGCTCTAATCTCGCAGTGGATGTGGGAGAAGCCCAGGGGATGTGAGCAATTCTGCACAGAATCGCGGGCCTTGGTCTGGCATCCTTAGATCGTTCGGAGACGGGTTGAATCAGCGGAGAACTCCGCAAAGGTCAAATCGATGGAACCATTTCGTCCTTCTCTCCACCGGCGGCTGACTTCCGCGCGGGAATTTCTTGGAAAATTGCTGGCGACCTTTCGGCCGCAAACCCAGGAAGTTCGATCCCAAAGGGTATGCCCGTTTTGCGGACTGATCACGCCGCGAGCCAAGCGAGTTTGTCTGGAGTGCGGGAAGTCGCTCAGTGCCCTTCCCCTGGAGAGAAAAGAAGCGAAACAGGGATAAATTAACGATAAACGAAGGAAAAGGAAATTGATATGCTTTGGACAATTGTAGCTGTACTTTTGATTCTGTGGCTGTTGGGATTTAGCTTGCACGTGGCCGGAGGTCTGATTCACATATTGCTAGTGGTAGCTTTGGTGATGGTTGTCATCAATTTGGTTAGCGGCCGGCGCGCCGTCTAGTGTCCTGCTTTTAAGGTTCACTATCGGCACGGCTTGCAGCCGCGCCCTTTCAAAGCATCACCATAGGATCAACCAAGCTTGGACTCTGGACGTTACAAACTCCTGTCATGGATTGGGAACCTCTAGCGTAGCGCCCGGTGCGATCAGAAACCGATTCTGCCGGTGCGTATCTTTCTCCAAACTGCCGGCGAAAAAGCAGCATCCCTCGTGCTGGAGATTGACTGAGGGGCGTCGGCGGGCTGCTCCTTTCCGCATTCCACGGCCCTGCCCGTACGGCGGAGATTTGCCTCCTTTTTTGCTCGCACGGTTCCTTCACTGCGTTGTGTCGGCTTCACATTCAGCACAAAATGAACCGTGGCCCACAGGAAATGGGCTCCGTCGGATTTGGTTACGAGAGCATCCACCGACTTGAGCGTTCCCTCCGGCAATTCAAGGTGATCGGCCAGCATGACGATTGGAAGCTGGGGCTTGACCTTCTTGATTGCAGCTGCGACGACTGCACCATCCAGTAAGCCCAGGTGGTACTCAAGCACAATCGCATCCACGGGCCGCGACATCAGAAGCCTGAGGCCTTCTGAACCGTTCGTCGCCGTGAGTAGCTCATATCCCTTTTCTTGCAGGAGACTCAATTGAGCCGGATCGCGGTGTATGCAAAGCAGAGTGCCATTGGTAGCCATGCCGGTCAGGTATATACCCCGGCCTTCGGCAATTCTGCCCAAAACTGCTCACAGTCCCCGATGTGAAAAGCGAGCAATCCTGACCAGAAGTTCGCCTCCAGTGAGCCTAGCATGGGGTACCTAACTCTTTTCACTGTGAGGGACGCTATGAAACAACACTACCTGCACCTCTCCGCTTACCCGTGTGATGCATGCGATGGGCCGGTGATCGCGGGGTCAACCGGAGTTCGCGAGAATGTAATCTCGAAGGAGACCGACATCCGGCAAGTGGGAGCCATCTGCCTGTCGTGCGGCCACCGCCAGGACAAAGCCACGGAACCGGCGCGTGTGTGTTATCTGCAGCCGATTGCATGGGAGCGAGCGGGGCGATCAACGCTCTCAAGCTGACCGCTTTGGGGAAGCATTCGATCGTGCAGAACTGCATGGAGCGACATGAAAGACGATAGCGGCTGATTGCTGACCTGGCCGCGGGTATGCGGGCGGAGGCACGGGGGCAGCTATAGGGAGGCCTTAATCGTGCAGAACTACATTCAGCAGAGAGCTGTGGACCTGGAGAGCGCCTTCGGAGCCGCCCGCGTAGTGAATGAAACCGAGCTTCCGGAACCGGTTCATAAAGAAGCTCACCCGGGAACGGGTGGTCCCGACCATCTCGGCCAGAGTCTCCTGGCTAATCTTAGGAACGACGGTTTCCGGAATGCCTTCTTTGCCGAAATGCGCCAGTAACAACAAGACGCGCGCCAGGCGTTTTTCACTGGAATTGAAAAGTTGGTCGACCAGATCCTCTTCGTAACGGATATTCCGGCCCAGCAGATACGCCACGAACATTGCAGAAAGCGCCGGTTCGCGATGAAGCGCATCCATCATGGTTTTCTTTTCGACCCGGAGAATCTCGCAATCCGTCATGGCCGCAGCCGAGCCCATGCGCAGAAGTTGACCTGCCAATGAACCTTCGCCGAAGAAGTTTCCCTCGCTCACGATGGCGATGGTCGCTTCCTTGCCGATCTTGGACACGACGGAGAGCCGCACCTTGCCTTGTTGAACGTAGAAGACCGCGTCGGCAGCGTCCCCTTGCGCAAATATTACTTGCTTCTTCGCAACCGACAGAATCTTCCGTCCATCGCCAATGGTCGCGAGGAAGGTGCTGGGATCGAATCCACCGTTTTTCTTGGCTGCTACTGCAGGTTTCACTGCCGATGATTATAGTGCGACAGGAGCTTAGTTCCGCATAAATGAAGCCATTTAAATATTCCTGGAGTGAGCAATTCTGAGCAGTATTCCGAATGGGGAATGAGCCAAGCTCAAAGATATGCCATCCACCGTTCAAGTGGGCTCGATCCTAATGAAGGAGTGGCCCGGGATGACGCAAGTCCTGGGGCTGGAGAGTGAACCCTGTTCTGGGGAATGGAGCCTGCTCAAAGGTTTGGATGGCTTCGCGCTGGATCGCAGAATTCATGCTGCCGGATGGAATTTCTTTTTCATGGCGACAGAAGTTAAGGTGATGTTCTTCGGCTCCGTTGGAGCTGTGAAGATCCAGAACGCCTTGAAGCGGATTTTAGAGAAGGTCAAGCCGCAAGAGTTCAACGGGCTGGAAGTAACTCAAATCGTTGCCAGACGCTTCCTGGGCGTGCCCTACGTAACCGTTTCTGCCCACTCTCGCCATATGCAAGCAAGCTGCTATCTCGACAGCGCCCTGGCGCGGCAGACCTTCCAGCGCAATGCGGAATGGGCGAAAAGGTGAGCGCAGCTAAGGAAACTGGAGGTCATTTTATGGCACATAACGGAAATCAGAGTCTCGACCAGGTTCTTGAATCTGCCATTGTTGTGTCCTGGGCAGAGTTAATGCATGGAAGCGAGGGTGGTTTGATTCACATTGAATACGGTTTCGCTCCCGGAGGCACTTTGGACTATCTGAAGGTATGGTCATCCCTAACCCGGGGCCATTGGCTTCTGGCTTGTGAGTACTGGATGGCGCCTTCTACCTTTCACAGCACCGGCATCAGCTTCGATAATGGATACCAGTCGGAGGGCTTAGCTCACATTCTGGGATTCGTCATGCAGCACCAGGACGCATTTGTATTGCCCCCGAACCTTGGCCGGCAGGGATTGCTGCAAATACCCACGCCCACCGCAGCGGAAAGCACGGCGGCCGCCACGGCAGTGAACCACGCCTTCGAATGTCTCGGCTCAGTTCCTGTTGAACCCGCGCTGGCCTGAGCCTGCCGGAACTTCATTTTCCAGAGGCTGCCAAGGCCCGATCCTGATGCGGTTCGGTGCGGGGCAGGCCGGTATTGAGCTCACACTTTTCGCCGGGCTTCGCACCACATGTAGGACATCGAACCTCTAGCGCCGGGTTCGATTTGGCTTTCATGGCTACAGAATGCACCGTTACTCGCCAGCAAGATGGTCAATAGTGACCAGTCCGCGAGGCCACCTTCGGTGAATACTAGCAACAGAGAAATTCCCAGCAGCGCTGGTGTTGTTCGTTGGGCCGTCGCAACCATTGGCCCGTATTTCATAAACCGCCGCTTTTCATCGAGTCAGGACCAAAATGTCGCTACCGAACACAGTGCTACCCAGTGCTCGTTTAGAGGTAATCGGCCCGCGCCCCCTGGTGCAGGAGGAGACCGCACCGCCTCGGGCCCGGTCGCGCTCGAAGCTGTCTTTATCCAGTCGATCTCTGCCCAGTCGGATCGCGGTCATCGGAAATCATCTTCCCCGGCAGTGTGGGATTGCCACCTTCACCACCGACCTGTGCAGCGCCATTGCCGCAGAGTACGGGACGGCTCGACTGCTGGCGCTCCCAGTCAACGACACCGAACCAGGATACGACTATCCTTCGCGGGTGCGATGGTCGCTGGCGCAGGACGACGTGAAGTCCTATCAGGAAGCCGCTGACTTTCTGAACTTCAACAACATCGACATGGTGTGCCTGCAGCACGAGTATGGAATCTTTGGCGGGCCGGCCGGGAGCCACATTTTGCATCTGCTGCGTGGCCTGAAGATGCCGCTGGTGACCACGCTGCATACGGTGCTGCGCGAGCCCGATCCCCATCAGCTCGAAGTCATGGAAGAGATCGCAGAGCTGTCAGACCGGCTCATTGTGATGAGCCAGCTTTCGTCTCAGTTTCTGCAGGAAATCTTTAAGGTGCCGGGCAGCAAGATCGATATGGTGCCGCATGGAGTTCCCGATTTGCCATTTCTGGACCCCAACTTCTATAAGGATCGTTTTGGCGTGGAAGGGAAAGCGGTTCTGCTCACCTTCGGGCTGCTCTCGCCCAACAAGGGAGTCGAAAACGTGATTCGAGCGCTGCCGGAGATTCTGTCGAAACACAAGAATGTCGCCTACATGATTGCCGGTGCGACTCATCCTCACATTCTGCGCCGCGAGGGGGAGAAGTATCGAGCCAGCTTGCAGGCTTTGGCGAAGGAAATAGGAGTGGAGTCGCAGGTGCTCTTCCATAACCGCTTCGTCAGTCCCGAGGAAATGGTTGAGTTCATTGGCGCCGCAGACATTTACATCACGCCCTACCGGTATGAAGCCCAAGTTGTTTCCGGCACGCTCGCCTATGCACTGGGCGCGGGCAAGGCGATCATTTCCACACCCTATTGGCATGCCATCGAGTTGCTGGATGACCGCAGGGGCGCCCTGGTCCCATTCCAGAATCCCGATGCGATTGCGAATAAGACCATTGAGCTCCTGGATACGCCCGCGATGCGCCACGCGATGCGGAAGCGTGCCTATCTGTTCGCGCGAGACATGGTCTGGAAAAGAGTGGCGCAGGGCTACATGGAAAGCTTCGCACGCGTGCGCGGCGACCGCATGGAGAATCCCAGAGTGCAGTTCCTGGCCCGTGCGACTCCCAAAGAGCTCAATCGCCTGCCGGAATTGAAGCTGGGTCAGGTCAATGCGCTGACCGATGACACCGGGATATTGCAGCACGCGATCTTCACCATCCCGAATCGAGGCGAGGGGCATACCACCGACGACAATGCGCGTGGACTAATTTTCCAGGTGATGCTGGAACACTTGGCTCCCGGTGAGCAAGCTAAGGGTGAAAAAGAGAGGGCCAATTCAGGGGCAGCAAATTTCTCTGGCCGTTATTTGTCGTTCCTCGAACATGCGTTTAATCCGGCGAAAGGCCGATTCAGAAATTTTCTCGGCTACGATCGCCGGTGGAACGAACCGGTAGGTTCCGAAGATTGCCATGGGCGGGCGTTGTGGGCCCTGGGGACGACTTTAGGCGGATCCCAGGACCAAGGATTGAGAGGCGCTGCCGGCCGCTTGTTCGAGTTTTGTCTTCCCGCGGTGCTGGAATTCAGCAGTCCGCGTGCCTGGGCCTACAGCCTGCTCGGAATTCAGGAATACCTCACCTCGTATCCCGGAGATCGCGATGCGCAGAAAGTGCGATCCGTCCTCAGCCGGAGACTGCTTGAAATGTATGAATCCATTCGCAGACCGGACTGGAAATGGTTTGAGAACGTTCTCGCGTACGGGAATGCAAGATTGCCCCAGTCTTTGTTATTAGTGGGCGCAGCTTGCTCCGACGATCGCATGATTTCCGCCGGCCTGGAATCACTCGATTGGCTGGCCACCGTGCAACGCTGTGAAATCAACCGCCATTTTGTGCCCATCGGTTCGCAAGGCTTCTATCGCCAGGATGGCGAGAAAGCCCGCTTCGATCAGCAGCCGATTGAAGCCGCAGGCGCGGTTTCCGCTTATTTGCAAGCCTACCGCGTCACCGGAGACGGCCGCTGGCGCGGCGAAGCCTGGTCGGCTTTCAACTGGTTCCTCGGAGACAACGATCTTCAACTGCCGCTTTACGATTCCGTCACCGGCGGTTGCCGCGACGGCCTGCATCCGGACCGTGCCAATGAAAACCAGGGAGCAGAATCAACGCTATCGTTCTTGATGGCACTCCTCGAAATGCGAGCTCTGCAAGCGCCCGAAGCAAAGGAAAATCTTTCATGACCGTACCCGCAGAAAAGCCAGTGAGCCGGTTGAGCACTAGCTTCGAACCCCTGCTTCATCGCCATATCTCGAACCCGATCCTCACCAGTAAAGACTGGCCCTACCCCATTAACAGTGTCTTCAACGCGGGGGCAACGCTACTGGCGGACGGAACGACCCTGCTGCTTTGCCGCGTGGAAGATCGCCGCGGGTTGTCTCATCTTTGTGCGGCGCGCTCGCGCAGCGGCATCGATGGATGGCAAATCGATCCGGAGCCTACATTGCTGTCCGATCCGAAAAACCATCCAGAAGAGATCTGGGGCATTGAAGATCCTCGCATCACATTCGTGCCCGAGCTGCAGCAATACGTTGTCACTTATACCTCCTACGCGCGCGGCGGTCCCGGCGTGTCTCTGGCGCTGACCAAAGACTTCCGCAGCTTCGAGCGCTACGGCGTGATCATGCCGCCGGATGATAAGGACTCCGCACTCCTGCCGCGAAGAATCGACGGATGCTGGGCGCTGATTCATCGTCCCATGACCACTCTGGGGTCACACATGTGGATCTCCTACTCCCCCGACCTGCGCTATTGGGGCAGGCACCGGCTCATGCTGGAAGCCCGTCGTGGCGCTTGGTGGGATGCCAACAAGATCGGGTTGTCGCCGCCACCCATCGAGACCTCAAGAGGATGGCTGGTGTTCTACCATGGCGTCCGGCACACGCCCTCCGGGTGTCTGTACCGGTTAGGCTTAGCCCTTTTCGATTTGGAGAATCCAGAAAAATGCCTGCTGCGCGGAGATTCGTGGATCTTTGGCCCGGAGGCGGAATACGAACGCCATGGCGACGTTGACGACGTGGTGTTCCCCTGCGGATACACGATGGACGCTGATGGCGACACGCTGAACATTTATTACGGAGCTGCAGATTGTGCGATAGCCCTGGCTCGGGCCAGTGTGCGCTCGCTGCTCCAATGGCTGGACGCCAATGGAAGTTGTGAGCGTCGCCAGAGAGCGCAGGATCAGTGAAACTGCTGGCGGTTTTTCGGTTCATCTTTGGCTGCCGGCACCGTCACCTGAGCCGCGTGTTCACTATCAAACGCCGCACCTACAAGGTCTGCTTCGACTGTGGACGGGAGTTCGACTTGCCGGACGCGGAGGCTCCGATGCGATTCAATACTTCTCGCCATGCTGAAGCCCCACCCTGATCCAGCGCGCTGCAGCCTCGGTTTCAATCTGCCCGGCACGCCAGCCTTCATCTTCAATTGTGAGCTATCTTGCTCAGACACTAAACTTCGCCCATGTCATTCTGTGATCCTGGGTGTGTAGTAGGGAGTGGCGGACGCTGATTCGCAGCTCTCATTTCTCAGGCCGCCGCGAACCATTCCTGGAGCGAGCGTCCACATCCAGCCAATCGGCAATCTTTCATCCGTGCTTAGTCGCCAAACCTTGCGGCAGAGCACGATTCGACCCTAAGAATTCTCGCACATCGAGATCAGGGCAACGCGTGCGGGCGCATCACAGGCGCGTGTCCGCGAAAAAGGAAGGAAACACTTATGCCTTTAATTCAACTCCTGGAAGTTCTGATCGTGGTGGGCGTTCTGCTGTGGCTGGTAAATCGCTTCATCCCCATGCAGTCCTCCATCAAGTCAATTCTCAACGGTGTTGTGGTCATTGCCGTCGTTCTATGGCTGCTGAATATTTTTGGGCTGTTTCATTCGCTTTCCGGCATCCGTCTCGGAAAGAGTTGAGCTTAAGACACCCTCTGCCAAACGCCCCATAGTCTGAAATCCAAAGAACGCAACCCGGCAGATACCTGCCACAAGGAGATATTTGTGAAGACAAAATTGTTGTTAGCCGTCGCAGTGGCGCTGAGTTTGCCAGTGGTAGCTCAGACCAACGCTCAAACTACGGTCGAAGTCGAGCGCGGAGGTGCGGCGCCAACGTTTCGCATCATCGTAGTCAGCCGAACCGTTCAAGCGGTCAACTACCAGTACCGCCATGGTAGTTCGAAGGTGGATTTCGCAGGAACGGCGTTGATGCCGTCGGCCAAGGGCGAAGCCAACGTCAACAGCAAAAAGGGATCGTATGAGATCACGGCGGAATTTGGCAACCTGCAACAGCCCGAGACTTTCGGCAACGAGTACTTGACCTACGTTCTGTGGGCGATTTCCCCCGAGGGGCGGGCAGTGAATCTGGGAGAAGTTTTGGTTGGGGGCAACGATCGCAGCAAAACCCACGCCGCTACGGACTTGCAGGCCTTTGCCCTGATCGTTACCGCGGAGCCTTACTATGCGGTGCGGGAGCCCAGCAACGTGGTTGTGCTGGAGAATATCATTCGCGAAGACACCAAGGGAACCAGCGAGGCGGTCAATGCAAAGTATGAATTGACGGAACGCGGCGGTTATCTTCCCACTGGTTACAAGTTTGATCCCGTGGTCCTGAATGCCAAGTTGCCGCTCGAGTTCTTCGAAGCACGGAACGCGGTGCGCATCGCCCAGTCGGAGGGAGCGGAGCAGTTTGCCCCGGACAGTTATCAGAAAGCCGTCCAGTTGATGAACAATGCGGATGGCATGGCGATCAACAAACACCGGGACGGCAAGTCGCTGATCGCGATTTCCCGCGAGGCAGTGCAGACCGCGGAAGATGCACGGGAGATCGCAGTCAAGAAGATGGACGAAGTGCGTCTGGCCAACGAACTTCAGAATTCGGCAGACGCGCAGGCAAAATCGCAAGCGGACGCCGACGCGGCCAACCGCCAGAAGCGGAAAGCGGACGCCGACGCGGCCACCGCCACAGCGGCCAGGATTCAGGCAGAATCTGACGCGGCCAAAGCCCAGTCCAATGCTGCTGACGCACAAGCGGCGGCCGCAAAGGCGCAATCCGATATGGCAGCCAACCAGGCTTCCTCGGCAACCGCACTCTCCGCGGCTCAGGCGGATGCGGATCAATCCCGCGCGGCAGCGCAGCAGGCGAACTTGAATGCGCAACAGGCGGAAACCGACAAGGCAGCCATGCGCGCCAAGTTGTCCGAGCAATTGAATTCCATTCTTCAGACTCGCGACAGTGCACGCGGCCTCATCGTCAGCATGTCCGATGTTTTGTTTGACACCGGAAAGTATTCGTTGAAACCCGGCGCGAGAGAGAACTGGCCAAGGTCGCTGGCATTCTCCTCTCTTACCCTGGACTCAACATTGAGGTCGGCGGTTACACGGATAATGTCGGCGGCGATGCCATGAACCAAACCCTGTCGGAAAATCGTGCCGACTCGGTGCGCGATTACCTGGTACAGGAGGGCGTGGCCACGAATTCGGTTTCGGCCAGAGGCTTCGGAAACACTTTGCCAGTGGCCTCCAACGATAACTCCGGCGGACGGCAACAAAACCGCAGAGTGGAATTGCTCGTGTCCGGCGACGCCATCGGTAGCCCGGTCAATGCAACTACGGGAAACTTGCAGTAGGCAAGCGTACGTAAGCGATCGAATCGATATTGGAGGCAACACCATGAAACTAGTGGGAGTTATCAGCACAGCAGTTCTATCTTTGGCGCTCGGAGTTGCAGTTCCGGCGTTCTCACAGGATCGCGAGCAGGAGGACAAAGCCAAGCCTGCCCAGGAAGAGAAGAAAGCGCAACCTGAAAAGTCCGCAAGGCCAGAGGCAAGGCCCGAAGCGCAGCAGGAGAAGAACGCCAAGCCGGAAGAAAAGAATGCGCAGCAGGAAAAGAACGCCAAACCGGCGGAGAAGAACGCTCCGGAACGGCACGCTGCCGGTAACGGCGGCCGCATTCCCGCCGATCGTTACAAGGCCAACTTCGGAAGCGAACACAGATTTCGTGTCAGCCAAAACGAGTACAGCAGTGGCCGCTTCCAGTACGGTGGCTATTGGTTCGGGTTCGGTGGCGCGTGGCCGAGCAACTGGCTCTACACGCAAGACGTTTATGTAGTCGAAATCAACGGGGTGTACTACTTGTGCAACGCGAGCTATCCGGGCGTAAACCTGATGCTCAACGTTACGCTGTAGCGCCATCCAGCATTAAGCAATCGTGCGGGCCGCTTCCGGCCCGCACATTTTTGCCTTCAGCGCAAAGAATAAGGGAACAAACCATGCTGGGAACGATATTGATCGTGATTCTGATTTTGGCACTTCTGGGAGCGCTGCCACGCTGGTCGCATAGTCGAGACTGGGGCTATTACCCCACCGGAGGTCTCGGCTTGATCCTTTTCGTAGTCATCATTCTGCTGGTTCTCGGACGGATTTGAGCGAGGAGCACATCTGTACTGCTGCTAAGAGTCCGATTTGTGGTGATTCAGTGGGCGCGGATACAGAACCAAAAAAAGCCGGTGAGGCGCTCCTGTTTCTTCTTCTTGGCCATCGCGCCGTCCTTCCAGGACGTACGAACCGCCTCGACCGCGCGGAGATCAATTTCGCGTAGCAGCCTGTGTCCCTCGGCTTTGTGATATTAAACGCTTTAACTATGGTGGAGGCGGCGGGAGTCGAACTAATCACTATATTGATAACACGTAACTTATTGATTCCAGGAAGTGCTAGAAGGGCGAAAAAGGCCCCATTGCCCGATCCATTGTACGTTTATTGTACGAAAATAGGTTTCGCTCTGGAGACCCACAGACCACATTGCCACCGCAGTATCCCATAGATTCGCTGAGATGAGCCAAGAAAAAGCAACCAAGCTTCCAATCGCCGTTCTACCGATTGCGCTAGCCGACTTCTTCCACCGTTGAGCCTTCACTATGATCACTAGGAACATAGGTCTAGGACTTCACCGATAATGCTAGGAGCCAAGTCGCGTGAAGGTGATGTGCCTCAATCAAGTACGCCGTCAATTATCGGGAACCTCTCGACTGTGGCGTTGTTCCAGTTATAGCCGGGGCCTGGGTTTCGCCTCTCTGCTTGAGTCACTGCATTCATCTCGTCGAAAACGTCTGTAGGTATCCTGACAAGCCCGTTCGTGTCATGCCTGACGACTACGACATATCGCCATTTGCGTTCTTCCCTCGGTTCAACCAGTTGAGGTTGCGGTGTCGGCGCTTCCGGCGCCTTGTCGGCAAGTTTTGTTTCGACAGCAGGCTGTTGTGCTACCTCCCACGGTCCTTTGCAGAGAGGGTGCAGATAACCCACGAGAGTGCCATCTGGGTCATTGACCTCTAAAGTTCCCAACGCCGGAGTTGTCGCGACGTTCTTCTGGCACTGCAAACATAGTTCCAGCGCAGCGCCTGTTTGCGCCTCACTGACATTGCGAATCGTGTACATCACTCCTCCTATTCGTCGCGTCCGGACCTTGAATGCAGCCCGCGCTGGTCGGTCACGACCCGAAAGCTGTTGAATGCCAGTCTCGCTTTTATCAACGTCACATGCTCCAGATTCATGTCTCCTAGTGCTTCACGCAAGGTGTGCTCGGTCACGTCGCTGAGTGGGCCAACGATGACCTCCCGCAAGGCACAATCCTCCCCGAAGTCGGCGAAGTAAAGCTTCGTCTCCGGATCGATATCGTTGAGATTCGTGAAGGTGCGTATTTCCTCCTCGTATTTCCAATCGACATATTTCGTGAACAGAAGTTCGTGGGCGACTGCCAAGTCAATAGTCTGCAGTTCGGGCCTCTCCTCGACATATTTGACCTTCTTGCACTTCGTCGCATCGAGGTCGAAGCCGAGCGCCATCCCGCGATGGCGGTCTCCGTAATGACTCCAGAGAAGAGGATTCTCCCACGACAGGCTGAAGCACACCATGCCAAAGTGCTGTGAGACCTCTCGTCGAAAGAAGCGCAGAGCCATCCGCAGCTTTCGGTCAGGCTGTGCGAGTGTCCAGAGGTCGAACGGGTCATTCAAGTCGTCAAGTTGTGCAATCTTCAATCGACGATGACGCAGATTGTCTAGTGCATGATGAGAACTGAGCAGGTGATACGCTCGGACGGTGTTGGTGGGCGTCATTTTCCTTCCGCCAATATCTCCGACAGGGCGTTTTCGAGCGCTGCCTTGAGTTCCGGGTTCACGACGTAGAAAGTGTGGGACAAAGCACCACGTTCCTCGACGCGACGCACAATCCCAGCCTTGACTGCGATTTCAATCTGGTGGTTCTGTGTTGGAATGGAGATTTCGGGCAAGAATTGCTGGACACATTCAATGCGGCCCTGTAGGAGTAGCCAGCGCAACAACTGCTGGCCGTTGAAGGTCATTGCATACCGGACGACTTGACGGACGTGTCGTAACCTTTCTTCGTCGAATGAATTGTCTAGGGTCTTACCAGTCGGCGTCGGAGCACCATTGCTCAAAACCACTGCCATTATTTTCTCAACTACGACTACTAGGCCTTGACTGGTCTGAACTGCAAGTCGGTCAGCGAGAGTCACAGAGTATCGACGTACATCATCGAAGGTCACTCCGTGCCACACCGGAAGTATGACCTTTGTCGCGTTGACCTCCCGCGTCACCAAGCCGTTGAGTTCTTGTTGAGGCCAGTGCTTCTCAAAAAAGCGGGGGCTGAGAATCACCACCCCGAATCGCGACCGCCCTAGACCTCTGTCGATGGACTGGCGAAGACTGTCTCCGAGTTGAAGAGAGAAATCGTCATACCAGACACGCAAACCTTTGGCCCGGAGTGCCTCGGCCAGCGGACGCGCGATTTCACTCTTGTCTTCACTCGCATGTGAGATGAAGACATCCCATTCGTCGTTCTTGTCTGGAGTGTTGCTTCGAGTCGGTTCTGTAACGGGCGTCTCAGTCGTCGGCGCTTGCCTGACAGGTATTTTCAGCCCAGCGACAATCTGAGAGTGCGCCCCGCGTTCCTGCTTGCGCTTCTGGATTAAGGAATTGACAAGCTGCTGAATCTCGCCTTTCAATTGTTCCGCCGACCCCTGAAGACTCTGTAGATACTGGTTGACTTGTCCGACGGTTCGGTTGGCCGCAGCTTCGACATCGAAATCCGAGCGTGCCAAGACGTAGACGAGATGAAGTTCATTGCCGTGAATCTCGCCGAATGGCGGATTGAGCGTGAACATTGTAGGCTGCACATCAAAGAGAGGGGCATCCCCTCGAAACGGGATGACAATTCTAACTTCGGTTCCACCGACGTAAAACGGCTGCGAACGGTCCCCGATAAATCGCGTCGGATCTCGGCTGACATCTACCTGTGTTTCTTTTGTTACCGCATACTTTTTGTCTTCCTCAAGGACAGGAACATTGATGCCGAACTGTTCGATTAATTTCGCTGCAACAGCAACCGGGTCGGCATCAAGTTCAGTATTCGAGACTCTCTGGAAGGCATCTTTGAGCTCCTGTTTCTGATGTTCGAGGACAGTAAAGACATCGACTTTGTGGAAGAGTGGGTTCATTCGCTTTCTGTGTTATTTCCCTCTTCGCATTTGAATAGGCGGTAGACGACTAATTCTAGCAGTAGCACTTCAGCTCACAGACAGCTTGATGAGGAACGATGATGCTCCCTAACGTGTGCTCGACCTTGACGAATTTGTCCCCGGAGAGTCCCCGCCATAGAAACATGGGATCTTAAACCTCAACCCGCAGGACTTGCGCAAGACGGAAATCGAACTGTTGTAACGGACACTCGCTCCCAGGTTATTGGCTACGACCGGAGGCAGAATTCCTTGAAGTGCCGCCAAAGTGCGAAAGCTCAGTCACTCTGATTTCCTCAGCTATTCCTCCCAGGAATAGCTGTCCGCTGAACATTCATTGGACAGCGTGATTGACTCAAGTTAGTTTTGCGCCACAAGCAGCCGATTTGGGTGCTGCGGGAGGTGCAAATGCCACGTTGGTCCGAAATCCATTTCATCCGCCAAATCCAGCCGTTTCTTCGGTCGAAATGGGCGCGGCCAACCGCGGCCCTTCTCACTTTTCTTCTTGTGATGCCAATGGCCGCGCTGGCACAGGGCTCACCGTTCGACACAGGCTTTAACGCCATCCAAGGTCTTTTCACCGGCACGATCGCCAAGGTTGCAAGTCTGGTTGCTATCGTGATCGGCGGCTACGGTTTTGCACACGGCGAACCCGGCGCGAAAAAGGCGCTCGCCGGCGTCGCCGCAGGAACGGGCATCGCCGTTATGGCAGTGAATGTCTTGAGTTGGCTCTGGGGCGTATAGAGGCCTTTCAGCGACCTTCGATCCGCAATGCTTGAGAGTGGTGTATGACCGACAAACTGCAGCAGAGACGCCGCATAAATCGAGTCTTCAAAAGCCTGCATAAGCCCCTCACCTATCTGGGCGTTGAGCGGACCCTCTTCTACTTCGTCTGTGTGAGCGCCGTGGGGGCCTTCAATTTGTTCAACTCCATCCTCGCGGGTATCGCCGTTTTCCTTGGCGGCTTTGCCTTCGGCCATTGGGTCACGAACAGCGATCCGGCATTCCTCAGCATCCTCGCAAAGTCCGAACGCTACAAGCCGCGCTATGACGCCGCGAAGCAGCAAGTTCCCCGCGTGGAGGTAGTGTGATGCTGCGTCTCGATAAAGTCATCAAGCCGTGGAAGGAAAGTGCGGCTCTCAACACCCACATCAACCTCTACGGCTTTTGGAATGAGACAGCCTTCCTTACCAAAAGCGGCGATCTAGGCATGGTTCTCAGTGTTCCCGGTGTGGACTACGAAAGTCTTGACCGCTCGCAACAGGAGTATGCGGTAAAGCGGTTGGAGGCGGCGCTGAAAGCCTTTGGCCCAGGCTTTCATGTTTACCAGTACCTCTTCAAATCGAACCGCCCCGACATACCATTCGCAACATACGATGACCCAATTGTCGAAGCGGCTATTGACCAGCGACGGAAGTTCTTTGAAGCGAAGCGTAACCATCTCTATCAGGTTGAGATTTTCTACTGCATCCTGCTCGAAGGCGCCCGGTCGAAGACCGGCGTCGGCACCGCGCTAGCTCGCCTGTTACGCGACCCAGAGGGCGCGATCGCCGAACTCAAATCGCAGTTCACCAACGACAGCATGAAGAAGTTGTTGCGTACGCATATCGAGCGCGATCTTCAACGGCTCGACCAACACGTGCAGGCATTCGCTCGACAGCTCTCGGATTTCATGCAAATCGAGATCTTGAGTCGGCAGGGGCAATTCACGTTTTTCCGCCGCTTGCTGAATTATGACGACTGGCGTGTTGCCGGGAAGCCGCAGTCCACGCAGTTTCTCGACTATCAAGTGGTCAACTCCGACATCGAAGCCGAACGCGATCATCTGCGTGTAGGCGATCACATCGTCCGTGTCCTGACGATGAAAGAGGCCATCACAGAGACGCGTCCCCTGGTACTCGACGCGCTGCTGAAGATCCCAGCCAACTTCTACGTCGTCACGGAGTGGACGCCGCTCCCCGCGGACAAGGCCCGCAAAGAAGTGAACAAGCGCCGCCGCCACTTCAATATGTCGAAGACGGGATTCGTCTCGCAGATGGGCAACGACATCACGAAGACGAACCCACGCGACGTGCTGGTGGACGAGTCCAAGCAGGCCGACATTGAAAATCTTGGCGATTGCCTTCGCGCCCTGGGTGACGGTCAATCGCTTGGCGATTTCTCGCTCACGATTGTGCTGTACGGCCGGTCACGAACAGAACTCGATCAGCTCGTGGCCGAGTTTACTGGCAGTCTTCACCAACGCGGACGGCAATCTGTTTGCGGAAACCTACAACCAGCTGAACGCATACTTCGCCACCGTGCCCGGCAACTATGCGCTGAACCTTCGCAAGCTGTATCTGCTGAACACGAACTATGCCGACCTTTCTTTTCTCTTTACGATCCTTCCCGGCGAGAAGACGAACGCGCACCTCGGCACGGAGTGCCTGGCAGTCGTCGAAACCGACAACAGCACCCCCTACTTTCTCAACCTGCACACCCGCGACGTTGCCCATACTCTGATTCTCGGTATGACGGGGAGTGGGAAGTCCTATCTTTGCGTTTTTCTGCTGCAGAACGCGCAGAAGTACAAGCCGCTGACTTTCATCTTTGATATCGGCGGCAGCTTCCAGTCGCTTACGACGATATTCGAGGGCTCGTATCTCAATGTGGGTCAGGAAGCGCGGGATTTCACCATCAACCCCTTTTCGCTCCCACAGACCAAAGAGAACCTACAATTTCTCTTCAGCTTCTTCCGCGTGCTCATTGAGGGCAACGAGCAGCGTTACCGACTGGACTTCAAAGAAGAACGCCGGCTGTGGGATGCGATCGAGCGGATTTACGTACTGGAGCCGAACCAGCGCACGATTTCGAATTTTGGGAACATCATTGGCGAGTTGAAAGAACGTCTCCACCGCTGGACCCGCGGTGGACAGTATGGCTTCCTCTTTGACAACGCCGAGGACACGCTTTCGTTCAAAAGTTTCCAGACGTTCAATTTCCACGGCTGGAACGATGCGCCGGAAGTCTTGGAGCCACTGCTGTTTTATGTTTTGCATCGGGCATCGAATGAAATCACCGACCCGAAGAACCTCGGCACCTCCAAGTTCTTTCTGCTCGATGAGGCGTGGCTCTTCATCAAGAACGAGACCATTCGTAATTATGTGGTGCAGGCGCAGAAGACCTGGCGCAAGCACATGGCGGCGATGATCCTTGCCACGCAATCCATCAAAGAACTTGAGGAATCGGGGATGCTGGCGATAGTGGCGGAGAGTTGCCCGACAAAGATCTTCCTCGCCAACCCGGACATGAACCGGGAAGTTTATCGCGAGGCGTTTCATCTGAACGACACCGAACTGGACCTTATCGACGGCCTTGTTCCACCGGGCCAAATGCTGATTCGCAAGGCGCAGACCTCCAAGAAAGTGCATTTGAACGTCGATTCGGTCACGCACTGGATGGCAACGAACAACGCCCGCGACAACCTAAAGAAAAGGGAATATTTTGACCGCCACGGTTTCGCGGATGGGCTTCGCCACCTAGCGGAGGAGTGGCCATTCCAGCCGCGTGGGCTGGCCGTATCAACCACCAACACCAACCCGTAAGGAGAGAAGTATGCGACACCTAAGATTCATCGTTGATTTTGTTTTGGTGGTTTTCTCCATCGGTGCCCTCGCCCAAGACTCTGCACGCACTGTGCAGTATCACTCGCAGGACATCGTTCCCATCCGCGCCAAGGTGAAATATACGACCCTTATCGAACTACCCACGACCGAGAAGATCATGGAAGCCGCCACGGGTGACAAGGAGTTCTGGATTGTGGATGTGGTTGGCAACTTTTGCTTTGTGCATCCGGCGAAGCAAGGCATCAGCTCCAACTTGAATCTCATTACGGACAAGGGGAACATCTACAGTTTCACTCTCCAGGACATCTCTGCCTTATCGACGACCCCTGATTTGAAGGTGATCGTCGAACCCGCCGATCGCTCTGCCATCGTTGCCGCCAGCGGCCCTCCGCAGTTCGTCCCCGCCGCCCAACTCGAACAATCGAGGCAGCAGCTTGCCGCTCTGCAATCGCACGTCGAGCAGGCGGTGGATGAGTACAAAAGCGCCTATCCGACGCGGCTCAAGTTCGACTATGCCTACAAGGCAAACGAAGCTCCGTTCGACATTCAGTCGATCTATCACGACGACAGGTTCACCTACATCAAGACGAATGCGCCTGAGAAGTTCAGTGTCTATGAGATGAAAGACGGCAAACCCAACCTCGTCACCTACGACCTCCGGGAAGGGACGTACATCATTCCGAAGATCATGGACAGCGGATATGTGGAGCTTGGCAAAAAGAAGATGGAATTCACGCGCAAGGGATCACCGTCATGACCGAGAACGTCTTCACTCCCCACACAGAGCCGCAAGCCGAGCCAACGTTGCGCCGCAACCTGGAACTGCCAAAGGGTGTCTTGCAGAAGAACCTGAAGACCTTCGTTTATCTGGGGGCCGCATCGCTGGTGATTGTGGCGGCGCTCTTCAGCTCGTCCGGAAAGAAGACGCCTGCACAGCAGGCCGCCGCCAAAGGGCAGCCACCGCAACCCACCTTGCAGGACAACACCGACAGCAACGTGCAGGAGTTGAAGAACCAGCTTCAGGCCGAACGTCAGAAAGAACAGCAGGCGACAATGGCCGCCGCTGCGATGGGAGATTCAGCGCTCGCGTCTGCGACTCCCCAGCAGCGGGCTGCAGCCGCGGCCTATGGGCCGACCGGCCTTGCCGTGCCCTGTATTCCGGGCCAGCCCTGCCCGCAAGCGCAGCAGGGCAACATGCAGATGCAACTCACGCCGGTGCAACAGCAGGCACAGTTGATCGCTGCGAAAGAACGCGAGCGCGCTGACAACTCCCGTTTCGCTTCCAATCTTGTGTACTCCCGCTCTGCCGATCCGCCGCAGCAACAACAGCAAGGCCAGACGATGCCCGCCCAATATGGCCCTGCCGAACGGCAGGCAAACAGCAGTCTCGTCTCCCCACCAGCCGAAGGAAAACAGGAGGACACGCCCGGAGGCTATAAACGCCCACTGGAGGCCAATATCGATTCGGCCGTCGGTCAGCCCTATCTCGTCTACGAGGGTTCGATTCTCGACACGGTTCTCATGAATCGTCTGGATGGCGATGCCGTAGGACCGGTCAAAGTCCTTGTCTCAAATCCGTTGTATTCGCACGATCATCAACACGTGATCATTCCCGAGGGAACGGTTGTTTTGGGCGAGGCGAAGAAGATTGGAGCGGCAGGCTTCGGCCAACAGCGGCGGATGGCCGTGGTTTTTCACCGTCTGATTATGCCGGATGGTTACTCCGTCGATCTCGATCAATTTCAAGGTCTCGATCAGATCGGAGAGGAAGGGCTGAAAGACAAGGTCAACAATCATTACCTTCAGATTTTCGGTACCTCGATCGCTTTGGGTGTGATTGCCGGAGCGAGCCAGATCACTCAGGGTGGCGGCACCATTACCACGAGCGGTTCCCAGGCATTTACCAACGGGGCTGCGGGCAGTGTTTCACAATCTGCCACCACGATCCTTGATCGCTTCATACAGATACCGCCGACTATCACGATTCGGGAGGGCCACCGCGTGAAAGTGTATTTCACGCAGGACTTGCTTCTTCCTGCGTACTCGAACCACACTATTCCGCAGACGTTTTAAGGAGGCTTTTCCATGAGAACAGTTGCCCTCTCCCTTTTACTCCTGTGGACTCTCGCCCTCGCCGGCTGTCAAGGCAAGGCGGAAAGAGTGAAGAAGTTGCAGGACCAGTACAACGCCGAGTATCCGGCCTACGCCAAGGACTGTATCGATGCGGAGACCGCTGGCTCCTCAAGAATGCTGACGGGAGAGAAGTTGACCAAGGAGGAGATGGACACCCTCGAAGCCAGGAAGAAAGAACGAGACGCACGGTGCAAGCCACAGGCTGATCGTCTCGCACAGCTCCAAAGAGAAATTCTTGCCGCGCAGCAGTAGAGCCGTACCGCTGCAAAGGTCCGACCAATCCAACGGCGAAAGAAAGGAACAAAACCATGAGGAAACTAATCCTCACCGCACTCGCCGTTGGATTTGCCGCAGCATTGCAACCCGCCGCGCACGCCCAATTCGGCTCCGGCGTCGTATTCGATCCAACACAAGCGGGTCACGCCGTCACACAGATCGAGAACGAAGAGAAATCCATCGCCAACGAAGCCCGGCAGATTGAGCAGGGCCAACAAATCTTCACCAACACCGTGAAGATTGCGACGACGGCGCTGCAAGCCTACAACGTCGCAAAGCAACAATACCAACTCACGCACCAGATGATCCTCGCGCCCAGGATGCTCTATGCGCGGTTTCTCTCTCCAACTTCTGACCTACTGTTGTTGCAGCAAATCTCGAATACCTATGGCAATTCGATGGGCTGGCTGAATTCGGCGAATACTGGAAAAGGGGCCGCAGCCTCGTACCAACAAGTCAGTGTGCCGAACACGACCAACGCAATCCCTGGCTACAGCACCGCCAGTGTTGCTGGGCAAATGCAGATTGCCGCGCAGGGAGCCACCGTTGACCTCAACGATTCCGTTTTGACCAATAACCTGCAAACCCTCGGGACCATCCGCGCCAATCAGACGGCAAGGCAAACGGATATTGCGAATCTTGAGGCCGCGACCCAATCCCAGGACGTATCCCAACAGACCATCATGGCCGAACTTCAGCGCATCAATCAGGCCCTCCTTTTGCAACTGCGTACGCTTCAGGACGCAAACCAGATCAATGCCAATCTTGCCCTGCAGCAGATCGTTGCCCAGAAGCAGCAGCAGGATGCCATGAAATCGTCATTTCGTGACTCGGCAGGATACGAAAGCTACTACAACGCCAACATAACAACGACCAGCGGCGGAGCTGCGAATCTTCTCACGCAAGCGTACTGACTAGCTGCAAACACAAGGAGCATGGAATATGGGCACAGGTCTGTTCGAGTTCATCGCTCAGGGGTGCCAGTCGCTTGCAGCCACGGCGGCACCCTCCATTACAGCGATGGGGATCCACATGGTCCTTGCGCTGGCCACCATCATGCTCGTTTGGTTCGGTGTTCAAGAAGCACTTGCATCGGCGCACGGTGGGCCAGGGTTCAGTATGGGCAGATTCCTCAACCTCTTCATGCTGCTTACCTTCGCTTACGTGATGGTGAACTACTACGACAGTTCGATCCCTGGACTTGGGTTTTCCATCAAGGGTTTTATCGACGGCGGCACAATCAATCTGGTGAACCTCATTGGGTCGGATGGTTCAAACACCATGCTGAACGAGATCCATGCGGCATCCGCCAAGCCCGGACCATCGATTCTGACAAGCATGATGTCTCCGTACTACGCCATCGTGTACTTCGCGGTGCAATTCTTCTTGGCCCTGCTGGCGGGGATCGTTTCGGCGATCCTAGCCTACGGCGCCATCGCGGCTACGATCATCGGATTGCTCGGACCGATCTTCATCCCATTTCTTGTGTTCGACAAACTCGATTGGCTGTTCTGGGGATGGCTCAAGGCCTACCTCGGATTCAGCTTTTACAAGGTTGTTGCGGCAGCCACCATGAATGTTTTGGCCCACGTTCTGACGAACTACTACATCCAACTCGGGCAAAGTCTGGCAGACCCTTCAACGATTGTCCAAGCATTGCCGCTTCTCATCATTCTCGTGCTGGTCAACATCTACATTCTCTTCAAGATTCCGACGATGACACACACCTTATTCACCGGCGGTACTGGTGGACATGGCGGAGGCCTAGGAGCAGCGATGATGGCGATACGCGCCGTGATGTAAACGGCAAGAAAAACGAGGGCACAGATGAACACAGAAACAACGAATATGGAAACCAAAGAGACCCCGGAAATCACCAGAGCCGCAGAGCGTTACCTGGAGCAGTACGGCGACCCGTTGGTGATGAATACCTATTTGAAAGTGACGATTCTTGTGCTTGCCGGCATCTGCATCGCGCTGGCGGGGCTCACCTTCAAGAGCCAGACGGCGCTTGCCAACATGCACCCATTGATTGTGCGCATCAACGACGTTGGCCACGCGGAAGCCATCGACTATCGGAACTTTCAGTATCGCCCGCAGGAAGCGGAGAACAAGTATTACCTCACCCGCTGGTCTGAGCTTTATTTCAGCCGCAATCGCTTCACGATCGAACGTGATCAAACGCAGTCGCTCTACTTCCTCAATAGCGACGTGCAACGCGCCGTGATCGACCAGGAACGCAAGGACAACAGCATTCAGAATTATGTAAAAGACAGCTCGCTGCCGTACGTCGATGTGGAGATCAAGAACGTCATCCTTGACGACCTGCGACAGTCGCCGTATTCGGCGCGTATCGAGTTCGAGAAGGTGTACACCAATCCCGCGGATCACAGCGAACTCAAGCGGGAGCGATGGACTGCCAGCGTCACCTATGTCTTTCGCGAGAATGTGAAAAACAATGAGCTTGCCGTGAACCCCCTCGGTCTGACCATCGTGCGCTTCCGGGCCGACCAGGCATTCAGCTAGGGATTCATCGACCTGCCCAGAGGCTTATTCATGTCCTTTCATGCTGCTAATCCGGCGGGCTTTTCCAACCTGTCTCTGTGCCTCGCGGAGCAGGCGAACAAGAGCCTTTTGACGCGCAACTGCGGTGGCGAATTGCGCCCTTCCTGCGGCGGACATGCCAGCTCGAATCGGACTGCAATTGCGGTGAACTTCCGCAGCCAGTGTGCGGATGAGAACTTTGATCTGGAGCGTGTCTGCCGTTATGTATCCCGTCTTTTGCTCGGTCACAGCTTCGGGGCCTTTCCGTCGCCCGGCGGCACTCGGTCTTCTGCTTCGCATTCTGCGCCCCTTCGGGGTCTCGGTTCCTCCCAAAACAAGTTTGAGAACCACGGCAAAGAACGCCTCTCAAACTTCTTTCGGGCCCCTCCCAGAAAGCAGACCTTCGGCACTTGGGAGCCGGGCCCACTCGCTAAGCTCCGCCCAGTGTGACCCGAGCAACAACGGGCGAATTCAAGAAACGGAGACACTCTCATGTACCAGAACAAAGTGACCCTCATCGGCTTTCTCGGCAGCAACCCAGAAGTTCGCACCGCCAATAACGGCAGCTTCACGACACTCTCGCTAGCAACCAAGTCCTCTTACAAGAAGGACGACAAGTACATCTCGCACACCGAATGGCACCGTTGCGTAGTCTTCGGCAAGCTTTCGGAGTTCGCCAAGACGCTCACCAAGGGCGCACATATCCAGGTGGAAGGCGAACTGCGCAGCCGGGAGTACGAGAGCAAGAAGACGGACACGAAGCAGCGCGTCTGGGAAATTCGGGTCGCTTCGATCCTGAAGCTGGACCGGGCTGAAAAGGCCGCGCCGGAAGATCAGGATCACGATGAAGTGCCCCAGGAGGAAACGGCTGCATAAGCCCTTGCTCTTCACTCTCGGAAGCCCGGCTAACCGCTGGGCTTCCATCGCTGTGAGGTTCCCACTATGAGCTTCGAATTGATCCTTCCATTCCTTCGGCCTATTGAGTCGCTACTGCTCGACGAAAACGTCAGCGAGATCATGGGCAATCCCGACGCCTCATGGTGGTACGAACGCGACGGCATCATGTTCCAAGAGCAGAACATTTCGTTCGACGCCGGCAAGCTACAAACCGGCCTCGAAGTTATTGCCAATCAACTCGGTAAGAAGCTCGACGAGGACAACCCACTTCTGCACGCACAACTCCCGGACGGGAGTCGGTTGGCGGCAGTCATCCCGCCGGTCGTGCGCTGTACACCTGCGCTCATCATCAGGAAATTCACCAGCCGCCATTACACAGTTGATGATCTGATCGCTCGCGGCACGCTGACGCGGGCGCTTGCGGACTTCTTAGCCGAGCAGATTCGCAGCGGTAAGACGCTCCTTATCAGTGGCGGAACCGGTACCGGCAAGACCACGCTATTGCGGATACTGGCCGACTTTATTCCCGAACAGGATCGCCTCGTTGTCATCGAGGACACCTCCGAACTTCAGATCCAGAAGCCGAACATTCTGCCGACGGAATGCCAGACTGATACGTTCAAGGCCAAGATAACTTTCGACGACCTTCTAAAGTCCGCTCTCCGCTGGCGACCGGACCGCATCATTCTCGGGGAAGTCCGCGGAATCGAGGCACGAACGCTGCTCGATTCCTTCAACACGGGCCATGCGGGTTCAATGGCTACGATCCACGCCAACTCGGCGGAGAAAGCCCTTCACCGTTTCGCCAATCTCGTGATGCGCAGTCACGCGCAAAGCACGTTCGCCGATACCGAAGCCGAGATCGCAGAAGCTGTCGATTTTGTCGTCCATGTTGAACGTCAGCCAGGCCGCCGCGTTGTCCGCGAGGTGCTTGCGCTTCGCGGCTATGACCGCGACGCGAAACGCTTCCTTATTGAGCCCGTCTTCGAGGTACAACCTGCCACAGCATCAGCACGGAGTACGGCGCCTATTGCTGCTGACTTGCTAACCAATTCTGCGCATGAAAGATTCCTTGATTCCACTACCTATAAAGGAGAACCAACATGCCACTGCTTGAGATCAACCAGAGCCGCCACATCTGTGCTTCTGTCCGACTCGATGAGGTCACCGCCACGCAGGTCGATCAGTACGCCGCCTTCATCCACGCATCCGCGGACGATGTTGTCGATAAGGCGCTCAATTATGTCTTCTCGAAAGACCGTGACTTCCAGGACTTTCTCAAGACGCCACAAGCCAAGCAGGTTCCTTCGACTTTGCGTGTCCGTAAAGGCCCGAGCAATGGTGCGACGGAACAGAGCGCAAGGAAGCTTGTAGCCGGGGTGGAGTCCACGCCTTCTGTGCGGGCTGTGAAGGCGTGATGCTACCGACAATTTTGTGGTGCTGCCAAAACGGTGCTTCGCACCGGAAGAATTTTGACACTCCACCCCTTCGAGGGTCGTGCAAGTGCACCACGGTGCACCTACAGCGTTTTCAAATACATAACGATTTGCGGTGCACTTGGGTGCACCTGTTAAATCCGAGGAACCATGCCAATTCTGAAAGCTACGGCACGTGCCATTTCTGACAGCGACCGCGCTCTAAATCGCGTCTTCCCCGTGACCGCGAAACTAACAAAAGAGGAACTGGGGAAGGTTACTGAGTTCGCCAGGTCGCAAGGACTTGCACGAGGGGAATGGATACGCGATGTGATCCTCAAAGAAATGCGCGAAGGATCGGCCATTGATCCATCCCTCGCCGAGATTCTTGGAGTTCGCTTGCTGCTGGTAAACGTGTTGCGGCCTCTGGCCGCAGGCCAGAGACTCACGCCGGAGGCGTTTGACAATCTGCTCGACGAAATCAGCGAGGCCAAGCACGCCCTCGCTGGAAAGCTGGCCGCTTCCGCAGGAAGGAAATAGCGATGGCAATGACAAAGTGGGGACGCAAAGAATCCGTCATCTGGCCGCCGCACAGCCCGATTTATACGTGCGGTGCGGTATTCATGGCGCTCATTCTTACCGGACTTTTTCTTTACTGTCGATTCACCTTCGGCAACAGCCCCCTACAGAGGTTCTACACGCCCACCTACATCCGATCGAGCGTTCTAGGAGCAATCGGAACGAGCCGCCGAGACAATTACCGGATGCTCATGGTGGGCGGTCGCGGAATTCCGCCGCGTCTAGCAACGAACACCGACGTGACGGACGGCACGACGCCGCAACCGGGCGGCAAGGCCATCCAGCTCGCGCTCTCGCAGCCCTCCTTGCAACGCGGCTATACGGTCCTTTACGTGGGACTGGAGCAGAGCTATATCGACGCGTCCTTGAGTGCCTATCTCAGGAGTGCGGTTTACGGTAGCGATGGCCTTTTCGATCTCTATAAGCTCCCGCTGCTTTTCGGTCTGCTATCACTGGTCATCCAGCTCCCGTTTTCCATCGCCAAGGACGTTCGACGACGCAAGGCGCTGAGATACGGACGACGACTGAAAGGCCCCGAAATGCTAACACCGAGGGAGTTCACCCTCCGCGTCGAAGGAGATGGCATAGGCATCAAGGCCGACGAGATGAAGGCGATGATTCGTATACCGCAACGAGCCGAGGCTCAGCACATGCAGATCATCGGAGATACCGGCGCGGGCAAAACCGCGCTCATGCTGCAGATCCTTCGACAGATAAAAGCCCGTGGTGATTCCGCGATTGTCTACGATCCAGCACGGGAGTTCGTCCGGCGTTTTTACGACCCGAAGAACGGCGACGTGATCTTGAATCCGCTCGATAAGAGGTGCCCTTATTGGGGACCCGCGGAAGAACTCCGTCGCCGCTCTGAGGCGAAGGCTCTGGCGGTGTCCCTGTTCCAGCCGCCGCAGGATAAGAAGGGTGAGTTTTTCATCGAGTCTCCCCAGAAGATCTTCGCCTTCCTGATGGCCTATGGCCCAACACCAGAGGAATTAGTGAAGTGGATGTCCGACCCACAGGAGATCGACCGACGACTGAAAGGAACAGAGCATGCTCACCTGATTGACCCGAGGGCACACCAACAGCGTGCTGGAGTTCTCGGCTCGCTCGGACTCATCGCCGACAGCCTCCGACTGCTCCCGAAGAAGGGGGAAGGGAATGGTGAATGGTCGGCCACAGAGTGGGCCGAAACGCGGCAGGGGTGGATCTTCATTACTTCACTCCCGGCAGAACGTGAGGCACTTCGACCGCTTCAAAGTCTATGGATCGACCTGCTCGTCTTGCGTCTGCTAAACGAACCGAAGGAGGGCCAGAAGCGGGCATGGTTCGTGATCGACGAGTTGGCCA
>CAVQCP010000008.1:0-19642 GCA_963710965.1 uncultured Acidobacteriaceae bacterium | reverse complement strand
GTTTTTACGACCCGAAGAACGGCGATGTGATCTTGAATCCGCTCGATAAGAGGTGCCCATATTGGGGACCCGCCTAAGAACTCCTATCCGCCGCTTCTAGGCGAAGCCTGGCGGTGTCCCTGTTCCAGCCGCCGCAGGATAAGGAGGGTGACTTTTTCATGAGTCCCCCCAGAAGATCTTCGCCTTCCTGATGGCCTATGGCCCAACACCAGAGGAATTAGTGAAGTGGATGTCCGACCCACAGGAGATCGACCGACGACTGAAAGGAACAGAGCATGCTCACCTGATTGACCCGAGGGCACACCAACAGCGTGCTGGAGTTCTCGGCTCGCTCGGACTCATCGCCGACAGCCTCCGACTGCTCCCGAAGAAGGGGGAAGGGAATGGTGAATGGTTGGCCACAGAGTGGGCCCAACCCGGACGTGGATCTTCATTACTTCACTCCCGGCATAACGTGAGGCACTTCGACCGCTTCAAAGTCTATGGATTCGACCTGCTTGTCTTGCGTCTGCTAAACGAACCGAAGGAGGGCCAGAAGCGGGCATGGTTCGTGATCGACGAGTTGGCCAGTTCTGTGGCGTTTTCCCGCGACAAGAATTTTGAACGCGAGGCAGTTGTGGATGAACGTGCGCTAATCCGCGACGGGCTTCGACGCGGTATGGGCGAGATCACCCATGGACAAGTTCGCTACGATCTTGAGGCTCGGTTAGCTTCCGGGGAATTTCAAATCGTGGAACGAACTCAGGGTGTTCCGGGCCGCCAGTACACCACCGCGAAGACCATCGAAGCGGAACACGAAATTATCAGCACGATGCGTGAGGGACAAGACCATGCTAAACCAGTCCTCTCGCGCCCACACGCCATCGCCATTGCCGATCAGCACTCGCATCTCAATCACGGGCAGAGGAGCGTGATCGAAGATGTTCTCAGCTCGCCGGACCGCATTCAAGGAATCCAAGGCTTCGCCGGCTCGGGCAAGACAACCACCCTCACAGTCATCCGCAACGCCGCTGAAAGCCAGGGCTATCAGGTTGAGGGTTTCGCCCCGACCTCCCGCGCCGCGCGCCAACTGAACGACGCAGGAATTGAATCGGGAACCCTGCAAGGCTTCCTCGCCCGTGCTGCAAATCCCGACCTACGCGAGCAGAGGCATTTCTACCTTGTCGATGAATCGAGCCTTGCCAGCACCAACCAGATGCGCGAGTTTCTTTCCCGACTTGGTCCCGATGACCGCGTTCTTCTGATCGGCGATATCCGCCAGCACCAGGGCGTGGAAGCGGGCCGCCCCTTCGAGCAGATGCTGGACGCCGGAATGCGCACAGCGACGCTGGATGACATAGTCCGGCAGAAGGACCCAGCTCTGAAATCTGCCGTCGAACTGCTGGCTACCGGCCAAGTCTACGCCGCGCTCGACGCGCTCCAACAGCAGGGTCGTGTGAAGGAAATTCCCAACGCAGAAGACCGTATCCGTGCCATTGCCAAGAGCTACGTTGAATGGCCCCAGAACACTCTCATCGTCTCACCAGACAATGCTTCCCGTCGCGATCTGAACGTCGCGGTTCGCCAGGAGTTAAAGCTCAATGGAACCCTAGCCCCGGAGGATCATACTTTCCATATCTTTGTTCAGCGGCAGGACATGACTGGTGCCGAACGCTCCTGGGCAAGTCACTACGAGGTCAACGACGTAATTCGCTACACGCGCGGCAGCAAAGCCATCGGAATCGGGGCTGGAGCCTATGCGTCGGTTGTCGCAATCGACCCTGGCGTAAACCACCTCACGGTTGAGAAAGCGAACCACGAACTTGCGACCTACGATCCCCGCCGACTCGCCGGCGTCAGCGTCTATCAAGAAATCGAGCGTGAGTTCTCCGTAGGCGACCGCGTCCAGTTCACAGCTCCAGACAAATCGCTTGGCATCGCCAATCGCGACCTCGCGACTGTTGAGGCCATCCATCCCGAGGGTCGGCTTTCTGCACGCCTCGACAACAACCATCGGATCGAGTTCAACGCCATCGAGTATCGTCATTTCGACCACGGCTATGCCGTCACGAGTCACAGCTCTCAGGGGCTCACCGCCGAACGCGTTCTCGTTCACGCTGACACTAGGGTCCACCCAGACCTGCTCAACTCCCGCTTCGGCTACGTTTCCATCTCCCGCGCCAGCCACGAGGCCACGCTCTTTACCGACGACCTGGCAAAACTTGGGCCCCAATTAGCAGCCGATGTCTCGAAGACATCCGCTCTGGAAATCAGTCAACCCTCCTCCATCGCCCAAGGAATTGGGATAGGGTTGTGAAGATGCTTACTTCTTGGAATACCGAAAGCAGTCCGTTTATCTGCGTATTTAAGTGTCTCTCAAGTTATAGAAATAGAGGTAGATATTACTAATTATGCATGAAACGTTAGTAAAATAGTTGACACTTCGAGATCATGAAGAGTAAAGTAACCGTGGAGGATCAGTGAAAATGCGGACCAGCACACTTGAGCAGCTGAGGCGACATCTCCGCCCTGGACGTGTGTACCGCAGAGAAGACCTTCTGCCTTGGTCCCAGAGTGTTGATCGACACCTCAAAGAATTCACTGTCGACGGGACCCTCCAGAAGCTCCGTACCGGCTTGTACTACAGCCCTCGTAAGTTTGAATTTGGAGAGGCTCCCGCAGACGAGCACGAGTTGGTGAAAGCGTTCTTGAAGACAGACCGTTTTGTTGTGACCTCCCCGAATGCCTACAACCAGTTGGGACTCGGGACCACGCAGCTCTACAACAAACGGGTTGTCTACAATCAGAAACGTCATGGGACATTTCCGCTCGGCAATCGAATGGTCACCTTCGAACGTCGTATGAATGTTCCAAGGCAACTCTCTCCCGAGTTTCTGCTGGTTGATCTTGTTAATCAACTAGGCGACCTTGCGGAGGATCGGGACGCTGTTCTTTCTCGCGTTCGCGAAAAAGCCAAAGAGATGGACCCGAAAAAGCTTTCACGCGCGGTTTCTCTCTACGGCAAATACTCCACACAGAAAAAGTTTCAGGAGATGTTGCAATATGCCTGACTCTTTTCTGCATGAGCGAAGAGACTTCAAGGCACTTGTCGCGACCGTTGCCGACAGCGAGAAAATCAATGATCCAGCTCTCGTGGAAAAAGACTACTGGATCATGCACGCCGTCTTTGGGCTCAAACAGCTTGGCTTAACGTTTGAGCTCAAGGGCGGCACTTCGCTTTCCAAGGGCTTTGGGATCATTCAGCGATTCTCTGAAGACATCGACATTCGCATCGAACCCTTCGACGGACTTCAGGTCGATACCAATCCAAATCACGAGAAGCCCACGCACATTGAGTCCAGACGAGTCTTCTATGAAAAGCTGCGGGACAAGATCACGATCCCAGGGATTACGACCGTCGAGAGGGATACAACCTACGATGACGAAACGCTGAGGAACGGCGGCCTCAGGTTAAGCTACGAAACCCATTTTGGTTCAATCGCCGGCCTCAAGGATGGAATTCTTCTGGAAGTTGGCTTCGATCAGACGGCTCCGAACCGCTCTGTTACGATTTCGTCCTGGATCGTCCAGTTCGCTGAAGCCAAGAAGCTTCAATACGCCGACAACCGAGCCCCCTACATCCACTGCTATAACCCCGAATACACTTTCGTAGAAAAGGTCCAGGCTGTAGTTCGAAAATATGGCCAGTTCAAACGCACGGGGGAAATCCCAACGAATTTCCTCAGACACTACTACGACATCCATCAACTTCTAGACGTAGAAGCCGTGCAACAATTCATCGGAACACCCGAATACTTGGAGCACAAAAAGAAGCGTTTCAAATCTTTGGACCAAGACGTAGCAAAAAGCGGAGCCTTCAGCATTGAAGACGAGAACGTTCGCAAGCAATTCGAAGTGGAATATTCAAAGACAGCCCCACTTTACTATCGCGGACAAATTCCGTTCGACACAATTCTCGCCCGCATTCAGCGAGACCTCGTACGTCTGTAGTACTTGGGCAAATCTAAGCAATTGTTCCTTCGCGCCTACACGCGGCTCCACTTCGGTGATCCCTCTCTGATGTGCGATAATTCGCCTTTCCCCCGCTCACATCGCAGAATGACGTAAGGCATGGCTCTCAAGAAATCTGAACTCTATTCCTCTCTGTGGTCAAGCTGCGACGAACTCCGCGGCGGCATGGATGCCAGCCAATACAAGGACTATGTCCTCGTCCTGCTTTTCATCAAGTATGTAAGCGACAAGTACGCTGGCATGCCGTATGCGCCGATCACCATCCCGGCCGGAGCCAGCTTCAAGGACATGGTCGCCCTCAAGGGCAAGCCTGACATCGGCGTGCGTTTGACAACCTGATTTGGCCCCGCCTTGATACTCACATTTGGCCCCACCCGTATTAATAAGGATGGCTGTCTGGTCTTGCGGTTCCAGCCAGGATGGGGTCGCAGGGGAAGGAACGGCGTTTGAGTTCCTTCCCCTGCTCAGCGCTATAGAAGCAGCCGCCTACAATGCTTTCTTTTTCTGCCGCACCTCCAGGGTTCTGCGAAAGCGATAGGACTCGGCGCCGGTTTCGATGATGTGGGCTCGGTCCGTGATTCGATCCAGCAATGCCTTGCACAAACGGGGATTTGGGAACACCTGCGTCCACTCGGAAAATGGCAAGTTTGTGGTCACGATCAACGTGGCCCGCTCCGCGCGTTCGGCGATCACTTGGAACAGGAACTCCGCTCCGATGTCGGCCAATGGCACGTAGCCGACTTCATCGAGCACGATCACGTCGTAGCGCAACCAGCGCGCCAGCACCCGTTTCACCGCGTTGTGTTGCCGGGCTTCCACCAACTCGTTGACCAGGTTGGCGGCGGTGGTGAATCGCGCCCTTCGCTTCTGTCGGCACGCGGCCACGCACAGGCCCGTCGCCAAGTGCGTCTTGCCGGTGCCGCATTCGCCCATCAGCACCACGGGTTCGGCGCGCTCGATATAGCCGCCTTCGGCCAGTTCGCGAATCTTCGCCGCCGGTATCTGTCGCGCCTGGTTGAAGTCAAACTCTTCCAGCGTCTTCAACCGTGGCAGCTTGGCATCGCGCAGCCGTTGCTGAATGGCGTGCCGATCGCGCTCTTCCGATTCCATGGTGAGCAGCGCTTCCAGATACCCGATGTGACTGCGCTGTTCTTTGATCGCCTGCTCTGCCAGTTGCACGAAGTTCGCCCCGATCATCGGAACGCGCAGCGCCTTGCAATACTGCTTGACGCTGGCGTGTTCGAGAGCCTGAGTCTGCTCTTTCATCGCGCCACCTCCGCCGTGCTGGCAGCGATGCCGAGTAACTGGTCATACTCGTTCATCAGCGGCAACGGTCGTTCGTAGCGTTCCAGTCCGTTCAGTTCGAGTAACTCGGGGTGCGGACGATCCAGATCCGTCGCCGTCAGCAAGTGCCGCACCGCGGCCGCATCCGTGCAACCCATAGCCAGCGATTGCTCGACCACTTGCTGCAGTCGATCCCATCCGTAGCGCTTGCCGAGCGTGAGTAACTCGATCATCTCCCGCGTGCCCGAGTGTTTGCCGTGCCGTTCCTGCAAGCTCTGCCAGAGCCGGTCGAAACTCTCCGGCCAGCGTCCGCGTTCCCGCCACTGCCGTAGTGGACTCGATCCCGCCAGCGCTCCCGGTTTCTTCTCCAGCACATCGAGATAGTGCTCCAGATCGAGCACTTGCTCATAGCGACCGAAACTGCGCTCGTGCCGCGCCACGCACTCCCGTTCCTGCCAAATCTCGACATAGGCCGGCAGCAGTTTCGCTTGCGGACGCGTCCCTGGCCGTAAGGGCGTCGAGTAGAAGTTCGTGCGCACCTTCACGCAACCCTTACCATCCACCGTCGGGAAACTGGTCTCCGCCAGTTCGAATCCTTCCGCCGCCAGCGGCAGCAGATGCTCGCGTTCGATCCGCATCGCCTCCCCGACTGCCATCGGCTTGCCTGCGATCCGCCGCTGTTCGTCTTGCTGGCAGTAACTTCGTAACTGTTCGTTCAGCTCTTCCAGGTTCTTCGCCTGCGGAACCGGCACCAGATGATTCCGGCGGAAGTACCCTACTTCGCCTTCTACGCCGCCTTTCTCGTTGCCCCGTGCGGGATTGCAGAACTCCGTCTGGAATCCCCAGTGCGAGCGGAACGCAATCAAGCGCTCCGTCTCCTCCCGTTGATGCCCGCGCAGAATTTTCTTC
This sequence comes from uncultured Acidobacteriaceae bacterium, assembly GCA_963710965.1. Classification (GTDB taxonomy): domain Bacteria; phylum Acidobacteriota; class Terriglobia; order Terriglobales; family Acidobacteriaceae; genus Sulfotelmatobacter. The sequence goes on along the minus strand of CAVQCP010000008.1, from coordinate 13,438 downwards.
ACCGCACTCTTCAGGTTGTCGTAGCGCAAGCGTCGGAACACCCCACCAAAATAGCCAAATGCCCGCTCGTGTGCTTCCAGAAAAGCCTGCTGCGTGGCGTGATAGTAAGCCGCGTGAAAGGCTCCACCACTCGCCATCGAGCGCATCGCGAAGTGATAAACCGACTGGCGCTCGCCCCCGATCTCGGCCACAGCTTCGTACCAATCCACCTGCGCCTCGCCGCCCCATTCGTACACTTGCGGCACAAACGTCTCTCGCGCCACAAGTCCGAGCTCTTGCTTCCGCTCCCGCACATAACGGCGCACGGTCGCTTCCGCCACTGCGTCCGAGCGCTCCTGCTCGATCCGCTGCCAGATGCGATGCGCGGTGTGCCGCTGTTTGCGCGGAGCCAACTGATCTGCACGCAGAATCTCGTCAATGAACTCCATCACCGGACCCAGCCTGGGCTTGTTTCGCACCGCCAGTTTGCGTTCCGGGGGGATCGCACTGGCCAGCGCTTGTCGCACCATCCGCCGATGCACGCCCAGCTTCTTCGCGACCGCGCGAATCGAACCAGCTCCATGCGCATGTTCCCGCCTGATCTCTTCGAATAGCTCCACCTTGCGTCTCCTGTCCATCGCCCTCCCCGTCCGCCTCGCAGACAGGGTAGGCCGATCTATCGGTTAAGGTGGGTCCAAATGTGATGATCGAAGTGGGGCCAGTTCAGAGTAGCGAAATCACGGCGACCAGATCAACAAGAAAATCATCGGCCCGCTAGCCAATGCAAACAAGCTGTCCGACATGCCGGATTTCAACGATCCTGGAAAGCTCGGCAGCGGCAAGGAGATGGTGGAGCGACTCACCAACCTCATTGCCATCTTCGAAAACAAGTCCCTCGACTTCAGCAAGAACCGCGCCGATGGCGACGACATCCTGGGTGATGCCTACGAATACCTGATGCGGCACTTCGCCACCGAGAGTGGTAAGAGCAAAGGCCAGTTCTACACTCCCGCTGAGGTTAGTCGCGTCATCGCGCAGATCATTGGCATCCATGACGCGGAGACGACCAGCGCAACCACTGTTTATGACCCGACTTGCGGCTCGGGATCGTTGCTACTGAAAGTTGGCGATGAAGCCGGTACAAGGGTCACTCTGTATGGGCAGGAAAAAGATGCTGCCACCAGCACTCTTGCCCGTATGAATATGATCCTGCACAACAATCCAACCGCGCTCATCGAGCAGGGGAATACGTTATCTGTTCCCAAGTTCAAGGACGGCGGCACGCTCAAGACATTTGACTACGTTGTCGCGAATCCGCCGTTCAGCGACAAGCGCTGGAGCACCGGCATTGACCCAGCCAAGGATGAATTTGAACGCTTCAAGCATTTCGGGGTACCTCCGGCCAAGCAGGGCGACTACGCCTATTTGCTGCACATCGTCCGTTCGCTGAAGAGCACTGGGAAGGGCGCGTGCATTCTGCCGCACGGCGTCTTATTCCGCGGTAACGCCGAGGCGGACATTCGCCGCGCGCTCGTGCGCAAGGGATACATCAAGGGCATCATCGGCCTGCCCGCCAATCTCTTTTACGGCACCGGTATTCCCGCTTGCATCATCGTCGTCGATAAACAGGATGCTCACGCCCGCAAGGGCATCTTCATGATCGACGCCAGCACGGCTTTTCTAAAGGATCGCAACAAGAACCGCTTGCGTGCGCAGGATATCCATAAGATTGTGGACGTCTTCAACAAGCGCCTTGAAGTCCCAAATTACTCGCGAATGGTCCCGGTTGAGGAGATTGAGACAAATGGGTTCAACCTCAATCTACCCCGCTACATCGACAGCCGGCAGGTCGAGGATCTCCAAGACATCGAGGGCCACCTGAGAGGCGGCATTCCGGTGCGGGACGTCGATGCCCTATGTTGCTACTGGAAAGTATGTCCGACTCTTCGGTCGGGGCTATTCAAGAACAGTCGTCCGGGCTATTTCGAACTCGCCGGAGACAAGTCGGCAATTGAATCCACGATCTATGGGCACCCGGAGTTCGCCATCTTCATCGCTCGCATGAAGACCCATTTCGCTTCATGGCGGCAGAAAAGCGCCAAGACGCTACGTCAGTTGAAGGCTGGCAGCCATCCGAAGGATGTGATCGGCGCGCTATCTGAAGATCTGCTGGCCCACTACACCGGCCAGGCACTCATCGATAAATACGACGTATATCAACACCTGATGGACTACTGGGCCGAAATTATGCAGGACGACTGCTACTTCATCGCCGCCGAGGGCTGGAAAGCTGAAACCTCGCGCGTTATCGAGAAGGACAAGAAGGGCAAGGAGAAGGACAGGGGGTGGGTCTGCGACCTCGTGCCCAAGACTCTCCTCGTTGCTCGCTACTTCTCCAGTGAGCAGGAGGAGATTACCAAGTTGGAAGCCGACATGGAAAGCATTGCCGCTCGCAGCACCGAACTGGAAGAAGAGCACGGCGGCGAGGAGGGAGCTTTCTCCGAATTGGACAAGGTGAACAAGGCCAACGTTACCGCCCGGCTGAAGGAGATTGATGGCGACAAGGAGGCCAAGGACGAGGCCGCCGCGCTAAACCAATGGCTGAAGATAGCGAACGAGGAAAGTGAATTCAAGAATCGGCTCAAAGAAGTCACTGCGAACCTGGATATCAAGGTTTATGCGAAGTACCCCAAGCTCACGGAGGCGGAGGTCAAGACATTGGTCGTGGATCACAAATGGCTCGCCGCGCTCGACGCCACCATCCATGGCGAGATGGACCGCATCAGTCAGGCACTAACTCAACGGGTGAAGGAGTTGGCCGAGCGCTACGAAATGCCGATCTCGCAGATGGTCAGCCGTGTGGCTGAACTGGAACGCAAGGTGGACCGTCACTTAGAGAAGATGGGGTTCGCATGGAAGTGAATCCGGGATACAAGCAGACTGACGTGGGCACAATACCTCAGGACTGGGAGGTGAGCTTTGTAGGCACCATGGGCGATGTTCGCGCGGGCAAGGCACTGGCCGCGAGGGGGCTAGGACCGCAAAGGCCCTATCTCCGAACGAAAAATGTTTTTGATGGTCGAATCGACTTGGCTGATGTGCTTCGGATGCCGATGACGGAAGCCGAGTTTTCACGGTATCGCCTCCGACCTGGTGACGTATTGTTGAACGAGGGACAGAGCCTTGAGCTAGTCGGCAGATGCGCGATGTACAACGATGAATACCCCGAGCCTTGTGCGATTCAGAATCAGTTGATTCGTTTTCGGGCCCGCGACGGTGTGTCGGCGAGTTTCGCTGCACATCTATTCAGGTATTGCCAGAAAAGCGGCGTCTTCGCGGCAATCGCGCTGCAAACAACTTCTGTTGCACACCTGGGTGTCAGTAGGTTCCACCAGTTGCAACTGGCTTGGCCGCTTGAACTAGTCGAGCAAGAGCGGATAGCGGAGGCGTTGGGCGATGCCGATGCCCTCATCGAATCCCTAGAACAACTGATCGTCAAGAAACGCAACCTCAAACAGGGCTCCGCACAGGATCTACTCGTCGGCAAGAAGCGCCTACCGGGCTTCACGGAAGAGTGGAAAACACAGACTATCAGTCACTTTTTTGAGTTGGTCGGCGCCCGGAACGCGGAGCTAAACGACAATGTCGTGACGATCTCTGCACAACTTGGGTTTGTGCGGCAGGAAGAGTTCTTTAAGAAGCGGGTGGCTTCGAAAGTGCTCGAAAACTACTATCTCATTGACAGAGGTGACTTCGCCTACAACCGAAGCTATTCCAACGGGTAACCGATCCGACAAAACTCACAAAAGACAATGTCGAATCCGCACTGTCGGGTGCAAAGGATATTCTCAAGCCTGGCACCGAGGGAAAAAACGTCCCGGAAGAAATCGCCGGCTTCCGAAAAGCTTTTGATGAACTCCTGGAAAAAGCCGGCATCAACCAGCTCGTTGTACTTATTGACGATCTCGACCGCTGTCTACCAGACACGGCGATCGAAACCTTGGAGGCCGTGCGGCTCTTCCTCTTCACTTCGCGGACGGCGTTCGTAGTTGCTGCCGATGAAGCGATGATCGAATATGCCGTCCGCAAACACTTTCCCGATCTCCCCGATACCACAGGCCCGCAGACCTACGCCAGGAATTACCTCGAAAAATTGATTCAGGTTCCGTTCCGCATTCCCGCTCTCGGGGAGACCGAAACTCGCATTTATGTCACCCTGCTGTTCGTCGGAGCCGAACTGGGCGAAGACGCGCCCGAATTCGCTAAGCTCATTGCCGCGGCGCGCGAGCGACTGAAGCGTCCCTGGAAGGGTGCGGTCCTTGACGCGGCGACTGTAAAGACGGCATTGGGCACCAAGGCTGATCGTGCTCAGAACGCTTTGATCCTGAGTGCGCAGATCGGACCCATTCTGGCAGGCGGAACCAAGGGAAATCCCCGCCAGATAAAGCGGTTTCTAAACACGCTGCTACTGCGTCAGTCTTCCGCCAGCGCGCGCGGCTTCGGCGACGACGTGAAGCTGCCGGTCCTCGCCAAGTTGATGCTCGCGGAGCGCTTTATTCCTAGGTTGTTTGATCAGATTGCCACGTCGGCCGCATCCGACCCCAACGGAATTTGTACCGACCTTGTCCGGCTGGAGGAGGAAGTATCCGACCGTAAAGAGCAATCTCCAAAACCCATCCCCCCTGCGGAAGCGAAGGTAACCTCTGGCCCCAAGACTGTGTCCAAGCCCGAAGTTGTGAAGGCCGCAGACAGCGCACAGCTGACCGAGTGGACTTCGTCCCAGGCAGTGCGTTCGTGGGCGAAGATCGAACCAGCCATCGGCGCGTCAGATTTGCGGCCGTATCTTTTCGTCGCGAAAGATCGCAAAGATTACTTCGGTGCCACCACAGTTCTTGGACAGCTCGCCGGCGTCGCGGAGAAGCTTCTCGGATCGAAATTCGTGGTCCAGGGCTTTGAGACCGAAGTACGGCAGCTCGCGGTCCCCGAGGCCGCTCAGGTTCTCGACCTCGTCCGCGCCCGGATCGTGGGGGGCGATACTTTCGACACGGAACCCGCCGGAGCCGCAGGAATAGGGGTATTGGTCAAGGCGCACCCGGCGCTGCAGGGAAATCTCCTCGACTTTCTGGAAGCATTGCCGCGGCAGAGGCTGGGTGCGTGGGCATGCACCGGTTGGGAAGGTGTGATCAAGGACTCGGACCAGAGCCGGAGATATGATCAATTGCTCGAAGCATGGAAGCGCGACGGTAGCCAGTTTCTCAAGGTCGCAGCGGGCGCTGCGCTGCGTACACGCAGTCAAGGAGTGCAGCACTAGTGGGAACTTCCAATGCCAACGGCGGCCAGGGCGGCGACAGGCCGCTCATCCCGAGCTGGCTACCGTCCGATGGCAGCCCGGCGCCAGCTCCCCAGCCACCGCCGCAACCGCCGCCCGTGCCAGCGCCGCCGCCCGTGCCAGCGCCGGCCGATCCGACGGCGCCGCCGCCACCGCCACCGGCACCCACGCCCCCTGTCCTCCCCGCAATACCTCCGGCGGCGGCAAGTGATAGGTTCACCGCCGCGCGCGGCAATTTTTCGCGCTTCGCCGGATCAGGCGGCTCCGATCGCGCGAGTCTAGGCCGGGCTCTATCAAGTTATGTATCTTCTGCATCGGGTGGCAGCCGGACCGCCGCACAGCGAATGGCAAGGTCACCTGCGTCTGGTGTCCCGCTCCTCAGTTTTCTTTCCAGTGCCGTAGCCAACGGTCCGCGAGAAGCCCTCCGCGCTCTCAACCTCGAAAGGCTAGCGGGCCGCCCGATCGAAGAGGTATTTATCGGTCTGATGGAATATGTCTGCCCCGAGGGAGGCACGGTAGACGAAGGGATCGCGCGCGACGCTTTCATCGAAACAATCGCTGATTTGGCGGAAACCGGGATCTCCGACTTTGACAGCCTCACGGCTGACCAGATGCAGACCATTTTTGAACTCTACGCTACGCATGCCATCGAGACGCGCCTGTGCAACGACATCGGGATTAAGGCCATCACTCTCCCGTCTGATGCGGCACAGGCGGCATCGATCCAACGGCAGCTTCTGGACTTTGTTCGTCGCAGCGTGTCCGATTCAATGACTCAGGCGCGGGCAGGCATGCAGGCTCTCACACCTGAACGGGTTTTCGGATTCGTCACCCGTGTTTATGAGCAGGCTTATGCGATCATGCAGACCATGGCCGAAGCGGAAGCGGAAACACCATGAGGCGCCACCTTATCATCGGACGTTTCGGCAATTCTGATCGAGCGGTTATTCCAACTGCTGAGGGAGAGGTGTCAACGCGACTGGAGTTCGTCGTTTCCAAGAGTCGCCTTGAACACGACATAGGCGGTTCCCTAGACGATTTGTCAAAGATCGGGGTCTTTCCTTCCGAAATCGGGCTTGATCTTCTGGTGCTTGCGGCACACGTTCAAGCCGCGGATACGCGAATTTCGCGATCCACAGAATCACAGGACGACTGGACAAGGGAGATTCGAGTCGTGGTTCCCGTGAGCGATCCTGCGCGATGGAACGCTGCGATACCGCTGCTTCAGCGTCTCCTCAATTTCCTGACGGGCGACCGGTGGACAGTCGGGTTCAGGCCGCGGGCGGCCGGATTTGAGAAAGCGGTTCACGACAAGCCGCCGCAATTGATACCGCCAGCCTTCGACAGTCTCGCTCTATTTTCAGGAGGCCTTGATAGCCTGATCGGCGCGATCGACTCCCTGGAAGAGGGAAAGACTCCTCTTCTGATTAGTCACGCCGGAGACGGTGCCACCAGTGATGCGCAGAACACGCTCTTCGAAGCATTGAAGAAGAATTATCTGCAACAGAACTTTTCTCGTTTGCGAATCTGGATGGATTTTCGCAACTGGGGTGTCAAGGGAGTCGAATCCGAGAAGACGACGCGGGGAAGATCATTCCTGTTTTTTGCGGCGGGGGTCTTTGCGGGCACCGGTCTTGACGGAAACTTCGTCCTCAGGGCACCCGAGAACGGCCTCATAGCGCTGAATGTTCCGCTCGATCCTCTGCGCCTGGGCGCATTCAGCACCCGGACGACCCATCCTTTTTATATCGCAAGATGGAATGAACTGCTGGGCGTCCTTGGGATCTCGGGTCAAATCGAGAACCCCTATTGGGACAAGACCAAGGGAGAAATGGCGGCCGGCTGCAAAAATCCGGCCTTGCTCGCGAAGCTCGCCCCCAAGTCACTCTCGTGCGCGTCACCGACGAAGGGTCGATGGCTCGGCTTGGGCACCGGCCACTGCGGGTTCTGCTTGCCCTGTTTGATTCGCCGCGCCGCTCTTCTCAGCACGGGGGACAGCACCAAATACGCCTTGTCGGACCTCACGGCTCGTGAACTCGATACCCGCGAAGCGCACGGGCAGCAGATACGCTCCTTCCAATACGCGATTGAGAAGCTCCGGCAGAAACCAAAACTAGCGGCACTCTATATTCATAAGCCGGGACCATTGTCAGACGAGTCCCCAGCTCGCCTCGCGGCACTTGCCGGTGTTTACAAGCGTGGGCTAGCCGAGCTTGCCAAATTGCTCGCAGGCGTCCGTGCCACCCCGAGCTAGTCTCCCATGAAGCCCGCTCTCGTCGATTTTCACTGTCATCTCGATCTGTTCCCGGACCCGGTTTCCGCCGTGCGAGACGCTGAGGAGGCCGGTGTCTACACGCTAACGGTGACGACTACGCCGAAGGCCTGGCCGCGCAATCATGAACTCACCCACGGAACGCGCCATGTCCGGGCCGCACTGGGGCTTCACCCTCAACTCGTTGCCGAGCGTTCAGCTGAAATTGCCGTGTGGGAAGAGTATCTGCCCCAGGCGCGCTACGTCGGCGAAGTCGGGCTGGACGCTGGTCCTCGTTACTTCCGCTCTCTCGACTTGCAGAAACAGATATTCACTCGGGTTTTGCAAAAATGCGCCGAAGCAGGCGGCAAGATTCTGACTGTTCATAGCGTCCGCACGGCAACGATGGCTCTCGACATGATCGAGTCACAACTCGGTCGTAAAGGTCAGGTCGTCCTTCACTGGTTCACAGGCTCCAAGTCAGAGGCCCGCCGCGCTGTTGATCTTGGCTGTTATTTTTCGATCAATTGCGCGATGCTTCGAAATGATAGAGGTCGTGACCTCGTTGCCGCCCTCCCATCCGATCGCCTGCTCACCGAAACCGACGCACCGTTTACGCAGGTTGGAAGCAGGCCAACAGCCCCGATCGACGTGAAGGAGACAGTCGAAGCGCTCGCGACTTTACGAAACGTAACGCTCAAAGACCTGGCGCAGAATATAGGTTCGAATCTGCGAACTCTGCTGGACGGCGCGGGAGTGACTACCGATCCTTAAAAACGTCGGGGCCTAGAAATCGATGGCATCGGGAAGAGTTCAGCAGACGGCACGTGGCACATCGCGCCGCGCGGTCACGTTGGAACACGAAACAGCGGGCGAAAAAAGCACGCCAAGACGGAAAGGGCACCCATGCGTAAAGTTTGTCTCTTTGCAACTCAACACCAATTTCAACTAGATTCCCCGATGGACTCGGCGTTTGATGCGCGGCTCAGAGAGCTTATCCAGGACCATAGCGTTGATTGCATTCTGGAAGAGGCAACCGGACTCCCACGAAAATCATGCGTGGAATTATTGGCCGATGATCTAAAGATTCGTTGGGACAACATAGACCTAAGCGTAGGAGACCGGAAGAAGACGCCGGATGCGGCACTCAGCAGCAAATACGATACTTTGCAAGACTTGACCCTACATTCCACACGGGAGTGCACGTGGGCCGGGGGGATTTCTGAGACTGTCGTGCAATCAGGATTAGTGGTAGTGGGACTCTGCCACTTGTTGAGTATGGGGGAGAAGTTGCGAGCGCGGGACTTTGAAGTTGAAGCCCATCTCTATGACCCGAACCGAATTTACGATTGGAAGAAAATGCGCCCGAGAGTTGGACCACACCACGCGCCCACGGGGTGAATTGTCAACATTAAACTCGGTGCTCGGCCATGAAATCAATCAGCGCCATCAGGCATTCTGTCAGTCCCGCCCAAGGGACTCGCATACTCGCAACCATGTTCGGCGGGTATTGAGGAATTTGATGACTTGCGGTGCAAAATCGGATGGCAAACGATTCACCAAGTTTCTCCCTCAAATACTGGGTTGCGTCCTGTTTCCAACTCGTCACCTCTTGAATCGAGTAGTTGTTGTACTCAACTTTGTCTCTAATTTCCCGCCCTTGCTGCACGAGTCTGGAAATCTCTTGCACAATTTCTTGCCTTCGCTGCTTCTCATCCGTATTTCTTTTATCTTGAGCTGCAAATTGTGACTGTAACGAATCCACACGGGAATTCAACTTTGCAAGATCGGCTCGGATACGTGCGCTGTCTGAAGGTGGCCACGTAGTGACGCAGTTCTTGGTGGTCCACTTCGACACATACATGGCTTCATCAGCCGCAGCAATTAGAGCCTTTGCATGGGATAGTTTCGCGCATGAACGTGCTACGCCAACGCTGGCCGTCACCTTGGAGAGTCCCCCAAAAGGCTTCAAGTCATCAATGGAAAGCCGTACGTGCTCCGCGTCAACCGCCACATCGGAGCCGGTCCGATTTGGAAGGATGATGCAGAATTCGTCCCCGCCAACTCGATACACATGGCCCTTACCTTCGATGGCATTCGACATTGCAACGGCCGCCTGCAGCAAACACTTGTCTCCCTCCGGGTGCCCATGATGGTCATTCACTTCTTTGAATCCATCCAGGTCCACGAAAATAAGGGACACAACTCGCCCGGCGTCCATTTGCGCTGCAAGGTCGTGCTCAAAGGATTTCTTGTTCGGAATATCGTCGAGCGTGATGAACATGAATTCTTGCACCGTCAGTTTCTGCTTTCCTTAGGGCAGCGACCTAACGAACTTCTGCATCATTTTCACGACGTCTGCTCCAGCCGTCTTACGAAGACGGACGGTCTGAGGCTTCACGCCGTTGCGATACCAGTGCCACAGAATCCCGTGGAGATTACTCAGGTCAGTCACGAGCTTCGCCAATTCCCGCGTATTCGTCTGCGCGACGAACGCACTGATGTCCATCCTCTGCTTGTGCGCATACCGTTTGTCGCGAATCTGCTTGTAACACTTCCCGTAGATCTTGCGGCGTTTCTCAACGAACTCGTTAAGCCACTTGAAATCTGAGGCCGTGGGCTCCTTCACGTCCTTCATGACGTTGTCTACCAAGTGGAGGGCATTCGCCAAATCCTTTTCCTTGCGCTTCCGCAAGGCGGCTTTAGAGAAAATCGACGGATTCTTTTCGATAAGTTTGAGCAGCCGTCCGATGTTGTGCGAGTCGCGGCTGTTGTCAAAGATTCTTCCCAAAGCTATCAAGGAATTTGCCTGAATTGAGCCGAGTGCCACTACCCAGAATCCCGCATTCCGGTTCAGCAGATCATAGACTCTTCGGCTCTTACGGGCGGCGGCGTGAACGGTGCGCCAGATGTAGAAGCACTGAACGACCTCGTCAACATCGTTGTCGAAGACGCGAAGTTCGTTCTGAAACTCTGTTTCAGGGTCAGCCTGATTTGCCATTGAGATTAGCTGCCTTAGACAGAATAAGAGGCCGAGTGATTTTTTACCCGGCCCTGAATTCTATTGGTTGAAAATTTCGTCAATGTAGCGGCGCATCTCATCGGCTTGGCTCGGACCATAGCCGTGAGCCGCCAAGGGCTGATACACGGACGGTACAATTTTGTTCATCCGCGCCTGAGCCTTCATGCGATCACGAGCTTCCTGCTTCCCGACCGAACCGTGGCATTTCTTGTGCTTCTTACCGGAACCGCAAGGACACGGATCATTCCTACCGACACTCTTTTGGGTTCGATCTGTCATCTGCGTCCCATAGAAGAGATTCCCGATTAGCTCGTTGCCGCCTGTCGCCGCCATAGTCAGCGAGGCTCTTCCACCTGGCATGTCCGAACCAGCGAAATCCACGCCGCCGTAGATTTCAAATCGCCACAGCGTCAACTCGGGATATTTACCGGGCTGCATACCCACGTATTTGAACGTGCCCTCGCCCAAGTCGCCTTCAACCCGCTTTCCGATTGTGAGTAAACGCTCAAAATCCGGTATTGCCTGATCCATGAAGACAGCAGCGGTTGCAGAGAAACCTTCACCCAAGCGCACGTCGAAATGCTGGTAGGCGAGAGCCTTGGCGATCATCGAAAACAGCTCGATCAGCGGCCTGTGATCGAACGGAATGGAAGTTCCGCCGCTGCGGTCGTAACCGCGCACCAATTTCCGGCGGAGTTTCGCATTCTTCTCCAGCCGTCGCGGAACCATTTTCGATAGGATTGCAGTCGCGTCAGCGTTCTTCGCACCGAACGGCAACACCGTCATCAAATAAGATTCTGCTGCTGCCTTCTTGTTGTTGCAGTTTCGACACGCCGGAACCTGCGGCAAACCGTCGCGCCTCTCCTCCAGAAAGAATTTCCTTCCGACCGTGTGATCCTTAGTTTCGGAAGGCGCTTTGTTGCAGTAGACGCAAATTTCGCCAGTGAACTTGTGTTTCATGTCGCGACTCCCAACGTCCATTTTACTTGTTCCCGAAGACGCCATCCACATGCCACTGGATGCGCTCGGGCCAAGGTTAGGCGTTGGAAAGGACAGACTGAGCACGCGGGTTAATGCCGTTCTGTCGAAAATCCTCTTTGAGGAACTGCTTCTCGACGAGAATCCCGGAGATGATTGCTATGACGCGCTTGCGACTTTCGTCAACGGCAGCGATTCTACACATTCGCCTTTTGTTCCCTTACTCCAATCGCGTTCTGCCTTTTCTTGATAATAGACTACTATGGACTACAATCGTGATATATGAAGGACGTTTCCGATGTATATCTAACACCTGAGGAAGTTGCGGAAAAACTTCAGCTCAGCACCGAAACGATCTATCGCTGGCTCCGTAGTCGCAAGCTCAAGGGGAGTCGCATCAGCCATAAGGCTTGGCGCGTAGCGGCTCGCGAAGTCGCATCGTTCGTTCGTCGGCGAAATGTGTCCGAGCTTCTTTTCGAGGAGTACGCGGAGGAATACAACATTGGTGCGGTTGAATATGAGCCGAATTTTCCCGGCTCAACGCGCCGTATCGACTACCGGGTTTCCCACCTCAAGTACCCGCTCTGGTTTGAAGTGAAGGAATTCGACGAGGATCCCCGCCTCATCGGATCAGGCGGGGGAGCATTCGATCCGCATATCGGTATCCGCGCGAAGATCGGCAAAGCGGGAGAGAAATTCCGTGACTACGACGGCGAATGCTGCTCCCTCGTTCTGTTCAACGAGGCTTTCAATCTCGTAGAAATTTGTAGTCCGCGAATCGTTCTCGGTGCGATGCTCGGCAGCGTCGGCTTTAGGGTTCCCTACAATCCAGCGACCGAAGCCTTCGACGGCCCGGTTCAAGACAACATCTTCATGGACGGCGGCAAGATGATTCACCCATACATCAAGACGCCGCAGAACACCACCATTAGCGCGATCATCGCTCTGGAGAGATTCAAAATCGGCCAGCGGGAACTTCAAATTGCCGTCGAGCAGAAGGAAAGAGCCGAACAGCGCAGTCTGCATATTGATGAACATTTGAAGATGCTCAACGATAGTCGCGAGAAGTTCTCGCGGCTGGTCCTGCGAACGATCGTCTACGAAAACCCGCACGCGAACAAGGCGCTCCCGCGTGACGTTTTCGTCGGGCCGTTTGATGAGCGGTGGGGACAAGAAGGTGATTTAATCAAGCAGGTATTCGTCGGGCCAGAACTTACAAAGCTGACTGAGACGGAACATGAACTTGGACTTGATCAGGGTCCGTTTATGCACGATGCTCAGACGCGAGCACGCAAAGCAGGCAATGATAAAAGCACACGTCAACGCGATGGGAATCGTCATGCGATTTGATTCCATGGCGGACAAACTTTCGAGCGCTGGGCAAGCGTGAGTTCGGTGTTGAAGAGCGAACGTTGGTTTGAACCTCTGCCTTGGTCCCCAAGCACGTGCTTATCGAGCAGCGAGCACGTTTGCAGTAACGACTGACTGTCGGTCAGTCGTCTATGCCACCGGCACTAGTTTACTAATTCTCGTGTGTGCTTGCTGTGTGCTGACTTCCCATCCGTAACAGCCATTCGTAGGCTCAAAAGGAAGGCTACGCCGTCTTTTTCCACACTTCGGCCTCTTCCGGGTGGACGCCGCTTGGCCGCGGCTCGGACGGGCGTTTCGGACTGCGCCGGTTTCGCGCCAAACTAACCCCAACCCCGTTTGGCACTCACCGCGCTTTCACTCACCCCCTGCCACCCTCCTTCGGCCTCCGTTCTGTCCCTTTCACCGTTCCGCCTTGTTTCTTCCCGCTGCCGCTCAAGTGAAGAAAGAAACAAGCCGGAAACGGCCGAAAGGAAAAAAACATGAAATTAGAAGAAGTCAACCAACGAAC
>CAVQCP010000007.1:0-10690 GCA_963710965.1 uncultured Acidobacteriaceae bacterium | reverse complement strand
AGGGCGTCGGCTCATAGCCGCGCCCGGCGGTTGCCGGCTCGAGGAAGGGCCGGTGGAAGCCGAGGGTCGAGCAGATGCTGACGCTGCGCCGGATCGCGGAGGTGCCCGTGGCTCCTGCGCCCCGGCCGGGGTCATCGCCTCGAGCAGGGGCAGCGCAAGGGCCACGCCCACCCCACGCAGGACGGTGCGCCGGGTGAAGACGCAGGCGGGTATTGAACGGCTGGTCGATCATGATGGCTCCACGGACGCTCATTTGCTCAGGAAGGGCTCGCTCTCGATCACCAGAAGCAGCGGGCCGATGCCTTCGTTTGCGCCAACGATCTAACGGCAGGAAATCTGATGCACACGCTCTTGGCGCTTGGTCAAAGGATCCCCGAAGACATTCAGATTGTGGGGATCGATGACGTGAAATATGCCCGTTTGCTGCCAATTCCGCTCACAACTTTGCATCAGCCCTGCCGGGATATTGGCAGGATTGCCATGGCGACCATGCTTGACAGGATTGCGAATCCGGACCTGCCGCCGCGCGATGTGCTGCTCCGGTGTGATTTGGTTGTGCGGAAATCGTGCGGTGGATTCATTAAGGGAAATGGCCGCAATTGAGTCTAGTCCTGCTTCTGATGTTTCCCTGCTCGGCGATTCTTCGGTTCTGTCGCTACGTGGTATAGACAACTTTCTCATAGTTGTATGCAATTATCTTGACAATGCAACACAGCGAAAGCTAGAAATTGGTTCGCAGCCCCGCGTTGTAATTGCTCCATGTCGTGTTTGCTTGCCACGCGAGCGAGAGCGACGCGCAGCCAATAGCCAACTTATGGCTTCCCGCTTTGAGCGGGGCACTTTCCACGAAGAAGGTGAGAACAATGCTGAATCTCCTCGCAGCGATCTTTGCAAACCTCTCAAGTGATGGTCGGAATCCCGCATCGCGCCAACTCTCTTTCGGTTTTAGGTCTGGCGCCAGCGCGAATCGCCGTTGCTCCACATTATTGGTAGCGGCGATGATTGTTCTTGTCGGAATGGCCGGCTTGTGCGTCTCGGCGAACGCTCAGGTGAGGTTTGGAACCATTATCGGAACTGTGGACGACCCTAGCGGGGCCATGTTGTCCGGGACTACGGTAAAGCTGACCAATCTCGACACCAACCAGACACGCACGGTGCAGACCGGCAGCGCGGGGGAATTCACGTTCCCCAACCTCGTCGCCGGACTTTACCGCGTTGACGTGGAGATGACGGGGTTTAAGCATTTTATTCAGGACAAAATCGAGGTTCAGGTCGACGTTACCACTCGTGTAGACGCTAAATTGCAGGTCGGCAACACGAGCGAGAGCGTCACCGTGACCACTGAGGCACCGCCGTTGCAGACGGACAGTGCGTCCCTAGGAACGGTCATTGGCCAGCAAGAAGTAGAGAGCATTCCTCTCAGCGGCAGGAATGTCAACAACATGTTGACGCTGGTGCCAGGCGTGGTGGCTCAAGGCGGAACTTACGGCAACGCTGTTTCCAACCAATCGGGTGGTGCCAGGACGAACGCGATCGGTTTTGGGAACTATGCCATCGGCGGAGGCTTTGGGAACCAGAGTTCCTTCTTTATCGATGGTGTCGCCTCCAACGCGCCGGCAGGAAATCTCAATTCATTCGTCCCTTCCCAGGATGTGGTGGAGGAGTTCCGTGTTGTCACGAACAATGTCGCCGCTGAGTATGGTAACTATGCGGGAGGTATCATTAACCTCACCACCAAATCGGGAACGAATGCTTTTCACGGCACGGCTTACGAGTACTTACGCAACAAAGTCCTGAATGCGAATGATTACTTCTCGAACGAGGCCGGGCTTGCTCGCGTGCCTCTCATTCAGAACCAATTTGGCGGGACCATCGGTGGACCGATACGAAAGGATAAGACGTTCTTTTTCTTTGGGTGGGAGTATGAAAAGCTGAAAACCGGCACTCTGGTTACAACCACTGTTCCTACGACAGCTGAGTTGGGTGGTGATTTTACGGCAGCAGGTTTACCTGTCATCTACGATCCAACCACGGGAACTCAATTTCAATGCAACGGAGTACTGAATAAAATCTGCACGAACAGACTCGACCTCTCCGCACAGGCACTTTTTGCGAAGTCCTATCCCGCCCCGAATCAGCCCGGCTTACTATCCAACAACTTCATCGTTCAGGAAGCCTCGGGAGGCGTCAACGAGCAATACAACGCGCGTGTTGATCACCATTTGTCGGAAAAGAACACTTTATTTGCCCGGTACGCTTATTGGAAGGCAGACAGCGACCCCTACGATGCTTGGGGTACGCAGACGCAGGGTCAGGGTCACACGGGCCTCTATACCCACTCGGCAATTCTCGGAGACACGCATGTCTTTAACCCTTCGACGATTCTCGATTTGCGGCTTTCTTACCTCCGCGTGTTTCAACATGAATTTCCCGACAGCAATGGCGTTGACCTGTCTCAATTCGGCGCTGGCTGGGCGAGCCTTGCCAGTCAACTGGTGAGCCCCGCGAATTATCCGGCAATGAGTTTCAGCGACAACCAAGGAATCACTGGTAGCAATGGCGTTGGTTCGGAACTTTTTTGGCATCAGAACGTGTACGGGTTGTCGGGAAATCTCACCAAAATTGTGGGTCGTCACCAGCTTAAGTTTGGGGGCGTAGTGCGCCACGTGCAATGGATTTCCGATCCGGAAAACGGAGTGCTCACCCTGAACTTCGACCAGTCCGCTACGGCATCCGCCGGCGTGGGCGGCAGCGCAGTGGCCTCTGCACTGCTGGGAATCATCGGCGCACAAGGCACACAGGTAGCGCCCGGCATCGTTGGCGGCTCCAGGGCGTACTTCAACTCCTACGGCTTCTTTGTCGACGACACCTTCCAGGCCACCAGAAAGCTTACCGTGACCGCCGGTCTCCGCTGGGATCAGCCTAGTACTTTCTCGGAAGCGAAGAACAACGACACCGTGTTTCTGCCGAACCAGGCCAGTCCTCTGGGGTCGTTCCTGAATCCGGTCACGGGACAGACCCAGCAGCTTAAGGGGAATGTGGCTCTCGTCGACAGTCCGTCGTGGTCTTCGCAGAGAGAAGACAATTTACACTGGAAGTTGTTCTCGCCGCGTCTTGGGTTAGCCTACCGCCTCACCGACAAAACCGTTTTGCGCGCGGCCTATGGCATTTCTTATCCGCCCAGCACGCTCAGCCAGGATGGACCGAACCTCTCCCCCGTCAACCTCGCTCCGACCACGGTCACCGATGGCAGCGCCACTGTGGCGAATCCGTTTCCCAACGGTCTTAACCAGCCGCTGCGGCGTAACGCTCAGCCTGGCGACTTCTACGGACAGGCCATCTTTGCGATGCACGTGCCTGGCGATCATGCTGCATATGTGCAGCAGTGGAACGCGGCCGTCGAGCAGCAGATCGGCAAGGATGCCTCCCTTACGGTGGCCTATGCTGGATCGAGAGGCACCCATCTTCTGTTGCAAGGGTGGGCGACGGTTTCGAATACCAACATAAATCAGCTGCCCGATCAGTATTTTTCCATGGGACCGGCTGCGTTGGAGGCTCAGGTTCCGAATCCGTTCTACGGAATCATTACAACGCCAGGCTCGCCCCTGTCAGCGCCAACGGTTGCTACTGGTCAGCTTTTGCTGCCCTTTCCACAATACCGCCGAGTACTATTCCTCGATCCACACGAGGGAACGTCCAACTACCGGTCCCTGCAAGCATCGTTCATGAAACGATTCGGAGGCAAAGGCATCCTGAGCGTTGCCTACACTTGGTCGCATTTGATGTCGAACACTGACAGCTCGAGTGCGTTTCTGGATGAAGGATTCATCTTCGGCGGGTCGACTCAGGACAACAACCATCTTAATCATGAGTATTCGGTTAGTTCTTACGACGTCCCCCAAAATCTTGCCGTTGGGTACGGTGTTGATTTGCCTTTCGGTCGCAACAAGCACTACATGAGTGATGCTAGCGGAGTTGTAAACGGGATCGTGGGTGGGTGGCGGGTCAATGGCATTACCACAATACGGAGCGGTGTCCCTATCAGTGCGTACCAATATTTCCCGGGGTCCGCTCTCAGTCAGTTTGGCGGTGGTCAGGGATACTTCGGGGCCCAAGGCTTATGGATGCGGCCTGATCTTGTATCGGGGTGCGACCTGAAGGCGTCGGGTTCGCGTCAGTCCCGGGCGGCCAACGGTTGGTTTAACACGGCCTGCTTCCAGCCTGTGGATACAAGCAGCGTGGTAGCGTTCGGCGACGCGCCTCGAAACATCGACACGGTTCGCATGGATCACATGAACAATTGGGATTTCTCGATCGCAAAACGAAATGAGATCACCGAACGGGTGTATCTGCAATTCACGGCGGAGTTCTTTAACCTGTTCAATCATGTAAGATTCGGCGCGCCGAACGAACAGGCTGGCAATCCCAGTTTCGGTATTGTGACTTCACAGGTTAACCCACCGCGCGCGATTCAGTTCGGCCTACGAGTCGGGTTCTGACCACTCTCTCTGCGGCGTCGGCCAGAAATGGCCGGCGCCAGCCTTCTCTAGTCAGCGCGAAACATACGCAGTAGTACGTAGTGGGAGGTATACGACTATGTCGAACCAACGCCTTATCCTTCTCTTGCTGTGTTCCACCTTCCTGGGCATGGTCTCCCCTATAACAATCTCTGGGCAGGAACATCCCGGTGCGGAGCCACAGAAGGTGGCAGTGCACGCCGACGGTGCCGTCGAAGTCCCGGCTCAAACCGTACCGATGTCGTCGTTCCTTAGTTCCGAGGCAAAGGCTTACGTCACGCAGCATTTGAAGGATATGCAGGACCCGGAAATCCTGAAGCAGGATGCCGGGGTTCCTCGCTTCATGAAGGGCTATCTCGCGCGCGACCGCGAACTGTTCGACGTGAACAAACAAGATGACAAGATCGCGGGAGTGCACGTTTATGTCTACACGCCGAAGGCCGGTGTGGCGGCGAAGAACAAAGGGCGCGTACTTATCAATCTGCATGGTGGCGGATTCTCGGGCTGCTGGCCCGGTTGCGCCGAGCTTGAGTCCATTCCTGTTTCGGCGATGGGGCAGATCAAAGTGGTCAGTGTTGACTATCGCGAGGGTCCAGATAACAAATTTCCTGCGGCGAGCGAGGACGTTGCCAGCGTTTATCAGGAACTCCTGAAGACATATCAAGCGCAAAATATTGGCATGTATGGTTGTTCCGCCGGAGGCATGCAGACCGCATTGTCTCTCGCGTGGTTTCAACTTCATCATCTTCCGGCTCCAGGTGCGGCCGGAATATTCTGTGCTGGAGCAGGCGGCGTTTTCGGGGGTGATGCGCTTTACACGGCATGGCCCATGGGCGAAGCACGGATCGCGCCACCGATGCCGTCCGGAGGGCGGCCGCCGCTTGGCTACTTCGAAGGAACCGATCCCAAGGATCCCCTAGTTTCCCCTGTCAGTTCGCCGGAGGTCCTGGCGAAGTTCCCTCCGACTCTCGTTATAACCGGGACGCGGGGCTTTGAACTGAGTGCGGCAATCTACACGCACGAGCAGCTGACAAAAGCGGGAGTGGATGCCGAACTGCATGTGTGGGAGGGACTCTTTCATGGCTTCTTCTATAACGCAGACGTGCCTGAATCGAAGGACGCTCTGAATGTAATCGTTAAGTTCTTCGATCGTCATCTTGGAGGACGTTGAGCGCAGGATTTTGTCTCACCAGCACCGCCACGTCATCGCACGGGAGGGAAAAGTTGTGCCAAGAAGATTCGTAGTAGTTGCACTTTTGCTGTTGACGGCGTTCGGTCCGTATAGCTGGGCGGGAAACGCCAAAGACGTGGGGCACTGGGTGAGCGCGTGGAGCACCGCGGTACATGCCCCGCTCCCGTTTCCAGGCCTTCCGCCCGCGATCGCTTTGGAGAATCAGACAGTCCGCATGGTCGTCAAACCGACCCTCGGTGGCGAAAGGCTACGAATCAGGTTGTCGAATGCCTTCGGAAACAGCGCCCTAACGATTGGTTCCGTACACATCGCCCTTGTGAAGCAAGGCTCTGAAATCGTGGCAGGTTCCGATCGGAATGTGATATTTGCCGGGAGTGCATCGGTGACTATTCCTCCCGGAGCGCCCGTCTTGAGTGACCCGGTCGAACTCAAGGTACCTGCATTCGCCGAGATCGCTATAAGCCTCTACTTGCCGGGTACCGTTTCCGGTTCCAGTATGCATTTTTGGGCGCAGCACGACACATATATCTCGGGAACCGGTGATTTCTCAGCCAAAGAAGAAATCCCGAATGCCAGTGCACGAACATCGTGGTACTGGCTGTCTGATGTGGAGGTCTGGGCCGCCGATGACGTGGCTGCAGTTGTTGCCCTGGGCGATTCCATCACCGATGGTGTTGGCGCGAAGCAGGGAGAATACAGCGACTGGCCCGACATTCTCGCGAGCCGCCTGTCCGCTGGAGGAAAGGCACAAAAGCTGTCGGTGATCAACGAAGGAATTGGTGGAAACCGCATTCTGCATGATGGCGCCGGCGCTAGCGCCTTGGCGCGGCTCGACCGCGATGTATTGGCGCAGCCGGGCGTGGCCAGTGTGATCCTGCTTGAGGGGATCAATGATATTGGCTGGCCAAACATGAAGCCCAAATCGCCGGATGGCACAACGCCGAAAGACCCACCGTTCGCGAGCGAAGCCGTGAGCGCCGACGACCTCATCGGAAGCCAGAAGCAGATTATCGAGCGCGCACACGAGCATGGAATCCGTGTCTACGGCGCTACTCTAACTCCCTTCGAGGGTGCCGACTACTACAGCACCGAGGGAGAAGCGATGCGGCAGAAGATCAACCAATGGATCCGCACCAGTGGGGCTTTCGACGGCGTATTCGACTTCGATGCCGCTGTGCGTGATCCCAACCATCTCTCTCAGTTTCGCGATGGTTATCACTCCGGAGACCATCTGCACCCCAGCGCAACGGGCTTCAAGGCTATGGCGGACGCAGTCGACCTCACGATGTTGAGGAGCGCGGTCAGTTCGAGTACTAAGAAGTAGTTTCTCGTCGACGGTTGCATCGCCGAGTCGAAATGGCAGGGCAGAGTGACAATCAAGCAAATCGCGCTCGTTAGCATGCTGCTCTGTGGACTGTGCCTCGGGCAGAGTGGGTCACGGCCGACCACGAACATCCCTGATGCGGAATTTCCACGAATCAACAGTGATCTGAGCGGAACATTCCGCGTCCAAGCAGAACAGGCCCACAAAGTCCAACTTCTGATGGAGTTTGGCCAGTCGACGTTCGACATGGTCAAAGGCGAGGACGGGTATTGGAGCGTGACGACCAAGCCGCTGTCGCCGGGCTTCCACTATTACGCGATTTCAGTTGACGGATTTCCCACGAACGACCCCGGAAGCCGAGTCTTTTTCGCAGCCAGGAAGGAAGTCAGCGGCCTGGAGGTTCCGGGTTCAGAGTCGGACTTCTTTGCGATCAAAGACGTTCCACACGGCACGATGCGTGCCGAGTGGTATGTCTCGAAAACCACAGGTGGGACAAGACGGATCTTCGTTTATACGCCTCCGGGATACGACCAGAGCGGCTTACACTACCCGGTTCTTTATCTTCAACACGGGTATGGAGAGGACGAAGCCGGTTGGGGTGACCAAGGCCACGAGAACTTCATTCTGGATAATTTGATCGCTGCTCACAAAGCCCAGCCCATGATTATCGTGAATGAGAATGGGCTGCCCGGGCCAAGCTTTCAGCCGCCTTCGCCCCCTCGATCCGATTCGAAGCCGCCACCGGTAGCACAGATGGCGCGCTACTTCATGGACGAACCGTACGAAACTTTCGACCGGGTCGTTTCCAGTGACTTGATTTCGTTCATTGACTCGAATTTTCGCACGGTAGCAGACCGCGAGCACCGGGCCATTGCTGGCCTTTCCATGGGGGGAGCTCAAGCGCTTCGCATCGGACTCCATCACTTGGATCAGTTTGCATACGTTGGCGCATTCAGTCCGGCGATTGACATAACCGATACCACGAAAGACTACAACGGGAATTTGGCGAACCCCACAAGGCTCAACCAGCAGCTTCGGCTGTTATGGATTGGAATCGGCAGCGACGATTTTCTCTTCGCGCCCGTGAAGGAATCTCATGCAACTTTAGACAAGGCAGGAATCAGACACGTGTGGGTTGAGAGTTCTGGCTCTCACGTTTGGACAGTTTGGCGCAAGTACCTGAACGACTTTGCCCCGAGGCTGTTTCAATGAGTCTGACTAGTACATGAGGAAAGGTATGGACAAGCCTCCAGTTCATGATCGTGTTGGGCGACCGTTCGCGTTGTGTTCGGCGCCGGACAACGGGGCATACAGCGGGAACTCGGCGGAGCGGAGGGATACCGCGTGAGATTCAAACACGCTTTACTGGCTATCCTCACGCTCTGCGCGTCGTGTTGGGGGCAGGAGGTCAAGTCACAATCGGCTCCCACGAATGTCCCTGGATCAGAATTCCCGCGCCTCAACAGCGATCTGTCTGCGACCTTTCGCGTGCAGGCGGAACAGGCTCAAAAAGTCCAACTCCTAATGGAACTCGGGCAGTCGACCTACGACATGGCTAAGAGTACCGACGGCTTCTGGGAAGTTACGACGAAGCCCCTACTGCCGGGGTTCCACTACTATCTCATCTCTGCCGATGGATTCGATTCGACCGACCCTGGAAGCAGAACTTTCTTTGCCGCTCGCAAGGAGGTCAGCGGGATTGAAGTGCCTGCTGCAGAGTCGGAGTTCTTTGCGATCAAGGATGTGCCGCACGGCGCTATTCGAATTGAGTCGTATTTTTCCAAGGCGACGGGGGAATGGAGAAGAATCTTTGTCTACACGCCTCCGGGATACGACCAGGACTCCGAGCGCTATCCGGTTTTATACCTTCAGCATGGGTGGGGCGAAGACGAAGCTGCCTGGAGCCATCAGGGGCATGAAAATTTCATTCTCGATAATTTGATCGCGGCCCACAAGGCCAAGCCGATGATCATAGTGAACGAGAATGGAATGACCGGGATCAACTTCGCACCGCCGCCTGCGCCTCGCTCCGTCACTTCGACACCACCATCCCCCTCCCCCTCCCGGTCGATGGCAGACACGATCAGGGAAGAGCGGTATGTGCTATTCGACAGTGTCATCTCCCAAGATCTGGTTCCGTTCATCGACGCGCATTTTCGCACCATACCTGACCGCGAGCATCGAGCCCTCGCCGGTCTTTCCATGGGAGGCGGCCAGTCCGTTCGCATCGGACTGAATCACCTGGATCTGTTCTCGTATCTTGGCGCGTTCAGTCCCGCCCTTTTTATAACGGATACCGCAAAGGATTACGACGGGGCTCTGGCGGATTCAGCGAAAGTGAATCGCCGACTTCGGTTGTTGTGGATCGGAGTGGGCGGTGATGATTTTCTGCTCGGGCCGGTAAAAGGTTCTCACGAAGCGTTAGAGAAAGGTGGAATCAAACACGTGTGGGTGGAAAGTTCCGGCGCTCACGTCTGGACAGTGTGGCGCAAGTACCTAAACGACTTTGCGCCGAAGCTATTTCAGTGACGCGCTGGCCCTGCTATGCGAACGGCGATTGATATGGAATTATGAGAAAACCAGCGCTCATGATCGGGTTGGGCGAGGTGCTATGGGACATTCTGCCGTCCGGCAAGGTCTTGGGTGGAGCACCAGCGAACTTCGCATACATGACCAACGTGCTTGGAGACGAAGGAATCGTCGCCAGCCGGGTCGGAGATGATGCTCTAGGTCGCGAAGCGCGCCGGGTTATGCAAGAACTCAGCCTGAACACATCACATCTGCAGCAAGATGATCTTCACGAAACAGGCGTCGCAACCGTAACGATTGACGGCACCGGTCAACCAAACTTCACCATCAAGGAACCGGTATCGTGGGATTTTCTCGAATGGACGAAGGATTGGGAGGAGGTGTCCGCGCGTGCAGACGTCATCTGTTTCGGGTCGCTCGCGCAGCGCTCATCGACCTCAGCGGGCACGATCGACCGCTTTTTGCGCAATGCGTCGGCGAAGGCCCTTCGCATATGTGATGTGAATCTGCGTCAGTCGTTCTATACCGAGGATGTGCTGCGGAAGTCATTTCAATTTGCAGACATCGTCAAACTGAACGAGCAGGAACTGCTGCTTGTTTCATCCCTGTTTGAATTGGGTCAGGGAACAGCGGAAGTTCTTGCCCACCGAATGCTCCAGGACTGCGACTTGAAGCTTATCTGCATAACGCGCGCTGATCGAGGCAGCCTATTGGTTTCACGACAGCAAACGATTGAGCATAAAGGATTCCAAGTCAAGGTGGCCGATGCGGTCGGTGCCGGGGACGCATTCACGGCGTGTCTTGCGCATCACTACATTCGCGGAAATCCTTTGCAGCAAATCAGCGTCGCGGCCAATCGGTTTGCATCATGGGTCGCAACGCAAACAGGGGCTACGCCACCCATTTCTCCAAGTCAGCTGCCTGGCATTCTGAATGGCCTTGGACCGAGTGAGGACGCTTGGGGGCAAGATTTATGATGCGATCGATGCGGCCGTAGAGCAGGCCGACATGAAAAGGATCGTGCAGTCCTTACGCGACCACAATCGGTTTACTCGGGAGTACTTAATTCCGAAATTTGATGGGCTTCTACCATGAACTCCTGCGAATTCCAATGAGCAACTCAATCCT
>CAVQCP010000006.1:0-95696 GCA_963710965.1 uncultured Acidobacteriaceae bacterium | reverse complement strand
CGAATTACCGTCTCGTCTGTCCCCGCATTACCGTCCCCGCATTACCTTCTTCCCGCATTACCGTCCCGCATTACCCCCCCCCGCATTCCCCCCCCGCATTCCGCCTCGCATTCCGCCTCGCGCGGTCGGATCGGAAGTGTATACCTCAAACGCTCGCCTCTCTCGGTTTGTCGATCGGGTCGTTGAAACGGTTGTTGTACCGGGACTTAGACCAACATGGTGTGATTTTAGTCATTGCGTAGCATATCTCAAGCTGCTAGGTTTACCTATCGCACCAGCAGAAGAATAGCGCCTTAATCATCGCTATCCGTGGAGTGGAAGATGGGAGGTCGGTATGGTCTCGAAAGATGATGCATCGGCGGCCTTACCCGCAGTAACTCCTGCAGATTTTACGACGGTTCGAATCTTTGTGTCGTCTCCGGGTGATGTGGCAGATGAGCGCAAGTCTGTTGATGAGGTCGTAGCCGAGTTCAACCGCGTCCAAGGTGAGGCCCTGCGAATCCGGTTGCAAGTCTCCACTTATAATGACAGCGTCGTGCCGCGCATCGGACCAGGACCGCAACAGACCATTGATGCGCAGCTGCCACCGTACGATGTCTATCTGGGAATCATGGCAAGACGTTTCGGCACGCCTACGCAGGGATATGGTTCTGGCACTGAAAAGGAATTCCGTGACGCCCTTGCAACGTGGCAGACCACCGGCAGGCCGTGGATCATTTTTTATTTCAAGGATAGGGTCACGGCGGGGCTAGAAGAGGCAGAGCAACTGGCGAAGGTCAACGCGTTCCGAAACGAACTCAAGACGCGGGGCTTGATATCGACCTACAGCAATCTGGAAGACATCCGCAAACAACTTTCCAGACATTTGCATATGCTATTGGCACGAAAGCGTCAACGCCCGGACAGACCTCCTCTCGTCATAACGTCCGCGTCGCCGCGGCGAAGGGCGCTGCTGGAGCAAACGGGGTTGCGCGAGAATGTCGACTTCATCCTTGTACCGGCCGCAATACCGGTTCATGACGTGCCCCGCAAGATGAACATTTTGCAGGCGAAGAAACAGGTGTTGACGACTGCCCGTCAGAAGATTTACCAGGTCCTGCAGGATCCGAAATTGGTAGCCCGAGGTCTGCGCGGCAAAGACACGATCATCGTGGGCGTCGACACGGTAGTCTTGTGCAATGGTGGTCTACTAGATCGCCCTCTGCTGCAGGCTCTCGAGTTCGCCGGCGAGGAGGATCTCAAGAAAGCAGCTAGGGCGGCGACCGAGATGCTCATGAGTGAGCACAATCAAAAGGTCGATATTATTACGGGCCTCGTGCTGGTTCCCGGCGAGGATCCTCTTAATGCTACCAATGAGCGGAGCGTGTGCGTTGTCACTGAAGCTTGGATGAAGAATTTCACTGAACACGACATCGACAGCTACGTTCTCACGAAGGAGCCGTTCGACAAAGCCGGTGCGTTCGGCATTCAGGGACAAGGCGTGGCGCTGTTCAAAGAAATTAGGGGGAACTACACCAATGTTGTTGGTCTCCCGCTCCCCGAACTATGGCAGCTATTGCAGGACCCACTGTTCGCTGATCGCATTACGCTCCCAGGCCCATCTGATATCGAGAATCCTTACAAGCCAGTGACCGAGAGGGTTCCTGGAATGTCAGTTGTATCCGTCGGTGATATCAACTATGACTTGTTGTACGACGAACTCCCAAGCGGGTTCTTTCAGAACCTTTCGGCGCCCGGCGGGAAAGTTCAAGGACCGATCCGGCGCAGGGCGGGTGGAACGGCCGTCGCATTCGCGAGCAAGGCGAAAGAGGCTGGCTTCACCGATTGTGCGGTCGTAGGTGTGGTAGGAGGAGACGAACTGGGCCGAGCGATTGAAGATGAACTGAACCGTCTGGGTATACGGCCAGTCCTGCCGCGCGATCCCAACCAGCGGACAAGCATCGCAATCATTCTTAGGGACAAAAGCCAACGGGACACGTCGCTTACGTTGACAGATGCGTCTCAGCGTCTACCTAAACCGGTCGGTAGACGTGCCGAAAGTGACATCGAGGAAGCTGACGTATTCTATTTGTCCGGCTACGCCTTGATGGATCCGAACAGAAAAGCCACAGCCTGCAGGATGCTCCGGTCCGCCCGCGAGCACGGCTGTCTAACCATTCTGGACGTGGCCGTCGGCATGCATAGACACTTGGAACTCGGGGATCTGCGAATGATGCTTCAAGAGGATACTGCAGGCCGCTCGCTGGTGGACATCCTAGCTGCTGAGTTCCCTGA
The DNA here is from genome assembly GCA_963710965.1 of uncultured Acidobacteriaceae bacterium. GTDB lineage: Bacteria > Acidobacteriota > Terriglobia > Terriglobales > Acidobacteriaceae > Sulfotelmatobacter. Next base: position 93,422 of record CAVQCP010000006.1, on the reverse strand, counting down.
CGTGCTGGCATGGTACGGGCAGGATGTGAACTTGGACGGGGACAGTTGGAAGACTGAGATTGAAGACAAGCTACTACCGAAACTGCGGACTGATTTTACAACTGTGTTTCTCAGGACTCCGACCTATACTCATGAAGTTATTTCTACGCCATCCGGGGTCTCCTGGCAAACACTCGACTACCAGACTCGACCTGCATCAAACCGGCGTTGGTACGGTGACGAGCGTACGGCGAGCCACGTTTATTCCTATCTCTCACCGAGATTGCTGCTCGCTTCGCAGTCTCCACAGCGGCTCCAACTATTAGGGCAGATCGTGGCGCCCAACAAAATCGAGGCGCGCATGAGCCTTGCGATTAACGAAGGGATAAGAACGGGAGAAAGGCCGGAGCAGCGCGTGAAAAGGCTTGCCCTGGCCAAGGTTGAGGCCGTCCTGAAAGAGAACATGTTTGCGCCGACGATTGAGATTGCTATCGGAGCTGATACGGAGATCGTGCTGGATGAACAAATTATCCCGCATCCGACTACGGTTAGCGAAGCAAATGAGGTGCTCCAGCGGCTGTCGGGGAAGTGCCACAGCGCGGTCACCGGGATTGCGGTCATTGGGCTCGATCCGGGTACAGGAGAGCGGAAGACGGTGCAGATCCATGACGTCACCGAGGTGAAGATGCGCCAGATCACCCCGAGGGAGATAGCGGACTACGCGGAATCAGGTGAGCCGCTTAACAGGGCTGGTGGATACGCGATCCAGGGCCGTGGCGGACTGTTAGTTGAGCGCATCGAAGGAAGTTACAGCAATGTAGTCGGCTTGCCGCTTGAACGACTTACCGATGTTCTCCGGGATGAATTCGCGAATCCGATATGGCATTTCGATAGTGTTTCCAACTGGCGGTTTCCACGACCGCTCCGGCAGGTTGAACCGTGACCTCCCCTCAATTCGATCTCGTAGTTCTAGGAGACATCAACCTGGATTGGGTGGTGACACGAAACCTGCCGTTTGCTTTCGAGGAACTGAAGGAGAACGGCAGAATCATATGGCTGTCCATCCAGGAACTGCCAGGTGGCAGCGGACTGAACTTCGCTAATCACGCAGTTACTCAAGGACTACAAACCCTTTTGCTTGGCTCAATCGGCGGCGACACTGCCGGGCGGTTCATTTCATCTTGGCTGAAAGAACGCAACATTCATGCCGGGATTAGCGTGAAACCGTCGGCCACGACTGGGAAGGCCCTTATGCTTAGGGATGCCAACGACATCCGACTGCTGGTGAACAATGTGGCAAACGCGAATGGTTTGTTAAGTTGGGACAACGTCGCGGTGCATTCCGACTCGCTGCGCCGTTGTTCTGTGCTCTACGTATCCGGCTATTGCGTGAACGATATCTCGGCTCCACGATACCAGGCCACTCTAGACGCAATGAACTTGGCGGCTTGCCAGCAAGAGCCTCAAGCGCCAGTGATCGTGTTTGATGTGGTGCCCCATCGAATATACGAGACATTTGATTTCAATGCGTTCAAGTCCATTACGCAGCATGTGGACGTGCTCATAGCAGAGGTCGCCACAATTCGCCGCTTCTTGGGAATGGGGGAGCGATCCGAACAGATTGATGAAAAGATGGCGAGGAGCACGGCCGAGGAATTGAGGTCCCAGTCCCACTACTTGCGATTTATTCTCCGTTACGGACCTTCGGGATGCGATTTCGAACTGATGTGGAACGGCAAGACAAGCGAGTCGCGTCTAATCGAGACCGGCCACGCCATCGCAGGTGAGAAACGTGGCTTCGGCGACGCACTAGCCCTGCGATCGCTGCGGGAATATTTTCGACTCTTTTGAGCCCGCGCTCGAGCCCTGTGCACACATCGCGCCATAGTTGTGAAATCCGGACTGCGAGCTATTGATATAGCTGAGAAACGTGGCCGGTCTGCATGCCGCGAGCAGGATGTCGCCGCCTACGCTGCCTGGGTCGCTGGTCTGATTTGGCTCCTCCCATGGCGTATCCCAAGCAAAGTAGACGACCTCGAAGTACGCCGCATAATCGATCGCGTACTGGGCGACATCCATATTTGGGTCCCAGACAGTGGTCCCAGTTCCGCCAGTTAGAAAGACAACCGTTCCTTGGGGGTTGTTGGTTCCGGAGTAAATTCCGCCGAACGTCAGCCCGATGTTGTCGACATTGGCGCCGTTGTTGCCGCAGCCGCTTATAGTGGCCGTGTAGCAGCTTGTGACCGGCGACCACCCCGAAGGGCAGGTGTTTGGCCCGCTGTTGATGGTTAGCGTCCCCAACTGCAGGGGAGTGTTCGAAGGCGACTGCGCCCTCGATGACACGGTGAAAATTGCTGAAAGCAGTACGAAGAGGGTAAGCGTTTTTGCCATTGCGAGCAATTCCTTTCGAGGGAGGGATTATCCGGGGGCGGCACCGGAAGCCCACATTCGGGCACGGGATTTCCCGATGCGGGCAAGAACTTGATATCTGTTACGAAATCCGCACATGCGCCGTTGACCCTTGCGCTCTAACCTGCTATAAATGCCCGTTTTGCACTCGCATCCTGGGAGCACGGTCTAATTGCTTCGGGATGGCGGGGCAGGCTCCGACGCGGCCAAGCTCCAACACTCCGTTTTAGGTTTTGCGGTGGAAGCGTGTTCGGAATTGCGGAGGGCAGATTCCTGGTTTCGCTCGGTTCCGTAGGCGGTTGCACGGACGCTTTTCCGGAAGGCACTGCCTCAACACGTTTGGAGATTCTTGCAACCCGACTCATTTTGGAGGACTCACATTATGCGGAGCTTATCTATGGACTTATCTAGGCGAACAATGCTCGCTCCTGCGGCGTCCCAAGGACGCCGTGAATTCAGCGCTTTCCTGACTGGCCTACTCAAGAAATCCTGGACTGTGGCCGTATTGCTGGTGGCTGGCGCCGCTTCGGCTTTCGCGGAACCGGAAGCGGGCGGCGAGGCTGCGCTTAAAGTTCCCGACCTTTCCAGCGTTTCCTTTCTCGGCCTGAACGGCCATAACCTGCTGCTGATTGGCATCGCCTTCTGTGTGTTTGGGCTGCTGTTCGGAACAGTGATCTACTTGCGACTCAAGAACCTGCCGGTTCATATTTCCATGCGCGAGGTCTCCGAACTGATCTACGAGACCTGCAAGACGTATCTGGTCACGCAGGGAAAATTCCTGTTGCTGCTGTGGGCATTTATTGCGGTGGTCATTGTGCTTTACTTTGGCTGGCTGGCGCCGGTGCCGGGTAAGTCGATCGGCATCACGCTTCCCATCATCCTCGCATTCAGCGTGATTGGAATGGCGGGCAGCTACGGCGTGGCCTGGTTCGGAATTCGCGTCAATACGTTTGCCAATTCACGGACGGCGTTTGCCGCGTTGCCGGGCAAGCCGTATCCGCTTTACCAGATACCGCTGGAAGCGGGCATGTCGATCGGCATGATGCTGATTTCGGTGGAGTTGTTGATGATGCTGATCATCCTGCTCTTCGTCCCTGGAGATTACGCCGGCCCCTGCTTCATCGGATTCGCCATTGGCGAGTCTCTGGGCGCGGCTGCGCTGCGCATCGCCGGCGGCATCTTCACCAAGATTGCCGACATCGGTTCCGACCTGATGAAGATCGTCTTCAAGATTAAAGAAGACGACGCCCGCAACCCCGGCGTGATCGCCGACTGCACGGGAGATAATGCCGGCGATTCCGTTGGACCCTCGGCCGATGGCTTCGAAACTTATGGCGTCACCGGCGTGGCGCTGATTACCTTCATTCTGCTGGGCGTGAGAGATCCGAAAGTGCAGGTGCAGTTGCTGGTTTGGATTTTTGTGATGCGTGTGATCATGCTGGTGGCCAGCACGATCTCCTACTTCTTCAACGGTGCCATCGCGAAGGCCAAATATGGCAACGCCAACGAGATGAATTTTGAAGCCCCGCTGACCTCTCTGGTATGGATCACATCGATTGTCTCGATCGCGCTTACCTACGTGACATCCTATTTCATTATTCCTGAGATTGGCGGCGACACTTCGCAGTGGTGGAAGCTGGCGACGATTATCTCCTGCGGAACCCTGGCAGGGGCGCTGATTCCGGAACTGGTGAAGTCGTTTACCTCGGTCGACTCGCGCCATGTTAGAGAAGTTGTGACATCGGCGGACGAAGGCGGCGCGTCACTGGGCATATTGTCGGGTTTCGTTGCCGGCAACTTCTCCGCTTATTATCTCGGCCTTTCGATGATGATATTGATGGCGATTGGCTACTACATGAGCATGGGCGGCTTAGCCACTGCCGCGACCATGCTGGCGCCTGCGGTCTTCGCCTTCGGCTTAGTCGCATTCGGGTTCCTCGGCATGGGTCCGGTAACGATTGCGGTTGACTCCTACGGCCCGGTGACCGATAACGCCCAGTCGGTGTATGAGCTTTCCTTGATCGAGCAGGTGCCGAACATTGAAGCCGACATTAAGAAAAACTTCAACATGGCGGTGAATTTTGACCGCGCCAAACACTTGCTGGAGGCGAACGACGGCGCAGGCAATACGTTCAAAGCCACGGCGAAGCCGGTGCTGATCGGAACCGCGGTGGTGGGCGCGACGACCATGATTTTCTCCATCATCATGGCATTGACCGCCGGGCTCACCGAAAACGTAGACAAACTCTCGCTGCTGCACGCGCCGTTTTTCCTGGGACTGATCACTGGGGGCGCGATGATTTACTGGTTCACCGGAGCCTCGACGCAAGCGGTGACTACCGGCGCGTACCGCGCGGTGGAGTTCATCAAAGCCAACATTAAGCTCGAAGGCGTGGTGAAGGCCTCGGTCGCGGACAGCAAGAAGGTGGTGGAGATCTGCACTAAGTACGCGCAGAAGGGCATGTTGAATATTTTCATTGCGGTATTTTTCGGCACCTTGGCCTTCGCCTTCGTCGAGCCATTCTTCTTCGTGGGCTATTTAATCTCGATCGCGATCTTCGGCCTCTATCAGGCGCTCTTTATGGCCAACGCCGGAGCCGCCTGGGATAATGCTAAGAAGATCGTGGAGGTCGAGCTGAAGCAGAAGGGAACGCCGCTGCACGACGCCACGGTGATTGGCGATACGGTGGGCGATCCGTTCAAGGACACTTCCTCGGTCGCCCTCAATCCAGTCATTAAATTCACCACGCTGTTTGGCTTGCTGGCCGTCGAGTTGGCGGTATCACTTACTCGCGACCAGGGCGCGATGCTCACGAATATTCTGGCACTGGTCTTTTTCGCCGTTTCGGTCGTCTTCGTTTACCGAAGCTTCTACGGGATGCGGATCAAGAGCGGCGGCGCGGATTAGTTGTTCACCCATGCCAAACAAAAGCGCCATCCGAAATAATTCGGATGGCGCTTCTTATTCGCGCTCAGGGTCTTGGAGTTCGTCCCATGATCCGGCGAAGCAATGATCCGGCTGCGCAATTACTCATCCCGCTTCATCGCCAGCCGCGGTCGCGAGCGATGTCACGCTCGGTGCGGCGAATGTCTCTGCGTTCATGGCGCGCCGCGCGATATATTCCCTCGTATAAATCGCGGCGCAACTCGTGCCGGTCATGCGCGATCCGGACCTCATCATGGCGAATGTCGCGCCGTTCACGCCAGCCATCATCGGCAAACATCGTTCCCGCGCCCAGCCCTAACATCAAGAGAACCCCAGCGATTGTGCGTTTCATATCCCGTCCCTCCTCCGCGCTCAGCGGATTCTAGTGAATAGAAACACGGCGGCTGGCGCGGAGTTGCGTTGGCCGCAGATGTGTAAAGTTCTTTCGAATGATTCAATAAGCCGATCGCAAAATGATTCCGTTGGCGGCTAGTGTCCTGTAACTGGAGTTCGTTAAATAACTCGTAGAGCGTAACGGTCGAAGGATGCGGCTACTCAGGGGCTAAAGCCCCCGATTTAAAAGGGAGCTGTTTTCGGCTCGGCTGAAGCCGAGCCCTTTCAAAGCCCCGTGACCTTATGAACGAACTGCCGTTACAGGATACTAGCTCGGTCCCTTCATCTTTTCCTTCACCCTGTGCGCCAGCTTCTCAATCTCTTCCGCTTTTTTCACGACGTCGAGCGACAAAACGTTTTCATTGGATTTGTCGACGGATTCCTTCAGTTCGGTCGCCAATTTGTAAAGTTTTTCGGTATCGTTCCTGAGCGCTGCTTGCCGTTGCAGGTTGGCTTTCCTGGCGGCTTCTTTGGCCTGACGATCGCGGAGTTCATCGGAGCCGGGGGCTGGTAAGTTACGTGGCGGTGGAGACAGAGGTATTTGAGGTCCCGGGATCTGGGCAGCGCTGGTGGCTAACCATAAAAAAGCGGACAGCAGGAAGAGAGAAGGTGTCAGAAGTCTTCGTAGGCTGCGCACAGTGTCCTCGAAAGCGGGGCTGGCCCGTTTTCAAAGTATGACATTTTCGACGGAGGACAGTACAGGCTGGGGACCTCCAGTTTCTAAAGAAGCAAAGCCCCAATTGGCTATCGGGGGCTTTGTTGTTTATAGGTCGTCTTCCGTCCTACAGCGAACTCATATTCGACAAAAACTCCGCATTCGATTTCGTTTTGCTGAGCTTGTCGATGAGCAACTCCATCGCTTCTACGGGAGACAGCGGGTTCAACACTTTCCGCAGCACCCAGATGCGCGAGAGGTCTTCGCGGGGAATCAGCAACTCTTCTTTACGCGTGCCGGAGCGTTGAATGTCAATGGCAGGGAAGACGCGCTTGTCGACCAGTTTGCGCTCGAGGATGATTTCCGAATTGCCGGTGCCTTTGAATTCTTCAAAGATCACATCGTCCATGCGGGAGCCGGTATCGATCAACGCGGTTGCGATGATGGTCAGCGAGCCGCCTTCTTCGATGTTGCGAGCCGAGCCGAAGAAGCGCTTGGGGCGCTGCAGCGCATTGGAATCCACGCCGCCCGATAGCACCTTGCCGGAGGGCGGAACGATGGTGTTGTAGGCTCGCGCCAGGCGCGTAATCGAATCGAGCAGGATCACCACATCGCGCTTGTGCTCGACCAGGCGCTTGGCTTTTTCGATTACCATTTCGGCGACTTGTACGTGGCGCGCGGCGGGTTCATCGAAGGTGGAAGAGATCACTTCCCCCTTGACGGAGCGCTGCATGTCGGTAACTTCTTCCGGGCGCTCGTCGATCAGCAGAACCATCAACACGACTTCCGGATGATTGGTGGTAATCGAGTTGGCGACATTTTGCAACAGCATGGTCTTGCCGGCGCGTGGCGGAGAAACGATGAGGCCGCGCTGCCCTTTGCCGAGCGGAGTGAGCAGATCCATGACCCGGGCGCTGGCGTTTTCGCGCGTGGTTTCGAGCTTGAGGCGCTCCTGGGGATACAGCGGCGTCAAATTATCGAACAGAATCTTGTTGCGTGCTTCTTCCGGCGACTCGAAGTTCACGGCTTCGATCTTGACCAGCGCGAAATACTTTTCGCCCTCATGCGGAGGCCGCACCTGGCCACTGATGGTATCGCCGGTTTTTAAATCGAATTTGCGGATCTGCGACGGCGACACGTAGATATCGTCCGGGCCGGGAAGGTAGTTGTAGTCGGGGGAACGCAGGAAGCCGTAGCCGTCGGGCAGAATTTCCAGCACGCCCTCAGCGAAGATGTGGCCTTCTTTTTCGCTCTGCGCCTGCAGGATTTTAAAGATGAGGTCCTGCTTGCGCAGTCCGCTGGCTCCGGGCAGCTCCAAGGTCCTGGCGATCTTGGTCAGCTCGGTGATGTTTTTTTCTTTTAGTTCAGCAATGGTCATTGGATGATTCACCTAAACCCGGTCACTTAAACGTATCCGTTTCAGCGTTAGCGGGAGATTTTGAAAGGAGGGTCAGTCGGGGAAGACAACAAGGCAGGGCGGACCGGGCTGCTTAAGCAGCCCGCCTTTGTGCCTCGGCAAAATTTTCGGGTTCCGACAGAACATCCTGCCGCTCCGCGCCCGCGATACGATCCAACACCCCATTCATTGTTTCCTGGATTCTGGTGCTGGGCCGGTGGAACTTCCGCGTAGCCTTGGAGGTTAGCTGGCATAACATATAACGATTCCGCAACGTCTGTACAGCGTCAAACACACGATCAGAGCGCATGTCCTGCTCCTTCCTTTATAAGATAAGTATGGGCATTTCGCCTCGCCCTTGTCCCCGGAATCAGGCCGGAACCCCACAAGTCATCCAAGCCATTGATTCCAATAAGGTTTTTAAGGAGTTAGCGCAATTCCTACCCAGAATAGATGCTCAAGCGGACTCGGAAGATGCTCGTATTTCCCCGGTTTTGGGCTCACAGGCCGAGCTACAGAGAACGGACTTACATTCCGGATGTCCGTGGAACACCACACTGTACCGAGAAACCAGCAGAAGGTCAACACATTTCTTATTCTCGACCCTCGATCCGTTCCTAAGTAGGTACCATGCGGTACCCTCCTGAACCGATGTCGATCCCGAATCGGGTCGTAGGTTTCGGGCGGCTTGGAGCCTTTTATCTCCAAGCTATACGACTCCGTTGACGGAGCCGTTCGAGCATCCTAGAATTGGTCGCCGCTTTATCCGCCAGGCTTTCCAAAAGGGGACTAGAAAATGTCACTTCGTCGCAATGCCAACGTTACAAGTGTGGCCGCAATTGCCAGCCTTGTCATAATCCTTATTTTCGCCGCCTCTATCGTCGCCGCAGCGCAGACTGCGGTCACGACCTATCACAACGACACGTACCGCACCGGATGGAACTCGACAGAGACCACTCTCACTCCGGCGAACGTCACCGCTTCGCAGTTCGGGTTGCTGGCCACGGTCGCCGTGGACGATCAGGTGGACGCGCAACCGCTGGTGGTTCCGAATGTGACGATCACTGCGGGAGTCCATCAGGGAGTGCACGACGTAGCGTACGTCGTCACCGGCAATAATTCGGTATATGCCATCGACGCGGACGCCGGAACCATACTGTTGAGCGTGAACCTGGGCACTCCCGTCAGCGAGCCTCTCGGGTGCAACAACAATGGACCGAATGTGGGCATCACCTCGACGCCGGTCATCGATCTCGGGGCCAACAACATTTACTTGATTGCCTATGTTCAGGGCAGCAAGGGGCCCGCATATTATGTGCATGCCCTGGATCTCGGCAACCTTACGGACAAGATCACGCCGCAAGTGGTAAGCGCCTCGCACACTCTCACCAACGGAAGTACTTTCAATTTCAACGCCACCTATCAGCGGCAAAGGCCTGGGTTGCTGGAGGCGAACGGTAACATCTACGCCGGGTTTGGCAGCTTCTGCGATTTCGCCGCCAACCAATCGCGCGGCTGGCTGTTGGGATGGGACTCGGCGACACTGGCGCCGCTGGCCTCGAACCAGTTGCTGGACAGTGTGGCCACCGATAACGGCAGTTTCTTCCTGTCGTCGATTTGGATGTCCGGCTATGGGCTGGCGCTGGACGATTCCAGCAACATCGTATTCGTCACGGGAAATTCCGACTATTTCGGAAACACCTACAATGGGACCACCAACATCCAGGAAAGCACAATTAAAGTTGCTTCCAATCTGAGTGCAGTCGTGGACCTATTCACTCCTTCAAATTTCGGTAGCCTTGACCGCTATGACTCGGATTTTGGTTCCGGGGGAGTGATGGTGCTTCCCGATCAGCCGGGAAGCTATCCGCATCTGGCGGTAGCGGCGGGCAAAAATGGGTCCATGTACCTGATGAATGAGGATGATCTGGGGGGATACTCTGCCAAAAAGAATAACGTCCTCGGAACTTACGGGATTGGCGGCTGCTGGTGCGGAGAGTCGTACTATGTTGACCCCAAAGACGGTGCAGCGCGCGTGGTAAGCAGCGGCGGCAACCAGATTTCGACGTGGAAGCTGGAGACTTCGCCGACGACCAAGCTGGTGATCTCGGAGCGCTCTGCCGGAATTAGCACTGGGCAGAATGGGGGATTCTTCACCAGCGTCTCGTCGAACGGTACGGCGAGCCCAATTATCTGGGCGCTGTCGCGGCCGACTTCCACCACCATTAATCTGCTCGCCTTCAACCCGGAGTCGAAGATGGCGCAACTGTTCAACACCTCGGCGGGTTACTGGCCCAACACCGGCGGCGACTCCAATCAGGTGCCGACCGTGGCGAACGGCAAGGTGTACGTCGCCAGCTATCAGGAGCTTCAGATCTTCGGCTTGCTCGCGGGGAAGAAGGCAAGCTCGAAGAAGTAGAGGGCGGTCGAAACAAGGAATAAGGCAGAAGTGAGAGCATACCTGGCTCGCACTTCTGCCTTTTGATTTTTAGGACTGGCAACCACAACCTTGGCAGGTTACGAAGGCTTCGGATGCAAGCCTTTGGGTATTTGCCCGTTCTTCATGTACGATGCTAGGCTCGAAAAAGTGAGCACCGCCTACCGCAGTCCCGTCAGTTCGATCCCATCCGGCAGGGTCTCGGCGATTTCCTGGCTGCAATCCACCAGCGTGGAGGTATGGATAAAATTCCTGCTGGCCTTGGCAGGACTGGGGCTGGCGCTGGGGGCGGCTTTATTTTCTACGGCATCGGGCGAGGCCGGCCATCTTTGGGCGTCGGTGATTCTGGCCTCGGTGGCGCTGTTGATGGCTGTTTTTGTGGGATTGGTCACGGTGCCTTATTTGGCTCGGCGGGTGGCCGTCGAACGCTTGCGCCAGAGCTTTCACTACGAAGTTACGAAGGCCGGGGTAGTTTATGTGCTGGTGACGCTGGTGATCGGCATCGCGGCGCTGAACACGGGAAACAATCTGCTGTACATCGTGGTGGCAGCGATGCTGGCGGCGATTCTGGTGTCAGGAGTAGTTTCAGCCCTGATGCTGCGCGGTCTTGAACTCGACGTGCGCTTGCCTGAGCATGTCTTTGCCGGCCGCCCGGTAGTGGGGCGAATCGGGATGCGCAATCCGCGCCGCTTCTTACCTTCATTTTCGATACGCGTGGTGCCGGCGCGCAAAAGGAAAGCGGAAAGAAAGGCGCGGAAGGAGTGGAAGGTAGAGCGAACGACGTTTGCGTTCCCGCTGAACCGTCCGCCGGAAAATCAATGGGTGCGGTTGCGCGACTGGCAAGTACGGCGGGTTAGGGTGGCGCCTCCCGCCCCTGGATTGTTTGAAGGAATGGTCTATTTCGCCTATTTGCCGCCGGGGTCGAAGCTGACGGCGGAAGTCGATCTATATTTTGAACGTCGTGGACGCTATCGCGAATCCGGCTTTGGGGTGGCAACTCGCTTCCCGTTTGCTTTTCTCACCAAGACGCGAGATGTGGCGCTGGAGCGCGAGATTCTGGTCTACCCCAAAATCGATCCGCCCGATGAACTGTTTGCAATTCTTCCGCTGGTGCGAGGGGAGTGGGAGAGTTTTGTGCGCGGGCGGGGATCTGACTTGCACTCTATCCGCGAGTACATGCCGGAGGATTCGGCGCGCCACGTAGACTGGAAGGCGACGGCAAAGTCAGGCTCATTGAAGGTTCGCGAATTCAGCCGCGAAGACGAGCGCAAGTTATGCATCGTTTTCGACAATCCTGCTGCCGGGGCAATTTCCGAGAAGGCATACGAGCGAGCAGTGAATCTGGCGGCATCACTGGCGTGGCATTTCAGCGAACAGGATGCCGAGGTTTCGTTCGTGGTATCGGGATTCGGCCGCAGCTCGGAGCTGCATGAGTTCCTGGCAAGACTGGCTGTGATTGAGCCGCTGAATCACGCTCAATCCGGCTTAAGCGCGAGCGCAGGGAAGGGGCCGCAAGAAGGTTTCCTCCGGGAAGATGTTCTGCGCTCGATTGATCTGGGCAGCACCGGCGAGTACAACATCGTGCTGACTGCGCGTCCGCGGGGAAGTTTGCCTACGGCGCTGTGGAACTGCTCGTACTTCCTGTTTCTTGATGACTAGCGTCCTGAGTCTAAAGTTCGTCGATAAAGATGTCGAACCGGAAGACCATTGTAGACGCAGGGCTAAAGCCCGAATTTCAAAAAGGGCGCTATCGGCGCGGCTTGAAGCCGCGCCCTTTCAAAGCATCGCCACTCAGTCGACGAACTCTAGATCAGGACACTAGATCAACGAGGCGTAGTTGTGCGCTCTCCGCGGGGTGATTAGTGCCTGCGTGAACGCCGCCATGGCTCGAAAGTAACGTTACCTTCGATTACCTGAGTACATTGAACACCCGCGCCAAAAGGATTAACTTGCTCTTAACGCCAAAGTTGTAGATTGTTGCGAGTGACCAGGGAAGATGTTTCCGGCCACGGGCGTGCGCTTCAGGTGGCAAAACAGATGATTCCGGTGAGCGAAAAAGGATGAGCGCACCAATCAAAATTCTGTATTACGCACTATGGGTCGCCCATCCGATCCTGCAAATCGCCATTGCCGTGGCGATGATGCGCCGCCGCCAACACCGGGAATTCAAGTTCTTTTTCGCGTATGTGGTGGCTCAGATCGTGACCTTCGCGGTGGTCTTTCCCGCTTATCTCAATCACATTTCCGCCGTCTTTTACCTTTCCTGGTTCAGCACTGCGATCAGCGTCGCCTTGGGATTCAAAGTGATTCACGAGGCCTTTCTTGATGTTTTCCGGCCATTCCACACCTTGCGCGACCTGGGCACGGTTCTGTTTAAGTGGGCCGGCTTAGTGATGCTGTTGGTCGCCGGGGTAGTATCCGTTTCCACCAACTCATCGGACAACGCACCGTGGGTGCAAGCGATCATGACGGCACAGCGTTGTGTCCGCATTATTCAGGTTGGGATGGTGCTTTTCCTGTTGTTCTTTGCCCGCTATTTGGGAGTGAGCCGGCGCCAGCACAGCTTCGGTATCGCCATGGGTTTCGGCACATTCGCCGTGGTGGAATTGCTGCTGATCGCCTCCTGGGCGGGCGATCACCTCAATAACCTCGCGATGGGCCTGATCAACATGACGGCGTATAACATCACGTTGCTCATCTGGCTGGGCTATACCCTGGTTAAAAGTCCGGCGCGCGAAGCTGCGTCTAATTTGCTGCGGCCGCAACGATGGGAACAAAGCCTCACGGATATTCACCATCACCCGTTGCCGGCCGACTCCCTCATTCCGATGTTTGAGGGCATGGTTGACCGAGCCCTTTCGCGCACGCAGGCCTCGACGTCGGCCTCTGAAAACGTGGCTCCCGTCCAGGCGGCAGCCGCTGCGGCTGGGGGTTCTATGGCCGGCCTGAGCGTTTCCCGGATGGTCGATCAGGTTACATCCAAGGGCTTGGGGAGTTGATTGGCTGAAGTGGTTGGCTGATACTTGTTTTAGCCTGGTCCGCGAGTTTTTCCGGATTTCGTAACACTGCTTTCTCTCCGACCTACCTTTTGCACTCCCGCCAAGAACCAGGAAACGAACTGCCATGCTACGGTATTCCCTGTATTTACAGAGACTTCGCGTCAATTGGGCGCGCAAGGGAAATCGCTTTGCCCAGGGATTGGTTTAACGCTGTGCAGAATATTTGCGGAAAGGCTTGACGGGTGCCGTATAATTCGGTTCCGCGCGAAAGGCACCATTTATTAGGCAGCTAACGCGTGGAAGGAGAAAGACTCATGAAGCAGGCGTTCAGGATTTCGATCCTGATGTTTGGACTGGTAGGCACATATGCCTCGGTCGCCGTTCCGCAGGTTCCCGCCCCGGACGGAGGCCCGATTCTAACGTGCCCACCACAACAGAAACTTCAAACCAAATGCACCGGTGGTCAACTTCCCCCGATGTAATTTGCAGTTAAACGGATATTTGCGGTGCTTGCAAGTCACCAAAGTAACCTGCAGTAACTTGGGCCGAACCTGTTTTTGGGACAATCTAGGGCTCGCAATCTTCGGGCTGACGGACTTCATACATAAACCGTCAGCCCCAATTTTTTGGCCGGAGACTTTCTAGAAGCTACTTTCTGAGAGCCGACTGCAATACGCTACGCAATTCCGCCGCGTCGGAAATTGGGGGCTGGCAGGTAAAGCCGGAGCAAACTACGGCGAATGATGCTCCGGTTTTTAAATGAGGCAAGTTTGGGATGGTGGCAGCTAGAGATGGAGGAAGGTTTTCGGGCACGGCCTGACTCGCCTTAATCTGAATTACGCTCTTGTTGAAGGTAAATGCGCCGGTAGCGATGGCCTCGAGGTCGGCTGCTGTCTGCTGCGAAGCGGCATTGTCGGGGGTATCCCCTTCGATCACGAGCACCTGCACCGGAATCTGCGACCAATGGAGTACCGCAATTCCGTAGGTAGCAGCGAAAATTCCAAACTGCTCGGCCACGCCGGCAAAAGCTTCCAGCGTCTGTTCGGCCTTATCCCGATATCCGCTATCGCCGGTGTAATGGTGGAGTCGCATGAGCGCAATCGCGGCCATGGGATTTCCGGCTGGCGTAGGCGAATCCTGCAAGGGCTTGCGCCGGGTGGCCAGCACTCCCAGACTTTTGCCGTCCGGAGGCGGTTCGGAATCGAAGAAGCCGCCGGAAGTCGCGTCGAAGAAGCGAGTGATCATGGCATCGCCAATGGCTTGCGCAAATTTGAAGTAGCTGAGGTCCGCGGTAGCCTCGTAGGCATCGAGAGAAGCGAGCGCCGTGGCCGCATAGTCTTCTAAGAGTCCCGGAACCTCGCGCCGAGTTATGTTGGGATCGGAATAGGCCACCACGTGTAGAAGTCGCGGGGGGCGGGAGTTCTCGTCCGCGTCCTTTTTTGCGTGCCATGCCTCGGCCAGCACACGGTCGAGAGAACGCAGTGCAAAGTGCCGGGCCGGCTCGAGGCGGAGCACCTTCGCCGCTTCCAGATAGGCGGAAACGCACATGCTGTTCCATGCCACATAAACCGTTTTGTCGACGTATGGGGTGGGACGCAAAAGGCGAGCGGCATACATTTTCTTCTTGGCGGAATCGAGCAACTCGCGGACGCGCTCGGCGGAGAGATTCAGGCGGCGTGCGATGTCATCGACCGAGGCGCGCAGGTAGAGCACGTTCTTCGCCGGATTGTGATGCATCTCTCCGATCTCGTTGATGTCATAGCGGAGCGCTGCCACCTGCGCTTCTTCTTCGGTGAGTACGGCGCGGACCTCGTCTAATGTCCAGGTGAAATAGTCGCCGTCGTCATCCATGTTGATATCGGCATCCTGCGAGGCGTAAAAGCCGCCACGCTCGCGATCGCTCAGCCACTTATCGATCCAGCGAATGATGTCGCGTGCTACGTCCGCAAAAAACTCTGAGCCGGTCGCTTGATAGGCGTGAACATAATTCTTCAGCAATTCGGAATTGTCGTAGCACATCTTCTCGAAGTGGGGCACGACCCAGCGCGCATCGACAGAATAGCGATGAAATCCCCCTGCCAACTGGTCGTAGACGCCGCCGTTGGCCATGTGCTCGAGAGTGGTAACGATCAGGTGGCGAAGCTTTTCGCTGTGGTCATCGCGTAGGGCCGCGTCGCCTCGCTCCGCGGGACGGACGAAGGCGTCCGTCGCCTCGTGGATTAGCAAGTCCAGCACCGATGGATGGGGAAACTTCGGGGCTGAACCAAAGCCTCCGTTTTCCGCGTCGAACATGCTGAACGCCGATTTCTGAATGGCGTCGATGATGCTCGATGAAATCCGTCCGTCGCGTCCGGCAAAAGATTCGGCTTGTGCGACGGCGGACTCCACCATTTTTGCCTGCTCGACCACGTCTCCATTTTTCTCTTGGTAGGCGTTGGCGATGCTGAGCAGCACGCGCTTGAAGCTGGGACGCCCATAGCCGTCGGTCGGAGGAAAATAGGTGCCGCCATAAAACGGCTTGCCATCGGGAGTGAGAAACGCTGTGAGCGGCCATCCTCCCTGGCCGCTGACTGCGCTCACCGCAGCCTGATATCGACTGTCGATGTCGGGACGCTCGTCGCGATCAACCTTCACCGCAATGAAATGCTCATTCACGATGGCGGCAACTTCGGGGTCGTCGTAGGATTCGCGGTCCATCACATGACACCAGTGGCACCACACTGCGCCAATGTCGAGCAGCATCGGCTTGTTCTCGCGCTTCGCCGCCGCAAAGGCTTCTTCGCCCCACTCGTGCCAGCGAATGGGCTGGTGCATGGCGGAACGCAGGTAGGCGGAGGAGGCATGGGCGAGGGAGTTGAGAGTGGTCGTCATCTAATTAGTGTAAATCCCGGACGGCAAGAAGAATGAAGAGGAGGATTAGGATGCGGTGTGAGTCAAGCAGAATCCTGACTCTGGAGTGTTGATCACTACTTCCCAGCGTAAAGAGCTGCACCCGCGCCGGGCATTCGACTTATTGCACGAATTTGTAATCCACGATGGAGGCAGCCAGCAGCCCGGCGTCATCCCCGGTGTCGTTGGATTGCTCTCTGGATTGTTCTGCGGATTGTTCTGCCGCCTTGCCGGTGTGTTCTTCGCACCGAATCACCCGCCCCTGGCAGAGCACCTTGCGGTTCTTTTGACCGGAGATTTCTTCCGGCATTTCGAAGACCAACTCGATTAAGGCATTGACCGGCAAATGTTGTGCGCCGCGGAACAAGAGCCCGGTCTGGCTGAGGTTGTCGATTGTCCCCTCAAACCACGTGCTGGTGTTGTTGACCCGGTAGCGAAGCGCCGTGTCGAGTTTCAAACGCCGTGCGCGCGGCGTCCACGAAGGCCGCTTCTCGCGGGCATGACTGCGCCGGACAAGACCATCGGGCTTGGCGTGCTCCACGCGCTGGGTGCGGCGCATGGTCGTCCAATCATACTTGTACTCCGCCGCGCACACGAGGCAAACCTGGTAGTAATCGCCATCGTCGCCGCGCCGCGGCCACGAAAACTCGTGCGAGCAACGCCCCAGCATTAGCACATCCATAATCTTCTGCGGCATGTGGGTAACCCAAGCCCGATTACTCATGGGCTGAAACTGATCATCTCTCGAAGCGGAAGCTTTGGGTAGGTTACCTTCGGGCTAGCTTCCGGACGGTCGCGCAGTAATCAGGGATCGACAGTAGGCCGGGCCTGCTTGGGAGATTCGCGAATTTAGACACGAAACCAGTCGGTGCACCTTCCGTGTATCATCCCATGTATCATCCCCCCATGGACGCCGCACGCGACGTGACCGCCTTCATCCTGGCCGGGGGCAAAAGCACACGCATGGGCCGGGATAAGGCCTTCGTGGCCCACAACGGCCGCACGCTGCTGGCGCGTGCCCTTGACCTTGCCCGCTCCCTCACGGCCAACGTGCGTATCGTAGGAAGTCCGGAGAAGTTCGCGCCCTTCGCGCCGGTGATCGAAGACATATTCCCCGGCTGCGGTCCTCTGGGGGGAATTCACGCCGCGTTACGGGCCTCCGCAACGGAGTTAAACTTGATGCTTGCCGTGGACACGCCGTATCTTTCCCCGGCCTTTCTGCAATTCTTAACCAGCCGGGCACAAGACGCGCCCGAAGCAGTGGTTACGCTCCCAGTTGCCGGTGGGCACCGGCAGCCGCTCTGCGCCATTTACCGCCCGGAATTCGCCGCTCTGGCCGAAAAGGCTCTGCGAGCCGGACGCAACCGAATCGATATACTCTTCGAGGAAGTTCCAACCCGCGTGATCGAAGCGCCAGAATTGCAAGCCGCCGGGTTTTCCCCAACGATCTTCCGCAACCTGAACACCCCCGAAGATCTTACGGAAGAGCGACGCGGAATCTGATTTATCCTGATCCTGATTTATCCTGACCTATGGCGATGGAGAATCCACCTTCGAACGGCGAGACCAAGCAGCCCTACATCGAGTTTCGCGAGGTCTCGAAAGCCTTCGGTGACAACAAGGTACTCGACCGCGTTAGCTTCAACGTGATGCCCGGCGAGACCGTCTGCATCCTCGGCCGCAGCGGCGTCGGCAAGTCGGTTTCCCTGCAATTGCTCATGGGATTTCTTAAAGCCGATTCCGGCCGCGTGATCGCCGCCGGCGAAGACATCACCGATTACAACGAAGCGCAGATGGAGGCCATCCGGAAGAAAGTCACGATGGTTTTTCAGAACGGAGCCCTCTTCGATTCGCTCACCGTCGGCGAAAATGTCGCCTTTCCCCTGCGCGAAGCCGGCGGCCTCTCGGAAGAGCAGATCATTCAGATTGTCGACGGCCTGCTGAAAATGGTCGGCGTGCAGGAGATGCGCGACCTGCTTCCCTCCGATCTTTCCACGGGTATGAAGCGCTCGGTCGCGATCGCCCGCGCCCTGGCGGCGCGTCCCGAATGCATCCTCTACGACGAGCCCACCACCATGGTCGACCCGCTGATGGCGCAACTGCTGGGCGATCTCATCAAGCGCCTCAAACTGCAGCTGAACCTCACCAGCATTGTCGTGACCCACGATATGCGCCTGGCCCAGAAGCTGGCCGATCGCGTGGTCTTCTTGTATGAAGGCCGGGCAATTTTCTTTGGCACCTACGCCGAAATGGAAAAATCCACCGAGCCGATCGTGCAGGAGTTCCTTGAACTGGACACTGTCTGGTCGGAGAAGCAGGGCTAGATCCAGGCTCCCCCTCGGGCTGCCATCACCTAGTTCGGTGCCGCACCGCACAGACAGAAGCCGGCGCTGATACGAAAATCAGTCTGGGCCATCGGAGCGCCTCCGCCGTGACTCCGCATCAAGGGTCGTCAACCATGCGCCCAAGCCTGGTTCTCACGCTACTTCTGTTCTTGCCGCTGGCTGGTCTGAACCAAGGCCCGAAGCTCCCCACCGCTCTGGACAGGAATCGTTCTGCCTGCAGTCCCTTTGATGGAGCGAAAATTTTTCAATATCACTGCGCCGCCTGCCACGGTGCCGATGGACGCGGCCAGGGCCCCGCCGCTGCCGCGTTAAAGAACGCCGTCCCCGACCTGACGCTCATCGCGAAACGAAACGGTGCTCGGTTTCCCGCCAAGCGCATCCGCGATCTGATCGCAGGAACCACGCCACTGTCTGCATCCCACGGCAGCCGGGAGATGCCGATATGGGGCCCCATCTTTCACGAGATCGATGCCGACCAGGACTGGGGCGAAGTCCGCCTCGACGCGATCACGCGTTATCTCGAATCCATTCAGCAAAAATAGGCGGGCGGAATGACCCTCTCCACCTTTGTGGTTCGAAACATTCTGCGCAACCGGCGCCGCAGTTTCCTCACGGCGATCAGTCTCGCCTTTTCGTTTCTCTTGCTGATCTTCATGATCACCATCTGGCACAGCCTCTACGTGGATCCGTGGACGTTGAAGTCCGCACTCCGCCTGATCTGCCGCCACCGCGTTTCCCTGTTCCTCTCCATGCCCAGTTCCTATCGCGAGAAGATAGCGAGCGTCCCGGGAGTAGCCAACGTCGCGCCTATTAACGGCTTCGATGGCGCCTATAAAAGCGGCGAAGGCAAAGACAATTTCGGCCAGTTCGGCACTGACCCCAAGACGTTTCTGGATATTTACCAAGACATACAACTGCCGCCGGACCAGGTGGACGCCTGGCAGCGCGATCCTTCCGGAGCGATTGCCAGCATCGATCTTGCCCGTAAATTGGATTGGAAGATTGGCGACCGCATCGCCCTCGAAGGCGTGCGCCATGACCTCAACATCGAATTGAAGCTGCGCGGAATCTACACATCATCCATGCCCAGCGGACCGCTGTTTTTTAACTGGGAAGCCGTCGAGCGTTCCGCTCACATTGGCCAAACTCAGGTGTTCCTGATCCTGGCTGACTCCCCGCAAAATGTGGGAGCCATCGCCAAATCGGTGGACGCTCTTTTTCGCAACGCCCCCGTGCCTACCCGCACGGAGGCTGAGAGAGCCTTCAACATCGACATCATCAATGCCATCGGTAACGTGCGCGTGTTCATCCTCAGCATTTGCCTTGCCGTACTATTCGCGATGTTCCTCACCTCGGCCAATGCCATCGCCATGTCGATTCGAGAACGCACCCGCGAAGTGGCCGTCTTGCGCTCACTGGGATTCGCGCCGCGAACCTTGGAATCTTTAATGATGGGCGAGTCAGTCGGGCTATGCGTCGTGGGATGCCTGCTCGCCTCACTGGCTGCTTGCGCTATGATTTACGCCATCGTGCACACTGCTGGCGGAGAAGGGTTCCAGGTTCTTCTGAAATTAAAGTGGCCGACCATCATTTTCTGCCTGCTGGTGGCCGTAATCGTCGGCTGCATGAGCGCCCTATGGCCGGCTCACCACGTCTCCCACAAACCCATCGTGGAGGGCCTGCGCCACATCGGGTAATGCGGCGGACAATCTGCGGCGGACCATCTAAGGTTGGATTAGACCTAACCGGCCAGCAGCGCCACTCCTGCCGCCACCAAACCCGCCGCAATCCAGCGCCGGCGATCGACATGTTCATGCAGAAAGATTTTCGCCGCGATGGCGTTGCCGATGAAGGTGAGGGAAGCGGCCGCAGGAGCCACCAAACTCACATCTCCCCAGGAGAGCGCGAACAGCAGGCTGAAGAAAGCCACGGCCATCGCCGTGACGCCCAGCAGAAAGGTAGGATTTCCCAGGATGCGCCCGATCACAGCCAGCAGACCGATGCGCCTGCGCAGTTCGCCGAGGTCGCCGACCTGCTTCATGGCCCGAGCTAGCAGCACATCTCCCACGACGGAGGCGAAGACGATGGCGAGAATGGCGCTCCAGGTGTAGACGGTTTTCATGCGCGCTCGCCCGCTTTGCTGGCAATTTCCAGCTCGGGTGTCCCCGGCGTATCCGCATCGGAGAGTGAAGACCTTGCGGGATGCACCGTAATCTCCGGCCCACCCGCGATAAATCCGACGCCCCCGGTTATCAGCGCAATCCCCAACCAGCGCATCGGACTCACGTGTTCGTGGAGCACGAAGCGCGCCACCAGCGCCAAAATTACATAGCCCAGCGACGTTGCCGGCAGAACGTAGGTGAGATCGGCCCAGGAGAGCGCAGTCATGTAGGTGGCGAAGAACGCGAGCAAAAGAAGAATTCCTACCGCGACCCAGGGATTCAATATCGCGAAGATTACGCCTTGCAGATGATGGATGGAAATGTTACCGGTCTGCTTCATGCCGCGCGCCAGCATCGAATCTCCGGCCGCGGCAAAGACCGTGACCCCCGCCAGCACAAGATATTTTCGAAAAGTCACGAGAGTTTAGGCACTAACGTCCAACCCCGGCACCACAAAGACACCGAGGCACAGAGAAGAAGAGAAAGACAAAAACCATTCAGGATTTTCTCTGTGTCTCTGTGCCTCTGTGGTGAAGGCCCCTTCCCCTCAAGCTTTGGCGAGTTCCGCCGCGGCCTCGTCGTTATGCCGCTTGACCAGCTTATTGCGCTGCGAACGCAACTTGAGGAAGGTTTTCGCTTCCTTGTAAAGCCGCTTGCGGTCGTTGCTGTCGAAGGCCGCTTTCTTCAAAATGCGGAACACAGCCTTAGGCCGGAAATAATATTCATCGTAGAAGCGATGCACCGCGGAAAGGATATCGTCCGCGGGAAGGCCGGGGTATTGAATGTGAGCCAGCTGATGACCGCCCTCGTCCACCATTTTGTTGTCGCCAACCATAAAACCATTCTTCACCGCGTAGTCATAGAGCTCGGTTCCAGGATAGGCGTGGGCTACCGAAACCTGAATGGTTTCTACATCCAGCTCTTTGGCGAACTTAATGGTGTTGCTGATGGTCTCGTGAGTCTCGCCCGGCAGCCCCATGATGAAGTCGCCGTGGATCACCAGACCCAATTTGTGGCAATCTTTGGTGAACTGCCGCGCCCGCTCGATGGTCGCGCCCTTCTTGATGTTTTTCAGAATCTGCTGGTCGCCGGATTCGTAGCCAACGATCAGCAGGCGGCATCCCGCTTCTTTCATCGCCTTCAGCGTTTCGTAGTCGGTGGTTACGCGTGAAGTGCAAGACCAGGTCAAGCCCAGCGGCTTCAGTTTTGCGCACAGCTCGATGGTCCGAGCTTTTTGAATATTGAACGTGTCATCGTCAAAAAAGAACTCCTTCACTTCCGGCCAATACTGTTTGACCTTCGACATCTCTGCGGCAACATCGTCGGTCGACCGCTTGCGCCAGGGATGCCCGCTTAACGTTTGCGGCCACAAACAGAAGGTGCACTGCGCCGGGCAGCCGCGCGTCGTGTAAAGCGAAACATAGGGGTTCAGCAAAAATGGCACGTTGTAACGCGTAACATCGAGATCGCGCTTGTATATGTCGGTGACGTGGGGCAGGGCATCGAGATCCTGAATCTGCGGCGCATCCGGATTATGCACCACCTTGCCATCCTGCAGGAACGAAACTCCGGGAATCTCCTCCAGCGGCTTGCCCTTGGCGTAATCGACCACCGCGTAATCGAACTCCTTACGCGCCACAAAATCGATAGCGAGACAATCGCGCAATGATTTCTCCGGCAACACGCTGACGTGCGGGCCCACAAAAGCAATCTTGATCTTCGGATTTGAGGCTTTAATCGCCTTGGCCAGACCGATATCTCCCGGAAACCCAGGAGTCGAGGTAAACAGCACCAGGAATTCGTAATCCTTGGCGATCTCAATAGTCTGCTCGGCAGAAATGTAGTGGGGCGGGGCGTCCAGCAACCGTGATCCTTCGAGCATGCCGGCCGGATAAGCGAGCCATACCGGGTACCAATACGATTCGATCTCGCGGGTGGCGGGCCAACGGGAACCAGCCCCGCCGTCGAAGTTTTCGAAAGAAGGAGGATTTAGAAACAGTGTTTTAAGGGGCATATTGACTATTGAATATTTTAACATCCACCTGCGTGGGATGCGGTTCAAAAGCAGTGTTCATGCAGGTTCGTAGTTGAACCAGCATTTTGATGCAGCGAACGGCGCAAAAGAGTCATTTGTTCCCCAGCGCCCAGCTTTCCAGATTGCCTTCGGCGCGCATCAGCGCCACTTGGCTGCGTTCTAATTCGAATGTAATGTCCTGCAAGCTGATCATCCGCTCGCTGGCCTGCGATTGAGCGTTGTCCAAGTCGTGCAGATTGGCGGTGGAGGACTCCATTTTCGTGCGTATGGCTTCGATATTCTTCTGCGCGATCTCGTACTCAAGTTGAGCTACGTCTCGCGCCGCTTGCATTTGGGTGACGGATCGCTGCAGGCGCAAGGTTTCCTCCGACACTTGGTTGCGTGTGGCCTCCGACTGCTTCTGGGCCTTTAAAGCATCGGATTCGGCTTCCTGCACGCGGGCATGCTGGGCAAGATTCAGGAATGGCAAGTGGATGGCAACGCCTACGGTCGCATTGTTGGGTTGAAAACTATGCGGCTGATAGTACTTCTGATAATTGTTGTAAGTCGCGAGGTTAGCGTACTGCGCGGCAAAGTCGATGCTGGGCCACAGTGATCTTTTTTCTCCATACAATTTCAAAAATTGGGCGCGAGCGTGTTCCACCGCAGCTTGCACCGCTGGATTTGCGTCCGTGGATTTTGCGATGGATTCGTCCTCTGTTTTCATTGCGGTGTTTACCGCAGGAAGAGCTGGAATCGAGTCCGCATCGATTTCGAAGGTCGCAGCGGGCAATCCGGTAAGGTGGGAAAGACGTTCGCGCAGAACATCGGCTGCGCCCGACGCTTCGGCGATGCGCAACCGAACCCGCGCCACCGATAATCGCGCCTGGGTTAAATCGAGTTCGCTGTCGATGCCTTCTTTCAGGCGCTCGGCGACTGCGCTTTCGGTCTGTTGGGCTGCCGACTGCACTTCGCGCAGGCGGCTCAAACGCTGCTCCCACTTGGCGAGTTCCGCGTAGCTCAGCACGGTATCTTGAATGACTTGATTGCGCTGATCCTTGATGCGAAGAAGGCTGACTTTATCTTCGGATTGGGCGGAGCGGATAAAATCTTTGAGCGCGGGGTTGATCAGGGCCGATTGCGCAGTCACGTTGAAAAGTGAAGGCGCCGCCCCTTCCAGGCTGAGAGGAAAGCCGTCGGACCAGCCGAGTCCCGCGCCGGCGTTGAGTTGCGGGATGTAACTGTTGCGCAGTTCACGGTAGCCGGCGGAGGCATGGCGCTCGTCAGCGGTGGAAATGCCGATGCCGGTGGCATATTTCAGGGCCAGATCAAGGGCGCGACGGAGGGGGACAGGTTCGGCCAGCAGGGAAGCAGGAAATAAGAAAGTGACCAAAATAATTCTAGAAACACAAGCATTCCGCCATGACTTTTTCATCATTCATTCCTTCGCAGTATCTGGGAAGATTCTACGGACTATCTGATGCGAGTGAAATGATAAGGATGGGTCCGGGGTTGGACAGCAGGCTTGCTGGGGCGCGTTCCACCGGCCCGCTGGTGGATTTTGGACGGAGACGAACCTATCGCTCCCGGTCGGCTGCGACCAGTGAGTTGGGGGGATCGTTGTGTCTTGACGCCTGCTGGTGTCCGCGATGGCGTAGTTGGTCGTAGAGATAGCGGTGACGCACAGCTTTAAGCGCATCGCCGCCAGGTTGCCCGTAGAGAAAACCGAGCCAGCGATGCGCGGCGGCAAGGCTGGGTAGCATGGTAAGCGCGGTTTCAAAGGCGAGCCGGGCCCGCTCGCGGTCCCCCAATCGGGCCAGCGCGATTCCTAGATTGAAATGGCCGAGAGGCAAGAAGTGATGAAGTCCAACGCCAATCAGCGCCTCGAACGCGGCTTCTTCATTTCGCCGTTGCCGCAGATAGACAATGGCTAGGCCGACATGGGCTTCGGCGCTGTCGCCGTCGATTTCGAGGGCGCGTTGAAAGGCGCGGGCTGCGTCTTCCCAACGCTTGCAGCGCAAGTAAGTCTCGCCGATGCGCAGATGCAAGTTCGGCAGAAGCGGCTGGGCTTGCTCGGCACGCAGCAGCAGAGCCAGCGCTTGGTCGTAGCGGCCTTCGGCCAGATCGATGGTTCCCAGCAGCCAGTCCGCCCACGGGCGGGGGCGGGGAACGGCCGGCGAATCGGCGAGAGCCGCGTCTCCATTGCCGCCCTCTTTGTTATTGTTGTTGTTATTATTGCCGCCCTCATTCAAAGCAATTTGCTTATCGAAATTGAGCACTTCTTCAATCGCCTGCCGCGCCGCAATCAAGCGTCCCAGCGACAGATAACACTGCGCCAGAGGGAGCATGAAGCGCATTTGCTTAGGATCGTCTCGCGACAACTCCTCCAGCAACGGAAGAGCCTGCATGGGCTGGCGGGCATCCAGATGCTCTCGCGCCAGATTGAACTTGCCTTCGCGAAGCGCATTCGCGACGGCCTTGCCTTCATCCTCCGAGGGCGGTTGAATGTAACCCAACGCCACAAATTGTCGGATTACGGCTTGCGCCGCAGCCGGGTCCATGCGCATATCGGCGGGGTGCATGCCGCATTCGCCGGGTACGTCCTCCCAGCTGGGAATGCGTTCCACTTCAGGCGTCGCTTCAAAGGCCTGCACTAAGACCCGGCCATCCATATCCGATCCCACTGGTAGTCCAAATAAAGTCAGAACGGTGGGAGCGACATCGAGCAGAGTCGCGCCGTAGATGCGCTCGTCCTGCTTGATGTGGTCGCCCTTCATGCAGAAAATTCCGAAGGCGCGATGCTGCACCGCGGGTCCGGCTGGCTCTTTCGGAATATCCCGCGGGCGCAGATGATCGGAATGAAAGCCGTGATCCGATACCAGCAGCACTGTCGTGTCGGGTCCGGCCAGTGTGATCAGCGTCTCCAGCATCATGTCGTGAAAGCGGTAGGCGCCGTCGATCACATCTTTGTAAATCTCAAATTGTTTTTCTGGAATGCCTTCCATACGCGGCGGCCGGAAGTTCATAAACGCGTGGCAGAAGTGGTCGATGCCGTTGTAATAAACCGCCAGAAAATCCCAGGCCTGGTTTTGCAGAATCCAGGTGGCAGCATTGTGGAGGGAGCAATTCTCGGCAAGAATTTTCGAGAAAACGGCGAGACCGCGGTCTTTTTCCTGATCCACTTCCGGGGCGCGCGGGATCCAGGGCAGAATCGCCTCCGATGTCACTTCCTCCGGATGCATGCGCAGGCGGGCAAATATGCCGCGCAGGCTTTCGGGATAAACGGCACCGGGGGGCAACGGCCAGGGTTTATCCTTCGCCCCGACAGCGTAGGGATACAGATCGGAAACCGCAATCCCGTTGATGGGCTCGGCCGGATGCCCGGCAAACCAGCCGAGGACATGGGTTTTGAAGCCCCGCTGGGTCAGAATGTTCCACAAGGCTTTGACTTTGCGCGAAGTCGAAGATACCGGCCGGATGCCTCCGGTGTGAGGGTCGGGCTCCATGAATCCGTGGATGCCGTGCTTGTGCGCCCTTTTGCCGGTAGCAATCGAATTCCACAACATCGGCGACAAAATTGGCTGCAGCGTGGCGATGTTTCCCATCACCCCCTGGCTCACCATGCGGTCGAGGGTTGGCATAAGGCCGGAGTCCATGAGCGGGCTGGCGACCTTCCAGTCGGCTGCGTCCCAGCCGATGAGCAGAACTTTTTTTGCGAGGGGTTGGCCCAAATGATATCTACAACTTTCTCAATAAAATTCAGTTCTCAAATTTCTGCTGGCGGCGCAAACTGCGCGCCGCGCTGAAGCGGAGCGGGGAAAAATCTATTCAGACCCCACCCTTTCATTCCGCCGCCACAGCGCTAATCCGCTTTGCCGTCGTTATTGAGATCGACGGTAGCGTAGCCTCCGAACGAGGGCACCGAAACGTCGGCCTTGGTGTAAACAATCTCGCCCTTTGCAGGTTGCGAGAGTGCCAGCAGGCTGACTCCGGCAGCGGCGGCGGCGATTGAGTAAAACTTGATGCGATGCTCAATGCTGCTTGCAGGAGATTGGCCTTCTGCCTGCTGGCGCAAATGCATCGAACTTTCCCCCTGATGCCATAGTCGCCGTTTTGGAGAGATCTTTTTAAGGAGATCCATTTGAAGAGATCTATTTGATCCGCAGCAATATGAGTGAAAAGATTCTAGTCACGCCGCCACAAAGGCAGCCCCGCCGCTCCCATTGCCAGCATGCCCAGACTGGCGGTGTCGGTTGCGGGAGTTGCTTGAATCTCTGCCGCTGTTTTCTTTTCGGTGCCTTCGTCGCCAGCGGTGATTTTCGTGTCCGGGTCGGTTTCGTAGGCGTAGCCGCTAAGATGAGGTCCCACCGACCGAAACCAGTCGCGAACCGTGAAGCGTGCCCAACCGTAATGAACTTTGCCATCGATGAGGAACTTCATACCCAGATAACGGTTGTTGACGTTCATCCAAGGACCCCAGGAATTGGAGCCGCTGTATTGGAAGATTGCCGCCATGAATATGCCGCCGTAAAAGGTCTGGGAGGCGAAATTCTGTGCAGGCCCGATGGGCGCGCCGAACGGAAAGGCTCCCGCCTCAAAGTTTGCCAGACCCCGGCGTGTTTGGACGGCATTGCCCACCGTGTCCAATTCGGCAATCAGAAAAGATGAGTGGCCAGAGGCGACGAAGGCAAAGTTGAAATCCGGGATTCCGTCGCCATTTACATCGAGAGGGAAGGACCTGTAGGCATCGAGGTTAACGTTAACGGGCGTGTAAACGACCTTTGCTTCAGCAGCTTGCGCCATGGCCAGGATACTGACGCCGGCCGCGGCGGCAGCGGTGGAATACAACTTCATGTGATGGTCGACGGTTGCGGGCAGCGCAACCCGGGCGCGATGTTTGCGTGGCATGGCAGAAGCCTCCGATCAAACTGTGGGTTTAGGGTGATGGTTTAGAGGGGCGACTCCCGTCGCCAGAGAGGCAGCGTGGCCGCTCCCATCGCCAACATGCCCAAGCCGGCCGATTGGGTCGCAGGAACTGCTGGAGTCTCAGCGGCGACTTTCGTGTCAGGTCCCTCGTCGCCGGCGGTGATTTTTTTGTTCACATCAGTCTCGTAGGCGTAGCCCTGAAGCACGATCTTCTGGCCCATTTTGTCGAGGGAGAAGCGTGCCCAGCCGTAGTGAACCTCCCCGTCGATAAGGAATTTCATGCCTAGATAACGCTGGTAGACGGAATGCCATGGCCCCCACGAATCCGTCACGCTGTAGGCGAAGAATGCAGCCATAAACACGCCGCCGTAGGTAGTAGCGGAGGTGAAATTCTGCGCCGGTCCGATAGCCGCACCCGCCGGGAAAGCGCCGGCTTCGGCTTTCTCACCTTTATAGGACTGCAGGGCGTTGCCGACAGTATCCAGATCGCAGATGAGAAGCGTTGTATGGTCGGCTCCAAAGGTGGTAAAGGTGAAATCCGGGATTCCGTCGCCGTTGACATCGAGCGCGTAGGGAAGCTTGCCCGCAATGTTGATGTTCACAGGGGTATAAACCACCTTCGCCTCGGCGGGCTGTGCCAGGGCCAGCATGCTTACGCCAGCGGCCGCGGCGGCCGTGGAATACAGCTTCATGCGATGGTCAAGGGTTGCCGGTAGCAATGCGCTTGCCGAGCGGGCGGGGTTAGGGCGTGGCATGATTTCCCTCCAGTGGACTCAGCCAGAGTAGTCCTGCTACTTTGACTGTCAAGACTGAAAGAATTTGCGTATGGCACAAAAGTGCCATACTGGCGGATCTCACGGACCAGGTAGAGGATCAAGTAATGGATCAACAGGGGGAGTCAGGCTTAATGAAAAGGTATACGTTAAGACCGTGATCACGATCGTATCGGGACTGCCGCGTTCGGGCACTTCATTGATGATGCAGATGCTGGCTGCCGGCGGCCTGACGCTGCTTACGGATTCCGAGCGGAAACCGGATGACGATAATCCGCGCGGCTATTGCGAGTGGGAGCCTGCCAAGCTTTTACCTAGGCAGCCCGAGTTGATCGATGCCGCCGAAGGAAAAGCTGTGAAGGTGATTTCCCAGCTTCTCCTGTCTCTGCCCGAAGGCCGCAGCTACAAAGTGCTCTTCATGGAACGTCCCTTGCCGGAGGTGCTGGCTTCGCAGAAGGAAATGATGAAGCGACGCGGAACCGCCGGTGCCGCCAGCGACGATTTGATGACCGCTGCTTTCACAAAACATCTGCGCGAGGTGCGTGCCCGGCTCGAGAAGATGGGTGTGCCCATTCATTCCGTGGAATACCGGAAGTTGGTGGAGGATCCAGTGGTTACGGCGCGGAGCGTCAGACACTTCCTGGGACTCGACCTGGATGCGGACGCGATGGCGCGGCAGGTCGATGCATCCCTCTATCGCAACCGGCGCCCGTAACCATTCCCGTCTTCTACATAAAGCCACAACCTAAGGTGACGACCGTCACTGAGTTTTTCCCTGAATAAGGGCAGCCTCTACCTGTAACAGAGCTTTTCGCGCATCTGGGTCTGAGGGCCCTCCACCTGCGCGGGAGTGTTTCGGTCGGACCCCACCGGCACGCATTCTGCTGCCAACTTCTCTACATCTTCGGAGGCTCGTATGCTTCACCTCGACACCGGCAATACCGGCTTCATGATTTTATGCACCAGCCTGGTCATGCTCATGACGCCGGGACTTGCCTTTTTCTACGGCGGCCTGGTGGGTCGCAAAAACGTCCTCGCCATCATGATTCAGAGCTTCGTCTCCATGGGCTGGACCACCGTGATTTGGTACGCCTACGGCTATTCTCTGTGCTTCAGCGGCGACTGGCATGGAGTCATTGGAAACTTCCATAACGCCTTCCTGCGTGGAATCACTCTCAACACCCCCTCGCCGAATGAGAGCATTCCCGCGTTCGTCTTCATCGCCTATCAAATGATGTTCGCCATTATTACCCCGGCCCTTATTTCCGGAGCATTCACGAACCGGGTCACCTTTAAAGCCTACATGCTGTTTCTCACCGGATGGCTGACGCTGGTGTACTTCCCCTTCGTCCACATGGTGTGGGGCGGCGGATTCCTGCAGCAATGGGGCGTGCGAGATTTCGCGGGCGGCATCGTAGTCCACAACATTGCCGGCTTCGCAGCTCTGGCGTCAGTCCTATACGTAGGGAAACGCCGCGTGATCGACCGTGGTCCGCATAGCATCCCGCTCGTGGCCCTGGGCACAGGTTTGTTGTGGTTTGGATGGTACGGTTTTAACGCAGGCAGTGAGATGCGCGTCGATTCCGTCACCGCGACGGCGTTCTTGAATACCGATGTGGCTGCCTCTTTCGCGGCAGTAGCGTGGCTGCTGGTAGCGTGGCTGAACGAGAAGAAGCCGAAGTTTCTTGGATTGCTGACCGGCGCAGTCGCCGGACTGGCCACCGTGACGCCGGCAGCTGGATACGTTTCGCCCACCACCGCAGTGATGATCGGTATCATCTCCGGCGTAGTTTGCTACTACGCCGTGGAAATGAAGAACAAACTGCATTGGGACGACGCCCTCGATGTTTGGGGTGTTCATGGCGTGGGCGGACTGCTGGGTATCATTCTGCTGGGTGTCTTCGCCAACCAGGCGTTCAATCCCGCGGGGCCGAACGGATTGCTGTATGGCGATCCGCTCTTCCTGCTGAAGCAGGTTACGGCGGTTGTCTTCTCCTCTTTCTGGGCATTCGGGTTTACCTACGGCATGCTGCGGATTATCGACGCTTTTACTCCGGTGAAAGTCAGCGGAGCGTCAGAAGAGATCGGCCTCGACGAGTCGCTCCATGGTGAACATGCCTACGAGCAACTCACGGACGAAGATGTGGTCCACGGCTTGATTCGCGCGGAAGAGGCCAACGCGCGCAAGTAGAGATCGCTTTGATGGGAGTGATGCTCGAAGTGATGCATCACTCCCGTCAAGCCAGCGGCCCTGGAAATAGGTTAAAAGCGGCCTATCTGGAACTCTTGTCAAAAGGCCTGGCATCGAAGAAGAGCTCGTTGCTGGCGATGAGACCATCTTTGAACGTCATCCACGCCGCTGCGCGGCAGACTCCGACAGGCTCGGCAAAATCCATGTCATAGGTCAGCATCGCCTGACCGTCAGAGCTAACGGTCGCGCGCACCTTCACGCCCTTCATAAAGTTGAAGAGCCGGCTGGCGGCCTCAAGCACCGCCTCTTTTCCGGTTAGCGCATCCAGCGGACTGATGAGTCGAACGTCGGGGTGCAGGTACTGGGCCATCGCTGGCAGGTTTTTGTCGTTCATCGCCTGGTAATAGCTTTCCGCGGAGGCCGCGTTTCTTTCGTCTGCATTCGTCATGCTGTTCTCCTGAATTGGATTTATTTTGCAAGTGCACTACCCGCGTTGCGTTTATTTATTTGATTCGGTATGCCAACCTGGATTGGACCAATGGCCATTTTCGCGGACGAAGATTTCCGTTGCGCGGCCCGAGCTGGAGGTTCGCTTGCCGCCAACTTCCGTCTCGACCAGGAAGCTGCTCCACACGATCGCTACATCGCCGAAGTGCTGCACTTCAGTGCGCGGAAATTCCAGGCGAACCAGCTTTCCACCCTGTGCGTGAAATTCCATCGCGGATTGAAGTACGTCCGCCTGGTTCTTCCATCTGTCCTCGCCCCCGCTCATGACGATGGTCTCTGCCGGTACCAATTCTGCGAGAGTCTTGGTGTTGCCATCAAACCAGGCACGCCATACGGTTTCGCGCGCCTGCAGCAACGCTTGATCATTTTGTTTCTGAGCGAAACAGTTTGCAGTGCTCAGGGCGGTCAATAAGACCGCGACTACCGGAATGCTGATGCGGTTACGTTTCATCGTTTTTTCCTTTCAGGGTTGAGAAACTGTTCGCCCGTTGTGCGCGAAAGCGTCGAGCGCCAAAAGTAGGGCTGCGCTCGAGGCAGAAAAGACGGAATAATCCATAGGCGACTGCAGCCCAAAAGAAATTGCCATCGCCGTCCCGAACATGGCCAGCAGGAGCGCACTCGCCAGCGAAACCCAGCCGAGCCATAATCCCAGGATCAGCAGAATTCCCAGAGAAGTTTCGGCCACCGTGGCCGCGACGGCAACATATGGAATTACCGCCAACGGCAGGAATGAATTCACCTGCGCCGCGTACTCGATGAAACGGGCAAAGTGGTTCTGGTCGAGCGTTCGATCCCACAGACCGAAGCGCGAAGCCACGGCGGAAAGAAACGCTGTACCCAGGGCAATACGGGCGTAAAGCACTCCCACGCGACGCCAATTCACCTCCCGCGCCCTGGGGCGCACACTCGGCAGCGCGGCTGGCAGGGCGGTTTGGTTTTGCTGAATCGGGTTTTGCCGAAACTGATTTTGCTGAATCATCGGGATGATGCTCCCTTCGCGTTAGGTTCCGGCACATTCACGCTCAACGGAGCGTCGTGATCGCAAATGAAATATGCAACAAACTTTGCCGGTTGGGTGGGACTGGCATTCGCCGAAACCTGGTGAACTCCGTTCGCGGGTTCGTAAAAGCTCTCACCGACTCTGTAAATCTTTTCCGCTTCACCCTGCACTTGGCTCCGGATTGCCCCTTCGACCACATAGCCCACCACGGCACAGCCATGGCTGTGGGGCATTGACGCTTCTCCCGGCTCGTAGTGAACCTCGACCAGGACCGCCCTGAGATGTTTCCCGGCCAACTTCGGCAAGGGTTGCGAGAGCAAGATCCGGGCACGGTCCTTGGGAGGGCTTTGAGCGGCGGCGGGCTTTCCACTGCCCCATGCCGGACTTGTCGAGAGCGACGCCGATAAACCTAATGCGATCATTGCGACCAATGGTTTTTTCTTAGAGCGCATTGCTCACCTCACCTCTTGCACATTACTGTTCTTAATGGACTACCCACAAGGTCCATTATGAGATACAGTAGCTGTACCACTTATGGCGAAGCTGACGACTTCGTTTGAGCTTGCCCTGCCTCCCGCTGATCCCGGAATGCCAGCCTATCGCTGGCTTTATTCCGCGTTGCGCCGTCAAATTCTTCAAGGGCGGTTGCGTCCCGGTGCACGTTTGCCCGCGACGCGGGATTTGGCGGACCAATACGGACTCGCTCGCGGAACCATCGTCAATGCTTTCGAGCAATTGAAGTCCGAAGGCTACGTCGAAGGTAGCGTGGGCTCGGGCACCTTCGTCAGCAGAATCCTGCCGGAAGAACTGCTTCAGATTGGGCGAGCGTCCGGCGCAAGAACCGAATTGCAACTGAAACAAAAGCGCAGGTTCTCGCAATATGCAAGCCAGACAAAGTGTTTCCCGGGCTTTGCCAATCGTCCAACCCGGGCCTTCCGTTGCGATCTGCCTGCGTTAGATCTCTTTCCCGTCGATGTTTGGACGCAAATTACAACTCGTAGCTTGCGTCGCATTACTCGAAGTCTGCTGATGGGAGGCGATGCGCTTGGCCATCTGCCGCTCCGGCAGGCTTTGACGGAATACTTAAGCCAATCGCGCGGCGTGGAGTGCCGCCCTGAGCAAGTGGCCATTGTCTCCGGAGTGCAGGAAGCCCTCGATCTGGTGGCGCGGCTTTTCCTGGATCCGGGAGATCGCGTGGTTATGGAGAATCCGGGGTACCCGGGCGCAGCGCTCGTTTTTCAGGCACTGGGGGCGAAGATTTCGGCCGCAGGCCTGGATGAACAGGGTATGCGTGTCGACCAACTTCCCGCGGGGCAAGTGCGGCTCGTCTACGTCACTCCCGGACATCAGTTTCCCATGGGGACCACCATGAGCCTGCCCCGACGTTTGGAATTGCTGGAATGGGCGCATCGGAGTAAAGCTCTGATCTTCGAAGACGACTACGACAGCGAATACAGGTACGCGGGGCGTCCGATTCCTGCGCTTCAGGGTCTCGATAGAAATGGGTTGGTTCTCTATGCGGGGAGCTTCAGCAAGGTGCTGTTTCCATCGCTGCGCCTGGGATATCTTGTTATCCCTTCCGATCTGGTGAAGCATTTTTCGGCGGTCAAGTCGCTGACCAGCCGGCACGCGCCCATGTTGGAACAACTTGTGCTAACAGATTTCATCGCAGAAGGCCATTTCGGCCGTCACCTGCGACGCATGCGCGCGATCTACACGGAGCGTCTGACGACTCTCCTGGAGGAAGCGCGGACGCATCTTTCTGGCTTGTTGAAAATGTCGAGCGTGGAAGCAGGACTGCAAACCGTCGGATGGTTGCGGGATGGCCTGGATAGCGAATCCGCCACCGCCGCTGCTGCGCGAAGAGATGTGGACGTAACCCCCTTGAGCCGCTATTGGCGCGGTCGAGCTGCGCGGCAGGGTTTACAGCTGGGCTTCGCCGCGATCGATCGTAAAGAGATAAGACGCGGGGTCAGGGAACTTGCCGAAGGCCTAAGAAGCGAACTGAAGGTTCTCGCCGCGGAGCCCCATGCCCCGCGAAAAAGGCTGAGACAGGAAGCGACCGGTAGTCGTAGTCAGCGAATCCCGATTGACGTTAAGCCCGTCCGCGAAAATTGATGATGTGGCGGCGGTCGCGCTTGGAGGGACGGCCTGCGGGCAACTGTTCGAACTGCATTGCCGCTCTGCGCTCGGCGGCTACTTTCTGGCGCATCTCGCGGCTGGCTTCAGTTTCCCGGTAAAGCGTTTGCGCCACCGAAGCCGGCCCGCGAACGTCGCTGAGTCCGAGGACTTCGATCTCGAAGTCTCCACCATCATTGGTCACGCTCAGCCTGTCGCTGATGCGAACATCGCGCGCGGCCTTGGCGGACTGGCCATTGGATTGAATTCTGCCCAGTTCGCAGGCCTTCGCCGCCAGCGACCGCGTCTTGAAAAATCTCGCGGCCCAGAGCCATTTGTCCATGCGTACGCCGGTCATCGTCATTATCGATGGGCTAAGCCGCCGAACAAGAATCTTTCCAACGTCATCTTTTAAATCGTATACCATCGGCAGCGGAAAGCTTATCGAAGCTGTATGGACATTCACCTCGTCGACGGCACCTACGAACTCTTCCGCCACTTTTTTGCCGTACCCGCCGCGGCGGATATAAACGGCCAGGAGGT
This sequence comes from uncultured Acidobacteriaceae bacterium, assembly GCA_963710965.1. Taxonomy (GTDB): domain Bacteria; phylum Acidobacteriota; class Terriglobia; order Terriglobales; family Acidobacteriaceae; genus Sulfotelmatobacter. The sequence goes on along the minus strand of CAVQCP010000006.1, from coordinate 58,760 downwards.
TGGCGCGGTGCGCGGAGTGCTGAACTCCGTGTTGTCGATGATCGAAGGCGGCGCAACCCACATCGGGGTGGCCACCGATCACGTCGTGGAATCCTTTCGCAACGATCTTTATTCGGGATACAAGACCAGCGAAGGCGTGCCTCCGGAACTGCTTTCGCAATTTTCTGTTCTCGAAGAAGCTTTCGATGCCATGGGGGTGATGGTATGGCCCATGGTCGAGTTCGAGGCGGATGACGCGCTGGCGTCAGCGGCGAAGCGAGCGGCGGCAGAGAATCGCGTAACTAAAGTTCTAATCTGTACCCCGGACAAAGATCTGGCGCAGTGCGTCGCCGGCGAACGAGTGGTGCAACTCGACCGCCGCCAAAACATCCTCCGCGATGAAGCCGGAGTCGTGGCCAAATTTGGGGTGAAGCCGCCATCGATTCCCGATTATTTGGCAGTCGTCGGCGACAGCTCCGACGGATTTCCGGGAATCGCAGGGTGGGGCGCGAAGGCGGCGGCCGCTGTCTTATCGCAGTATTCGCACCTGGAAGACATTCCGAAAGATTGGCAACAGTGGCATCCCTCCATCCGGAGAGCGCGTGCCTTATCGGAATCGCTTTTCGATGCGTGGAATGATGCGTTGTTATTCCGCACGCTGGCGACTTTGCGTCTGGATGTGCCGGTATTCGATACGGTCGAAGACCTGCGCTGGAAGGGAATCCGCGGGGATTTTGAGGAAGTCTGCCGGCAGTTGCGGTCGCCAGCGTTGTTCAGTCGAGCGCAGTCCGCGCCATCGCGGAGATCCCAGAACACCCAGCCCCAGAACACCTAAACTACGCCTACTGGGGGCCGCGTCGTCCCACTTCGGGACAGCGGCGATATCAGAATCCGATGAAGGGGGTGCACTCCGACCCCCAAGCGTGTAACATTAAGCCGCAACTTTCCCGTCCAGGTGTCCCGTCATTTTGCAGGGCTACGGAAAGGATGAAAGTGATGCCTGTACAGCGAGATTTGGCCCAGCGCCTTCTTGCATTTGAAATCATTGCGGGCAGAATCTCGGAGCCCACGGAATTCGCGGCATTTCACCTCTGCGAGGGTCTGCGCCAACCTGTCTGTGCACTCACGGGGGTTGCCGGTTTCCGCGCGCTGCTCGCTCGTGCGCTGACGCTGGCCAGGGCTGAATCTCCCAGTCTTGGCGTCGTGCAAGTTGCGGAGGATGGATCCTTAAAGGGTCTCGATGAGTTTCGGCCCCAGACCAACCCGGACCAGGCCAGGGAGGCAGGACTCATTCTGATTGCCCATCTGATCGGGCTGCTTCTCGACTTCGTTGGCCAAGGGGTTACGTTGCGATTGGTGATCTCTGAAGTTCTCCCCCACCTTGGCGTCCTCCCCACCTTCGGCGCCCCCGTAGGTTTCGAAGCGATCCTCAACGAAGTGGATCAACTGCAAAACATCAGTACGCGTCTCGACGGGCTGGCGGAGTACAATCCACCGGTCGCGGAAGCGCTGATGACGATCGCAGAGAGCGTTCGCAACGCTGCCGCCGTATTGGCGGTAGTGGCGACCATGAAATGCCCGAAGCCGAACTGAGCACAAGGATCGCCATGCCTACCGAAGAAGGAAGAATAGGCGGCCTTCCAGAGTCGCGATATTTGGCCCAGCGCCTTCTGGTTTACGAAGCGGTTGCGCCCCAGAACTCCGATCCAGCGGAGTCTGCGGCCTTTCGTGTCTGTCTGAAGCTGCGCCGCCCCCTCATTACACTCGCGGGAGTTGCCGGTTTTCGCTCACTCCTTTCCCGTGCCCTGACGTTGGCCAAGGCGGAAGCTCCCAGTCTCAGCGTGGTACAGGTGGGTGCGGATGGCTCCTTGAAAGGTTTGGATGAGCTGGCTTCGCAAACTGACAAGGAACAGGCCAGGGATCCAGGGGCCATTCTGATTGCCCAGTTAATCGGGCTGCTCCTCACTTTCATAGGTGAGGGTTTAACGTTGCGACTGGTTCAGGACGTGTGGCCGGAGGCCGCCTTCGACGGGCGCGTCTCCGAGAAGGAAAGGAAAGCATGAGCCCAGCAGATACAGTGAAAATAAAAAAACTGCCGACCGGGGTCCCAGGCCTCGATGAAATTCTGGGCGGGGGTCTGCCGGAATATTCTTTTAATATCATTGCCGGCGCTCCCGGCAGCGGCAAGACCACGCTGGCGCACCAAATCGTCTTTGCCAACGCGACGCCGGAGCGCCCGGCTCTCTATTTCACTATCCTCGGCGAACCCGCCCTCAAGATGCTGCGATACCAGCAACAGTACACGTTCTTCGACCAGTCCAAGCTAAACACCGCCGTCCGCTTCATCAGCTTGAGCCAGGTTGTGTTGGAGAAGGACTTAGAAGCGGTCCTGGAGGAGATTACCAAAGAGGTGGAGAAGGCAAGCCCTGGCGTCGTGGTCGTGGATTCCTTTCGCACCGTGGTGCGGAAGGCGCTCGGCGGTACAACGGAAGTGGAGTTGCAAGCTTTCATTCAGCGCTTAGCCCTGCTCCTCACCAGTTGGCAATCCACGACTTTTCTGGTTGGGGAATATATCGAAGGTGAAATCCGAGACAATCCTGTATTCACGGTCTCCGATGGGTTGTTTTGGCTCTACCAAGCGTCGGAGCGAAGTTCCATTGTGCGGAAGCTGCAGATCGTGAAATTGCGCGGGCAGGCATCCGTGCCCGGACTGCACACCTTCCGCATTACCAATGCCGGGCTGCAAGCTTTCTCGCGTACGCTTGGGCTGGCCGGACAAACAAGGAAGATGCCCAGTACACGGCGGCTTTCCATGGGTATTCCGGAATTAGACAAGATGCTTGGCGGGGGCATTCCTGAAGGCGATAGTGTTCTGGTAGCAGGGGCGTCGGGGACGGGAAAATCGGTTTTGGCAACCCAATTCATCGCCGAGGGTATACGCCAGGGGGAGCCAGGAATTGTGGTGGTTTTTGAAGAACGACCGCAAGAGTATACGGAGCGGGCCGGCAGTTTCGGCCTGGATTTGAAGACGCCGCGAAAAGAAAACAAGCTTGAAATTCTCTATCTTCGTCCGCTGGATCTCTCGGTGGATGAAACCATGCACGAGATTCTCACCGCGGTCCGGAAGATTGGCGCCAAACGCCTGGTAATTGATTCGCTGGCGGGTTTTGAGATGGCGCTGGCACCGGGCTTCCGCGCGGACTTTCGCGAATCGCTCTACCGCATGATCATGGCTTTGACCGGAGTTGGAGTAACCATTCTGAGCACGGTCGAGGTGAACGAATCTTTCACGGAATTTCCGTTTAGCACCTACTCAATTTCTTTTCTTACCGATGACATTATCCGGCTGCGGTACGTATGCATCGACGGGCAGCTGCGCAAGATCATGGTCGTGATCAAGATGCGCGGTGGCAACCATAGCAAGGATATCCGCGAATATGAAATCACCTCGAAGGGTGTGGTCATCATGGGCGACCGCCTGACAGATTATCAAGGCCTGATCACGGGCATTCCTGAGCGTTTGGACCGATCAAGCAATCACGGAGAGCGCTCACCGAGGCCGAAAGCCAAAACCAAGAGCTAGTGTGGTGTTTCATAAGTTAGCGGAACGACTGAGAAAAAACTTGTTTTGCCAGCAGAGAGCGAACCTCGGGCGCTAAAGCGCGGCTGATTCTTGAGGACTTAACGGAACGACTGAAATCGTGCCCTTCCCAAGGGCCGTACGGCTACCGCGTCACCCGCTTCAATCCGTCACGCGCGGGGCGATAGGAGTGGGCCAGGGCCAGCGCGGCGCGGTACTCTTCGGCAGCTTCGGCGCGCTCTCCTTGTTTTTCCAACAAGTCGCCGAGTATGGCGTGAGCCTTGAAAGCCGGAGCTTCTTCGACCGTAGTCGAAACCAGATAACGGCGTGCCAGCCGCACAGCCAAGGGTAAGTTGCGTTCGCTGCGCAGCAACATGCTCGCGCCGTCGACCAATGCAGCGGGATGATCGAGCGGCCGCGACTCCATCGTGTGCAGAGCTTGCTCCATGGCGTCGAATTGATTCAGGTGACGGTAGAAACCGGCAAGGTTCAACCACGCCCGCACGCCACCCTGGCTGGCATCGATGGCCGCGTGATATTCACGCTCGGCGGTGGCCTCGTCTTTTTCTTTTTCCGCGATGCGTGCCTTCACCCAATGTGAGCTGGCTAAATTCAGAGGGGCGAGTTTTTCCGCTTGAGCGCGCGCTTTGTCCTTTCCGCCGCCGACAATTCCCGGAGCCTCAATATAAAACTCAGCCAGGTCGGTGCGCGCTTCCCAATTGGCGGGGTCAAGTTCCACGGCGCGTTCCAACTCAGTGCGAACCTTCTTGGCCAGGCCGGTTGCGCTCAGAAAGCTGGCGTGATCGGCCTTTTCACCAGACGCGCGGCCCAGCCACAGATGATAGAGGCTGTTGTTGGGCGCGAGCGCAACGGCGCGCTCGCACGAGGAAATGGCAGCGTCCCACTCGCCCAGTTCGAAATGAGCGCGGCAGAGAAGGTTAAAAGTTTCGCCCGTGGGAGCGGTTTGTGCTTGCTGGTTCAGAGTTTGCAGCGCCTCATCGACATGACCCGAGGCGAGCAGGTCTCGCGGTGCTTGCGCAGCCACCGACAGCGGGATCGCCAGCAAAAAAATTACTGACTTCAGGAAGTCCAAGGCCCCACTCTTTCGCGAAGAACGCGACCAGGATGGGGAACCCTCTGGTGGAGGATGCCTCATCGCCTCACGGCACCACCTTGACCTTCGCGCCGTCGGTGAGAGGTTTGGAATCAGTGGAGGAGAGCGCCACTACTGCATTTTCTGGAAGCCCGCCGTCGATCTCGACGCGAGTCAGATTCTGCAAAGACACTTCCACGACGCGGCGTTTCAGTTCGCCATCGACGACCTGATAAACGTACGGCTTGTCGCCATCGTTGCGAACCGCTTCGCGAAGAACCGTCAGAACGCTGCTGTGCTCGGCCGTGATGATGGTCACGCCGACGTTGACATTGGGCAACAAACGCAGATCGTGGTTGTCGACGGTGCAGGTGACTTCTCCCACATTGCGCGCGCCGCGAAGTTTCACGGTGGAGGGCACCGTGCTGACCGACCCGCTCCAGGTGCGGTTCGGCAGGGCGTCCCAGGTAACTTCAATTTTCTGTCCGGGGGACAAGCGCCCAATGTCGGGCTCGTCGACAAAGGTACGCACCAGCATTTTCGAGAGATCGCCTTCCTGCAAAAGAAGATCTCCAGTCTGCACATAACCGCCTTGCTTAACCGGAAGGGCATACACAATGCCATCGAAGGGCGCGCGCACGCTCGATTTGCGCAGGGCATCTTCCGCAGCGTCATAGGCGGCCTGCGCCTCGGCTCCCTGCGCCTGAACTTTCGCCACTTCCGGCTGCGAGTAGCGGTCTTTCTGTTTTTGCTCGAGCAGCGTGGTGTCGGCCTGGGCGCGTTGCAAAGTATCTTCGGCCTGTTTGACCTCGCCCCCGGAAGCTGCGCCCTGCTGCTGCAGGCGGCGTAAGGCGTCGAGATTGCGCTGCGCCGCATCGCGAGCGTTGCGGGCTTTGAGCAGTTGCGCGTCCAGCGTAAGCACTTCTTCGCGCGTGCCTCCGCCGCTCAGATCGGCCTCATCGGCCTGCGCCGCCTTCATTTGCGCCTGGGCGCGGGCGGCCTGGCTGCGCAGATCCGCATCATCGAGTTGAAGCAGCAGTTGTCCCTGGCGAACATGGTCGCCTTCTTTGATGAAGAGGTGCTGGACTGTGGTCGGCGCCGGCGCGTGCGCTTCAAAATTCCGCATCGGCTCAACTTTGCCGTTGGTGGAGATCAGGCTGCGAATGGGCCCGCGTTCTACGGTCGTAGTGCGAACTTTCAAAGGGCCGGGGCGGGTAAATACAGGAATGATGGCGAGTGCGGCAAGCACTCCAAGCACCCACCAGAGGCGGCCCTGGCGGGAAGCGGGCCGCCCATTCGAGTTATTGTTGGTTGCCAACCGATTTTCTTTTCAGGGCACAACCGCGACAACTGCAAGTAATAATTTACCACTGGCAGGGGCCTGAAAGGACCCGCCGCTCATTCCATCCGATATCGATTTAGATGCGGGCGAGGGTCGGCGGGTGCGCCAGAATGCGGCGCACCGATGAAGAGGTGCCGTTCGCACTTGGTTCACTCCGAAACAGCCCCCCAGGCCACAGCGTTTCTCGATCGAAAGCCGCTACAATGTCTTCATGCCAAAGCCGAGCCGCTACACGCCGGAGCACGCTGCTGCCGGCCTGGACGCCAAGTTTCCTGAGATCGAGACCTGGCCAAATCAGTTTCCGGGATACGAGATCGTGATCGACGATCCCGAATTTACTTCCGTTTGTCCGAAGACCGGCTTGCCCGATTTTGGCGTGATCACACTGCGTTACCAGCCGGACAAGGCTTGTCTGGAACTCAAGTCCTACAAAGAATATCTGCAAAGCTACCGCAACCTGGGGATTTTTCAGGAGAACATCGTAAACCGCGTCCTCGAAGATGTCGTGCGCTGGGCGAAGCCGGTGTGGGCAGAGGTGAAGGGAGATTTCCGGCCGCGCGGCGGGATCTCGACCGTAGTAATTGCGAAGTGGCCGAGGCCGAAGTTCAAGCGGTCGTGATTCGCCTGCCTGATTCGGCCGGCCTTTTTCACATCATGCTATATTCGCTGGACCTGTGGCCAAACCCGATCTGCATCCGCGCACCGCGCTGATTGTCCTGACTGCGCTCAATCTGCTGAATTACGCGGACCGCAACGTGCTGTTTGCGGTTCAGCCGCTCATTCAGGTCGAGTTCCACATCAATAAAGCGCAGGTTGGATATCTGACCAGCGCCTTTCTTGGCTTCTACATGATTGCGGCGCCCTTTGTGGGCCCGCTCGCCGATCGTTATTCGCGCAAGCTCATCATCGTGCTGGGCGCGCTCTTCTGGAGCGGCCTCACCTTGCTCACTGCGGTCACGCACAACTACACCGAGTTGCTGATCCGGCACACCCTCGTCGGAGTGGGCGAGGCGACGTTCGTCACGATCGCTCCCACCTTCGTCTCTGACCTGTTCGCCGAAAACGTGAGGGGACGCATCCTGGGCGTTTTCTATCTGGCGATCCCGGTGGGCTCGGCGGCTGGGTATTTACTAGGCGGATATTTGGCTCCGCACTACGGCTGGCGTTTTCCCTTTTACATCGCCGCCGCTCCGGGCTTCGTGCTGGCCATCGCAGCTTTGTTCCTCACCGAGCCGGAGCGTGGGCAATTCGATTCCACCAAAGACCAAGCTGACTGGTTGCCGGAAGGATTCCAGGGTAGCGCGCTGAGGCAGTTTCTGGTCCGCAACTACTTTTTCCTGAAAACACTGTGGTCGAAAGTTGTGCTGAATCCAGCGTTCCTCACGGCGACTCTCGGGATGGCATTCATGACCTACTCGTTAGGAGGCGTGCAGGTATGGATGCCACAGTTTCTCTATAGCGAGCGCCATTACACTCTGGCAGCGGCCAATTTCAAGTTCGGCATTATTATCGTGATTGACGGCATTGTGGCTTCGCTGGCCGGAGGCTGGTTGGGCGACTATTTGCTGCCGCGGATGAAAGGTTCTTATTACCTGGTTTCGGCTGCGAGCATGGCTTTAGGCGTCCCTCTCATGATCGTCGCCCTGTTCGCTCACGGCCCGGTTATGATCCCGGCGATCGCGCTGGCAGCTTTCTTTCTGCTGCTCAATACCTCACCGCTCAATGCGGCGGTGATTAACTCCGTTGGAGCCCATATTCGGGCTACGGCGCTGGCGGTGAACATCTTCATCATTCACCTTCTGGGTGACGTACCTTCACCGACCATGATGGGTTGGGTCGCGGACCGGCGCTCACTGCAAGCCGCCTTTGTCCTGCCCGTGATCGCCATGGTCATTTCTTCTGCCATACTGTTTTACGGGATGAAATTCGCGCCGCTGGTACGAGCCGATGGCGCTGCACTCGAGGCAGGGAAGACCTAGGCAGGATGCAATACATTCACTGGATACTGGGAACGATTCTCGCGCTGGCCTGGTTTTCTCGCATCGTCGACGCCGCACTCGGCATGCCCAGCGTGGCCAATATCGCAACCCCCGGCTGGGACCGGAATCCGGTTGCGTCCGCGGGCAATCCTCGCGTTTCGATCATCGTTCCCGCGCGCAATGAAGAAAACGACATTGAACAATCGCTCACTCAATTGCTCGCCCTCGACTACGACAATTACGAAGTGATTGCCGTCAATGACCGCTCCACTGATCGTACGGGCGAGATCATGGAAAGCTTGGCCCGGGCGTCCCACGTCTCGCGTCCTTTGCGAGAAGCATGCCCTGAGCAGAGTCGAAGGGTGGGGCCTGTGCTTCGCGTGATCCATCATCGAGAGTTGCCCTCCGGTTGGCTGGGCAAGACCCACGCCATGTGGACCGCTACCACTCAGGCGACGGGAGAGTGGTTGCTCTTTACCGACGCCGACGTGCTCTTCCAACCGGAATCTCTGCGCCGCGCCCTGGCCTATGCGGAGGCTGAAAATGCAGATCATGTGGTCGTGTTTCCCCAGATGATCATGAAGCGTCCCGGCGAATACATGATGATCGCCTTCTTCCAGACCATGTTTGTCTTCGGCCATCGGCCCTGGAAAGTGGCCGACCCGAAGGCGCGGGATCATATGGGCGTGGGCGCGTTTAACTTAATTCGCCGCAGCGTCTATGAAGCCGTGGGAACATACGAAGCTTTGCGCATGGAAGTGCTCGACGACATGAAACTCGGCAAAGTGGTGAAAAATGCCGGCTTCGCCCAACGCAATGTCTTTGGCGACGACTTGATCTCGATTCGCTGGGCCCGCGGCGCTTCCGGCGTAGTCAACAACTTGACGAAGAACTTCTTCGCAGTCTTATCCTTCCAGTGGCCGCGCACCGTTATCTCGGCTTTCGGTCTAGCCTTTCTGAATCTCATGCCGTTCCTGGGCGTATGGCTGGCGCAGGGATGGGCACGCTTGCCATATGGCATCGCGCTGGCGTCGATGTTCCTGATTTACTTAGGAATGTCGTGGCGATCGAAGGTTCCGGCTTACTACTTCCTGCTCCATCCGGTCAGCACGGCGCTGTTTGTTTATACCTTGTTGCGATCGATGGTTCTTACGCTGCGGCAGGACGGAATCGTCTGGCGCGGAACGAAATATCCGCTGGAGGAACTGCGCAAGGGGATGGTTTAGCTTTACTGTGGCGATTGTTCCGCGTCCGCCTCGTTGCCATAAGTTGCCGTGCTCGCGGGCGTTCCTTTGGTTTTCGCCGGCTTCTTGGTAGGACGCATTCTGCCGGCGCTATAGTGGCCTTCTTTTTCTACGTCGTAATTTTTCGGCATGGGTGGAATCAAGGTTGAGCCGCCTGTCACCTGTCCAACGCGGCTCAGGATGATTTCGGCGCGTCCATCGTACAGTTTCACGGGACCGTGAATTTCAATCACGTGCCCGGTAAGGCGGCGTACATCGCCCACATCTTTTAGATCGTGCGGGAAGACCACAACTGTAAACGGGCAAGCCATTTGCTCGCCACAGAAGTCCACGAAGTGGACTCCTTTGGCTCCGACTTTCACGCGCACAACTTTGCCTACGATGCATTCGACTTCGCCCACGTGCTGGCGCGCCGCCCCAATGGGAAGACAATCGGATGCGCAGGCCGCTGTGGATAGTAGGATTGCCAGCGTTGCGAAAATGTTCTTGGTGGACATGAAAACCGAGGGCTTCCGGGGGCGAAGCTGTTCCGTTGCTCGGGCAATTATCGAGGGATTGCCTGGCTGTGGACAAGGTTGGATGTCACAGAGATAAGTTGTGGATATTTCATGCTCGCGGTGCGGCGGATAGAGGAAAGCCGGTTCGAGCTATCTTCGTTTCGGTTCCGAGATTTCTCTGGCCAACTCGGCTAGCGTGATCATCAGCATCATGGGATCGATGGGCGATCGCACGAAGCCGTGCCTCTCGTAGAAGCGCTGGGCATCGCTGGAGATAGCGTGAACCAGGATCGCCCGAATGCCGGCAATATCGGCGGCCTGAAGGGTCCGCAATGCAGCATCGCGCAGAAGCCCCTGGCCAAGGCCGTGGCCGTGAAATTCGTGATCAACCGCGAGCCGGCCTATGATCATTACCGGCACGGGATCGGGCATGTTGCGCCGGACGCGGCCCGGGGCGCCGGCGTGTGCGACCGCTCCTACAGCCAACGCGTAATAGGCGACCACTCGCAGGCCGGTGCAAACGACATAGGTGCGGGATGCGCCGCTTTGCTGGTTCTGCAAGGCTCGGCGCCGCAGCCAGTCATCCAAAGCCGGCTCGCCGCATCTGAATAGTGCGAGATCGTGATCGTCGCGAAGCTTTTCTGGGGGCGTAAGGGACGGCCGTCTCATCGCTCCCACGGTGCCGCGGTGCGCAGTAGACGCCGCAAACGGGGGTTCGCTGCCGGGGGGCGGTCGAGCATCGACATAAAGCGTTTGAAATCCTCTGCCGGCAGGCAGAAATAGCGCCGGTCGAGCAGGACAGCTTCGGCCTCGCGGCAGGTCGCCTCCAGCATGAAATCGGAACGATTGCGGCGAAGGGCGGTAGCCGCGCGGTCAATGAGAGCCTTCTGGCTACGCGTGACGCGCAGGTTAATGTTCTGGCTTCGGCTCTTATCGTGCTTGGCTCCGGTGAGAGGCATCAAATCTTCCTTCCTTGTACTTACAATCAGTATACAGCACTGTATGCACCATGAACATACATGACATGGTTGTCCGGAGCGGGGTTTTTGAGGAGCGCGCAGCCGGAGCCCGCCTTGTCCCTACGAGGCGTAAGGAGTGATAGCTCTCCGCAGGAAGGCAGGTTCCCGTCGACAAGCTCAGGGCAGGCTTTCACCGCGCTTGGCGCCCGGTTCAGAATGACGCCCGTTGAATTCAGGGCTTTGCGGCGCGGCTTGAGAGCCGCGCCCTTTCAAAGTAACCAGCTTATTTAAAGGCCTTGACCGCGGCAGCTTCGTCGTCCTTCACGTCAAAGACGGTGTAGAGCTTGGTGATCTGAAGCAGATCGTGGACCTTCTTGGTGAGATGCAGTAGTTTGAGCTCTCCACCCTGGTTCTTGGTGGTGGTGAAGGCGCTGACCAGTTCGCCGATGCCGGAGCTGTCAATGTAGTTGACCTCGCCCAGGTTCAAGATAATTTTCTTGTTGCCCTTAGCCAGCAGGTCGCGTACCGTATCGCGCATCATGACGCTGCCTTCGCCTAGGGTGATACGGCCGCTGCAATCCACAATGGTGACTCCATCCACCTGCCGAGTGCTGAGTTTCATCGTCACTGAGACCCCTCCTTGCCGCCCCCGGATGTTCCGTGGACGTGCTTGATCAGTTTTATTTCCGTACCTGTCTGGGACGGGCGGATTTCCACCACGTCCATGAATGACCGCATCAGAAAAATGCCGCGTCCTGAAGTTTTGAGCAGATTTTCCGGTGCCAGCGGGTTGGGAATTTCGTTCAAGTTAATGCCGTGCCCCTGATCCCGTATGGTGATGACGAGATCTTCAGCCGTCCGCTCAAAAGCCAGGGTCACTTTTTTATCCGGAGCATAGGCGTTGCCGTGCAGCACCGCATTCACCGCGCCCTCACGCACCGCCATGGAAATCTGCATCACCTCTTCCTCTCCAAAACCCAATTCCGTGGCAATGCGGGTAGCTGTTTCTTCCGCATGGTCCACGGTCTCCAGAGTGGAATCGAAGGTATAGGAAACTGATTGCTCCATGGCCGATGACTACTATCTTAGACGCGCAACTATCCTCGCAATCCCTCGTAGGGCCTCGCCGCAGCCCGGAATCAGCAGACTCGGTAGTTTGCCTGTAGAAGCGGGGAGTTGTCAACGTGATCTGCGGATATAATCCGGCCGTGAGTTCAGCGCTGCGAGCCAGGATCAAACATTTTCTGAAGCGACTGCTCTTCATCGGGCTCTCGTCTTTGTTGGGCCTGATGGCGTTAATTTACGCCGTCGATTACGCCGTCTTCCGCTACCGCGTAGGAGCGAATCGGCAACCCTTCAGCCAGATTACGGTCTACAGCTATGACGCGATTCCGCAAAAAAACGGTAAGACGCAATTCATTTTCGATCCCCCGCAAGTCCAAACTTGCGTGAACTCTCTTTTGCCCCACTCAGGCTATGTGCCTTGCTGGTACTTGCAACGCCATAGCGAGCCCCGCACCGACTACTGATAGGGAATTCGGCTACAATGACCTTCATTCGTAAGGTAAGCTGGCGTAAGGTAAGCCGGAACCCTAGGGGTCCTTCTCATGTCCAATAAGAAATGCTTCTCCAAATCCTTTTCCGCCCCGATCTGTCAGGCTGCTCTGCTTTTATCGTTCGTGACCATTCTCTCCGCCGCTGCGGCATCCGCTGTGGCCACGCAGTCCGATCCTCGGCTGGAAAAAGCCTACCGCTTCCAGCGCGGTGGATGGACCTATGTCCATCTCGAAGGTTCGCCCTCGGACATCGGCTACCAGCACGGTTATCTGCTCGCTCCCGAAATCGCCGACGCCTTGGAGACGATCAAACTTCTCGAAACCCATGACACGCAGCGCGATTGGGAGTTCTTTCGCAAAACCGGCCGCGAGATCTTATGGCCGCATATCGACGCCGAGTATCAGCAGGAGTTGCAGGGCATTGCCGATGGCGCCAAAGCGCATGGCATTGACCTCGATGTCTGGGACATCGTTGCCATCAACGCCAACGAAGAGGTTCCCGACTATTATGTGCCGTGGTTGGAGAAGCGCGAGAAGCAGGCGCACGCGCCCAAGCTTGCCCCTCCCGGCCATTGCAGTGCCTTCATCGCCACCGGCTCCTACACCAAAGATCGTCAGATCGTTATTGCGCACAACAACTGGTCGAGCTATCTGGATGGCGAGCGCTGGGTAATGGTCTTCGATATCGTGCCGCAGCATGGGCAGCGCATGCTGATGGATGGCTTTCCCGGCATGATCACCAGCGCAGACGATTTCGGCGTGAACGCAGCCGGGATGATGATCGCGGAAACCACGATCACGCAATTCGAAGGCTTCGATCCCAATGGCAAGCCGGAATTCATGCGCTCTCGCAAGGCTCTGCAATACGCCGAGAGCATCGACGATTATGTCCGCATCATCAAAGATGGAAACAACGGTGGCTACGCCAACGACTGGCTGATCGGCGATCGCAAGACGGGAGAAATCGCTTATCTCGAACTCGGCCTGAAGAATACTCCGCTATGGCGCACGAAGGATGGATATTTTGTGAGCTCGAATTTTGCCCGCGATCCCAAGTTGATCAAGGAAGAAACCAGCGGCTTCGATTACAACGACATGTCATCGTCGATGAACGCCCGCCGTGCTCGCGCGGAAGAGATCATGGCCCAGCAAAAAGGGAAGATCGATGTTCAAGTCGCCGAACAGTTTTTATCGGATCATGTGGACAGCTTCGAAAAGAACTCTTCCAGCATGCCGAAGCAGCTTGCCGACGAACGCACACTGTGCGGCCATACGGATGCTTCTCCTCGCGGAGTGAAGGAATGGGAAAGAGGGCCGTATAGTCCCGAAGGCGCGGTGCAGGGCAAAGCCACCGACAGCAAAATGGCTGTCAACATGAGCTTCGTGGCGCGCGCCGGCCATCCCTGCGGAGAAGATTTTCTGGCCGGAGATTTTCTGGGGAAGCATCCGGAGTTTTCCTGGCAGAAGCCACTGCTGCGCGACATGAAAGCAGGCCCGTGGACCACGTTCCAGGCAGGAGAGACGAAATGAAAGAAACTCCGCAGCAATATACGCAACGCATTTTGGCCCACACCGAAGGGAAGCAGCCGATGGCGGTGCAAGCCGCCACGTCCAAGAAGTTGGAGCGCTTGATCAAAGGCGTACCCGCAGCAAAATTGCGCAAGCGTCCTGCTCCCGGAAAATGGTCCGCCGCAGAGATACTGGCGCATCTCAGCGAAACGGAAATCGTCGGCGCTTTCCGCATGCGCCTGATCCTGGGCGCGCCGGGGACGCCCATCGCAGCTTTCGATCAGGATGCGTGGGTGGTGAGTGGACACTATGAGAAGCGCGAGCCGCGCCGGTCGCTCGAGACGTTCCGCGCCGTGCGCGAGGCCAATCTGGCGCTGTTGAAGTCACTCACGCCCAAGCAATGGAAACATTTCGGAATCCATTCCGAGCGCGGCCAGGAATCGATTGAGCACCTGGTTCGCATGTTCGCCGGACACGATCTGAATCACCTGCAACAGATCGAGCAGATACTTTCCCCGGAGCGACGGAAACGCTAGAAGGTGCGATCTCAGAAAACGATCTCAGGAAACGATCTCAGAAAAACGATCGCAGAAGAAAATCCGATGCGCCGCCGCTGAAAATGCGGCTGGGCTTATGCCCCACGCCATGTTACTTTCGGCACTGTAATGACCACAAGAATCTGTACCAACCGAAACTGCCCGGTCTACGCCCACTTTGTTTTTACTGTAGCCATGCGTTGCGCGCTCTGCCGCTGCGATCTAAAGTCGGCGGAGCGCGGTATCGAATCCGGGGGAGCGTCAACTCCGAAATGGCGTCCCACGAGGAGTGGTGATCTCGTCTCCAAGCGTCAAAAGAGAGGCGCCCCTCGCTAACTCCCGGAGCGGGCCAGGTTCCTGTAGAGTCGCTTTTCGCTTAAGCGGCGCGATCGGACTTAGCGACGCTCTCTCTCGACGTGGACCTAGGGGGCAAAGAACTGACCTTTGGACGAGAAGAGCGCGAGAGAAAGCGGGCGGCAAGAGCAAAGCGGCACCCTCCGACTTTCACTGACTAAGACCTCGTGGCCGTTGGACATGCGACACTTTGGAGTTTTAAGCCTGGCCTATGGCCGAAGCGACCGGGCCTGTATGCGCTGAAAGCCTTAAGGGACGGGGAGGCCCTCAGACGCGCCCCTTCAAAGCGAGCTCCGCACCCGGCAATTTCTACGCCCAGGCAATTTCGACCTTCCGGCAATTTCGACCTTCAAATCCTCTTACCTTTTACCTTCACCAGACGCGGCATACTTTGTCGGCTGGCTTCACCATGGGCTGGCCGGGCTTGCAGGAGAAGGCTTCCGAGAATTCCGGCATGTTGACCACGACTCCGTTGATGCGATATTTCGCCGGCGAGTGAGGATCGGTCATGGCGCGGACGCGGATATCTTCGGGACGTTCGTTGGCGCAATCCCATTGCGCGAAGCCGACGAAGAAGCGCTGCTCAGGCGTAAGGCCGTCGACGGGCTGAAGATGCTGATCTTTGGTCGCATCTTTCCAGGCGATGAGAGCGAGAATCTCGCCGCCGAGATCGGCGACGTTTTCTCCGAGGGTCAGCTTGCCGTTGATATGAACGTCGTCGACGGCAATGTAGGAAGAATATTGATCGTCGACGCACTGGGTGCGGGCGTCAAATTTCACGCGATCTTCTTTGGTCCACCAATCCTTGAGATTTCCATGAGCGTCGAACTGGCTGCCTTCGTCATCGAAGCCGTGGGTGAGTTCGTGGCCGATGGTGCCGCCAGTGTTGCCGTAGTTGGGAGCGGCGTCCATTTTCGGATCGTAGAGCGGTGGCTGCAAAACGCCGGCCGGGAAGTTGATGTCGTTCATCTGAGGATTGTAGTAAGCATCCACGGTGGGGGCGGAGATGTCCCACTCGCCGTGGTCGACTGGCTTGCCGATCTTATTGATGTCGCGGCGAGTTTCGAACTGATGCGCACGTGCGACGTTGCCGGCGAAGTCATCGCGCACGATAGTGAGCGAGCTGTAGTCGCGCCACTTGTCGGGATAGCCGATTTTGTTGCGGATGCCGGCCAGCTTGGTTAAGGCCTGCTGCTTGGTTTCGGGGCTCATCCAGTCGAGCGCGCGGATGCGCTGACCCATCGCGTCTTCAATGCCGCGCACCATATCGAGCGTGCTCGCCTTCAGTTCTGGCGAAAAGACTTTGGCTACGTATACCTGCCCCAAAGCCTCGCTCAAGTCGTAATCGATCCACTGCACGCAGCGCTTCCAGCGTGGCTGCATCTCGGTGGCTCCGCGCAGATATTTCCGATAGAACTCGAAGTTTTCCTGAACGAATTGGGAGGAGAGATATGGCGAAGCTGTATCTGCGACGTGGAAGCGCAGGTAGGTTTTCCAAGTGTCGATGGGCTCGGAAGCCAGCAGCCGGTTGAACTCTTTCACAAATCCGGGCGAGTCCACGTTCAGGATGGCGATCGCGGGATATTGCAGGTCGTGGTAATAGGCGACCCAGTCGAAATTCGGTGCGAGTCGGGTGAGATCGACGAGCTTCATTTTGTGAACCAGGTTGTGGGGATCGCGGCGTTCCACGCGGGTCTGTGAAGCCTTGGCCATGGCCGTCTCCAGGCGCAGGATGGTTTCGGCGTCCTGTTTGGCCTGAGCGGGAGGCTCACCGATCAGCTCGAAAACTTTCTGCATATGCGCGAGGTAATGTTCGCGGGTTTCTTTCGACTTGGCGTCGTCTTTGACGTAGTAGTCGCGATCGGGCATGCCAAGGCCGCCCTGATCGACTTCGGCGATCATCTTCTCGGAGTCGTCAGGGTCTTGCGTGGAGCCAGCGGAAAATAGCATGGAGCCGTTATAGGTATAGCGGAAGTAGGTGTAGTGCAGCCGCGCGGTCTCGGCAGTGAGGTCTTGCAGCGACTTGATCTGCGCTATCGCGTCAAGTTCGCTTCGGATCGGCGTGATGCCGCGTTTCTCCACCGCGCTCTCGTCCATGCAGGCGCCGTAGAAATCGCCAATCTTCTGGGTGACGGCATTGCGATCGGGAGTGGGCTGCGCGGCCTGCTCAAGCATTCCGCGAAGGAAAGTCAAGTTGTCCAGATAGAGCTTGCCGTAGACCGACCATGAGGTCTGATCGGGAGGGATGGGATTTTTCTTCTGCCATCCGCCGCAGGAATAGGTGTAGAGATCGACGCAGGGGTCGACGGATTTGTCCATCGACGAGAGATCGAGGCTGGGGCTGTAGGGTAATGCGGGCGCCGATTGTTGCGCGAAGGAAAAGGACGAAATCAGAAGCAAAAAGCACAAAAGATGTTTGCGCATATTCACCTTGGGCGGATTGTGGGGAATTTCAGGCAACGCTATCGTACTTGAGGGATGGGATGGGGGCAAGGTGCAGTTCAGGGGCGAGGCTCGGCTGCATCAACGTCAAGGTCCAGCCGAGTGGCACGCGGCTGGGACGGGCGAATGCGCCCGTCCCCACAATGCGCCGTCCCACATGGGTTGTTATGGTAACCTGTTGCTCCGCTATGAATGCAACCGCGCCAGCGATTTCGGTGTCCGGTCTGAAAAAATCTTACGGCGAGGTTCAGGCCGTGAAGGGAATCGATTTTGAGATCCAGCCGGGAGAAGTTTTTGGATTGTTGGGGCCGAATGGCGCAGGCAAGACGACGACCGTAGAGATTCTGGAAGGGTTGCGGCCGCGTAGTGGCGGACAGGTCACGGTTCTCGGCTTCGATCCTGACCGGCAGCGGCAGCAATTGAAGGATCGCATCGGGGTCTGTCTACAGGCCACGAATCTACCGGAGAAGATCCGCGTCGCTGAAGCCATGCAGTTGTTCGCGGCTTTTTACTCCCGCCACGTGGACCTGAACAAATTGCTGCATCGACTGCAACTCGAAGAAAAGCGGGATGCGTTTTACAGCACACTTTCCGGCGGGCAGAAGCAGCGGCTGGCGTTGGCTTTGGCGCTGATCAACGATCCGCAACTTGTATTTTTGGACGAGCCTACGACTGGGCTGGATCCGCAGGTGCGGGTGGAGATCCACAATCTGTTGGAGGAACTGAAGCAGGAACATCGCACTATTCTGATGACCACGCACTACATAGAAGAGGCGGAGCGATTATGCGACCGGGTCGCGATTGTGGATGAAGGCCGCATCATCGCGCTGGATACGCCGAGCCGACTGCAACAGCAGAGCAAGAACGCATCGAGCATTGTGGTGACTTGCAGTGCTGCGCTTCCCGAGAACCGGCCGGCGTGGGCGGAAGCGACGCAGAGCACGCTCGATGCGAGCGGGCGGAGATTAACGGTGAACTCGCGGCATCCGGCAAAGACGCTGGTGGATTTAGTGAAATGGATCGATCAGCAGGGACTGGAGTTGACTGACGTCAGCCTGAAGCAGCCGAGTCTCGAGGATGTGTTTATCGAACTGACGGGGAAGAAGCTGCGGGATTGATTAATTGCAATGAAAGCCTACAAAGCACTGATCGCGATCGATCTCAAACTGGCGCTGCGCAACCGGTCGGTCATTTTCTTTAATTATCTCTTTCCGCTCACCTTCTTCTTTATTTTCGGGCAGGCGATGCACGGCGAGCGCGGCGCCGCGATGACGATGGTGATCTCGATGGTGCTGATCATCGGCATCCTCGGCAATGGGCTGATGGGCGCGGGGATTCGCGCGGTGCAGGAGCGCGAGGCCAACATTCTGCGGCGCTACAAAGTTACGCCGATTACCCCTGCGCCACTGCTCATCGCTTCGGCGGTAACGGGTTGGATTTTGTATATGCCCAACGTGATTCTTATTTTCGCGCTGGCACATTTTTTGTACGGCATGCCGTGGCCGCAGTCGATGGCGCCGCTGCTGATCTTCATCACGGTTTCAATTATTGCCTTCCGTGCGATCGGGTCTATCCTGGCGTCGGTAGTGAACTCAATGCAGGAGAGCCAGCTTCTGGTGCAACTGGTTTACCTGCCGATGTTGTTTCTGAGCGGGACCACCTTTCCGCTGTCGATGTTTCCCCCGTGGCTGCTGGTAATCACTCAGTTTTTGCCCGCGACCTACATGGTGACTGGCATTCAGGGAATGCTGCTGCGGAATGAGGGGATCGGGGCGAATTTGTATCCTGTGCTGGCCCTGATCCTGACCGCCTTTGTGGGTTTGTTTATTTCTTACAAGCTGTTCCGGTGGGAAAAGGGCGAGAAGATCCGTAACTCCTCCAAGTTGTGGCTGGTTGCGGTGATGACTCCGTTTCTGGTGATGGGCTTCTGGCAAATGCATGCCAAGACGGGCATCGAGAAGACTAAGATCCTGACTCGGCAACTGG
The DNA here is from genome assembly GCA_963710965.1 of uncultured Acidobacteriaceae bacterium. Lineage (GTDB taxonomy): Bacteria > Acidobacteriota > Terriglobia > Terriglobales > Acidobacteriaceae > Sulfotelmatobacter. Next base: position 39,704 of record CAVQCP010000006.1, on the reverse strand, counting down.
CGCGCGGAGACACGTTCTTGATTCGCGGAGCGCGCATTTTTGTGGGCGACGGCAAGGTGATGGAGAACGGAGCGATTTTGGTGAGGGGAGGGAAGATCGCCGAAGTCTATGAGGGCGACGGGCCGGATCCGAAAACGTTGAAGGCAGAGGCAGTGGAAGCGGCAGGAAAGACTATTCTGCCTGGACTCATCGACGTTCATGTTCATCTGGGCGGGCCGGGCGGGATTTATTCGGACATGAGTAAGTACGACGCCGAGAAGAGTATGCAACGCGCTCTGGCGGCGTATCTTTACAGCGGCGTGACTACGGTGCGAAGCGTCGGCGATATGCTGGACGGAATTCTGAAGCTGCGCTCTGAGGTGAGCAGCGGAGAATTGTTGGCTTCGGATCTGCAGACGTGCGGACCGCTGTTCACCGCGCAGGGTGGGCATGGGACGGAGTATTTCAAAGCGCTTCCGCAGAACATGCGCGCGCAATTCGAGGCACAATTCGTGCGCATTCCTGGTACTGAAGATCAAGCCCGGCAGCAAGTGGACGAGTTGAAGAAGCAAGGCGTGGATTGCATCAAGGCCATTCTTGACTCGGGGGGCGGGAGCCGGCTATACAACCGGCTCGACACGAAATTGTTTGATGCCGTGGCGCAGGAGGCTCATGCGGATTCTTTGCCGCTGGCGGTGCATACGGGAGATACGCGGGATGTAGAAGATGCGGTGAAGGCGCAGGCGAATTCGATTGAGCATGGATCGTTTCGGCAGAAGATTCCGGATGAGATCTTTGAGCAGATGGCGAAGCAGGGAACATTTTACGATCCGACCTTGAGTGTGGGAGAGGCGTTCAGGGATTTTGCGGCGGGGAAAACGGATTTGCTGAAGCGGTCGCTGGTGCAGCAAGTGGGGCCTCCGGATCTGTTGAAGGGGACCGAAGAGGCGATGGCGTCGAAGGATAAAGATATGGAAGCGATGCGCAAATCGCTGGGCGAATATCCGATCGATATGGCGATTGCGATCGATAACTTGAAGCGGGCGTACGAGCATGGGGTGCCGCTGGTGACGGGGAGTGATGCGGGAAATTTTCTGGTGATCCACGGACCCACGGTGCAGCATGAAATGGCGTTGTGGGTGCAGGCCGGGATTCCGGCTGCGGTGGCATTGCAGGCCGCTACTTCGAATGGGGCGCGCCTGCTTCAAGTCGACAACCGGATCGGTACAATTCGTGCTGGCAGTGATGCCGATCTGCTGGTGGTGGATGGAAATCCACTGGAAGATATTTCTGCAGCGGAAAGAATCTCGATGGTAGTGTTTAAGGGAGAGCGGATTGACCGAAGTGGGTTGTTCGATCAGCACTGATTTGGGGAAAAAGCTTACCTCAGCGGCTGAAGCCGCGTCGCATCTGCAAGACCGGTGGCACGAGTGGAACTCGTGCCCTTCCCGATTTCTGTCGAAGCATTCTTCTTACGGCGGTGCTTCTAACAAGTAATGAGGCCGCCATTTGCAGGCGGCCTGTTCTAGCAAGCTCTTGCGCTCGCGTGATGTTTAGTCTTTGCCGATCACGCCGAAGTAGCCGTCGTAATCGTTCGGGCCGGCGGTGAAGAATAGCTGATTCTTCGCGCCGCTGCCGGAGTTTCCGGCGCCGAATTCGATTCCCCAGATTCCGTTAATGACGAGGGGATTGCCGTGGGAGTCGCTGAGGGTGCCGATGAGATCGCCGGTGGTTAGATTGTAGCCGACGACTGTACCGTTGGAAGCGTTGTTCGAGACCAGCAGAGCGTTGCTGAAGGCACCGAAATTATCGGGAGCGATGGCGAAGCCGAAGGGTTGGTTCAGCGGGCCATTCTCAGCGAAGCGTTTCACGAAAGTGCCTTGTTCGGTGTAGATGTCGATGTAGCCGCCGGCGCCGCCATTACTGGCCACGTAGGCAACATAGAGCTGTCCGCCGATGTCCTGGACATTAAAGACAGTGAAGCCTGCGGGAATCGTGGTGTCGGTAAATGATCCGGTGAGGTTGAAATTCCCGTCGTAAATATCGACCACGTTGTTGGCGGTATCGGCGGCGAACAGGGAGTTGCCGGAGGACTTGCTGGTGATGGCCAGGCCAGTGTATGAGCCTCCGGATTTGGTAGCGCCAATCAGCGCCAGCTTCGGACTGAAGGTAGACCAGCCGCTGACGGTGCCATCCAGAGTGCAAAACAGGAAAGCCGATACCCAGTTGTCGATGGCGAATTCCTGCGATCCGTTGTAGACGATTCCTGTGGGCGAGCCCGTGCCCCAGCCCACGCCGCCGGCGGGAGGAATCTCGACCACCAGAGGCGCCTGAACTCCCTGGTCATTGTAAAGAGTGGACCATCCCGTGGCTTCGTCGCTGACCCAGTATTCACCACCCGGCGCGTAGGCCAAGCCCCAAGGATTTTTGAGCAGAGGTTCGGTGTGCCTGGTGCCGGCCTTATCGGAATCCAAGTATGTGACTTTGTATTGGGCCAGAGCGGAGCTGGAAACCAGGACCAGAGCCAGCCCCAGCAGAACGGGAAGCGTGCGAGTACGGCTGTGCGAACGCAGCATGCGATTTTCTCCTTCGGAAAAGTATTGCGAGTGAGGGATGGATCGTGGTTGCGGTCTAGCCATCCGCCCCGCAGATCGTGGCAATCCTAGCTTTGGCCGCGAAGGGGAATGTCAATGGGATGTCATCAGTTTGCACAATTCTTGTCATTCATTTGTAAGCTGGGATTTGTAGCTGGTTTGTGCGGGCAGCTACACCAGCGGCTTTGTCATCTTCACCAGATGGCACGGGACCTTGGGAGCAGGTTGCTCGGCCGGAAAAGGCAAGGTTCCGCTCTCGACGTAGCCGTGTTTTTGATAGTAGGCGAATAGCGGGATGCGCAAGTTCACCATCGTGAGATCCATGAATCGGCAGCCGGCGTTGCGGCAGGAGTCTTCGGCGAGTTCCATGAGGTGCGATCCCAGGCCGCTGCTTTGGCGGGCGGGATCGACTGAGAGCAAGCCGAAGTATCCCCGCTCACTGCGCACTTCCACGTAGACGCAGCCGATCAATTGCCCCTGTTCTTCCGTCAGGAAGAAGTTTCCCTTATGAAAAAGAGCGCGCACTTTGTCTGGATTGGTTCGGTCTCCGTCAATAAAAAAGCGCTCAGGGCCGAAGGCAGCGTTGATCAGGAACGCAAGATTTTCGGCATCGGCTGGAGTGGCGGCGCGGGTGATTGGCGTTTTGACGTTCCCCATCTGGGTTGTCATCGTGCTTATTTTCTTGAGAAAAGGCAAATGGTTTGGAATGAAGTCCCATCAGCGTAAAGCAATTGGATTGGTTTTGCCAATTGCGGCGCGGCTGAAGCCCCACCCTTTCAAGGCAGCACACCTCCGAGCAACACGCTGCGGACGTGCCGAGCGAACCAAGGAACCGGATACATCCGAATTCGTCGCGGCTTCGTACATGAGGTGGGTGTTAAGAAATCAATTTGAGGAGAACGACGATGAACAAGAAATTCGCAGTAGTGTTGGCGACGGTTGCTATCAGTGTAACCGCAGCCGTGGCTGGAATGAAGAATCCGGTCGTGGGTGGGCAGGAAATGTATCCCAGCAAGAACATCATTCAGAATGCGGTGAATTCTGCAGACCACACTACGCTGGTGGCGGCGGTGAAAGCGGCCGGGTTGGTGGACACACTCGAAGGTCCCGGACCATTCACAGTGTTTGCGCCGACCAACGAAGCATTCGCGAAGTTGCCTGCGGGAACCGTGGACACGCTGTTGAAGCCGGAAAGTAAAGCGACGCTAACCAAGGTGCTGACCTATCACGTGGTATCGGGACGGTTGAGTGCCACCGATTTGAAGAAGCAGATCAAAGCAGGAAGCGGGACGGCGGAGCTGACCACGGTGGAAGGCGGCAAGCTTTGGGCAACGATGCACGATGGCGGCATCATGTTGAAAGACGAAAAGGGTGATACCGCCATGGTGACGATTCCGAATGTGTTTCAATCGAATGGCGTGATCCAGGTGATTGACACGGTGCTGATGCCGAACTAGTGGTGAGGCATTTCCGGCGTATCTGGTGAGGACCCCAGGTCGAAGTTGCCTTAGAGGCTGAAGCCCGGGTTTCCCGGGAGCTCAGGACGGCACGACTGAACGTCGTGCCCTTCCCGATTCCGCTCGCACTTGAGTTTTTCAGCAGCCTCTGAACCGTGCCCTTCCCGCGCGATTCGCCTTCGGCTATTTAACGACGTTGATTACTCCGAAGTAGCCATCGGTGTCGTTGGGTCCGGAGGTGTAGAAGAGCTGGTTCTTTTGTCCGTTCGCAGAAGAACCACCGCCGAACTCGATGGCCCAGATGCCGTCAATGACGAGGTTCTTCCCGGCGGAGGTCTCCATGGTGCCCATGAGCTTCCCAGTCTTGATGTTGTAGCCAACGATGGTGCCGTTGGTGGCGTTGTTGGAGATCAGCAGGGCACTGCTGAGCGTGCCGAAATTGGCTGGGGCTACCGCGAAACCCCAGGGCTGGTTGAGAGGGGATCCGTGGGCGAAGCGCTTGACGAAGACTCCCTCTTCGGTGAAGGTGTCAATGTATCCGCCGGAAGCGCCGGAGGTGCTGGCGAAGGAGACGTAGAGTGTACCGCCAATGTCCTGGATTCCGAAAACTGAGAAACCCTTTGGAATGGTGGTATCGGTAAATGATCCGGTCAGGGCGAAGGTTCCGTCATAGATATCGACTTTGTTGTTGGCGTTATCCGCGGCGAACAGGGAGTTGCCCGTCGTCTTGCTGGTGATGGCCAGACCGGTGTAAACCGCTCCCTCATTCTTGGCCCCGATCAAAGCGTTGTTGGGTTCAAAGTCGGACCAGCCGCTGATGGTTCCGTCGAGCGTGCAAAACAGGAAGGCCGAGACCCAGGAATCGATGGCGAATTCTGACGAGCCGTTGTAGACCATTCCGGTGGGTGTGCCGATACCGGTGCCAGTATAGGTGGGAATGGTGACGACCAGGCTTTGGACATCGCCTTTGCTGTCGTAGAGGGTGGAAAGGCCGGTGTATTCATCGCTGACCCAGAAGTCGCCGCCGGGGGCGTAGGCGAGTCCCCAAGCGTTCTTTAAATTCTTGTCCTGATGTTTCGCTTTGCCGGCGAGGTCGGAGTCGAGGTTGGTGGCTGCATATTGCGCCAGAGCTGAACTGGAAGCCAATACCAGCACGAGCAGGGCAGCAGAAAGCTGAGTGCGTCCGAGGAAACGGTGCATGTGATTTCTCCTTGAGTAGGTTTGAGTAGAGTTGGAACCGGAAACCGTGTCCGAGAGTGCCGGGCCTGAATGCCCGTCCCAAGGATCGAGGCAATCGTAGGGCTGGGGTTCGTGGAAGTTGTCAAGGAATTGTCAGGAGTTTGTACAATTCCTGTCGCGACGGAGGAAGGCGTCTCTACGGGTTTCAGTTCACCGGTGAAGAGCTGCAATAAAGAAGTGGCGTCCCAGGGTCACTGGAACGCCACTCGCTATCGGAAGGTGCGACGGTTTGTGCGTTACATGCCCACGCTGGCTGCTCTGGCTAGCGGTGGAGTACGAAGAGCTTCCAGCACTCGACCGAAGTACAAGCGGTAGGAGTGATAGATTCCGTACATCACCGGGAAGACCACCAACGCGGTTTGCCAGCCGAAGTGGTGACTTGCCAGATTGACCATCGAAGTCATTCCCGCACTGACTACGTAATAGGGGAATGACAGTTGGGCGATGCTCGCCCAGACCCGGCGCATGGCCGTGCCTTGAGCCAGGTTAATGATGCCGGCGACCGGCACGGTTTGTCCGAGGAAGAATGAAGCGGTGGTCGAGGCCAACAGCAGAGGCTCCGACGCCCACGCCGTTCTTCCCAGCCATCCGGCGTGCCAGATCAGACTGGCAACGCTGGTGGCGAAGGCCATCATGCAGACGTTGAAGAGCATCTGTTCCGGCTTAAACTTGCTCTCCGGTTTGGGCCAGCACTGTATCACTGTGGATACGCATGCGATGAAGACTGCCTCCACCGCGCTTAGGTTGACTACTGCCATCAGCAGGAACGGAAGGTTGACTGACATGTTGCCGTCGATGCCCGGAAGTTTAATCTTCATCCGGGAAGTGGCCGCGGCGAGTGCCAGTATGGCCAGAGCGTAGAACGGATGCAGCGTGTGGCTTGCCTGTCCAGCGTACGCAGCGGCTGCGACGCCTGCTACAACCATTCCGCCGATGAACGTGTTGGTGAGCCGTGTATTGGGTGTCATGATCTTCTCCTTTCTTTATTTACTGCCCGGCTTACTGTTCATCGTCTCCAGCATCACTAAATGCTCCATCTACATTGCCCACGGAAGAACCCCAGACCACGCTTGTGGCGGTAGTTGCGGCTCCCGTGCTCGATCCCCATACCACGCTGAAGGCGCTCAACGCGTTGGTGTTCCAGGGCAGCGAAGCGCCCCAAACCACTGACGTGCCGCTCACTTCAGAGGATCCCCACACGACCGAACTTCCCCAGACTACCGAGCTACCCCAAACGACCGAGGTGCTGGCAACGGAGGAGTTTCCGTAAACCAGCGATACGGTTCCGTTGGATTGGTTGTAAACCACGGTCGGCGAAAGCGCAGCGCCAACCGAGGCCGGAGCCAGGGCGGAGCTGCTGATGGCGGTTTCTACATCCAACAATCCCGAGCCGACGGAGAACAGGTCGTAGGTGGATAAGAAACTCTGCATCAAGTGCGGCACGTAGGCTGAGGTTGAAGTCAGACCCATCTTGAAGGCAGTCGCCATCAAGCGCGCCTTCACCTGATCAGGGGTGAGGCTGCTTTGCTCTTGCAGCAGCAGAGCCACGGCGCCCGCGACAGCCGGGGTCGCCATGCTGGTGCCGCTCAAGGTAAAGTAGTCATTCTTGCCATCACTTCCGGCCACCAGTTCGGCCGGGTAAGCAGCTTCCAAGGTTGTGCCCGGAGCGGACAACGAAACTACATCGTTGCCCGGTGCGACGAGGTCGGGCTTCACCACATGGTCATAAGTGGTGGGGCCTTTGGAACTGTAGCTGGCCAGGGTCTCAGCCGATGCGGCTGACGATCCGTTAGACTTGGTGGCTCCGACGGTCAACACGTAGGGGTCGTTGCCGGGAGCGGTGATGGTGCCGAAACCGTCGCTGCCGTTCACACTCAAGCGGCCGTAGTTGCCGGCTGCGACAACCACCACGATGCCCGCTTTCCAGGCCGATTCTACCGCCTGGCAAAGGGGATCTGACGCGTAGCCCACGCTGATTCCGCGGCCGAGCGACAAGTTAATGACGCGGATGTTGTAAGTGCTCTTCAGAGCGATGGCTTCCTGAATGGCGGCGATCACCGTGCTGTCGGTGCCGGCGCCGTTGAGGTCCAGGGCGCGAAGGTCGATCAGGTTCACTCCTGGAGCAACGCCTTCGTACTGTCCGCCCGAGAGGTAGCCATTGCCGCCGATGATTCCGGCGACGTGCGTGCCGTGACCGTAAAGGTCGTACTTCGCGCCGGCGGAGTTGGTATTCGCGGTGCCCGTGAAATCCTGGTGATAGACGACGCGCGAAGCGGTCTGAGCGGAGTTTTTGAGATCGGGATGGCTGTCGTTGATGCCGCTATCGATTACGGCCACGCCGACGCCAGCGCCAGTGTAGCCGGAACTCCAGGCTGTGGCGACGCCCGTGGCGCCGTTGGTCAGATCATCCGTTACCTGCAAGGGATGATCGAGACTGACGGAAACCACATCGCCCTCAGCTTCCAGCGCTGACAGCGCGGTGACGGGAATCGTCAGGGCGACGCCTTTCACCAGGCCAAGACTTCGACCTACGCGGCCGCCGAAACCCTGTAACCGGCTCGTTTGTGCCGATTTTGGAGTCTGTTTGTACTGCACGATGACCTTGACCGTCTGGTCCGCCGAAGCCTCCTGCGCGACGATGCGGGCGAGATCTGGGGCGAACTTAGTGACCGGCTTCCGGGCGTTGCCCTCGGGTTCAACCCCGAAGGCGGCCTGGGAAACCAGAAGAAGGAACAGCATGCTGAAGCGCTTTCCCCAAGCTGCGCTATGGCGCTGTCCTCGATCCTGATGCTGGCTTTTCTTGGTTTGCAACATCGTTGTGATCCTTCCTCAAGCGAATGTGAAACGAGACTAGACTGCGACTCGGGCAGTATTTTGCACGGCGAAGGCCAAAGCTCGATCTGTAAGTTGTTGATATTGATGGGGATGTTTGCTTGCTCAGGAAGGGTGGCTGGGACACTCTGTCCCGCGGGGAGGGGCGCGGGACAGAGTGTCCCGTCCGCAGAAAGTGACTGGATTACTTCAGTTTCACAGGAAAAGGTTACCTGGAGGGGCGAGAATTGCGATTACGGGCAGCTTTATCGTGCCGCGGCGGCTTCGGCTTTTATAGGGGGTGCACTGGCGGCGAGCAGCCGCGGAATTGCGGCCATTAATCGCTGTGTATATTCGTGTTGCGGACTGGAAAATATCTGTCGCGTGGCGCCACATTCCACGATTTCGCCTTGATGGAGAATGGCGATACGATCGCAGATGCCGGCCACGGAAGCAAGATCATGCGAGATGTAAAGAACGCTCATGCCGGTGGCGCGATTGAGTTGGCGAAACAGTGCCAGAATTTCGGATTGCGTAATTACATCGAGGGCGCTGGTGGCTTCGTCGGCGATCAGGAGAGCGGGACGATGCATGACCGCCATTGCGATCAGAACGCGTTGCGCTTGTCCGACACTCATCTGCGATGGGTATTTGCGGAGAAAGTCGTTGTCGGAGGGCAGGGAAACGCCGTGGAGCGACGCTGTGATGGCGGCGGCACAGGCTGAGTTCGAACCGGAGGCGTGGGCGCGCCATGCTTCCTTGAGTTGAGTTCCGATCTTCAGCGCGGGATTCAGAGACGATAAGGGGCTCTGCAGAACCAGCGCGATCGACTTGCCGCGCAAGGCACGCAACTCCCGCTCGGAAAGTTGCAAGAGATTGAAATCCTGAAATTGGATTGTGCCTTCGGAGCGCGAGCGTTTTTTGTCGAGCAGGCCGAGGATCGTCATCGCCATCGTGCTCTTGCCCGAACCGCTTTGGCCGACCAGTCCGAGCACTTCGCCGCGCTGGATTTCCAACTGCACGCCGCGCAGAACGGGAGGCTTTCCGGCATAGCTCACGGAGAAGTGGGCCGACAGTAGAGCTTCGGGTTGCGGGGCGGGCGACATGGTTTTATGCGGGGTAGTTTTGTTCTTCGTTCCGGCTGAATGCGTGGCGAAAGAACTCGGCTACTTTGCCGCGATCGTGAGACGCTCCGCATTCCAGAAGGTTTGCGGCCACAGAATAACCGGCACCGCTCCTTGCACGTTGGTCGAAACGGCGGAGAGTGCGTCCTTGTTGATCAGAAAAATAAAGGGTTCCTGCTCGACTACGATTTCCTGCACGCGATCAAAGGCTTGTTTGCGCTTGCCGGTGTCGTTGGTGGATGCTTGCGCTTGCATCAGGCGGTCGATCTCGGCTTCCCACGGCGTTTCTGGTGTTTTCTCTTGCGGATTCCACTGGTGATTCTCGGCAGAACTCAGCCAAACGTTCATCTCGCCGTTGGGATCGAGGTCGACGCCAGTGAGACCGAGCAGGATCGCCTCATAGTCGAAGCTTTGGGTCATGCGCTCGATGAGAGAAGGGAAGTCGAGCGTGACCACATTAACGTGGACGCCGATTTTTTGCAGATCATCCTGGATCAACACGGCCATGCGTTCGCGAGCTTTGTTGCCCGAATTGGTGATGATGGAAAATACGACCGCATTGCCGTCCTTGTCTTTGAGGGTTCCGTTTTCCATGCGGAATCCATCGTCTTGCAGAGACTTGAGTGCAGCCTCGGGGCTATAGGTCTGAGCTTTCAGCTTGCTGTTAAACCAGAACTTGTTGGCCGGGGAGAAGGGGCCGATGGCGGGCTGGGCGTGCCCGTGATAGACGACGCGGCCCAGATCGTCGCGGTTGATGGCTTCGGAAATCGCGCGGCGAAAGCCGGCGGAGCGAAACCAATTTTTCTTGTATGCAGGAATGGGTGACTTGGCGACCTGGTTGAACCAGAGCTGCTCGCTATCGAGCGACGCGCCCGCATCGTGCACCATTTGGGGCGAAGTCGAAGAAAGCTTGTCGAAGTATTCGCTATCCAGAGAATTGATGAGATCCAGTTCGCCGCGCTTGAAGCGCAGGATTTCGACGTCGCGGCTGGGCTGGATATCGAGGCGAATCGAGTCGAGATAAGGCAGCTTGCGGCCTTGTTCGTCCGTCTTCCAATAATTGGGATTGCGTTGCAGCAGGACGGTCGATCCCGGTTTGTAGTCGGCGACCATAAAAGGTCCGAGCACGGCCATTTCTTTCTTGGGCGAATGCTGGGAGAGAATCGCTACGCTATCGAATAGTCGATCCAATCCTGCGACCTGCGCCGGAAAGCGGATTGAAATCTGAGTGGGAGAAATCACTTTGGTTTCAACTGTGCCGGTGCCGGAGCGAAATGCATCGCCGGTGGGCGAGTGCAATGCGGGATCCATCAATTGCTGAATAGTGTAGGCCACGTCTTCGGCGGAAAACGGAGTGCCATCGGAGAACGAAATTCCACTGCGCAGGTGGAAAGAGATCTGGCGGCCATCTTTCGAGAGCTTCCAGGAAAGCGCCAGCTCGGGCTCGAGGGCCTGAGTCTGCCGGTTCTCCCGCAACAGCACGCCTCCGGTCAAGTAGCGAATCGTCAAAGAGGCATCGTCGTCCACTTTGAGAGGATCGAATGTTTTCGGTTCGGAGCGCAGGCAGAATCTGAGTTGTCCGCCGCCCTGGGCCAAGGCTTGGGGCAGAAAAAAAGCCAGGCAGAGGACTGCCATCGCGATGGGTTTACGGAACTGGGTTACTCTCACCTGTAGTTGTTTCTCGCGTGTCATGCGGTCATCTCCTCCTGCTTGGAAAGCAAAAGCTGAAACGAAGTCACTACGATTACCAGCAAGATAAGTGGGACGAATTTCCAGGGCTCCTCGCCTACGGAAACTAGTCCTTCTAATTCCCTCAACAAACTTCCCCACGAGGGCATGGGTTCTGCCACGCCCAGCCCGAGGATTCCGAGATTGGCTTCGGCCAAAATGAAGACCGGAATCGAAATCCAAAACTGCGCATAGAGCACCGGTCTTAGGTTCGGGACCACGTGAATCCAGAACAGCCTGGTTCCTGAAATCCCCGCCGCCCGCGCCTGCCGCACAAAATCTGAGGTACGCAGCGCGCCTGAACTTGTGCACAGCACTCGTGCCGCGGATGTCCAACCCAGAAGCCCGAGCAAAATGAAAGTCGCCAGCACCGAAAACAGCGGCGAAACATTCAACGGCATTAAGGCTCGCGCTGTGATCAACAAAAACAACCAGGGCAGCGACAGAAACAAGTCGGTCACTGCCATCGCCATGCGCTCCCAAGCGCCGCCGAGATAGCCTGCCAGCCCGCCGATGAAGGCCGCCAGCAGCGTGGAAAGCAACGCCGCGGCCGGCGCCAGCAGCAACGAAATCCGCGTGCCGTACAGCACTCGCGCGAAGCGGTCGCGTCCTAATTCGTCGGTACCAAGCCAATGCGTGCGCGAGGGCGGAGCGTCGGTGGCTTCGCGGTACTGTTTCGCGTACCCCGCAGGAGCCAGCCAATTTGCTGTAGCCGAAGCCCCGACCACCAACAGCAGTGCCAACAGCGCTATTTTTTGCAGAAGGCTCATGCCTCCTGTCCCCGCACCATATGTGCGATTACATCCGCACCGGAGTTCGCCAGCAAGGTTACGAGGGTAACCAGGATCGTGATGTTGACCAGCAGGGGCAGATCGCGAGCCAGCGCGGCTTGCCACGCCAGTTGTCCAATACCGGCGAGTCCACATAGAGCTTCGACTGGAATGGCTGCGCCAACCGCCATGCTTACGGATACTCCGGCAACGGCCAGCAACTGTGGTGCGACTACGGGCACGACATGCCAAAAAAGAATGCGAGCCTCGCCCAAGCCTTTAGCTCTCGCAGTAATGACGTGCGGGCGCGAATAGGCTTTCACCAACAGGTTTCGGGTGTAGCGGTAGGTGCGGGGAAAAACGATGAGCGCGATCGCCAGAGAGCCGGGGACATTCCACAGAACGGAAAGCAATGCGAGCACGGCGGCGGGAAGACAAAGAAGTGTACCGCTGGTGGCTGTGGTCAGCGCGTCGTAGACGGAAACGCGAAGCCACGCGGCACTCAAGGCCAGCGTGAGGGTAAGCATCCATGCGAGTCCAAGGCCCATCGTCAGCAGTCGCAGCGTGAGCGGGATTCGGTCGCGCAGTAGCGTGCGCACGGGTTGTCCGAGCGCCAGCGAGGTTCCGAGATCACCCTTTGCGGCATGCTTCATGTAGGAAACATAAAAGTGGAAAATGTTTTTATCTTGCTGCCTGGATTCGCGAATGGCCTGCAGGCTCGGTGAATTCAAATGGGGATCGAGTTCTCGCTCATCGGCGTCGAAGCCGGGAGCGAGGCGTACCAGCGTGGCGGAGAGAAATCCGCCCAGGAAAACGGTTGCCAGCAGAGTGAAGAAGTGGCCGGCAAGTTTCCAGCGCAGGCTTTTCATTTATCCTCCGGCGGCGCCGTTGGCCAGGGAGTTGAGCTTGGCATCGCGCTCCGCATGATGCACCACTTTGACCGAGTACATGCGGCGGTCGGCCTCGGCCAGTAGCGCTTCCACGTCATATCCGTCGTCGGGACAGAAGGCTGTGCCCACGCTCAAAGTGATGAGTTCGCGTCCGCAGGTTTTCCGGCCGGCATCGATGGCTGCCTGATTCAGGCGAATCGCTTTTTCTTCCGCAGCCTGGGGAGTCAGCCCGGGAGCGGTGACCACAAATTCGTCACCACCCATGCGGGCCACGTAGTCATAACCGCGACAGGCATCACGGAGGTGAATGCTGAATTCACGCAGCAGTTTGTCGCCCTCCAGATGACCGAAAGAATCGTTGATATGTTTCAAACCGTCGATGTCGCAGACCATGACGGCGAGAGTGGTCTTCATGCGGCGGCAGCGGGCGACTTCCTGGGTCAGGTGAACAAATAAGGAACGGGCGTTGGGAAGGCCGGTGAGGAAATCTGTGGTGGCTGAACTTTCCGCCTGCTGATACTTCAGCGCGTTCTCCACCGAGAGCGCGACTTTGGAAGCCACGGCCAACAGAATTCGCAAATGGTCGGGAGTGAAAGCGTCCGGAGTCGCGTGATACATCGCCAACACGCCTACGACACCGTTGAGTCCCTCCAACGGAACTGCGAGTGCGGAGGACAGGACGGCATGCTTCTCCGGATCGGTAATGTAACCTGCTTCCACCTGTGGGTTGCCGTTGATGATGGGCTTGCAATTTTCGGCCACCCAGCCGCAAAGGCCTTCGCCCATGCGGATTTTCAAAGAAGATAGCACGCGGAAGTTTTCGCCGCTTACGAGTTCGGGAAGCAACCAGCCGTTGCGGTGGACGAACACGGCGATCGAATCATAGGGAATGAGCTTGCGCAGCCGCATCGACAATACCGAAAGGGTTTCGCTCAGGCTGAGGGAGTTGCCCAGATCCTGACTCAGTTCGAACATAGCTTGAGCCTCCTGGCGAGCAGAGGCAATCGAACTGAGGAAATCGGATTCATTCTGCGGATTCTCGGCTGTCTTTTCGAAGCCGGCTGCCGGGGCAAGGCCGCGCTCAACCCGTAGGTCTTTGGAAAAGCCGCAGGGGATGAAGCCATCCTCGTAGCTTTGCGCAAGTTGCTCGAGTTCGACGTATCGGCTCGCGAGCACCGACACGACTTGGGGATCAAACCAGCTCCCCGCTCTTTCTTTTACCTGGTCCATGGCGCGATCGAGCGGTATCGCGGGACGATACTGGCGATCGGAGGCCATGGCATCGAGGCAGTCGACGACAGCGAGAATTCGCGCGCCGATGGGAATCTCATCTCCGGCGAGCCCGGCGGGATAGCCTGAGCCATCCCATCGTTCGTGGTGCGAGCGCACGATGGGAGCCACAGGATAAGGAAAGGCCACGCGTTCCAGAATCTCCGCTCCGACGAGCGGATGGACTTTCATCTTTTCGAATTCTTCGGGAGTCAGCCGACCGGGTTTGTTGATGATGTGCTCGGGGACGGCGAGCTTGCCGATGTCGTGCAACAGCGCGGCTGCGCGCAATGCCTCAATTTCGTCCGGTGACAGGCCGATTTCTTTGGCGATCTCCACCGCGTAGGTCCGTACGCGCTGGAGGTGGGTGTGGGTGGTCTGATCTTTGGCCTCGATGGCGAGGGCCAGGGCCTCGATGGTGCGCATGTTCAAGGAGGCAATCTGCTCGACGTGGCGCTTTTCAACCTCGACGCGCTCTTTTTCTGCCTCCAGTCGACCCAGATAAAGCCGGTAGGAACGGTAGACCCAATAAATCACCGGAAGAACGAGCAAAGACGTTTGCCAACCGGCGCGCTGGTTGACGATCCCAACCAGGCCTACGGCGGCCGCGCCGACGAGGTAATAAGGGAAGGACCAGAAATAACACTCTTTCCAAACTTTGCTGCTCGATTTGGCTTCGGTCAACGCAATTACAACCGAGATGGGCAGCGTATTGGCGAGAAAGAAAACCAGGCCCGCTACCAGCAGCAGGATCGGCCGAGTGGCATGCATCTTTGCGTCGAGCCAGTGGTAGCTGAAATAACACAAGGCGCTGGCATTGGCCATCATGCCGAAAACATTGAACAGGACCTTGACGGGATCCAGTCGATTGCGCGCGTGCCAGACGCTCTGCACCAGGGTCGCGGTGCAGCCGATGACCATGGTTTCGGCCAGGCTGAGTTCCATGACGCCGAGAAGAATGAAAAGGAAATTTACCGACATCGTGCCGTCGATGCCGGGTAATTGCACTTTGAGGCTTGAAGCCAGGAGGGCCACGGCCAGGTAAAAAAGAAATCGGGTAAGGTCCGCGGACTGCCAATGCCAAATGGCGGAGCATAACAGTGCCATGCCCAGCGTGACCGTCGTCCCCACAAATAATTTGGTGACTGTCGACATCTTTGTGGTGAATTGTGTGTCTAATCGCGACAGACTGTGCCCAGGGGTGCGGGATGTGTTCCCCACGCACACTTCCGGACGTGGCTGTTCAGTGGAATCCTATTGCGGTTAAAAGATTTTAAGTAGCTTACCGACGTAACTGACAATGAAGCACTTTCAACTTTTGGCAGCAGTCGTGCCCGGTACTTAGATGCCAAGGTAACCAGTTACCTTCGTGATGGTTGGCATCGGGTTCCTGCCTGCAAAGAGGGTTGTCTGTGTCAAGATCACTCCAAACGTGCGGATGCCATCCGATACTCTCAACTCGGCTCGAGGACTCGGGGTCGCTAACGAGCTCAACTGTGCCGACACTTCCCCTGTCGACGCAACCGACTCGGTAGCCATGGGAACGGGGATTGCGTCGGCGGATCTGGAAGGACGAATCACGGGTTGCAACGATGCGGCTCTGAAGATATTCGGCCGCCGTCAAGAAGAAGTTGTGGGACAGACTCTAGGAAGTTATTTTCCCGAGGAAGCAGCGGGCCTGAGCCAGTTCAACGAAATCATTTTGACCGCGGTGCTGGAGGAGGGTCAATATCAAAGGGCGACGCAGTTTCACGGGAAATCTGGAAACAAAATAAGTGTGGAGTTTTTTGTTACTTTGCTGCGTGACGCCAATTCTGCGCCGGTTGGAATGATCGCGGTGCTGTCTGTAGCTGGACCGACATCAAGTGACGAATCCGCTTTGATTCCGGGAGAGGCGAAGAAAAATCTCGAGGCCGAGGGCGGCGGCGAAGACGACACTACGCATGTCGAAACGCGTGAGGTCGAGGGCGCCAGCCTTATTCTTGCCAGCCCGATCATGCATCGCTTCCTGCGTATGGTCGATCGCGTTGCCGGCCATACCGAGAGCGTCCTGATTACCGGTGAAACCGGAACGGGGAAGGAGCTGATTGCCCGCATCATTCACCAATCTTCGCATCGGAGGAGCCGGCCCTGGGTCGATATCAACTGCGCGGCGCTCCCGGAAAATCTGGTGGAGAGTGAACTGTTTGGTTATGAAAAAGGAGCATTCACCGGGGCCGATACGTCACGGGCAGGGCTTTTCGAGATGGCTGACAAGGGCACGCTGTTCCTCGATGAAATTGGTGAGCTACAGTTGCAGACCCAGGTCAAGCTTCTGCGCGTGCTGGATGGTTATCCGTTCTACCGCCTCGGTGGCCATCGCAAGATTAAAGTGGATGTTCGAATCGTGGCTGCCACGAATCAGGACCTGGACGCTGCTGTCAGCGGGGGCCGTTTCCGCCAAGATCTCTTTCATCGTCTGGGGCAGTTTCAACTTCGTGTTCCTCCGCTGCGCGAGCGGCCTGAGGACATTGTGGCTTTGGCGGAACATTTCCTGAAGCTCAAGAATCCGCGGAGTTCGTTTACACCCGATGCGGTTTCCGCATTGCTGTCCCATTCCTGGCCGGGTAACGTTCGCGAGTTGCGCAATCTCGTTGCCAGAGTCGCGGTGGAGTCGCGCCAGCCCGAGATTCAAAAAAAGCAGATTGCCAATGCGATGTCGGGAAACCCTGTGGCACAGCGCCAGTCCGCGTCGATGCCGGTGGGCAATCTGGACAGCATGGAAGAGCAGATGATCATTCGCGCGCTGGAACGCAGCGGCGGTCATCGCATTCAGGCGGCGGAGCAACTCGGTATTTCCCGCCGCACGCTCAGCCGAAAGTTGAAGGAATACAAGATTAACGTCAACTCGGTCGACAGCGCGAAGACCTTGGGGTGTATCAGCCTGGAGCAGCAGAAGTTTTTCCGCGCGCGCATTGAGCTTGCAGTTCAATTGAAAAATCAGCAAGGGGAGGAAGTATCGGTGCAGGGGGTAAACCTCAGCACGGGCGGCATTGGCCTGGACGGGCTGAAAGAGCCGATGAAGTTTACCGGGCTGCTCGATGTAAGCTTTCCGCTGCCCGAGAGTGATGTCATCTTTCGGGCCAAGGCGCGTATCGTCTGGTTCGGCGGAGAAGGCCGCGTCGGACTGCGTTTCGCGGTCATTGACCCCGCGCTCTTCGAGCAGTTGCAACAGTGGAGCAATCGGAAAATGAGAGACGAAGGCTGGGAGCTGCCCGCACCGTCACCCAGCAGCTAAAGCCGGTCTCTTTGTGTGTCTGGCGGCACGGGAATGCCGTGCCCCACCCAAAGTCGCGCCCTAGCCAAAGAAAATTGTGAAACGTCGCTTCAGCGTGCTGGCGCTGGTTGTGGCGTCTGCTGCGGGACTGCAGTGTTGGGTGCGAAATTTACCTTCGGGACTTCGCGCGAAGCGGCAGTAGCCTGGAAATATGCTTCGTTCGGTTTGAATCCTGCGATGCCCGCGAAAAAACTGTTGGGGAATTGCTGCACGTAAGTGTTGTAGTCCTGCAAAGTGTCGTTATAACGTTTGCGCTCGACGGCGATGCGATTTTCTGTGCCGGCGAGTTCGTCCTGCAAGCGCAGAAAGTTTTCATTCGATTTCAGTTGAGGATAGTTCTCGACCACCAGCAGCAATCGACCAAGAGCTCCGTCAAGCTGTCCATTGGCAGCGATTTTTTCCTGGGGCGTTCCTGCGGAAAGCAGGGCGGAGCGGGCTTTCGCGATATCGCCAAATACCGTCACTTCTTGTTGGGCATAGCCTTTTACGGTCTCCACCAGGTTGGGGATGAGGTCGGCGCGGCGTTGCAAGACAATATCGACCTGCGACCACGCGGACTTAACCGCTTCGTTCTTGCTGACCAGCGCATTCTTCACGCTGACATATTGGCCAAAGGCGAAGAGCACAAACAGCAGAAGAACCGCGATGATGACGATTACTGCCAGCAGACCCTTGTTCATAAATTTCTCCTGAAGAGAAGCAGCCATTCTACGACAAACCCTGGGAATCGGAAGCGAGCATCCGGTCGATCGCAGTGGTTACATGCTCGAGCGCTGCGAGATAGCGGGAAAAAACGTCGGCCACAACGAACTGCTGGCGCTCGGCCTTTTTTTCTCTCACGTCGAGCACTTGCAGAATGCCAGAGGCGTCAAATTTGATTTGCCTCGCCAGGGCATCTACCGCGTTGCGTTTCCCCACCGGCGCATCGTGACCTAGTACGATCAAGGCGTGGCGAAACAGTGTGGCGAATGAGGAAACTGAGTGCAGTAGCAGTTCCCACATGCGGGATTCGTCGCCGGAGACGAGCAAGAAGTTTTGGCGCAGCAGGGTAAGTTTCTCGCGCAGTTCATATTCCACTTGAACGCGGTGCAGGTTGGCGGGAATCGACAGACCTTGCAGAACATCTTCGCCGAAGAGAACACTGTGATGTTGCTTTATGTCTAATAGCTCGATCGTGAAAACGTCGCCGGAGTGCTCGATCTCGTCCTGGGTCATGAACAATGGCGGCGGCTGCTTCTGTGCGTCCCACCATTTCACCGTTGGGGCAAGCGCTTGCAGGGCGCCGTAGGAGCTGTCGTGAATCACGCATAACAGATTCAGGTTTGAGAACTCGGGATGAAAGTCTCCTGCGACTGCCGAGCCGAAGAGGATGATGCTCTGCAGGTTCGGTCCAGCCGCATCGCGCAGACGGCTGACAAATTCGTTGATCTTTTTCTCTGGAATCATTTTCGCTGTGGCCGACTTCTCTGCGATGGTTTTGTCTTGGATTTTGTTTTCTGGGATCATGTCTTCCTCGCTGGCTACCAACTGCCACTGGCTCCGCCGCCACCGGAACTGCCTCCGCCGAATCCGCCAAAACCGCCGCCGCCACCGAAACCACCGCCGCCTCTATATCCACCACCACCGCCAAACATGTTGGAGAAAAGTAGCCAGAAAAGTATGGTCCTGAGCGGAGTTAAGAGAACGATCAGAACTACGATAATCAGCAGAATAATTCCGCCCGGCGATATGCTCTTTTCCGGGCGCTCCATCGGTTCGGCGGGAGCGGGTGAGCCTTGCGGCGTCGTGATTTGCACTCCCGCGTCCTGCGCAATGACCTGCGCCACCCGCGACGTGACCAGCAGCAGAGCCTGGCTGTAATTCCCGGTGCGCATGATGGGGATGGCTTCGCGCCCGATGTCTCCGGTTTTTCCGTCAGGCAGGATTGGTTCGAGGCCATAGCCCACCTCGATGCGATACTTGTGATCGTCGATGGCATAAAGAATCAGCACACCCTTGTCGGTGGATTTGCTTCCGATTCCCCATTGATGGAACAGGTCGACTGCGTAGCTTTCGATATCGGAGCCATCCAGCGAATGGATTGTCACGACTGCGATCTGGGCGTGCGCTTTTTGGTCAACCTGGCGGCAGATGTCATCCATCTGCGCAATCGCGTTGGGATTTAGAACGTGAGCGAAGTCGTTAACATAGTCGGTGGGCTTGAGCTGTTTTGCGGATTCAGCATGCGCGAACAGGGTCAGAATGAAGACTGCGGCCGCAGTGGCCCACCATTTTGCGTAGGATTTCATCGGAAGGAAAATTGTACAGGACTCTGGAAACTATCTCTTCCGGATCACTTCTGCGATATCGCGCGCTCCGTGCAGAACGGCTACAATCTCCAACGGCCGTTTGAGACTGCGATAAACGATTAAGTACCGGCCGACCGGCCAGAATCGCACGGCTTGCTCGGTGAGATCGGATCGAGTGTGCCCCATGCCAGGGCGTTTAGCCAAGATCTCGAATGCCTCGAAGAACTCATCCTCCAGCTTGTCTGCTGCGGGCGCATTGTCTGCGGCGATGAAATCCCAAATGTCTTGCAAGTCCTGCAGGACGTTGGGAGACAGAACATACGGGAACATCGCACCTACTTTACGCTTCTTGCCCGCCGTAGTCGTGCCCGCGCCTCAGGCCCGGGAATCCCCTCGCCTCGATCCAATTGCTCAATGCCCCGGTCGATCTTCTGCCGCACCTCAGCCAGCCGCTGCTGCTTGAGCTGCTCCTGCTCTTCAAGCAACCGGAGTCCCTCACGGATTACTTCCGAGGCGGATGCGTAGCGCCCGCTCTTCACTTTGTTGTCTACCATCTGTTCGAGTTCTGGCGTTAGAGAAATGTTCATTAGGTTGCGCCTTGAATGGCAGTATGTCTTGAATAGCATGAAATGTCAAAAAACAGCATAAACTGTTACACTTCGGCAGAGGTGACGCTAAGCTTCATCGCTGAGATTGGTGTAACGACCCTTCAAATACGAACACAAACCATCTAGATCGGGCAGAAGCAGCGATGCATTGGCGTTGAACATATTCAGTTCCTTGCGAATTGCAGCAAACTCTTGGTGCGGAATGATGAACTTAACCAGCTTCCCTCGGTAGTTTTTGTTCTTCTCGAGAGGAACAAACTTGCCAGTGTCTTGCAACCTGTGGATGGTGAAAACACCTGATTGAGCTACAATCCTCCGTGAAACCGCCTTTGGTCTGAACACCAAGGTCCTCGACTTATTGCTTAGGGGAGACGCCTTGCCGGTATCCACATAGTCCTCCTTCAGGGCACAAAGGACCCACACAACCCCGTCCTCAAATGCGTTTCCTTTTTCTTTCCTTTCGGGAGGGTTGCGGACAGCGAACCACAGCGCTGCGAGGGCACTGTACGTCCAGTCCAAGAGTCGAGTAGGGAGACCATGATGCTGTCCTAACGCCACTAAGTCCCACTCGTTCTCAGGCGCGAACTCGCGAAATGGAAGGCTCGTTCGAGCGAATTCTTCCAGAATCAGCCCCTCAATTTTGGGCAGCTTACCTTTGACCTTGCACCGCCCTAGGTAGGGGAGAAGAGGCTTATCGGAGGGCTGGCCACGAAATAGGAGGTCGGCCTCGTTACCCTTCTCGTGCTCCCTTGCCTTTACTCTCGCAACGGCCGCCACAAGTTTGGGGACGCCCTTGACGACTTCCTCCGGTATGGTTGGTGAGTTCTTAGTCGCCACTGTCTTAACCCTCCACCCGCATAATCATCTCATTCCGCCGCCATGACTTCCAGGAGCCCGTGCATAAAAGAGGCGAATGGTTCGGTATGGCTCAGGCGCGGCCGATGGCAAACGGGAGATCCCTTCGACTCCGCTCAGGGCAGGCTCCTCGCTAAGCCTAGAGAACAGCTACGCCCTGGGATGACTTCATCATTAGTTGTGAGAAATATCAATTCACGCGGAGCAGCATCAGGGTGCCGCTCTCGATCTTGACGTTGTTTTTATCGGAGGTGATTAGCGATCCCTGATCGGCTGGTGCCGCTGCGAGGGTAAGATCCGGGATGCCTACTACGCCCTTGGTATCGCCAGTAATGGGAAGACGGGCAGATCCGGTCTGCGAGCTTGTTGAGGCGCTGTCGCCGGCCGGCATGTTTTGCGCCGGAGGCATGGCACTGCCATCAATGGCGGGGGAGCGGCTACCTGAGGAACCGGTAGGCATTGCTCCGGATGAGACGCCGCCACTGACGCTGGGTTGCTGATCGTTGCCAGGATTGATACTGAGGGTTGCAATGATGGCCTGAATCGACATTGGCATCTGCATCTGGTTTCCACCCTTCAGCGCCGCATGATCAAAAACGATCGCAAGTTGCGACTCTTTTTGCTCTTTGCTGCGGGCTTGCGAGGCGGTGACGTGGCCAACTATTTTTGTGTCTTTGGGAAGGAGCACTTCGCCGCTGTTGGTTTTCAGGCTCTCGGTAACCTTGGCCAGGACTTCGTCGCCGCTCTTCGCTTTTTTCGCGTCGACAGTCCTAGTTAGTGAAACTGGAATAACGCTGCCGGGTGCGATCTTAATCGTGGGCGTCGTATCCTGCGCGGCTCCGAGGCTCACGATGAGGACGGTTGAACAGATGCCGATCCAAAGTGCCTTCATCGGTGAGTGCTCCTTTCAAGGATATGGGGCGTGTTCGGTTAAAAAGCAAGCCCCGGCGCTCTCACTTGGATGCCGTCGGAAATAAAGGCGGCTGAGAAAATCCACTCCACGAAGCTTGGACTTAGTTCGTGACCAACCACTGGTTTCGGAAGGGCATCTGAGCATGCATGGCTGCGATCACTCCCCGCTTGATGATAACGGTTTTGCTGCTCGCCGTATTTATCGGTTGCACGGACCATCGAGACAATCCCGACGAAATTCGTCGACGAACGGCCGAAGCCACCGAAACTATGAGGCGCGATACTAAGGCCGTGGTGGATGGAGTGAAGGAGGGCATGGGTCACGAGGACAGGGCCATCGACATCAATCGGGCGTCGCGGCAGGATTTGCTCAGCCTTCCTGGGATCACGGAACGTGACGCGGATCGCATCGTCGCGGAGCGACCTTTTAGCAACGCGGATGATCTGGTGAAGCGCCGGGTAATTTCGCAGGGGGAGTACGATCGAATCCGGGACCGGATAATCGCCGGGCATTAGCGCACCGTTTCGGTGACTTCTGTTCCAGTCCTGCGATATCATCAAAGGGATGCCTTCTCCGGAGCGGCTCCATCCTTTCCAAACTGACGACCCGCGGCTGCGGCCGATTCATGACAAAGTTCGTGCGGGCGAGCGCCTTGACGGCGAGGACGCCCTCGCCCTCTACCGGACTGGCGATATTCTTGCAGCAGGCTGGATGGCCAACTCGGTTCGCGAGCGCATGCATGGCGATAAGACGTATTTCAACGTGAATCGCCATATCAATCCTACGAATGTTTGCGTCGCCGCCTGCCGGCTGTGCGCTTTCGGTCGCAAGAAAGACACGCCGGGAGCTTATACGATGGCGCTGGAGGAGGCTTTCGAAACCGCAGCCTCGGGATACAGCGAGGCGGTTACCGAGTTTCACATTGTGGGCGGATTGCATCCCGATCTGCCGTTTCAGTATTTTCTCGATTTGTGTTCTGGCTTGAAGCAGCGCTTTCCGCAAGTTCATCTCAAGGCCTTCACCATGGTCGAGGTGGCGTATCTGGCGAAGCGGGCTAAGCTCTCGATTCGCGAGACGTTGGAACAACTGAAGGCTTCGGGCGTGGATTCGCTGCCGGGGGGCGGGGCTGAAATATTTGCGGACCGCATTCGCCACATCATCTGTGACCACAAGATCGATGGCGATCAATGGCTCGACACGGCACGGCTGGCCCACCAGATCGGGCTGAAGTCGAACGCGACCATGCTCTACGGCCACGTGGAGAATGACGAAGACCGGGTGGATCATTTGCTAAAGTTGCGCGAACTGCAAGACGAGACCCACGGCTTTCAAACTTTTATTCCGCTGGCCTTTCATCCGGATAACACGCCGTTGCAGCATCTGCCGAAAACCAGCGGGATGCTGGACATCAAGCAGATCGCCGTGAGCCGGCTGGTGCTGGACAATTTTCCGCACATCAAGTCGTACTGGCAGATGATGACGGCCAAGATCGCGCAGATTTCTCTATGCTTCGGCGCCGACGACATGGATGGAACGGTGATTGAAGAAAAGATTTACCACGATGCTGGGGCGACCACACCGCAAGGCATGCGAAGGGAAGAACTGGAGCGGCTAATCCGTGCCGCCGGCCGCGTGCCGGTTGAGCGTGACACTCTATACCGGCCGGTGACGCGCACGGAGACATCGGTCACAGTGGTCGTGTAAGCCCTGGTGGTTGAACTAGGCGTGAGCCCGACGGGAATGCGTTTGCTGCTGGCTTCGTTTTTTCGGGGCGGCAGTTGAACTTTCCATGGCATGCCTCAGCAGCAAATTTACGCGAGTCTGATATCCCTTCCCGTAGCCCTTGAGCCAATCGATCACATCCCCGTCAAGGCGCATGGTCACGGACCTTTTCTGAGGACGGTAGAACTTTCCAATCTCAGCCTTGCTCCAATCGAGAGTCAGTGGAATATCCGAGAAGTCAATGTCTTCGTCTTTCATGACCGCGAGAGCGGCGATGTCTTGTTTTTGCTCCTTGGTCAGCTTCCTCATAGCTTTTCCTTTCGCGCGATTCAGCGATTCGGGCCGAGATGATGCGTGTGACATCGTCCCCTGAGTGCTCGAGCCACGTGTGTATCACCACTAAGACGAGTCCCGTGCTAATCCTTCCAATGGTCTTCCAGCGCTCCTCGTCCTGGGATGTCTCATCACGTTCCGTCAAGCTATAGGGATCGTCAAAGATGAGAACAGCTGTTTCGAATCGGACCTTGTGCTTAAGCAGATTTTGCCGGTTCTTTTTGTCATCCCATTCAAAGCGCATGGCTAAGTTCCGGGATAAGACTAGGCTACTGAGGGAATTCGTGCATGTCAATACACATGTACGTATACGGGAGGGAAAAGAAAAACGGCTGAAGCAGACGGTTCAGCCCCTCCTTCAGCCGTCCAAAGATATCTATTCGATTGCTATCCTACAGCTTCTCGAAGAATTCACACGCCGAGCAGGAAATATAAATCCCGCCAGGAGTGCCGCGCTGGCGGTCTTTCATGCGCTTCACGATGCGCGTGGTCTTCCCACACTTGGGACAATCCGTGCTCTTGCTGGTATCCATGATCTTCTTACGATCTGCTGTTTTTGCGATCTTTGCTCCTACGGCCATGGTTCATTCCTCCTGATATCGATTGCGCAGCACTCCGCTTCGTTTTTGCCCGCGGATTTTATGGATGGGACGTTTCAGAAGGCTAGCCGGAGATCATGTTTCCTGAACCGAGTCCGGAAGCTCTGGGAACCCACTCTGGAAGACTCTACCTGTCTGCGTCTGGCTTCTTCCGTCGAGTTGATTTTACAGGAAGCCGCGCTGGCTGTCTCGCCCAGGGGCCTCGCCAGACGCAAATTACAAAATGTTGACGAATCCGTGACATAAGGCGAGTATGGTTCGCCTACCCTTGGGACCGTTGGCTCGCGCCAAAATTTTCTAAGCATGATTCCAGGAGATATGAAATGCCCTACGGAACGACACAGACTCCCGCCGCGTTTTCGCTATTTTGCGAGACTCGGCCTTCGCTCTCGCGATCTTCGATGTCGCGATCTAAGACAGGTCCACTTACGCATATGGTTCGCATGCGGCTCTCGGTAGTCTTAGCCTCGCTGTTGTTGTGTGGAGCAGCAGCGTTTGCGCAGGCCGATAATGACGCGGCGCAACCCAAGATCGGGCCCGGCACGGTCGTCGTGCACAGCAAATTTGGCGGGCAGATCTTTGGCTTCGACATCGACCAAAACAGCAACGAAGGAATCTTGAGCGAAGCCATTCAAACCGGCACTACGTTGACGGCGGCGGTCGAAACCTTTTCCCAGACGACCGGCAAGATTCTCAAGGTTGTCGCAGAAACGCAAACCCAGGACGATTTCATTACCATGGGCGTCGTCGGGACGAGCGTGGGACTGTTCGAGCACCAGCACGTGCAGAATGGTTTTGTCGTGGACGATACCTTCAATACCGTGAATCCGCTAACCGGCAACAAGGTTACCGGTAGCTGGACTCCGCCGATTACCGGCGACCACATCATCATGCCCGGTGGAGTGAGCCGCAGCCAAGGTCAGCCGACTGTCGCCGTGTTTGCCTACGATAACAGCGGAAACTTTATTCCCTGGGTCTATTCCTCCAACGTGGCGGCGAATACCTTTGGACCAGTCGTTCACATTCCCGACGCGCTTAACTTCGCGAGCGTACCCCCGCCGATCGCGTACGATAGCACGACCAATCAGGCGATACTGGGCGGCGGAGATGGCTGCTTCGGTTGCCGTCCTGTGTTTGGCATCGTCGATCTCGCGGCGGGCACCTTCAGCGAGTTTACGGGCAACGCGGGATTTGGCTTCATTAACGGCATCGCCGTCGACCCCGCGGATGGCATTTTCGTCACCACCAGCGAAGATGACGCCAGCGTGGAGTTCTACAACTTGGCAAGCGAGGAGGGCTTTTTCGTTGTATTGCCGGGATCGGGTGAAAGCCAGATCTTTAGCGGTGCGGATGTCGAGTACGATCCCATCCATAAGTACTTCCTGGTGGCGCAGCCAGTTTCGAGTTCGTCTTCCAGCGGGAGCACGATCTACGTTTACAACGTCGGCGGAGAGTTGCTGGAAACGATCAACGGATTCAACTTTCAGACCGGGAGCATTATTGGGATGCACATCGCGCTGCACCCCAGTACCCGTTCCGGGTACGTCGACAGTCAGAACGTGACCGAGATTCAATCGTTCACGTACTAGAATTGCAGTGCCTCGGGATTCTGAAAATGCTCATGCGGGGACTGCTGCCTCGGCTGTCCCGCATGAGCGAATCCCGGCGGCCCTTCAGTTCACCACTTGCACGAGTATCGGCGACGTGCTCCCAGTAATGTTGACGGTCCCCTCATATACGGCTGTGATGTTGTGGGAACCCTTGCTCAGGCTGGACGTACTGAATGCCGTCTTCCCCTTTGCCAGTGTTCCTGTTCCCAGCAGCTTCGCTCCGTCCATGAATTTCACCGTTCCGGTGGGAGTCGTGGTGGTCGAGGTCACTGTGGCGGTGAACGCTACCTTTTGTCCCACGGTGGAAGGATTCACCGACGACGTGACAGAGCTGGTCGAGGTCGCCTTATGCACGACCTGCTTCAGGACTTTCGACGTGCTTCCGGCGTTCGCCGTGTCTCCCGGGTAGGTCGCTGTAATGCTCAAAGTGCCGGCGGGAAGAGTGGAGGTCTTAAGCTTTGCCACGCCGCTGCTGAGGGACCCGCTGCCCAACGAGGTAGTCCCGTTTTTAAAAGTGACAGTTCCGGTGGGAGTCGGCCCGGCAGAAGTTACGGTTGCCGTGAACGTGACCGCCTGTCCGTAGGTTGAGGGATTCAAACTTGAAGCCAAAGTAGTGGTTGTTGCGTAAATGGCGACAAGTTCAAACACCGTGCCACGACCGTATGCGCCCCCGCCGGATGTGGTCCCATAAAGATTGCCTCCGGAGTCCGGGATCAGTGCAGCCGCCGGAAAACCGCCATCGTTGCCTGATCCAAACGAGTGGAGGACTGTCTCTTGATTGTTCTGGTCCAACTTGAACACTGTTCCCCAGTTGACGGCCCCCCCCTCAAAAGTCGTGCCGTAAAAATTCCCCCCGGTGTCTTGGATCAGGGCGGAGGTCGGGAGGTCCCCATCCGTGCAACCCGCAACTGAGCAGAAGCTGTAAGGCACCGTCTCGTGATCGGCATTGTCCACCTTGAAGATGGTGCCAACGCCGTTGGTGCCCGATCCTCCGTCGTAGGTAGTGCCGAAGATGTTGCCCGCGCTGTCGAGAATTAACGATCCGTTGGGAAAGCTGCCGTCCGTGCATCCCGGCATTGCGCAGAAGGCATAGAGCACTGTTTCGACTCCTAAGCTGTCCAATTCGAAGACGGTTCCGTATTTGTTGCCTCCATAGACTGTGGTGCCATAAAAATTCCCAGCAGCGTCTTGAACCAGAGCAGCCTTCGGAGCCTGCCCGTCTGCGCAGTTGCTCAACGAACAAAAGTTATAAAGCGTCTCAATACCCGAATTGTTAACCTCAAACACCGTTCCACCTCCGAACGCGCCCGCGCCGCTTGTCGTTCCGTACAGATTGCCCGCCGCATCCAGGATCAGACTTGCATAGGGCCAAATTCCGTCAGCACACTCGGAGGCAGAGCAAAAACTGTAGAGTACCGACTCTTGATTGTTTGAATTCAATTCTAAGGCCGTGCCGCGACCGTTAGCCCCTCCCTGAGTTGTCGTTCCGTAGAGGTTGCCTTGCGAGTCTTGGATCAGGCCAGCGTTGGGGTATGCTCCGTCTACGCAGTTCGCCTCCGAGCAGAAGCTGTAGAGCACCGTCTCGTTGCCGGAAATGTCAAGCTTGAAGACCGTTCCCCCGGCGGCAGCGCCACCGCCCTGCGTCGTACCGTACAGGTTACCCGCAGCGTCCCGGACCAAGCTTGAATAGGGGTTCTGCCCGTCTGTGCAGGAGGCGCCTCCGGGGCAGAAGTTGTATAGCACTTTGTAGTCGTACGTTGAGGCGGTGGCGAAGTTCGTCTTGCGGTCCCCCTCCATCTTTGTCCCCGAACCGAAAGTACCGCCCCGTTGCCTGAAGGCTTGAACCTGTGCGCCGGTCGGGGGGGCGAGGTCGAACAGAAACAACGCAAAAGTCAGAGCAAGAGCAAACTTGTTTCCGGTGCTGGTTTTCATTGGAATCCCCCAAGGGGGTTTAATGTTCCCTGAGTTGCTGCCCGCCGACCGTGGTAGGAGCCCGAGTACCGATGGAGCGTGCTGTTGGGGCGGCGTCCCCGTGTGAACGGGGCAATCCTAGAAGCGCAGGTGGTCCCCTGTCAAATTAAAGGCCGGTTAAAATCCCGCGCCCTCCGTTTGACCCCGTCCCCCTGCCCTGCTACCGTCATATGTTTGCCCTCAGGAGACGGCTCATGCCTGCCATCAAGTTTCGCGGTGTCGATTTCATCCAGTACGATGCGCTGCTAACGGAAGAAGAGCGGCTGGTGCGCGATACGACGCGTCAGTTCATTGAAGACAATCTGATTCCAATCATTGAGGAGTGCAACCGCGCGGGACGCTTTCCGCGCGAACTGGTCAAGCCCATGGCCGATCTGGGTTTCTTCGGCGCGTCGCTGAAAGGCTATGGATGTGCGGGCATGGGCAATGTCGAATATGGCCTGATGACGCAGGAACTGGAGCGCGGCGATTCTGGCGTGCGCAGCTTTGTCAGCGTGCAATCGGGACTGTGCATGTATCCCATCTGGGAGTTCGGCAGCGAAGAGCAGAAGGAAACGTGGCTGCCACCGATGCAGAAGGGCGAGAAACTGGGATGCTTCGGGCTGACTGAACCGGCGTTTGGCTCCAATCCCGGGGGGATGTTGACGCGCGCGCGCAAAGTGGGCAACGAATATATTCTGAACGGGGAAAAAATGTGGATCACCTCGGGCACCATCGCCAACGTCGCGATCATCTGGGCCAAGGTGGAAAACGAAGACAACAAAATTCGCGGATTCTTAGTCGAGACAGATCGTCCCGGCTTCTCAGCGGCTGATGTTCACGGCAAATGGTCGCTGCGGGCTTCGGTGACCTCGGGACTGTCGATGCAGGATGTCCACATCCCCGAATCGAATCTGCTGCCAAAGAGCGGTGGATTGAAATCTCCATTAATGTGTCTGAACCAGGCGCGATATGGCATCGCCTGGGGAGCGATCGGCGCCGCCATGTCGTGCTACGACACAGCGCTGCAATATTCTCTGTTGCGCAAGCAGTGGCGCGACCAGCCCATCGCGTCGCACCAGCTCGTACAAGACAAACTGACCTGGATGATCAGCGAGATCACCAAAGCACAGTTGCTGGTGCTGCAAGTCGGACGTCTGAAAGATGCAGGGAAGGTTGAGCACCAGCACATCTCCATGGCCAAGCGGAACAATGTATGGATGGCACTGGAGTGCGCCCGCCTCTCCCGCGACATTCTTGGCGCCAACGGCATCGCCGACGACTATCCCATCATGCGGCACATGATGAATTTGGAATCGGTGAAGACCTACGAAGGCACGCACGACGTGCATTCACTGATTATTGGGCAGAGCATCACGGGGGTGGACGCGTTTTGAACATTCCTGCGGGAATGGTCTATCGAAGGAGACACGGGCGTACATGTTGGAATGAACCGAGAAAGGTATTAAGAAGCGGCTTGGGCCCTTTCCTGCTTACCTTTTTATAGGGTAAAAACTGGTGGTAATGTTTACCTGTTTGTGGAATAATGGCTCTTCATGACCTATGAGCCCCTCAATGCTGCTTTGGAGGCAGCCCACAAAAAACTCAGTGAGCTCTTGCTTGCCCGTCTCAAAATTGACCAGGAAATCATGCACTGGGCGCAACTGCGAGATAGTCTCTTGGCCGTTATCGAAAGCGAGGGCGATGTCCCTCCCGCTGTTGAGGTGTCTCGATTAGTTGAAGGCAGGCCAGGCAGGGCAAGTATAAAATTTACTGAGGCCGTGCGAATGGTTTTGAGACAAAACGCCGGCCGCTCTGTCCCCATTTCAGTCCCCGAAATGCGGCAGCAGTTGACAAATCTCGGATTTGATTTTTCGAAATATTCACAGCCGCTCGTTCCCATCCACAATGCCCTGAGAAGGCTAGCAGAGCAGGGCGAGGTCGACCCCATCAAGAGTGACCAGGGACAAACCTTGGGTTACAGATGGATTTCTCCAGTTGAACGTGCCTTAAGCGAGGATGGGCTCGTCTACGGGGAGATCTCGGCTTCACGTTTGGAGGAAATGGCACGGGAGACAAATCAAAGCCTCGACGAAGTGGTGGATAGATACAGAACGAGTCTTGATGATCAAAGAGAAAAATGCAGAGCTTCGCGGAAAAGCACGAGGGAGCGGCATACCAACTGACGGCACCGCAGACTTGATTGCCGGAATTCTGTGAAAAAAGACGACGACCTCAAAGACGTAGTCCGAGAAGAGCGGAGTCGCGGCAGAAAGCGGCCGATCAACACTGCTGCGATCAACGAGAAGGCCGAGCGAATGGAAGCCGTGTTGCGAATATTCCGTCGCGGCACGCGAGAGGATCTGATGGCACTCCTGAAGGCTTGGGATTATTCGAAAGAGGAGATCGAAGCAGCAGTTATGGCGTTCGACGCTGCATGCGCGCAGCAATCTTCTTAGTTTTGGAATCGGCCTGCCGCCGTTTCTCGGGGGTCATCCGTGCGGCACGTTCGTTGATCTCAGTTGCGAAGCGTTGGGCCATTTCCTCCAACTGATCTTCTTTACGCTTTCGCTTGGCTACGGCCATTGGATTCCCTTGTCTGACGGTGATCTAACAATCCATTGTCGCTTGCGGATTAAGATGGCGCAACCCTGACTTTAGTAACCTCACGCCGTTGGCCTCTCCCGTGGAGGCTCCACTGCCGTAAACTCTGCGGCAAAGCGCTGGGCGTAGTTTTCCAGCAATGACTGCACCCGCCGCTGATCTGTCGATCGCAGAATGAGTCCGGCGTGGTGGTGCTTCTTGATTCGATACACGACTTCAGGGTCGTTGTATGCGGAGGTATCCGGCTGCTCTTGCCGCGCCAGGGAAAGAATGACTCCGGCATACTCCTCGCGCACGGAGGGAAGCTGGTAACTTCCATGGCCGCTCGCCACTTCGATGCGGGCCCACTCGCGCCACAGGTTGATGCCGGTGGCTGCTTCGACCATCTCGTTGATGTAAGCGCCGCCGACGCGGGCCGCGCATTCGAGAAAATAAAACTCTCCATCGTCACGCGCTTTGATGAATTCGGCGTGCGAAACGCCGCGCACCAGGCCCAGCGCCGCAAGAAGATCGCGGTTGATCCTGCGCAGGTCCGAATCGTCGGCGCTGCCGCGAGGGACGGTGAAAGAGGTGAACACTCCGCCGCCTTGCGCCACATTCATTGGGGGCTTGCCGTATTTACTCACGTTGGCGAAGACCACTTCATTTTCCGAGACGACCGAGTCCACGTGGTAGACCTCGCCCGGCACGAATTTCTCGAGCAGGAACGACGACTGCTTATCGCCGAGTTGGTCGAGGATTGGCCACAATTCTTCGGCAGCGTGTATTTTCTTGATCCCAATCGCCGAAGCCTCTTGCCGGGGCTTCAGAACCCAGGGTCCGAGCACATGTTCCATGTAATAGCGGATATCGTCATGGTTGACTACGGGAACGAAATCGGGGACGCGCACATGGCGGTCGAGGGCTCGCATACGCATGGCCAGCTTGTCGCGAAAATAGCGCATCGTGGTGAGGCCCATGCCGGGGAGGCGCAGGTGCTCGCGCAGGGTCGCGGCCGTCTCCATATCGAACTCATCGAGGGCGACGATGCGGTCGATCTTGCGGGTGCGCGCCAGATGGGTGACGGCCTTCACGATGTCGGAGATGGGTATCTCTTCGGGAAGATAAAACGTGTCGTCCAGAACTTCGCGCGGCCAGTCGGCATCGCGCAGCTTTTCCGCCGTCAGCAGGAACACGCGGCACCCTTGACGCTTACACTCACGCATGAACTCCTGTCCCTTCTCGTAGGTAGTGATGCAAAGGAAAGTAAGCGCCTGGGCGTCGGGCATGGGCTCCTCAGTATTGGGTTGAGAGGATATCATGGGAGCCGTAATCGCAACATCAGTAATTCTCATCGCTCCCGCGACAGGCTTGAATGTTCCCCCGAGGGCGATATATTCTCAGGCCGGCTGAAAAGTAGGTGATTCATACGCTGGGCTGGAGGCCGGTATGTCAACGCAAGCTCGTACTGAATGCAAAGCCCGCAGTTTTGGGGAAAACATTGAAAGCGACCTGGCGTCGCGATTCCTGCGCGTGGTGGAAGTCGCGGCCATCGCCTCCGCCCGCACCATGGGGCAGGGAGAGGGAAAGATTTCCGACCGGGTTGCGGTTGAGGCCATGCGGCAGACCATGGATGCGATCCCCATGCGGGGAACGATTGTGATCGGCGAAGGCGAACGCGATGAAGCGCCGATGCTCTACATCGGCGAAAAAGTTGGAGCGGAATTCAGCGACGGACGCGAGGTACCCGAGGTCGATATTGCGGTCGATCCGCTGGAAGGTACCAATCTCTGCGCCACTGGCGCGCCCGGATCCATTACCGTTCTCGCCGTTTCCGAGCGCGGAGGGCTGCTGAATGCTCCCGACTGCTACATGGAGAAAATCGTGGTCGGCCCGTCCTGTAAGAATGCAGTGGAACTGGATGCGCCTGTGGCCGACAACCTGAAGAACATCGCCAAGCGATTAGATCGCGACGTGGAAGACCTGGTGGTGATCGTGCTCGACCGTCCGCGCCATGAAAAGCTGATTGCCGATATTCGAGGCGCGGGAGCACGCATTCGGCTGATCAGTGACGGCGATCTTTCCGCTGGCATCGCAGCCGCGGTAATTGGTACGGGCGTGCATGCGGTCATGGGCTCGGGCGGAGCGCCCGAAGGTGTGATTACGGCGGCGGCCATTCGCTGCCTGAATGGCTATATGGTGGGCCGGCTGGTGGTGAGACCCGACCAGGAAGAGCGCCTGGCCAAGATGGGCATCAAGGATAAGAATCGAATCTACGAAGCCGAAGATCTGGCTCCCGGCAAGCAACTGATTTTCGCCGCAACCGGGGTTACCGAAGGCGCGCTGCTCAAGGGAGTGCGATTCTTCGGCGAGGGCACGCGTACGTCGTCGGTAATTTTGACCAATCAAACCGGCAAAGTGCGCTTCATCGAGAGCATCCATCTAGAGAAGGGGCCGGACATTAAGGTGCGGTTCGCGTAATAGTTGACGGGCCTTTCGTATCCATCTAGAATAACGATCTAGGTGATATCTTGAAAACCGTTGGCCTCTTCGAGGCTAAGCAGAAGCTCTCCGAGCTCGTTGAACGCGCCAGCACAGGCGAGCAGATCGGCATCACGCGTCGCGGCAAACTCTCCGCGATGATCGTGCCTGTCCGGCCGCAAAAAACTTTGGACGAAGTTTGGGCAGATATCGAAGACATTCGAAAACGCGTCGATCGGTCCAAGTTCTCCACCGTCAAAGAATTGATCGAAGAGGGTCGGGGTTGAGCCGTTTTGTGCTTGATACGTCGGTCAGTCTGGCTTGGTTTCTTGACCGCCCCTTGCCACATTTAGCGGTTCGGGTCTGGCAAAGTCTGCGACAGGGATCGCGCGCTGTTGTTCCTCCGCTCTGGCTCATCGAGATGGCGAACGGCTTTGCTACTGCGGAGCGCCGAGGCGCCCTCACGCGGTCTGACATCGATCGGTGTCTGACAGATGTCGATGTGTTGCTGGCCTCTTGTATTGATCAAAGTGTAACTGCGATTTCGCTACGGCAAGCCTTTGCCGGTGCCAGCGGATTCCGCTTGACGGCTTATGATGCGGTATATCTCGAGACAGCACGGGCTGAGAATTTGCCAATCGCTACCTTGGATCGGACCCTAGCCGATGCTGCGCGAAAGGCCGGGGTCGGTCTTTTCGTTTGAGATACTCTTCTGCCGTCGACTTCAGATACACCCTACTTCACTCCCTCGGGTATTTTCGGATCGATCGGAAAATCCTGCGAGTATCCCTTGAAGAGGCTTGTGGTCAGTTCGGCACGGCGGGTGCCGTCGTGCACGGCGATCTTGTGCGGTTTAGCCGGGGAGTACCCCTCCCATAGCGAAACGCCAGCATAGGCGCCATCTTTGCGGAGAACGTAGTAAGTCATGTCGATGAACCGCAGCTTGTTCATGTCGCTGTTGTAATTGCGCACGACGCGCTTCAATGCCTCCATGCCGGCTTCATGGGGCGACATTCCGTGGCGCATGTTTTCAACGATGGTATGCGCGCCCGCGACCTTAATATTTTCTTCGCCGCTACCGGTGGCGCCTGCCGAGCCGACATCCTGATCGGTGTAACAGCCGGCTCCGATGATCGGGGAATCCCCAGAACGTTCCTGGGAGCTTGTAGGCTAATCCGCTGGTCGTCGTGCAGCCGGAGATTTCCCCCTTCTCGTTTAAAGCGGAGCAGTGAATGGTCCCGGTCGGCGGGAACAACACTTTGTGGATCGCTTCCGAGCGCAGTTCAGGCGCGATGCCTAGACTTGCCGCGTGTTCTTCGAGGCGTCGATATCGCCGCTGCCAGAGCTCTGACTGTGGCTTGCCAGGTTGCGGCGTCTCGGAATCCGGCGCCTGCCAGCGGGGATCGTCGATCCCCGGTCCCCACCAGTCGTCGTTCGAGTGATATTCCTTCCACAGCAGCCAGATTTTGCGCGAGTGATCGGTGAGCAGATTTTCGCGGGGAAAGCCGAGTGCGACCGCGAAGCGTTCGGCGCCTTCGCCGACCAACATGACGTGGCCGCTATGCTCGAAGACGGCTTTGGAGACCAGCGAGACGTTCTTGATATTGCGAACGCCGCCGACGGAGCCGGCGCGGCGAGTCGGTCCGTGCATGCAGCAGGCATCGAGTTCGACCACGCCTTCTTCGTTAGGAATTCCACCCAGGCCGACGCTGGTATCGTTGGGATCGTCTTCCGGACCTTTGACGACGCGGAGCGCGGCGTCAAGCGTGTCTCCGCCATTTCTGAGGAAGGCGAAGGCGTCATCGAGGTAGTTGAAGCCGTTGTTGGCGCAGACAATGATGGGGCGCTTGTAGGACCCGAATTGGGCTTCCTGCGGGGAGGTGTTCTTCGCCGGGTTGGCCTCGGCTTGCGTTCCTACTCCGGCAGCGACTGCGCCTAAGACGGAAGTTCTTACGAAGTCACGGCGGGAAAAAGTCATGAGTTCCTCATCTCGAACGAAACGATGAAGGATATCACGTGAAGCTCCTGTGGTGGTGGCGAGGGAAAATCGGGTGCTGTCCTATTAGGACAGCACCGAAAATCGAAACATTGACGACGCCGATGCGCTGCACGTAGAATAGTGCTGCACTAGAAATGTGCCCGATATGAAATCCAATATTACACTCAAGCTCGACGCCGATTTGCTGCGGGAGGCGCGCATTTTGGCGGCAGAGGAAGACACTTCCATCAGTGTCATGCTGGCAGCCCGCCTCGAGCAAATCGTGCGCGAGCGAAAAACCTACCAGCGGGCGCGCAATAGGGCGTTGGCGCGGCTGCGCGAAGGCATCGATCTGCAATGGCGACCTGCGAATTCGCGCGACGAACTTCATGAACGATAGGCGGGGAAGGCGATGGCCGAGAAGTATTTCGTCGATACCAACATTCTGATTTACGCCCATGACCGTTCTCATCCGGCGGGGAGCGCCGCTAACCGCAAGCACGAGCGGGCCAGACAACTCATTGAGGGTCTGTGGATGAGCGGGCAAGGCGTGCTCAGTACGCAGGTCCTGCAGGAGCTTTGCGTGAACCTGCGTCGTAAGGTCGCGCGCCCGCCAGGGGTTGATGAGATTCGACGCCTGGTGGGGGATTACTTGAGTTGGGAGATCGTGGTCAATAGCCCTGAGGCCGTGCTGCATGCCCTCGAAATCGAAGTGCGTTACAAGATTTCTTTTTGGGATGCTCTGATCCTGCAAGCGGCGGAACAATCAGGCGCGGCGGTTGTGTACTCCGAGGACTTGGCGGCGAGACAGAAATACGGGACGGTCGAGGTTGTCAATCCGCTGAACGGCTAAATATTAGGCTATTTTCGATTTGCCGTCTGGGGATCATACGAACAGTGGAGGGCGGAAAGCGCGGCGTAAATGTTGGTCCTGAATGAGCCAGTTCTGTATCGTGGAGATGCGTATCTGCTTGTAGCGCGTAGCGTCTCGGGCTGGTGCGCCCTCGAGGATGGGGACGGTACATTTTATGTCCACGAATCAAAGCTCGATGCCAGCCGCGACCCCATTGTGGCAGACGTGATTTGGAATAAGAAGCTTCAGCGTAGCCCGCTATCAAGGGAGACTAAATCCCGGTGCTAGGGTCGCGCCGGAATTGGTTCTACCTGTAATCCGCGGAGGATTTCGTCGGGAATCTCTTTCAGGCGAATGTCGAACTCGAACATCGGAGTTTCGTCACCGCGTCCCCAGCGCGCGACTTCCCAATGGGCACGCACAAATTTCACCTCGGGATGCGCGGTCAAATCGAGCAACATGGGAGTCTGGCCGCAATAAAACTTCTGCGGGAAAGTGACCATTGGCTTCGCGCCCCAGGTTGTGCCGTCGGCTGAGCCGTAAATGCTGATGTCGAGCGACTCCTGCTCGATGATACGGGTAATGTCGAGGGTTAGCAGGAGTACGCGGCCGGAGGCGCCGCTTACATCGACGCAGGGGCCGTCTCCTTTGGCGGTGACGGCGACACTCTGGGTGAGCAAACTTGTATCGATCATTCTTGTATCAATCTCTCGTACGAATCTCTCGTATGAATTTACTCCGAGGGGTGCGGCGCGGTAAAGTCCGAGCAGCAAGGCTTTTCCACGGGCTTGAATTCCATGAGTTCGACGCGCGTAAGATCGGGATCGAAGAGGTTGAGCTGCCACTTGCCGTCTTTGCCCATCTGGGCTTTTTCGCGGTCGTTGGGCTTCCAGCCGTGAGCTTCGAGTTTGGCCTGCGCCTGTTTCATGTCAGCGACGCCGAGTGAAATGTGATTCATCACACCGTTGGTACGCAGGTCAGGATGCTCGGGCTGGCGCAGCATGTACTCCAACCAATCGGTGCCATCGGGAACCTGTTGCGAAACCCAATCGGTCTCGTCGGGCTTCATGCCGCCATGCCAGTAGGGACGAAAGCCGAGGATCTCGCGATAAAAATGGTTTTCCGCCTCGGCGTTGCGAACCACGAATCCGGCGTGGATCATGTGGTGCGAAACGGCGGAATCGGAAGGCGGCGCAGGAACGGCGGATGGGTCGCGTTCGACGAACTCGATGCGATTCCCCTCAGGGTCGTTCACCATAAAGCTCAAACTGTGGTCGCGATGCGCTTCGATGGCGGGCGCCTTCACGCCGTTCGCGATGAGATACTGGCGCAGCCCGGTGATGTTGTCGGTGGTGAAGGCGACGTGATCCATGCGGTCGGTCGCATTGGGATCGGGAGCGTTGCTGTAGCCAACCCACTGCTTGCCGACCAGGTATCGCACGAGGCCGCCGGATTCGATCGGGTCGGCTGAGGCGAGGCCGAGGATGCCGCTGTAGAGCTTTTTTGTGCCGTCGGGCTGGGTCGTGTAGAAAGAAACGTGGTCGATGCCCGTGATGCGTGGCCGTTTGACTGCGCTCTGCGAATAGGCGCTGACTGCGAAGATTGCGAAAGCGAAGAGGGCGGATAGCTTCGTCATAACGTCCCGATTCTAGCGCAAACTGATTCGAGGCGTTCGAATTGCTGGCTCCCACTGGTGCCAGGCTAAAGCTGGTCGAGAAAACTTCGAAGTAGCTTGCCGAATTCCTCGGGCTGTTCCCACGGCGAATAGTGGCCAGCCTTGGGCAGTACCCGCATCTGACTTCCGCTAATGTAGCGATGCATCAGTTCAGCTTCGTTGCGTCCGGTGAGAATGTCTTCCTCTCCGGTCACGATCACAGTTGGGACATTGATTGATTTCAATGTATCGATCGAGTCGGAACGATCGGCCATGCCGCGCTGCACTTGCGCAACGTCGTCGGGGGACATTTTCCTCATCATGCGCAGGGCACCGTCTACCAGGTCGGGGCGGTTTTCGCGCGTAGTCTGACCGAGCAGACGCGGAATCATGC
The DNA here is from genome assembly GCA_963710965.1 of uncultured Acidobacteriaceae bacterium. GTDB lineage: Bacteria > Acidobacteriota > Terriglobia > Terriglobales > Acidobacteriaceae > Sulfotelmatobacter. The sequence goes on along the minus strand of CAVQCP010000006.1, from coordinate 1,706 downwards.
TCTGGAAGAAGGCCTCGGTTCCGCGTTCGAGGACGTTGTTGGCGGCTTGCAGGCGTCCAGAGCGGGCTTCGGGCGAATCGGCGGGGGCTTTCGTATTGCAGAGAACGAGCGCGGTCACGCGATTGCGATGCTCGCGCCAGAATTCGAAGAGGACATACCCGCCGATCGAAACGCCAACCATGGGTGCGCGCGGAATCTCGGCATCGTCCATGACGCGGGAAAGATCGGTAGCGTGCTTCTCCATCGTGGCGGGACCTTTGCCGGCGTCGGAATCTCCATGGCCGCGAAGATCGGGAAGAATCAGGCGATAGCGCGACAGGGCGCCAGCTACGGGCATCCAGAATTCATGATTCGCGGGAAAGGGGTGCAGCAGAATTACCGGAGGGCCTTCTCCCAGGATGTGGTAGCGGATTTCCGCGTCGTCGCTCTTTGTCTGGTGAGAGGGGGTGGATGGCATGAGAAGCTCAGTGATTGCTGATTTCTGATTGTCGATAAAAACCCGAGGCTCAGACCGAGATCAGAAGTCAGCGAGGAACAAGGTCTAGGGATTCGGGACCTGCTGCGCGCCTACCGGAGCGGTCAGCAGCAAAGGTTCTTCCGGGATCACGATCCAGGCTATGGGATAGGCGAGCAGACCGACCCCAGTCATCAACGATGTCAAAAGCCACATCAAACGCACCAAGGTTACATCGATGTCAAAATATTCGGCGCACCCGAGGCAGACTCCGGCGATCTTGCGTCCCAGCCGAGGCCGCACCAGGCGCTTGCGAGCCACGGACGCGCCCACGCGAATGCCGCAATAGGCACATACCGCCGCGTCGTCCTGAATCACCTTGCCGCAGTAGTTGCAGTACATGGGCTTCGCCTCCTACAAGACAGTACGTAATTGTAGCGTGAAAGTTCCGTGTGCCGGCGGTCTACCTGTTCTGGTCGTTCCCCCAGAGCTTTACCCCCGCCTCGCTGAACTTATTCTATACACATAAATGTGAGATACTTACACATTACGAGGTGAAATGTGCGGACGAACATCGATATCGACGACGGACTCATGCGGCTGGCTATGCGGTGCAGCGGCGCCCGAACCAAGAAGGCAGCCGTAGAAGCGGGGTTGCGCCTGCTGGCCCAAACCCACGCGCAAGGGGCGATCCGCAACCTTCGCGGAAAAGTGAAATGGGAAGGCGACCTCAGTGAGTCACGCCTCGCGCGGCTTCAAGGGTAGGGACGGGGTGGTCATTATCGACACGACGGTGTGGGTAGACTATTTGCGGGGCGCCGACAATCCCGAAACGAGGTGGCTCGATCGTGAGCTGCAGCGGCAACGAATGGGCCTCACAGACCTCATTCTTTGCGAGGTGCTGCAAGGGATTCGAGAGCGAAAGACTTTCGTCCAAGTCCAGTCTCACCTGGTGAAGTTCCAGGTCTTCCAGACTGGTGGAACGGCTCTGGCGATTGCAGCCGCGGAGAATTATAGGGAATTGCGCGGACGCGGATATACGGTTCGCAAGACGATCGATTGTTTGATCGCTACTTTTTGTTTGGAAGGGAAGCACGAGCTGCTCCATCGCGATCGCGATTTCGATCCCTTTGAGAAGGTGTTGGGGCTAAAGGTGGTAAACGTGGACTCTACTCCCGGTACGCTTCTCTGATGTGCTGGCGGGCCTTTTCTGCGGGCGGGGTGCTGGCGTTTTCGGCGAGCACGGGTACTA
>CAVQCP010000005.1:0-20849 GCA_963710965.1 uncultured Acidobacteriaceae bacterium | reverse complement strand
CCCGCGGTATTGGAGCAAGATGTGTCGTTAGGCTGGGAAGAAGCCCAGGTGGGTTCGCGCGCCAGATTGTAGAGGAAGTCGACATTGGCACCATTCGCTGTGGGATCGGCGAGCCATTCGTCGAGCAGGGTCCAGTCGGGATTGACGATCCAATTGTCAGCGGTGCCCGGAGTCGTGTCGATATCTGCCCAGGTCACACCTGCGGCCCAAAGGCGCTGGGCGCCGAATAGAAGCGGCTGGTCCGATCCGTCCGGGGCAACATAAAAAGGCCAGTGTGCCTTGTAGCTATTGAGATGCATGCCGAAATATCGGCTGTCGATAGTGTTTCCGACGCCGGTACCGGTAGTGGTTCCACCTCCGCTAGGTGCGTTAAACAAGCACGCCGGCGCTTCAGATCCGCCCCCGCCCCCACCGCCTCCCCCTCCGCCACCACCGCCACCCGTGGTGATCGAGCTGGTACTGGAGCCGCCGCCGCAGGCGACCAAGCCGGCGAGGCCCGCGAGAGCGAGCATCAGCCACAAGAACATCAGCAATCCGATGGAAGTAGACGCGGGGGATTCGTTCGTCTTCATCGTATCTGTGGGTCCTTCCTCAATAGGTTCGAATTTAGACAATGAATAGAGTAACCCACGTCTGGCCATTGAGTTGCGCTTTGATTTTCACTTCGATTGGCACGAAGGGTCATGGCTTGTCGTTGTTAATTGTCGTCTGCCAATGATCGTCGCTCAGCGGTGGTCGCAAAGTGTCTGCTTTGCCGAAAGGATGCGCTCAGGGCTCGCGAGGTTGCCGGCCGGAACGTTAGTGATAGATCCATGTCTTGGCAGTGCTCACGCCGCTGGCGTCTTCTCCGCCGAAGATGCGCGCGCTGCCATCGAGAAGTTGAATCATCGCGGGAGAAAAGCGAGCCGTATCCATGGTGCCTGAAGCTTTGGCAAAACTGTGAGCTTTGGGACTATAAATTTCTGCGGAGGCGGCTCCGCCTACAAGCAGAATTCCGTCATTCAGCAGAGTGATCGCAGCGAGTTTGCTGCGCGCCTCGATGAGATTTCCAGTAGGCGTGAAGGCGCCGGTTGCTGGGTCATAGATTTCCGCAGAGGCAAGCGCGTGGCCCTGGGCATCCATGCCGCCGGCAACCAGCACTTTGCCGGAGCGCAGGAGCGCTGCCGTATGAGCGTAGCGCGCCTGATGGAGATTTCCTGTGGAGGTGAATTGATTGGTATGAGGATCGTAAATTTCCGCGCTGGCGAGAGCCGATTGATTGCCGCCAGTCCCACCCACAATTAACACTCGCCCATCGGAAAGCATGGTTGCGGTGTGCCGGGAGCGGGGTGTGGTCATCTTTCCGGTCAGGGTCCACTTCATATTCCAGGGCTCGTAGAATTCTGCGGAAGCCAGTGTCTGCTTGCCGTCTTCGCCTCCGGTTACCAGAAAATATCCGTTGCGCGTCAGAACGCCGGCGGCCCAGGCGCGGCGCGCCTGCATGGGTTTTCCCCGTTCGAATTTGCCGGTGTCGAAGTCGAAGTCCTCCGTACTCGATAATGCGACCCCGCCGCGGGTCAAGCCTCCGGTGATAATGATGTGGCGGTCGCCGATGGCAGTGGCGACGTGGCCTTCGCGTGCGGTAAACATCTTCTCGCCCGGCGAGAAAGTCTCTTTGGTCGGGTCATAAACCTCGGTGGTAGCGAGAACGATCTGGTGCCCATTTCGGCCGCCTGCGATCATTACTTTTTTATCTGGCATGAAGGTTGCGGTGTGGCCGGCGCGAGGCGTCGTCATATCGCGACCGGCCGTCAAAGTGCCCGGCGGCACGCTCAACGCTGTTTCGCTGGCCGTCTGCGATGGGGCGAGGCAAACCGAGATCGAACAGGCCATTACGAAGAGGATGGCGGATTTGGTTTTCATGAGACTTCCTTGGGCCAGAAATTCGAAGGGGATAACTGAAAAGTGTATGGGAGTGGGGAGGACGGGTTCAATAGTGGCTTTGGTGCGAAAGTAGCGCTGGCCAAAACTCCTCGCTCTTCGGGGCAGCGGGCGAGACGCCCGCTGGACAGCCGCCGGGACGGCGGCGCTACTGTTTAGTTGAGTCCATAAATATTCAGATATCCGCCATCGGCGCTGCTGGCGGTTCCCACATACACTTTTCCGTTCGCTACGCTGGGGACGGTGAACTTGACGGCGAGTCCCTTGGGAGCATTGCTCGATGAAATCCGGGTGCAGGAAGTCGCCCCCGAATCGGTGGTGAAGAGGCAGTCGAGAGTGGCAGCGTCGAAGGCCCAAAGATTAGCTGCGCCCCCGGCGGAGGCGTTGCCGGCATCGATGGCCCAAACGATGGCTTTCAAGCTGGCTGCGCTGGGCGAGGAGACCGTTGGTGTCGGACCGGGCCATCCAAACTTGTGGGAAGTGGTCGCGGAGGCCGTTTTGCAGAAGCCCGCCGAGGTGCCGGTTCCGGTGCAACTGTTGCCGTTGGGATAAAACTTGAACTGCATCAGCGGTTCATTTTTGCTGCCCCAGTAGGCGTATCCACTGGAGCCACTGCCGCCGGAAGTGGTGGTCCACCATGCGGGCGCGCCCCAGACGCCGCACTCGGTCGTGGTTTGATAGCAGAGCACGCTGGGAATGTACTGCGTGACCTGATCGGCATTGCCACCGTTGTAGCCGCCGAGGTAACCCTTGTCGGTGCGCAGCAGGTAAATAGAACCTTCCTTGCCCGCCTGTGCCAGCAGGTTCTGCGGATTCCCGCTGGATTGGAAGGGAAGCAACATGAGGCCGCCGGAGCCAAGATCGTAATCTTTGTTGTTGCGCGATTTCCAATCGAACACCGTGAAGAAATCTTCGACGGTGAAGGTGAGCGGCGAGCCGGTCAACTCCATGTTCAGAATCGATTGGCCGTAGTCGCAGGGCGTCGTGGCACAAGAAGTCGGCGCGTCATTCGGTGGGACGCTGGTATTTACGTTGGCGTCGCCGTTGCCGATGGCGACAAAAATGTGGCCTTCATTGCCGCCAGCAGCGCCCGAACCACCTTCCCAGATTCCGCCTTCATACGAAGTGTCGGAGGGAACCGACATCCAGATGCTGGTTTGGGTGAGCGCGTTGCCAGCGGAATTGAGCTGGTAAGCCATGATCCAGCCGTTGTAGGGGAAATTCGTTTCGTCGCAGGAGGCGCCCCAGGTGATGATGATCTGCGGATTCTCTCCGGTCTCAGGCACGGCCAGCAGCGCGCCACGCTGGTTTTGGGTTTGAGCATAGGTGTTGTCCCACGCAATGCTGACCGATCCGTTCTTGTAGGTTCCCCCAATTACGGCCGAGGCCTTGGTGTCGCCGGTGGTGATGTCGAGCGCGTAGAGCGTTTGCACATAGGTGACGGGAGAAGTTGTGGTCTTGGTACGCGCGACTACATACATTGTTCCTGTGGTAATGGTGTTGGCGGTTCCAATCACGTTCTGGCTGATATCGATGACCGGGGTGCTGGTAATTCCGACGTAACCGGGGCTGGGCAGGATGGTGGTGCAGCCGTTCAAATCGACTGTCGATTCCAGATAGGTGTAGCCTTTGGGGACGAGATTGACGCTCCAGATCACCTTGCCATTTGAACCGTTGATGGCATAGACCCAGTCTTCCTCGGTGACTACGTATGCCACGTCTGTGTAGGTCGTCTTTTTAATCACGACGTTGGGCAGTACGAGTGGCTGGGCGTAGACTGCGCCGTTGACGGCGGTCGAGTACAGCTTTTCGAAAACGGTTCCAGTCGTGGCCGTAATCGCCGACTGGGTCAGCGTGCCCTCGCTCGTGTTCTGTCCCAGCCGGTTCGGCGCGCCCTGAAAAGTGGTGAGGCAGACGTTGTTGCCGGTGGTGGTGGGGCAGGAGCCAGTAGTGCTGGGCGCGTTTTGAGCGGCGGCAACCAGCGTGAGCAGCGTGACGACGAGGACGCACGGAGCCGTCCGACCGATTCTAGCAACGGAAAAAAGCTTCAAAGGGAAACTCCTCAGGGGGGACGGTTCTTAGGGCACTATAAATTTTCCTGAAGGTTGGGGTCAAGTGTGAAGGTTCTTGCAACCATGCCTAAAGTTTTGGGGTTTCCATAACGCAATAGTTTGCAGATGTTCTACCGGTTCTATGCGGGATCCTCTGGTCTCGGCGCGCATCGCACCAGGAGCCCTACAGACATGAACGCAAACGGCCCATCCGCAGTTCTGCGAATGGGCCGTTGCTTTAGCGCTAATCAATCAGTGATTCCGTTCTAGCTCACCGTCAACTGCACCGTTACCGTGTGCGTGATGCTTCCGCTGTTGGCAATGACCACGATCGAGTAGGTCCCGGCGGCGGTTTTTGATCCTGCCGTTACCGTCAGCACGGACGTTCCGGAAGTCTTGATCGAACTTACGCTCAGCGTGGAGGAGAGTCCGGAGACCTCGCTGATTCCGTCCAAGGTCAGGTTCGCCGTTGCGGTGAAATTCAATGGGATGATGGTCAGATTGAATACGGCCGATTTGCCTGGCGCTACCGTCAAGGCTGCATTATCGACTGTGATCCAGTAATCCGTGCCTACGGGGTTCAGGTCGCAGGCCGCTCCCGGACTGCCAGAGGGCTTCTTGAAGCTGGAGCTGGAATCCATGCTGGTGTCGCTCTTCCAGGTGGAGAAGTCGATCATGCTGCCGTTTTTCGGTGTGGGCACCTCGAATTCGGTGGTTGAGTTGTAGTCGTTCCACCAGGTGTTGTTCTTTGAGGTCAACGTCGTATAGAAAGTGGTCCAGTCGGAGTCGTTCAGATAGTTGTCGTTGAAGAGAAGTTGGCTGCTGCTGTTGCCCTGGATCGTATTTCCCGTATTCACGAAGTTCTGCGTGATCAGATTGGTGGTTTTGTTGGTGATCCAGTCGGTCACTTCGATGCCGCCCTTTACTCCGATCATGTCGATGGCGGCGGGGAGGTTGTTCATGATCACGCCGTTGGTGAACGATACGTTTTCGGAGTTGCGAAGCACCAGCCCGCCTACCACCTGCGTGGATGTCTGGTTGCAAATGTAGCTGTCATTAAAGGTTACCGGCCCCAGATCTTTCTCCACGAAGATTCCGCTCCGCAGATTGCCGACTGAGATCACGCCGCTGGTGCTGATGTTTACGTTGTCGGTGTCCCAGTGAATGCCATAGGCTTGGTTGAAGCTGCTGGTAAATCCGGTAACCGTGTCATCGTGCACTTGCCAGGCGTGCAGTCCTCCGGTGTTGCAGGTGTAGTAGGCGCCTTGCGCGCCGCGCCAGTTGTTATAGGAAGCGGTGTCGGATTGCCACAAGCCGTATTGCGTGGTGGCTTCCTGAAAGCCGGCATCGCCATTGTGTTGCGAGAGGCTATTTTCTACGGTGAAATAAGTGACTGGGGTTGAGATGCTGAAGCCTTGGCCGTTGTTCCATTGAAATGTGTCGGAATCGAACAAGATGTTCGTGGAGGCCCCCTCTACGACGACCGCTGCGGAGGCGTGGCAGGTATTGGCGTACTGGAAGGTGATGCCGCGCACGACGATGTCCGATTTTTGGTTGATGGTAAAGAGGGAAGAGGAAGTACCCGCTTCCACCGTTGCGGTGCTCATGTCAGTGCCGCTGGGCGGCCAGACGTAGAGCAGGTTGCCGGTTTCGTCCACATAGAAAGTGCCTTCCAGCATTTCGGTCAGCGAAAGCACTTGGGTTAATACCGTTCCGTTTACCGCGACTAACTCCTGCCGCATCGTAATATCCTGCTGAAAGGGACAAGACGTAAGCTGGGGACAGGTACCCCAGTTGTAGGTCCAACCGGTGGTGTAGATGCTTTTGTTCTCGGAATATTCCGTGAAGCCGGTGTAGACCGTGGCACCGCTAACGATCACCGAGGCACCGCTTGCTGCCTCAAACGTGATCGGCCACGTGCTGTCTTTCTTGTTGTGGCTGAGGCTGATGCTCTCGCGGTATGTTCCTGAGTCGATCTTGATCTTGGTGCCGATGTTGTTCTGATTGTTGGTTTCCGCCAAGGATGCGGCTTTGCCGATTGTCTTCAGCGGCTCGGACTTGGAACCGGAGTTCGAATCGTTTCCGGTAGTTCCATTGACCCAAAGGGTCACGGTTTCCAGGGATTCGTTGACTGTGGCCTGGCCCAAAGCGGCGCCGAGCAATAAGAAAGGAAGAATGAAGGCGAGCAGAATGCGGTAAGGCAAACTACAGCGACTCGACGACTGGCCGTCTCCGGCCAGGGGGGATACGTCGTACATCGAACACCTCTCGAAGGGGGATTTCGAAAGGACTCTCATTTCTGGGTGAGAAGTCCTGGATGAACTTTAGAGAGGCAGTGGGTATGTGGCTAGGTCACGAAAGGGCACAAACCGCGCTGAGCGTTGCACATAGCGCCCAATACGGGAAGGCCAAAGGTCAGACAGAACAGAAGAGAAGAGCCTGGGCGCATCGTTAAAAGGCTGCGCCGCACAAAACCTGAGCTTCCAGCAAGCTGTAGAGCCCGCGGTTTTCGAAGAATTTCCGGCACGCAGCTTCTGGGCGTCTTGCTGTGGCCGTAAGGCTTGGGGCTGAATGCCATTGTGCAAATTGGTCAGCAGCGCAGTGTTAGAGATGGCAGAACCTGAAAGTATGCAAGAACTTTCATTCTTGACAGGTCTCCAGACGCCATTAGAATAACCAGACGTTCCGGCTTAGCCTCCCCGGGGAACAAGATCAGCCTGAAAACCAACCTGTATTCATAGCCTCGGCTCGACACTTGGGGATCCATCACGGCCGTTCGAACGCGGTGGGGGATGGGGCCAATGGGGATGGATACAGAACGCAATGAATCACGAGACCACAAAATTACAGGAGTCACTATGAAACGCACGATGTCCGCTTCCATGTTGGGTTTCTTGCTGTGCCTGGCCGGGGTGTTGCCGGCGTTGAGCCAGGATGTGTCCTCCAGTCCGAGTTCGCTGAGCTTTTCCAACACTTACGTTGGAAAATATACCGGCTCCAAGGTGCTCACCATCACCAACATTCAAAAAAGTGGGGCGGCGATCATCAATACGGTTGGTTTCTCCTGCGCGGGCTACGGAATTACTTCTGGCGTAGCTCCCACTTCCCTGGGAAAGCCTGGCGACATTACCCACTATTCCATCTTCTTTCAGCCCGGCGCGGTGGGAACCTATGACTGCAACTTTGTCATCACCATGGCCGATTCCACGGTGGTGAATGTGCCTCTCACCGGCACGGCTCTGGCTCCACAGAGCACAATAAGTACCAGCCCCACGTCGCTGACCTTCTCGAACCAGAAGCTGGGATCGACGAGCACCGCCCAGACCTTCACCATCACCAACACTGGCACCAAGAGTATCAATCTGAACACGATTACCACCGAGCCTCCCGATTTCACAGTCAGCCCCGTGACCCTGCCATACGCCATCGCAGGGGGGGCGAGCCTGACGCTATCGGTCACCTATAGTCCCAGCCTGGTGACCAGCGAGAACGGCGCGGTTGATCTTGATTTCAACGAAGTTCCTGATCAGGGAGTGTCGCTTACGGGTAACGGCATAGCGGCCACGTCGCTTTCGATTGCAACTTTCTCGGTGCTGCCGCAAGCGACGGTATCGGCTGCTTATTCGGCTACTCTCAAAACAAGCGCGGGCACCGGCCCCTTTACGTGGAATATGCTCAAGGGCACCTCGCTGCCAACAGGGCTGAGCCTTTCCAGCACGGGCGTGATCAGCGGGACGGTCGCCTCCAGCGTCGCCCCCGGCACCTACTCTTTCAGCATTCAGGTCAAGGGCTCGAAACCAAACACTATAACCAAGGCCTTCACCCTCGCCGTCTACGCCAACCTCGGCGACGCCTGTAATAACATCTCCTTCGACGTTCCCAACACTTCCACCCCGATGGTCGATCTAGTCTCCTTGGGCACGGGAACTTATCAAGGCTATGAAGGCGGACTTTATCCCAACGGCAGCAACGTGGATCCGAGTCCGCACTACACCGATGGCTTGGCCTTCGCGGATGGCATTCAGCCACTGGACGCCAATGGCACCGTCGATCCGACGAACGGAAAGGAAGTTCTGCTCGCCATCGGCGAATCGACCGCGCAGAACGAATTCAACAGCTTCTTGCCCATCGCGGTTGCCGATCCGGCGCGGAACCCGAAGTTAGTCATCGTTAATGGAGCCCAGGGCGGCGCCACTCCGAACGAGTTCGTCAGTTCGGGCAGCTACTACTGGTCGACCATCCTCAATAACTATCTGCCGCAAAATGGGGTGACCGCCAATCAAGTGGTTGCCATCTGGATCGAAGACACCGATTCCATCAAGACCGGCAGCTTCCCTTCGGACATGACCCAGATGCAGGGTGAGTATGAGACCATGATGCAGGATTTTCTGACTAACTTCCCCAACGTGAAACTGGTCTACTGGTCTTCGCGCGTATACGGCGGATACTCGAACGGATTGGTGAATCCCGACGATCCCGAGCCGTACGCCTTCGAAGCCGGTTACGCCGTGAAGGACGCGATTGCCGACCAGATCAACGGCGCGGCGAATCTCAACTACAACCCCTCAAACGGGCCGGTGCTCGCTCCGTGGATGGGCTGGGGCCCGTATTACTGGTCGAACGGCATGACGCCCAATTCGCAGGGGCTGGTCTGGGACTGCGAGGACTTCTCTTCGGACGGAACTCACCCGTCGGCCACTTTCGGACAGCTAAAGGTGGCCAATGCGCTGCTCAACTTCCTGCGGACCGACCCGACGGCGACGCCGTGGTATCTGGCTCCGGTGGCGGATGAGAAGGCAGAAAAGTAAATTTGTACAGTAGAAAGCCCCGTCCAGCCAGGTCTGGGCGGGGCTTTTCGTTAGCGGGACCCTGCTGTGCAATCCCGGTTGACGCCAAATCACCATCAAGTTCAAAACCCTTCAATGCGTGTAATCGCTGCTTACAACAGTTGCGGGCCTATTTTCCTCAGCGGCCATGCTATACTTGCCGCTCAATTTTTAGGTGATCTCAGGCTCGCCTCCATCCCCCCGAGATGTGCCCGAGACGGAGGTCAGACCGTGACGCCTTTCGCGAATCTTTTCTCTCGTAGTGTTTGCGCTCTGCTCGCAACACTATTTTTCTCCGCCGCAATCACAAGCGCTCGCGCCCAAACAGAAACCGCGCTGCACGACTTTGTTAGCTTTCCTCAGGGCCTTGAGCCGTCAAACATTGTTGTGGGCGTTGACGGGAGTCTGTATTTTTGCACGCTTTCCGGGGGCGACCACGGAAGCGGAGCCATCATCAAACTGGCTCAAGATAAGAATGGGAAGTGGGAACAGAGTGTCATATACAGCTTTAAAGGATCTACCTTCAGCGACGGCGAGATACCAGTCAGCCTTCAGTTGGATGGTCAAGGTAACATCTATGGGCTCACGTCCTGGGGAGGCCAGATAATCAAAGGCCAGGTATGTGGCGAGTGCGGGACCGCCTTTAAGCTCACCCAAAACCCGGACGGAACATGGTCGGAAAAGGTGCTGTATTCGTTCGGTTTGAACGACAGCGACGGCTGGTTTCCCGGCGGGAATTTCGTGATAGACGCCGCCGGTAACATCTACGGCAGCACAAACGAGGGAGGACAATATCAAGATGGGATGGTCTTCGAACTCAGCCCGACCCCTTCGGGGCAGTGGGTGGAAACTGTGCTCTACACTTTTACCGGCAAGCACGACGGCAGTTTCCCGGTCGCCGGAATCGTCGCCGATGCAACCGGAAATTTATATGGGATAACATCCTACGGTGGCGATCTAGAATGTGGATACGAAAACGAAGGCTGTGGCGTTGTCTTCCAGCTTTCCCGGACCGCCAATGGCTCTTGGCAGGAGCAGGTCTTATACAGCTTCCCGAATACCAGCGACGCACCGTCCGGAGGAATCGCGATTGACCAAAGCGGTAATGTCTACGGAACTGGAGGGTCCAGCGTATTCGAAGTCTCTCCTTCCGGCGGGAACACTTGGATATTCCAGCCACTCCACCAGTTTTTTAACCCGGACGGAAACACCCCGGATTTTCTTTTGATCGACGGGCAAGGAAACATTTACGGCACCGCTTATGGCGGCGGCGCCGGAATGGAGACATGTTATTACGGCTGCGGAACTGTTTTTCGTTTGACCAACCCCGGCGGCACGGGCTGGACTTTTGACCTTGTGTATTCATTTCCGGGCTCCAGAGACGGAATGGACCCCGTCGCCTTGGCGGTCGCTCCATCCGGCCAACTCTATGGAGTGACCCAGTTCGGCGGGCAGCTTGCCGGCACGCCTGTCAACGATAGCGGCCTGCCCTACGGCTCGGGCACAGCATTTTCTTTGAGCGAAACGTCGGGAAATTGGTCGCACGCTATGCTAACGACCCTTTCTCCCAGCGATGGAACGGTGCCGACGGCGGGCCTAATTTCTGATGCGGCGGGGAATCTTTACGGGACAACGTCCGCCAGCGGACGAGATAGCTTAGGATCTATTTTCGAAATGCAGCCTGGTCCGAACGGCGCCTGGACCGAGAAGGTGATTTACGACGAATCCTCGAAAGGCAACCTGATTTTCGATCCTGCTGGGAATCTCTACGGCACCACCGGATCGAGCATCCTCCGGTTAACTCCCTCCGCGCAGGGCTTATGGTCCTCTACTACTATTTACAGGTTCCAGCTTTACCCGTTTATTGGAGGACAGGGTCCGAACGGAGTTATCCTGGATGCGGCAGGAAACTTGTACGGCACAACTTCGTGGGGTGGAATTGGACAGTGCTACGACGCGTCTTACTCCCTCATCGGTTGCGGCGTCGTTTTCATGCTCTCTGAGAATTCCGATGGCACTTGGTCCGAGACCATCTTGCATAACTTCGCGGGGCCACCCTACGACGGTTCTGCACCTCTTTCCAGCCTGACCATGGGGCCTGGCGGCGAACTCTACGGAACCACGAGTCAAGGAGGGCCCAGCAGTTGTTACGAAAAAGGTGGGAACCCTCCCGGTTGCGGCGCCGCTTTTCGACTTCTTCCAAGTGGCAACGGAGGATGGACCTACACGATCCTGCATTTCTTCGAGGGCCTCGATGGGCAGACCCCCACTACAGGAGTTACATTAGGCCCGGACGGGACACTCTATGGCACCGCGCCGCAGGGTGGGCAAGCCGGATACGGGTTGGCATACAAACTTACACCTTCGGCGAACGTACCGTGGACGTTCACGGCATTGCATAATTTTGGGCAGACCACCCTGGACGGTCGAAACCCGTCCGGCAGCTTATCGATGGATGGCGACGGCAATCTTTACGGCGTCACCGGAGGTGGGGGCATATCGGCGGCCGGCACGGTTTTCAAATTAAGCCCGCAATCTGCAGGACCGTGGACTGAGACCGTTCTGCACAACTTCAGTGGATCCTTTGCGGACGGAAGCAATCCTATGGGCGAACTCTGGCTGGACAGTCAGGGAGACATTTTTGGAACTACAAGCAGCGGGGGTGAAGGCTATGCCCCGGTGTTGCAATTTCAGAATGGTGGCACAGTTTTCGAAATTGTTCCCTGAGCATCATTGGTGGGTGGCCGGAGACAACGAGACGAGCCTCAGTCGTGCGCAATTGTGCGGCACAGGGCCGCTCCGCCAGCTACGCCTGCGTCGGCTCCGTAATGGGCCGGGATCAGAGGAATATCCTGGCAGTGAATGTTGACGCACCAAGCCGGAAGTTGATCCTCAATGTCTTTAAAAAACGGACGGAGCATGGAAGCCGCGCCGCCGCCAATAATCATCACGTCGGGTTCGAGCAAGTCCACCATAGTTCCCAGCCATACCGAGAGAAGCATCGCGGTTTCCTGCAAAACCTCTTGGGCCAGCGGATCGCTCGCAGCATAAGCTCGTCCGACCATTTCTCCGGTGATACGTTCGAGGTGGCCTTCGGCGTATTCGCGGATAATCGACTCCCGGCCCGCGGCTATCTTTTCGGAAGCGCGCCGCGCGATGGCTGTTCCGGAGGCGAGAATTTCGATGCAGCCGGGTTTGCCGCAATTGCAGCGCGGGCCACGATAGTCGATGGTGATGTGGCCACCCTCGGCGGCCGCGCCGGTGCGTCCGTGATAGATGTGGCCGTCGAAGATGATGCCGCTGCCGATGCCGGTGCCGATGGTGGCGTAGAAGACATTGCGATAACCGCGTCCGGCGCCCCATAAGGCCTCGGCGAGGGCGGCCGCGTTGCCGTCGTTGTCGACGCGAACTGGGACAGAATAAGTTTTGGAAATTTCAGCGGCGAGCGGGAAGTTGCGCCATCCCGGCAGATTTGGCGGATTGACTACCACCCCGGTTCGGGGATCGAGTGGACCGGGAGCGCAGATTCCAATCCCAGCGATCACTTTCTGCGACAGCGTCGACGCGTCCAGATGGGCGGCGGCGAGAACGGAATCGATTGCGACTTTCACGGCTGCCAGCCCTGCGGCGGCGTCATGGGCCGCCATGGGTGTTCGCGTTGGATAAGTGATTTTTCCTGTAGGGTCGACTAAACCGGCTGCGACTTTCGTGCCGCCGACATCCACCCCGATGGAGGGTGCTTCCGAGTTCGACATTATGAGACCAACATCGCGGTTGGCTGACTGCTGCGCGCGCGATCATGTGGCGGAAGCCACAGAAGAATATACAGGAGCGCGGGAAATTAAGCGCGAGTCTTCAATCGCAACTCTTCGATCGCAACTCCCCGCAGTTCGCTTGTGCTTCTTGGGGCAGTCATCCCGAGCGGCGGCGTTTTTCAGCCGGAGCCAGGGATCTACCCATGGAGAAAGCCCCTGCGCGGGAGATCTCTCATCCCGCTGAAGAGCGCGGGACTTCGAGATGACGCCGGAGTTTGCGAAACTTTGAGCTGAGACCGTACCATCGCAATTCGTAGATTGTGGTTCCGCAATTGTATGATTCAGGTATGCGCAGCCGCTTTCCAGCCGCGAAGGATCGGAAGCTGATTCAGATTGTCGATTCCGCATTGGCCGATGCGGCCCGGCGCAGCGGCGAATGGCTGGTGTGCCGGCCGGGGTGCACGCAATGCTGCATTGGAGTTTTTTCCATCAATCAACTGGATGCCGCGCGACTGCGGCGGGGATTTGCCGACCTTGAGCAGCGTGCCCCGAAGCGTGCGAGACAAGTGCGCCAGCGTGCACGCCAAGCGGTGGCACGGTTATCGGCCGATTTTCCCGGCGATGCTGCGAGCGGAATTCTCGATGAAGGCGACGATGCGGCAAACAGATTTTCTGAATTTGGGAACGACGAGCCTTGTCCCGCACTCGATCCGGAAACAGGGAAGTGTGAGCTCTACGAATCGCGCCCCATGACTTGCCGAACCTTTGGACCACCCGTTCTCAACCAGGAGGGATTGGGCGTTTGCGAGCTTTGCTATCAAGGCGCGTCCGACGCGGAAATTGCCGCTTGCGAGATGAAACCCGATCCAGAAAACCTTGAGGCTGTGCTGCTGGAAGAGGTCGAGGAGAGCTTGGGTCTTCGTGGAGATACTATCGTTGCTTTTTGTCTCGCGTCATGACCGTGCGAATCAGAGTGTGCGAGTCACCGGCCGCCAAAAAATCCTAAACACAGAGGACACAGAGGCCACGGGGCATCAGCTTTTCTTTTTTTCTAACGCGGCCCAGCGTTCGTAGAGGGCATCTACGTTCGCTTGCACTTCTTCCAATTCCGCCTGCGCCGCGATCAGGCGCGGGGCGTCGCTCACAATTTCAGGATTTTCCAACTGTTCGCGCTTGGCCTGCAAGATCACTTCGGCCTCGGCCACACGCTGCTCAATCGAGTCGTACTCGCGGGCTTCCAGGTACGATAGCTTCTTTTTTGCGGCGGAGGGACGGTCGCTTTCGGTGCGCGCGTTTTCGGAGCCCGCATTTTTGCCGGAGGTTCGCGCATCCTTTTTTGCGGCTTGCTCTTGTTCTTCCAGCCAGGTTTCCCATTGGGAGTAGTCGGCGAAGGTTCCCGCGCCGCCTTCGCCGTCAAGACCTAGAACCAACGTAGAGACGCGATCCAGCATGTACCGATCATGGGTTACGAGGACGAGCGAGCCGCGAAACTCGAGCAGGCTTTCCTCCAGGATGTCCAGGGTTGGAATGTCCAAATCATTGGTGGGCTCGTCGAGCAGCAAAATGTCGGCCGGTTGCAGCATGAGTTGCGCAATGAGCACGCGCGCGCGTTCTCCGCCCGAAAGTTTGCCTACGGGCTGGTTCAGTTGTTCCCCGGTGAAAAGAAATTTTGCCGCCCATGACGCAACGTGCACCAGGCGGTCTTGATAAACCACCGAATCGCCCGCGGGAGCGAGGGTGCGGCGCAGCGTGATTTCGGGATCGAGTGGACGGCTCTGGTCGAAGTAGACAATGCGCAGCCATTCGGCGCGTTTGATCTCGCCGGTGGCGGGCGGGACTTGACCGAGCAGAAGTTTCAGCAGAGTGGTTTTGCCGCTACCGTTCGGACCTACCAGTCCGACTCGCAAGCCGGCGGTAATCACAAAATTCAGGCCGCTGAACAGTGCGCGGCCTCCCATCTCGCAGGAGACATTTTCCAGTTCGATCAGTCGTTTGGTCTTGCGATCGGTCGCAGAAAAATCGATTTGCGCGGTGCCGGTGCGGGTGCGCGCGTTCAGATCGGCAAGTTCGGACATTAATTCGCCGGCTTTGCCGATGCGCGCTTTCGACTTCCTGGTGCGCGCTTTGGCGCCGCGGCGCAGCCATTCGATTTCGCGGTGAACCAGATTTTCCAGCGCCTCCTGCCGTTTCGATTGCGCGTGCAGGAATTCCTCTTTCTTCTCCAGGAAGCGGGTATAGCTGCCAGCTACGCGCAACAGTCCGTCGGGATAGGTCTTATTCAACTCCGCCATTTCCGTAGCCACCGCTTCCAGAAAATAGCGGTCGTGGCTGACCACTACGCAGGCAAAATTTGCGGCTGCTAACAGATCTTCCAGCCACTCGATCCCCGCGAGATCGAGATGATTGGTGGGCTCATCGAGCAACAGAATGTCGGGTCCTTGCACCAGCGCCTCGACGATGGCAAGGCGCTTTTGCCAGCCTCCGGATAGAGATGTTGCCTCGGCATCCAGATCTTCGAATCCCGCGCGGCCCAGAGTTTCGGCGAAGCGTGTGCCACGCTCGTCCGGCGGCACGCTGGCACTCGTCATGGCCTTCTCGGCTACGGAGCGCACGGTGTCGCCGGGATTGAATTTCGAATCCTGATCGACATAGCTGAGGCGGATTCGTTTTCGGATCGCGATCTCGCCGCTATCGGGCGTTATTTCGCCGGCGAGAGTACGCAATAGGGTGGATTTTCCGGAGCCATTCGGACCGATCAGGCCGATGCGATCGCCTTCGGAGACCGTGAAGCTGATGTTTTGGAATAACGGATTGGCTCCGAAAGATTTCGAGATTCCCTGGGCATTGATGATTGGCGGCAACGACTTTGTTTCTCCACAGAAGGTGAATTTGATCTGTTTTGAGGGTAACAGGAAATAGAACGGGGTGAAGTTGCGGATGGGATTGCAGAGCGAAGCAAAATTCCCACCCTAGTCGCAAAGCACAAAAAAGCGACTAGGATGGGCACCCGTTCCCGAAATTCAGGCGACTGCCGGGACTTTGGTTCCCGCCAGTTTTCCTGCGGGCAGGGCTGGACGCTTGGCTAAGAATTCGCACAGCAGCGCTACTGCTGCCAGCACTGCCGCCGTGTAGAACGCCATTTGGTAGTTCTTGTACTTGTCGTACAGTAGTCCGCCAATCCGGCCGCCAAGAAGACCGGCAACGCCCCAGGCAGTGAATAGCATTCCGTAATTGATGCCGAGGTTCTTGGTACCCCAGAAGTCGGCAGCCGTTGCGCCGTTGACTGAAAGCTGCGTGCCGTAGCACCAGTAAACGATGAACAGCATCATGAACAGGCCCACCACGTTGCCCCCCACGAAATACAAAATGGGCATAGCGACCATGGAGATGCCAATCATCAGCCGCAGCACGTTGATGCGGCCGAGGTGATCTGACATCCAGGCGGAAAGAATTCGGCCTGACGCATTGCCGGCGGCTCCTACAATCAGGCCAAACGAAGCCAGGGTGACGCCGGGGATGCCTACGCTCTTAGCAAAGGGCACCAACTGGCTGATGACCATCAGTCCAGCCGCACACCCGAACGCATAGGCCACCCACATGAAGTAGAACGTAGGGGTGCGCAGCACCTCACCCGGAGTGAAGTCATAGGTGCTCGCGGCAGACTTAGAGGCGGGAGCGGGCGTCCACCCAGCAGGCTTGTAGCCGGCGGGCGGGTTCTTCATCAGGAACGCGCCAAATATCGTCATCACAAAGAAGATCGCGCCAAGAACCTGGAAGGTGGTGCGCCAGCCATAGTGGGGTATGAGATAGCTTGCGGCCAGCGGCCCGAAGATTGCCGACCCCGCTCCGTAGCCGCCCACCGCCAGTCCGACCGCGAGGCCGCGCTTGTCCGGGAACCACTTGGACATGACGGGAATTGGGGTTGCGTAGCCAAATCCGTTACCCAGTCCTCCGAGGACGCCGAAAAAGATGAAGAATTTGGTAATGCTGTCGGCGTAGGAGCAGAAGAAAAATCCCAGGCTGACCAGGACCGCGCCGATCAGCGAAATTCTGAACGGCCCTAGTTTGTCTTGCAGCCGGCCAGCGACAATGAATGTCAGCGCAAAGACAACCACCGCGATGATAAACACATTGGAAGTGTCGGCCCGTTTCCAATGAAATTCTTTTTCCAACGGAGCCACAAACACGCTCCAAGCATAGAGTGAACCCAAGGCAAGGTTCATAGAGACCCCGCCGACCACGCGCCACCAACGACTTAAGCCAACCGTACCGCCATCCGATGCAAAATTTCCGTTAGCCATAGTTTTCTCCTGAACCGAGAGTGAAATGAGAAGCGCGAGCTATTCTTTTCTGCGGACTGAATTCCTCACTTTGTTTGTATTTGCGAAATGCGATTAAGCCGTTTTATGTGTTCTCTGCTGCAAAGTTCGTTCCGCAACCGGACGCTCACGGTTGCGTTTTCTGCAAGCTGGCTGTGACATTGACGATCCCGGAACCGGCTTCGACAGTAAGATCCCGCTTCCACTCCATGAATCCCGACAAGTTAAAAGCCACGACATGCGCGCCAGCACTCACTGCGATCTGGGACGGCGTATTGCCGACGTACTTGCCGTCGAGCGTGATCTCGGCACCAGAGGGAGTCGAAGTGAGATTACATTTGACCTTGACGGATGACTCGGTCGGGGCGGCAGCCGGCAATGCAGGGGGGGGTGCTGCCTGGGATTGCGGAAGCGGCGCCGTGGCGCGCGGGGCAATAACCGGCGGGCTTCCAACTGCGGCTGCCGGCGCCGACAGAGAGGGTTTGGCCTCCGACGCTACCAGTGTGTATAACTGCTTCCGTGCTTTGCCATTGCCATCGGCGTAGTAGACGGTAATGCCGAGCTTCTCCCGTCTGGCGTCGAAAGTTTCTCCGACGGGCAGCGGTATGCACCGGGAAAACTTTGAGTCGACGGTGCAAGCGATGCGGAAAGGTGGTTCGTCCCCGACCTGCACTAGCAAAGTATTGGTGAGTGGCGCGGTCCGGCTGGAACGGCAATACGCATCAAACGTGACTTGATCGCAATCATTGGGAACGCCGTTGCCGGCAAGATTCACCGAATGGGTTTCGGAATCCAGAACCTTGACGCGTATTACGTTCTTCGAAACTGCGGTTGCGAACGTAGCCACCAACAGGAGACCTGCCTGAAGAGCCGCCCTGCTAAGCCTACTCATGGAACCGACCCTCCCAATACTGCGGACGCAGGATTGCGTGCCCGGTCTCCACACCGCTCTGGACGAGGGCCCCGCAACGCGGTACATTGTGATCCATTCGTACGCCCCGCACAACATGTATTTTCGTTGCGGGAGGTTGGGGAAGGCGGACTCACCCGCAGGGAGTGAGTCCATCTTCCGTTACTCGGTACCCAGTGGCATCAATGTGCACTGGCCGTTTCCTTAGCTCACCGGAGCCGATTTAGAAGGTGAAAATCGGTCCGAACTCGGTGCGGTGGTCTTGCCATTCGTTCGACGCAACTCCCTCAATCGTGTACGAAAAAGGGCCCCCGCCATACACTGGCGCGACACGGGTGGCGTAGATCGACTGTTCGAAGCCGAAAGTACACCATGTGTTGAGTTTGTAGTACAGCGTTGCCGCGGCCATCTTGCCCATCCTCAGTGGTAGTGGTGCCAAACTGCCAATGAAGTTGGGGTTATTGAGATCATGA
This sequence comes from uncultured Acidobacteriaceae bacterium, assembly GCA_963710965.1. Lineage (GTDB taxonomy): Bacteria > Acidobacteriota > Terriglobia > Terriglobales > Acidobacteriaceae > Sulfotelmatobacter. The sequence continues at coordinate 2,595 of CAVQCP010000005.1, read as the reverse complement.
TCGTTTACTTGGTCTTTGCCCAAGTCGAGATAGAACTGCCAGCCGGCGTTGTGGCCTTTTGGATCGGCATTGAACCAGCGGGAAAGCGGCAGTCCGAGGTTAATGAACCCACCAAACGACCGCACCGGCCTTTGCGGTGCCACCACCACGGCTCCAGCCGAGTTGGTCGCCAGATAGGCATTACCGGCAGCAGCCATGGGACCGCCGTCGGTGGTGACGAAGGGACCTTGGATGTTGGTGAGCCCGGTCGTATCGGTGACATACGAGTTGATCTGTCCACCGAAGTAGAAGCGCAGATCACCACCCTGATAGGCGCTGCCCACCAGCGTGAACCAGCGAGTCGGTATTTGCAGCGTGATTTGTTCGCCATACATATGGCTGGAAGCGGTGAATCCTTTGGTGCAGTACGACAAAGTGGGGTCCGCAATGCAATACGGGGTACTGGCGACTGAGGCGCCCGGGATAAGGGATGTGCGCTTGGCCCAGAATGAACTGAGTGCGATCTGTGCCGGGGCGACTCCTTTGGCTGGGTCGAGTTGGTAACTCAGGGCCACTCTGCCTTCCGCCTCGGGGCGGTCAGATTGGGCGCCTTCGTCCTCGCCTTCGCCGAGTTGAGCGGCAAGACCAAGCGATCCCAGCTTCAGGATTTGACTGGAAGACGGCATCATAATGCCACCCTCGAGCTCGAAATTGACTTTCTTCTCCTTGTTCAGCGTCTGAATGAGGCCGCCGCGCAACTGTGGCGAACGCTCGTAAACGTCGCCCCAATATGCACCCAGGAACGTGGTTTCCAGAAGATTGGGCAGCGCACCGGATCCGAAAAGTGTCCAGTCCTGTCCGCCCAGGAAATAAATGTCCGTATTCTCGCTGGCGTGGTAGTCCATGCGGACGAAGGCCAAGCGGATTTGCGGTTGACTGCTGCGAATTGAGGAAACGTCGCGGTTATCCACTTCGCTGAAGTTGCCTTCAAAGTCGGCCTCTATCTTGCCCGTCAGCGTCAGCTTGGGCGAGATGTCGGGCCATTCAAAGTTGGCTCCGAAGCGAGTAGAGCGCGCCTTGACGTGGAACGCCGGAGCTTGGGTGGGGCCGGTGTTGAAGGGAGTCGTGGTTGTCAACCAGATGCCGGGGAATGGGAAATCATCGCCGTTGGGGTCGCTGGTGTCATTGACTGCAGTGGCCTTAATGAAGCCGTAAGGCGCGAACGTGACCGGGCCTAACTTAAGACCAACCAGGCCACCAGTCTTGGGTGGCTCGACGGGGAACACCCGTACCGGAGCGATGGCAGGAGGCACGGACGGCGGCTTGATTGGCGGGGGCACTGTGGTCGGGCCGGGCTGTTTCTGCGGCTGGGCTGCGGGTCCCGGTGACGAGTTGACCTCGACCACCGCAACCGGAGGTGCCACGGAAGGTTCCGCGGCGGCGTTCGTGGTCGCAGACAAGTCAGCCGCGCTCAAAATTCCCTTGCGATTGAGAGCATCGACCAGAAGTTGAAACTTGAGCTCGGGAGCGGCATTGCGAATGGCGGCGGCTTCCGTGGAAGCAAGAACGCCTTTGGTGACGAGCACTCCGAGCAGTGCGTTTACGTTTGCGTCGGCCGCCGTCGGGGCCAGACTGGGACTGGCGGCGACGGGGGTAGCTTCGGCAGCAGTTGCGTTCGCTGCATTTGGGTTTGCCGGTTTTGCATCGTTGCTGCCTGCAAGGGCGGGCGTAGCCGCAATGGCTAGCAGTAGCAATCTTGAGCACCAGAGCTTGACGATTGTCGACATGGACGGTTATCTCCTCAGTTCCCCTCAGACCTAGGGACAGAAGCTTGTACAAGACATGGTGCGGAAAATACGTTGTTTGCACAGGCTCGTCTGTGACGGCGATCACACATCCGAGTGGCGTGTCTGGTGAAGGATCAACCTCAGCAATGGTTTACGGAAACGCAGAACTCCACAATTTGCGAAAATGTGATGCGCAACACTAAGGTTTGTCTTTCGCGAAGCGCAAGCTACAATGGCGGCGAAATGGGAATTTGGCCGAAGAATACACATGCCAACGGATAAGCATTCGAGAGCGGAGGAGCGCGCGCAGAAGAAGGTGCAGGAGCAACCCCTGGTTCGCTTTGGTCTCGGGCTGGCTGGCTGGAGCGAACGCTGGTTCCCCGATCCGCTGGTTTTTGCATTGCTCGGAATTGTGGTGGTTTTTCTGACTGGCCTTCTACTTCATCAGAGCCCTGCCAAGTTGGCCATTCAAGGCGGAAAGAATTTTTGGGCGCTGGTTCCGTTCACCATGCAGATGGTGATGATCATCGTCGGCGGGTATGTGGTCGCGTCCACGCCGCTGGTCTATCGTGCGATCCAGTGGCTGGCGGGGATTCCGAAGACGCCGCGCCACGCGGTTGCGATGGTGGCGTTGTTTTCGATGCTAACTTCGTTGATCTCCTGGGGGCTGAGTTTGATTTTCAGCGGACTGCTGGCGCGCGAACTGGCTCATCGCGTCAAAGGAATGGATTATCGCGCCGCCGGCGCCGCTGCTTATCTTGGCTTGGGAGCTGTGTGGGCCATGGGTCTGTCAGCAATACGTAACGAACCAAGTGGTGCTGCAGAAAGT
>CAVQCP010000004.1:0-93938 GCA_963710965.1 uncultured Acidobacteriaceae bacterium | reverse complement strand
CGCTGCAAGCATGTCGTGTGAGGAAGGAGGACGATAGGCCGAACGTTGAGGTGAACCGCCCTAAGGAAGGCGCGGCTCCTGCCCTGCAAGAGACGTGACTGACGCCGCATGGTTCGTTCCGGCGATTGGTTCGGCGAAGTCATTTTTCGTCAGCAATTAGATCGTCGATGCGCAGCGGCTTTTCGCCCCCTGCGGACATGGAGAATGTACACATCGGTGTCATCGATACGATAATATAGCCAACATGGTTTAATCCAAACCTGTCGATACTCCTTACGTGGAAATTCCTTTATAGGCCTTCCTAGGTGTAGGAATCTCTCGCAATGGTCAGTCGTATCGATAATACGCAAGGCGACAGCCTTTGCGGCTTCGGGCTTATCCAGGGCGATAAACTCGATGATCGCCTCGAGCTGCAACAAAGCCGGTGCCGACCATACTACTTCAGCCATTTCGAGAGGCGCCGCTTCGCTTCCACTTGAGCGTGAACCCGCCCTTCTCGGACGGCCTGCTCCCCTAGTGCGATACCCTCCACAACCGAAAGGCGTCGATTGAGTTCATCGTAGGACGCTACATCTACTAGGTACGCTGCCGGTTTCCCATGTTGGGTGATAAGGATGGGGTCCCCATTGCTCTGTAAGTCTGCAATTATTTCCGTAGCCCGCCTCTTTAGGGTTGTAACGAGTTCCGTCTTCATGGGTGCCACTTAAGTGATACTTTGGCGGCGGTCAAGAATAACGGAACGTATGTATGCCGAACGTTGAGGTGACCCGCCTTAACGAGGGCGCTACTCCTGCCCCGCAGGAAGCGTGACAGAGGCAGGGGTCGGTTCCGACGATTGGATCGGCATAGTGGTGTTAGAAACTTTTCTTCCATTTCTTCCCTTTTAGTTGCAGGAACCTTGCGCCCAGCTTCCAGAGCATCATTTTATTGGATCCCGACTCGTCGACATATCCCGCTCCGGGACCGACGTGAACGGCCTGCTGACCTGCCTGAGCTGCCATGACGGCAACTATGCCGAAGGCGCCATGATGAAAGATGCAGTCTACGAGACGCTGCCAAGCACCTACGGAACCTACAACACGATTCCTACCCTGTTGGGCAAGGGAGCCAATGTTGAAGGTTACCTCTCGACCCACCCGGTGGGCTTGAACGCCACGATCGGTTGCGGCGGACAGTGGAATTGGGATTGCACCATCTCGGCGACCGGAACGATCCAGATGACCGGCCCGAATTCCTCCGCGTTTGTGACCAATTACGGCTTCTTCGTCTCCCCCGGAACGTGGAACAGCACGCCCGTGGTTATGTGCACGACCTGCCACAACCAGCACCTGATGAACGTGGTCAATGTGCAAGACACAGTCTTCGGTACGAAGGTCAGCGGCTTGCCACAGGGCTACTACAAGACGATGTTCTTCGTGATCGGCCCCTATAACCCGGGCAGCGGCACGAGCGGATCGAACCAGACCGCGCAATTCTGCCGTCAATGCCACGGTGGAGAAGCGAACGAGTCGAATGGAACCTACCTGATTCCGACGACTTTCTAAGCTAGCGACGGTAACGTTGGTGGCAACAACCGAGGGGAGAGAGAATCTCCCCTCTTTTTTTGACCAGAGGATGGACTTATGAAGCGCAAATTCTCAATACACAACCTGAATCGGACGGGACTGGTTCTGATCGGGATGGTTCTGGCGGCGGGGCTGATGCCCATGGCGGCGCAACAGATGGCGGTGTCGCATACGCCCAGCAACGCGATGCAGCCGGCGCCCGGCGCGGTGACGGGACCCAGCGGCAAACCTGTGGCGCGGGTGAATGGAGCTGTCTTGACGGATCGGGATCTGCTGCGCGAGGAATACACCATGTTTCCTTACGCGGCGCAGCACAACGGCCAGGTGCCTCCGGAGATGGAGCCACAAATTCGCAAGGGCGCGCTGCAGATGATTGTCTTCGAGGAACTGGTATACCAGGAAGCCCTGCGCCGCCAGATGACCATTGCGCCAGCGAAGCTGAAGAAGGCAGAGCAGGATTTTCGCGCCCAGTTCAAAACTCCCGACCAGTACCAGCAATTTCTGACTTCACAATTTAACGGCTCGCAGAAAGCGGTCAACGAAAAGATCAAGCGTTCGCTGCTGATTGACGCCATGCTGCGGAGCGAAGTTGAAGCCAAATCGACGGTTTCGCTGGCCGAGGTCCGGGCCTACTATGAAAAAAATCCGGACCGCTTTTCCTACCCGGAGGGTTTTGCCATCCAGACGATTTCTATTCTGCCTCCGGCGAAGCCTACGTCCGATAGCCTAAAAGAAGAGCGCAAGCGCGCCGAGGCGGCTTTGAAGCTGGCGCAAGCGACCACGACTTACGAGGAGTTCGGGATATTGGCGGAGAAGGTCTCGGAAGATGACTACCGGGTGATGATGGGAGACCACAAGCGAGTGGACCGGGATAAAATCGCGCCCCAGGCGGTGCAGGCTCTTTTGGCGCTGAAAGATGGGCAGATCACGGGCATTATTCAGGTGGATCAGGCCTTTACGATCATCCGGCTCAACCAGCACATTCCCGCGGGAAAGATGAAATTTGAGGATGTGAAGGATGGGCTGCGGAAGGAATTGCAGCAGAAGAAAGTGAATGACGTGAGGGCGGCGCTGGATAAGCGGCTGCATAAGACGGCGAAAGTGGAAGTGATGTAGGAGCGGGTTTCGGCTTCCGGCGATCGCCTTTGGTACTCCCCCCTGAGCGAAGGACCTGCGCGTAAGCGCAGGTCTTCATTTTGATTTTTACGGTTTGAAAACAGCCCGGAACGCCAATCCAACCCCCAGAGCCAAGCCTCATTCCAGGCCGGTCACGCGAAGTCTGTAATCCAAGTCACAACTATGCGCCAAATGCCTTGTCTTGTTGGCTTTAGCTGGGTTATATGCCCCAGAAAGCTGACCCCTCAAACAGGGCACGGTGGGTCTAGCCCTTACGGCTGAAGGGTTTAGGCAAGTGCCAGTTCTGGTGCGGGACGTGCTTTTGTTCCATTAGAGGAATTTATGGCCGGTTGCCCTTCAAATGGGAGGTTGCAGGCCCACTCTGAAGGAACCGGACCTGGCAACGACGATCCGCAGTCGCGCCACTGTGGGGAAGCTGGGAGACAAAGCAAGAGCAAAACTGCTGTTGAAGACAGCAAGAAGCGGTGGGGTCGCGTGAAGGGTGCTCTCCGAAATATCGTTCGCCTGCTGGCTGCGGCGTGGCTGATGACGCTGACGGCTGCGGGACAACTGACGATCGGGGAAACCACCAACCGGATGAACGGAACCGTCTCGGCGGGATACACGGGAGATTTCGGCAACGAGAACGTCCTCCGATCACAGCATGACTTTCGGAGGCGCCGGGACGCTATCCGGCTCCTACTACAATCCCAACTTCCTCTCCTACACCATTTCGCCTTATGTGAATCAGGGGCGGGCCAACTCCTCGTTCCAATCCATAACCGATGCCAGCGGGGTCAACGCCACTGCTAATATCTTCGCGGGCAGCAAGTTTCCTGGCAGCATCAGCTATTCCAAGGCCTACAACAGCGAAGGCAACTACTCAATTCCGGGAGCTGCCAACTACTCGACGAAAGGTGATAGCGACGGCTTCGGCATCAGTTGGTCAGAGATATTGCAGGACTGGCCAAGCCTTTCCGCCAGCTTCCAGAGGACGAGCAACTCGTATTCGATCTTTGGTACGGACGACAACGGAAGCTCAAATTCCAAATCGTTCAGTCTGCGGTCGTCGTACCTGCTGCGCGGTTTTAACCTGAGCGGGTACTTTTCGGATGGAGACTCGCACTCGGATGTACCGGAGATTCTGGAGGGCTCTTCGCAGTCGCTGACCTCAATTGCCACCGATCGAGGGTATGGATTCGCCGTAGGGCACCCGCTGCCGTTGCGCGGGGGATTTTCCGCAACCGTCAACCGTTCCGAGGTCGGTTCGAATTTTGACGGCTACAGTTACAACGGCACCATCGATACTTACACCGGGACGGCATCCCTTCAGCCCACCAATAAATTCCACTTTGCGGTCAGCTCCAATTATTCCGATAATCTCACGGGCAGTTTGTATCAGGCGGTCACCGGTGCGGGCGGTCTGGTGACACCACCCACGCAAGGGTCCTCCAACAGCCTCGATCTGGAAGGCAATGCCAGCTATTCGGTGATGTCGAATATGCAGGCCATAGCGTCGGCGGACCATCGCCAGCAAACCTACCTCGGCCAGAGCTACTCCGCCAACGCTTACGGTGGCGGCATCACCTACTGGCGGTTGGTGTGGGGCGGCAACTTTAACGTCGCCGCCAGCGTGACGGAGAACACCAGCAGCACTTCCAGCGCGAATGAACTCGGGTTCTCCACCACGGTCAGCTACACCAAACGATTCTCCGACGGGTGGCAGGCGGGAGTATTCGGCAACTATTCGCAGAATGTGCAGACGCTGCTGATTACCTATATGTCCTCGTTGTACTCTTACGGCGGCAACGTGCGGCGGCGTTGGGAAAAGTTTGGCTGGAGTGCGGGCGCCAACTTTAACAGTACAGCCTTGACCGAGCAGGCCGGGACCACCAACAGCAGCCAGAGCTATAACAGTTCCATCAATTATTCGAACTGGGTCGCCCTCACCGCTAGCTTCTCAAAATCGAACGGGAACGGAATCCAGACGGGAGCCGGATTGGCGGCAACGCCGACGCCGCAGCCGATCCTGAATCCCGCCGATCTTATTATTTTTAACGGCAATAGCTTTTCCTTTGGCTTGAGCAGCAATCCCCAGCGGAGGCTGACCATCTCTGCGACCTTTGCCAAGTCCAACAGCGATAGCAATGTGCTGGGGATCTCCTCCACAAACGGCATGTCGCAGTACAATGCGCTTTTTCAATATCAATTCCGTAAGATGGCTCTGAACGGCGGGTACAGTAGACTGGAACAGAACTTCAGCACGTCAAGCGCGCCGCCGGCGAATATATCGTCGTTCTACATTGGGGTTTCGAGATGGTTCAACTTCTTCTAGGCGCGCCAGCCTGGGCCGAAGAAAGCGAATATGAAATATGAGAGGAGGCTTGCGCGCCCCATGAAGTCGATCGTTCCTGTGCAATGGCTTTCTGTGCGAAAGCTGGCGGCGCGAATGCTGGCGGTTCCGCTAGTGCTGCTGGTGTCCGGAGTTTTGTGGGCAGGCTCGCGGGAGTCAAAGCCGAAGTCCGCAGAAGCCGGAGCTCCCATGCTGGAGCTGGAGGGAGGGCGCAAGCTGACATACGAGCGCAGCTTTGGCTCGGAACGCGAAGTCAAGCCGAAGCGCGGCTTCTGGAACCGGCTTGTGGATGTAGTGGCGGGAGAGCCGGAGTTCAAGAATCTGGTGCGGCCCTACAGCATTGCGGTGGATTCGCGCGGGCGAATTATTGTGACCGATCCGGGCGCGGGCGGAGTGCACATTTTTGATTTTGAACAGCAAAAATACAAATTCATCCAGCGCCGCGACAAAGATAAAGACGCCATGTTGGGGCCGCAGTGCGTTGCGGTCGACGCCCAGGACAATATCTATGTGACCGATTCAGAGACCGGGAAGATCTTCGTCTTCAACTCTGGCGGAAAGTATGAGCGGGTCATCGGCAGCCTGAAAGGTGGGGAAGGATATTTCAAGCGCCCCACGGGCATCGCCGTCGACTCGGTAGCGCAACGGATCTATGTGACCGATACGCTGCGCGACAAAATTTTCATGCTGGATATGGCGGGGAACATCTTGCAGACGATAGGGAAGCGGGGCGATGGTGAGCTGGAATTTAATCTGCCGACCGAGTTGCGGCTGGATGGCGACAACTTGATCGTGGTCGACGCCATGAACTTCCGCATACAGGTCTTGGACCGCTCGGGAAACTTTCGCTACTCGATCGGGAAAATCGGCGACAGCAGCGGCAGCGTCTTCAGGCCTAAGGGAGTGGGAGTGGATTCTGAAGGCGATTTGTATATCGTCGACGGCTTGTGGGGCGTGGTGCAGGTATTTAATCGCCAGGGCGATTTGCTGTATTACTTCGGAAGCCGAGGGACGCACGCGGGCGAATTTCAATTGCCGGCGGGATTATTCATCCGCGATGACCGGATCTTTGTAGTGGACTCGTTTAATCGCCGCGTCCAGGTATTTCATTATTTTGGATTGAAGAAGCCCAAGGAAGGAATGTAGTGAGGGTCAGACTTTCATACGTGTGCCTGATGATGATTCTGACCGCAGGCACCCTGCGGGCTCAGTTCACGGGCGACGTAATCGGAACGCATGATCTCGGTCCGGGCAGTAAATCGCCGATCACCGGGGCGCGTCCTGATTTCTGCATGTATTGCCACGAGCCGCACAACGGGGTAGGGGGAAGGACTCCGCTGTGGAATCAGAAGCTCACGGTGCAAAGCTATAGTTTGTACACCAGCGATACGGAAAAGAACCGTGGAGTCCAGCCTATGATGGGGGCGGACAGCAATCTTTGCCTGTCGTGTCACGACGGGACGGTGGCGCCTGGGACGACTGCGGCTTACGGACAGGTCACGATGTTTGGCGCGATGTACAACTACGACGTGTTTGGCACGAATCTGCAGCCGTCGCATCCGCTGGCGTTTGCTTTGCCGTTGAAGGATAACATCGACTTGATCGCGTCGCTGGCGGCGAAGGGTACAACGGGGGATCCAACCCGGGCGGTTCGCCTGATCAATGGCAACGTAGAGTGCAGTTCGTGCCATAACCCGCACGTGCAGGCAATCGATCCGATTTCGCAGAATTTTCTGGTGCGCAATAGTGCGAACGGCGCGATGTGCCTGGCCTGCCACGATCCGACGCGGCAGATGGCGGGCAAAGTAAATTCCCTGGCGGATTGGGCCACCAGCGCCCACGCGCTGTCGCAGGACAAAATCTCGCCCCAAGCGAATGTGGGAAGTTATACGACGGTTGCACAAGATGCATGCATCGGCTGCCATGCGCCACACAATGCGCAGGGCCCGGCGCGATTGCTACGCGGAGCAAACGAGCAGGATTGCATCGCCTGTCACAATGGCGGCGCAAACCTCACGCCGGTGGCTCCGAATGTGTTCTCCGAGTATTTGGCTCCCAAGATCGGGCATCCCTTCCCGGCGACGGCGAACCCTCATGACGCTGCCGAGAATGTGCTGCTGAACAACAACCGGCACGCGACCTGCGTGGATTGTCACAACGGGCATGGGTCCGCCCAGGTGACAGTTTTTCCACCACCACCGCTGGCGCGGCTTTCGCAGAGGGACGCCGCCGGTATCAGCGCTACTGATGGAATGACCGCGGTTGACCCCATCGTCAACCAATATGAGAACTGTTTCCGTTGTCATGGAAGCAGCTCGGGGAAAGCGGTTCGACCGATGTACGGATATCTTCCGGTGCGAGCGGTTTCGGGGGGCGATCCGTTGAACATCATTACGCAATTCAGCATTACTTCTACTTCGAGCCATCCCGTGACCCACGTCAGCAATAGCGCTCTGCCCCAACCCAGCTTGCTGAGCGCGATGTGGAATCTGAATGGCACAACGCCGGGACGCCCGATGGGAACCCAGATATTCTGCACCGACTGCCACAACGCCGATGACAATCGCGAGTTCGGAGGAACGGGCCCGAACGGTCCGCATGGTTCGAAGTGGACTCATATTCTGGAACGCCGCTACGAATTCAATCAAGCGGTGATTCCCGGTCAACTGATCACGAATTTGTATCAAAATCCGGACCTCAGTGTGAATGGGCCTTACGCGCTGTGCGGAAAGTGCCACAATCTCAGCAACATTATGACGAATGCCAGCTTCAGCCAGCACAAGAGCCATATCACTGCTGGTTTTACCTGCTCGGTATGCCACACGGCGCATGGGATGGGGGGCGTGAACCCAAACATCAGCGGACAGCGGCTGGTTAATTTTGACGCAAACGTGGTTGCGCAGAATGGGGCTTTCCCGGTCTCCTACAACCGATCCACGAACACCTGCACGTTAACCTGCCACAACAGGGTACATAATCCCAACGGCAGCGTCACGGCGGCGCACGCGGGGAGCGCGTCGAAGAAGTGAGAGTTGCACAATGGCGACAGCGTCAGTAACGACAACGGAGGCAGTAACCGAAGTCAAAAGACCTGTGTCCATTGCCGGCAAGATCATTTATCCGGCGGCGCTGCTGGCTTCAGTATCGATATGGTTCCTAGCGATAAGGGCGCCGCTCTGGCTGGATGAAACTCTGGCTTACTGGCAAGTCAGCGGCGGCTTCGCGAAAATCTGGAGCCGCTCGGTGGGGATGCCTTCTTCGATCGGCTACCTCTATACGCTTTGGTTTGCCAAGTCGATTCTGGGTAGCAGCGAAATTGCTCTCAAGATTCCCTCCACCTTGGCGATGCTAGGTGCTGTCTACTTTCTTTTCCAGGCTGCACGCGAACTTTACGATCAGGAGACGGCATTCATTGCCTGCATCTTTTTTGCTCTGACCAACAACGTCGTATTCGCCGCCACGGATGCGCGACCGTATGCTTTTGCCTTGTTGGCTTCCAACATTGCGATTTTTGCATTTGTCTGGTGGATGACTGGACGCGAGATGCCTGCGGCAATCATTTTCGGGGCCGCGGCGGCTGGGATTCTCTACTTCCATTATTTGTTCGGCGCCATCCTGCCTGTGTTTGCGATTTATTATCTGGTGGCGCGGGCTGGATCAATTAAAGAAGATTTGCGGCAACTGGCGGCGGGGTTGGCGTCATTTACGCTTTTTTCCCTTCCTCTGCTTTACCGGGTTGCAAGGCTATACCACACGAAGGAGACGCATGTCGTTCCGGCGGCGCTTCATCCAGTGCTGTTAACGCTAAGGACACTGGCACCCGCGCAGCTGCTGATTGGCTTTATCATTACTGCTTTTCTCGCCGCACTGGTGCGGAAGATAAGACTTCCGGAGGGTGAGAGCTTTCCGGCATTTCTGTTCGGGCCTCTGTTGGCAATGGTTCCGGCCGGCGTACTTTTCGCCGTCAGCGCCGTCACGCCCGTACATCTGATCATTTCACGGTATCTCACGGTCATCGCTCCCGGCAGCGCATTGATGTGGGCCTTGCTCACGAGACAGGTCGATTCCCCACTATTGCGGAGGATCTTCTGCGTGGGGTTAGTGGCGGTTACGGTATTTGAGACCTACGGTTCACCGCTTTCGCGAACGCATGAGGTCAACTTCAAAGAGGCACATGCGTTGGTAAATGCAAGTATTGCCAAAGAAAAAGGTGAAATCCCGGTACTGGTTTGCAGCGGATTTATCGAGTCCGACTATGAGTCTTTGCCGACCGATCGCGGGGGCGAAAATCCGCTGTTTTCGCAAGTCGACTACTATCCGATCGACGCTCCAGTGACCCTGCTTCCGATGGATTTTAACGATGAGACTATCCGGATCGGTAACCAAACGATTGCGGCCGCAGCCCAGCGGCACCAGAGATTCCTCGTGATCGCTAGCCCATTATCCTACCCAACCGTGGAATGGCTGGCGAAATCTACGCGCGGTGCATTTACCTCCGAGCTGATTGGAGAGTTCGATAAGGAGGTCGTAGTGGTAGAATTCCGGCCTATTGCGGGAAGCGATTAGCGCCGCTGCTCCATCGTTTCAGCCAGTGACAATCATTGATAAAGAGACCGCCGATAACCGATCCAGCCATTCTCTTCTCCTGCGTTGAGTTCGCGCATGCAGAGTTTCGACCAGTCTTTTTCGTCGCATTGGTAAATCTGATTCATGGGTAGATCTCGAAGGCGGACGACATAGTATCCGTTTTGCATTGCGGCGGCGTCGTAAACGTTGTCAGCCACAACCGGACTGCCGGGATGTACTCGAATACGGAATTGCTCGGTGGAGGGTTCGTAGTTTGCGTAGGAGAAGCACTTTTCGATGCACGCCCTATCCACCATATGATGGATGGAAAGCAGTCGAGAATCGTTTCTTGCGCTGATGGTTTCCACCACGTGTCGCCCGTAGGGTAGGGAATGGACCATCGTTTCCACTTGCTGTTCCATGTCGTTCAACGTTCCCGTGTCCTGGTAAATCCAACCGAAAAAGATCGCCGCACAAATTGTGAAACCCACCAGATGCCAAAGTCTAGGTTTGATCGATCCGAGTGCACACAGAGCCAGAAGAGCGGTGACGGTGGTTAAGCGTGAGATGGCTAAAGCGAAAGGCATCGGCTGATTTGCCGAAAACCAAATCGTCTCTGGAATGATGGCCGCCGCGAAACACAGGACAAGCCAGAGTTCTAATGGTGCTCGAAATGGCCATGGGGAGCGGTTCGCTTTATCTCTCCGTAGAACGCCGTCGGCGAAGCAGACAATGACAAACGCGCGAACCACCCAGGCCAATATTCCATAGCGCGCCTGAAACAAGTTCAGCTGATCGGCGCCATTCATCAAATAGAAGTCTTGAGTATGCAGATAACCTGTGCGCAACCGTGAAGTGTAGGAGTGAAAGATAAGGACGAAGATTAGAGCAGACGCAAACAGCGCCCAGCGCTGCCAGCCGTGAAGCGCATCCGCCGATTTTAGATAAGCGGCCAGACCCAACATGATGACAAATCCCACCGGATGTGCCATGAGCACGAGCACGGCTACAGGAGCCGCAACCAGCCATTCGAGCTTGCCCCAACGCCAAAGAAGGACGACCGCAAAGAATCCAAGACCAAGCGAGAGATAGAAATTCATGAAGCCGGAATGAAAAGTCCAACCATAAGTGATCATGGCAATTGCAGGCACGAGATACCAGGGCGGGCGGCGACTGACTGCACTGATGAGAGCAAAGGCTCCCCAGAAAAAGATCAGGATCGAGAGGGCCACAACGATTCGCTCGGCGGCCGGGAATCCAATCCAGGCTCCGACTTTTGCGAGGACGAGGTCGAACAGAATGTTGTTCCATCGAGAATCGATGTAAAGACCGGGAGCACGGCCTTGCTGGATCAGATTTGCGAGCCAGGCATTGTAGGTGTGGCTGGCAAGATCGCCCGCTTCGATCCTCTTATGCCAAAAGCAAGGCACGAGCACGAGCACGGAAATAAGAAGTACAAGTGCAGCATTTTCGCGAACGAAATCTCGAGTTTCCCGGATTCGCATTGGCCGCGAGATCAGCATTCTGGCGACAATCCTGACGAGACTGGTCCTGGAATCACTTCGGGTCGGCGAAAAGATTTTGCCGGGTTTCTTGCAAGTAATCTAGTTCGTCTTGCCGGTGCGTCTTCTCGGGATCCCAGGGGTAAACCCTTGCATACTGGTTGCACCGCCCAATGTTGCCGGTGGCAAGACTTATAGGGCTCCCATTCTTACGGGACATGTAAACGCAAACAACACGCGTCATTGCGAGCCGTCGTATAGGTTCAGATGGTTCCGTTCCAGGAAGTCCAGTTTCTCCTGCAAGTGGGTCTTTTCCGGATCGGGATAGATTTGGAAACCGGTCAGATCGTTGCATTCATAGATGTCGTGCAGGGCCAGATAGCATACCCGCCAGGCACGTTTGCCGCTATTAAAATGCTCATTATCCGCAGCGTCTTTGCGGTTTAGGGGAAGAGCGCCGACCCCGGCGAAGACTAGCAAAGCCAGAACCAGCGAAACGCGAATGTCCCGGCGGCGAATCGACAAGGAGTAGAGGTATGCGCCGAACACGCCAAGAATCACGTATGGCGTGTATCGTGAAGTGCCCGCCGCGGTGAGTCCCAGACACATGCGCGCAAAAGAGGCGTTAACGCAAAAGACCGCGCTATATGCCAGTAATGCGGAGATGGCGGCATCTCGGGGCCATTGATTTGACCCGCGGGCGAACAGTCTCTTGATCATAACCAGCAGGGCAACCACAAACAACGAGAAAGCAATTGAACCTACCATAGTCGCAAGTGGCAGGGTCAATGTTCTGAAGCCGCCAGCGTGGGCGAACATAAGGGCTACAAACCAAGGGTACGTGAGTGGATTCGTGGGCGCGGGCATGGGACAATCCACACCCAACGTAAACCGGTAGCCGACAAAGAATGACGCCAGCGAGGCAATCGAGATTGCCAAGGCCGCAGCCGTACCCCATTGGTATCCGGCCGCCAGCCGGCGGGTGTTTGCGTAGTAATCGAGTGTAAGCAGTACCGGCGTTACGGGGCCAATAAATATCCCGAATCCGCTGTAGATCAGGAAGAAGTTCACCAGCAAAACGCAACCGTACTTCCAGTGATAAGGCCGGATTAACCAGCCAAAAGAGTAGAGAAACATCAGGAACAAAGGCAACGACCCTTGCGATGGGTTGGGTGACCACAACAGCGTTTCGTACTGCAGTGGAGTGAGAAAAAGTAAGGGGATTATGACGTCGCTGTAGTCAATGCTGCCATAGAGTCGCACCTTGAGAAGCAACGCCAGAATCGCCACAACGACGATAAGCCCACCGAGGAGAAAGGCCTCGGAACGACCGTTCCAGTGAATCCACGGTTCGATTGCTCGCTGCATCAAAGCGCCCAGACCCTGCCGGTGCCAACCGTGCTGCCAGCTGAACATCTCCCAAACTGAATGCTGCTGGAACAGGGTAGCGTCGTCAAAATCCCATGGGTCCCAAAACAAAATGTTAACGGCGTCGCGCGAGATGAGAGTAAAAAAACGAGCTCCCAGTAGAAGGTATGCACCCAGAACCAGAAGATGGGGCAAATATCTTTCCAGCGTGGACTTGCTACCAGTTACCATGCGCGGCATCCTTTGCGATGCTCAAAGTGACAACGTGATGAGGATTGCCGCATGAGAGTTCCCTAACGCCGCACAAAAACTATCGCGATACGGTCTTCGTAGATCTTCTGAAAGCGTTGATCCCCCCGCAAAATCGTGGCCAGCGGTTTCGTCCGGTCCAGGAGAACTACACCAGCCTCGTTCAGATAAGGATCCTTAACGTAGGAAGGGTCGCCTGTTTCTGAATTGAAAAAGAGGAAGTCGAGTTCGTCGCCGTAAAGATCGGTGCGTCCGTCGATCGCGACGGGATAGTTCGGCATGTACCAGGTGAGGAAGCCACCCCAGTCGAAAGTGTTGTACAGCGGCCCGGGCTGTGGGTTTTGACGAAGAAAATTGACCGCGGCCACAGGAAACATGCTGCTCATGGTGTCGTCCAGGCCGCGCATATTGAAGCCGGTGTTGATCGCGATGAGGTAGATGATTAGAGCCAAAGCTGCCGCCAGGCTCGCTTTCTGGGAAAGAGTCTCGTCGGGATCACGTTCCACTGCTTCGCCCAAGGCGTCGCCGATGCAAGCCGCAGCCGCGATACAGAGGTACCATGAATCGCGCATCGTGCGGAAGGCGACCATAGTGGTGACAGTCAGCAGCGCCAGTTTGAAAAGATCGACGCGCTTCTGCCGTCCCAGCGTGAAGAAGGCTGCGGCGGCGAGTAATAGTTCCACGTAATGCGTAATATCGCGAAAGTTGAGGGAACGGAATTCGCGAATGAAGGCGTAGGGGAACGTCGAACCGGCGTAAGAAAAAATGATGGGATAAAGGTGAAAGGTGTAGGGGCCGAGGCAGGTAGCCAGCGCGCAGGCGGCGAAGATGAGAAGCAAATTTCCGGCGGGGAGAGTTGCGGGCTGCGCAAATTCCGCGACGATGCCCAGACGCGCGGCCTGTTGCTGGAACAGGGGCACTGCAGCGAATAACCCAACTATGAAGAGTCCGTAGACAAACTGAATATGACAGTTCGCCCACACCAGAAAAATCAGAGGCAACCAATACAAACGGCGCACACGGCCGTCGCGCTGGGAGTGCAGAAGCAAGTTGAGCGTGACCGCGTACAGGATCATCGACAGAAAAACTGGCCGCGGCATTATGTTGAACAGAAATGCTGAGCAACTAATGGTGGCTAGAATGCATGCCACCCAGAATTTTCCTGAAAGGCCGCGGAGCATCCAGAAAACGGCGTAGGCAACGGCAACGGTGAGCAGCACTCCAAACAGGGCGACGCCCACGAGTCCAAACCAGGCATAGGCGCGCGACAGCAGCAACTCGTACCCCCAACTGTAGGCCATCCAGGGCCGGTCGGCTGCGGTGCGGGAAAGGATTCCGGTGTGAGGGAATGCGCGATGCTCGATGATCCAGTCGCCAACTTTTAAATGCCACCAGATATCGAGATCGAGCACGGAGAACTTCAACCACATGGCGCGGGCGGCAACGACGGTCAGCATGCCCGCCAGGACGATCCATTGGATGGGGCGTCGCTGCAGTAGTTCCCGCAACTCCCGCGCCGCGCTCATTGCACGGTCAAGCCCGCAATCGTGATGGTTACCGGATTTGGCTGCGCAGCTGTGGTACCTTGAATCTTGACGTTGTAGGTCTGAGGACCTGAACCGGTTCCGGTTGAACTGGAGCTGCTGCCTCCGCAAGCATTCAGCAGGATCAGAAGCATGCACACTAGCGGCGGATACAACCAACGGCGGCGCTTATTTCGGAGCCCGGCGCCCACAGACACAATGCCCAGCATCGGCAGGAATGCGCCGTACATTATGAGCCGCAGGCTCTTTGGATAATTCAGAGATGCCGATGCGGCGGGCACGGCGACAGTCAAAGAAAACGGAACAGCCTGAGGGCCGGGAGTAATCGTCGTTGGATTGAAGGTGCAGGTAGCGCCCGCCGGCAATGTGCTTTGCAAACAGGAAAGGGTGATCGGCTGTCCTGGAGCGCCCGTATTTTCGTTCAAAAGCAGAGAGTAGTTCGCCTGCCCGCCCGGAGAAATGGTTTGCGGAGCAGGATCGGCGGCGGCGGGTGCGGCGATGATTGTGATCGACGCGCTGCCAAAGGCGTTCGAGGCTGCCTGGGAGAATGCGGTGATGGCGATGGTTGCCGGCGTGGGCACGGCAGCGGGCGCAGTGTAGAGGCCGGTACTGTCGATGGTTCCAAAGGTTGTATCGCCGCCGGATGATCCTTCCACATACCAATTGACGGCCTGGTTGGTAGAGCCGGTTACGGTTGCGGAGAACTGTTGCGTCGTGCCGGTGTAAACCTGCGTGGCTCCGCCGGAACTGACTGTGACCGTAACATTCGTGCTGGCGGTAACGATAGTGGCCTGCGCTGACCCGGAGGTGGTGCCGTCCGCGGCGGAAATCGCGGTGAGTGTGACCGTGGCTGGCGTGGGTACGGTGGCTGGCGCCTGATACAACCCAGTTGTGGAAATGGTACCGATACCGAGGGCAGAGCTGCCACCGGCTATGCCGTTCACCTGCCAGGTGACTGCCGTATTACTGTTTCCTGTGACCGTCGCCACGAATTGCTGCTCGGCGCCGACCACTACATTCACAGGATTCGGCGTAACCGTGACAAAGATCGCGGGAACCAGTTTGCGGATGCGCTGATTTGCGGTGTCAGCGATAAACAGGCAAGGACTGGGAGTACACCCAATACCGGCAGAGGTGCCAAACACACCGGTCGGCGAATTTAATGCCGCGAGGGTAGCCTGGCCGCCGTCGCCCGAGAAACCGGGGTTTGAGGAAATCCCATTTCCCGTTGGAGCAATTCCAGCTACGGTTTGAATGAAGCCGGTGGCGGCCACGACTTCGCGAATCGCGGAGTTGTCGGTATCGGCGACGAAAATGTCTCCCGAGAGATCGACGAAGACGCCGGAGGGATTGTCCAGATTCGCCTGCGTAGCGGCGGCACCATCGCCGGCGTAACCAGGGGTGCCATTGCCGGCTATGGTGTTGATATCGCCCGCCGGGATCATGACTCCCGCGATTGTGACTGGTTGAGCGCTGAGGTTAACCGCGCGAATACGGTTGTCTCCGGCGTCGGCGATATAAATGTTGTCCGCAGGGTCGACGAATACGCCGTATGCATAGCTGAGTTGTGCAGTGGTGGCGGTTGTTCCGTCGCCGCACGATGTCGTGGTGGACTCGGTACACTGCACATAATTACCGGCCACGGTCGTGATGATACCGGCAGATGTCCCGCTGGCTTGCACCTCGCGAATCACGAAATCATCTGTGTCGGCGATAAAAATATTCTCTGCGCTGTCAACCGCGATACCGTAAGGATGGTTGAGTTCCGCACTGGCAGCTGGCCCGCCATCGCCACATGCCGCAGCCGAACCCGAGCACACGGTGCCGTTTCCGGCTACAGTTGCAATGTCGCCGGGCAGGACCGTTGTTCCCCAATAAATGAGGTTTTGAGTACCCGTGTTGACCACGCGAATGGCATCGTTCTGAGTATCCGCGATGATAATGTTGCCTAGGCTGTCGATAACTACTCCGCCGGGCGAGCAGAGTTGTGCGCTGGTGGGAGCGCCACCGTCTCCGGAGTAGTCGCAAAGAGCGTCCCCGGCTGGCACGTAGTAGGAACCTGCCACAGTTGCAACGTCACTCGGTTGGATCGTAACTCCGGCGATCGTGATTGGCGTCGTTCCTGTATTCACCGCGCGAATTACCGAATTGCCTGCGTCGGCGATGTAGAAGTTTCCGGCGGCGTCGATGGCAACGCCAGCGGGATCGGAGAGTTCCGCGTTCACAGCTAAACCACTATCGCCGGAATACGACAGGGTGTTATTTCCGATGATGGTTGAAATCGTGCCGGCGGTCACCTCACGGATCACGAAGTTGCCTGTATCGGCGATGAAGATATCACCTGAACTATCGACGTGCGTCGCATTTGGATTGTTCAGTTGCGCCAGGATTGGCGAGCCGCCATTGCCGGAATAACCCGCGCCGAGCGCGTTGTCGCCGGCAACCGTTGAAATGTCTCCGGTGGCTGCCGTCACTTCGCGAATCACCTGGTTTAGCGTGTCGGCGATGAAAATATCTCCCGACTTGTCGAGGAATACTCCGGCCGGCCAACATAGATATGCATTAGAACCTGTCGCCGAGTTGCCGTCTCCGGAATAGGTGCACACGTCGTCGAAGTCGTAGAAGTTGCCGGCCACGGTTTGAATGTCGCCGGTTGCGGCCGTCACCTCGCGGATCAAGGAGTTCGCGGTATCTGCGATGAAAATATTTCCCGAGCCGTCGACAAAGACGCCTTCTGGTGCATCGAGCTGCGCACTGGTGGCGAGTCCGCCGTCCCCAGAGTAGCTGCAGGGCGATGGCGAGCCTAAAGGATTGCCCGCAACGGTGGAGATATTTCCGCCGATGGTGAATTTTCGAATCAGGCAGTTGTCGGTATCGGCGACGTAAATGTTTTCCGAGCCATCGACAAAAACACCATTGGGATCGTAGAACTGCGCACTGGTCGCTAGGCCACCATCTCCGCCGTAGCCGGGATTTCCCGTACCGGCCACCGTGGTTATAATTCCAGTGCTGGCCACGACCTCACGAATTACTTGATTGTCTGTGTCTGCGATGAAAATGTTCCCCGAGCCATCCACATACACACCTTCGGGATGGTTGAGCGCCGCGGTGGTCGCTAATCCTCCGTCACCGGAGTAGCCTGCTGTGCCGTTGCCAGCAACGACCGCGAGAGTGCCTGCACTCACTTCGAAGATATGACTCGAAGATGGGTCGGCAATGTAGGCGTTTCCGTGTGCATCAAACGCGATGCTAGCCGGAGACCCGATGCTTGCGCTGAGCTCCGCCAGATTATTTGGTCCGCCCCCAGCGACGGTACTGATGGCGTACTGGGCAAACAAAAAGTGGGGCGTCATCAGGAGAATTAAAAAACCAACCAGAACGGAGATTTGCAGATTAGGGGAGCGCACGATTACTTCACCTCCCGGCCAGAAATACGGTCCAGCCGGACCACGGTTTTGCCCTTGGTGCGGCCAGGACCTGCGATCTGCAGCACGAGGCGAGGGCGAAATCCCTTTTGCCACGACTGGTAGTCCGAACGCGGGATGGTGAACTGCTGCGTCGTTTCTGCCGATGCGTGGGCGGGGAGCGCAACGGCGCACGCGGCGGTCCCAGCTTTATCGGCGTGGGCGAAATCCCAGAGGGTCATTCTTTGAATGGAGAAGTCCGATGACCCGTGATTCACCAGGAGGATTCTCAGTTCGATCTGGGACCGGGAGCCGAGGTCCTTATTTTTCAAAACCTGATAAGAGCCGGAGACCAGGGGAGTATCGCCGGCCAGCGCAACTTGGACGCCCAATACCAGCAGCGCACCTGCCAACAGCCGCCACCTGCCGAGAAGAAGGGGTTTGCATTTCATGGGTCCCACCTTGCTAGACACCTTAAAGGTAGACGAGGAGATGGACAGCATTCTACGTCACTTGGCGATGTGACGACGATCACATTGGGCGCTTGGAGCATTTCCCCACCTCGCCGCTGCGATCCAGAGAGGCGGCGGGAAAGCCTATACTCACTGGCACTTCAGTAATATGACACACGAGAGTCTGTGACGAGTAATACATACGTTTCTACGGTGTGCCGCCACGATATCTGTCGTACGCGAGTCCTGTTTGTGAGTTCAAAAAGGAAAATCCGGTTCACGTCGCCTGCCGCAGCGAATCATTCCGCTGTAGCCGCATCGGCAGCCCAGAGTGCGATCAAGACGCAGAAGGATCGGACGGTGTTTGGCAAGTTTCGAATTCTCTGGGATCATCCTGCCTTTCCAGCGGTTGTAGTCGCACTTGTTGCTTTTGCCTTATACTCTCGATCCCTTTCGTTCGGGTTTGTCTGGGATGATCACGTTCAGATCACACATAATCCGTTGATTCGTTCGTGGACGGCATGGCACGCAATCTTTACGCATCACTTCGGTGTGCAACAGACAACCGACATTCGTTATTACCGGCCTCTTCTCAACCTGTGGTCTATTCTGCTTTTCAAGCTGTTCAATCTGCGTCCGTCAGGCTGGCATCTGATGACGGTTCTGCTGCATGTAGGCGCCAGCATTGCGGTGTACTGGATGGCGCGACTTTTCAGGTTCAAGGCCAACATCGCCTTTTTTGCAGCACTGCTTTTCGCCGTTCACCCGATCCATATTGAGAGCGCTTGCTGGATTTCCGGCGGGGGCGACTCGATGTTAACGATTTTCTGCGTGCTGTCTTTCGTCGCTTTTCGGCAAGCGTCGCAATCATCTGGTCAGGCTCGCTGGTCCTGGCAACTCTCATCATGGCTGCTTCTCCTGCTTGCGCTCTGGACAAAGGAAACTGCCATTTCTTTCTTCGCGGTTGTTTTTACATTTGTTTGGATACACCCTGGAGCGGACAAGGAAAAGCGCTTGCGTAATGCAGTCTTGGCCGCGCTCCCATACGCTTTGGTCACTCTCGCCTATGCTCTTGGACGGAAGCTTGCGTTAGAACATGTAGTTCAATTCCCCAGCCAGGTTAGCGTGCAACAGGTTTTGGCTACTTTGCCTATTGTGGTGATTCGCGACTTAGGGCTCCTGTTGTGGCCAGTCGGGCTAAATGCACTGCGCTACACACCCTATGTGAATGAAATAGGAATCGAGAAGTTTCTGCTACCCCTGCTCCTGTTAACTGGCATCGTCTTGCTGATTTGGTTCTGGAGACGAAAAGGAGAAGATCCAGACGTTGTCTTTCTTTCGTTCTGGATCATTCTCACGTTGCTGCCGACACTTTACTTACCTATCCTGCGGGCTGGCGATTTTGTTCGCGACCGCTATCTGTATCTTCCTTCAGTCGGTTTCGTGCTACTTCTCGCCAAACTGCTGGAACTCGCTCCTTGGCGGAGAGTCTGCGCCGTAATCGTAACTTCTCTTATCATCCTCGGTATTGCAGGGAGTCTGGAACAGCAGAGCCAGTGGGCGAATGACCTCTCTTTGTTCGAGCGAGGCTATCGTTTGAATCCGACCAGCCGGGCCGGCGTCAATTACGCCTACGCTTTATTGGTGCAACGAGAGTATGCCCATGCCAGAGATGTTTTAGAAAATGACATGGTCCCGCTGTACGGCGACGAGGGGGCGATCAGCACAGGACTCGCAATCTGTTACGGAAGACTGGGCGAATTTACGCGTGGCCAGAGCGAATTGCAAAATGCTATCGACACCGACCTCTGGGACGTTTCGTTGGGATCCAAAACCAACGTTGCCATGGCTATGGAAGCTCTGAATGAATATCCCAGCGCACTCGCGTGGCTGCAGGAGGTCTTGCAGCAATCGCCGGAATATCTCTCCGCGATCACCGAAACGGGGTACACCTACGAACGGATGGGCGATTTCGTGGAGGCAGAAAAATGGTACCGTCGGTCCCTGGCCCTGGATCCTTATGATTCCCAAACGCTGTTTAAGTTCGGTCACATGCTGATCGCTGGCGGAGCGCCCATGGAAGGCGAGAAAAACATCCGGCTGGCGATCAAGTTTGGGCCCGTAGCGCGAGGCTATCATGAGGAACTTGCGAGATCCCTGGTCGCTCGCGGTGAAAGAGTGCAAGCCGTGGTGGAACTCAAGCAGGAATTGCAAGTTTCACCCGGAAATACTACAGCCCAGCAACTCTTGGCGACCGTGCTGTCGACGCAATAGCACCGGCAGGGCGGCGCGTCGTTCCTTGGGCCAAGTAGCTCAGTATCTGCGCGCGGAAGATCAACAAACTATTGCAGCGGTTTCGCCTGGGTTCCAGGTTTCACGCCAGAGTGCTTTTTAGCCTGTGCCATCAGCTCCAGAACTTTGTCTTTGGCTTCGTAGTTCGGATTGGTGTCCAACAATTTCTGCCAGATCGCCGTCGCTTTGTCGATATCCATTTTGCCCTGCCATTCCACGACACCCAGGTTGAACAAAGTGTTGGCCTTGTTAGGATCGTAGGAGAGCGATTTTTGAAATTCATCGATCGCGCCATCGGCGTTACCGGTGTACCAGATCGCGGTCGCCATATCGGTGCGAACCCCAGTATTGGCAGGCTCGATCTTGAGCGCGCGCTGGTAGTAGTCGATGGCTGTGGGGAACAATTGGGCGTCGTAATAGACGTTGCCGATATTCTCCAGGAGGCCGGCATTGTTCGGATCGGCTTTCAGCTTTTCAAGCAAGGGAGCGGCTTGAGTGTCGGCCATCTTCTGCATCTCGGCCGGAGTCGGCTGCGCGGGGGCGCTGCCATTTCCCATCGCTGGAGCGCTCGCCGTCTCCGCCGCTACTGGGGCTGGACTCTGCGACCCGCGCACAAACCAGCCGCCGGCGACTCCTACGAGCAGGCAGATTACGGCCAGCACGTAGGCCTGGACGCTGGTCCATTCCTGTTTAGCACTCGATGTGGATTGATTTGCAGTCGTCATGGTTCTGCTCCTTCAGATCTTGTTGGTTGGCCGAGCGAAGGCACGCGACTGCGCTGGCATCTTTGAGCGTGACCCACCGTCTAACCTTGGTAATAACCTTAACGGGGAGTGAGCCGACGGGCAGCATTCTGCGTCACTCGGGAATGTGACGACGATCACATGAGCTGGTTTGGGGGATTTGGCGGAGTCAGTCGAATTTGCGCCAATTGCAGAGCACTGGAGCGTTGTCGTAGGGCAGAGCGGCGCGGAGTTCAGAATCGGCGGCGGCTGGTTCGTAACGATGCAGCAAGAATCCATAATTCAAATGCAGGAGGCGGTCCTGGGGATTTTGCAGGATGGCCCACTGGTAGGCGGCGACGACCTCGGAGTAGTTCAGATCCTGGGCGGAGACGGCGGCTTTTGCGCGTTCGATCTGCTCGGAGTGATTCAGTTGGTTGGTGAAGGGAGGATGCTGGAGTTTGTTGAGAATCTGGGCGGCAACGCGAGCTCGATCGTAAGGCGTGAAGGCGAGCAGACGTTCACAGGCTTCCTGGGAAATAATCTCGGTGCCGGCTGAGGTGGCGGCGAATTGCGGTGGGAGCATGGTGGCGATCTGGCGGGACAATGCGCCGGCGAACAGGTAGGTGCCGCGCGGGTTGGGGTGGACGTGGTCGTAGAAGAGATCGCTGCCGGGAATCTGGTGCTCACTGGCGCTGGCGATGAGGGCGTCGGCATCGACGACGGCGACATCTGGTGCGGTTGAGGCGAAGCTGCGAACGACGTCATTCAATTTGCTGTCGGCGCGAAAACGGAGTGTATCGAGATCCTGAGCGCGGATGAAGCGCTGTTTGGCTGCAGGGAAATCGCCTTGCGCCCAGAGACAGCGAGCGATGCGGAATTGCAATTCGGCGTATTGCGGATCGATCTCGGCCGCGGACTGATAAAGCTTCAAGGCGTCCGCGTAGGAGCCGGAGTTTTCCAGCGTGACTCCCTGTTGGACCAAGTTCTCCCAGGAATTGAGCTCCTCCGGTCGGAGTCCCTCGCGATGCAGGGAAGCGAACGGAGCGCAATCCTTTAAGTTCGTGGCGACGGTACTTATCAGAACTTTCGCGCCGGCGCGGCGGGCGACTGTTACGATATCGCGCAAATTGGCGGCGAAGTTGTCGTAGACCGGCTTCATCTGCGGGGAACCGGCGCGCACCTGGCGATCGAGAAACATTTCCATGCCACGCCATTGGGAGTTATCTTTCTGGCTCCCTCCTGAAGCCTTGGCCACAAGCTGACCTAGCCTGGTGGAGTTAAAAGCGATTCGGGCGCGAATGGCGGGGAGGCTCAGATCCCAGGGAGTCAGAACCGTGCCGGGGCCGAAGGGGCCGACCACTTCGGTGTTGCCGGCGTAGATGATGAAAAGGTCCGGTTGGTGCTGTGCTAAATCCTTGACCATGGGCAGCAGCACATGGGAGTTGATGGCGGTGATGCTGGCGTTGATCACTTCGAACTTGACCTGGGGATAACGCGCCCGCAGCATTGCTTCAAGGTAGCGGGCGAAGCCATAGCTGGGATCGGGATCTCCCCAGGCGACCGACTCTCCTAAGACGAAGATGCGATAAGTTCCCGGAGCTTTTTGGGCGGGGATGGCATAGGGACGCGGGGTTCGGTACATGCCCGGCGGGAAGAAAGGTGCGGCGAAAAGCTGATTGTCGCAAAAGGCTGCGCGGCCCTGGTCTGTGCAGGGGCGCGTGACGCTGGTGGGAGTACCAACGTCGGCGATGCGAAGGCCGAGTTCAATGATCCCGAGAAGCAGAACGGGGATCACAATGGCGCTGGCCGCAATGGAGAGCCAGCGGCGCCCGGCATCGCGGGAAGGTGCTGGGGTTGCTGCGGTGATTTGTTCGCCTGCGGGTGCGGTCATGGTTTATCTCGGCAATCGGAGCCCACGCAAGTCTAGTGTTGATGACAGTGGGGAGCGGAACAGTGGCAACAATCACCGCGTCGCGTGATGTGGATCACACGGACTTTGCGTCCGCTAGAAATTGCCGTACATGAATTGGGAGGTACTGCCGCTCTGGTTCAGGGTCATGAGCAATAAGAAAAACATTGCGATGACGTAGAGCGGCGGGAGCCAGTACCAGCGACTGCGGGCCATGAATGCTCGCAATCCTGGTTGCGGGTTTTCAGATGCAGTGGGGGAAGGTTCGAGTTCGCTGGATTGGCGGTTGAGAATCGCGATGATCGACTGCGTGACGAAGTAGCCCAAAGCCAGCGCAAAAACCAGAAGATAGAGGCTGGGGGTGAGGGCGTGCGAAGAATAGGCGCCGAGGGAAAAAATGGCGATGAACATGGCATGCGCTTCGGCCATCGAGTTGGCGCGGAAGAAAATCCATCCCAGGCTTACGAAAGTGATGGTTGTGATCCACGAAAGTACGGTCCATGGGAGGGCCGGCGGAGTCCAGTCGTAGTTGCGCTCGAAGGCTTCAATCTGGCGATGCAAGACGAGAAGCACGCCGTGATAGACGCCCCACAGGAGAAAGAGGAGCGTGCCCTTGTGCCAGAGGCCGAACAGAATCATGGAGACGAAGACGGCCAGATTTCGCCACCAGACTTCGCGGCGCATCCGCATGAGGGGGAAGAAGACGTAGTCGCGAATCCAGAAGGACAGGGACATATGCCAGCGTGTCCAGAAGATCGAGGGAGTGGTGGATTGAAATGGGCGGGCGAAATTTTCTGGAACGGTGATGCTCAGGACCTGCGCCGCGCCAATGGCGATGTGGGAGTATCCGGCGAAGTCGAAGAAGAGTTGCAGGCCGAAGCCGAAAGCAAGGCACCAGACGTCGGGGCCGCTCCACGGGTGAGCGCGATCGAAGCCGGAGGCGATGCCATCACCGCCGAGAATTCCCTGCCCCAGCAGTTTGGCAAGCTGCATCATGAACGCGCCCATGGCGATGCGCTGCAGGCCGCGGCCCATGTTTTTCCACTGCAGCGCGGCTTCCGACCGAAATTGCGGAAGCATGTCGGGCAGGCGGCAGACCGGGCCCGAGATCGTGACCGGGAAGAAAACCATGTAGAGCGCGAACTCGAAGAAAGATGGATCGAGTCCTTCGCCCTGGTAAGTGTCGAACAGGTAGCTCATGGCCTGGAAGGTCCAGAAGGAAATTCCCAGCGGGAGCGCGAGGTGGGAAAATTTCTGCAACGACGAAAAGGGAAGGTGGAGGGCCGCTTCCGGAAGATATTTGAAAGTGCTTAGCAGCGCCAGATTCAGGACAATGCCGAGCCATAACGTGAGGCGGGATTGCTTTTGCCGAAGCGATCGGCCGAGCAGGTAGTTCATCACGGTCGAAGCGAGAAGGACCGCACCGAACCAGTAACTCCAACTGAAATAGAGAGCGAAGCTGGCGATCAGGAGGACGGTCTGGCGTGCGCGGCGCGATTGCACATTGGCGAAGACCGCGATGCACAGGAGGAATGCCAGCGCGTAGAGAATGCCTCGGAACAACGTGCCTTCCTTTCTTCAGGCAATGATTTCTGCAGGCAGTGCCCAATCATAATAAGCTGGGTGGAAACTTTCGCAGCGTGACCGGCGTCACTGATGAGCTTTGGGTTTCCCAAACACAATGAGAGCATGGTTCGCCACCGCAATCTGATCGAGGCTCTCGAAGCGGCTCCGGCCGAGCGGCCCTTCCTTACATTTTGGGTCAATGAAGAGGAACAGGAGACCGTTACGTTTGGGGAGTTCTGTCGACGGGCGCGGGTGCAGAGCGCGGTGTTGCATGGTCAGGGCGTCATCGCCGGGGATCGGGTAGTGATCATCATGCCGCAAGGCATTGCGGCGATGACGGTCTTCGCGGGAGCGATGATGATGGGCGCAGTGCCGGCATTTCTCGCTTATCCGAATGAGAAGGTAGAGCCTTCGAAATACCGGGCCGGGTTGGCTGGGGTGACGGCAAATCTTCATGCGAAGGCGGTGGTCATCGATGAGGAATTTCCGGAGGAGATGCTGGGCTGTGTCGACTTGGGCGATGGGGCGAGAGTGCTGCGTGCGGGTCGTGGAAGAGTGTTTGAGAGCGAAGACGGAAATGATCTGACAAAACAGAGTGGAGGTTCTCTCGATTGCCTTGGTGATGGGGTCGCGTTTATCCAGCATTCGGCGGGCACCACGGGATTGCAAAAGGGTGTGGCGCTCACGCATGCTGCAGTGCTGCGGCAATTGGATCACTTAGCGAGGGCCCTGGAAATTGATCCAGAGAGTGATCGGATTTATAGCTGGCTTCCTCTGTATCACGACATGGGACTGATCGCCTGCTTCATGCTGCCCATGGCCTATCACATACCGGTCGTGATGCAGTCTCCGGTCGATTGGGTAATATATCCGGAAACCATGTTGCAGGTGATTACCGAGCACAAGTGCACGCTGGCGTGGATGCCGAACTTTGCTTTTCAGTTTGTGCCGCGGCGGACGCGGCCCAACCGGCGGGCGCAGTACGATCTCTCATCGATCCGTGCTCTGATCAACTGTTCAGAGCCGGTGCGGACGAGCAGCATGGGGGAATTTCGGGAGGCATTTGCCGCGATTGGATTAAGGGCGAGCGCGCTGCAAAGCTCTTACGCAATGGCGGAGAATGTTTTCGCGGTGACGCAGTCTGACATTGACGCGCCATCCGGGCCGGCGTGTATTTGGGGGGATGGACGGCAGTTTCGAAGTTCGCAGCGGATCGTACCAAGTGCGAACGATACGCCGGGCGCGATCTCGTTCACATCGTCGGGGCGGTTGCTGGCGAATCACGTGATTCGAATTTCCGCGGAGTCGGGGGCGATTCTTGCGGACGGAGGGGTGGGCGAGATTCTGGTGAAGAGCGACTGCCTCTTTGAGGGTTACTACAATCGCGCTGACCTGACAGCTAAGGCGCTCGTCGGTGGTTGGTACCATACCGGCGATCTCGGCTTTATGTTGGAGAGTGAACTGTACGTAGTCGGGCGCAAAAGGGACCTGATCATCGTGGGTGGTGAAAATATTTACCCACAGGATATTGAGGAGATCACGTCCAGCCACCCAGATATTCGTGACGGCCGCGTCATCGCGATGGGCGTGTACAATTCCGATCTCGGCACCGAAGAAATTGCCGTGGTTGCCGAGGTAGAAAACGAGAGGCTCCTCGCCAACGCTGCGGAGATCGAACGAGAGATTCGTAGCCGGATCATCGCTGGCTTGGGAGTGACGGCCGGGATGATTTTCTTAAAGCCACCCAAGTGGATTGTGAAGAGCACCGCCGGGAAAGCGGCGCGCTCGACGACGCTGGAGAAATTGCAGAAAGAGCATCCGGAATTCAACTTGGGATCTTAACCAGGGCAATCGGGGAGAATAAATCGGCATGACGGAAGAAGAAAAACAAATGATTGCATACATTCTTAAACGGATCCGAAAGCCCACCCTGGTCATCGACGAAAACACGCCGCTCGTTTCCTCCGGTCTGGTTGACTCGATGGCGCTCGGCGATGTGGTGATGACGCTCGAAGACCTGACTCACATGCGCATCCCGCCAGGGATGATCAAACCGAAAGATATGGATACGGTGGCGAAGATGTTCGCCACGGCGACGCGAGTGGGGAAAGCGCGGAAGTAGGAAGCTGTAGGTCATTCATGCGGCCTGCGGGCTATCCAGATTCGACGGCAAACCTTCGGTTCTAAATGCTGTTCAGCCGCTGCAGGCAAGCCATGTGAGATTGCTCACATGCTTCAGTGACAAATCTCACTGACTTTCGAGGCCGTTCTAAGCTACCGTACTGCCTGCAGTGGGTAAGGGGTTCTTTACAAGGCTCGGTCGTCCAATGGCTGGTATGTACTTGCCGCCGTCGCGGTAATTACGTTTCCTGTCGAATCCCCCGGACACAGTCCAACAACCCTTCCAAGCGGCTTCGTTGTTTCCCCCGTTGTGAACACAAGGTGTAGCTGTGCCGGCGCGCCGTCAGGCTTAACTGACGGCGAACCATAGCAGTTCACCGAGTGCGATCTCAGTTTATTTTGCTTCACAAAAAACGTTCGAAAAAACTCTTTGGAGGCAGGAACGATCATGAACCATTCTGTACCTGACTGCGATGTAGCTATTATTGGGGGCGGACCAGCCGGTTCCAGTATGGCGTCCTATCTCGCCAAGGCGGGACTGAAGTGCATCCTGTTCGAAGGGGAAAATTTTCCCCGCGAGCATGTGGGCGAATCTCTGGTGCCCGCAACCACTCGCATCCTGCGCGACATCGGCTTTCTGGAGAAGATGGATGAGGCCGGCTTTCCCCGCAAATATGGAGCCGCGTGGACGGCGGCCGCGGCCAACCCCACCTATACGCACAGCTTTCATGAAATGGATTTCGATGGATTACACGCCAACTCCGGCGCGGAAATTCGCTTTGAAGAACGCGAGAAAGATACCGGCCAGAAGTACACCTGGCACGTGGATCGCGCCAAGTTCGATCTCATGCTGCTGCAGCACGCCAACAAGTTGGGCGCCGAAGTTTATCAGGGCGTGCACGTGGATGGCGTCGACTTTGATGCCGATCCCGGATTCGCCGCGGTGAAATACCGCATCGGAAAAAAGGAAATGAGCACCAGTTGCCGCATCGCGGTCGATGCCAGCGGCCGCAACACTCTTATCGGAAATCAGAAAAAGTGGAAGACGCAGGATCCCATGTTCAACCAGTACGCCATCCACACCTGGTTTGAAAACTACAATCGCACCGCAATGGCCTACAAAGAAGGGATGAACAATTATATTTTCATCCACTTCCTGCCTATCTCGAACACCTGGGTCTGGCAGATTCCGATCACGGAAACGGTGACCAGTGTGGGCGTGGTCACGCAGAAAGAAAACTTCATCGGCAGCAAGCAGGACCGCGAGCAGTTCTTCTGGAACTCGATCAAGACGCGTCCCGAATTCTATGAAGCACTGAAGAAGGGGACTCAGATGCGTCCCTTCAAGCACGAGGGCGACTACAGCTATGCCATGAAGCAGGTCGCCGACGACCGGCTGATCATGGTTGGCGATGCGGCCCGCTTCGTCGATCCCATTTTCTCCACCGGCGTCAGCATTGCCTTCACCTGCTCCAGACTCGGACAGGCGGACATTCTGAATGCATTCGAGACTGGCGACTTCAAGCGCAGCGCCTTCAAGAATTACGAAATCCAGCTGAAGCGCGGCGTGAAGAACTGGTACAACTTCATCCGCGTGTACTACCGCTTGAACGTGCTATTTACGGCATTCGTCGGTGACCCGCGTTATCGTGTCGACGTTATCCAGTTGCTGCAAGGCGACGTGTACGACGAGGAGGAGCCCGCCGTTCTGACCCGCATGCGCAACATTGTGAGCGCCGTGGAAAACAATCAGAACCACGTGTGGCACAGCCTGCTCGGCAACCTGACCTCCAATCACTTCGCCGAGGTCGGCGAGGCCATGGTTTAACGGTTTTTTCCAGTATCGCAGTTGCGCCCGTCAGGGGGATGCGGCACGGCTGCGAGTGTAGCCCTCCCCAGAGGAAAGCTCATTCTCTTGCAGTCCCGTCGCTGCTCAAGGCGGCGGGACTGCAAGGTCTCTTTTGGAGCCTTTCATGCTAACCGAAGTCGGCAACGCCAGTACGCCTTTGAAATCGACCCCTCCTCTAAGCTTGTACCGGCTGCTCGATCCCGAGGTTCTGGCCAATCCTTATCCTTTATACGCACGCTTGCGCCGCGAGCAGCCCGTGCTTTGGGACCCTTATCTTCACGCCTGGGTGGTCACGCGCTACGACGATGTAGTGCGAGTGTTGCGCGACTTTTCCTCGGACCGAACGCCGAAGCCCGAACAGCTCGCCGAACTTGGCCTCGCCCACTTGAGTCCGATCGCCGAAGTGTTGGTGAAGCTAATGCTCTTTATGGACGGGCAGAGCCATGCCCGCCTGCGCGGCCTGTGCGCGCAGGCGTTCACACCCGCCCGGGTTGAGCGCTTGCGCCATCATATTCAGAATATCGCCGACCGCTTGCTCGATCGAGTGCTCGCCTCCGGCGAAATGGAGATGATCGACGATTTTGCAGCTCCTCTGCCCTCGATCGTGACCGCCGAGCTGCTTGGCGTTCCCGTCACCGACTATCGTCAGCTGAAGATCTGGTCGGCTGACTTTGCCGAGCTCCTAGGAAACTTTCAACACAATCCCGAACGAGCCGCGCGCGCCAGGAAAACACTGGACGAAATGGTGGAATACTTCCGCACTGCGATTCGCCGGCAAAAAGAATTCCCCACCGAAGGCCTGGTGCATTACTTAGTAAGTGCGGAGATGGACGGAGACAAATTTACCGAGGACGAGTTGATTCCCAACTTAATCGCGACCATGGTCGGCGGCCAGGAAACTACCATGAACCTCATCGCGAATGGCACGCTCACGCTCTTGCGCCAACCCGAGGCGCTGGAAGACATGCGCGCGCATCCCGAACTGGTTCCCAGCGCCGTCGAGGAACTTCTGCGCTATGAGAGTCCGAGCCAGCACACCGCTCGCCTGGCTCCGGAAGACGTCGAACTGGGCGGAAAGCACATCCAGAAGCGCCAGGCGGTGATGGCCGTGATGGGCGCGGCCAACCGTGATCCAGAACGATTCACCGATCCCGACCGCCTCGACATTCGCCGGCCTGACAACAAGCACGTCGCCTTCGGCTTTGGCGCCCACTTCTGCTTCGGCGCGCCCCTAGCCCGGATCGAGGCACAAGTAGCTTTTGCCACGCTTCTACGCCGCCTCCACAACCTGAAGCTGAAGCCCGGCCCTGTAGAATGGCGGAATAACCTCGGGCTGCGCGGGCTGACGGCTTTGCACTTGAGCTTTGATGCCTCCCAGGAAAAGCGTAGCCTGCATCCCGATTGATGCCGAGCCGCCGCCCAATCCAAATCTCTATTTTTTTGTTCCTCGCTTTTGTCGTTCCACGTCTGTTCGCTCAGAGCGCGCAAGTCGATGGAGTCGTCCGCGATGCCAGCGGCGCTGTGGTAGCGAAGGCGACGGTCAACTTCCGCAGCAGTTCTATGCGCGCGACCGTCGTCACCGGCGATCACGGCCGGTTCTCCTTTTCTCATGTGCCGGGTGCCACCGCAACCGTCGAGGTGACCGCAGAGGGATTCGCGGTCGCGCGTCGATCTTTCACCGTGCAAGCGAACCAGACCACGCACCTCGAGATCGTCCTGCAACCTGCATCCGCGAGCGCGCAAGTCACCGTTTCCGCCGCCCACACCGAGGTTCGCTTATCGGAAACTCCGGGTAGCACGATTCTGCTCTCCACCTCCGACCTTGAAGCCACCCCCGCCTTGCGGGTCGACGACGTGCTCCGCCAGGTTCCTGGCTTCTCGCTCTTTCGACGCTCCAGCAGCCGTACCGCGAATGCTTCCAATCAAGGCGTCTCGCTGCGTGGCCTGGGAGGCACCGCCGCCAGCCGCGCGTTAGTCCTGGAGGATGGCATCTCTCTGGTGGATGCTTTCGGCGGCTGGGTCTACTGGGACCGCGTTCCACCTGCCGCTCTCTCTACCGTGGAAGTATTCCGCGGTGGTGCCTCCAATCTCTATGGCAGCGACGCCCTCGGCGGGGTCATTCAGTTCATCACGCGCCAGCCCCTGGCCCCTGCATTCCGGCTCGAGACTTCGTATGGCAACGAGCGCACACCCGATCTCACTTTCTGGACTGGAACTCGCACCGGCCCGTGGGATATCTCCCTCGCATCGGACATGTTCCGTAGCGACGGCTTTATCATCGTTCCCCTTTCGCTTCGCGGCAGCATCGATACCCCCGCCAATTCCGAAGACGCGACCGTAGAGCTCAACCTTGGCCACCAACTTGGCAGCCAGGGAAGAGTCTTCGGCCGAGGCAGCTTCCTCACTGAGTTTCGCAACAATGGCACGCCCATCGAAACCAATGACACGCGTCTGGGCGAAGGTGCTCTCGGCCTCGACCGCCAATTCGGCAGCCAGGACTCACTCAGCCTGCGCACCTATGGCTTGGTGCAGGGCTACAACCAGGCATTCTCCGCCGTCGCCACCGATCGTGACAGCGAATCGCTCACCGACCTGCAGCACGTCCCCGAACAAGTGGCGGGCGGCGGTGCGCAGTGGAACCACCTTCTCGGCAAGACGCAGACGCTGATCGCGGGCGCGGACCTCATGGAGGTCATAGGGGCCAGCGATGACCAATTTTATTTCTCCGGCGCGAACACTCGAGACAATGCCAGTGGGGGCCGGCAACGCATTCTAGGGTTGTTCGGCGAAGATATTCTGCGCTTCCGCCAGAAGTGGACGATCATTCTCGACGGGCGCCTCGATGATTGGAGCAACTTCGACGCCAGTTCAATCTGCAGGCCGGTTACGGGTTCGTGTTCTTCATCACCCAGCGCGCTCTATCCCACCCGCAGCGACCTTGCCTTTGATCCCCGGCTTTCGGTGTTGCGCTCTCTGAACGGCCATATTTCGCTCACCGCCTCCATCTACCGCGCCTTTCGCGCGCCCACTCTCAATGAGCTTTACCGCACCTTTCGCGTGGGCAACGTCCTTACGTACAACAACCCTTCTCTCAACGCCGAGCGATTGACCGGTGGCGAGGCGGGAGTCAATCTCACAGGATGGCAGCGTAAACTCGACTTGCGCGGGACTTTCTTCTGGAGCGACATCGTCAATCCCGTCCAGAACGTCACCCTTTTCCAGACTTCATCGCTAATCACGCGCGAAAAAGAAAACCTCGGCCGCACTCGTTCGCGGGGCGTAGAACTCGATGCTGCCGCGCACCTCAATCCCTACATTCAGCTTTCGGCCGGTTATGAGTTTACCGGCGCCACCGTGGTCAGCTATCCCGTTCCCGCCGGCGGTGTGTCTCTCGTAGGCCTCGAAGTCGCACAGGTCCCGCGCAACGTATTCACCTTGGAAGCTCGCTACTGGAATCCCCGGCGGCTGCTGTTCAGTCTCCAGGGACGTTTCGTTGGCAAGCAGTTCGATGACGACCAGAACATGTTTCCCCTCGACCGCTTCTACACCATGGATCTTCAAGTTGGCCGCGCCCTTACGCGGAAGCTTGAACTGTTTGCCGCTGCCGAGAATTTGACCGACACGCGTTATCAGGTGGCGCGCACTCCCATCGTCAATATAGGACCGCCCATCCTCTTCCGTGTGGGACTCCGTCTGATGACTGGCCGTTGAAGGGTTGTGCCGCGCCCACCTCGATAGTTCGTTAGAGTAGACCTCCAAAAGCCCTGTCATCCCGACCGAAGCTTCCTGACCGAAGGGAGGGAAGCGCAGTGGAGGGACCTGCTGTCGTCTCCATTTCGCTCCGTGGGAGCGGGCGGGATTTTTGTCTCTATTTTGCCCGAAGACAAGCGGTGGGCCGCCGATGGAGTAGAAACGGCGCAACTCCGGCAAGTGATCTCCATCACTGCAAGCCACCTGCCCATAGTGTGTTCTTGTATCTAGGAGAACCACGTCATGGCGAAGACCATCATTGAGCCTTTCCGCATCAAAAGTGTTGAGCCCATCCGCTGGACCACCCGCGCCGAACGTGAAGAGCTCTTACGCGCCGCCTCTTACAATTTGTTCCTGCTGCCCGCCGACGATGTTCTGATCGATCTTCTTACCGACTCCGGCACCGGCGCCATGTCTACTCATCAGTGGGCCGCGATCATGGAAGGCGACGAGAGCTATGCCGGCAGCCGCAGCTTCGATCGCTTCCGCGACTCCGTCCGCGAGATCTTTGGCTACCGTCACGTGATCCCCACCCATCAGGGCCGCGCCGCCGAGCGCATTCTTTTCGGCGTGATGTGCAAAGTGGGCAGCGTCGTCCCCAACAACACTCACTTCGATACCACCCGCGCCAACATCGAATTCGTGGGCGCCGAGGCCGTCGATCTCGTCATCGTGGAAGGCAAGCAGCCCAGCCTGATTCATCCCTTCAAAGGCAACATGGACGTCGCCGCCCTCGAAAGTCTGATCCAGCGCGTAGGCCGCGAGCGCATCCCCCTGGTTATGCTGACCGTTACCAATAACTCCGGCGGAGGCCAGCCCGTTTCCATGCAGAATGTCCGCGAAGTAAGCCAGGTCTGCCGCCGCCACAAAATCCCTCTCTATTTCGACGCCTGCCGCTTTGCCGAGAATGCCTACTTCATCAAGCTGCGCGAGCCCGGATACGAGCGTAAGACTCCCTTGGAAATCGCGCAGGAAATGTTCAGCTACGGAGACGGCTGCACCATGTCGGCCAAGAAAGATGGCATGGCCAACATCGGCGGATTTCTCTGCACCAACGACGACATTCTCGCCCAGCAGGAAAAAGATCTTCTGATCCTGACCGAAGGCTATCCCACCTATGGAGGCCTGGCCGGCCGCGACCTTGAAGCCATCGCCGTCGGCCTGCAGGAAGCGTTGCACGAGGACTACTTGCGCTATCGCATCGCGTCCACGGCGTATCTCGGCAACCACATCGCGGAACAAGGTGTCCCCATCGTGCAGCCGCCCGGAGGCCACGCCGTCTATCTCGACGCCCGCGCCTTCCTGCCCCACATTCCCGTCGAGGAATTTCCGGGCGTAGCGCTGGCCGCCGAACTCTATCTCGCCGGTGGAATCCGCTCGGTAGAAATCGGCTCTCTCATGTTTGGCGCCGCCGCCAAAATGGACTTAGTCCGCCTTGCCATCCCCCGCCGCGTCTACACTCAGAGCCACATCGACTATGTCGTCGAAGTCATCCTCGAAGTCTGGCGTAACCGCAAAAATATCCGCGGCCTGAAACTAACCTACGAAGCCCCATTCCTGCGTCACTTCACCGCGCGCCTGGAACCCGTAGAGCAGCCCGTGGGGCACACGGTCTAAATAAGGAAATGTCTCCATCACAACCAGCGCGGCTTGGTGATACCGAACCTATGGATTCCAGTTGGAAGGTTCTCTGCAAACTCGGTGGAATTACCGCATTGCTTTGGATCGCGCTGCCGCCGGCAGAAATCATCGTCAGCCTTTTGCCCGGCGTCCAGGATCTTTCTACTCACACCGTCACCGCTGTGGACTGGTTTGCGCTGTTTCGGAATCACTGCTTTCTCGGGCTGCGCAACCTTGGCTTTCTCAATATTGTTGGCGCCGCGTTGTACATTCCTACAATTCTCGGCATTTATTCCGTGCTGCGGCGAGAGAGCGAAGCGTTTGCCATGCTTGGCTCAATTGTTTACTTCATTGGCATCGCCGTCTACCTGGCGGGCAGCCGGGCTTTCCCGATGCTGTATCTGAGTCAGCGGTACGCGAGTGCAACCACGGATGCTCACCGATCCCTATTAGCGGCGGCGGGTCAGGCCATGCTGGCCGGGAGTGAAAGCCGCGCCGGAATTCTTATCGTCGAATTCTCCTTCCTGGTTATCTCCGCAGTCATGCTGAAGAGCAAAGTTTTCGGCAAGGTGACCGCGTGCGCGGGAACTGTGGGCAGCTTGCTGATGATGATTCTGGAAATCGCGTTTATTCCTCCACAAGGAATAGGCATGATCGTTGCCGCTGGAGCGGCGCTTGGCATGATGACCTGGTCTTTTCTGGTTGGCCGAAAGTTGCTCCAGCTCGGGGCGTCTTCGGCCAAGTGACCTGAACGAGCGGACCAAAGATTATAGGGTTGTCCGATAAATTGCGCTTTCTCGGATTGATCCATGCAGCGCTCGTTCACCCATTCCTGTGCGCGCGATCACAGCGGGTTTGTTATCCAGACCGCAAAATGGAAATCGAGAGTCGGTCGCCTCAGTTTGAAATGGCGCGTCCGATGCGCTCCGGAGCGCTTGCCGACAAAACCGGAGCAGCCCGTCCG
This sequence comes from uncultured Acidobacteriaceae bacterium, assembly GCA_963710965.1. Classification (GTDB taxonomy): domain Bacteria; phylum Acidobacteriota; class Terriglobia; order Terriglobales; family Acidobacteriaceae; genus Sulfotelmatobacter. The sequence continues at coordinate 59,023 of CAVQCP010000004.1, read as the reverse complement.
CAGTTCGCACAAAACACTTTCGAGAGGAATTCTCATGAAACTCCTGGTCATTGGCTCCGGCATGATGGGTTCGGCGGCGGCGTTCGATATGGCGCGCACGCCTCAGGTTGATTCGGTCACGCTCGCCGATACTGATAGCAAGCGCGCGCAGGAAGTGGCGGCGCGGGTTAATCGAATCACCGGCGGCAAGAAAGTGCGCGCTGTGGCTCTCGACGCCAGCAACCAGCAAGCTGCAGCCAAGCTGATGCGCGGGCACGACGCCGCACTTTCTGCCGTGCCTTACTTTCTGAATCTTGGACTGGCGCGTGCCGCGCTGGACGCGCGTTGTCATTTCGCCGATCTCGGTGGCAACAACACCGTAGTACGCCAGGAACTGGCACTTTCCAAACAGGCCGAGAAGCGGGGAATAGCTCTGGCCCCCGATTGCGGGCTCTCTCCCGGCATGGCGTCGATTCTTGGCGGTGAGTTGGTACGGCGGCTGGGCGGCCGCGCCGACGCGCTCCGGCTTTATGTCGGAGGATTGCCCGAGCGGCCCACCCCGCCATTTCACTACCAACTTGTATTTTCCGTCGAGGGACTCATCAACGAATATGTGGAACCCGCGCGCATTCTGCGCCGGGGCAAAATGACCACGGTCGATCCTCTGACCGAGCCCGAAGAATTTCACCTCGCCGGTTTCTCGCCCTTGGTGGCCTTCCAAACCTCCGGCGGCACTTCCACATTGCCCGAGACTTTTGAAGGACAAGTCGGCGAGTGCTTCGAAAAAACGCTGCGCTATCCGGGTCACTATGATCTGCTTTGCGAGCTCAAGGAGCTGGGTTTGTTCAGCAGCGAGAAGATGAAAATCGGCAAGGCGGAGATCGCTCCTCGGGCCATGATGGCGAAAATTTTCGAGGGTAAGTTCGCCTCCAAAGGCCCTGATGTCTGCATTATGCGGCTCGAAGCGCACGAATCCGTGCATCGCGCCGGGGTGCGCGGATTGCTGGGAGCGCAATTGAAAGGCCGCGTGGCCTCTTTCACCATGGTCGACCACTACGATCCCAAAACCGATATGAGCGCCATGATGCGAACCACTGCGTTTCCGGCATCGATTGTGGTGCAGATGCTGGTTTCGGGCGCGATCGCCAAGCGCGGTGCAGTTCTGCAGGAACGCGATGTCCCAGCCGATTTGTTTCTGGAGGAAGTGAAAAAGCGCGGGATCAAGATCGACTATGCGCTCGACTGAGCGATAGGCAGCTCTCTTGACGTGTGCGGTTTGGTCTTAAGGTCAACGGCGTCATCCCGAGCGCAGCCGTTTTGCAGGCATAGCGAGGAGCCTGCCCGGAGCGGAGTCGAAGGGATCTCCCGCTGATCCGGCATGGCGCGTAAGCCAATCTGAGCCACTGCCTTAAGCCCCCGCACCCCGCATCCCGCCGCATTTCGTAGTAATCTAACCAAGCATGCCTGCGGCCAAAATCCTCATTGTCGATGACGAACGCCTCGTCCGCTGGTCCCTTCGCCAGAAGTGCGAAGAGTGGGGATACCACGTAATCGAGGCCGAATCCGGCGAGCCCGGAATCAAACTAGCTCAACGCGATTCCCCAGACCTCATCCTCCTCGACGTTCGCATGCCCGATCTCACCGGCCTCGAAGTGCTCGATCAATTAAAGAAGGGCGGAGACTGCCCGGCGGTCATTATGATCACGGCCGATCCTCAGCTCGACGATGTCAAAGCTGCGCTCAAACTCGGCGCCTACGACTTCATCGGCAAGCCCCTCGATTTCGACGAACTCCGCGTCTCCGTCAAGAATGCTCTCGAGGCCACCAGCCTGCGCACCGAAGTTCAAACCTTGCGCGGCGAAGTCCGCAAAGGCGCCGGATACAGCAACGTCGTCAGCGTCTCCTCCAAGATGACCGAGTTGATGAACTTCGTTCGCAAAGTCGCCGCCAGCGAAGCCACCACCATTCTGATTCAAGGCGAAAGCGGCACCGGCAAAGATCTCATCGCGAAATCCATTCACTACGAAAGCTCGCGCCAGGAAAAACCTTTCGTCGCCATCAACTGCTCCGCCATCCCTGAGACGCTGATGGAAGCCGAACTCTTCGGCCACGAAAAAGGAGCCTTCACCGACGCCAAGCAGATGAAGAAAGGTCTCTTCGAAGCCGCCGACGGAGGCACACTCTTCCTCGACGAAATCGGAGAACTCTCTCCCCTGCTGCAAGCCAAGCTGCTGCGCGTTCTCGAAGATCAAGTCATCCGCCGCGTGGGCGGCCTTCGCGACATGCAGGTCAATGTCCGCGTCATCGCCGCCTCCAATCGCGACTTGGAAAAGGCGGTCCGCGAAAACGAGTTTCGCCAGGACCTCTACTACCGCCTCGCTATCATCGCCATCTTCATTCCGCCGCTGCGCGATCGCAAAGAAGACATCATGCCGTTGGTCGATTTCTTTATCGACCGCTACAACCGTCAATTCAAGAAGGCGATTCGCGGTATCACCGAAGATACCCGCCGCCTGCTGATGGCCCACAACTGGCCGGGCAACGTCCGCGAACTGAAGAACACCATCGAGCGCGGCATGATTCTGGAAGACGAACCCCGCTTGCGTCCAGTCTATCTGCCATTCTCCGTAGGCGAATCCGGTGGCCGCACGCTGTTCGAGCGCACCTCGCCCACGGACGGCGGCCAGTCCTTGCCCGACGGCCGCATGCTTCCGCGCCTCTACATTCCCGAAGGCGGCACATCGTTAGAAGAGGTCGAACACGTCATGGTCGAACTAGCCATGCGCCAGGCCAACAACAACCAAACCCACGCCGCCAAACTGCTGGACATCAGCCGCGACGCCCTCCGCTACAAACTCAAGAAATTCGGCCTGATCCGCGGCGATGAAGAAACCGCCCAGACCAGCACAGTTGATAGTTCAGTAGAGTAGCCCTGTCATCCCGACCGAAGCTTCCTGACCGAAGGGAGGGAAGCGCAGTGGAGGGACCTGCTGGCGTCTCTATCTCGCGCCGCGTAAAGCGCGGGCGGGGTCCTTACGCGGTATGGACCCCCATTTGGTACCCCCCCTCCCCCCCTATCCACGAATCTTTAGAATCTGCAACTTACAGGTAAAATCCGTGATTTAAAGGACTTAACTGCGGGTACGGTAAGTTGTTACAGTGTAATGACTTAGGCGAATTTTTCGTAGGTTTACGGTAAAATCCATGAAACAAAGGACTTATATTGGCGGACCTCGTCTTGTGGACTGTCGACCATGGCAATCATCGAAGGGATGGGCTGTGGAAAGCAAGGTTAGATGTCACGGGAGATGAAAAATTGGCTTTAAGAGGGCTACTTGCCCAGTTTTCTCCTTGCACGTAAGATATATCTTACGATATATTGCAAGTAAGGAGAAACACAATGAACCCACACATTTTTGAAGTAAACGAAATCCCAGGCAGCCGTTTCGGCAGGCGCGAAGCTTTCGAGCGCATGTTCCTCAGCCGATACGAGCATGGTTGCGGCGAACGAGAATCCGCCGAATCCGAGTATAGGTTCGGAAGACGCGATTTCGAAGGACGTAGGTTTGAAGGGCGGGAAGACTTCCGCTCCGAGCGCGGCTGCGGCGGACGAGAGCATCGCCACGGCGAACGCGGTTTTCGCGGTCATGGAGGCTTCGAAGGCGGATTCGGCCGAGGGGGCATGCGCGGTTTCGAGCGCTTCGGCGGCGGTCGAGGACGTGGTCGCATGTTCGACGCCGGCGATGTCAAGCTGGTCATCCTGAAACTGCTCTCCGAGCAGCCCAGCTACGGTTACCAGCTCATCAAAACCATGGAAGAGCGCCTATCCGGCGGCTACACGCCCAGCGCAGGAGTGATCTATCCCACATTGACCTTGCTCGAAGAAGAAGGTCTGGCAGTCGCCTCGGTCGAGAACGGCAAGAAGGTCTATTCCGTCACGGCGGAAGGGAAGCAATATCTGGAGGCCAACAAGCGGAGAATCGACGAGCTATTCGAGCGCCTGGAAGAAGCCGGAAAGGGTTTCGAACGGGGCCGTTCGCCCGAATTAATGAAAGCCTTCATGGAGCTGCGCGAAGCTGTAGTGGCACGCGTCTTCCGGCAGAACGTAAAGCCCGAACAGATCCAAAAGATCACGGAAGCAATTAAAGCCGCTGCCAAGGCGATTGACGAACTGTAACCTCAAACTGTTTCCGGTCTCCGCAAAACGCGCGAGACCGGGACAGCTTAGTGTTCCAAACTGGTGCCAGCAAGCGCCGTCTCCGGCGTTTGCAGATGGAACAGGCGCTGTACCGCAAGGGCCAGCTGATCCTGCTCCACCGTTTCTGGACGCTCCTTGAGTTCACGGGCCAACGATCCGGTAATGCGCTGCGTTACACGGGACATAACCGCGCTTAGCATCTCGTCCTGATCTTGAGTGAATGGCCCGTTCTCCTGTTTGAAGGAGTCCAGTTCTTGCCGGCAAATTTCGTCGAGGCGTTGGCGCAAGGCCGCGATCGTGGGTACCACGCGTTGCGCCCGCAATGTTCCACGGAAGCTTTGTGCTTCGAATTGCAGAATTTTGAGCGCGTCAACGGCGGCAGCTTCCCGTTCTTCGGTGTCGTGGCTGACTACATTGACCAGGTCATCGAGGTCGTAAAGGAATATGCCTTTGAGAGTCCGTACTTCTGGGTCAATGTCCCGGGGCATCGCAATATCCACCAGCACGAGCGGCCGATCGACGCGGGCTCGCGCCAGACCTTCCGCTTGCTCCCGGCTGAGGATGGTGTGGGGACACGAAGTCGAGCTGATGATAATGTCGGCTTGCGCCATGTACTGCCAGCGCGCATCAAACGGGATCGCAACTCCGCCCAGTTTCGCCGCGAGTTCCTCCGCATGCTCGAACGTCCGGTTAACCACTTTGACCGAGCCTGCGCCATGGTTCAGCAGTCCGCGCGCCGAGAGTTCACTCATTTTCCCCGCGCCCATCAGCAATACTTCCTTGTCCTTGAGGGTTCCGAAGATCTGGCGAGCGAGTTCCACGGCAGCATACGGAATCGAGACCGCCGAATTGCCAATCGCGGTTTCGGTTCGCACGCGCTTCGAGACCATAAGAGCTTTCTGGATGACGGCATCGAGGCAGCGGCCCGCGGATCCAGTTTTCCGCGCCAGGTTCCACGCGTCTTTCACTTGCGAAACGATTTCCGGCTCGCCCACCACCATCGAATCGAAGCTGGACGCCACGCGGAAGATGTGGAGGAGCGCGGCTTCATCGAGCAGCCGGTAGAAATGCTTCCATTCGCAAAGCTTGAGCCCGTAGTCTGTGCCCAGCAAGCGCATCACGGAATTGGCCGCGAGGGTTACATCGCTAGCCCAAAGCAGAAACTCAGTACGGTTACAGGTGGCAAGAACGACCACTTCTTCAATGCCCTCGGCTGGCGACAGTCGAACCAGTGCTTCATGGCGGCGCTCTTCGGGAATCCAGAAGTGCTCGCGCACCGCCACGGGAGCAGTGCGATAGTTGACCCCAATCACCATCAGGGCGGGTTCCACGGCTCATCCTCCTGCGCTATTCCCTCATGCAAAAGCATCCAACGGGCCAAATAAGTATCTGGCGAGAGATCGATTCGGCCTTTGTTTTCATCTAGTTATCGCCGAGGATTATTGAAACATAAGGCTTTACCAGCGAGGTCTGCGGCATATGACCCTTGGTAGGTGTGATTTGCCCCCGTAGGCGACCACTCAGGCCTGGCTGGTTCTGAGTTGCCAAAGTGCGATGATCCCCAAGACCATGAGATTGGGAAACAACAGTGGAGCCATGGGTGGCGCACCATAGACAAAATTATTGAAGGCGTGAATGGACGGCCCCCGAAGGTTGCCCGCGGCATGGAGCAAGAAACCCCAAAGCCCGACCCCGGCTTCCAGCACGAGGATGGTTGCGCACAGATCGATGTACGGGCGCGACACTCGCATGATCAAGGGCACGGCCAGGAATCCGATTGCGATGGCACTCGCCCCTACCGGTACCCATTCTAGTGGATTGAAAAATCCGTTTCCCGCGTGGTCAGCCAGACTGAAAACGAAATTGCCGATGAATCCGCCCAACGTCAGCAATAGCACCCATTGCGCCCATTCCAGCGATTCAGGATCCACCATCCGGTTCATGATCAACAGAAGTCCCAAACCCGTATAAGCCAGCGGCGCGGCAAAAGGAGCGGAGTAGGTCAGGCTGCGCAGTGTGCGTTCGTAGAAAAAATGGCTTTCCAGATGTAGGATGACGCCAGTCAGTCCAACCAAGACTGCCACGCCTCCCACAAAGTAACCCAGGTCCTTCCAAACCGCGGGCCAGCGATACCGAACTGCCAGGGCAAGAATCAACAGCACCGGCGCGGTGGCGGAGAAGATGAGCGGAATGTACTCGGCTTCCTTGCGAAACTGGTTGACCGAATGGGCGAGATAAATGTCAAAGGTGAGAAAGCCGACATTCAGGATCCCAAACAGTTCCACCCAGATCTGCGGTCGAGCCCACCAGCGCTCATTTAGCCTTGCCATGCTCTCTCCTGAGCTCGGCGGCCATCGATTGCAGCTCGACCGTCTTTTGCATCATGGGATAGTTTCCATGCCATTGCACGAAGTCCGCTCCGCCCATGAAGGCGCCGTGCTTGCTGGTTCGCCCGTCGTAGTGCCAAAGATCGAAGTACACGAAATCGATGGGTTGGGAGAATGGAGGACCATTGAGCACGCCCTCCTTGTGCAATCCGTTCACGATGTCCTGCGCCGCGCGAACCCGATTATTGGTATTTTCAACGGCCTGCTCGGCTTGTGTATAGACGCGGTCGATCAGCGCTGGCGTATGGCATTGCGAGCACACCTGCTTCATTTTGGCTTGCGCCGCAGCGTAGCTCGGCCGTTTCTCAGTAATGGCGTTGGCCAGGTAATACGACAAGCGCTCGGAAGGATCGTGGGTGACTCCGGTTCCGTTGAGTCCACTCATGTGACAGGTTGCGCAGGTGGGGACGAACATGTCCCGAGTAGTCAGCGATTTTGGCGGCGCATCCAGATTGAGCAAATGCTCTTGCGCCTGAAACATTATCCCGTGCTTGGATTCTTCATAAATTTCGATCTGCGAGTGGTCGGGGCCCATGTGGCACTGAGCGCAAGTGCTAGGCAGGCGCGCGATTCGCACTGAACTGGTGTGCCTGGTATGGCATGCGGTGCAGGTGCCGATCGTGCCGTCGGCGTTCGGTCTGCCCACGCTGTGGCACTGCTCGCAACCGCTGGTCATCGCGGACGTTCCCTCGGCTTGGACGAATGGGTGTGCAGGTCTACGAGTTCCTCCGGGCTGATATGTCTCAGAGAGATTTACCTGTTCGGGCGTGAGTCCTTTCTCTCCGTAGATGGCAGCCCAGGCTGGCGCCGCGTGACGGCTGTGCAGGAATTGTTGGTAAACGGTCTCGTGGCAACTACGGCAGTTTCCTGCAGTTAACTTGGCCGAGATCACAAAGCCGTGGTGGTCCGCCTTGTCCTGCCCGGTTGTTGGCTGGTGGCAATCGAGGCAGTTGACGCCCTTGCGAGCATGGAGGCTCATCTCGTATTCATGCACTACTGCGTACTGCGTGCGGGCGTGGCACTCAGCACATTTTCCAGTGGCCCGCACCAGGTCGGCGCTGGGCTGATCCGTTTCAACCTTCGGCCGGGCGCGATTGATGAGAAAGCCAGCCAGAACCAGGGCGAAGGCAATGACTACAGCAATAAAAACGGATCGGAAAGACATCTCCAGCCTCCATGCCTAATTATGAAATGGAAGAAACCCACCCAACACCAGTTGACGATATTGTAGTCGGAATGAAGGGAAACGGAGGGATGTTGCGCGAGGGCTGGTCTCAGCCGCGGTGTTGCAAATACCAAACGACAAGGACGGCTGCGAGACGCACTAATAGTAGAAGTGCAGCCAAGACCAGAGCCAGTCCGAACAGAAAGCGCTCGAAGCTATTCAACTGCCATCGGGAAACGGTCATAACCGCCTCGGCACCTAAGCTGAGCCTAGACCTTGCAAAGCGCCGCGGCGGTGAGTCTCATCACCTACCACTGTGAGCCGTTATGCGTTCAGAAAGCGCACCGAACTCTGACGTTGTCGACGACGATGCAGTATTTCCGGCGATGTCAGAATGGCCGCGGGGGAATTCTCCGCTCACTTCGGGCAATGAACGATTTTCGCGCGAACGTGCGGCAGACGGCCTCTGACCTGTATCGAAGGTCCCGCCTGCCGCCCAATGGCGCTTGGCGTCAGGCGGGCCTTGTGGAACTAACCTACGCGCTCACTGAGACCGTCGAACCAGACGAGGTCGAATCAGACGAAGAGGAAGTCGTCGTCGAATCCGATGCCGTGAGCAGACTGTTGCCCACATCACCATTGCCACTGTGGTGGTGATGATGGCCTTCGGTTCCTCCGCTCGTCGGCGAGAAGTGCTGGAAAGCCTGTTGAATGTTGGTGTAGTCCGACTGTGCCGCCGACAGATTGCCCGACTGCAGGTCTTTCGACAACTGTTGGAAATCTTGCAGAAGCGGGTTGCTGCTCTGCGCGGAAGAAGTCGAAGCCGTCGAAGACGACGAGACCGCTGCGGCAAGCTTCGGCACAAGCTTGGTTAAGGTGGCAAAATCCGACTGTGCGGCAGACAGATTACCGGACTGAAGGTCTTGGCCCAGTTGCTGAAATTCCTTCTGAATCTGCTGAAAATTGTTCTGGCTGCTTCCCGACGTGCCGTAGGTTGAAAGGCTCGAGCTGGATATTCCTGAAACTGACATTGGATCTCCCTCCGAAAGAACTTACTAATCCTATCGGCAATTCCCCGACAGAGCTTGAATTGCCGTGCTGCAAATGCACCAGCAATGTTCGGGCCAAACAGGTTGAGCTAACCGGCGGAATCAAACGGCAGATTCGAGAGTACTTAAAGCATCTGATGAGCGGCACGCTCGCGCCTCGTCATTAAGCCCGGCAAATCGTGCCGTCTCCAAATGGGCAAATGCTTACAGCCAGTCCGAACATTAGAAGGAAATTAACTGCCGAGATGGAATCCAGCTATGAGCAGCAGGCCGAACAGCACGCCATGTCCGAGTTCGGTCCAGCCCAGCTTGCGAACCAGCAGCGGCTGGGGCGACTCGAAGAACCAGACAGCCCCGCGAACCAGAAGAGGAAGGAACGCCAGTGCCGCCAGTCCATTTAGCCAATGGGAATAACATGCGAAGGCCAGAGTTCCGGCCAGCAATATCTCTCCCAGAAAGAAGCCGCGCCCGCTCTTGAATTTCTCTGAAAAGTTCCTCGTCCGCGTCGAGTGGAGGCGCAGCTGCACGTAATGAATCTGGTTGCCGGCAAACAATAAATTTGCCATCCACAAGGCCCACGCCTCGCGATTGAGTTGTCCCGTCACCACGAAATACGCGGCCGGCGCTGTCACCGTGAGCCCGATCGTGCCCACAATCTGCGACAGCATCCTCGTCCGCCGTCCTAACTTTCGAAGCAGACTTTGGCCTGCGACTGCGACGACCGCTATGAGCCCCAGCAGCAGCAAGCCTTTACGGTTGCGTATTTCCCAGAACAGCGAAGCCAGCGCCAGGCCGGCGATGGCGACGAGAATAAGAATCGTGATACCGACGCTATTCCGTTCCCGCCGAGTTTGAGCGCGAAGAAGCCCTGTCCCGAGCCAACTTTCCACCGGCGATCTCAACCAGAATAGAGTGAGTGCCGCCACGGTGAAGGCGGCGAGAGGAAAACCATTTCCCCCCGCCTGCAATCCGACCACTCCGCCCGTGGCGAGGGGGACAAGCAAAAGCCCCCAGGCGCCGTGTTCTCGAGGAGCGATCAGCGAGCCAATCCGGCGGTTGGGGAGGGCTTCGAGTTCGCCGGATTGGCTCACCATTGAACTACTTCGTCTCGATCGCCACCAGCGTGGCATTGGGTTCCGCGTTTTTCGTTTCGTTCTTAGTCGCCAGGCTCTTGTTGCCGGGCTGATAAACGCAGAAAGGTTCTTCGTCGAGATAATTTCCGGTAGCTGCGAAGGCGCGCGCCCGGCAACCCATGCATACATTGCGGAATTCGCAACAGCCGCATTTTCCGTTCAGGTTGTTGACGTCGCGCAGCTGGTTAAACACAAAAGAATCTTCCCAAATTTGCGCGAAGGGTTGGGTCTTCAAATCTCCCGCTAAAGCCGGCAGATATCCACAAGGATAGACCTCGCCCTGATTCGAGATGAAGCACACTGCCGTTCCAGCGAGGCAGCCCTTGGTCATCGCGTTCATGTCGGAAGGATGGGTTCCGGGATGGCCCATGGCCTTGCCGATGCCTTGCGGTTTGAGTTCGATGCCGGTCGAGCCGGGCATGGTCATCTCGGTCGGCCCGATCGGCGGGCCCATCTTATCGCCAATCTGGGAAGGGCCCTGCGGTGGTTCCATGGCGTGCGCCGCCTGTGCCGCCGCCGCCGAACGGTGCTCAGCCGCGCGCCGTTGCCGGACTACGCGGAAATAATGCGGCGCGCAGGTGGCTTTCAATTCGATACCGCCGGTGAGCGACTGGTCGTAAAACCAGTTCAACATGCGTTCGTATTCTTCAGGAGGAACCATCTGCTCGGCCGCAATATCCACACCGCATCCGACCGGAACCAGCAGGAAAGTGTGCAGCGCATCCGCTCCGATCGCTCTCGCCAGCGCCAGCACATCGGGAAGTTGATGGGCGTTGTGCCTTGCGATGGTGGTATTGATCTGCACCGAAAGGCCAACTTCTTTGAGGTTTCGAAATCCATTAATCGCGGCTTCAAACGATCCGGGGATGCCGCGGAAGGTATCGTGCGTCGCCGCATCCGCGCCGTCGAGGCTAATGGCAACGCGCTTCACCCCCGCATCGGCAATCTTGCGCGCCACCGCCTTGGTGACCAGCGTGCCATTGGTCGCCAGCGCCACGCGCAGACCTTTCTCCGTGCCGTAGCGGGCCAGTTCAAAAATATCCTTGCGAAACAACGGCTCGCCCCCGCTCAGCACCAGGATCGGATTCGAGACTTCGGCAATCTGATCGATGATTGCCTTCGCCGTTTCGGTGGAGAGATCGTCCGGAGAACTCAGCTCCGTAGCGCTGGCGCGGCAATGGATGCAGCGCAGATTGCAGCCTTTGGTCAACTCCCAGAAAATCAATCTTGGTTTATTTGGATTTGCGTGCAACGCGCCCCCACCATTTGTCGAAGCCATGCATGGCCCCCTTCCACTGAACCCCTGGGGAGTACTGTTCCCCATAGGCGTTACCATAGTGGAGCGATGCCGCACTCAGCCGTGATAATAGTCACCTGCAATTGTGATGTGCGTCACTAGGCTAAGCTCTTCAGAATGAATGAGAATGCGCCTTCGCGGGTGCGGCGCTGTAACGCGGGAAGTTTGTTAGCACAGCACAAAACACACGCCCCGCGCCAGGCCCATGAGACTCAAGGTTCTGAGGCTAGGCTAAGGAGTTACCGCAAGAGGCGAGAGAGTCAGCTTCCCCGCCCTCGTCGCAAAAAACACGACAAGGACGGGGCAGCCAGGTGATTGCTTACAGGGTGGAGGATGGCCCAGCACCCTAGCGTACAACTTCCTAGGAAACTCCGTGCTGATTCAGAAATGTCGAATATTGCTGGTCGGTGCGCTTGATGTGATTGATGAGCCAGTCGTTCAGAAAACTCACTACGGAGATCGAAATATTGACCGTTCCGGCGGCGAGATCCTTCTGGAATTGTTCGACCTTTTTCACAAAGGCTTGGTGCTCAACGCGATGCACGGCCAATCCGGGGTAGTGTGATTTTTCCAGTTGAACTTCCTCTGCCGCGAAGTGCTGTTTTGTGTAGTCGGCGAGCTGCTTCACGACCTCTTGAATTTTTTCCCTGCCCTTACCGGCTACCATGCTCTCGTGTAGTGTATTGATCATCGCGAACAGTTTCTGATGATCGTTATCGTAACGTTTTACCTTTACGCTGAATGACTCATCCCATTTCACCAAAGGCATTTTCATCCTCCCAGCGGGTACATTCTTCCTTTAGGCAAGAAGCGTCCCGCTCAGCAATTATCGGTAGTGTGCGGCCAGAACTTTAGCCGCCGACTTCAGCGCAATTGTCAGGTTGTGGAAGGAATCGGGCGCAGGCGAGACGCATGTGACGTTGCATAATTCAACGTCGCCGCGCGGGCTAACGAACGAGGTTTATTCGCGAACAACGGCTAGTTGTGGTTCGCCAGTTCTTTCAGCGCCGCCTGATTTCGAATTACCAGTGTCGAACCGCGCGTATTCAGAATCTGATGCTTCTTCAGATCGGCCAGCAGCCGCGTAACCGTTTCCCGCGAAGTGCCGATCATTTGTGCGATTTCCTCGTGGGTCAAGCGAAGTTTCACTCGCGGCTCTGCCTTCAACGATTCGCCATTCTTCGAGCTCCACTCGAGCAGTAACTTGGCTAGTTTTTCGGCGGCGGAGTGCGAAAGTCCCAAAGACCGAACTTCATTGCAAACGTTGTGATACTTTTCGCTCAGTTGCTCGGCTACTTTGAAGCAGACGGTTACATCATTTTTCAGGAAGCGCAGAAAATCTTCGCGCTTCACAAAATTAATCTGGCAGGGATCAATCGTCGCCGCAGTCACCTCATACGGCTTGCCGGAAACGGTGGCGCTCAAACCTAAAACCTCTCCCGCCTCGGCAATCTTCACGATCATCGTCTTCCCATTCGGGGCGCTGACCGAAAGCTTCACGCTGCCTCTGCAAATGAGGAATATTCCGCGCGGCTCCTGGTGTTCCACAAACAACACCGCACCCTCCGGGTAAGCTGTCGTGTACTTGATCTCTTCGAACGCTTGCAGTGCCGGAGCAGGCAGGTCGCAGAAGATGCGATCAGCACGTAGCTTGCACGTGAGACAGCTTTCGACAATCTCCATTCCATAGGGCGAAATCATAAGCCACCTTCCTATTCCTACTGGGTTCAGTGTCCATCTGCACAGAACCGTTGGCTGTGTCTCGGGGCACATGCGAATGTGATGGAAATCACAGGCCGGTTCCGGATGCTCTGGAGATGGGCCTGCGCTCGACCCCCAATTTAGAACCGCAAGAAAGCCGCGCGGCTTGCGTGTGATCTACATCACAACCTGCCGTGATCTAGTTGGCAGACGCCCGTAGCCGCCACAGTCCATGCTTAAGGCAGTCGGGTTCACTCCACACACCTGGCAACAGAGAGTAGGAAAACGATGGGCGCAAAACGTAAAGTCAAGACAATGGATGCCAATGAGGCGGTGGCCTATGTTGCCTACCGCGTAAACGAGGTGATCGCCATCTATCCCATCACTCCTTCGTCGAACATGGGCGAGTGGGCGGACGAGTGGTCCTCGCAGGGCATTCAAAACATTTGGGGCTCGGTGCCGCATGTCATCGAGATGCAGAGCGAAGGCGGGGCCGCGGGCGCGGTCCACGGCGCGCTGCAAACGGGTTCGCTTTCGACCACCTTCACGGCCTCCCAGGGATTACTGCTGATGATCCCGAACATGAATAAGATCGCCGGAGAGCTGACCCCGACGGCATTTCATGTCTCGGCTCGAACCGTAGCCACGCACGCGCTTTCGATTTTTGGCGATCACAGCGACGTGATGTTCTGCCGCACCACAGGCTGGGCCATGTTGAGCTCCAACTCGGTGCAAGAGGCCATGGATATGGCGCTCATCGCTCACGCCGCTTCGCTTGAGTCACGCATTCCTTTCCTGCATTTTTTCGACGGCTTTCGTACCTCGCACGAAGTAAACAAGATCGAAATGCTCGGCGAAGACGAGATGAGCCAGCTCATTAATATGGATCGCGTGTTCGAGCACCGCCAGCGTTCCCTGTCGCCCGATCATCCGGTATTGCGCGGTACGGCGCAGAACCCCGATGTCTTTTTCCAGATGCGGGAGCGGGCCAATTCTTATTACGACGAGTGCTCTGAGAAAGTCCGAGCGGTGATGCAGAAGTTCGAGAAGGTGGTCGGGCGTTCTTACCACCTATTTGATTATGTTGGCGCCCCGGATGCCGAACGCATAATCGTGATCATGGGCTCGGGCGCGGAAGTTGCGCACGAAGCGGTGGACGCGTTGAACGCGCGCGGCGAAAAGCTGGGCGTGTTGAAGGTTCGCCTGTACCGGCCATTCTCCGTGAAAGATTTTGTCGAGGCTCTGCCCGCTACCGTGAAAAAGATCGCGGTCCTCGACCGCACCAAGGAGCCGGGCGCGATTGGCGAACCGCTCTACCTCGATGTGGTGAATGCCCTGCATGAAGGCATAAAGAAGGGTTACGGCAAGCTCCAGACGATCCCGTTGGTTGTAGGCGGCCGCTACGGCCTGTCCTCGAAAGAATTCACTCCGGCCATGGTCAAGGCAGTTTACGACAATCTGAAGGCCGATCCGCCTAAAGAGCACTTCACCATCGGCATTCAGGATGACGTCAGCCACACCAGTCTGGCGTACGATTCCGAATTTTCTACCGAGCCGGAGAATGTAGTGCGAGCGATGTTCTATGGCCTGGGCGCCGATGGCACGGTGGGTGCCAACAAGAATTCGATCAAGATTATCGGAGAGAACACCGATAACTACGCGCAAGGCTATTTCGTTTACGATTCGAAGAAATCCGGAGCGATGACGGTCTCCCACCTGCGCTTCGGCCCGCAACCGATCCGCTCCAGCTATCTGATCTCGAAGGCGAACTTCGTGGCTTGTCACCAGTGGATTTTCCTCGAGCGCTACGACATGCTAAGCGCACTGGTTCCGGGCGGAACGTTCCTGCTCAACAGTCCGTTCGATAAAGATGAGGTGTGGGATCATCTGCCCCGCGCCGTGCAAGAGCAGATCATCACCAAAAAAGCGAAGTTCTACGTAATCGACGCCTACCAGGTCGCGCGCGACACCGGCATGGGCAGCCGCATGAACACAATTCTTCAAGTCTGTTTCTTCGCAATTTCTAAAATCCTCCCGGGCGAGGAGGCCATCGAGGCGATCCGCAAATCGATTCGCGATACTTACGGCCGCAAGGGCGAAGACATCGTGCAGAAGAACATGCAAGCCGTCGATGAGACTCTGGCCCATTTGTTCGAAGTGAAAGTTCCCAGCGAACTCAGCAGCACGATTGAAATGCCGCCGCCGTTTTCGCTCGACGCCCCCGCGTTCGAGCGCGATGTGCTGGGAGTAATGTATGCCGGACGCGGCGACGAGTTGCCGGTCAGCGCATTTCCCATCGACGGCACTTTCCCCACCGGCACGGCCAAGTGGGAGAAGCGAAACCTGGCCTTGGAAATTCCCGCCTGGGATGAAAAAATCTGCATTCAATGCGGCAAGTGCGCCATGGTTTGCCCGCACGCGGTCATCCGCATGAAGGTGTACGACACCAAAGAACTGGTGGGAGCGCCCGCCACCTTCAAATCCACCGAATCGCGCGACAAAGAATGGAAAGGACTGAAGTACACGCTTCAAGTCGCACCCGAAGACTGCACTGGATGCGGCATTTGCGTCGAAATTTGTCCGGTCAAGAACAAGTCCGAAGCGCGGCTGAAGGCCATCAATATGGTGCCGCAGCCACCGCTGCGCATGCCCGAACGCGAAAACTGGGACTTCTTCCTGAAGCTCCCGGAGCACGATCGCCGCGACATCAAGGTCAATACCATCCGCCAACAACAGATTCAGGAGCCGCTGTTCGAATTCTCCGGCGCCTGCGCGGGATGCGGTGAAACGCCCTATCTCAAGCTGATGTCGCAACTGTTTGGCGACCGCGCGGTAATCGCCAACGCCACCGGATGTTCCTCCATCTACGGAGGGAATCTGCCCACGACGCCGTGGTCCAAGAATGCGGAGGGCCGCGGGCCGGCCTGGTCGAATTCCTTATTCGAAGACAACGCCGAATTCGGCCTGGGCTTCCGCCTCTCTATCGATAAGCAAACCGAGTTCGCCCAGGAGTTGGTGAAACGATTGTCCGCAACCATCGGCGAGGAGTTAGCGACTGCGTTGGTCACCGCCTCGCAAAAAGACGAAGCGGAAATCTACGAACAGCGCCAGCGAGTCGACGTGCTCAAAGAGAAATTGCAGGGCAACAATTCTCCCGAAGCCCGGCAACTTCTTTCCCTCGCCGATTACCTGGTGAAGAAGAGTGTCTGGATCGTTGGCGGCGACGGCTGGGCTTACGACATCGGCTACGGCGGCCTCGATCACGTGCTGGCCAGCGGACGCAACGTCAACGTTCTCGTGCTCGATACCGAGGTCTACTCGAATACCGGCGGGCAAGCGTCGAAATCCACTCCCCGCGGCGCTGTGGCAAAATTTGCCGCCGGTGGCAAGCCGGGCTGCAAAAAGGATCTCGGTCTCATCGCGATGAGCTACGGCAACGTCTACGTCGCCAGCGTCGCCATGGGTGCCAAGGACGAGCACACGCTCAAGGCATTTCTGGAGGCCGAAGCCTACAACGGCCCCAGCCTCATCATCGCGTACTCTCACTGCATCGCCCACGGCATCAACATGACTACGGGCATGTCGGATCAGAAGGTTGCGGTTGACTCCGGCCAGTGGCTGCTCTACCGCTACCATCCGGAACGCGCCGAGCAAGGCGAGAATCCTCTCATCCTCGATTCGCGCACTCCCACCCGGAAGGTCAAAGACTTCATGGAGATGGAAACACGCTTCAAAATGCTCACCAAGAGCAGTCCGGAACATGCGCAACAACTTTGGCGGGAAGCCCAACAGGATGCCGAAAGCCGCTTCCGCCTCTACGAATATCTGGCGCAGCGCAAGACTGAGAAGGCGCCGGTTTAAACCGAGTGATGTGGCCGTGTGAGACGCGGTAGGGGTACTACTGAACATCTGTGCTTACAACATTTGAAATTTCTAGGAGAATCCATGATCGACCTCAGCACCCGGTATTTAGGATTGAAACTTCGCACGCCGCTGGTGGCCTCGGCGTCGCCCCTATCTCACGATCTCGACAATATCCGCCGCCTCGAAGAGGCGGGAGCCTCGGCCGTCGTTTTGTATTCGCTCTTCGAAGAGCAGTTGCGCCAGGAGCGCTTCGAGTTGGAACATCATCTCACCGCGGGCACCGACAGCTTCGCCGAAGCGGCTTCGTTTTTGCCCCAACCCAATGAATTTCATGTAGGACCCGAGGGCTACTTGAAGCTCATCCATCAGGCCAAGAAAGCCGTTTCCATCCCAATTATCGCGAGCTTGAATGGCACCACGGTTGGCGGCTGGACGCAATACGCTCAACTGATCCAGCAAGCCGGCGCAGACGCATTGGAATGCAACATCTACTTTCTTGCCACCGACCCTGACGTTGAATCTGCCGATATCGAACGGCAGTATCTTGAGATCGTTGAGGCGGTGAAGTCCGTGGTGAGCATTCCCGTCGCGGTGAAAGTCAGTCCATTCTTCAGCAACATGGCCAACATGGCGAAACGCTTCGACGCTGCCGGGGCCGACGCGCTGGTTTTGTTCAATCGCTTCTATCAGCCCGATATCAACCTCGAAGAACTGGAAATCGAACCCAACGTTTTATTGAGCACGGCACACGAATTGCGTCTGCCGCTCACCTGGATCGGAATCCTGTACGGCCGGATCCGCGCGAACCTGGCTGCGACTACCGGCGTGCATGGACCGGAAGACGCCATCAAACTGCTGATGGCCGGCGCCGATGTCACCATGCTGTGCTCCACGCTGCTGCGCAACGGCATCCATCACCTGCGCCACATAGAAAAAGGATTCGTGAAATGGATGGAAGATCACGAATACGAATCGGTGGAGCAGATGAAGGGCAGCATGAGCCAGTTGCGCTGCCCGAATCCCGGAGCTTTCGAGCGCGCCCAGTACATGAAGGCCGTGAAGAGCGTGCAGCACGTCGTGCTCTCCAGTCGCGAAGCCTGGAGTGTTCTTAACCGCCAATAGAAAGTCACCGGCTGGCGTTCACCCTTGCCACATGAGCCTTAACGGCTAGCCGTTCGCCGCTAGCCGTTAGCATTTCGACTTTGGCGAAGGGTGGCCGACCAGCGGCACCGTCTAACAACCATCATTTAAGAACTCACAACGCCGAACTTACTGCGCAAATGGCGAAGGCCCCGGAAATCCCTCCGGGGCCTTTTCGCACAAAAGCTTTTTTTGCCAGACTATTTCGCCTGCAAAGACTCGATGTACTTAGTGAGGTTGGCGACGCGCTGCTGGACTTCGCTCTCGTGTCCCTTGCTCATTGCCCAAAACAGCGAACCCCACACCGGCATGTCTTTCGAGCCGTGCGCGGGAATCGCGGAATCGCCCCGGATGGTCGAAGAAACTTTCAGTGCCGGATATTTCCCGCCGTTGTTCTTGCTCAGAAGGGTCAAATCAGTCGGAGGCATCTTCATTGCGCCAGCGGCTGGGCCATTGCCCTTGCCGTCTGTTCCATGGCAAACGCCGCAATATGACACGTACATGTCTTTACCGGAGGCGGGCGATGTGTCCTTCAGCGGGACGTGCTTAATGACCGGTTCAGTCTGGGTTTGTTGATCTTGCGCTACGCCCAAACCTGTCAGTATGAGAAGTGCTGTAAAAATCCAGATAAATCGTCTAATCGTCATCGTATCTCCTTTCGGTCTACAGTGACCGACTCTCCATTGTTCGCCCCGGGCAAGGGGGACGCTGTGATAATCGGCACATGATAATGTGACGCACATCACAGAAAGATCCCGAGAACTCGGCGTGCGGCGCATCACTCCGAACAGTGACAATCGTCACAGCCCTCGGCCCGCTTCTCCCGCATAATCACCTAGTCTTAATCAGGAGTCCCAAACTCCTTAAGCGTGGGGGACCTGTGGCAAAAGGACGCGTTTCCATCGTCGCGGAGCGTTGTAAATCCTGCGGCTTCTGTATCGAGTTTTGTCCCACCCATGTGCTGGCATTTTCTTCCGCATTCAATGCCAAGGGCTATCATCTGCCGCACGTGGTGCATCCGGAAAAATGCAGCGGATGCGATTTATGTGGCATGTACTGCCCTGACTTCGCCATCAACGGCACCAAGGCTACGCCCTCTGGAGGTGAGAAATGAAGGCCGAACATGTTAAGGCCGACCCGCGAGGCGTGCTGACGGGCGAACACTTTATCGATGGTGACCATGCCTGCTGCGAAGGAGCGCTGGCCGCTGGCGCGCGCTTTGCGGCCGGATATCCCATCACACCGTCGACCGAAGTCGTCGAGCGCTTTGCTGCGCGCGTGCCCACCGTAGGCGGAACCTTCATTCAGATGGAAGACGAGTTGGCCGCCTCGATCACGCTGCAGGGCGCAGTGTGGGGCGGGGCCAAGGCGTTCACGGTAACTTCCGGTCCTGGCTTCTCCCTGATGATGGAGCACATCGGTTACGCAGCCATGACCGAAACTCCCTGCGTATTCGTCGACGTGCAACGCGGCGGTCCATCCACGGGTCTGCCAACATTGCCGGCGCAGGCCGACATGATGCAGGCGCGATGGGGCTCGCATGGCGACTATTCGATCATCGCGCTGTGCCCAAACTCGCCGCAAGAGTGTTTTGACCTGACCATCAAAGCCTTCAACCTGAGCGAAGAATACCGCGTCCCAGTCATGTTCATGATGGACGAAGTGGTCGGCCACATGACCGAAAAAGTAGTAATTCCTCCCGCCGATCAGATCGAAGTGGTCCCGCGCAAGCACACCCAGAAATCGATTGCGGACTATCTGCCCTACGGAACCAACGGTGACATGGTGCCCGAGATGGCGCACGCCGGTGAAGGTTATCGCTTTCACGTGACCGGATTGACGCACGATGAACGCGGATATCCCAACATGACTCCCGCGGTTCAGGACAAGCTGGTCCGGCGACTGCAGAATAAGATCCGCCAGAACGTCGACCGCATCGCTCTGTTTGAAGAAGATCACATTGAAGACGCCGATGTCGTGGTGATTTCCTACGGAATCACTTCCCGCGTGGCGCAACGGGCGATTGATCTGGCTCGCGAGAAGGGCCTGCGCGTCGGCAAGTTGCGCCTGATCACTGCCTGGCCATTTCCCGAACAAAAGATTCGCGACCTGGCCAAGAAAATCAAGGCATTCGTTGTGCCTGAACTTAACCTCGGCCAGATGGCTCTGGAAGTCGAGCGCGCGGCCAATGGCCAGGCGAAGACGATATGCCTGACGCACGCCGGCGGCGGAGTCCATCACCCGGAAGATATTCTCAAAGCGATTGTGGAGGCCTGCCGATGAATCCCGAAGAACTCAACAACGATCTTCTGCAAATCGATCCGGTGAATCCGGTTGAAACTTTTCTGCGCAGCGATCGCATGCCTCACATCTGGTGTCCCGGCTGTGGCATCGGCACCACGGTAAATTCGTTTGCCCACGCGCTGATCGAATCGAAAATCGATTTGAAGTCGCTAGCCCTGGTCTCCGGCATTGGCTGCACCGGTCGCGTGGCCGGCTACGTCGAACTGGATTCTTTCCACACCACGCATGGCCGGGCAATTCCTTTTGCCACCGGGCTGAAGCTGGCGAATCCGAAGCTTAACGTCGTGGTTTACTCCGGCGATGGCGATCTCGCGGCCATCGGAGGCAATCATCTTATCCACGCCGCGCGCCGCAATATCGATCTCAAAGTCATCTGCGTCAACAACTTGACCTATGCCATGACCGGCGGTCAAACCTCAGACACCACGCCAGCGCACTCGACTACCTCGACCCACCCCTACGGCACCTTTGAGCCTTCGTTCAATCTGCCGCAGTTGGTGGAAGCCGCAGGTGCAGTTTATGTTGCGCGCTGGACCACTTTCCACGTGCGCCAACTGGCGCGCGCCATCGGCGAGGCATTCCAGAAGAAGGGCTTCTCGTTCATCGAGGTCATCTCGCCGTGCCCCACGCTCTACCAGCGCCGCAACAAGCTGGGTGACGCGCTCGACACCATGAAGTACTACAAAGAGAAGAGCAAGGTGCGCCACGGCGCCCCAACCAGCGAAGTGGGAATGACGATCAGTGGAGAAATTGTCGTGGGCAAGTTTGTCGACCGCGACCGGCCCGATTATCAAACCATGATGCGCTCGCAATATGTCGAATCTTTGGGACAAAAATTTGTGGAACCTTCCGATCAATCCGCGGAGATGGTATGCAGCTAACTGAAATTCGTATCGCAGGCTTCGGTGGACAAGGCGTGATTCTCTCAGCCATGGTGCTGGGAAAAGCAGCCTCGATCTTTCAGGGTGGATTCGCCACGGTGACGCAAAACTTTGGACCGGAAGCGCGCGGCGGCGCCTGCAGCGCGCAGCTCATCATTTCCGATTCTCCGGTGGCGTATCCCTACGTGGCCCAGCCCGACATCCTGATCGTGATGTCGCAAGAGGCTTACGTGCGCTTCGGCCCGGAATTAAAAGATGGCGGCACGCTCATTGTGGAACAGGATCTGGTGCGCGTTTCCGACCTGGACAAGAAAAAAGAGATCAAGATTTACAGCATTCCTGCCACACGCATCGCCGAAGAACTGGGCAAGAAGATGGTGCAGAATTCCGTGATGGTGGGCTTCTTCACTGCCATTACCCATCTGCTGGAGCCCGATGCGGTGCGCAAGGCCGTGGCCGATTCCGTCCCGCCGAGTTTCCGCGAGTTGAACCTGAAGGCATTCGACAAGGGCTTCGTCAGCGGCTCTCCTGACTCGCTCAATGTCGGCGCTGCTGAGTTGGAGGCGCACTACTCAGTAGAGTAGGAAGCTCAAACTTTTCCGGCGCCGAAGAAAGAAACTTCGGCGCCGTTGGATCCCTCCCGATCTACGATTCCTCTTCGTTCTCGCCCATCTGCTGGGTCAAATAACGTTCGTACCCAACTTCCTTGATCAAGTGCACTTGCGCTTCGAGAAAGTCCACGTGACTTTCTTCGTCTTTCAGCAACTGGACGAACAAGTCGCGTGATCCGTTGTCGCCTTCCTGAGTGGCGATTGCAACCGACTCGTTGTACTGCTTTACCGCACCGATTTCGAGCGCCAGGTCGCTCTCGATCATGTCCTTCACCGTCGAGCCCACTGTCAACTCCAGCGGTTGCATCGACGGGCTGCCATCCAGAAACAGAATCCTCTCCATCAGCACTTCGGCGTGCTTCATTTCGCCGATGGATTGTTTCTTGATGAAATCGGAGAGCTTGTGATATCCCCAGTTCTCGCACATTTCCGCGTGCAGGAAATACTGGTTGATCGCGGTCAGCTCTTCACGTAGCGCCTTGTTTAACTCAGCAATAACTTTAGGGTTCCCTTTCATGGCGCCCACAGTATCGCACGACAAGTGCGGTGTATGTGACTGCAATCACAGAAGGGGTCCTCGGCGGAGGCATAAGATAATCGGAACACCCGATTCATTTCCGCGCGATTCAGGCGCGGTTAGCCCATCCTTGTACCGGCAGAGCAGCAGGAGGTTTTGTGGACTCGACAACAACCGATCTTCCCGGCCACAAGGCGCCGGCGACAAGGCCGCACTTGGCGGGTGAGAGGTACGGGCTGGACGCGCTTTTTGATCCCCGCACCATCGCGGTCATTGGTGCCACGGACCGTCCTGACACGGTCGGCGAGGCCCTGATGCAGAACCTGTTGCAACCCGGTTTTCGCGGCAAAGTCTATCCGGTCAACGGCCGGCATTCCGAGGTGCGGGGTCTCGCTGCTTACAAAAGCATTGCCGACGTGCCCGATGTGATTGACCTGGCGATGCTGGTGACACCCGCGGTTACCATTCCCGGCCTTATTGGCGAATGTGTCGACGCGGGAGTCAAGAACGCGGTCGTGATTTCCGCGGGCTTCCGCGAACGTGGAACGCAGGGCGCCGACCTCGAGCGCCAGATTCAAGCCCAGCTTTCCCGAAGTTCGATGCGTTTGATCGGGCCGAATTGTCTGGGAGTGATGGTTCCCTCCGCCGGCCTGAACGCAACTTTTACTAGAGCCAAGCCGAGGCCGGGCAATGTTGCATTTCTAAGCCAGAGCGGAGCTTTGCTCACCGCGATCCTCGATTGGAGCCATCGCGAGGAAGTTGGTTTCAGCGCAATCGTTTCCACCGGCTCCATGCTCGACGTGGGTTGGGGCGACTTGATCTATCAATTCGGCGACGATCCCCACACGAAAAGCATTCTCATTTATATGGAGTCGATTGGCGATGCCGGAGCGTTTATCTCGGCCGCGCGCGAAGTGGCGCTGAGCAAGCCGATTATCGTGATCAAAGCGGGCCGCTCCCCGGCCGCCTCGCAGGCCGCCGCTTCTCACACCGGCGCGCTGACCGGTAGCGATGAAGTCCTGGACGCCGCCTTCCGCCGCACTGGAGTCTTGCGCGTACACAATCTCGCCGACCTCTTCTACATGGCCGAGGTGTTGAGCAAGCAACCGCGGCCGAGAGGGCCCCGGCTCACCATCTTGACGAATGCCGGCGGCCCTGGCGTTCTGGCTACCGATTCGCTGGTCACCAACGGGGGCGAACTGGCTCCGCTCTCCGCGGACACGCTTCAGGCTTTAGACGCCCTTCTTCCGCCGCACTGGAGCCACGCCAATCCCATCGACGTATTGGCCGACACCAATAGCGTGCGCTATGGCGATGCGATCGAGATCGCATCGAAAGATCCGAACAGCGATGGCCTGCTCGTCATTCTCGCTCCACAAGGATTGGCCAATGCGACAGACACAGCCGTGCGCCTCCGCGCCTTTGCCAACACCACCGGCAAACCCGTTCTGGCAAGTTGGATGGGCGGTGTGAGTACCGCGGAAGGCGAAGCCATTCTCAACACCAGTGGCGTGCCCACCTTTCTGTATCCCGATACCGCGGCGCGCGCCTTCACCTACATGTGGCGCTACACCTATAACTTGCGCGGGCTTTATGAGACGCCGAGCCTGGCGGACTGGCCGGAATTCGATGATGCGGCGCGCGATCGAGTGAAACGGATTATCGAACACGTCCACGCCAGCGGCCGCACCCTGCTCAACGAAGTCGAATCCAAGCAGTTGCTGTCGCTCTATGGGATCCCAACCGTGGAAACCCATATCGCCGGCAGCGAGGACGAAGCGGTTCAACAGACGAACCAGTTGGGTTTTCCCGTCGTGCTTAAAGTTTTCTCCGACACCATCACGCACAAAACGGATGTCGGTGGCGTGAAGCTGGATCTTCGCGACGAAGCCGCAGTTCGAAAAGCGTACCGCTCAATTGCAGCCTCGGTGGCAGAAAAAGCTGGCGCCGGCCTTTTTACCGGAGTGACGGTTCAACCCATGGTGCGATTGGAGGGTTACGAACTGATTCTGGGCAGCAGTGTCGATCCGCAATTCGGCCCAGTGCTGTTATTCGGTTCCGGCGGACAGTTAGTCGAAGTCTACAAAGATCACGCCTTGGCGCTGCCGCCGCTGAACACGACTCTGGCGCAACGCATGATGGAGCAGACAAACATTTTCCGCGCCCTGCAAGGGGTTCGCGGCCGCAAGCCGGTAGATTTGACTGCGCTCGAGAGTCTGCTGGTTCGCTTCAGTCAGCTCGTCGTAGAACAGCCTTGGATCGCAGAAATCGATATTAATCCTCTGCTCGCATCTCCCCAGCGCCTGCTGGCGTTGGACGCGCGCATTGTGCTTCACCATCCATCCACCCCGGCCAACCAACTTCCGAAATCGGCGATTCGGCCCTATCCATCGCAATATGTGTGGCCGTGGACGATGAAAGACGGGGCCGAGGTAATCATCCGGCCAATTCGTCCAGAAGATGAACCGCTGATGGTCAAATTTCACAGCACGCTTTCCGAACGAACGGTTTACTTGCGTTATTTTTCTGCGCTTAGCCTGCGCCGTCGGGTCGATCATGAACGCTTGCTGCGCATTTGTTTCGGTGGTTACGACCGCGAGATCGTGCTGGTGGCGGAGGATAAAGACCCGGGCACCGGCGAGCGCCGGATTCTGGGCGTGGGACGCCTCAACAAACTGCGCACCGACAACAACGAAGCCGAGGTGGCCGCGCTGGTTTCGGATCCGTATCAGGGACACGGAGTCGGCACAGAATTACTTCGGCGCTGCGTTCAGATTGCGCGCCAGGAAAAACTCGGGCGCCTGGTGGCGGAAATATTGCGCGACAACGTGGCCATGGAAAAAGTCTTCAAGCGCCTGGGTTTCAGCTTCACCACCCACCAGACCTCGGACTCCATCACGGCTACGCTTGCGCTCTAGTGTTGTGTCCTGTAAATTCGCGGCAAGTCCGAGGCTTTGAAAGGGCGCGCCTTCAGGCGCGCCGCAAGACTCCGTCTTTCAGCCGCGAAGCGGCGCAAGAATGCAGCCCACGGCGCAAGCCGTGGGTGAAAAATGTTGGAAATGAACAAGCCCCACGGGGGCGAAAGAGTAGTTCTCACGCACACTCCTTAGCCCAGATGTAGACCGCTCGATTCGCGTAAGAGGACCGCTGGTTTACCCCACGAATTTCCAACGCACCACGCCAGTTTACCCGCGCTGTTCCGCTGAAACCCACGCGCGCTAACTCGGAACTTCCCATTCTCCAGTCGTGAGATATTCGTGAATCGACTGCGCCGCGCGCCGTCCCGCGCCCATGGCGAGAATGACCGTGGCCGCGCCAGTCACAATATCGCCACCGGCAAAAACTCCTTTGCGCGTGGTTCGTTGTTTCTGCGAATCGGCTTGAATGTAACCGCGCTTGTCCGTACCCAGCCCTGGCGTGGTGCTTTGCACGATAGGATTGGCCGTGGTTCCGATCGCCATGATGGCCACGGACAGCGGCAGATCGAACTCTGAACCCTTGACCGGCACCGGCCTGCGCCGCCCGGAAGCGTCCGGTTCACCCAGTTCCATGCGCACACATCGCGCCGCGGTGAGCCATCCTTTGCCGTCGGAGAGAAATTCCACCGGCGCGGTCAGCATCTGAAAGTCGATGCCTTCCTGTTTGGCGTGATGAACTTCCTCGGCGCGTGCGGGCATCTCCGCGTCGCTGCGGCGGTAAATCACGTATGCCTTACGAGCGCCCAGTCGCAGCGCCGAGCGAATCGCATCCAGCGCCGTGTTGCCCCCGCCGATTACGGCAACATCTTTTCCATGCAAATCGACCATCGGCTCATCATAAGTAGGAAACTTATACGCCTTCATCAGATTGATGCGCGTCAGGAATTCGTTCGCCGAGTAAACCCCGTTGAGATGTTCGCCCGGAATGCCCATGAATTGCGGCAATCCGGCGCCCGTGCCGATATAGACCGCATCAAAGCCTTCCTCCTGCATCAATTCGTCAATGGTGACGGTGCGTCCCACGACAACATCCGTCTCGAACTCAACTCCCATTTCGCGCATGTAATCGAGTTGCTCGCGGATGATTTGTTTGGGCAAACGGAATTCAGGAATACCGTAGACGAGCACTCCGCCCAACTCATGTAGTGCCTCGAACACGCGCACTTTGTGGCCTCGCTGAATCAGATCGCCAGCGACCGTTAGTCCCGATGGGCCGCTGCCGACCACCGCGACTCTCTTGCCCGTCGGCGTCACATTGGGCAGAATGTGCGTGCCCATGCGTTGTTCGTAATCGGCGACAAAGCGCTCCAAATAGCCAATGCCGAGCGGCTTCACTTTCTTCGACAGCAGGCACTTGCCCTCGCAGTGATCTTCCTGTGGACACACGCGTCCCGTAACTGCGGGCAGCACATTATCTTCGCGAATTTTCGCTGCCGCTCCCAAAAAATCGCCGGCCACGATCAGTTCGACAAATTCTTTGACCTTCACCCCCACCGGACAATTGTCCGTGCACGTCGGTTTCGCGCACTCCAGGCAGCGCAGCGCCTCTTGCCGCGCCAGTTCAGGGCTATAGCCGAGGTTCACTTCGCTGAAATTCTTGTTGCGCTCGTCCGCGGGCTGCTCCGGCATCAGTTGCCGCGGAACCTTCATGCGGTCTTTCAGCTTCAGTGGATTGAGGGACTTACTTACGGTCTCGCTCACCTCTTGCCTCCTTGCGCAATCGCGCATGATTCGTCGGATGGTTGAGCTGCAGCCCCACCCTCGGGATTGCCGCCGACTTTGCATCCCGCTTCGATCGAGCGCTTATACTCAGCCAGCGAGCGCTGCTCGGCATCGCGGTACATCGAATTGCGCTGCACCAGCACGTCAAAATTCACCCGGTGTGCGTCAAATTCCGGTCCATCGACGCAGGCGAACTCGCTCTTGTTGTCGATCAGAACCCGGCAGCCGCCGCACATTCCGGTGCCATCGATCATGATCGGGTTCAAGCTGACAACGGTGCGAATGTTCTCCTTCCGCGTCATCTCCGCCACCGCTCGCATCATCACGATCGGTCCGATCGCCAGCACCAGGTCGATGCGCGTGCCATTCTCGATGAGTTGCCGAAGTTTGTCGGTCACGAAGCCTTTATCGGCATAGCTTCCATCGTCGGTCGTGATCAGGAGCGCATCACTCACGTTACGCAGTTCGTCTTCGAGAATCACCAACTCCTTGTTGCGCGCGCCCACAATCGCGATCACACGGTTGCCGGCGCGCTTGAATGCCGCCGCCGAGGGATAAGCCATCGCTGTGCCCACCCCCCCGCCAATCACCACGACGGTACCGAACTTCTCGATCTCCGACGGTTTCCCCAGCGGCCCCACCACATCCAGAATCGAATCGCCGGTGTTCAGCGAATTCAGCAGCTGCGTCGTCTTTCCCGCCGACTGCACCACAATGCTGACGCTGCCGCGCTCCGGATCGGAGTTCTCAATGGTCACTGGAATCCGCTCACCCTCTTCGTGAATCCGCAGAATCACAAATTGCCCGGGTTTCTGTTTGCGGGCAATGCGAGGAGCTTCGAGCACGAATCGTTTAATGCCAGGGGCGATAAATTCTGCGTGGATGATCTTGAACACAGGCGCTCCGTTCTATGTACAACTCATTTAATTGTGGCTGGAGCAAGTCCGCCGGGGCAGTGACGAGGGTCACAGGCGGCTGTGAGCAATCGCGCCCGTGGAACTGTGCGAAGGTCGCTCGTTCCCCGTCGCGCAGCTTTCCGCCTCCTCGATTGGATGGAAGTCTATTCCCGCACAGTCAAGACTGGGCAGCTGGCATTGGCCACCACCCGGTGCACTGTAGACCATGGCACATGCGTTGCGCCGTCGGCCCGATGCGCCCCCAGCACAATCAGATCGGCCTCGCGCTCCGCCGCGGTATTGACGATGCAATCCCACGGGGAGCCAAACTCGACGACGAATTCCGGCTGATAGGCCAGCCCAGCCTCACTCGGAAGCACGGCTTGCAAGTTGCGGACTCCGCTTGCGATCGGCTCAGCACGGTCTTCCTGTGCCGAATCCTCGACGACGTGCATTAGCGTCAGTCGCGCATCAAACTCCTTGACCAGCGAAATCGCAACCGGGACTACCGTCAGCGAAGCGGGAGTCAGGTTGGTGGCAAAGACAATGCGTTGCAGTTCAAGTTCTGCCGGAGCGATCTCCTGGCCGCTACCACCATATTCCGGAAGCTTGGCGCGGCCGCAGACCTTGGGCCCAACCGTGAGCACTGGGCAGGGCGAATGCCGCAGAATGTCTTCCGCCACCGAGCCCAACAGCAGCTTACCCACTCCCGTGCGGCCGTGCGTCCCCACCACCACCAGGTCGATTTGATTGTCGGCGATGATCTGGCTGAGATTTTTCCAAACCATTCCGTGTCGAACATAAGTACGAGTTTGGATCTTGCCGAGGCGCGTCGCGACCTGATCAATCTTTTCTTGCGCCTTCTTATAGGAGTCGTCATAGACCGCGCCGACCGACACATAATCGACGCCTCCAGTCATCAGCAGCAGGTTCGCGTCCGAGAGCACATGAGCCACGTGCAGTGTGCTGCCGAAGCGGCGGCAGATCGCGCTGGCGTACGGTAGCGCTGCCTCAGACGTGGCTGAGAAGTCCGTGGCATAGAGCACATTTTTTATAGAGATCGCGCTCGGCCGTCCTGCGGATTCGGATGCGCTTTGCTTGAAATCTAAGACTGACATACAATCCTCCGCGCGTTACCAACCGCCCCTGCACTAAGGGTGACACCTCTCCCTCTTGCCAGCCAGGTTTAGCGTCACTCTGCGTCGTGATGACGGTCACATGATCTTTATCGGCGTATGAACCCAACCGGACGAGAAGCCGAGGCCGATTTCGTCAGCTGGCGACAGCTTCGCGCTCCTGCTTCATATGTTCCAACTGATCCTGATAACCGACCGCGGCGAAGTACATCGCGTGATCGAAAAAACGGCCCAGCATCAACAGCAGTTCCAGTTCACCCATCATTTCGACGGCGCGATCCGCCACCGCTTCGCTCTTGAGGAAGTCCCAAAGATTCTCTTTGGTGAGAACAATTGCCTGGATGACTTCTGCCAGCGGCACGTTCTGAATCGCTCTTCTGGCGCCGATTTCGCGATAACGCTTCTCGATCAGACCCTGATTCTCTCCCAGCAGCCATTCCCCCAGGTGACGATAAATCTCGTAAACTCGTTCTCGCAATTCGTGATCGGGAATCGCGCGGAACTCCTGCAGGGAAGGGGAGTCGAGTACTTTTTTTTCCAGCCCCGCCGCCAGCGTATCGGCATGCGTTTCAATCAGACGAACCAGCCTATAGGAGAACATCATAATCGCCCTCTTTCTTGAGTCCCGGACGTTGAAGAAGTCTCGCCAACGAGCGCGCCTTCCCGCACTCAATTGGTAAGGGAGAAAATGACAGTAATCGTAGTTTCGACCTCAACCGGTTGACCATTCAACAGGTAAGGCCGGTAACGCCACTGCTTCACCGCGCCAATGGCAGCCGGCACCAGCATAGGATGTCCGCTGACCAGTTGCAGATCCTGAATCCCGCCGGTTTTGTCGATGACGGCCTTGAGCTCAACCGTGCCCTGAATCCGGGCAGCCCTGGCGATCGTGGGATACGTAGGTTCTACCCGGTGAATCAGTAAACCGGTCGTCACGCCCTGCGATATGCGCACCCGCTGCGGCACCACGGGCTGCAGCTTCGGTACATACGCCGTACTGGAATTGACTATGCCTCCAATGACGCCTCCCAGTTGGCCTCCAGGAATTCCGCCCGGCACGCCTCCAACCACGCCTCCTCCGGTTGGCACCGGGGGCGCTTCTTCCTCACGAATCATTTGTACTTTTGAGGGAATTTTCGTCGGCGTCCGGAGTTGTCCGCCGGCCATCAGGTCAGTTTGAACCTGAGCGACCACTTTTGCGATCTGCTGGGCCGCCGGCGGGGGAGGCGGGGGAGGCGGGGGAGCAATCAGAAACGTCAGCAATTGCGACTTGGGCAGCGTTTGCGTAAAGTATAGCGGTATTAAGAGCAGAATCCCCAGCATCACACACTGAATGGCGAACGACAATACGGTCGCCCATGTCTGCCGGCCCTTTTGGCCTTGATACTGCAGCAGACTATCCGCAAACAGCGGACGAGCCTGCACTGGCGCCGTCATCAGGCGCTCCAGGGTCGCATTGTGTTCCGCAAGCGGCGATTGCGGAGCCGCTTTCGACTCCTGCTCCCGAGTTTCGATGGTGCTTTTCATGGCCGTATCCCCTCTGTCTCAGCGGTGCGATCTGGCCTGGTCACAGTCCATGCCGGTTCACGCTGTAGCGTAATCGGCCGCGGTCAGTCTTCCTCACCGTGGGGCAACTGCAAAGCTCTTCATACTGATTCTCAATCCAAAACACGAGATAGGCCATGACAACGGGCACGACTAGCTGTGACTGCAATCACGGTTACAGAATCGTCATGACCGCTTTTAGTCTGTCACCGCCCAGCATTCGTTGAGTGACAACCGTCACTCGCGCGCGTGCTTTGAATCACTTCAATATCGGCGGCCGCGCAGTACTGTTGTGATGAATACATGTCTCGACTGCGTGCTTCGGCCCTCATTTCTTTCACAGCGGAACACGCAGACCGGAGGGCGCCATGTTGTCCAAGTGCGCGAATCCCGCCTGCTTTGCTACCTTCCGGTATCTGCGCGAAGGAAAAATTCTCCTGGTAGAATCCGCGCCCAGTATCCCAGGAAAGCTGGACATGAACGCCTCCCCCCGTCGTGAGCACTTTTGGCTCTGTGATGCCTGCTCGCAGACGTTGACCATTGTGCCGCATTTGGCCGGAGCCCGCGTAGTTTCTCTGGAAGAGCAAACAAAATCAAAGACGGGGAGCAAAGATAAAGATAAAGACACGAAAACCAGTCCAGTATCCGGATTAAGTTCGGCCTAGCTGGGTAGGGCTACGCGGAAGGAGCAATGATGACCGTAGTTGCCGCGAAAGACCACGCTCAGGAGCGTATTGCATTCAAGAATGTTTTGCTGGCGACCGATTTCTCGCTTGCTTCCCAACACGCGCTTTCTTATGCAATGGCCATCGCGCGCCGCTACGCGGCCATCCTTACCGTCATCAACGCAATTCCTCCCGAGCCCCGCGATCGAATTCCTCTTGATCCATTGCCGCGGGAACTAAGTCTGCGGCTGCTCGAAGCGGAAAAGAACATGAAGCAGTTGGAGGCCGCTTCACCCATGAACGACCTCGCACCGCGCTGGTTGCTTGAACGGGGCCGCGTGTGGGATGTTCTAGGATCGGTGATGCAACGCGATCGTGCTGATCTACTCGTGCTGGGCACGCATGGGCGCGGAGGCCTGAAGAAGCTGGTATTAGGTTCGATTGCCGAAGAAGTGTTGCGCCTGGCGGCGTGCCCTGTGCTCACCATTGGTCCCCATGTCCCGTCGGCGAACTCGGAAATATTTGCTCCCCAGCGCATCCTGTTCGCAACCGACTTCGGTCCGACCTCCGCCAAAGCTTTTCCGTATGCCCTGAAGATGGCCGAAGACTGTGGCGCCAAGCTCACGCTTCTGCATATGGTGCCGCCGATGCCCAGCGCCGACCTCGGTCCTTCTGTTTACGGCCCGTCAACCTATGCCGCTGAAGAACTTCTCGAGTGGCAGCAAACCACTCGATGCCGGAGCCAGACGAGGCTGGGGGCTTTGGTTCCGATCGATGCGAAGCTCGCGGAGCCGCCGGAATGCGTAGCCGGGTTGGATTTTCTGGCGGACGGAATTTTGGAGCTCGCCACCGCGAAACAGGTCGATTTGATCGTCATGGGCGCGAGTCGAACTCCCGCACCACGCATTGCAGCGCATATCCCCTGGACCCTGACTCACGAGGTGATCTGCAGCGCGCATTGTCCCGTCCTGACCGTCAGTAGCTAGGAATGCGCAGATTGGTAGAACCTCTCCCACAACGGTGCCCAAGATCACTGACAAAATCGGATGAATGAGGTTGTAATACAGGCGGAGGAATCAAAACTGAATACCACACTGATGTGGGCCCGGCTCCGTTAGGTGCCTGCGTCGCACCAACCAGCCGCCGCTCGGCGGCGTAGGGGCCGGGCCTTTTGGCAGTTCAGCTCCAATTTCTCACGGATCAGGAGCCAGCTTTTTGCAAAGCGTCTTGCGCGGAACGGGCATCGGCCGCATTCAGTCCGCCTTGCAGTGCGGCTTGCAGGCTGGCCTGTGCCTGTGCGCGTTGTCCCGCCGCCAGATAAGCCATTCCCAGATGAAACTGGAACTTTGCGACCTTGGGATCCTTCGCTGCTGCCGCCTCCAGCACCGGAATCGCCGAATTGAATAATCCTTGTTTGTAGTAGATCCATCCCAAGGCGTCGTTGACTGCCGGATCGTCCGGTTGCTGCTTTTTCGCCTGCTGCGCCAGGACGAGCGCGTCACTGAGCGACCCTCCATGATCCGCATTCAAGCGGGCCAGATCGCTGAGCAGTTGCGGGGAATTGGGATCGACTTTCAGCCCCTCTTGATAGGTTTGCCGGGCATGATCAAAGTCTCCAACGTATTCATAAACCTGCGCCAGTAGCATGTAGGTGGGAAGATATTGAGGAAACCTGGCGCGCGCAGCCTCGTATTCCTGAATCATCGCCTGCGGATGGTTGGTGGCGGCATCGATGTGCGCCAAAGCCAGATAGCCATTCACAAAAAAGGGATTGATCGCCAAGGCTTGCCGATAGGCGCCCTCCGCACAGCTCCAGTCCTTTTGCCCGATGCAGAATTCGGCTTTGGCTACGTACAGCCGAAATGCTTTCGGCTGGGCTGCGATCTGGCGATCCATGCGAAGAGCGGCTTGCTTCGTCTTTCCTTCCTTGGCCAGAATTTCGGCGAGGCCGCTCAAAGCGGGAGCGTAATCCGGCGCCACTGCAAGCGAGCTTTCATATGCCTTCTCCGCATCTGCGCTTCTTCCCCGCATCGCCAGCACGCGTCCCAGTCGCTCCAGGGCAGCGGGGCTGCGCGGATTCAGTCCCGTAGCCAGATCGAAAGCCCGCTGGGCCTGATCCAAATCCCCCAGCAGCAGATAAGAACTTCCCGCAATGATGTGAGCCTCCGCCACCCAAAAGCTGGTCGCGATGATTCGGCTGGCATAAGAAAGCGCGGACCGCGCGTCGTTCTGCAGCAAACTTATATTTCCCAACCCGAGCAGCGCAGGCAAATATCCCGGCTGCACCCGGAGGGCATCAGTCAGCGCCTGCTGCGCCTGCGCCGGCTGCTCTTGCGCCGAATCTGCCTGCGAAAGATAGAAATAAACCGCCGGCACATCGGGCGAATCCTGGATCAGTCTTTCCAATTCAGCCGTAGCTTCGCGAAGGCGGAGAGCCCCAAGATCAGTTCGTGCCCGCAGCAGCTGGAAAGCCGCATCCTTGCTGCCGCTGGGGTCTTGTTTTTCTCGCTGGTCGAGCCATTCGCCGGCATCTTGCCAGCGGCCTAATTGCAAGTAGCATTCGGCAACTTTCCGCGCCGCGTCGGCATCGTTTTCGTTCCGGCTCACCAGTGCGCGAAAGCGTTCTAGCGCCGCGCCCGCATCTCCGCTATCCAGAAAGAAGTTCGCCACGGCACGGCGGCCATCGGGATAGCTGCTTCCGTCCGCTTCCACCTGATCGAGAAGACGCTTCGCCTCGTCGCTGCGATTGTGCTCGAAATACAGGCTAGCCAGCGCCAAAGGCAATTCAACCGCGTTCGGAGCCTTGGTCATTCCTAAACGCAAGACCTGCTCGGCGCGCTGGGGCGTGTTCTGCGCTTTGTAAAAGCTCGCAAGTTGAATGTAGGTTTGGGGGTCGCCCGGGTTCATGTCAACCGCGGATTGAAAGCTTTTTTCCGCCGCGCCGAACTCCGCATCCAGTAACTGTGCCAGGCCTAAATCCTCGTAAGCCTGGAGGTCGCGCGGATCGAGCGCGATGGCTTGCTGCATTTCACCTTCGGCCGCGGCGTACTGTCCCTGCCGAAGTGCGACCTGTCCCAGCAGGCGGTGCGCGCCGGCGTTCTTGCCATCTTGTTGCAGCACGGCCTCGGCTTGCTGCCGGGCTTCGTTGTATTGCGTCGACGAAACCAGTAGTCCGCCCAGGCGCAAGTGAGCGTCCAGATTCTTCGGCTCAAGCTCTACGGTGCGGGCCAACGATTGCCGCGCCGCCGTTGGATACTCTTGCTGAACTTGCAGGATTCCCAGCCGGTAATAGGCGTCGGCGTAGTCGGCATTGATCTGAATGGCCTGCCGGTATTCGTTTTCCGCCGCGCTGAATTGCTTCTCAGCGAAATCCTGGTTTCCTTTTTCAACGTGCTCGCGGGCGCGAGCCGTGCTACGGCAAGCAGGAAGAAATCCCACGGTTGCAGCGAGCAGCGAGACCGCAACCCACTGGGCAACCGACTTGGCAAGACGCTTGGCAGGACGCTTTGCAAGAAAAGAAGCGCGCGATAAATTCA
The DNA here is from genome assembly GCA_963710965.1 of uncultured Acidobacteriaceae bacterium. Classification (GTDB taxonomy): domain Bacteria; phylum Acidobacteriota; class Terriglobia; order Terriglobales; family Acidobacteriaceae; genus Sulfotelmatobacter. The sequence goes on along the minus strand of CAVQCP010000004.1, from coordinate 24,319 downwards.
TTCTTTTCTCAGGGATTTCTCTACGATCAAGCCCGCCCAGACGTAATCTAAGCATGTCGATTCTAACCCAGAATTATAAGCGTACTCGGACGCGCCGTGCCTGGGAGCCAGCCAGGTTAAAAAGGCAGGGCACGACCGTGGCGTCGTGCCCTTCAGAGAAACAGAAACATCGTGCCGATCGCTCTCCTACCGCAGGCGAGGGAGAACGGGCTGCATAATTCGAACCGGCCGGCGAAGGTTCGAATTGCCCCAACCGGCGATCATGGATTGCGCGGCATTCGCGCGCCACTGACCAATCCCCGCATCCGAAAGCCCCGACTGAGAACCGATCCGGGTCGCGACATTGGTCATGACCGGCAGCTTCGGATTCGCCTGGATCACGGGTACATGCTCCCAGCCGTTCCGTTGTCCGCCCGCCAGAATGGAAGTGGGGCCGAAGTGTTCATACTCCCATCGCCCGCCGCGAATCGGATCTGCAATCCCGCCCACTCCGATGAAGCGATTGCGCAGGTTGTTGAGGTGATTGTGGCTCTTACCCACCAGGACCGGCTGTTGAACCGTATTGGTCGAGTTCGGAGCCGACGGCGTCGCCGAGGCCACCGTCAGAACCACTCCCGTCGACGTGTAGCTCACGTCGAATTGATACGTGGAGTTGATGGCGATGGTCGTATTCGAGAACGTTCCCGTGACGCTGCTCGCGGTCAGTACGGTAAAGGTCTCACCCAGCGTCAGGCTGTTCTGGAACGAACTCGTCACCGTGAAGTTGATCGTTCCCGCCAAGGTCGCGGTGCCGCTCACCTTCAACTGGCTGAAGCCGGAGCCCGCCGTCGTTCCATTGATGGTACCGGTCATGTTGCCGGTAGCCAACTGGGTATAGGTTCCCGTGATGGTGAGCAGCCCAGCCTTGGCGCTGTCGCCCACGTTCAGGGTAACCGCGTTGCCGGTTGCGTTGCCGACCGTTGTATTGCCGACGATCGTGCCAGCTCCGAGGATCGAACCGCCGGTAGCCGTAATCGCCGTCGCCGTCAGGGTTCCATCCACCGTGGTCTTGGCCGCGGTGGCAGTTTGCGTATAGTTGTGGCCCGTGCCGCCGACCGTCAACTTCGTGCCTTTTTCGACGTTGACCGTGCCCGTATTCGTGAAATTGGCGGTCGTCGACGTTGTCACGCTCGCACCGCTCGCCAGAGTTAGCGTCTTCGTGTTGGAGTTCAGCGTAGCCAAAGCGTTCGTGGATCCTGAGTTAATTTTGCCGCCCTCGAGTGTGAGCGTGGCCGAGTTGGTGTCGATTGTGATGCCAGTGGTGGTGAGGTCCAGGTTCCCGGCCAGAACGTAGGTGCCGCCGGAAAGCGTGGTGCCGCTGATCTGCGTGAGCTTGGCGGCAGTGAAGCTGTCGCCCTTATCGATGGTCAGCGTGCCGGTATTACTGAAGCTGGACGCGGTGGTAGAAACGTTGTTGGTGGTCCCGCCAATGGTCAGCTTGCCAGTGTTCGTGGCCAAGCCGGCCAGAGCGCTGGTGCTGTTGGCGTTCTCGATTGTGCCGCCGGCCAGCGTCAGGTTCGCAGCGTTGGTGGTGATGGTCTGAGTAGCGCCAGTCAGATCAAGATTCGCATCCAGAACATAGGTTCCCGCGGTCAGCGATCCGCCGCTGATCTGCGTCAGGGTTCCCACCTTGAAAGTGGTGCCACCAAGAATCGTCAACGAACCAGCATTGCTGAAGGCGCCCGCGTCGGTGAGGTTGACGTTAGTGGTCAAGCTGCCGGTCGAGGTGATGGAAGTCAGGTTCGCCAGCGCATTGCCGTTGCTGTTGCTGGTATTCAGAATCTGCCCGCCCGCCTCTTCCGTTACGCTCGCCGACAAGGTCGTGATGCCGGTGGTATTGCCGGCGGCGAAGGTGATATTGCCGCCATTCGCAATATACGTTCCACCCGTCAGCGTGTCGGTGGTTCCGTTGTAGTTGGTGAAGCCCGAACTGTTCACGCTGATGGCGAGCGCTTGCCCGGCGATGTTGGCATTGACCGTGCCGTTATTGGTAAAGCCCATATTGCCCGAGCCGAGATTTCCCGCGCCCTCGATCGTGCCGTCACTGGTCAAGATCGGAGTCGTTCCCTGGCCGTAGATAAATTGGCAAGTACTGCAGCTTCCGTTGAGGTCGATGACTCCGCTTCCCTTAATTGTGACGGCCCCATTGATGAACAAATACGTGTTGTTGCCGGTGCTGGCGAGGTTGATGGTGCCGCTGTTAGTGATGGTCCCGGTCAATTCCAGCTGCGCGTCATTTTGCACGTTAAAGGTGCCGGCATTGGTGAGGGTGGTGAGATACCCGTTATTATTGGCTAACAAATAAATCTGGCCGGTGCCGGAGGTCGTTAACGTGCCGCCAGTAATGGTAGCGCTGTTGGTCAGTTCCACCGAAGAACCGGCCTCAGCTTCGATAGTGCCGCCGGTATTAGTCCAAGTTGTACCATTGAACTCGAGGTTGCCGCCACCGCTGGCTTCCATCGTCTTGGTATTGGTTCCGGTGAGCGATTGGATGGTTAGGTTCTGACCGCTTACGCTGGCATTGATAGTTCCGTTATTGGTGATCGTGCCATTTTCGATCAGGCCTGCTCCTGTGACGGTTTCGTCGTTGGTGAAACCACCCGCGGTATCGAGGATGCCCGTATAGCTGCCATTGGTAGAGCTGAGGACCAGCGATCCGGTGCCCGTCAACGTGGAGGCGCTGGGCGCGTAGTAATAGGTATTGTTCCCGGTGGCCTGCAGGGTAATGGTCCCGTTGTTGGTGATGGTGCCGGTGGCAGAGATCTCACCATTGTTCTGCACGTTCAGCGTGCCGCTATTGGTCAGGCTGGCGAGATTTGCAATGTTGTTGGCCGCGACATAAACCTGTCCGGTGCCGGCCGAAGTCAGGGTGCCACCCGTAATGGTCACGCTGCCGGTCAGGTCGACGGATGAGCCGGTCTGGGCGGTGATCGTGCCCCCGGTGTTCGTCCAACTCGAACCATTCAAGATCAGAGTGCCGCCATTGGTGGCTTCCATGGTCTTGGTGTTGGTGGCCGCGGTCAACGATTGCATCAAAATGCTCTGGCCGCTGACGTTGGCATTTATCGTCGAATTGTTGACGAACGAGCCATCCTGAATGGTTCCTGCGCCCTCGATGGTTTCGTCGCTGGTCAGAGTGGCGCCCCCGCCGGCCTCAACATAACCGGTGTAGGAATTATTCGTGCTGCTCATCACCAGCGAACCGGTGCCGGTCAATGTGGTTGAAGCCGGAGCATAGAAGTAAGTGCTGTTCCCGGCAGCCTCCAGCGTAATGGTGCCGTTGTTGGTGATCGTTCCCGCAGCCAGGATCTCACCATTATTCAGAACCTCCAGGTTCCCGTTATTGGTGAGGGTGGTCAGGTTGGCGGTATTGTTCGCAGCAACCTCCATGATGCCGGCGCCGCTGGTGGTGAGCGTGCCCCCGGTGATCGTGACGTTGCCGGTGAGCACTACAGTGGACGCGTTGTTGCTGCTGTCGGCCCCGACTGCCTGAATGGTGCCGCCGGCGTTGTTGATGGTGTTGCCGCCGGTGATGGTGAGATTGCCGCCGTTGGTCGCTTCCAGTGTCCCGGTATTCGTCATCCCGCCGCTTCCCGGCTGAATGGTCAGGGCGCCGGTCGCAACCGTGGGGCTGACGTTCGCGTCGATCGTGGAACTGTTGGTCAGCGTGAGGACCCCATTCCCGATGTCGCCGATACCGGAAACGTTCTGCTCAATCGTAAGAGACGTTCCGCCCGCGCCGTTGAATAGGTTATTTGTGTTGTCGCCCAGGACAATGGATCCGGAACCCTTCAGCGTGGCGCTGCCGCTGCCGGCGCTGGTCACATAAAGCTCTGTGGTGTTGCCAGCCGACTGCAAATTGATCACGCCATTGTTGGTGATGGTGCCGTTGATCTCGGTGGCGTCATTGTTTTGCACATTGAAAGTACCGGAAAGAGTGAGCCCAGTGAGAAAGACATTCTGGTTCGCCAGGGCGTTGACAGCGCCCGTTCCAACGGATTCAATCGTTCCCCCGGTGATGCTGACGTTGTTGCTTAAATTGACCGATGAGCCGGCCGCGGCTTCAATGGTTCCGGTATTGGTCCAGGTGCCGTTGCTCAGACTCAGGATGCCGCCGTTGGTGGCTTCCATCAGGCCAGCGTTGGTCGAAACAACCGAGGTGTAGGGGTTGATCGTTATCGTGCCGCCACTCACATTCGAGTTGATGACTCCGGTGGAGGCATTGGTGATGGTGAGTTGGCCATTTCCAATTGTGCCCACTCCTTCAATCGTCGACTGGTTGGTCAAGACAGAGCCGGTCACGCCCCAGAACAGGTTGTTCTGGTTGGTGGCACTTACCATGTTCACGGTACCGCTCCCCGTCAGCGTGGAGTTGGCAGTCAGATATAAACCGGTATCGTTGCCCGTGCTCTCGAAGCTGATTGTGCCTGTATTAGTGATCGTGCCCGAGATTTCGGTGGCACCATTGTTCAAGATGTTGTAGGTTCCCGCATTGGTCACGCCGTTTAGAAAGACAGCCTGATTCGTGGCGTCGTTGATCACGCCCGTTCCGACCGTGGTCAGGGTCCCGCCGTTGATGGTGACGTTGTTTTCAAGATTTACGGTTGAGCCGGCATTGGCGGTGATTTTTCCACCAGTATTCGTCCAGGTGCCGTTCGCCAGGTTCAGAATTCCGCCGCTGCTGGCTTCCAGAGTGCCGGTGTTGATTGAGGTGCAACCGCTGCACGTGTCCGGATTGATGGTGAGGACGTCGCCGCTCAGGTTGGCGTTGACAGTGCCGGAATTCGTCAGATTGAGCTGACCGTTGCCGACCGTGCCCGTGCCTGTGATGGTAGAGGAGTTGGTAAATGTTGTGTCCCCTGTGCCATAGATTATGTTATTTTCGTTGGTCCCAGCCGCCATTACCAGGGTGCCGCTGCCGCTCAAGGTCAGGGCCGTGGTGACATCAAGCCCGGTGTTATTCCCGGTGGATTCGAACGTGATCGTGCCGGTATTGCTGATGTTGCCGGAGCCGACCAACAAACTATTGTTTGCCAGCGTGAGGCTGTCGCCGGTCTTGCTAAGCGTCAGTGTGCCGAAGTCACCCGTCTGATTGGCCGCGAGCGTAACTGCCGCTGTCGTAGTGCCAATGGTGACGGCGTCGGAACTCGTGGGTACGCCCGCGCTCCAGTTGGTAGATGTGGTCCATTCACCATCCCCAGCCGTGCCCGTCCACGAATCTGCCGTGAGGGGTGGCTGAGCGCCCTTCGTAACCTTCTGCGCCGAAGCCAGTGGCAGCGCAGACTGGGTTACCGCCTGCTGCGAAAGCTTATGTTTCTTGGTTGTGGTCTGTGCGGTCGCGGAGCTAAAGCTGAAGAGAGAGGTAAGGAGGCAAAGGACGCAAATCCACAGAGTAACTACGGGCGAGGACGCTGGGCGCATGGGAGACTCCAGAAATGCAATTTTCAGTCGAACGGCTTGATTTTTGTTATCTAACCTAGGGTCTACGCTCTCGATCGACTGGAGCGACATGCCGAGGTGGCGTGCGGGGGCAGCCACAGAGACGGCAGACTCGGATTATAGGCACCCGAAGATCAATGTCAAGTGTGAAATCTTCTCTACTCTCGCACGGTGTCTTTAGTCCCTAGCGATAAGCCTCCGCACGGCTGACAGAAGAGCTTTCGGTGTACAATTTCGAAATTGACGGGCCAGAAACCGCTGGATCGTGTTCAGCCTCGCCTTCATACCTGAATCCAACTTAATTTCTCTTGATCATGTCGACTCCAGTCAATTCAGAATCCAAAATCAACGCCGACTCCTCAACCCAGCCAACCACTGGTTCGACCTCCGAACCCCCTGAGCAGTCCGGCGAATCCTTCAGCGATTTACTTTCCCAGTACGAAAAAAGCCACGCGCATAAGAAAGAAGATGGCGGCAAACAAATTGTCGGTACGGTCATAGCCGTCGCCGGCGATTCCGTTTTGCTCGACATCGGCTTCAAGAGCGAAGGCCTCCTGCCGCTTGCGGTTTTCCGGGAAAAGGGCGAGGCGGTTAAACCGGGCGACCAAATGCCGGTCTCGGTGAAAGGCCGCGATCCCGAGGGCTACTACCAACTCACGCGAGCCAAGGTCGAACGCCCGAAGGATTGGTCTGCGCTCGAGAAGGCGTTTGCCGACAAGGCGACCATTGTCGGCACCGTCACCGGCGTGATCAAAGGCGGCGTCAGTGTCGATATCGGCGTGCGCGCCTTCATGCCGGCGTCGCGCAGCGGCGCTCGCGACGCTGCCGAGATGGAGAAGATGGTCGAGCAGGAAATTCTCTGCCGCATCATCAAACTCGACGTAACCGAAGAAGATGTCGTGGTGGATCGCCGAGTCGTCACCGAAGAGCAAGAGCGCTCTGCGCAGGAGCGGCGCTACGCAGCACTGAAGGAAGGCGACATCGTGAGCGGCAAGGTGCGCAGCCTCATGGATTACGGCGCATTTGTCGACCTCGGCGGCCTCGACGCTTTGCTGCACGTGAGCGATATCTCCTGGAGCCGCGTCTCCAAGCCTTCGGATGTGCTGGTGGAAGGACAAGAGATCGAAGCCAAGGTGCTGAAGATCTCCGAAGAGTCCGGCAAGCGCCGCATTTCGGTAGGCATGAAGCAGTTGCAAGCGCATCCCTGGGACGCGGTTGCCGGAAAATACAACGTTGGCGAGCGCGTGCGCGGTTCGGTTACCCGCGTAGCCGAGTTCGGAGCCTTCGTCGAACTCGAGCCCGGAATTGAGGGCTTGATCCACGTCTCGGAAATGTCGTGGGGAAAGAAGATGCGTAGCGCCAGCACCCTGGTGAAGCCGGGCGAAGTCGTCGACGCCGTGATTCTTGGCGTCAACACTGCCGAGCGTCGCATCTCGCTCGGGCTAAAGCAGGCGCTGGGAGATCCCTGGGCCGATGCCGCGCAACGCTTCGCCGCAGGCACAGTCGTCGAAGGCCCAGTCGTCAGCATCACCAAGTTTGGCGCCTTCGTGCAACTCACGGAAGGTGTCGAGGGCCTGATTCATATCAGCGAGATGAGCGCCGAGAAGCGGATCAATCATCCCCAGGATATGGTGCGCTTGGGACAGATCGTGCAGGCCCAGGTGCTCGCCATCGATACCGAGAAGCGCCAGTTGCGGCTGAGCATGAAGCAACTCGTCCCCACCGGCCTGGATGAATATATCGCCGAACATAAAGAAGGAGATGTGGTCACCGGCCGCATGATGGAAGCTTCCGGCGCAACTGTCCGGGCAGAATTGGGCGAAGGGATTCAGGCCGCGTGCCGCATGAATAAAGACAAGGACAAGGAGAGACCGGCGACCGAAAACAAGGAGCAGGAATCAGCTTCCTCGAAGGGCGCCGCGAAAGCCGACTTATCTTCGCTCGGCTCGATGCTGCAGGCGCGCTGGAAGAGCGGCGCACCCGCCAGCGAAGCCAAGCCGGAAGCAGTCCACGCCGGACAAATTCGAAAATTTCGCATCGTCAAGCTGGACCCTGCGACCAAGAAGATTGAAGTAGAAATTGTGTAGCGGTTTCAGTTTGAGGCTGGACGTAATCTTTTTCCCGGCGTCAGCTCGAAGCCCCCGCGTTTCATGGGCGGGGCGAGAGATCCTGGCAACCCTCCTTTGCCGCGTCGCAGTTCTGTGCCCTAGCGGGATAGCGAAGAGAGTTCTCGAAAAAACTCCGCGGGAGTTGCAATGCGTAGGGAACAGCGCCGAGCGACGACCTGGGTGAAGTGTTTGGTGTTGTGTGTCAGCAACCAGTCGGGGCGGGCAGCGATCGCCGAGAGTAGAATCGGTACATCCGCTGCATGCCGAATCAAGTGGCGGCTGGCGCCAATCAGACTTTCGTCCGGAAACGAAATAGATTCGGGATTGGCCAGCTTTATCAACCGCCGATAGTCTTCGATTACTCGCTCCGCATGGAATCCAGAAAAGCGTTCTGCGCGAAGCAAGAGATTTTCCTCTACTTCTTCGCGTACTGCTTCCCCCAGCACTAATCGGCACACTCTCGCGGCACAGAGTGACAGAGTAGCCTTGTCCAGCCCCCACGGAGATATCAGTCCTCCGGTCAAAACGTTGGAATCGAGGAAGAGCCGGATTCTACGCGAAGGCGTCACTTGCCCGGACGGCGCTGACGTCTATTGCTGCGCGCTTGCCTGCCGTAATGGCGGGAGTAAACCCGCTCACGAGCTTCCGGCAAAGATGCTAAAAGTTCCTGCTTGGTTACGCCGGCAGCGGTCAGACGCGAGCTGATTTCCTGGCACAGTCGTTCGAATCGCTGTTGCTCCGGCAGCAGGATGAGCCCATCCCCCAGACGCAGAACCGCGACCGGGGCGCCATTCTGCAAACCGAGATCGTCGCGAAACTCTTTGGGCACGGTGATCTGCCCTTTTTCGCCGATCTTAGTCGTGGTCAAATATTCGAGAGCGGAATCGCGAGTCGACATGGTGGTAGGAAAATCCTACCACGGGGCTGATCGGATAGCAATGGCTGATGCCCGGTTGGCGGGCTCGCTTAGTCGTTGTCGACTCTTTCCTGCTCGCCCTTCCGCATCCCCGCCCCCGCAGCCGCCGCCGACTCCTCTGCTTTCTTCTTCTGCCAGTCAGCCTCCGCCAGCACCGCGATGGCTTCCATCTTCTTTTTCTTCAACCCGGCGTTGATGGCGGGTAGCTCTTTCTGTGCTTTTGCCTGGAACTCGTCGATTACATCCTGCAGCTCGTGGCCTAGCGATTCCGTCCTCGCCATTTGATAATCCGTGGGCTTGCCGTCGTAAGACATGACCGCGCCGTAAAGTTGTCCCAGCAATTCGCGGATTCGCTCTTCGCCGGTAATCATGCCGCCTTCTTTTGTAGCCACGATCTTCCCCCGCAGGGTTTCGCAATCGTCGGCCAGTTGTTGCAGCGATTTGCGCAGCGGATCTTTTTCTGGCACTCGCGCCTCCGCCAGCTTGGAAGCCCGGGCATTGGCCGCGTTCCGTACTCCTTCAATCGCCGCTACTCCGTAGGTCATGTGCTCGAGCTCTTTATAAATCTTCATCGAGAGTTCGAACTGCGCCTTGCGATCTTCGATCGAATACTTAGCCCGCGGATCCAGCACAACGTCCAATTTCTCGGTGTAAGTTTGATCTCCCTTGGTGAGCTTTACCGTGTACGTGCCGGGCAGCACGCGCGGTCCCTGCGCCGCTTCAAACAGCGCCGACGCCGCGGGAGCGACCGCTGGCGGTTTAACGTGCATCCCCCAGCCGGCGCGGTTCAGTCCGCGATGCTTGCTGCCCGCGACCGTGTCCACAAGCTTGCCATCCTGATCGAGTATCTCGATCTTCAGATCGCCAAAGATGTGCCGGCCCTTCTGGTAATACGTGATCTGGGCGTCAAACGGCCGGTTACGTCCATGAAACGTCTCATCGCCCTCCGGCCATCCGCCGCCGACATCAAAATATTGAATCGCGGCCCGCCCCGGAATCAGCGCCGCCTCGTTGGTCATTAATTCCGGAGTCAGCGCGCGCAGCGGCGAAACGTCGTCGATGATCCAGATGCCGCGCCCATGCGTGGCCAGCACTACATCCGATTCCCGCGCCTGGATCGCGATGTCATCCACTGGCACGGCCGGGAAATCCGTTCCTTTATATTGCGCCCAGCGCTGTCCGCCATCCACCGAGATCCAGAGCCCGAACTCCGTTCCCAGGAAAAGAACATTACGGTCAACCGCGTCTTCTTTAATCACATGCGCAAAGCCGCGCACCCCGCTCTCCTGTGCGGGAAGCGCCGTCCATGTTTGTCCGTAGTCAGTCGTCTTGTACACATACGGCTTCTTATCGCCAAAAGTATGGCGATCGAAGGTCGCGTACGCCGTGCCCTCATCGAAGCGGCTGGCCTCAATGGTTGAAACCCATGAATTCTTTCCCAAATCCTTGATATTGCCGACAACGTTCGTCCAGGTCTTCGCACCATCGCGCGTGATCTGCACATTGCCGTCGTCCGTGCCAACCCAGATAATCTGCCCATTCTTCGGCGACTCGGAAATCGAATAAATCGTCGTGTGCATCTCCGCCGAAGAGTTATCGACCGTCACGCCGCCCGATTCTTCCTGCTTCTGCTTCTCCGGATCATTGGTCGTCAGGTCGGGAGAAATGCGCTCCCACGATTGCCCGTGATCGCGCGAGCGGAATAAATACTGCGCCCCGATATAAATCGTCCCCTTCTCATTGGGACTCAGGTGGATCGGCGTATTCCAGTTGAAGCGCAACTTCTTCTCGGCGTAATTTGGCCAGGGATGGATGTCGCGCGTCTCATGCGTATGCCGATTGACTCGTCCAATCTCGCCGCCTTGCGCTTCAGCATAGAGATAATCAGGATCGGATGGATCCTCGAACATCCAGAAGCCATCGCCGCCGTACATGTTCTCCCAGTTCGCATTGGCGATGCCGCCGGGAAACGACGAATCGCCCACCCACGAGCTGTTGTCCTGCAATCCTCCGTACACGTGATACGGATCGGCATTGTCCACGCTCACGTGGTAGAACTGCGACACCGGCAGGTTCATCTGATGCTTCCAGCGATTGCCGCCGTCTTCGCTGCGCCACAATCCGCCATCGTCGCCGGCGATCACAATGTTCGTATTTTTAGGATCGATCCACACGTCGTGGAAGTCACCGTGCGCCGCGCTCGACACCACGTTGAACGTCTTCCCGCCGTCGTTGCTGAGAAGCAGGATGAGATCGGGTTTGAAAATCTTGTTCTCGTTTTTCGGATCGACAATCAAATTGCCGAAATAAAACGGACGCCAAACCATCCAATTGCTGGCGTCCAGCTTGGTCCACGTCGCGCCCGCATCATCGGACCGGTAGAGCCCTCGTCCTTTTTCCGCCTCGATGTTGGCGTACACCACGTTCGGCTTCGATTCGGCGACTTGCAACGCGATGCGGCCGTAGGGTTTTGCCGGCAAGCCCTTCGCATTCGCATCGGTAATCTCGCTCCAATGCGCGCCCCCGTCGGTGGATTTAAATAACCCGCTGCCCGGCCCACCTGAACGAAATGTCCAACCCTGCCGCCGGAAATCCCACATCGCAGCATAGATGGTCTTGGGCTCCTGTTTACTGCGTGCGATCATGGCGCAACCGCTCGATCCGTTCGCACCCGCCAGAACTCTGTTCCAGCTCTTGCCGCCATCGGTGGTCTGGTACACTCCGCGCTCGTCGTTGTCGTCCCACAAATGCCCGCTGGCGCAGGCCAGCACGTTGTTTCCATCAGTTGGGTTGATCAGAATCTTGGCGATATGCTCGCTGTCCTTGAGCCCAACGTTCGCCCAGTTCTCGCCTCCGTCGGTCGACTTGTAAACCCCGTCGCCCACCGACACACTATTCCGCATCCACGCCTCGCCGGTGCCTACCCACACCGTCTTCGAATTCGATGGATCAATCGCGACCGCCCCAATCGACTGCACATCTTCGCGATCGAATACCGGTTTGTAGGTGGTGCCGCCGTTCACCGACTTCCACACGCCCCCACTGGCAGCGCCCACGAACACCGTAATCCGGCCGTCTTCCTCTACCGCGTCCACGGCGGCAATCCGCCCACTCATGGTCGCCGAACCAATATTGCGCGCGGGCAAACCGGAAACGGTCGCGGCATCGAAGCGGTAGGGCGCCGTGGCCTGAGAGTTGGCCAGCACAGAAGTTCCACCGAGCAGCACAGCCACTGCACAACAAACGCTGAGAGATGATTTCATCGTGAACAAGCCTCTTTGAAGAAGATGGATTTCGCTGCACGTTTCCCAGGCAATCCGTCCGGGCAATCCGTCCGGGCAATCTTTAGTGAACGCCGACCATGCCCGACTTGTTGTCCGTGCTCCGCAAGGATGGCGGCAGCATGAAATCGGCGGGATCGATCGGTACGTTCACTTCAATTTTTTGCACCGTGATGGTTTGCGCCTCCGGGTTGTTCTTGGTTCCGCTCGAAATGGAGTAGGGGAACATCACCCCGGCCACGGCCTTGTAAGAACCGAAGCCTTCCACGTGGTCGCGCACCGAGCCTCGGATAAACTGCTGATACTCTTTGCGAATCTCGATAAACGTATCGGGATCGAGGTAGTCGTAAATAATGTCGCCATTCTTTAGCGTAATCTTCAGCCGCAGGGAGTCGTCACCATCGACCACGTCGTGTCCCAGATAGTCGACCGTATTTCCTTTTTCTTTGTAGTCCACCAGTGGACCGTCGAAGTCTGCGGCCAGTAGCAGGTCGCGCACATCATCTTCCCCCATCAGTTCCGGATCTTTTTTGCCGCCAAAAGGCTGGATCTGCCATCCATTGGCTCCATCGTAAGCCTGCACCTGGGTCATGCTTTGGAGCGAGAATGTATCCCGAACCAGGTTAGGGCGCTGGTTTTCCTGCCCCACCGACGCAGTAAAGCCTCCACCGCCCTCAAACCTGCCGGTCATTCGCATGGTCTGGATGGCCTTCATTTTTTCCATCCCGCCCCGCGCCTGAATGTTTTTGGCCACCAGTTCATCGGCGGTTTGCGAGTAGGAAATAACACCGAAGCAGCAGACAGCAACTACCACCATCACGGCGTGACGCATCGAGCAGACTCCTCTGGTTGAAAATACCTAATTAAGAAGAAAACCCATCCCGCGGGAAACAGTACTTTACCCGGTAGTAGACGCGAGTTTCAAGTTAAGGTGAGCGGCCTTCTGTTTTTCATGACAAAAATAAAAAGTCGCCCGCACGGGCGACTTATAGAACTTAGTTGAACAACCTACCTCAGTGCGCGAACGCAAAGTTCAGCCCAGTCGTGAAAATCAGATCGTTCTTCTTCAAGCCCTCGGGCGGATTGGAAACGTAAATCTCGCTGAACTGGTTTTGCCAGCCCAGCCACTTGCTGATCTTGGTCACCGTGCCCAAGGCGAACGTCCCGCGATATTGGCCGCTATTCGACAAGTCGGGGAAAAAGTAAAACTGCTCGGTGAGCACGGTGGTCTTTCCCGCCTTATGCATCAGGTCTTCGCCCAGCGTAAGCGCCGCGTACCGGTTGGTAATGCCATACGACATGTAGGTAGGAGGAACAGTAGCTGGCGTCACCGCGGGCCCATCCGAATAAGTTTCATGGGTATAGTTCGCGCCTGCCAGAAAATCCAGCGTAGTGTTGCCTGACTTGATCGCATGGTAGCCGAGGCCGCCGCTATAGACTCCGCGCAGGTCCAACTCTTGCAGCGCATTGCTCCCGAAATCCGCAGCCACAAAGCCAAATAGCTTGGCTTGGAAATTACGATCGTAGCGGATTCCTGCCGTAATCAGGTTAGCCACCGTGCTTGGCGTTGCCAGTTGGTTGGTGGTGTAAATGGAACTTAAATAAATGATGGTGTTGTCGTTGAGAGTAGGATGGGCGGCATTGACCGCCAGAGCTAAATTTTCCGTTTCACTGTTGCCCCGCGCCGCCGAGAACCCGACATTGAAACCGCCTTTCCATCCGTGCGTCAGGCCCGGATGCAAGGACTTATCGTAAGCCGCCTGCTCGGCATCATCGCGGATCAACACCACGTTTGACACCGGAACCTCGACCGTGCCAGTCGTGGTGGCGACTTCAATTTTTCCCTCGGTTTCCTTCACCGGACCAACGACCGTTTTCTTTTCTGCGGTCGTGATGTGCAATTCCTTCTCCGTGGTGATCTGCGTGATCGCCGGGAACTGCAGCGTGACATCGCCCGCAAATTCAGTGTGCAGCACCAGGGTCTTACCGTCTGACTTTACGACCGTGCCGGTCAGCCGGTCGCCATTTTTCAAAGTGATCTGATCGGCCGATGCGGCTGACGCCAGTCCAAGAAACACCAGCAGGGAAATAACCTCGACTTTACGCAACACGAACTACCTCCACTTTCTTCTCTTAAAGTAGTTGCAACCAAATTGGGAGCCCTGGGACTACGCTGAACTGGGACTACGTGGAACTGGGACTACGTGGAACTGGAATTACGCTGCACTGGGACAGGGAACGGCGACGGTGGCGGGTGAAGCAAATAGGATTTCGTCCCCCGCTAACAACAAGAATTCGCTTAGCTCTTGATTTCTTTCGATGTTTCTTTTGATTCTGTGGTCTTGCTTGCTTCCGTGGAAGCCGGAGGTGTGTCCTTCATGCCTTCTTTGAGGGCTCGAATCCCCTCGCCCAGTCCCTTGCCAAGTTCAGGCAGCTTCTTGGGTCCGAATATCAGCAGAGCAATAGCAAAAATGATGATCAGATGCTGCGGTGCGAATAGACCCTCAAACATGGAAACCTCCTAAAACACACTACCCACTAATATTCTATACGCTATCGGAGGTATACGGGGAAGTCAAACGTCCTCGCATCCGCCTTTAGGATATGAACCCTACCTTCGCAGTCTGGCATCCGCAGGAAGCTTACGCTGTGACTGAAATCACACTCCATTGTGTCCGTACCCTCCGCCCTTGTCCTCATAGCCGTCTGATCACGCGAGACTGGTCATGCTCAGGCGTTACTTCCGTGACCTTACCTCTGGCTCCCGAGCCGCGCTACTGTTGGATTGCACGCCGAAACAGCGGTATCGACGCTTTTCTGCGAGCGCCACTTAGCCAGCCGTTACCCGGAGATTCTGTGAAGCGCCAGGCCCTTTCAGTTCTTATCTTTTTTCTTGTGGTTGCGGCGGCCAGCTTCGGCCAGAGCCAACCGGTAAGCTCCACTCAATTGATGGCATGGCTCGCGGCCGGTGTGCCCAGCACTCGCCTGGTCCGCATCGTGCAGGAGCGCGGAGTCGCAGGAGCCCCCAGCAAAGAGCAAATTCATCAGTTCGAACTAGCCGGCGCCAACGCGACTTTGCTGCGCGCGCTCGCCGACCTGAAGCTGGCCAACCTCAAGCTGGCCAACCTGAAGACGTTCCAACGTCAGCCGCACTGTCCAGAATTCAGCCTCCGAGTTTCCCGCGTTTCTGCTTCAAGTGGCCACCGATGCGCGAGCTCAGCGCTTTCACCAGGCTGAACTCACTCTCCGCCAGGCCTTAAACTCTGACCCGCAAAATGCCGCCCTGCACTTCGCCCTCGGGTCGATGCTCACCCTGCAAGAACTCTGGGACCAAGCCTTCGACGAATTCACCCGCTCGGCCCAGTTGATGCCTGATTTCCCCGAAAACCATAGCAACCTGGCTTACATTTTCTACCGTCTTGATGACGGCCCCAACGCGATCGCCGAAGCGCGCACCGCCTTGAGCATGGATCCGCAGAACGCCGAGGCCTATCAATTTCTCGGTTTGGGTCTCTATTCCAACGGCCAATATGCCGCCGCCGTCCATGCTTTTCTCGAGTCGCTTGCCCGCGATGCCGGCAATGCCGATTCGTACTACGACCTCGGAATCACTCTGCACGACGATGGCGACCTGCCCGCTGCTATCGCAGTCTATCGCCAGGCCATTCAACTCCGGCCTGCGTTCTGGCAAGCCCACTCGAATCTCGCGATGACTCTGCACGAGCAGAGCCGGCTGGAGGAGGCGATCGCCGAGTATCGCGAGGCCAAGCGCCTTGCGCCCGAGCAAGCTTCCGTCCGCAACAATCTGGGCAATACCTATTGCGACAAAGGCGATTTCGACGCTGCCCTGGTCGAGCTGCGCGAACTTTACCGCGAGCATCCCGAATGGCAACAAGGCCACGGATGCCTCGCCCGCGCCTATTTGTCCAAGAAAGATTACCCCAACGCCATCGACCAGCTGCGCATGGCGGTTCAGCAGAATCCCACCGGCTCGGCCGAGCATCGCGCGTTAGGCGAAGCGCTGGTGCTCGGCGACAAGCTGGAAGACGCGGTCCGCGAACTGCGACTCGCCGTGTCGCTCAATCCTGATTCCGACGCAGCCCATCACATTCTCGGCACGGCGCTCTTCCAGCAAGACCAGTTGCCCGCGGCGGAAAAAGAATTCCGCGAAGCCCTTCGCCTGAATGCATCCCCAGAGAACCACTACGCCCTGGCGGCCTGCCTGATGAATATGGACCGCTATGAAGAAGCTTTAACCGAACTGGAGACCGCGGCGCGCCTCGAGCCCGAGCGCCAACTGTATCGCGCCCGCCGCGACGAACTCATGCAACTGATGAAGCAAACAAATCCGCGCTGAAGGAAGTCCTTAGCCAAGATCCAAAAGCGAAGCACCAAACGGGAGATTGACCATGGATTTGACGCGATCCACGCAAGCCGCCGCTGCCGCCGCCACACCAGCACAGTCTGTGCCCGAAAGCGAAGTTCGCCCCGAGACTCTCAGCGAACGCAATTACGATTCGCGCAATTCTGTCCGCGCCGATAGTGGCGCCACGCACAAATCCGTCGGCTACGGCCTGCCTTGCGCCAAGTGCCGCCTCTACTATCCCGCCAATCTGGATATCTGTCCGTCGTGCCACCACCAAGAGCGCGTTTCTCCCAGCGTCGTGCCGCCCCAGCACAAAGTGCAGTCCGCCGCCGCGCCCGCGCCCGATACCGCCATCGTCGAAAAAGAAAGGGAGGCCTTCCTGAAAGAATTCAAGTCGCAGCTCTTCGCTGCCCACGCGGAAGTGGCCAGCACCAGCGCCCCGGTGGCCTGCGCTCTCGGCGAACATCACACCCAAAGCCCCGAGGCCGCCACCATCTGCAAGCATTGCTATGACCGGGTCCAGGAGCGGGTCGATGTCTGCGAGGCCGCCCTGCACATCGATCTGAAAGAAGCGACCCAAATCGTCTATGACGCCGTGTGGGCCGACTCTTCCGATCCCAGCAAGACCTACACGAACGCCGCCAACGCGCTGCTCACCGAGTTGCGCAAGCGCTCCGGCGTATCCAGCCTGCTCGGGCCGTTTCATCCGCTGGGGAATTGATTGCGGTGCAGTTTCGGTCCCTTCTCGCGATGACTCATCCCGAGGCCCGGCGTTGTTACCAGTGGAGCGAGGGATCTACCGCTCCACCGGTTCGCGCGTGAAAGTGCAACTGCGCCACTACTGAATTGGTGCGCGGGGTCTGTATCGGGTGGAGTGCCGATGCTTTTTCCTTACGCCAAAACGTTCAGTCCGCTTTTGCTCGCGTACACGCTCTGCAAGATGGAAGTCGTCGTATCGTAGCTATTGGTGGAAGCCGCACCGCTCGGGTCCAACGTGCTCAACAAGTTCTCTACCAACTGAAGAGATTGGGACGCGGCCGTGGCTTCGTTCGTCTGGGCCGCGGACGCGCTATTTTTCAAATCACCCAGCACCGTCGCAAACGCTGACTGCGACAACGAAACGTCTTTCGAACTAATGGCGCTGCCCAGCGCCGTAAGATCGGTATTAAGTTGAGTGTTGTTCGCTGCGCTACTCCCGCTGGTCGTGGCCGAGTTCTGCAAAACGCTTTGCAGGTTTTGGAAAGCCGATTGGGCGCTATCCAGATCTCCTGCCACCAAGTTGTTTTGCAGCGCCTGCAAGGCCTGCTGTTGCGTGGAGTTGCCAGCAGAAAGCACATACTGACCCAGGCCCGCGGCGGAAATTGAACCGACCGACATAAATCCTCCATGACGCTGAATTTCTCAGCGCTGCCTCCAGCGCAGTTGGCGCCTGTGGAGGCTATCGGCAGGCAAGCCCTAAGCTTGAGCAAGAAGCCAGAAGAATCGGATCGCGCAGCCACTTGACGCTGAGATTTAACTAATAAAGTTTGGCCGCAAGCTCCGGATAGCTCTCTCCGCCCCGCCGCCATAAACTCTCTTCATTATGACTTTCCCAGTGACGACCACGATGGCAAGTGCAATACTCGAATCGGCATCCCCGAGCGAAATGACTGGCGAGCGATTCATAGCGAAAAACGCAAGCGGCGGTCAGTTGGGCGGCCTGCACGGCGGCCCACACGACGACCCACGCTGGAAAGCCGTGCTCGCGCGCGACTCCGGGCATGACGGCAAGTTTGTCTTCGCCGTCGCCTCCACCGGTGTGTATTGCCGGCCGTCTTGCCCCGCGCGGCGCCCGCGGCGCGAGAATGTAAAGTTCTTCACCCGGCCTGAGCACGCCGAAAAAGCCGGCTTTCGCGCCTGTCTCCGCTGCCGTCCCAGAGCCCTGAGCGGCAACCCGCAATCCGACTTTGCCAAAGCAGTCTGCCGCTACATCGAACAGCATCTCGATGAGTCCATCACCCTCGAGCTCCTGGGCAAAGCGTTCCAGCAAAGCCCATTCCATCTACAACGGCGATTCAAGGCTGCCATTGGAATCACGCCGCGCGAGTACGCCGACTCCTGCCGTCTGCGCCTGCTCAAGCGCAACTTGCAGTCAGGCGACAACGTCACCCGCGCCATGTATGACGCGGGCTACGGATCCAGCAGCCGCCTATACGAGAAAACTGCCTCGCAACTCGGCATGACGCCCGACAAATATCGTCGCGGAGCGATCGCCGCCACCGTCCGCTACGCGTGTGCCGATTCTCCCTTGGGACGCATGCTGATCGCAGCCACCGACCGCGGCATCTGCTCGATTCAGTTTGCCCGCTCCGATGCTGAACTGATCGAAGGTCTGAGGCGCGAATTTCCTTTCGCCGCGCGCAAGCCCGATGACCGCGAATTGCAAACTCTAATTTCGTCTGTGCTGGAAAAGATGGCCGGCAGGGAACTGAGCGCCACCCTGCCGCTGGATATCCGCGCCACTGCCTTCCAGCGCCGCGTGTGGACTCATTTGCAGTCGATCCCGTTTGGCAAAACGCAGTCCTACAGCCAGGTGGCCAAGGCTATTGGACAACCCACCGCGAGCCGTGCCGTAGCCCGTGCCTGCGCCACCAATCCCGTTGCAGTCGCGATTCCCTGCCATCGCGTCGTCCGCGAAGACGGCAACATCAGCGGCTATCGCTGGGGCGTGGATAGGAAGAAAAAACTGCTAAACCTGGAGCGAATCAACACGGATCGAATCAGCACGGAGCGAACCAGCACGGAGCGGATCAGTTCCGTCGTAGAGACGTAGCTCGCTACGTCTCTTCTACAGCCGGTTTGCGCGCCACCAGACCCCAGTTCACCAAGGCCAGCGCAATGGTCGCAACCAGAATCAGCGATTGCCCAAAGTCCACGCGCGTCACCAGAACCAGACACAGAATTACCCCTACGACCGCGAAAAAATTTCCCGCAGGCAGCTGGAACATGGCTGCTGCACCCTCAGGCCGCTTCCGCCGCAGCACCGGCAGCGCCGCACATCCCACGCCGTAGTACAGCAACCGCGCCACAGCCGATAACGTGACATTCCATTTGAAATCGCCTTGCAGCGCGAATCCCCAAACCAGAACCGAAAACGCCAGTATCGACACATAAGGAGTATGAAATCGCCGATGGACCAAAGCGAAAGGTTTGAAGAAATCCCCTTGCTCAGCCAGCGCAAACGGCACCCGCGGCATAGCCAGAATTTTCGCGCTCAGATATCCGTAAAAAGAAATCAGCGCCCCAATCGCGACCAGCGCCGCTCCTATGGGGCCAACTGCAATCCGGGCAACGTCAGCCAAGGGACGCGAGCTGTGCGCCGCGTTGGGCAGAACTCCAACCACAACCCACTGAATGAGCGCATACATTCCCGTGCAAGCCAGCAGAGCGACAAAGAGCGCGAAGGGAGCGTCCCGCCGCGGATCTTTGGCTTCGCTCATGGGCGCGAGCGCGGTTTCGAATCCTCCATAGGCGAACACCAGAAGCAGCATCGCCTTCAACCACTGATTCATACCCGGAGCCGCAACCGGCGCGCTCGCAATCGCCCAATGATGGCGCTGCAGCACAATCATTCCGAGCACAATCACGGCCAGAAGTGGCACCAGTTTCGCGGCCGTGAACAAGTTACTTACCTGCGTTCCGCCGCGCACTCCGCGCACATTAATGATCGTTAATAAGCCAATCAGAACGGTGAGAATGACCGCGCGATTTAGAGGATCTTTCGCGTGCGGGAAAAACTCTCCCAGATAGATCACAAAAAGGTTGGCATTCGCCGCCGGCGCTGCCACTTGTCCCAGCCACAGCATCCAGGCGGTTTGGATTCCCATCAGCCGCCCGAATGCCACCCGCGCGTACAAATACGGCCCACCGGCCTGCTGAAAACGGGACGCCACCTCCGCGAAGCAGCCAATGATCACGCTCATTCCGGCGCCGGCGGCAAGTACTGCGTAAGGACTGTAGCTTCCAATCAGCGCCGCCACCGTGGAAGGCAGCCCGAACACTCCACTGCCCACGATCGAATTCACCACCAGCGCGACCAGGCTCCAACGGCCGATAGCCCGCACCAGTTGTTGCCCCGACACATCGCGGCGTGTTAGTTCCGTCATCGCGTTTCTTGTATCACAACCGAAAGCATCCTCGAAAGTGATGCTGTCTCCTGATCCGGGCAAACCGATGGCGAATGCACTAGTGTGCGGAGCAAAATCGAACCGAAAACAGTATCCCCTCCCGCCCTTCCCCGACCGCGAGCACGTGAAAACCCTTGCCCGTGGCCGCATTTCATCTGAACCAGCAGTAAGGTTACTGCGCGGGACCAAGGTAATCGGATGAATTACGAAAGCGCATGATCGTGGGGTATCTATCCGCTTGCCTTGCCTGATGAGATGTTGGGGCACGCGATAGACGTTGGGAAATCGCGCCGACCCATGGCGAACAACTCAGAGATGGACGACCTTCACACTCGGATGGTCCGAGTGACTGAAGATCTACGAGCGATCCAGCGGGAACTCAACTGCGCTGCCATGCAGGCGCCCAGCGACCCTGAACTCATGGAAGCCCTAAGTGCGTTGCCCGAGACCGAAGCCATCCAGACCTTGTGCAAGTCGCTCGACCAGATGCGCCATTTTCTCTGGTTCTACACCCAGGTCATGAGCAACGAACCCGAACTCGGCGACAAGCTCCGGCAATCGAGCGCCGCGCAGACTGTCGAAGACGGCAAGAGCGACACCACGTTCCTCGACCAGTTAACCCGGGCGGACGAAGCCATCTTGCTGCGCTATATGGTCGACGCCAAAGAGCGCAAACCAAACTAGCTTCAGAATCCGCGGCCGCGGACGATCGTTTTCCTTACTTCTCCATTCGGACTCAGCACCACCAGATCCGCGTCCATGCCAGCCGCAAGTTGTCCGTGTTGCGTAAGCCCCGCGGCGTGCGCCGCATTCAGAGTCGCGGCGCGCACGGAATCTTTCAGACTCCATCCCGCGAACTGCGTTACGTTCCGCACCGCGCGATCCATCGTCAGCACGCTGCCCGCGAGTTGCCCACTCGGCTTTCCATCTTTTTCGTGCAACGTGCAGCGGCCATCTTTCACGTCAACCTGGATCGGCCCCAGTTGATACGTACCCTCCGGCATGCCCGTCGCAGCGGTCGCATCCGTAATCAGCACCGACCCCTCAACGCCCTTCGCATGCAAGAAAAGTTTTACCACCTCGGGAGCAACATGAATGCCATCCGCGATGATATCGGCGGTGAGTTGGCGATCGGTTAAGACTTCTCCCAAAATTCCGGGCTCGCGATGATCGAGCGGCCGCATCGCGTTGAAGGTGTGGGTGGCGTGGCGCGCCCCTGCCTTAGCTCCGGCGCGCGCCGCATCCAGCGTGGCATCCGAATGGCCGATGCTCACGCAAACCCCGCGCCGCGCGGCTTCGGCGATCACTTCGATTGCTCCAGGCAATTCCGGGGCGATGGTCATCATGCGCAGACGACCGCGCGCCGCCTGCCAGAACTGCTCGAAGATCGCCACCGTCGGTTTAACCAATAATTCCGGGGGATGCACGCCGCGGCGCTGGTGGCTAAGAAAAGGACCCTCCAGATGGATCCCCACCGGTCTCGCCTGCACGCCTTCGCCATTACCAGAAAAACTCTCCGCCGCTTCAATCGCATCCGCCAGTCGTTCCAACGCCGCGCAAGTTTGATCGTGTGACGCCGTAACCGTTGTAGGGAAGTAGGCCGTAACTCCGTGCGTCGTGAGAATTTTGTTCAGATGCGCTAGTTCGGAGGGCGAGGCTCGCATCACGTCCAACCCCGCGCCGCCATGCATGTGGATGTCCACGTAACCTGGCGCCAGGGCGCACTCGCCAAACTCTTTTGCCAGGTCGATCACCGCTGCGTTCTTCGGGAGCTCCTTTTCCGCGCGCGAGGAAACGGCCGAGATCCGCCCGTCTTCGATAAACAGTAGCGGCTCGCGTACTTCTTCTCGCGGCGTGTACAGTCGATGAGCGCAGAGGACGATCATAAGCCGGGCAACGTAACGCAGCTGGGACTGAAAAATCAGTGTAGCGCGAATTCCACGCCTGCTGCCGTGGGCTATTAATAACTTGGTTACTTGCGCGGATGAAGATTCCATATAAGAATATGAACTCATGTTCATATATGAATAGCAAACTGTTTCTCTATGGCCTCGCCATCTGGATCGGAGCGACATTAACTTTGCGCCTCGAAGGCCAGCACCTGCTGCTTCCCGGCAACTGGAAGGGCACGCTGATCCTGTTCGCCATCAGCTTTCCTTTGATGGCCTGGATTGTGCGCCGGCTCTGCCGCCGCCTGCCCCGCGAACAATGGCTTGCCGGCGGCCTTTCTGTTGCCCTCCCCACCCTTCTGCTCGATCCCTTTTCCAGCGCATTTTTCTCCCATGTGTTTCCCAACATGTCTCCGCAAGTGGCGGGCGTCTTCGGGGGATGGATGTTGTGCTGCTGCGCGGGTGCGCTCCTCGGGGTAGCGATTGGCCAGCGGCCACAATCGTGAAGGCGCGTCCCCACCTGCTCGCCGGCCAGGACCTTCCCCACGCCCCACGCCAGAAACGCAGCCTCGACAAGCGCGAACGCCTGCAGACGGCTGGCCTCGCGTTGTTCGGCGAAAAAGGATACGAGAACACTTCCATCGACGAAATCGCCGCCCGCGCCGGCCTGGCCGTCGGAGGTTTTTATCAGCACTATCGCTCCAAGCGCCAGCTTTTGCTGGCGCTGATGGACGAATTGCTCGAACAGCTAAGCCAGCTTAACTTTCACCCAGCCCAGGCCACCGGCGTTCGTGAAGTGGTTCGCGAATTATTGGCGCGCGCGTTTGCTCACGATCTGCGTTATCTGGGCGCCTACCGTGCCTGGCAGGAAGCCGTGCTTTCCGATAGGGAACTGTCGCGCAAAGAAGCGGAAATTCGCAACTGGACGACCGCCCGCGTGCTGGCCGTTTTTCAGCGCCTGCATGCATTACCCGGCGCCCGTAAGAACATCGACCTTCCCGGCCTGGCCCACGCCATGGATCATTTTTTCTGGACCTTGCTGGCGCAAGCCAGGCGCATGCCCAAGGCCGAGCTGAATCGGTCCATCGACACCGCGACCCATTTGATCTGTCACGCCATCTTCACCGACGCCGCACTGAACGCCGACTGAAGTGAAGTGCGGCAAGGCATACGAAACGCGAGCACTCGGCGATGCTATAATCTCTGTGCCCATCGAGAAGCAACGTGTGCGGGTGGATGGCCTTCCCTGTTGCCGCCCGCAACGCCGTCGGGGAGTGGCTCAGCCTGGTAGAGCACCTGGTTCGGGACCAGGGGGTCGGAGGTTCAAATCCTCTCTCCCCGACCAATCTTTTCAGACACTTAAAGTGCACTTCTGGTTTTCCGTCTACATCGATGGTGTCGAAATTGTAGACGGTGCCGTTTTTCTGGAGTTCTTCTGGGGATTCCATCGGCAACTGCAATCTGATCTTCTGTGAGGAATCTCTGCGAACCTTCCCCCCGAACTGCAATTCATCAAATTTGAGAGGCTGCCAACCAGATTTGTTTGCGGTGAGATTTGCATCAGGACTGTCGTTCTTCGGGAGAGAACGGACGACGGACGACGGACGGCGAATCAGCCCGACGCCCCTTGCAAGGCGGCGCGATCAGACATTCTACGGTAAGTCCACAGCGTCGAGAAAATGTGTTGATTCGTAAGATTGGACAGCATCCCACCCAGAAGATAAGTCCCGGGTCAGGAAGGCGACTTGATGCACAAAAGTCGGGTTTCGGAAAAGCGTCAGCTCTTTAGCAGCATCTCCCGAAGTTCTGTGTAGTAGTTCGGCCCGACGTTGGCAAAGAAGAGTTGTACCTGCCCGATCAGAATCTTCCGCATTTCGTCGCCGAGGGCGAACTGGGTCGGATCCAGATGTGGCGTGAAGACTGATTGCAGCTCGTCTAATCGGGCGATGCTATCCACTTCGAGAAGACCAGGGGTCTTGGGCAAAAACACAAGTTGAGGAAATTCCATCTTCCGAATGCGATCGACCCACTCAGGGTTGAACTCTGGAGCACCCGTCTTGGCGTCAGCGAGGCCGAAGATGGGTGCTATTAGGGATCTGTTGCGCTGTACTCTCC
>CAVQCP010000003.1:0-15969 GCA_963710965.1 uncultured Acidobacteriaceae bacterium | reverse complement strand
TCTCGTCTCTTCGACGACTACGTATTGCTGACCGCCGTTCACGCTGTACTTCACACTGCCCTGCACCCCGACCTTCGCTTCATCCTGACCGGTCTGATTGCTTACGCCTGGCGTCAGTGTGATCAATGCCGTAAAGTTGCGTCCGTTCAGTCCGTAGCTGGTGACCTCTTTTTCGGTGATGATTCCCGCGACTTCGGCGTTCTCCGTCTCCACCTGCGCCGCGCCACCCGCTTGCACGTTGACTTCTGTCTTCTCGCCGGCCGCTTCCAGCATCGCATCCATGGGCAGCGTCGCGCCCGCCGTGATCGCCAGTCCTGCCGTCTGAAACACTTTGAAATTCGGTGCGGTGACCGACAGATCGTACGTTCCGGGGGGCACGCCGCTGATGGCATACTGGCCTTGCGCACTGCTGATGGCGGTCAGCTTCACTCCGCTAGCGTTCGAGATCGTTACCGTCGCGCCCGCGACCACTGCGCCCGTCGGGTCGGTCACCACGCCGGTGACGGTTGCGGTTTTCGAGTCTTTGTTCACCACGGTGACGGTCGACGCGGCTACGGTTTGCTGCGATTGATTCTGGCCGGTCGGCTGCATGAGTGCTGGCGTGCCCGGTGGCGGTGCTGGGATCACCGGTTCTACATACAACCAACTGCCCAAGGCATTCTGGGTCTGCGCCGGCGGCGTCGACGGGGCGCCAGTATTCTGAGCGCCTTCTGCCGGCGCCGCACCCGGTTCGGTCGAAGCAGTTTCCGTCGAGCCAGCCGGATTCGATCCAGCTTCCAGGAGCACGTCCAGCGGCACCGCATCCCCGGTCTTCAGAGGAATCCCAGCAGCTTCAAAATTCTTGAAGCCATTCGCGCTTACGGAGATGGTGTAAGTTCCCGCGGGGATACCGGTGATTTTGTATTTGCCCTTTGCATCCGTCGCGGCAGTCAGGTTTACGCCGGAAGAATCTTTGACCGAAACCGTGGCTCCTGGCAGACCTTTTCCCGAGCCGTCTGCCACCTTGCCAGCCACGGTCGCGCCACTTTTTTCCTGCGGCATTTCGTCTGCGGCCGCATGCAATACGAAGTTGCGCGCAGCGATGTTGTGCTGCGCCGCCTGCAACTGCAAGCTGCCGCAGGCAACCATAAATATGAGAGCCAACCGATAGAAACCGATCCTGGCAAGTCTCACGATTTCTAAATTCCTCCGGATGAATGATGAATAATGTGCTGCATAGTGTGCCGCGCCGGTTGAACCTGTCTGGTAAAACAGGAGATCCCGCCCAGCCCGCTGCCGCCAATCGCGGCATTTCCCGCTTGCCGGCGACTATGAAGCTAAAAATAAAATCCAAGCGAAGAGTAAGGCGCAAGCCCGGGACGCAAAACTACACCCGCTCATCCCGCACCGCGTCCATCTTTCCAACTGGGAATCTGGCGAACCGCAAATATGACCCGAAAACCACGACAACCTAATGGCATAGCCACGTGGCGGAAATGGATTTCAACGGGGCCTATAACTCTTACACGGGCGCTGTTACGCAGGCGTGACAGAATGATTAAAATCAGGTTACAGTTCGGCGACCCAATTTCCACAGCCTCTTCGGCCAGTTCTGCCGCCGGTTGAAGTTTTCGCGGCAATGAAACGACTTGTTTCCCACAGACCTGCGGGAAGAATTCTTACAACTTTAACAATTCATTGATTGCAGCGTAACCTCCATCCTCCATAGTTGCTTGCGGCTGGCAAGTGGTTCCCAGTGTGGTGCCCGCCAAATCCAGCTGAACGTTTCTTACGCAACCCCCTACGTTGGGGTCCATATTCCGAGAGGCCGAGGCGAATTTTGTCGGCACGAGTGTGGCTCCCAGCCATCGTTCCATGATTTGCAACTTCGTTCTAGGAGAAAAAAATGACACGAATTAAATCTCTGCTCGCGGGTGTGGTAGCGTCCGCGATCGTAGCCGTAGTTCCTGCCACCGCACAAACTGTGCACGTGGCCGGCGCCGGCTCTTCGGCCCAATGGGCTTCCGCCGCATTCGGCGCCGATACTCTTGCTCTGAGCCTGCCGAACGTGGGTTATCCGACCACCAGCGGGCACGCCACGAATTGCAACACCAACGGTCAGTCGCTCGCCGTGTACCACTACTCGGCAAAGAGCAATGCCTACGTCGTCGACACCCGCAGCACCGACATCAACCCCGAGTCGGGTAATCTCTGGGTGGTGTGGACCGCTGATTGCAGCGACTCAACCAGCGGCGTTCAGGACATTTGGGCCGACATCAGCGTCGACTCCACCGTCGGCGTCCGCTCCGTTTTGTCGCAACAAAACTCCGGCGCTGGCGCGCAGCTCGGCGTCGTTACTCCTGTCGTCGCTGCGGCCAATAGCGTCACAAGCGTCGCCAGTCTGTGGGCCGATGATTCCCTCGATACCGCCCTCCCCGCCAATGTCTACAACGTTATCGGAACCGGCATCACCAACACCACCGCGGGCAGCGATGTTCACATCAACGTCGGCCTGACCGATATCCGCCCGGAAGATGCTTTGGTTGCGACCACCCGCACCCTGTGCAACGGCAACGCTAGTCTCTCCTGTCTCGGCTATCGCCTGATCCAAGGCAATGCCAACTACGGCGTTTCGATTCACTCTGGCCAGCCGGGTAGCAGCGCGATCGCCACTCCGGAAAACTTCTCTCTGGGCGGCGGCTCTGACCCCATCACCGGTATCACCGTTCCCGCTACCACGACCGTTCCGATCGGCGCCGCGCCCATCGTCTTCGGTTATAACAATGCCGGCATCGGCGCAGGCAACTATCCCACCAACCTGATCTCGGGCGTCAGAGGCAACGGCTCTTCCGGCGGCCCCTACTTGCTCGCGAATTTGTTCGATGGCACCACCGCTTGCACCACCGCCAATCCGGCCTTCGGATTTAGCGGTCCCGTGGTCAATGTCAACCCGCTCCTGCGTGAACCTCTCTCCGGCACCATGAATACCACGGAGTACAGCTTGTTCCGCACCACCGGCAACACCTCGGATTCTCAGGAAAAGGGAATCAGCGGTTCGGGCGCCCTGTCTCAGGCTCCGCTTAACCCAGTGAACAGCGGCAACGGCGGTTGTGCCTCGGGCGGCTACCGCAGCCGTGCCATCGGCACCGGTGAAGTGATCGGTAAAGCAGGCGGCGGCGGAATTATCGGCACCAACAACAGCCTCGGCTACTTCTTCTGGGGCTTCTCGAATGCAGCCAAGCTTACTGCTGCCACCTATAACTATCTGACCCTGGATGGCGTCGATCCTCTCGGCGGCATCGGCGGTGCGAATCAGACTTTCCCGAACTGCGCCGGTCCCTGCCCGGCTTCTCTGTGGCCTGACAACGTTTCTTTCCCGACCCTGCGCAACGGGCAATACGGTGCGTGGTCGATTTATCGTTGGGTTGTCTACTCCAGCAACACGGACCCAGTTGGTCCGGCTGCGCTGGCGGCGGCTGCCCAGAACGCCATTGACACCACGCTTGCCGACTACGTTCCGTTCTACACGGCCACCGGCGGCATCGGTGGAGTCTCTGACGGTCTCAGCGTTTACCACTCGCACTTCAAGGACACCGTTCCATTGGGCTCCTGCGCTCCGGTAAATACTTGTAAGAGCGTCAACGGCGTCAATGGCCCGGCAACCTCGGCTAACGCCACGAATGGTGGCAACACCCTCGGCGGCGGCACCGAAGCCGGCGGCGACGTGGGCGGCGTGATCGAAGGGCCGTTCGGCACCTCGGAAGCCTTCAGCGGCACCGTGACGACCTCGGCGACTCATACTGCCAACAAGGGTTACAAGGTAACTTGGACGGCGGGTCAGAAGTTCGTGGCGAACGCGGCGTGGGAAGGTCAGTCCATCACGATCGAAAGCGTTGTCTATACCATCGCCAACGTACTGCCGACGACCACCACCCTGTACGTTACTACCAGCCCGGGAACGGCAACCGGTCAGTCCTATAGCGCAACCCTGCCTACCGCTCTGGCAACTGCCCCCGGCACACTCAACAAGAAGCGCTAGTCTTGCTTGAGTTGTTGGGCTGAATGAAAATGCACCACCTGAGGCAGGCTGGCTTACTCGGCAGCCTGCCTTGGTTTTTCAATCTTCCAGTTCTCAGATAGATTTGATAGAGTTACAGTCCGAAGAATTTCGTTCAAGGGGAGTCTGATGCTGCAGTTGAGTCTTTATAAGAAAAGTTGTCGCATCGCAATCTTAAGTTTGATCGCGCTTTCTGGAGTGAGCGCCCAGTCGCAGTCCACTCCGGCACAGGATCCATCCCAGGCGCTAACGCCCGAAGCCGCTTCTGGGCCCGTCGTTGCGGGCAACGTCTCCAGCAAAGACTTGGCACCAAAGACTGTCGAAGATTGGTCGACCCCGTCGCTCAAAGGAAGCCAGCTCGTATTCGGAGATACGTTGGTTGCGGAAGTTTTTAAGAACAATCCCGCCTACACTCGCGAATTCATCGCCACGCAGTGGCGCGTGGCAGATCCCATCGACTTGTACGTAATCAAGCCCACCGGCGTGGAGAAGCCTCCGGTCGTTCTTTATCTTTACAGTTATCCCTTCGAGCTCGACCGCTTTCGCGATGATGCCTTCTGCCAGTTTCTGGTGCGCAATGGCGTTGCGGCCGTCGGATTCCCCTCCGCCCTCACTGGCCTGCGTTATCACGCGCCGCGCCCCATGAAGCAGTGGTTTGTGAGCGAATTGCAGGAGTCGATGGCGACCTCCTCGCACGATGTGCAAATGATCCTGGACTATCTCGACAAACGCGGCGACTTGGATATGAGCCGCGTGGGCATGTTTGGCGACGGATCGGGCGCGAGTATCGCGATTCTCGCGGCCGCCGCCGATCCTCGAATCAAGTCGTTGGATCTGCTCAATCCCTGGGGCGATTGGCCGGACTGGGTGGCAAAATCCACTCTGGTACCGGAGAACGAACGTCCCGATTACTTGAAGCCGGAGTGGCAGGCGCGCGTGGCTCCCCTGGATCCGGTGAAGTGGTTGCCCACGCTGAAAGATCGTAACCTGCGCATTCAATTTGTCTCCTCGGTCACAGTCACGCCCGACGAAGCGAAGAGGAAGGTAGAAGCGGCCGCACCGTCGAATGCCAAAATCATCCATTACGCGGACGCGAAGGCTTTCAAAACCGCCAACGCTTCGGGCACGGGATTTGACTGGATCAAGGAACAGGTCGCGGGCGCGGAAAAATCGCCGAAGGCCGATGGCGATTTGCACTCGCAAAATCCCTTCGCCCGGCAGTCGGAGCAATAGCGTAGCAGCCGCAGCAGGGAATCATCTGGAGTTTAGGAGAGTCGATGCGGAGTTCCGGAGCAGAACCACTGAAGTGGAAAAACAAGATTTGCGGCAGGATTTTAGCGCTGGCCTTGCTGGGGGTAGTTCTTGCGTTGCTGCAAGCGTGCGGCGGCAGCAGCGGCAATCCCTACGCTTCTACCAGTACGTCGAATCCTTCCGGCGGTGTGAACCTGGTGGCCATCAACATCACGCCATCGAATTTATTGATCGGCCTGGGCGAGCAACGTCAACTCATCGCCACCGGTGTCTACAATAACGGCACTTCGGTCGTGATTTCCTCGCAGGTGACATGGGCCGCTTCGTCACCCGGTAGTTCCACCAACTACGTCACCGTGAATTCCAGCGGAGTGGCGACCGGCGTCGCGATCGGCGCCGCCACGGTCACGGCCACCGTTGGATCCGTATCTGGTGTACTGCAACTGCTCACCGAAACCAATGGCTTTACCACCACAACCAACGGGACTCTGACCGTGCCCTTCAAGTCCGCTTTCGCGGATGCACTCTACCTTCCGGTTTCGCAAAATCAGATTCAGGGCGCTTATGCCGTGCAGGAGATCAATCTGGATGCGGATCAGTTTTCCAGCGTGCTGCCGGTACCTGCGGCAATTCTGGCTACGATCCCGATGCCCGCGGGCTTCGTGCCCAACGCCACCGTCGCCAGCCAGGCCAATTTCCTAGTGGCCGTCATCAGCTACGCGTCGCCCAATGTGTTGATCATCGACGCCAGCAACGTCTCAAGCGATGTCTCGAACAATACTCTGGTTTCCAGTTTCAAATCGCCGGTTACGCAAAGCGTAACCATCAACGGAATCACCTGCATGATCTGCGGAGCCGTGTTTAATCCTTCGACCGGCCTGCTCGTTCTCAGTACCGCGGAAGGGTTTTACACGCTCGATCTGGTCGCCGGTACGTTTACCGCGATTCCGCTTACCCCTGCGCCCGCCCCGGCAGCAAATTTTTCTTTGAACCCCGTCGCGTCTCCGCCTTATATTTTGAGCACCAGCCCGAGTACGAACGAAGTGCAGATGTTCAATCTATCGACCAACGCCGTCACCACGGATACCGGCTTGGGCCTGACCCAGGCAAACGGGGTGGCGATCGATGTGGAATTGGATTACGCCGCAGTCAGTGATGCCGGCGCCAACGACCAGGCATTGCTGGATGTGATCAATCCCACCTCCCCGGTGGTGGATCTGTTAGCCTCCGGTCTTAGCTTCTGCCCTGGCCAATCCGGCGGTTTCAACATGCTTGATATTGGCGTTGGAGCAAGCTCCGAAGCCGCAGGCGTCACCCACTCCCTGTTCTTAACCGAAACTGGAGGCGGTTGTCTCGGCTTCGAGGCATGGCCATTCTTCCGCGGCGATAGCTCGGTTTTTCCTGGCGAGGTTTACTACGCCTACGGTGCATTGCCAGCTGCTCCAGATGGGAGCACCTTTGTGAATAGCAACGATCCCAACGCAATTTCAACTTTTAACAGTGTTGTGGACAAACATGACTACGGGGTTCTCATCGACGCCAACCAAAGCTGGATCGCCAAAGTGAATTTGCAGTCTACGATCGCGGATGGCATCGGGGCCAATAATTACCCGCTTCCCACCGGTTTCGACCTCTCTGAGTCTTTGTTCACCGACCTGCCGGGCTACACCGTGACCTACTTGCCGACGCCGGCCAGCGTGGTCACTCTTTCGAAGGTCAACGTTAACTTCGGCACCCAGGCGGCCGGTACTTCGAGCGGCGCGATTCTCGTCACTTTAACCAATACCAGCACAAATGCTCTGAACCCGCTGGACATCTCTGCGATCAATTTCTCTGGACCCAACGCCGGCGACTATTCACAGACCAACACTTGTGGCACGCTCCCGCTGGCGGCCAGCACCAATTGCGCGATCTATATCACCTTCACGCCGTCCTCGACATCGCCCAGCAGTGCCTGCTTGAACATCACGGATAATGGCGGAGCCAGTCCCCAGACCGTGAGCCTGTATGGAAACGGGGCGACGGCAGGAAGCTGCACAACTCCGAGCAGTTCCGACAAACGCCGGCGTTAGGTCCCCAACCCGCCGCGCCGGCAGGGAAGGGAACGCTGCCCTTTCCCGTTGAATTGACCTAAAGCTGGAATTGACTTAAAGCTGAAAGAGCCGCTGCAGCGCCCGCTGCGGCGGCTTTTCGGTTAGGCGGAGTGATGCGCCGGGAGGGAGACGTTTCCGTCATAAATCCGTGTTACTGGCGCTTCCAGGGACAAACTACTCTGGCCTTAAATCTCTATTAGCACCATTAAACAAAGTATAACCATAAAGTCTATTATATTACTTGACATAGAATCCTGTTCGCACTATAGTCCCGGAGTCAGCGAGAAAGCGACCTCAGCTTTCTCGATCGATCAAACAGCGGAGCCCCCCCACAGGCTGTTTGGCAAGTCTCTTTTTGATTTCCGGTAACGGCAATCGAAGAAAATCCCAGATTTTTGTTTAAGGAGAAGGAATCAATGAAAAGGCTCACCCTCATTCCTGCCGCGCTACTACTGGCGGTAATTGGAGCTCTTCCAGCCATCGCCCAGACTGTGCACGTGGCTGGCGGCGGAGCTTCGTCGCAATTTCTTACCGCGGCTCTTGGCGCAGACACTCTGGCTCTTAGCCTGGCCAACGTCGGCGTGCCGACCTACAGCTCCAATCCCGCGAATTGCAACACCAATGGCGACACGCTTGCCGTCTATCACTATTCCGGCAAAAACGCCGCGTATCTGGTTGACTCCCGCAGCACCAACATTCCCCCCACTGCCGGCAACGCGTGGGTAGTCTGGACCGCCGATTGCTCTGACGCAACCGGTTCCACGGGTGTCCAGG
The DNA here is from genome assembly GCA_963710965.1 of uncultured Acidobacteriaceae bacterium. Lineage (GTDB taxonomy): Bacteria > Acidobacteriota > Terriglobia > Terriglobales > Acidobacteriaceae > Sulfotelmatobacter. Next base: position 7,815 of record CAVQCP010000003.1, on the reverse strand, counting down.
ACATCTGGCTGAATGTCAGCGTCGATGGAACCACCGCCATTCGCTCCCTTTTAGCCCAGCAGCCCAACGGCACGGCTGGCGCCCAAATCGGAATCACCACGCCCGTTCCGGCCGTTGGCAACCTGATCACCCCGAGCGCACTGTGGCCTGACAATGCCGTCGATGTAGCCCTGCCAGCGAATGTCTTTAACGTGATCGGCACCGGCATTACCAATTCGACCGTGGGCAGCGATGTTCACGTGAACGTTGCCCTTTCCGAAGAACGCGCCGAAGATGCTCTGTTCATCACTACCCGAAGCCTAACCAACGGCACTTCCACACTCTCGGGTCTTGGCTATCGCCTGATTCAAGGCAACGCCAATTACGGATCTTCCATCTTGTCGGGCCAACCAGGCAGCACAAGCAGTGCGACGCCGGAAAATTTCGCACTTAGCGGCGGAAGCGATCCCATTACCGGGGTTACCGTTCCCGCAACCACGACCATTCCGATCGGCGCCGCTCCCGTCGTGTTCGCTTATAACAACGCTGGCGCCGGAGCCGGAAACTATCCCACCAATCTGATCTCGGGAGTCAAAGGGACTGGTGCTGCCGGTGGCCCCTACTTGCTCGCCAACCTGTTTGATGGCACGACGACTTGCAACACCGCGAACCCGGCCTTTGGATTCAGCGGGCCCACCACCAACGTCAATCTGGTCCTTCGTGAGCCTCTTGCCAGCGCTGCGGCCACAGTGGAATACAGTTTGTTCCGCACCACGGGCAACACCAGCGACTCTCAGGAAAAGGGCATCAGCGGCTCCGGCGCCCTCTCCGAGCATCCCGTGAATCCAGTCAGTGGCCTAACCTGCGTCGGCGGCGGCGGTTCCCGCAGTCGAGCCATCGGCAGCAGCGAAGAAGTCACGGCCATCGACACCCAGGCCAATGCTCTCGGCTATTTCTTCTTCAGCTTCCCCAACGCTGCCAAGTTTAAGGGCAGTGCGAATTTCAATTATTTGACCCTCGACGGCGTCGATCCCCTCGGCGGAATTGGCGGCGCGGGTCAAACTTTCCCCTATTGCACCAGCGGCTCGGAAACCAACTGCCCGGCCACTCTCTGGCCCGGGAACCTGTCCTATCCAACTCTGCGCAATGGCACCTATGGGGCTTGGGCGCTTTATCGCTGGATCGTCTATTCCAGCAACACGGACCCAGTCGGTCCGGCCGCTCTTGCCGCCGCCACCCAGAACGCAGTCGATACCACGGTCGCCGACTACGTGCCCTTCTACACGGCAACCGGCGGAATCGGCGGCGTATCCGACGGCCTCACCGTCTATCACTCGCACTTTAAACAGAGCAGCGTCACCGGAGTCAACGGAGCTGTAACCACGGCCAACGCTACCAACGGTGGCAACACCCTCGGCGGCGGCGATGAAGCGGGTGGCGACATGGGCGGAGTCATCGAAGGCCCGTTCGGCATTGACGAAGCCTTCAGCGGCACCGTGACGACCTCGGCGACTCATACCAAGAACAAGGGTTACAAAGTAACTTGGACAGCGGGCCAGAAGTTCGTTGCCAACGTTGCGTGGGAGGGCCAGACCATCACCATCGCTGGCACCCCCTACACCATCGCCAACGTACTGCCGACCACGACTACGCTGTATGTAACCACCACCCCGGGCACCGCCACGGGCCAGTCCTATAGCGCTACTCTGCCGACTGCACTTGCATCCGGCGCTGGCGTATTGAATAAAAAACGTTAACCACGTGTTGTTGAAAGCACTCCCCCACGCAGGCAGGCTGGCTTTTCCATCCAGCCTGCCTTTATTTGTTTCATCCGCGCCCGCTTCTCTTCCATGAACCTCCTCGCCAAAGGATGTAAGAAGAGCGCCGTGCCAACGCTCATGGGATTCGAAATATGAATGGTCGATGAATGCCAGATGAACGGGCGATCAAAGCTGGGTTAAATTATAATTAAGTCTATTGACTTACTTGACTTTCGAAGCGACGCAACCCTATAGTCGTCCAGTCGCGAGAGCTGGCCCCGGCTTCTCCGATTAGTAAGCAAGCAGGAACCCCAGTTCCGATTATCTGGAAGGTGTGCTTTTCGATTTCCTGTTGTCCGTGTGAAAATCCAAGACTTTTCTTCTAAGGAGAAAGACCAATGAAAAACCGTACCCTCGTGACCGCTGCGCTGCTGCTGGCGGTAATTGGAGCTCTTCCAGCCATCGCCCAGACTGTGCACGTGGCCGGCGGCGGAGCTTCGTCGCAATTTCTTACCGCCGCGATCGGCGCAGACACCCTGGCTCTTAGTCTGGCCAACGTCGGAGTGCCGACCTACAGCACCAATCCCGCGAATTGCAATACCAATGGCGACACGCTTGCCGCCTATCATTATTCCGGCAAAAACGCCTCGTATCTCATCGACTCTCGCAGCTCCAACATCGATCCCGTCATTGGCAACCTCTGGGTAGTTTGGACGGCAGATTGCTCCGACCCGACTGGCTCCACGGGTGTCCAGGATATCTGGCTGAACATTAGCGTCGATTCCACCACCGGCGTCCGCTCGCTCCTGGCGCAGCAGCCAAACGGCGTGGCGGGAGCGCAAATCGGCGTCATCACTCCTCCCATTGCCGCTGGCAACCTTATCTCCCCGAGCGCAATCTGGCCTGACAATGCCGTCGATGTAGCCCTGCCGGCCAATGTCTACAACGTGATCGGCACCGGCATCACCGAAGCGACGGCCGGAAGCGATGTGCACGTCAACGTTGCCTTGACTGACATCCGTGCGGAAGACGCTTTGTTCGTTACTGCCCGCGCCCTTACCAACGGCAATGCCACTCTCTCCGGCCTTGGCTATCGCCTGATTCAGGGCAATGCCAACTACGGAGTCGAAATCCTCTCCGGTCAGCCGGGTAGCACGAGCTTCTCGCAACCAGAAAACTTCGCGCTCAGCGGCGGATCCGACCCGATCACGGGCGTTACCGTTCCCGCAACTACCACGATTCCGATCGGTGCCGGTCCCATCATCTTCGGCTACAACAACGCCGGCATCGGCGCAGGCAACTATCCCACGAACCTGGTCTCGGGCGTCACCGGCACCGGCTCTGCCGGCGGCCCCTACTTGCTCGCGAATTTGTTCGATGGCACCACCGCTTGCACCACCGCCAATCCCGCGTTCGGCGGCTTTGCGGGCCCGGTTGTAAACGTCAACCCGGTGCTCCGCGAACCCCTGTCCGGTACGGAGAACGTGGTCGAGTACAGCCTGTTCCGCACCACCGGCAACACCAGCGATTCCCAGGAAAAGGGCGTCAGCGGCGCCGGAACGCTCTCCCAGCATCCGGTCAACCCGCTGTCCAGTCAAACCTGCGTAGGCGGCGGTGGTTCCCGCAGCCGCGCTATCGGTACCAGCGAAGCAGTTACTGCGATCGACACCCAGGCCAACGCGCTGGGCTACTTCTTCTACAGCTTCCCTAACGCTGCCAAGTTCAAGGGCAACGCGAATTTCAACTATCTCACTATCGATGGCGTCGATCCTCTGGGCGGCATCGGCGGAGCCGGCCAAACCTTCCCCAACTGCCCCACCGGGACGGCCACCAACTGCGCTGCTTCTCTCTGGCCCGGCAACATTTCCTATCCGACTCTGCGCAATGGCACCTACGGCGCCTGGTCGATTTACCGCTGGATCTACTATTCCAGCAATACCGACCCGGTTGGTCCGGCAGCATGGGCTGCCGCCACCGAAAACGCTGTCGACACCACGATCGCCGACTACGTCCCGTTCTACACCGCAACCGGCGGAATCGGCGGCGTATCCGACGGCCTCACTGTTTATCACTCGCACTTTAAACAGAGCAGCGTCACGGGAAACAACGGAACCGCCACCTCTACCAACGCTACCAACGGCGGCAACACCCTGGGCATCGATGATGCCGGTGGTGATATGGGCGGAGTCATCGAAGGGCCCTTCGGTATCCCGGTCACTTTCTCGGGCACAGTGAGCACTTCGGCTACACACACGGCAAATAAGGGTTACAAAGTGTCGTGGAAGTCGGGGCAGAAGTTCGCCGCAAATACAGCATGGGAAGGCGGGACCATCACCATTAACGGCGTCGCCTACACCATTGCCAACGTCGAGCCCACCACCACCACGCTGTATGTCACCACCACCCCCGGCACGCAAACCTCAGTCGCCTACAGCGCCACCTTACCGAGTGCGCTTGCATCCGGTGCTGGCGTATTGAATAAGAAACGTTAACCTCGTTCGGTGTTGTGCGTTGTTGAAAGCACTTCCCGAAGCAGGCCCGAAGCAGGCAGGCTGGCTCTTAGAGCAGCCTGCCTTTTATTTGTGCCAGTGCCTTTCGGTGAGCCCCGGCTGGGAAATTGCGAAGTGCTGTTGAATGGACTGGGTAGGGAAGGATAGAGGCAGGAATCTCAGCAGGATGTTGGCCCTTTTGGGAGTGCGAATGAAAGGCGGACGGCGATGCCGTCACTTTTTGCAGGATTACTCGGGATCGCACCCAGGCCAGGATAAGCGATCCCTATTACTTCAGGTAGTGGTCAGTTTGAATCTGCCCTGATTGAGGTAGCGTCATCCCGAAACTCGGCGCAATTCAGCCGGGTGAGGATCTCCTGTAGACAATAGGGATGTGCGGTGGGGGAGATCCCTTCGCTGCGCTCAGGGCAGGCTCTTCGCTCCGCCGAAAAGCGGCTACGCTCAGGATGACGCCCGCAAAGAAATTTAACCTGAGCCACTACGTAACTTCACAACCTTACTTCACAAGGTGAACGACACCGGGCCGCCGTCATTCTCGCGGCAACCTTTGGCAGCCGTAGCCACGCCCAGATAGCCAAACCTTCCCGTCACTGTCTTCCCATCCAGGGTCGCGGTTCCGCTGATCTGTCCAATCTGGTTGCCACTCGAATCTACCAGGTTCATTACCACCCCCGTTCCGCTGATGGAGCCCTCAATGCTTGCCGTTGTGAAACAATATCCGGCGGAAACGTTCAGCGTTCCGGTGAGAGTGGCATTGCTGATGCCGGTGTTCGGTCCCTGCGTAATCGAGCCGGTGACGGTGAAAATGCCCAAACTTCCAGAGGTCATCGTGCCTTGAATGTTTCCGCTTAACGGCGCAACCAGATTCGCCGTCCAGTTGCCGGAGTCGGGTACGATTCCCGGCGAACTGCACCCCGCCGAAGTAATTTCGTAAGTGCCGCCCATCGCGCCCCCGCCGCTGTTGAGCGCTCCGGTAAGAGTTACCACGCTCCCCGTGGGAGAGACCACCAGCGATACGTTGTTTCCCGTCACCGTTCCGGTCACGCCTCCAATGCCGGAACATGCGCTGTTCAGTTGAATCACGCTCCCGGTGACGGCATCGCCGTTCTGCTGGAGAAAGCCGGATGCCGGATGCGGGTCGGCAACGCTGCTGGTTGATTGCAGCACAACTTGCCAATTTCCCGACAGCGGCCCCGGAGGGTCCGCGGTGCTGCTGCTATTGCTGCTCCCGCCGCACGCCGTCATCAACAGCGGTAATGCTAGAAAGATTGCCAATCTGCGTTTCATAAACTTCAGCCCCTCGCTGCGGTTTGCTTGTTTTTTTTTGACGATCGGTCTTTTGGACGATCGGTTTGGACGATCCTGCGGCCCTCTCTTCGAATCGGCCAGGAGATAAGTGGCTGAGGCTTTCGGAGGGACCGGGCAGGATTTTCCCCTGGAAACGTAACGTTAGACCGTCTGGCATTACGCGAAAGTTACCGGCATATTAATATTTTGTTAATTTCTATTAGAGCGACGAGAGTTGGCCGCGCTCAGGGGATCATTTTGTGATCCAAGTCACATTGCCCGTCCAGCGGCCCTTTTGAGTAGTTTTGAAAATATTTCGTTGTTGACAACGTCCAAACCCGGCTTCTATATTTCGCACGCGCAAGTTGGGAGGTCATTCCAGCACACCTAACTCCCGGCTTCGCATACCTCGGAGGAAATTCCCCAATGAAAAAGGCTTCCCTGTTGCAAGTGTTTTTGACTCTCGCAATTGCTGCCCTGTTCGTTTGTGGGCAACAAGTGTTCGCGGCTGAAGTTCCACATCATTGGCATGTCAAGGTCCTGCCTCACCAGCCCACGAACCGCTCCGGTGAAGCGTCCGACGCTGTCGGCGCAGCCCCAGCGGCCGGACTGTACGGTATCGGCCAGGCCTTCGTCGAAACACCCCTGGGCCAGTCGGAGAATACCGCGGGTGCCGAGCTCTGGCCCTGCTTTGGCGGCAGTGGCACAGCTCAACCCGATTGCGCATTTATCGGCTCTACGGGCACGGCGGACGCGGCGTCACTCTCCGGCTCAGCGGTGCTTGGTACTCCCGCATACGTGTGGTATCTGAACGTGGATACAACCGATGCCCCCAACCAGCCCTTTGGCTGCGCCGCGACCACAACTGCCGACACGGAGAACTATTGTGGCCAGACTAACACCTGGTATGAAGACTGGTCAGGCGACACCGCTGACGAACTCACCTACCTTCTCGAAGCCACGCAGAACGGCTCGGTGGTTGCGGATTCCGGAACCGTGGATTTCGGACCTAACTCCTACGGAGCTAACACTCCAGTTGCCGACGTTGTCATCTACGGCGACCAGAACTTCGGCACCGACGGCGTTGCCACCGGCCCCAACAACGGCAACTGCGAAGCCAACTTCAACTATCCAATCCCGGGTGCTTACTACGCGCCTATCACAGCCATCTCGGAATCCGGCACCACGGTAACCGTGACGGCAAACAACTCCTTCGCTACCGCAGGTGGCGATTATGTGTACATTACCGGGACAACTAACGCGAACTATAATGGTGCCCTCGCCGTTATCACCTCCGCGACGGCGACGAGCTTCAAGTACACGGCGGCGACGAGCGGATTGGGAACTGCTGGTTCCGGCGGCCAGGCGATTACCTACTACGATTCCACCAACAACTACGTCGCCTACCCGATCATCGTCGCGGCCAAGAAGACTTGCGTTGATCCTGTCGCCAGCGGCACTATCAGCGGCGCGGTCACCGCGAAAGAGGTCAAGCTTTCCGCCACGACCGAGATCGAGAAGGCTGCATACACCAAATCGACCAGCGCAACCACCTGCGGGGTGGGAAACACTCCCTGCTACACCATCAAATACACCGAAGTCACCCCCGACAAGCTCAGCCAGAGCTGGTACATCTGGTTGCGTTAAAGGGCTGCGCACCTAAAAGGCTGCATCAACCGTCCCGGGCTCAATTCGAGCCTGGGATTTTTTTGCGCGCACATGCACGAGTGTGGACTGTGTGGCGCGGGCACTCCTGCCCGCGACTCTATCCACCAGGCGGGACTTTGTTGACCCAGCAACACAAGCGAGCCAGTGCGCCAATCAATGGAAGGAATCCTAGTCGTCTCGCAGCAGTGACTGCGCTTGCTTTTCTGCTGCGTCAATGTCCTTTGACAAGCCTTCGGCACGCTTGAGGATAATGTCGGACTCCTTGGTTTTTCCTTCTTCCAGCAGCGCATTGGCCAGCAACAGCATGCCAACGTCAGTGGGTTGCAACCTCATGGCGTGCGTGAACTGGCGGACGGCCTCTGCCGGGTCCCCGCCCAACTGAGCAATCAAGCCCAGTTGCACATGGATGGCAGGCTGGTTGGGCAGGGCCTGCAGTGACCTTTCAAAACCTTCCTTCGCCTTCACTGGCTGCTTCATCTGGCGGTAGGTATATCCGATGTGAGAGAAGGCCCGGGCACGAAGATCGGCGTTGTGAGCGTAGATGGGCTGCCAACTTGTAAGCCTCAACCGCCGCTTCCATATTCCCTCGGCCACGCTGATAGTCACCTAAA
>CAVQCP010000002.1:0-28311 GCA_963710965.1 uncultured Acidobacteriaceae bacterium | reverse complement strand
AAGCGAGCGCCTACTGCCCCAAATGGAGAAATCTCTGAGACTCAAACATTCTGTGAAATGATAACGCCTGTGGGTGTTGAAAAACTATCGCACAGAAGCGGCTTCTTACGGGGCATATGCCGCTGAGTTTTTCTTCCCCTCAGTTCTTTTAAGCGGTAGCTTCCAGAACGGGTCTTGTCGGTTGGGTGAGGAACCGCACTAGGCGCTTGAGGTTCTGTGCTGCGGCAGCCAGGAAGAACTGTTCCCGTACAAATTTCAATCTCCGCAGGCGCAGACGACGCAGCCCGATCTGATTTTTCAATTCGGCGAACAACGCTTCCACTTTCTTTCTCTGTCGCTGGGCGCGAGCAAACGCTGGAGTGTTGGCTAACTCCCGTGCGCGTTGCCGCGCCGGTTCGTGCTGGTGAATGACCAGGCATGCCGATGGAGGTGGAATTGTGCGCGCGGCTCGCGTCCCGGTTTCTGGTCGAAAGCGTGTCGCCACCTTCGTTACTGCGGTTGCGCCACATTTCTGGAAAGGTGTGACGCTTGCTTGGATCGAGATCAATGGACAAGCGGCCGCTCTCATGTCACGGGATGGCGCTCCCGTTGCACTTGCGACGGTCGACGCATCGGCAAACGGCATCGATCAAATCCTGTGGATCATGAGACCAAGCAAACTCGCTGCAATCGTAAAGTCAGGTCAAGTATTCGGAGACCGTTACGCGACGGGCCCAACGGCTGCCTAGCGCCTATGGCACTCCAGAAAAAAGAGTCGATTTCTATCAGCTATGTCGAGCGGTTGAATGCTGCGACGCACTTCCACGTAAAACGGCTTTCCCGCCTGACTTTAACATTCAGCGAGAAGTGCGCCATCACGATACGCCGCGTTGCCATCCGACATATGGTGCTAGTCCTTTATGCCCTCGTCAGCAAATGGAGATAGCTACCCACAGGCGGAACACAAGGAATCGCGTTTTGGGCTAGTTGTGCGGGCGGACCGACTGATTGGCCGTCAGTCAGCACCACGCCACCGAAGGTGTGCGCACGGACCGACTCCCGAAGATCCAGAGCCCGATGGCGGCAATTTCTTCAACCTTGCTGTGATTTCGATAATCTAAAAGAATATTTGAGCTTCGGCTAGCGGTGAGCTTGGAGGTTGGTTTCGCCAGGGGGTAAGATTGATTTGACGACTTTCGCGCCTTCCTCGCCTTGGGGCGTCTTCAACTTCCCTGGAGCAAAATCAAAAAGATTTAAGATGGAGTGTTTGGGCGAGGTCAAACCAGTCGGTGACATCACCCCCCTCGTTCGCAATTCGAAGGATGAATCCTTGGCTGAGTGCGGAACGCTTGCATGATTCCGCAACTGCAGTATCGCTAACTTAACCTGGTGATGGCAATCACCGACGCTTACGGTTTAGCGGCTTACATTCGATGGTCGTCAGGCGCAGCTTGTGACCTCGGGTGCAAATCTGAAGGTACGATTCGCACCCGTGAAGCCCTGGCTGTTGACTATCTCGTTGCACGCCGGGCCCCCATAACAGCAATAACGCTTCCGTGTCGAAAGCACCGGAGGATATTCGCGTGAGCGACCACCCCCTGTCACTCCACCCGTCCCGCCTCGCATGCCAGTTCGACTAAGGGCTTCCCAACCCAGGTTGGCTAAGCTCGCACTGATTCGAAAGGTTGCAACGTGAAAAGAAAAGACGCGGGCGAACAAGACCTGCCAGGCAAAAGAAGCCGCGATTGCCAGGCTAGTTTTAAGCTGCTTAAGAGCGGCTGGGTGCGCCTGGCAGAACTGGAGAGGGCCAAACTGGTGGGAGAAATCTTGCAAGGTGGTCTCTCCAGCGGAGCGCAACGCGCCTTGGCTCGCCTGCTGTGGCCCCATGTCAGGGACGAGGGCACGATCCGGCTGTATCTGAAGGTCAGCAAGTTGGAGCCCTATTGCCAGCTTGGCGATGGGGAACGGACAACGACACGCAGGGCTCAAAATAGTGAGCGCGACCCTAACGCAAGCACAACTCGATCAAGTTAAAACGGGGCTGTCATCGGTGGTGATTAATACGCAACAGTGGCAGGTTAGAACTGCCGCCGAGGTCATTCCCACTTAGCCCATACGTTATTACGAGACCAATAATTTCTCCGTGCTGCGCTCGTTCGCTGTTCCCGACGATGGCGTGATCCGGCCCTTTGGGACGCCCATACCTCGAAGCTTCGGGATGGTCAATCCCAGCAAGCACAGATGGCTCACAGAGCTAAACATTTCCCAATACCATCTGCCGCGCCATTATGTGCTCGGAGAGCGGCCGATGGGCTCGCCAGCTTTCACGTCGCAGGAACTCCGAATATCATCGAGCGGGCCAACCTACTTCTGCCCAAGCAGTATGATTCTGGCCGGTGCTTCAGCCGAATCGTCAGTTCCGCGCCCGTCAATCTGGATTCCGGAAACACCAGACATCTTCCGCGTCATCGCGCAAACTGCGGGCCTGTCGTGCTCGACCTCTGACAAAGGACTTTCCGCGAAGTCGGCATGCCAGAAGCTGGGCGGTCTTCGCTCGGCGGCGCAACTCTTGCGTTCCTCGGCTGGAAGGCAGTTTGCTGCGGCATTCTTGGATAAAACAAATCCGCTGAAGGCCAACATTTGAGCGGCGCGCTTCTCGCGGGGCGACGCTATCTGGACCTTGACTCGCTGGCGAACATCCTAGGCGACGAAACTGAAGCGGTGGCGATGCTCGACCAGCTCTCGTCGGCAGGTGCTGGCACTGCAAGACCTATCGTTGCAACAACGCCTAATCCATGCGCATCGCTAGCAATAATAGTTGTTCTGCTATTTTTCGCACGTTCTCCGCTCTGACCGCTTGCGGTGGGTCAATCTCATATTCTTCGACGTTTGGAATACGAATCCCCCTCGCGGGTCGACTTCCGGCCGCACTTACTCTTCCTCACGGTTAAGAATTTTCTCCTGCATTGCAAGAAAGTGCCCCCGAAAGCGGGCACTGCCCTCGAAAGGTCACGACGGGCAATACGATCCCGCTCCTAATCCTTTTGTCGTGAACAGCGCTGGATTGCTCCTCATTTGCCCTTCGCGTGCATAGATAGGAGGGGGCGGAGAGCAGCCTTAGCTGCGCCGGCTCGGAGGAGACATGCGTGTACGTTGGGTGGGCGCTCTTTACAGTGCAGGAAGAATGCTTTCGGGGATGATCCTGTTGGGAACTCTCCTCGCCTCGCAAGACATCAACGCAACCGGCGCTACTTCACACCTCGACGTGCAAGCGCAAACCGCCTGCGAAGCCGAGTTGGTGGCCCAATTGGGCGCACGCGAAGTCTTTTCGGGCAAGGCGTACGAGCTGCTGGCCGACGTTGCGCGGGCGTATGGTCGGCCAATTCCGCACCTCTACATCTCTCCCGGAAGTCTGAACATGGTCTATATCGCTGCCAGCTCTGCGGTAGACGGGCGCGGCAAGATTTTGGTCGGGCAGAAGGCGATAGAGCTGTTCGATACCATTGCATTCAAAGGGTTTCTGGGACACGAGATGGCGCATCTTGTAAGCGATGATGCGGCGCAGGGATGCAACGATTACATCCTTCGCAACCCACAGATGGAAGCCGATGCCGATGCATTAGCGGCGCGAACGCTTGGAAAACGACCCGTGCAGGCGTTCTTGGAGCGGGTACTGGCACTCACTGAGGGCCAGAACTTTGACGCAAAACGCCGGCTCGAACTGCTGCAATCATTTGAATTAACGAAAGACCAACGGCCGGATGCGCCAGCACAGCTCAACTCAGGCGGGCATTGAAGGCGCGACCACAATCGTCACCGTAATCGCAAACTACCGTACAGAGCGCTCTGACCGGATCTTAAAAACCAGAAAACTGAGTAGACCGGTATGGTGCCGATGACCTCGGCGGGAGTATCTACGATGGGTGCGGCACGCGCAGGATCGTTCGCACTGTGTCCCGGGCAATGAGGAGTTCCTCATCGGTTGGAATGGCATACGCGAGCAACCTGGAGCTTTCAGGCGAGATTATGCTCGCGCGACCGATAGCTTCCTGATTCTTCGCTGGATCGATGCGCAGTCCCGCCCACTCCATCCCCGCGCAGATCCGTGCGCGAACATCTGGCGAGTTTTCTCCGATACCGCCCGTGAAAACAATGGCGTCAGTTCCTTCCATCGCGGCGAGGTATGCGCCAATGTATTTTTTCGCCCGATAACAGAAGATTTCGACAGCCAGCCGCACCCGCCGGTCGTCATGTTCCTTCAACTCGGCCTGCAACTCGCGCATGTCATTCGTGAGCCCCGAAATGCCGAGCAAGCCGGACTGCGTATTGAGCAGCGAATCCACTTCGAAAGCGGACAGCCCCTCTTTTCTGGCGATGACGCTGACGATAGCGGGATCGATGTCGCCTGAGCGCGTTCCCATGACCAGGCCTTCGAGCGGCGTCAGCCCCATAGAGGTGTCGACGCAATATCCACCCTTGATCGCGGCAGCCGAGCAACCATTGCCCAAATGGAGGGTAATGATATTGGTTTGTTCCCGCGTCAGTCCCCGCATCGCACGATAGCGGAAAGCCACGTAACGATGGGAGGTGCCGTGGAATCCGTAGCGCCGGATGCGGTGCCGTCGATAAAGATGATAGGGAATGGCGTACAGGTAGGCCTGCTCGGGAAGTGAATGATGAAACGAGGTGTCGAAGACTGCGACTTGAGGAACGTGCGTGCCGAATAGTTCGCGTGCCGCCCGAATGGCTTTAATGTTATTAGGATTGTGAAGCGGAGCCAGATCGATGCAGTCCTCGATCCCTTTCAAAACCCGCTCATCAATCAGGGCTGAATCCTTGAACATCTCACCACCGTGCACCACTCGATGTCCTACTGCATTGATATCAGCCGCACTCTTGATTTCTGACACCGGTGATCGATCCGAAGCGATGTAGCGAATCACGTGTTCGAGTGCTGCCGCCATATCGCGCAATGGCGCTGTCACGATCTGAGTTGGCTGGGTGCGATACTGAAGGTGAATGATCGCTTCCCCTCCAATGCCCTCGACTTCACCCCGACAAATGCGGTCGTCTTGATCCTGACCAATCCTCTCAAGATCGGTGGCAATTACTTGAAATTTCAGACTCGAGCTTCCCGAATTCACAACCAAAACGTTCATCCCGTTCCCTCAATCTGAATGGTGGCGAACCTGTCGGATTTCCTCATATCAACCGGCCGCCGTGCGCCAGTGCATTTGCGGCCGACGATTTCCGTTTACATCGGTAATCAGGATCCAGTCCATTCGCACAGAATGATATTCTTTCTCGCCTTTTTCATGAACTGACGGAACAGGAATTGTGTTGTACATTCTTGCCGCCTCCTTTCCTGGAACACTCTCTAAACCCAGTTCGTCTTTGCCGTTGGTCAACCATCGGACATGTGACGGGAAAACCTTCCTCATCGTCCCTCCTATTTCAACAGGCGCGGGGAAGGAGGCAAGGATGCATTCATCGCCGCCGGTGGTTTCGACAATTCTGCGTCGATCAGTGAGGCAATTTGGCCCCACACCTGGGGATCATTTTCGATCTCGTGATGTCCTCGGTTCAGGTGGCGGGCAAGCCAGGGATAGTTGTCACAATTGATTTGGCGATTCTGATAGCTCATCTCAAAATTGCCAATAATGCGGGTCCGTTCTGGATCCGCCGCGCGAACGCGCGACCGTCCATGAATCGGACTTTTGGTCTGATAGAAGTTGACAGCACTTCTCACGTTGGAAGGGATTGTGGAATCTTTATGGCCCGGTTTATGAACGCTATCCACCTGGATCATCAGCAACACTGGAATGCCCTGCTTCTGCAATTGCCGGGCCAGCGTGACAGTCTGCGAAGCACCCCAGCTGTGGCCATAGAGGATGATACTTGCCTGTTCCTTCTCGGCAGCCGTGACCACCCCATCGCCGTCGGTATCCAACAAATGCAACACTCGCCGGAGAGCTCTCTTTCCATCGTGGTTTGCAAAGACTTCAGCATGAAGAATTGACGGATAACTTTGACGAAGTAATGCCGAGAACTGCACTTCAGGATGCTTCCTGTCATCGCTTGGTACGAATCCTCCCACGAAGCCGATCACGATAACGTTCCGCAAAGAAATGTCTTCGGGTCCGAGGCGGTCTCGGCTGCAGACCAGGTGGAGAGCTTTCGTTGCTTGGTCAGCCTTCGGTTCTCCGCAGATCGTTTGCTGTGGAGCGGTGCCGAAATGAGTGTCAGCCTCTACGCCAAATGCGTTCGATTGTCCCCGAACAGCACATGGACCGGCCACCCCCATCGCAGTGAATATGAGCGACAACGCTACGAGTTTCCTGTATCCGCGCACAAAGTCTCCCTGTGCGGTGCTCACGGCCGAGTGAACAGCCACGAGCACGATCCCTTGGAAAGTGCAAGCCGGACGCCAAAGACGAATCGTTGCAAATCGTTTCGCGAGAAAGAGATGAACGCGTTTGCGGCTACGCAACGTGCCCATATTCGGGCGTTGACCCGAACCGGGCACGGCATGTTTCAAAAACTGGTCGGGACGTAAGAGACCAAGGCACTTAGCAGAAACCAGATTGGTACGGGACTTGCAATGTCCTGTGCGTGAATCATGAGAACGTCGGTCATGTTCAAGATCACACAAAACACGCTTCGCGACTTCACTCTTGCCGAAGTTCTACTCATGGCTGCGATCAATCAACTCGAAGCCAATCGAAAGGCCGACAAAAATGAGGCGCACGTGCAGAACTATTTCCGTGCGGAAGCGGCCTAGGTCGCGCAGCGGGCGGACCAGATGCGAAAGGTTCTATTAGGAGTCAGCCATGATTACCAACGACAACCAAGATATTCGAGAAGAGGTTCCCCCTCTGGAAGTTCTGTGGCGGAATCCGCTGACTATCTTGAGGGCACTTCTGAGAAGTAAGGAGCAGAGTGATCCTTACTACAAATGGGCGGAACAAGCCAAAAAGATTCGCGCGCGCCGCGCCAACTGGGACGCCAATCACTGCTGGGCAGCATGAACAACCCCGCCAGTACAAAGCTCCTCCATTCTTGCAGAACTCGTTTTCGTTCATTGAGTGATGTTGATCTTGCAGATGTGTGCCCGCGATCACAGACAACGACCCCGCTCATGTGAAAGGTTCTAGTGGGGCTCCTTGGCGCGAAATTCCTGGGGATGTTCCTTAAAGGAGTAATGGTATGGAAAGGCTGCGCCGAACGCTTATTCTTGACACGGATCCCGATATCCTTCTCATGCTGCAGCACGTACTCGAGCAGGCAAACATTGATGCCACGGTCACGTGGGACGAAATGGAAGCCTGCCAGTTGATCGAAAACGCACCCTTCGATCTCATTCTGATTGGCGATCACCCTCCAGAACTCAATGCGGCCTCGATTCTCGATGATCTTAGCCTGCGAGGCACCTGTCCGCCGGTTTTGATTTTGAGGGGAATCTTTGGGGAGAAAGACGCCGAGTACTTTCGTCGTCTCGGCGCAATCGGGGTAGTTCCCAAACGAGACGCCTTCGCGGTTCTTGAGCAGGTCAAACGAATATTGGCACCGGTCCAACCGATTGCGAACGCAGCGACGGCCGGCTTGACGGAAGCTTGCGCATAGCGCGCCGCCTCATGAAAGCGTCGGAGGCCGCAATGCTTAGTAAATGCGCCAATCCCGCATGTCCCGCAATATTTCGCAACCTCCGCGAAGGCAGGCTGTTCGTAACGGAGGTTGAAAGAGAGTTTCAAAGCTGCGTCGGTGATCAGGGGCGCCAGCCCCAGTATTATTGGCTCTGCAGCTCCTGCTGCCGCACTATGACTCTTACCCTCGAACAAGGAAAGGCTCAGGTTATTCCGCTGCCTGAGTATGCAATTGCCGCTCGGGCAGCGTCCTGAGGTTCTAAATCAAGTTGCCAAACGTTGGCTGCGAGAGAAGAAAACAATCCACCGCCGATGGCCGGACCAAGCCAGCAACATCCGCGCACGGCGCACCATCGGGCCGCTAACCACCGTTGGCGTGAATGGGTCGGATTGAGCCTTATTCAAAACCGACCGGCGCCCTAATCGATCTCGAGGAACAGCGTGCTCGAGTTCCCCCATTCGTACACTCCACCAAATCGCTGCTCCCCGGTGAAGTTACTGTAATCTCCACGTCCCTGCCGGCTGAGCCGCCGTACGCCTTGAATGTTTCCTGGGTAATGGTTGTTTGCAGGTGACGTGAATCGAGGAACGTCGTCGCCAAGGGATTTTGGTTCCACAGGATCTCGGATTGGGGAAGGAAGCCGCTTCCCTCAACAGTCAACACGACAGGACCCGTATCCGCAGAAATCGGGTTGGGTGAGAGTTCGCCGATTTCAGCATATGGAATCGCGTCGGGGCAAGGGCGCAGGTTCACCACCGCCGAACAGGTCCATGCGCAACAGAGACCGGCGAGTGCGAGGACTAAGGGAATGCGGTAGGGCTTGCAAGAAAGGCCGGTGCGGCAGCGCACATACCGCACTCTTCCATCGCCATCTTTCGCTTGCGTAGCCTCATTAGCGCATTCTCGATCTAGCAGGATTTCGTTCGAGCTCTCATTCATCAAAGCTGCGAGCCCCCCGGAGTCGATTCTTCACGATCTGCGTCCACAGGAACCTGATAACGCGCTCGTCGTTGTAGCAATAGGCGAGATTGTGATTCAGCGTCGAAAAACAATGCCTTTGGCAGGATTTTTTCATTTCAGCCAACTGCGCGTCATCGAACTTCGGCTGATCGATGTTGCCCCAGTCAAATTCCGATGCGTACATCGGGAAACACGGCGCCACGGTCCCATCGGTGCGGATGATCACGTTGTTTTGTCCAGCTCGGCAGTTCCACTCGGCAAAGTGCAGAGCCCCTGTGGCATCCTGCACGATGCCGGGCATGTGCGCTATTTGTTGCGCAGTACCATTGCCGTTACCATCGCCGTTCCAGCCGAGCATTTTCAGATCAGACGCATTGCCACCCATCCTCATGAAAGCCTTGATCTCTTTCAGCCGCTGTACTGAGTTCACCATCGAGTAACCAGCTCGGTTCTTCTCTACCAGCCAATCAATCAGTTCATCGATTTGAAGCCAATCTTCCGGATGGATGTAAGTCGGATTTTCGGATAGATGCTTGAAATGATCGTCCTGTGCGAGCATCGGTGTCTCATTAATGTGGTAGTCGGTAGCGATGTTGTGCGCGTGCGCGTACTCCGTTAGTTGACGCACGTCTTCTGTATTGTTGCGGCAGATGTTGATGTTCAGAAACGCCATATAACCGTACGTGTACTGTTTTCGCAGCAAACGCTCCAGATTCCCCTGGATCGGGACTAGCGCCTTGGGCAGCCCGGGTTTTTCATCCCAGGCATCGACTGCCACGTTGAAAACCGCCATTCCGGCGTCAGCCAGACGGTCGGCGACCTCAGGCCTTAGGAGCCGTGCGTTCGTACCGATGTAAATCCAAAAGCCTTTCTTCGCGGCGTAGTAGACAACCTTTTGGGCAAACTGTGGGCGCAAGAGCGTTTCGCCTCCCATCAATGCCAGCACCCGGCAGCCCTGGTCGTGAAGCCAATCAATCGTCCGGCGAGCCGTGTCCTCGGTCATCCCTTTCACTTTGTTGTTATAGGCCCAGCAGTACCAACAATCGAGGTTGCACTTATACTCCACAAACAGATAGGCGATCATGGGATGAAATTCCCCTGGGAGTATTCGGGACCGAATATAGGGAAACAACCAGCCTCGCATTTTGCGGTAGAGCTGCGGAAGTGTCCAGTGCCGCCCTTCCAGCACCTGCTCAGGATCAGGATCGAACAGCTTCTCCGGGAACTGCGGATAGATTGGTTCCGGCAGAGTCATCCCCATGTCGATGGGAGGTTCAGGGCCACCTGACGTAGAGTTCATCAACAGGCTGTGGACGTTTACATCAATGCGGAACTTCGGGACTGCGGACATAGTCTTTCCTCGAAGAAGAAGGGATAGTAATTCCGCCAATTTCCTGGCGATCAACCCTTGCTGTGCAAATTATGTGCCAACTGTCTGCATCGGGAACGGTTGCCATCACTTGCAGATGCAGATTTTGCGGACATCTTCGTGATGACCTTTTACGAGCACTGCCCAAATGGGGGCACCTAGAAAGGCTCCGCATCACAATCGGTTATCGACTTACGACCACAGGGATTTGGCAGGCGCTTTGCATTCTGCAAGGTGGAGAGGTGAAGCAATGAGTACAGCAGTGGAAGAGCAAATCTCTGTAGGGACGCCAAAAGTTAGCAAGGACATGATTTTGCGTTACGTGTTGCTGATTTTGGCGGCAATTTACGTCATCCTTTCGTTGTGCCTGATCTCCGAGACACGGAAACGTTTGACCTCCGCTATAAGCGCCCAGGAAGCGGCGATTGAAAAACTGCAGCAGCGTCAAGCTGCGACGGAGGATGAACTCAAGGCTTCCGAAGAGACGACGGCAAAGCAGCTAGGGCTAACTGAAAACCAACTGCAAGCGGCATACGCGGGCACCACAGCCGAGTTGCGGCAGAACCAAAAAGCTCTCGAGAGACGCATGCAGGAACAGCAGAACGAGGCAATCAGTGAGAGCCAGGCGATCACTCAGGTCAACGGTGAGGTCGCCAATGTCCAAGGCGAACTAAATGGGGCAAAGAAAGAAATTGCCGCCACCCGTACGGACCTGGAATCCACGAAAGTGAAACTCGACCGTGCCATCGGCGATTTGACCGGGCAGAGCAGCCTCATTGCCCGCACACGCGAAGATCTCGAAGAACTCAAGCACCGCGGCGATCGCACTTACTATGAGTTCACCTTGAACAAGGGAGCCCGTCCGATCCAACTCTCAAACGTCAGCCTGCAGTTGAAGAAAGCGGATGCCAAGAAGAACAAGTTCACGCTAACCGTGCTTGCGGATGATCGCGTCATTGAGAAAAAAGATCGTGGCGCCGCCGAGCCGTTGCAGTTTTACAGCGGGCGTGACCGGCTTTTGTATGAAGTGGTCATTTTTACGGTCGAGAAAAATAAAGTAACCGGATATCTGAGCACACCTAAATCGTCCAATGTCGTGGCCATCGCAAAGTAACCGGCGCAGCGCCACTGTTCCGGCTATTTCACCATGCTGCGAGTAGTGGCGCTCACCCACCTATGGTGTGCTGCCAGGCTCTTTTGAGGGCGCTAGGGCGTAAAGAGCGTCCTCAACAGCTTCCTTTCTTCGCGGGTTCCTTCAGCATTGAAAAGTTCTCGTTCACGGGCGAGAGCGGCACTTTCGGCGTCCGCGATGCTCTCCAACCCAGCACTCTGATTCGTTTCTTGAATAGCAGCTCGGTACAAGACTTTCCAATTTGCGCGGTTGGGGACGGCGAGAATGCCGTTTCCATGGCCAACCTCCTTCAGCAATGGATTTCGAAAATCGTCAAGGACGGCCTAACCTGTGATTTTGTGTCGGGGAGAGACTTAAGGCTATAAGCTGACCTGCTATCCTGGGCATCTTTCGCGGTCAGGCGTTCGGTTTTCTACCGCAAGCCTGGCGCACTCATCATCTTCCAACATCGTAAGCACCTTCGACATCTCTCCCAAGCCGGTTGCAATCTCATCACCCCATTCGTTCGCCAGAAACACGGCGAGCGAGGGTTGCAAGCCTTGTGCCTTGGCCGCGAAGTTTACAACGTCTAAGGTATCGTCGGCACAATCCATCACGAGGGCATCAAACATTTGTTTTCGCATTAGTGCAAGTGCGTCGGCGCCGCTGCTCGCGGTCACCACATCGTGTCCTCCCTGCCTAATTCCGTCGACGTATTTTCCATGAACATCTGTGGGATTGAAGTAAAGAATTTTCGTACGATTTTCCTCCGGAATTTTGCTTGGAATTGCTTTCGGCCTCTAGAGCCGTTGGCGGGGCGTGCGATGCGCGTGGCCTCTCGGCGCGTGGGGAGAGCCCCAGGCAACGCGCATCGCAAATCGCCCCCTGTCACCGCCTCCAACGGGCCGGCATAAACCCCCATCGAGCGCTTGCTCCGATCAGCGCTTCCGCCTCGATCGACGGTTTTGGACCGGGCGGACGATGTACCGATGTCCCCGCAGTTACGGAGAGCAAAACTCGGTTACATTCGCATCCGCCCCGTCCATCCGGATGAAAATCAATTCAAGTCGACAGCCTCCATAGAAGTCTTCTTCGCAAGCGATGCGCCAATAGTCCTTCTCCATAGAACGTCGCACCTAGATCTCGCAAGCGGGTGAGCATGGAAAAACCCGCGCCATCGACCGAGGTTAGGCCGCCTAGGTCCACGTCCAGAGCGGCTCTAGGGGACATTAATACGCTTAAGTCCTCCGCCGACGAACCCTCGAGGCGCCCAGTCAAGCTGATCGTGAGCCGCTCGCCGTTCCGTTTTATCGAGAGCCTTAGCACAATCTGTTTATTGCAAATTCATTGCCAGACTGAGTCTCCATGAGTCATCGCTAGCACCATGGTTTAGCGACATCTCCGCCGACCAGCGAAAGAACGTAATGCCCGCTTGCGGACAGTAGCCCGAATGTGGGCGCAGTCGACGAGACAAGAAATGAGATGGAATGGCGGTAAGCGATAGTGGAACCTTGGGGCATTTAGGATAGAAGCAGGTGCGGCCGGTCTGCCGGCACACTTGCATCGGCGCATACCAGCCCATGTCGCCTCCGCTTCGACATGACTGTCAAGCATAGCGCACCAATCGCCGCCCAGAATAAGATCCGTGCGCGCCGGCAGAGTGCTATTGTCAGGCCGGCCGCGCTGGAAATGCGGAGCAGCCGCGCGATGATCATGTTGCCGCCCTCAAAAGTCCCCACGTTTCCAGGATTGAGGTTCCCGACCAGATTTACCAATTTAGTGAGCGCTTCCAGCACGAGAGCAACCAGCAGGCCGCTTTTGACCCCCAGGAAGTGGAAAAGAACGTAAACCTCGAGTATCGCCGTTCCGTGGCAGGCAATATTGAGCGCCAGACTTTGCCAAAACACCGCAGGAGTTTCGTGGTAAAAATCGAAAAGATTTTTCTCGGCGGATTGGATGATTGACTGTTTGCCGCTGATCCAGCCCTTGGTCCATTTCAACCCGCCGATTGCCTGCGTCCCCCGAGAAAACACCGGCCATCGCTGTCGTATCGCCACTGCGCTCGCAACCAGCATGGCCGCCGAGCCAAATGCGAAAAGCAGCGCATACAATCGCCAATTTCTGGATAGCGGCACCAGGAGCAGCGCACAGATCATTCCTACGACGGCGACGATCGCAGAGGTTACGAGGTAGAGTCCACGATCTAGGGTTACTGAGGAGATGCTGTTCGCTGTCGGGACGTCCGAACCCAACAGTGACACTCGCGCGGCTTCTCCCAGTACCTGACCGGGAAGGCCAAGGATAGCAATGGCCTCAGCGATCAGGCGAAGCGCAAATGTGCGTGCAAACGAAACATTTTGAATATCACAGAGGAATGTCAGGCGCCATGCCCAAGTCTTGATCAGATGACCGATTCCACCTAGCAGAAGAACCAGACCGAATCCCCAGCCGATGGTTTTGACTTGCTGGATCACTGTAGCTGTTCCTGTGCGCAGTACAAGAACGACCAGTAAAGTTATTCCCAGGATAGCGGATAGGTATTGAAATGTTTGCCGAACTCTCACGCTCTGCACAGTTTTTTGCCTTGAAGAGACTTTTTCAGAACCGAGGAAATTAGTGCTTACCCCTGCTTGTGAACTTGTCCAAAATAAACTCCTGCGCCAGGCTGCCGCCAATATGGAGCGCCATATCGACCCCAAAATCCCTGAATACATGCGAAGCCGTGCGATTCTCTTCTGGGTAGTAAGCCATGGAAATGGATGATGAGATTAAACTGCCGCCCCACGTAGAGTAATTTGGCTGCCATGCCCCGTTATCCCCCTTGCAGACAAATGCAGCCAGGATGGCGTGGCGAGCCCGAGACTTCTTCGTACCTGCGCCATCGTAGAAATAGCGAGGGTCTTGGTGTAGTAGTGCTGGCAGAATAGCGTTGCCGATCAAGTCTTCGCTAGTGGCATCGGCCAAGCTGGCGCCCAATCGCTCGCCATACCCTCTTGCGCCTTGGGGATAATTAGGCGTCGCAAAGCCCTGCTCGACGCCGGCCCACGCAACCGCTCGACCGAAGAAAACTGGATGAGTAATGTCTTTGTAAGCCAGTTTGAACTTCATCCCCGTGGTAAGAGGCTCGGGATGGGCCTCGTAGCTCACATAAATGTTCGGTATGAAGTGCAAAATGCGCTGCTGTTCTTCCGTTTTGAGCTGCTGGGTGGCAACCTCTTTCGAGGAATACGTCACAGTGATTGGCCGCTGCACAGTTAGAACGCGGAGCCTGACATCGGTCAGGGTTTTGGGCTGCCCAGGTTCAACCGTGACCGACGAACTCCATTCGGAAAGCCCTTGCGCACTGATCGTGATCTGGTAGGCAATTCCCGGAGTGACGTCGTGGAATGCAAAGGCTCCGTCGTCCTTGGTGACAACTGTGAGACGATTGCCGCCCGGCCCTTGCAAGACGATTGTGGCTCCGGGAACCGGGTCGTTGTTACTGTCGACCACCGTGCCCTGGACGCTGCCTGTTCTGGTATTGGCCTCTTCCTTGCTCTGCCCGGACGCGGGTAGAACCAACAGCACTCCCTCGGACAGGACGATCAGGAGAAAAACGCGTGCTGCTTTCAGAAGCCGCAGATGGTGCTTAAACGCCGCTCCTCTTTTGGTGTCCATTGTCTACCTCTCAGCTTTTCGACAGGGTGAAATTAATGGTGATTCGGGAGTCAACTTCAACCGGTTCTCCATTCAACATGTACGGCTTGTAGCGCCACTGCCTGACCGCGTCGATTGCGGCTTCCGCGAGTATTGGCAAACCGCTCTCGACTCGCACATCCTGCACGCAGCCATCTTTGCCGATCACCGCCACCAGCACTACCGTCCCTTCAATCCGCCCTTGGCCAGCCTCAGCCGGATACTTCGGCGGAACGTCGTGGATCAGGTTGGCCTCGGCTATGCGGGCAGGGACGCGCATTCTCTTAACTGGCATAGGGTCGGGTGTTTTCGCGGGGACGGGCACACTACGCGTGCTGCTCATCACTTCGCTCAGCACTCCAACCGGAATCCCACCAACCACGCCGCCAGGTACTCCCCCAACCACTCCACCAATCGTGCCCACCGGGGTAGGCGCCGGAGTTGGTGGTGGTACTTCTTGAGTTTCATGCAGCGGGTTGGGAATGCTGACGCTTTGGGAAGTGAACGTGGAAGCGGGCGCTTGAATCTTTGTAGCTGTGGAACCTGCTGCAGCGGGCGGCTGTAGATATAACATCGTTAGCAGCGTCCGGTTGGGCAGCGGGTCCGTGTGCAGCAGCGGAATGAGAAGTACTGTCAGCATGCCGAGCAACGGAAGGACGAGGGATCCAACTGCCGCCCACGGATTTCTTCGTAACCTTGCCCCTGCTTCAATTTCGAAAAATAACGAACCTTCTATTCCTTGCTGGCTGGACGGGACGAGAGGCTGTTTTTCCTCTTTCGCCCGAAAGGGCGCAACCCGTGAATCAGGTACCGGCCTGGGCCACTGAAAAGCGGGGTATGGAATGCCATGAACTAAGTCCGAAGGGTGGTCAAAAGTTGCCATAGAACATTGATCCTTTTCCGAGCGGCGTGCCTCTCCTTGTGCCGTTCTGCCTCTGGACCGGGCCAAAGCCTGACTTGCCGGGTCTTGTCTTTATCCACGCTTAAGCAAAGGCAATTCGCGTGCCAAGCGGAATTCCTTGCAGGCAAGGGACATAGGCAAGTGAAATGGCGCTGGGCTGCCCGCATAGTGGCACTTGCCTGTGGAAGGTCGCGGCCAGATGAGCCACTGGGCACTGGTTCGGTGACGTTCAATTCGCTGTATGATCGGTCAGACACCATACTGGATATGCCAGCATGGGGGGTCTTGGTTTTCCAGGGAGGGAGTCCTGCAGCCGGTCCGAGTCGTAAGAAGAATTGGACTGATTGGTATGATCGCCGCGACCGTCCTGCTCGGCTCTGCCCAGACCTTCGAGCCGGCGCCGAAACTTTATCGCGCCAAAGCGGAAGACGTGCCCTCATGGGCGGAACAAGGCAATTTTCGTTTCATCCGGCTGGACGGCGGACAGATCGAAAGCTGGAAGGCCGAGCGGACCTGGTGGGGCAAAAAGTTCAGCACCGAAGAGAAAGACGTGCTGACCCACATCTATGACCGCGATTTTGAAAAAATACTCGGCTTGCTCAAACAGGCAGAGTTCAATTGGATCTGGGTCACCTGGAGCAGTGGTTGGTCCTTTAAAGCCGAGGACGAGAATCAGCAAAACCTGAAAAAGGTGATTGCCCGCTGCCATGAAAATGGCATCCACGTGTCAGCTTACCTGTCGGCTTCCAACATGTTCCGCAACAGCGCCTTCCGCGACGATCCGGAAACCAGGAAATACGGCCTGTGGATGCACGGCATCCCCCTGTTCTACGCTGGTCCGAACAAGACCGATCTGCAAATCTCTTGGCAGCGCCGTCTGGCCGACGCGCGCAAGCCGGGCTGGCGGGCCTATCTGCTGAAAAAGGCGGAGCTGGCGGTGGACGCGGGAGTGGACGCGATCGTCTGGGACAACATGATCGGTTACAACGACGGCTTGGCCCAGTTGCTCGATGATACCCAGCGCATGGCGGAAAGGAAGGCGCGGGAAACCGGCCGGCCCAAGATCTTGGTTGAAGCCAATATCCATATTCCGCCGGACCGCTTTGGGATGAACGACATAAACGAGGCAATCTGGGAGGAGGACGGCAAAGATACTCCGGGGGTGTGGGACGGTCGTTGGCAGGTGGACAACGCGCGCAAGATCAAATTCCTACGCGGTGAGAAGCAGCTTTGGCAGCCTCTACAATATGAGAACGACCTTTACCACTGCGGCCCGCGCGAGCGCTGCATCCCCAGCCCGGCCGAGCAAAAGCTTTCTATCGCCGAGGCCTATGCCTTCGGCGCGGCCACCTCGCGCAACATCGAGGGCCGATTTCTCTCTGCGCTGGTCAGGGGCGAACCGGAGGCCCGCGAGGCCTGGACGGCCATCGCTCAATATAACCATTTTCTGGTCGAGCATCAGGAGTTGTATCACCAGGCGCTGCCGGCGGCGCGGATCGCCTTAATTTCCGCGGAACCGCACAACCCGCTGGCCGATGAATTCCTCCAGCGAAGCGTCTTTTTCGAGACCAAAGTGCTCTCGCACCTGGATAAGGGAGTTCCCCTGGACCGGTTCAAGGTACTGGTCATGCCGGCTAACCTGCCCAAGCTCAGCCGCGAGCAAAAGGCCCAGTTGAATAGGTTCACCGCCAGCGGCGGCGTCATCATCAAGGCCGGCAAGTCGGACCCGGGAATTGCGGCACGCGCCGAAGCCGCGGCCGGAGGGCCTCGCCTGACCCTGGAGCCCCACGGTTACGTGCTGGGCCAGTTGACTCAGAAACCCGACGGTCGGACGGTGATTCTCCACTTGCTCAACTACGATCATCAGCACCCGGCAGAGAACGTCAAAGTCCGGCTGGAGCTGGGCGGGTTAGTCTCTCTGCGAGAAACCAAGGACCTGAACGGCTGGGAGATGAAAGTCCTTTCGCCGGATGCGGCGCAACCTCAGTTCGCTGATCTTTCTTTGCACGGGAATGTCTGCGAGTTCACCCTGGGCCAGATCGAGCACTATACGACGGTGATTCTCTCACGCCAGCCGCAACCTTAGTTTCTAGTGGACAGCCTGGGCTTCCGCTTGCTCGCCAGCGTCACAATCAGCATTAAAGTCGCGGAGCCAAATCTCAGGTTATTGTCCGTTGAATGGCTTCTCCAAATCCGAAGCCACTTTGTCGTTGGGAGTGGGTGTGATTTGGTACTCCCCGTACTGGATAGTCAAGACTGCAGTGCCGAAAACCCGCACTTTCGTCTCGCTCTCATTTGATTCGGGCAGCCAGAAGACTCCGGTTTTCTGGTACGTGCGCTTGAAGTCGGTCTTCAACGTCCACCACGAAGGATTTACCGCCGGCTCTCCTTCCATTCGAGTGATGGCAAAGTCCTTGGCATCTACCCAAATGCGCCCTCGAAAAAGAAACTTGTTCTTATTTTTGGGCTCCGCTTCGAGCACGTAGAATTCGCCGCTATCGATCTTCTCGTAATCCGAGATCTGAAAGGTATAGTTCTCCGGGGTGATGGCGGAACGCTGTTGATTCTCCTCCTGCATCGACTCTTGTTCCGCCTCCAGGAGTTTCTTGAACACGCGCTCGCGCACGGTGCCAGAGCCGCTCTCCGACACGATGGTAAATTCTTTCTTATTCGGCGCCCGATACTCGGCGCGAACGACCATGTCTGCCTTCTTGTGCGATAGACAGTGGCACTCGAGGTGGTAGCTGCGGACGCTGGAGTAGCTTTCCAGCGCTTTGCCGCGCACTTCGTTCATTTCCACCACGCGCCGCACGACTTCATCTGCGCTCAATGGAGCGGACACTACGGCCTGCTGAGCCCCTGCTGGAAAACAGATAACCAGGACAGCGAATGCAGATAATAGCCAAGATTCGTGGGAGTACATCGATTGAGATAAGCGAGTCATCGTTTGCTCCTGGCGGGTGCCCGCAAGAAAGCGACTATACTCTTCGCGACTGTCAGGTCTTTGCGTAGAGAGTTCGCCTCGGGTGGTGATTCCCGCAGTTGAGTTATGGTTAATGCCGTGGTCCTCGTTGGCATAGCTTCCGATCGATCGAAGAGATAAATCGTGCTGGCCAGGACCGGTCCGACAGGGACTTCGCGGTGAGACATGTGAGAGTCCGCCAGCGCGTCGAAGAATTTCTGGGTCTCGAAGAATCGCCGCGATGGCTCCAGGACGATCAGGTCGCCGTCCCGAGGTACATAATGCAGGTCGTACAGCGGCACAATCTGAATGTCAGTTCGCCCGCAACTGTCGAGGTAATAGGTCATGCTCATTGGCCTGGCGGTTGCTAATCTGGAGTGAGCGGGCGCACTTGGACAAACCTGTTTTGCTACTTCGCGTGTGTCGAATTCCGAGACCTCATCCTGCGCAAAATAACGTGTGATGTTTTTTGTTCCCCCGCCAATGGAGTTCAAGTAAAAGGGATAGTAAGGGGCCCAAGCGTGTAATTCTGAGAGCGGCCATGCGCACAAAATGGCGGCGCTAGCCGCGACAAGAGCCAGTTGCACACCCTTTCTCTTCAAGCCTTCCCACGCCTGTTGCACCGCGTATCCGCCGGCCAGATAGAGGAAGGGCAATAACGGAAGTGCATATCGGATCCACTTCGCGCCACTCACAGATAGCCCGAGTAGCTGAACCAGAGCGAGCGAAAGGAAGAAACATGACGCAAGCGTCCGGCGATCTCGCAAGAGCAAGATGCCGCCGACAATAACCGCCGCCAGGATTGGAATCGGTGTCTTTACCAGCAGGAGCCAGAGATAATAGAACCACGGAACTCCAGCCAGCAGACGTGAAGGAAAATTCAGATACAGCGTGCCATCGAAGTAGTAGCCACTGTGCCTGACACCATCATGGTGAAGCCAGTGCAGGATCGCGCTGAAGTTGCGGGGAAAGAGAACGACCGGGTTTACGAAAATGAAGGTGAGGAAAGTTACGAAATAAAATCGTTTGTAGCTGAACCGAGATGGTTGTCGAGTAAGTCCAAGCCTTCCGGCAAGAAGCCAGACAAGCGCGTTGAGTCCGAATAGGTGAAGAATGTATTGCGAGGCAAAAGCCAGTCCAAACCCAATCGCGCTCAGGTCAAACCATCGCCGTGCACTCACGTCCGGGCTCGCCTGTTGGGCCCGACAATAGAAATAACATGCCATCAGAGTGAAGAAAGTGAGCGCCGTTTCCTCCTTCGCAAGCCGGTTCAGCGCCACCGCCAGGGGCGCCACCGCCCAGAAGAAACTCGCCGCGAAGGCACCCGTAACGCCCATCATGCGACGACACAGGAGAAAAAGGATTGCCGTCGTCGCCGCACCCAGAAGAACATTGGGAAATCGAAGCCAGCCCTCCGGAGTCAGAGCTGGCCAGCCATGGATTGTGGCTACACGGTTCCAGCGCTCACCCACCGTGAGACTCGCCCAACCCAGGAGCTTCAGCATCATCGGATGTTCGCTATTCACGCCCACAAAATGCCCGTGACGATACTCCTGAATGGCCGCCCACTTTGCCGATTCGTCCTCCGAGAGGCTGTTGACTCCGATTCCCTCAATGCGGATGAAGAATGCCAGGAAGCTGAGAAGCAGGACAATCGCAGTCTCCCAGCGCCAATTAACAAAACGATGTTTGATCTCTCTTGACACCGATGCACCTATGTATTCGAAAGAACCGCTGGCACCTCGAGCACCTCAGATACGGCGTAGGGTCTGCGCGCAGAGGGATTGAAGTACTGCCACACTCCCAGCTCGCCAAGAAGGCCAAGCGCGATCAGTTGGAGGCCGACCAGAATCAGCACTGCCGCAAAAACCAGGAGCAATCCGTGTTCCTGCAGAACGTTGGTTCCACGAAGGACTTTCCACGCCAGCAGCCACAGCGCGACCGCTGATCCCGCCCCCATGTTGATCAGACCGAGTCGACCAAAGAAGTGCAGCGGGCGAGACATATACCGAAGAAGGAATCGAATCGTGATGAGATCGAACAGCACACGAAAGGTCCGCGACAGGTTGTAGTGCGACTCGCCGTGCTTCCGATGATTGTTCTGAATGGGTATCTCGCAGATCGAGGCTCCGTAGGCCGAAGCCAAAGCCGGGATGAACCGGTGCATTTCGCCATAGAGCGGCAATTGCCGAAGCAAGTCGCCACGATACGCCTTGAAGGTTGTTCCAAAATCGTGAATGTTGACCCCACTGAGCTTCGCCATGAGCCAGTTGGCACAGCGGGAAGGAATCTTCCGAAGCAACAAATTGTCGATGCGGTGGCTGCGCCACCCGCTCACGATGTCGTAGCCCTCCTCGATCTTTTCCAGGAAAGCGGGGATTTCGGCAGGATCATGCTGCAGGTCGCCATCCATGGCGATCACATATTCACCAGTGCTATGAGCAATTCCGGCGGCGAGCGCTGCCGTCTGGCCGAAGTTTCGGCGCAAGCGGACGACCGTGACATGAGGATCGACTACCGCCAGTTCCTTCAGCAGCTTGTTCGTGAGATCGGTGCTTCCATCGTCCACAAAAACGAACTGGTGACTGCGGCCAAGGGATTCCATTACGGCCTGCAATCGCCCGTACATTTCCACAACATTCGCTTCTTCGTTATGGAAAGGAACAACAATCGAGACGGTTGCTGTGGTATTGAAGTCAGGCATACTGCACCTTTCTGCCGAAGGCGCGATCCATCGCCTTGAGCCACTTTCGGTCGCGCTCGGTTAGAAATATTTCCGGATCATCTTCGAAGGAATTGAGAAGTTCACATATTTCGTTGGCAAAGTCCCAATCCTGATTCCACACGCTCAGGACGTTTCTTCCATTACGCTGGATTGCGGGAATGCCGTTGAATGACTTTGTGGAGTACATAATTCACGCCTCCGCTCTACACCTGAGCCTCTCTTCACTGCAGGAGCACCGGGACTTTTGCTTATGCAACCAGTTCAGCCCAGTCACACATCCCGGCTCTGTCATCGCAGTTCACTTACCAAACATCGCACGGGTGCAACTGTCTGAACCACCAGTCACTTAGAGGTCTGCACGCGTGCCATCCCTGCCCATACTGCGGCAGTGCCCTCGAACAGTCATGACAGCCGGCGGGCATGAAATCGTGGACTCGGTAGAAGTCCAGAAGTCAGGAGCAGCGTGAGCAGCAGCGGAAAGGAGGTAGGAAACCGCTGCGCTCGTGCGGCCGTCCCATCTTTATTAGGAGATATGTATATTGCTCAGGAACCAGTTCGTCTGCCTACATGGTGGCACTGACCTCGAAAGGTCAGAACAATCTATCTCGCCGAAACTAAATCGCTCGCAGGACCAGGCGTTTGCACGAATTTCACATTGGCATCTGACCTGCATTCTCATGGATGAATTCAGATGTGCTGAGGGAGTCGAACTTGTTCAGTGATTTCACAGACCAACAAAACCCAAGTCGCTCCCTACATTCAGAAATCAACGATGGAGGATTTATGGCGATTATTATGGCCGTCCTTGAGTTCCTATTTGGTTGCCACCATCCCGACCTCAGCCGTGTCTTCACCCTGGAAGGCGAGACCTACCGCGTGTGTTTTGGCTGCGGGGCGAAGTTCGAATATTCGCTCGAGACTATGTCGATCGAGCGTCGCCTTGTTTCAGCACCCGTAATGACGAGATTCCGAATTGCTTGAGATGAAGCGCCATAAACACTACAAGGCTCGAGACTCAAGCGTATCTGAGGTGGACAACTAATGGAGACTGAGTGCTATTCGAGAGCGGTTCGAGTCGACGGAGAAATCGTCGTACTTCATTGTTGGGCTTGCGGGACTGCGCACTGTGTGAACCCTGAGCTATGCGTCCCTCAGGAAATCGCCCATATGGTGTGCAGCAACAGCAATTGCAAGATGAGTATGTTTCTGCTCAACGAACTCATCGTCGATAACAAAACAAGAAAACAACTGATCGATGCCTGAAAGGCACTGCTTCATTTGAGGTGCGGGCCATGAAAAGAAAAAAGCTAACAACAGAGTTTTGGGCGACCCTGGCTATGGTGAATATCATTGTCCTGATCTACCCGTTCCGCCTTCTGCATCGCGCCGAAAGCGCCGATGAGAGTCTCATTGCGACTTTTATGCTCATTGGTTGTTTTTTCCTTCTGGCAGTGGTGGATGCAGTCAGCATTGTGGTCGCGGACATAGTCGGGACCGGCAAACGCTGAAGCACATATCGCACACCGAGGTTCACAATGGCAACTCCAGCACTGAGTTCGCGACTGCAATCCATCGCCGTGGAATACGGCATCTTCTGTCAGCTCTGGCCAGAATTTGAACAAACGGGCGGCGAGCGGCGACTGGTTGGTCTCGAGGTTGAGCTCATTGGATTTCACCCGTCCGACATCAATCACGTCGACCCGTCGTGTCCAATGTGCCACCACGTGAGGTCTGTCCTGCTCGAGATGGCGGATCGCGTCACTGAAGACCTCATTTTTACCCAAAGTCTACTTACCTATGGCATCGACGCTCACGCCAACTCGATTCTGTGTCTGCCTGCATTAGGGAATCGTTCGGCCGTTTCGGTGAGCATTAACCTCTCCTGGAACCATGCAACTTCCCCGACGTTTGAAGCGGATGTGCAGAGCAAGATCAAGAGCATTCTTGCGAGATATGGACTCTACCAGCACTAGCGTCGGATCCTTCAAGAACATCGTTTCAACGTAAGCATCTGACCAACACACCTGTTCAAATAGCGGGGGCTGTGTTGAAGTGTCCGGATGACCGCAAAAACAGAGTCGTCAACGCCCAAGCGACGTACAAGAGCCGAAGTTCAGCAGTTGGTGTCTGAGTTTGTGAGCAGCGGTATGCGGCGGAGCGAGTTTTGCCAGAGTCGAGGTTTGAGCTTCAGCACGCTGGATCGCCACCTGAAAAAACGGCGTTGGAAACGTAGGCGTAGACCAGTTTCTTCGGCTGGCCGGTTGGTGGCGGTGGAGTTGGCCGCCAAGAAATCGGCAACGCAGCCGGAACCGAGTTGTGGGCTGGCCGTGCAAGCCGGATCAGCGCGTGTGCAAACGCTGCGGAAAAGAAACTGTGGTGATTGGCTACGACGAGAGTTCCCAGCTTAACGTCGAGCCGGCGAAGTATTTCGTGCTGGTCACGAAACGAGAGAAACGGGCTTGCGGTCGTGCGAGGAGCTTGGGGTGTCCTCAGCACCGCTGCCACCACGGATTATCGAGTGCTTGGCGAGTGACCAGATCGTCATCGAGACGGTCATCAGCAAATATTGCAATCACGTACCGCTTCATCGGAAGAGCGTGATCTTGGAGAGAGACATTGGCTTGGAAATCAGCCGTGCGGCGCTGGACGACTGGGTTCTGAAAGTCGGTGGGTTGCTGATCCCTATGGTCGCGGTGATGAGGCGAGAGTTGATCAGCGGAAGTTACATTCAGGCGGATGAAACCCCGGTCGACGTGCAGACACGCGAGGGACGAGGTAAGAACCGCCAAGCGTACCTCTGGCAATACAATCGCCCTGGAGGAAGCGTGGTGTTTGAATTCCGCTTGGGTCGCGGACGCGATGGGCCGGAGCGGTTCCTGGGACAGTTCGAAGGCATTCTCCAAACCGACGGCTATGCAGCGTATGACCAAATCGGTGGGCCGAGAATGGTACATGCCGCTTGTTGGTCTCATGCAAGAAGGCAGTTTTTCGAAGCAGTGCAACTAAATCCACGAGATCCGGTTGCAACCTCGATTGTGGCTCAGATGGACGAACTGTTTGCCGTCGATGCCGAAGCTCGACGCAAAACGCTGACTCCGGCGTCCCGCCATTTCCGGCCTCAGGAAACAGCGAGACCTGTTCTCGATGATATCCGCAGCAAAATCGAAGCAGCGCAGTCCATTGCTTTGCCATCCAGCGCACTTAGCAAGGCCTGCCAGTACGCGCTTGCACTGTGGGAAAAGCTCACCTGCTTCTTGGAGTATCCCGAATTAGAACGAGTACTAACCCGGCGGAGAATTCCATGCGTCCGGTAGCTCTTGGCCGGAAGAATCGGTTGCACATCGGCAGCCCACAGGCGGGATTGAAGGTGCGGCAATTCTCTCGGTCGTTGAAAGTTGCCGTCGCCTGAAAGTCCCGGTGCGCGCTTACTTTTCCACGATTCTCCCCGGGCTTGCCGATCTCCCGGTCCGGCGCCTTCCAGACATTACTCCGGCTGTGTGGGTCGCTCGGCATTCATAGACTCAAGCGACCGGGGTATTAGCGAGAAGTGATTTTGTGACAACAAACGCGTAGCTTTAGGACGAAGAGGCTTTATTTCGACAAAGTGTCGGCGTGATGGTCAGTCACGTCCCCAGAGTGATGACCGAGACACCATCGGCTGTGCCCTTTCGGGGCCAATGCACTGCCTCAATAAGCTGCCTGCAACAATCTCCTCACCGGCCTGCATCATATGCTTCCACATCTCGAACGCGCGTCCCTCTTGATTCAGAAATGCGAGCGCCTGCTCCCGGCTCACAGGGGAGCCTTGTTCGGTAGCCAGTCGCAAAACATGTGAAAGTGTGATCTCGGCCAGCACTCGGTCTCTATCCTTCTTTTGCGTCATGAGTTCTACCCCATAAGAGCATCAAAACGCTCGATGCCACTCGTGCACTGCACGCTGAGTCAGTTCGCTAGTTCTGATATTGAACTTTCGTGATGCCGAGGCGGCGAATTTTGTTTTTGCAGGGTCGTGCGTTTCAATCCAAGACGTTCGGCGGCTCCAGCCTTGCCTGCGATCCGTCCCGATGCGGCGCTTAAAGCGTCGATGATTACAGAAGACTCAGCTTGTCGAAACGTAGAGGGCATTCCGACAGCAACATTGGTCTCTGAGCAGGTGGCGAGTTCGGCAAGCGGCACCTCTAACTCCTCGCCACGTGTGAGAATGACAGATCGTTCGATGAAGTTTGCCAATTCCCAAATTATTCCCCGTCCACGGACAGTTCGTCAGCACCCCCATCACGCGTTTGGAGATGAACTTTACCTGTCTCCGCATCCGCGCCGCCACCTTTGACACAAAGTAGTTCACCAGGAGTGGAATATCCTCGCGCCTTTCGCGCAGCGGCGGGATCTCAATCGGGAAAACGTTGAACCGATAAGAGAGATCCTCGCGGAACTTTTCGTCTTGAATCATGGCTCGGAGATCGCGATGGGTGACCGCAATGAG
Organism: uncultured Acidobacteriaceae bacterium; assembly: GCA_963710965.1. Taxonomy (GTDB): domain Bacteria; phylum Acidobacteriota; class Terriglobia; order Terriglobales; family Acidobacteriaceae; genus Sulfotelmatobacter. The sequence continues at coordinate 2,502 of CAVQCP010000002.1, read as the reverse complement.
ACGAACATTGACTTGAATCGTCCGGCTGCTTCCGAGACGTTCGAACTCCTGCTCCTGCACAGCCCGCAAGAGTTTTGGCTGCACTTCCAGGCTGATGTCGCCGATCTCATCCAGAAATAGCGAGCCCCCATCCGCCAGTTCGAATCGGCCCTTTCTTTGGATCAGAGCTCCGGTGAAGCTTCTTTTTCATGCCCGAACAGTTCGCTTTCCAGGAGTCCCGAGGGGATGGCCGCGCAGTTCATGCGCACATAGGGACGATCGCGGCGCGAGCTCAAATTGTGAATGGCGCGTGCGACCAGCTCTTTCCCTGTTCCTGTCTCACCATGAAGCAGAACCGTGGAATCCGTCGGCGCAACAATGGCAACATGCTCCAGTACTTTTCGTAGGGCTGGGCTCTTGCCGACGATCTCTTCGAAGCAGTCCTCAGAGCTGATTTTCTGGGTCGAAATAAAACTGATCGGCTTCGAGCTTGCTAACGTCTGGAAAACTGGTTGCTCTGAAGTCTCCGAGGTCTGCGAAAGCAACGGCCGCGCCCATAGTCTCCTCCTGATGTTTGCAGTTTGTTTTCTGGTTCAGGGATGTCAGGCAATTCGCTTTTGCGCCACTGGAAATTCGAGCACCCGTCCGCGTTGCTGCTGAGGCACCCACTTCACGACCTTTCGGAAGCGAGCTGGAACGTAGAACTCAATCACGTTTGCCATGTTGGTACTCCTTGTTCAACCTTCTTGGCTTGAACTCGTGAGCCATTGTGCAACTGGTTGGATTTCTTCGAAAGCCTATATCGGGGAAGTTTCAAACTCTTTGGAAGGCGAAGCAGATCCTACTTTTGAGCTAGAGAAACCTAGTCCTTTGGGTTGTTCTTATGGAGGTCAGAGTTCTTCTTGCGAGGCGTGGGTTCGAGCCGCTTCCAGCCATAAAGGCGAGCATCGATGGACCACAGGCCGGGTCCTAACATTGCCAAAGCGGCGCCAGCGGTTCCCAACATGAGCCAGAGCGGCTTGTCGCCGGGCAGCATGAGCATCTTCCAGACTTCAATGAGGGCTACCGAGGCTCCGGCGATGGGTGTCCATAAGCCAGCGATTAACAGGATTCCCGCTCCCAGCAAGAGGATGGCGGGAATCGTCACATTCAGTGGTGGTGGATCGCTCCGCAAGGTCAAGCCGGCGCGTACGACCAGCGCGGAGCCCGCAACCGCACGCATCAGGAGCAACCCTGTGCCGGGCCAACCGCCAGCGAATGTTGAATATAGGCGCCGCAAGGAAGCACCTTTCCGCACTACCTTGCCAGTTTCTGCCTTTCTGAAAGCGCATCGAAACCCCAATCAGAGTTAAATCGTCACTCTTTAGGGTTTGGGATTCGGGCGAGGAGGTGACTTGGGGGGACCTAAAGTTCGATGATCCCGCGCTTCAACCCGATCATTGCCGCCTGCGTTCGGTCATTGGCGCCCAATTTGGACAGGATGTTCTTGACTCGCCCCTTGACGGTTTCTTCGGTGATCTTGAGCTGATCGGCGATCTGCTTATTGGCATTTCCGGCTGCAATCAATCGCAGCACGCTGATTTCTGCCGGCGTCAGGGCATCATCCGTAGCATGCTCGGCGATCTCGTACGAGGCTTCGGCAGAAAGAGCCTTTTTCCCGGCATGAACCGCGCGGATGGTTTCTGTGAGTTCCTTGTGAATCGTATTTTTGAGCAGGTAACCTCGTGCCCCTGCTTTGAGGGCGCGAAGAATCTGTACATCACCCTTGTAGGTCGTCAATACGATAATCTTCGCATCGGGAAATTCTCCCCGAATCGCAGTGATGGCGTCGAGGCCGTTCATCTCCGGCATTTGCAGGTCCATAATCGTGACATCCGGGCGATGCGCACGGAACTGTTGGATTGCCTCGCGCCCATTCGATGCCTCGGCCACCAGAGTCATATCGGGCTCCGTACCGAGAAGCACAGAGATGCCCTGCCGTACCAGAACATGATCGTCAACCGCAAGAATCCGGATTTGAGCTGGCCTTTCACTCACGTTCTATCGGTTCCTTCTCATCTGTATCTGTCGCGGACCGCTTGCCAAAATGCCAGAAGGTGCGCGTGGATTTTACGTACGCTCTCGCTCCTGGAATACTGAGCTCGATTTCCGCACCACCATCCATTTCAGTCCAGATCGCTAGCTTACCGCCTACAAGTTTCGCTCGTTCCCTCATACCCGGCAAGCCATAATGCCCTTCACGGCCGTCTCCGCTGAGCACGTCGGAGGGAATCCCTTTTCCATCATCCCGTACACGTAGCCGAAAATACTTTTCGTCATAACGGATTTCGACTTCGATATTTTGCGCCGCCGCGTGGCGGAAGGCGTTGCGCAGCGCCTCCGTCGCAAGCCGGTAAACTTCATCTCGCAGGATCGGATGCAGATTGCGAGATGCTCCTTCCACAACCACGTTGAAGTTGGGCGAGGGCTCGCTGCTCGCAGCAGAAGCGAGTTCTTCCCCAATCGTCCGAATGGCTACGCTCA
>CAVQCP010000001.1:0-32426 GCA_963710965.1 uncultured Acidobacteriaceae bacterium | reverse complement strand
CGTACGTATGACCTTCGGCACCCTTGACGCGAAACTCCACCTGCCGTGGGAGGTCGCGAACAGGGTGTGGTCGGTGCCCATGCCGACGTTCACGCCCGGGCGGTACACCGTGCCGCGCTGGCGAATCAGAATGTTGCCGGCGAGCACATCTTCGCCGCCGAACTTCTTGACGCCCAGACGCTTCGAGTGCGAGTCGCGGCCGTTGCGAGTACTGCCGCCGGCTTTTTTGTGTGCCATGTGATGGGTCTCCTGAAGACTGCGGTTAAGCGACGATCGGACGTGATCTTCACATCGGTATAGGGCTGCCGATGCGTCTTCTCACGCTTGTAGTGCTTGCGCCGCCGAAACTTGACGATGCGAACCTTGTCGCCCTTGCCGTGGCTTTCGACCGTGGCAACCACCTTGGCACTGCCGACGTAGGGCGCGCCGATGGTCACCGAGGACCCCGCGCCGACGAGCAGCACCTGATTGAATTCGACGCTGGCGCCCTGCATCCGCATCGAGCTTCTCGATACGCACGACGGCACCTTCTTGGACGCGGTACTGTTTACCGCCCGTGGCTATCACGGCATACATGGCTTAAACCCTCGCTGGGCAGCCCATATGGGCCGCAAAAGAGCCGCGAATTGTACGGTGGGTGGAAATTGGTCAGGTAGCAGTGGAGCGGCCATGGTCTCGCCCTCGGGCAGGACGATTTTAGGTGCACCACAGCAAAATTGGGGTAGGGATCATGCCGCCGGGTCTGATAGGCACTCCACCGATTGGGCAACCGCTCGCAAGGCAAGGCGCCCGGGCGCGGCTGCGACGCCCAGCGCGAGCGCGCTCAGTGTCGCGAGGAAGTTCGTGCTGCTGGACCGCCCGGTAGCACCAGTGCCTTGCATCCCCACCTAGTTGACCGCGAACTGCGCATCGGAGCTCCGAGGCGCTGAGTACATGTGCACCAGGATGGGAAACTTCTGGGCCGGGATCGCGACGATGTTGCTTTCCATGAAGTGAGTGCGATCTGTTCCGGCGCTCAACTCCCACTGATCGAGTATGACCCTAACGCCCCGCGAGCGTAGCTTCTCGGCAAGCTGCCTCACCCAGGTTTTATGGGCGTCGCTGTCCCAAGAATAGGAAATGAACGCAGTAGGTATGCCGTCTGCTTCTTCTTTCATCGCCCCGCCGTGCTTTGCCATCGCATCCTTGAAGGCCTGCACATCGAGGATGGAGGTGCGCAGCAGTTGCGGCGCGTCGTCCGGCCAAGCCCAGCCGCGAAATTCGATAAAGGCCATCACATTGCCACGGTAAGCGCGTCGGGTACGGCCGGATTTGCGGCGGTTGACCCAAGCCTCAAAGATCGCAGCGACCGATGTATAGAAACTTTCGACGCGCGCTTCGATTACAGGAGTGCCACCACGCAGATTTATGATAAACGGCGTCGATCAGTGCGGGACTCGGCTTCGCATAGGGTGCCGATTTAATTGGCGGACTGGAAGTTCGATGAATACAAATCGCGTAAAACAGTTGTTTACGGCATTCGCGCAAAAGCTCCCGGACCCTGGCTTGGAAGTCCCTCCCGGAAATCAGGCAGGACGCCTACAAATGCTCAAAGGGGAGGTTCTGGTTAGGGGCGATCTGATACTCCTGGAAGAACTCGCCATTGAGTATGTGGAGATGCTGGACAGAGTTAGTGAGATTGTTACGATGGAGGGGACCTGGAGCAGAACGTCTCTCGATGACCTGCTTGCCGAGTCGGTTCTTCAGGTAGCCAAGGCAGAAACAGCGGGTCGTGCCGGAGTGATCCGCACAGAGGCGGACCGCATCGTAGCTCTCCTGAAGACATCTCCTGACAAATGGCATGTAGATATGGCGGTCGCTGGCCTGTCTCTGGACTGTGCAGGACAGGTATTTGGTAAGCTTCAATTCTTGCGCGACACAGTGAGGAATCGATCAGAGAGTCCGGACGAAAACAGCGATGCCGGCAAAGTCACATCGGTTTTCGTAAGAGCCTGCGTGGAAGCGATTGATGCGGAGTCAGCACAGCATAAGGCCCTCGTCCTAGCCGATGAACATCTCGCGGTGCTGAATGCCCTGTTCTCGGACTGGCAGCCATCCCGAATTCATCTTTTCCGGGGTCAACCGAAGCCCGCCACTCAAAAGAACATTAACCGCGTTGTGAAAGTGGGCGCCGACAAATCTCGAACTGAGTTTGGAAGCAAGATCACCGGAACCGTACTGTCATGCGGCGAGTGGGCAAGATTTATGAAAATGCGTGGCGGAGCTCGTGTCAGCGACTTCCTAAAGCAAAATGATACTTTCGCAAATCGAATTGTAGCGAGCTACGTTACGGCAGGAGCAGGCTGCGTCGAGCCCAAGCCGCAGTTGGGATTTCTCCTTTTCGCAATTGCCCTGGAGAGTGTCGTTCTGGGAAAGCAGGCCAAGACGGAGATCACTTATCAGCTGAGCGCACGAGTAGCACATTTATTAGGTTCGACACTCGACGAGAAGCGCTCCACTGTCGAACAGGTTAACGATCTATATCGATTGCGCTCCGCAATTGTTCATTCGGGCAGCAACGACGTATCAGAAGCCGATGTCTACGCGATTCGGGCTATCTGCCTGAGTAGTCTTCAAACACTTGTCACTTCCCCCAAGTTCGAAGCGATGAAGAGCGTTGAGGAGTTGGATCAGTGGTTCGATGATCGAATGTTAGGGCCTGCCTAGATGGCCGCACAGACGCTTGATAAACCGGATTATCACGTACCAAGGGAAGCAGCAAGGAGCATTGGCCTGTTCAACACGATTTTGTTTTAGTGATGCACCACGGCAACTAGTGACACGGTTTAGCTCTAGATGCGTCGGCGAAGTCTATTGTAAGCTTGCCGCAAGAAAACTCATGACAAACGAATCTCAAGAGCTGCTCAACGACCCACGAGACCAGTTGACAGGTCCCTCGTAGAGATCTCAGCCTATGAAATACGCTGCATCACAAATTCGAGCATGGGGTAAGGGGAAATGACAGGAATTATCTCTTTGGGTCAAATTGCTGTCAACCTGTTCGTGATCTCATAAATGGTGCAAAGGAACGAATTATAGTGGCCACATTCCGCACGGGGAATTCGTATGCCTTTTCCGCCTAACGCCCCTCCATCAGCGCACCCCACTGTTGCGGAAATCATCGACATTGTGATCAAGGCCTTAGCGCTAGTGGGCGGCGCGGCTTGGGGCTATCACTGCTGGAGATTTTCCCAACTAGCACGCAAAGGATATTGCCGGGCAGACCATGCCAGCGGCAGCGACCTCACGGTCTGCGCAACACAAGTCACTGTCGAAATCAGGGCAAAGTGCTCATTGAAGAAGGCGCGCACCGTTGTTGGCTCCATCAGACACACTCAGAGTGCTTGTGGCTACCGCACCACGTCGTTCGTTGCGACCTTGGTTTCTAAGGTGCTGGCAAAAGTCAACTTGTCGTGGCCGAATCGCCGGTTTGTGATCGCATTGCATTCGCCTAATGCCCGCCTCGAAACCGGACTGCGCGTGTGCAATCCAGAGAAAAGCCAGGAAAATGCTGCCCTCGCTATCGACCGGTCCTTTCTCCGCAGTCCGGCTTGCTGGGGAAAAATCGCGAAATACGGGCATCTTTCGCGAATTTCGGGATGAGTAAAGGCGGAACTTCTCTGCAGTTAGGACTGCGTGGCGGAGAGGGGTGAATTCGAACCCTCGGTACAGGTCTGAAACCTGCAAGAGCCGACGTGTCCGTAAGTTACACGGAATCAGGAGCTTCAAGAATTCTCTGCGACTGAGTGCTAGTCGCGCAGTCGTCGCTAACCGGTGGGGTTTCCGAAGTGGTTCGAAGGCGAAACCTTGGCGATTCTGTGGCTGAAATTGGTCACTTCGAAGCTCCTGAATCGGCCTGATTGGGTTGGCGTGTGCTGCTTGCCTAGCGGGCAGTCATGAGATCGAAGCTTTCTCCAGTCGAAAGAATTCTCTGAGGCGGGGATTTCTAATAATTTTCGACGTTCTTGCTCGCACTTTCTAGGCCGCTATAGCTCCACTTCCCACAAGCCGACTTGTGACTCGGAACAATCTCTGGTTTGTTGCTAGCCTTGTCGTTACCCGCTGTCGGCACGGTTGCAACAAGAAACGAGATGGGATAAGGAGTTAGACGAGAAGACTACCTTCTTTGGTAGGCGCAAGCAGAGACAGCTCAAGAGGCTTGGCCGTCCGCAACGTTGATTGGAGATTTTGGGGAGAAGGACGGCCTAATTCTTAGGCTTGTATCCGAGGCGAACGGCCTCGTTGTAATCCTGCCGCGCGCCCTCTATGTCGCCTTTGGAACGGTGCGCGAGGCCCCGACTGTAGAAGGCTTCGGAATAGTCCGGCTTGAGCCGAATGGCCTCGTTGTAATCCTGCAGCGCGCCCTCCATGTCGCCTGTGGCGTGGCGCGCAAGGCCCCGGCTGTAGAAGGCTTCGGCATAGTCCGGCTTGAGGCGGATGGCTTCGTTGTAATCCTGCAGAGCGCCCTCCACGTCGCCTTTGTTTTGGCGCACAAGGCCCCGGAAGTTGAATGCTTCGGCATAATCCGGCCTGAGCCGGATGGCCTCGTTGTAATCCTGCAGTGCACCCTCCACGTTGCCTTTGTCGTAGCGCGCAAGGCCCCGGTTGTAGAAGACATCGGCGTCCGGCTTGAGCCGGATGGCCTCGTTGTAATCCTGCAGCGCGCGCTCCATGTCGCCTGTGGCGCGGTACACAAGGCCCCGGTTATTGAAGGCTTCGGCATAGTCGGGCTTGAGCCGGATGGCTTCGTTGTAATCCCGCAGCGCACCCTCCACGTTGCCTTTGGCGTAGCGCACACGGCCCCGGAGGGAGAAGACTTCGGCCAGGTCGGGCCTGAGCCGGATGACCTCGGTGAAATCCTGCTGTGCGCCCTCCATGTCGCCTTTGTCGTAGAGCGCAAGGCCCCGGTAGTAGAAGGCTTGGGCATAATCCGGCTTGAGCCGGATGGCCTCGGTGAAATCCTGCAGCGCGCCCTCCACGTTGCCTTTGGCGTAGCGCACACGGCCCCGAAGGGAGAAGCCATCGGCCAAGTCGGGCTTGAGCCGGATGGCCTCGGTGAAATCCTGCTGTGCGCCCTCCATGTCGCCTTTGTCGCGGCGCACAATGCCCCGGTTACGGAAGGCATCAGCATTGTCGGGCTTGAGCCGGATGGCCTCAGTGTAATCCTGCAGCGCGCCCTCCACGTCGCCTTTGGCATGGCGCACATTACCCCGGTTATTGAAGGCCCCAGCATAGCCAGGCTTGAGCCGGATGGCCTCGGTGAAATCCTGCTGCGCGCCCTCCATGTCGCCTTTGACGTAGCGCACAAGGGCCCGGTTGCTGAAGGCTTCGACCAAGTCGGGCTTGAGGCGCATGGCCTCGGTGAAATCCTGGAGCGCGCCCTCCAGGTCGCCTTTGGCGCGGCGCGCAAGGCCCCGGTCATTGAAAGCCGCAGCATAGTCCGGCTTGAGGCGGATGGCCTCGGTGAAATCCTGCTGCGCGCCCTCCAGGTCGCCTTTGTTGTAGCGCACATCGCCCCGGTAGTAGAAGGCTTCAGCATAGTCGGGCTTGAGGCGGATGGCCTCGGTGAAAAAGCGTAGCTTTTCATCAACGTCGGCAGTAGCAAGCCCTCGCTCAAACCAGTGCTGGGCAGCCAACTCTTCTTCTTGGACCGCTGGAGCTGCGTCAACTGTAGCCTTCTGTTCTGTGTCGGCTCGTTGTGGGCAGAGAAGGCACACCAAGACCACCAAAATGCCCCAAATCGACGAGTGGTTCCGTCGTGTCGCTTTCAACGGAATCATAGAAATTCCTTCATCATGAAAACGCCAACTAAAGATACTAGAAACTACCCGGGTCCGCTGTGACGCCAAGCACGGCGGTCTGCGACGTGGCGTAAAGGACTCTTCGTGCAACAAGGCGGACGCAGGGGAGGGGGCAGGCTAGAGACGGTCCCTAAACTCGTCACCAATTTCGTCACTAAGACCAGGTTGCTTTTCGTATGATTTTGGGGCCGCAAAGACCGAAGAAGCAGTGAGCTAAAGGTCTTTAGGTGTCACCTTTTTTTCGCTGCACCCATCGATTCGCGGTAAAATTCCTGGGGGTGCTTGAATTTGTTGAGAGCAAATCGCCCGCGCCCCGGTGCTGTTATGTGGCACGCAATTCAGTATGTCACTTCTCCGTTAACCCTGATCGCGTTCATCGTCGCGGTTTCGTGTGCAGTATATCGGGTTCGCGTTCAGCGAGATATCCGCCTTTTAGAGGCAGTGCCTCGCGAGAAACGCGACCATGCTTTGACTGCGCTCTTGGGTACGTACAACATCACAGATGACAATCTCACCGCGCAGCAAAAGTTTGCGCTGATGAAAACGGTCATAGCCCAAAAGGCAGACAGGCTCAAACTCGCTGCAAGGACAGCAACCATCATGTTTGCGATGTTAGGTGTCGTCCTTGTCGCCGTTACGCTTATACAAAACCAAGTTAAAAAGGAGGAACCCCCGAAGCCAGAAATCATACCCATGTCTCGCTAAGGAGAGCATTCCAATGCCGAGAACATTATTTGCTTTACTGCGCCACTTCCTTCTGATCGCTTTCGTCTCAATCAGTGCCTCTTCACAGGACGCGACAATCCGAAACTCTGTGGACGAAACAAAGATTGATCCTGCCTTTGCTTTCGACGGAATTACATTCACGAAGGACGGCAGACGGATTCCAGGAAAGGTAATCGAGTTTCTGCTTGCGAATTCAGGCGGAGGTACCCTGATATTTGATCGCCTCTATATACACGTTCTACACTCGGTGCCCTATACCCTCCATACCTTCCCCACCGGACCACTCGCGAAGATGATCCCGAACAAATACGACGTTATTTTGAGTAGTGGAGCTCCGAGTGTCGAAATCACTTCTGACCGATATGAACTTAAGAAGGGCGAAAGCTCCTTAATCCAGATTAACCTCGAGTCTCCCGAAAAGTTGCAATACGAGTTCGAGATTGTGGCTGAAGGCTTCGATCTCTCCAAACCTAAAGAGCGCATCCAGGTCAAAACGCCGACCTACCGTGTGACTTTCCCAGAGGTCGTCGATTACAAGGATCTCATTGGAAAAGCGAAGCACACTGTGGACCTGTGTCTCAACGGTCCCGAAACCTCGGAGGTGCTCATGAAACTTTATGATTTCATGCGGGACACGAAGGTGAAGGTGAGGATCTTGACCTCACGCGCGTTCTTCTACGGCCAAGGGAGTTTTAGGGGCAACAATATGGGGGTGCACTCAGCACATGGCCTCCAGTTGTTGAACAGTCCGCAGATCATAGCCGGCGCCGGGTTTCGCAAGTTTCGCACAACGTCGGGATACGATACCCGTGTGGAGCACTTTATCGTTATTGATGACGAAGTGGTGCTCGCAAACGAGACTCATTACATTCTTGGAAAAACGTCTGTCTATACAGATCAGGCGTCTATTCAACGGTTCGAGAGCCTGTTTGAGTCTCTTTGGGACCAGCCGGAGGGCCTCGCATTCGAGGATTATGCCCGTTGGTTCATTGAAAAACCCGATCCAACGGCTGGGTTCTTCATGTTTTCGTCGAAGCCGCCCGCGATTGACAAGCTCCCACAAGAGAAGCTCTCGCCTGACCACTATGCATATTTGCTGAGGTTTGTATCTGACCCCAAGACAGAGCAGGTCCTATCGGATCTGAAGGCCAACTCCGACGCCGTGACGAAGGGAGAGGCCGAAGAATCGCTCAAGATAAGAAGGATGCCGAACCTACTCGATTTGGCGGAAAACTAGGCGACTCTTTCGGGTCGTATTAGTGCCTCAAGCAAAACACAGTCCGCAGGTTGAAGGGTTTAAGGCAAGCCCATGACGTATTTGCTTTCTACACTGGTTCGACGGTCGCAACGCGTCCATCGCGGCCCCGAAACGAGCTTGTGGGAAGCGTCGAACGGTGTCCAAGATGCAGAACAAAGTCAAGTCGCTATGGGCGAACGCCCGTTTTATGATCGCATTGCATTCGCCTTGTGGCGTCCTGGAACCGCACTGCGTCTATACCGTCCAGAGAAAAGCCGGGACCTTCATGCTCTTTACTACCAAGTAGTCCGTTCTCTCCAGTGCGGTTTGTCAAGGAAGAATCGCGAAATACGCGCATCTTTCGCGTATTTGAGGGTGAGGATCGGCGTACTTTCTCTGCAGTTAAGACTGCGTGGCGGAGCGCGAGGGATTCGAACTCCCGGTACAGTTTTGCCGCGATATACCGAAGGTATTTATTTGCGGTGTCTCTATTCAGCAGAAGAGCAGAAGCGCGCAATAGGCTTCTCAGAGGGGATTTTTCGTTTTCTTCTTCCTCTTCTTACTGAGGTCCTCTAACAGATACTTAAGGGAGGCGCATTCTTGAATCACAGCGTCAATTTTTGGAATTGTAATGCGCAGTTCGCTTTCTTCGACAACACCATCGGCGAGGGTTTCGGCGACGCTTTCCAGAGCTTCGCCGACCTCCCGGATCAACCGGGACACAGCTACAAGCTGTTGCTCCACGGAGACGTTTGGTGACGGGAGTTTAAACGCGACCCTTCCGGCCTGGCTCTCGAGAAAATCAAGCGCTTCATAGTTTTTCAGCAGAACGCACATTTGCGGCAGAAAATGCGCGGGGATTTGACGCTCGCCTCTCAGCCAATACACGAGAGACCGATAGTTGGTTCCCAGTTGTTGGGCGAGCAGGCGAATGTCGTACTCCGCCTTGGTCTCTACAACTCTACTTAGGATGGAAGAGATATCGTCGGCAGGCACAGTCGGTTCCTAAACCTCACACCTGGTGTCGTTCAAAAGCACCGTTCATTCTGAACAGTGAAGTTGCCCATTCTATCTGAATTGAACGGGCGCGAGTGATGCGATTAGATTGGTTCTGGGCCAAGAGCGCATTTCGCGCAGCAGAGACGCAACGAAGCGCATGCATCGATTGATGTGGAGCTCGGAACTATATGAAAACATTGTGAAAACGATTGACAAAGCACCCCGTGGGAATTAGCTTTCTCGGTCACCACATTGACACTTTTATTGTGAGGCTGCATTCGTTAGGTAAAGTAGGAGGGCCCATGTCCAAGAAGTGGTACAACTATATCGTTTCGGTCGATGACGCACCGGACACCGAGTCAGACCCCACGAAGGTCCCCCCGAACACCAAAAACGCTCCGGCCACTGCCAAGAGCGCGGCGCAAAGCGTGGCTGACATCGCGTCCAGCGTAGCTACGGAGCCGAAATTTACCACTCCGATCTCCGATCCGACTTCGTTCGAGGAGATTTACAAGGCGGCGGAAATCCCGCCAGCCCCGCAAGGCTATTCCATCCTCAAAATCTCCCACATGCTGGAGAGCGAACGGCTTCGCAACTTGCCTTCGGATGTAAAGAAGTCTACGGTTTTGGTGGCGCTCGACGCCGCGGGTGTGGACATTAAGGATGTCATCCAGGATGCGATACGGCGCGATCGCGCTCTGGATGGGTACGAGCGAGTACAGCAGCGCGCTGCCGAAGAACTGGAAGGACGCAAGAATAAAGAGAACAGCGAGATTGAGGCACAGATTGATAAGTATGTGACCGAGCAAAGAGCGAAGATCCAGAGCAACAATGAAGAGCTATCACGGGAAAAAGAACGCCTTACCGGTTGGCGGTTGAAGAAGCAGCAGGAAGAAAAGAAGATTGCCGAGGCGGTTGGCTATTTTGTAACTGAAAATCCGATTACGACGGGCGATGTGAAAGCGCCGGCGCCCCCATCGAAGACAGCGCAGGGTTCCTGAAGAGGAGGAGTTTATGTGGCAACGGTTGACGCGGGTGGTGCGGTCGTTCGTCGGTTTCTTCATCTCGGCATCGGAAGATCCTGAACTGATTCTCCAGCAGAATATCCGCGACATGAACGACCAGGTGCCGCGGATGAATGAGAGCATCGCGATGGTGAAGGCGAACGTCACGCTGCTCGAAAAAGAGGAGGCCAAATATAAAGAGGCGGTGGGCAGTCTGACGGCCAGAGTGAAGTCCGCTATTCAGGCCAACCGCGACGACATCGCCGCCACCTATGCCACCCAACTGGAGCAGACCAAGGGGGCGCTGGCCAGAAATCAAGGCCAGCTGACGACCGCTCGCGCCGCCTTCGATAAAGCGATGGCAGTGAAGCAGGCGTTCATGCGCGAAAAAGACCGAAAGACGCAAGAGGCGCTAGGCGCAATCGCCGATTACCGCCGCTCCCAATGGCAGAAAAAGGTTGCAGATGCGATGGAGCAGTTCGAAGTCGCGGGCATTAGCCAAACGCACGACGAAATGGTTCGCAAGATTGAGGAAACAACTGCCGTCAACGAGGCTCGCATGGATATGGCCATGAGCAACGTGGACCAACAGAAGATCAAGATTGACGACGACGCTGAAAAACTCCAGGCGAACGAACTGGTGAAGCAATTCAAGATTGAGATGGGTCTGGCTTCGCCCCAATCGGCGGTGCCGGCTGGCTCGGAAAAAACTATTGCCGCGAAGGAACCTCAACGGTCGTAGGCGGCAATAGAAGCTGCAATACGCGGATATGTGCAGGCGGCTGTAAAAGAGCGGGAGGAAAATCCTATGGCAGTCAAAATTGAGCGAGGTGGATGGGTCCTTATCTTTTTGATCGGTGTAGCGCTGGTTGGCTACAGCCTGAATCGATACGGAGTTATAGATTTCAGCAAGATGATGGGCGGCAAAAGCGCTTCTCGTAGCGGGGAGACCGTAGATGCGAGCAAACCTCTGCTGATACCGGCGTCTTCGAGCAGTAGCGATGCCGAAGTCCGGGTGCGCGTCAATGTATGGGTTGGCTGCGTCGGAGGCCTGGTGGCCAACGGCGGGCTCGACACTCAGCCGGATTCAATCTATGGCAAGAAAGGCCTGAAGGTTTCGTTCAAGATCATCGACGACTGGACGGAGGGCTCTGCCGCGTTGGCTACGGACAATGTCGACGTGATGCTAACCACGGCCGACGTTTACGCCAAAGATTATGCGCAGTTCAAAGAAAAGGGATTCGGGTCGCATGCGTTCCTGATGGTTGACTGGTCACGCGGCGCCGACGGCGTCATTGGAAAGCAGGGGATTAACAGCATCGAGGACTTGGCTGGTAAGAAGGTTGCTTTTGCCCCCTACACACCATCGCACTTCTTACTGTGGAATGGACTCAAAACGTCCGGGCTGAGCACTGCGCAGCGCAATGAAATTTTCAATCAGGCGATCCACACCAAGGATGGCATCGAGCCGGCGACTCTTTTCGCGCAGGAAAAAGTTGACGCGGCCGTGGCTTGGGATCCAGACATGAGCGACGCGGTCGCCAAGCGGCCCGGATCGAAGAAGATCTACGATACGAGGATCGCAAACCGCCTCATCGCCGACATTCTAGTGGTGAGTGACAGCTTTTCCGCGAAGCATCCGCAAACCTTGTTGAAGTTTGCCCAAGGTTGGCTTGAGGGCGTTGAATTCATCAAGACCCAACCGGAGCGTGCGTACAACCTGATCGGAACGGTGAAGGATTTCAACATCCCATCCGACCTCGCGAAAACTATGCTGGGTGGCGTAAAACTTGCCGACTACGCCGACAACCGTTCGTTCATGGGTACCGCCGGGTCTAACGCCGATTACGCCAACATCCTGGGCATGGCCCAGGAGATGTACCGTGAGTTGATGGTCATTAAACACACTTTCAATCCGGAAGAGAGCCTGGATCGCCGCTACGTCGAAAAGTTGGCCGACAGCTTCTCCATGGCGTCCAGCGAAGCGCCCATCGAGTATAAGGAGCCTGCCAAGGGAGCAACACCGATCGCGACACAGCATCGGTCCATTTACTTCGATCCCAATTCTTCCGCGATGAGTCTCGATTCGCGTGCCATCGTCGACGAACTAGCTGGCACGATGCGTGCTTATGAGAACACGATTGTCGATATCGACGGCAACACCGACTCTACTGGTACTCGTGCGTACAACATTCAGCTCTCGCACGCGCGCGCAGACGAGGTCAAGAAGTATCTAATCCAGAAATATGGCTTTCCGGCGCAGCGACTTCGCACGGCGGGCAATGGTCCGGATAAACCGATTGACAACAATGACACACCCGAAGGACGCGAGAAAAATCGGCGCACCGACATCAAGGTGTATGCCAACCCCTCGAGCTAGCGTTTCGAACTCAGGATAGGACACGATGAGCGATTGGTTCACCATGCGGAAGGATGTGCCGCCGTGGGTCCGATGGGCAGCCCCGTTTATCACCTGGGGCGCCATCATATTGTTCTGGATCTTATTGCCTTACTGGGAAGGCCCGCATTTTTCTTTGCTGCCCACTCCGCTGGGAGTAATCCGATCCTTTCGATTGCTGTGGACGGAATACGATCTGCTCGGAAACGTGTTCATGAGCTGGTGGCGCATTGCTCAGGCATTCTTCTGGTGCGCGGTGGTCGCCATCCCGCTGGGCATTCTGATGTCCAGCTACCGCTGGCTGTTCGAGCTCATCAACCCCGTAGCTGCGCCCATGCGTGCCATGCCGCTCACCGCGTTTCTTCCCGCGTTTATCGCCTTGTTTGGGATCGACGAAACCGAGAAGATTGCGTTTCTATGGTTCGGAATGTTTTTCTACTTGTTGGCGGTGGTCGTCGAAGAGGTCAACCGGGTAGACAACGCTCTTTTGGAAACGGCTTACACGCTCGGAGCCAATCAGCGGCAAGCTTTGTGGCTGGTATTTCGCGCGTCATTGCCGGCGATTTTCTCGTCATTCCGAATCCTATATGACATCGGCTGGACCTACGTGATACTGGCGGAGATGTTGAATGCCCGTAAGGGCGTGGGCTACATGGTGGAGGCGGCTCGCAAAGTGCTGGACTTCGATCGCGTGTACGCGGGAATCATCGCGATCGGCATCGCCGCCTTTTTATTTCGTTTTCTGTTGACGTTTCTGGAAGGCCGTCTATTTCCGTGGCGCAAAGCGAGTTCCACGCTGGCCGGAGGCGGCGCGGGTGTTCCCAGTGCCACAGCACACCTGAAGGCGGCCAAGCACCGAGCCTAACAATATGGAGCCAAAGAAATCTAAGATCACCGTTAGCAAAGTCAGCCGGTCATTTGTTGCGGCCGACGGTTCGAGAACTGATGCCCTTGAGAACATCAATTTCGAGATTGAAGACGCCTATTCCCGCGAAGGGCGCGATATCGGTGAATTCCGTGTTCTACTCGGGCCTTCCGGGTGTGGCAAGTCGACCTTGTTGCGCCTGATCGCTGGATTAGATCAGGCCGATACCGGCGAAATCCTGGTGAATGAAAAGCCGATACACGGTCCGGGAAAAGACCGCGGCATGGTATTTCAGAAATACACCTCGTTTCCGTGGCTGACGGTCGCTGGTAACATAGCATACGGTTTGAAGATCAATGGCGTCCCGGAAAAGCAGCGCAAGGAGACGGTGGCGCAATTAGTGCAAGATATTGGACTGAGCGGCTTTGAAAACGCCTACCCGGAGACGCTCTCCGGAGGCATGCAGCAGCGGGTTGCGATCGCACGGACCCTGGCACTTCGCCCGTCGGTCATCCTGATGGACGAGCCGTTCGGAGCGCTCGATGCACAAACCCGCAGCGAAATGCAGCAACTTCTGCTGAAAGTTTGGGACGAAACCGCCAGCACGATCTTGTTTGTCACGCACGACGTTGACGAGGCGGTTTATCTAGCGGACAGGATTTTTGTTATGAGTGCGCATCCTGGGACAATTGTCGAGGACGTTCAAGTACCCTTCGACCGCCCCCGCGACTTGGGATTGAAAGAGCGAAATGAGTTTCACGAGTTGGCGAACTACGTTCTCGGCCGTTTGCGCAAGGCTCCCGGCAGCGGACAGGTGCGGGTGAGTGTTTAAATGGCTCCTTCCGATCTCCAGGGCGTGCCAGAAGACGATCAGCTCGGGGCTCCCCCGCCGCAAGACAAAATTAACTTCGTAAAAGAGGCGTTCCATCTCCAGTACAACTGGATCGCCATGGTAAGTGCAGGCGCGTTTGCACTGGTGAGCGGGAGCTTTCTGCCGATTATCCTGGCCGGCGGCCTCGAACTGATGTATCTCGCCATCGTGCCGCAAAATTGGCGTTTTCAGCGGCTGGTGCGGTCCTGGAAATTCTCTGAACAGCAGCAAAAGCAGCAGCAACAACTTGGGGACCTGCTCCGAATGCTGCCTGCCGATCTGCAGAGCAGGTATATCCATGCGGCTCAAGTGTGCGGCTCAATCAGAACCAACTTTGCGCAGTTCTCAACGACCTCGCAGATTTTTTTACAGCAAATCGACACGCGCCTGCAGGGCCTGCTGAATGGATACGCGCGGCTCCTGTCGAGTGCGGCGCAGCAACAGCAGTATTTGAGAACCGCCGAGCAAGATGGAATCAAACATGAGATTGCCTCTTTGCAGAAGAGTTTGAGCAGCGACCCGCCGAAAGTCCAGGAGATCAACAAGAAACGCATTGAGATTCTCACCAAGCGTCTGGAGAAGTTCGATAAGATTTCCGAGAATCGAAAAGTGGTCGACGCCCAGTGCTCCGCGGTCGAGGATGTGTTGATGCTGGTGCGGGATCAATCGGTGACCATGCGCGATCCCCAGCAGGTCAGCGAGAGGTTGGATAGTCTGGTCAAAGACGTGGAGCAGACCGAACAGACGGTGCAGCAGGTGGAAGCCATTTTCAGCGGGATGTCACCGGACTTGGACGGATTGATGGCGATGGACGATACTTCTTCGCCCTCATCAAACCCCAATCGAGTACGGATGCCGAACTGATGCGGGATTTAAAATGCCCTCAAATATAGCCACGACCGCGTCAACCATCGGAAAATATCTCGATGCACTTCCCCCGTGGGCGCGCGAACTTTCCGAAAAGTATTATTCGCGCTCGTTCGCACTTTTTGTGCTGTACGGAAATGTGCGCGACCTGGTGCCGTTGCGCACTCAGGAAACCACTAGGTTCGTTCCGCTGGATGAATTTCTCTCCGGTGCGCTGTTCGGTCAGCGCGACATAGTTCTGCATTACGACCGTGGGGGGCTGAACTTCGGATCGGCCGACAGCCAAGCCGACTTCCGTCGTGCGCTTGAAGGCTACGACAGCTTTCACGGTACGACTTATTCGCAAGGTGGGCTGCCGCGGAATCCAGACGCGGTATTGAACCTCCTCGACAACTATCTCCGGCTGCGCATCGCCGACGGCAAGAAAATCGGGCTGGTGATCGATTTCGCCGAGACTATCGCTCCCGCGGGCGATGTTTCCAGCATGTCTGCGGATGATCGCAATGCCCTGGTTATTCTCAAACGCTGGGCGCGCAATTCCGCTTTTCTGAATGCGGATGTCACCATTTGTCTCATCTCGGAGAATCAGATTGAGCTGAACCCGAGCATCGTTCAGCACCCGGGCGTTTCTTCGATTGGGATTCCGTTGCCGGACTATGGCGATCGCCTGGAGTTTATCCGCTCGCAATTGAAAAACCAGGAACTGCCGGCCGGTTCCGAAGTAAGCGATGAAACCCTGGCCAAGCTGGGCGCTGGTTTGAAACGAGTTCAGTTGCAGAGTCTGATCTCCCACGCGGTGCAGAATCGGCAACCGCTCACGCTGAAGTTTCTTTCGGATCGCAAAAAGGACTTGATTGAAGCCGAGTCCGGCGGTCTGCTGGAGTTTGTGCAGAGTCGATTTGATCTCTCGTTTGTTGCCGGCAATGACCAGGCCAAGCGGAAGCTGCAGGATGCCGCCAAAGCTATCCACGCCGGTAACACAGACGTCCTGCCCATGGGCTACATAATCTGCGGTCCCGTGGGGACGGGTAAAACTTTCATCACCACCTGCTTTGCCGGCGAAGTTGGAATTCCCGCGGTGACCCTGAAGAATTTTCGCAGCATGTGGCAAGGCGTCACTGAGGGCAATTTGGAAAGAGTCTTGACTCTACTGAAAGCGATGAGCCCGATCGCGGTCATCGTGGACGAAGCCGATGCTCAGCTCGGAGACCGATCCAGTTCCGGCGATAGCGGCGTGGGAAATCGCGTGTTCGCCCAGATTGCGCAGTTTATGGGGAATACCGAATACAGAGGCAAGGTGATCTGGTTTCTCCTGACGTGCCGTCCTGATTTGTTGCCGGTCGACCTGAAGCGCCAGGGTCGCGCCGAAGAACACATTGCTCTGTTTTATCCCGACACGCAAGAAGAGCGCCTCGCGCTTTTACGCGCGATGCAGCGGAAGGTCGGAATGAAGCCTTTCCCGGAGGATGTGGAGACATTCTTCCTGGCACGGGCGGGTAGCCTGTCGGGGGCCGATATCGAGGCGGTCCTGGTGCGCAGTCACATGAGGAGTAGTTTGCAGAATAAGTCTGCCGTTGATACAGAAGACTTGAAGGCAGCCTTGGACGATTTCATCCCACCCTACTACCCGACCGAGATCGATCTGCAGAATGTGGTGGCGGTATTGGAGTGCACGAGTAAGAGCCTGCTACCAAAGAAATATCGAGATATGGACCGCGGTGATTTGATCCGTCAGAGCAACGAACTGATGGCGTTGTCACGAAAGATTTCGGACTAGCGCCCGTCGCTCCACGCGGGAATACGTTTAAATCACAATTCCATCCATGCGCATGGTTCTCTTCTTGGGAGTGAACAAGGGTACCGGCTTGGGCTCGATCCGCGGGGCATTATCGCGCCAAAAGGTCTGGAAGGCTCGCTTCTCTCCGGTGCGATAGAAGTGCAGCAAGTAGGCCTGGTCGCAGGCTGTATAGTCACAGAACCACTGATCAACCTCTGTGATCCCGATCTGATGAAACATCGCAAGTCCGTAACAGGCCGCTTCTCGCTCGTAAGCGATGATTGCGGGAAATAGGTCTTCGCTCACCGGCGGCTGATATTTCCGGCCAAGCTCAAACAAAGCGGAATCGACATTCCACTGCACTGTGTGACCAAAGAGGTGTCCCAGCAGAAACAAACGCTGTTCCGGAGTGACCGCATAGTCGATATCGATTTCCGATCCATCCAAGTCGCCGGTTAACGGATCAGGAATATCTCGAGTCACGATGCGGATGCCGTAAAAGCTCTCCAGATGCTTCTGAACTCGCGCGGAATATTTGTCGAACGGAATTTCCATCCATCCATTGTAAAGTGGACGACGAGTCACTCGCCGTTCCCTCCATGAGATAACCGAGTGAGCGCGCCATGAATCCAAACCCACGGAGAAACAGAATCAGCATTGTATCGAATAGCCTCCGAAACGCCGAACGCGAAGCTCATATGGTTTCGGCAAAAGTCGAGCCAGTTTCGCCAGATCATCGGTTTGTGATCGCATTGCATTCGTCAGAGCTAACCGTCTAAACGGGACTGCCGGAGTCATTTCCGGAGAAAAGCCGGACTGCGACGCAGGGCAGTGCTTAGCAGTCTGTTCTCTGCAGTCCGGTTTGTGTGAGAATAATCGCGAAATACGGGCATTATTCGCATATTTCGGCGCGGAGCGAGGGGAATTTCTCTGCCGTTAAGACTGCGTGGCGGAGAGTGAGGTATTCGAACCCTCAGTTCAGTTTTGAGCCTCTAAACCTCGACGTGTCCGTAACTTGCAGATTAGGAAAGGGCGCCGAGAATTTTGTGCCCAAAATCGACCTCCTGAGCTTTGTCTCCAGGGCCGTTCCAGTTCTCTGTCTATTCGATTTGGAAGGCGAATTTCCAGCGATAATATGGTCAAGAGCGCCCTCCGTTACAATTTTGAAATACGAAAAGACTATGCAAATTTCTTCATCTTGCAGTATCTGATGCTGATCAATAGAATTCCGCAACGCCTCGACCGAAGCGGCGATTCCCCCCGGGCCCTGAAGTTTCAAATCTAGAACAAGTTCACGTGGGAGTGTTTTTTATGCCGCATTGGGATTTTTCTATTTCATCAGCGGGATTACTAGCCTCATTCTGTCTGGCCATTTTCAGTCTCGCCCCAAGCCATTGCGCCGCGGCGCAATCGGAAATCCTGCTATACAGCTTCGATGTTGCGGTGCAGGGCAACGCGCCGCAATCTCTCGTTGCGGACGCGTCCGGCAATTTTTACGGCACCACCCTTTACGACGGAGCAAATGGGGGAGGCACTGCCTTCAAGTTATCGCCAAAATCCGCCGGTGGTTATGGCTTCACAGTTATTTACGACTTCGGAAAGCAAGCGGGAGGCTCCAACCCCGGACCGCTGACCATTGATTCCGCGGGCAATCTATACGGAACCTATACCACCGTGACGGAGAGCGGAGTTTTCAAACTCTTTCCCTCCTCAAACGGAGTATGGAGGGCGGCAACCATTGCCTCCTACTCATCTGATGCTGGCCCTATTGGCCAGTTGAATTTCGATCAGTCGGGAAATTTGTATGGGGTGAACTGGGGCAACTACGGGACAGGGTACGGTGGAGTTTATGAGCTGACCCCAGTGCAGCAAGGAGCGTGGAGACTCTCGACCGTCTATGCGTTTACGGGAGAAGAACAAATCCAGAATCCCAACCCCGGCTTGGCGTTTGATGCCGCGGGAAACATTTATGGAACCACCTATTCAGGGGGCGATCCGGAATGCAGTGGCGACCAGAGAAATGGAACGTGTGGCATCGTCTACGAACTCAGCAAGAATAGCGATGGTTCGTGGACCGAGAACACCCTTGTCATTTTCAATTACGAGAACGGTGAGTATCCCGCAGGGGGCCTCGTCCTTGACTCCGCCGGAAATCTTTACGGCGCATCACCATACGGCATCGGCGATAACTGCTTCTTTGGCTGCGGTGGCATTTACGAATTGTCACCTAACTCTGATGGCACCTGGACGCAGACCATTCTCTACGCTTTTGCCGGCAGCCCCGACGCAGGTAATCCCATGGGGGTGGTGCTTGATAATCAGGGAAATATTTTTGGGGTGTCGACGGGCGGAGGCTTCAGCTCGTGCGGAGATTTCGGCTGCGGCGCCATCTTCGAGCTTTCTCCCGAAAAGGTGGGCTGGAGCGAAAAAGTTGTCTATCGCTTCGCCGCTGGCCTTCCCGGTCTAGATCCGGGAGGCGATATAGTCATCGACGCCGCTGGTAATTTTCTTGGCACAACGTACAAGACTGGGCCCTTTGGCAGCTGCTATTACACATCGGGAGCGTGTCTTGGGGCGGTGTATGAAGTCAGCGCGGGATCCGACGGCGAATGGTCGGCAACCACGCTATACAAGTTTGCCCCTGGCAAGGATGGTTCGCAGCCCAGCACTTCTCTCGTTGCCGACAGCGCGGGCAATTTATATGGCATAACGGTCCATGGCGGCGATTATTTCGCCACAACCTGCCCCTTTGGTTGCGGGACATTGTATGAGATATCACCACAGCCGGGCGGGGGATGGTCGGAAAATACTCTTTATCCGTTTCCTCAAAGTGTCACCTACGGCGGCACCAATGTGGACGGGGCAACCGCAGACTTGATCATCGACTCTGCCGGCAATCTTTATGGAACATCCTCTATCGGCGGTGACCTTGTCTGTAATTGCGGTTATGTTTTCGAAATGTCTCCCACTGGGAACGGCGAATGGCAGCAAAAGACTCTCTATAACTTCCTCAATGGAAGCGACGGCGAGCAGCCCGCAGCCGCGCTAACGTTCGGCCTGAACGGCCAGCTTTATGGCACAGCTTCTACGGGCACAGGCGCAAACTCTAGCGGCAATGTCTTTCAACTCACGCCGAACTCCGATGGAACGTGGACACACAGCGTCATACATTCATTCGACGGTCTTGACGGCAACGGTCCCGAAAGTGCACTTGTGCTGGATTCGTCGGGAAACCTGTATGGAACAACAGCGTCGGGTGGCAATTCGACATCCTGTTACGGCTATGGATGCGGCACGGTCTTCGAATTAATTCCGAGTTCGAATGGCACCTGGACAGAATCTATTTTGTACTCGTTCAGGGGCGGGATGGATGGCGCATATCCCAGTGGCGTGGTTCGCGATTCAGCCGGCAATCTATACGGCACGACATCAGCCGGAGGGAAGGGATCAACGTACTGCGACCACGTGGTCTACTATTCCGAGGGCTGCGGTACGGTCTTTGAGGTCAGCAATAGCAACGGGCACTATACCAAAAGTGTCATCTACACCTTCGAACCTGAAGTGGTTCCCGACGATGGCGCGGTGCCTCAAGCAAGCGTGACAATCGATGCGCAGGGAAATCTTTATGGGACCACGACCTATGGCGGAATCATTACGTGTCTTTTCGACCCTGGCTATGCGTACACCGGCTGTGGGACTGTGTTCAAACTTACGCCACAATCCGGCGGATGGCTGAAGAGCAATCTCTACGCCTTCCAGGACACTGCAGATGGATACGGGCCCGTCACTACTCCATATGTGGACACGTCGGGAAATGTGTTTGGGACGACATACTACGGCGGCACCGCCGGGTGGGGCGCGGTGTATGAAATCCCGGCGAACGGGTCGGCCGTTTCCAGCATAACCAAACGTCAGGCTCTCGGGCGCAGGAATGGCTTTCGGGGCGTGAGGCCAAAGAACCAAGTTAGTGGTGCTGCGGTGCGAGGCAGTTGGGTCGGCAATTCTGCCGCGAAGGAGATTCGATAATGCGCTCTCAATCTTTGCTGTCGCGTGCGTCTCGAATCGTTCTGATTGTTTCTTTAGGGCTGGCTTCGACCCTGAGCCTGGCTGCCGCCAAGCTGCAAACGATACACAGCTTTTCGGCAGCGCCCAACGGAGCGGATCCTAACTCGCCGCTCGTCGAAGATTCTGCCGGCAATCTTTATGGCACAGCCGGTGGCGGCGGAGAAGGCATCGTCTTCAAGCTTAGCCTGGGCAAAAACGGCTCATGGACGGAAACAGTTATTCACAACTTCACCGGCGGCATGACCGATGGCTCGGGCCCGGCTCCGAGCCTGGTGATTGACTCGAAAGGCAATCTCTACGGCACCGCTGCTTTCGGCGGCACTTATAACGGCGGGATCGTATTCAAACTCTCGCTCGCGACCGGTCGCTGGAAAGAAACCATCCTGCACAACTTCCAGATAAGTTACTCCGACGGCTATGACCCGGTCGGTTTGGTCATGGATGCGTCGGGGAATTTATACGGCGCCACGAAATATGGTGGCAACGACACTTGCGTGGACCCGTACGACGATTATTGGGTGGGATGCGGAATCGTGTACGAACTCTCTCCACAGATCAACGGCACATGGTCCGAGACCGTTCTCTTTAATTTTGGCACGGGCAGCGATACTTCAGGCGGGTGGCCGAATTCAGCGCTCATTTTCGACCAGAGCGGTAACCTCTACGGCACAGCCGCACCCGCCTGCTACGAATGCTCCGCCGGTTCGTTATATCAGCTCACTAAGAGTTCAACCGGCGCGTGGTCGGAAGTCACGGTTGATTTCTTTGGCTGGCCTGCATCCGGCCTGGCTATCGATGCGCACGCCAATCTCTACTTGCCGAACCCGAATACTGGTAACCAGGTTCTTCAGTTCGTTCCGGCCTCAACCGGGACCTGGACTATGAATACCATTTACACCTTCAGCGAATACACACCTGTGAATTCACTGGCCTTTGACGCCGCCGGAAACCTTTATGGCACTACGGGGATAGCCTACGACGGTCCCGAAGGCACGATCTTCGAACTCACGCCGAGTTCCTCCGGTAGTTGGACGGAAGACACGCTGTACACGTTCTCAGGGGGAAGTGACGGCGCCGCTCCGAACACTCCCATGTTTGCTAGCAACGGGAACATTTACGTGTCCGCTTCGGTAGGCGGTAAGTCAGACTGCGGCACGATCTTCGAACTTTCGCCGAATAGCGCTGGCGGTTACACCGGAACTACTCTTTACGAATTTTCTCCTGGGCCGACCGACGGCAACTACCCACTGGCTGGGCTCGTCACCGATAGCGCCGGAAATCTATACGGTACGACTTATCTGGGCGGCACTTCGCTACTCGGAGCCGTATACAAACTTGCCCCAAGTCAGAATGGCAAATGGACGAGCACTGTTCTCTACAGTTTCTCGGGCACGAATGGTGACGGAGAGTATCCAATGGACACCTTGATCCTGGACAGCGGCGGAAATCTCTACGGAACCACGAAGTATGGCGGCGCGTATGGCGGCGGCACTGTCTTTGAGATCTCGCCATTATCGGGTAACACGTGGAAGGAGACGGTTCTCTATAGCTTTCCCAAGACGCCTACAACTGACGCGAGCTATCCGCAGAGCGGTCTGGCTTTTGATAGCGAAGGTAACCTCTACGGCGCGACGGCGTATGGTGGGCTGTATTCGTGCGGCGTCGTCTTCCGTTTGGCGCCGTCTTCGAGCGGCTGGACGGAAAGTCGCATTTACAACTTCACGGGCTGCTCCGGGTACGGAGCCAACAGCGCGAGCGGCGTGATTTTCGATAAAGCAGGAAACTTGTACGGTACCGTTGAGGTGGGTGGGGCGAATAGTGCGGGCTTCATCTTCGAACTTGCGCCATCAAATTCCGAGAGCACTTGGAGCGAAACCACCATTTACAGTTTTGCTGGCGGGACGGACGGCTCGCAACCCATAGGTGGCCTGGTACTAGATGCAGAAGGCAACCTGTTCGGCACCACCGAGTACGGTGGGAACTACAGCTATCCAGGAGAAGTCTTCAAGCTTTCGCCTAACGGCAGCAGTTGGACCAAAAAGACAATTCATAGCTTCACCTCGGTGGACGGAGACGGGAGCGATCCGCTAGCGACACTTGCCATCGATGCTTCGGGCAATCTGTATGGCACTACTCTTTATGGCGGTACGAATACTTGCCCGAATTGCGGGATGGTCTTCGAGCTTTCACCGGTTGGCGGCGGATACCACGAAACGATTCTCTACGACTTCAACGACGACATGAACGGCGGTGTTCCCTACTCATCGATCGTTCTCGACTCGCACGGCAACCTCTACGGCACGACGAGCGAGTACGGAGGAGGCGATGAAGGAACCGTGTTTGAGATTACGCCGTGAATATCTGCGAGGAGTCAGCGGTCGAATTCGGATTATTCGACATCGTAGAGGGCGGAACCACCGGTTCAAGAATTTTCTGTCGACAAAGAATTTCTAGCCAATCGTTGTCGCAGATTGCGCGCACAAGCAAAAATAAACGCCGGAGGCCTTTGGCGGGCAGCGGGCATGGTAGTAATCTGACTTTGTAACCTCCGCCGCCTGGCGAGGAACTAAGCCTCGAGATTGAGGCCGCGAGCGTTCAGCTCTCGATACGTGGACTCCGGCTCCACACATCCCTGCTCTCTGCAGGCTCACGATGCGAATCAAACTCTCACTCGAAAGGAACAACTATGCAAACAACAACAGCTGAAATTCTGCTATCTGGAGCTGCACAGATTGAATCTCCGATCCCTGAAGACGGAAATGCAATGGTTTCTGTCTCCCACCGCGATAAAGACTGCCGCGACTTTGCTCTTCTGGAACACGCAGAAATCGTGGAAACCTGGCATCAGTTAGGGAGGGATTGGGTCGCGTTTACGCGGCGCGTAAGAACCTTCAAAGACGCCAAATCCTTCCGCTTCATTCTGGATCCTGTCTCTGGATTGCCGTTCACCCGCTTTGAATCTTGGGCGAAGGCCTTTCTCGGCCAATCCGTATCTGGGATTTTCGCTGACCTGAAAACGCTGCGCGAACTGAAAGGAGTCCTCTCTGACCCTGAACTCGCTCTCATGTCGAAAGAAAACGCCCGCCACCTGGTTCGCCGCAAGCAGCAGAACAAACTCGTCGACGCGGTAATCCTGGATGATGCTGCCCACCTGAAAGCGGCCGAGTTCGTTGCACGCTATCCCGTCGAAGACACGTCAAAAGCGGGAAAAAGTGGACCGGAGCTTTGTCAGTTGGGGCCGTTTACGGTCGCCGAAACGACTGCAGAAATCTTCAGCCTCGCGATCAATGTCGCCAAACGGCAGTGTGAGGGCATCGGCCAAGCGG
The DNA here is from genome assembly GCA_963710965.1 of uncultured Acidobacteriaceae bacterium. GTDB lineage: Bacteria > Acidobacteriota > Terriglobia > Terriglobales > Acidobacteriaceae > Sulfotelmatobacter. The sequence goes on along the minus strand of CAVQCP010000001.1, from coordinate 8,451 downwards.
GGGTCGACAGCGCCATTTGCTTGACGGAGAAGATGCCCAAGCGCTACTCGACCCGGCGAGGCTACGAAGTGTGGCTGCGCTGCTACGTCGTTCCGCGCTGGGGAGTTGCTCTGATCACCGACTTGCAGGCAAGACCGGTGGATCTTTGGCTGCAATCGCTTGACTTGCAGCCAAAGAGCCTGGCAGAAATTCGCGGCCTTATCGGTAGGCTCTGGGACTTCGCCATGTGGTGCGAGGTCGTACCAGTGCAGCGCAATCCCATGGAACTGGTACGCATCCCTGGGTCCTCGAAGCGCAGCCGTACTCCCCGTAGTTTGTCTTTCGAGGAGTTTCAACGTTTCCTCGCTCGCCTTGGAGAACCGTTCCGTACTATGGCATTGGTCCTGATCTGCTTCGGGCTTCGCATTAGTGAGTGCCTGGCGCTGAAATGGTCCGACGTAGACTGGTTCAACAACAAGCTATCTGTCGAGCGCAGCATCGTGCGACAGAGAGTCGACGACGTCAAGACTGTGTACAGCAAACAGAGCCTGCCGATCGCACCCGAAATGCTAGAAATCTTCAAGGATTGGAAAAAAACAACTCAATTTTCCAGAAATGAAGATTGGATATTCGCTTCTCCAGCCAAATTGGGGCGGCAGCCCTGGTGTTACGACCAGGTGCTGCGCGAATTCATGAAAGCGGCAGAGGCGGCTGGCATCGGCAAGATCGGGACACACTCGATGCGGCACAGCTATCGCTCGTGGCTCGATGCCGTCGGCACCACGATTGCGGTGCAAAAGAAGCTGATGCGCCATGCCGATATCAGGACCACAATGAATGTCTATGGCGACGTTGTGACCGATGAAATGCAGCAGGCCAGCGGCAAAGTAAGTCGCTTAGCCCTTAACAGCACGCAAGCAGCACGCAACGGCCTCTAAGGCCTTTATTTTGGCGGAAGCGAGTGGGGGTCGAACCCACCGGTGACAGGAAACCTGCCGCCCGCCGGTTTTGAAGACCGGGATATCCACCGGGATACAGTCGCTTCCACGTTTAGAATCAATATCTTACTGACAACACTTTCGTACCATTGCATACTCGTTGCACAAATGCCATCCTGAAGTCTGCAAGCGACTCCGCGTCAGAGCGAGGGACGATGGGCAGACATCAAACGGGATACATCTTCGAGTCATCATCAGGAGCATTCCACGTCAGGTACTACACGACTGAGATTGTAGACGGTCAACCGAAGCGAGTCCAAAAATCGCATCTGCTCTGTCGCAAGGACGACAAGCATTTTTCTCGGACCTGCAAGGCGGTCAAACTCCTCCGTGATGAATTCATGCGGACGGTCAACGTCTCGCAGGCGAACGAGGAAGACATGCTCGTGACGGACTTCTGGGAGCAGCGGTATCTGCCCTTCGTCACCGAGAACATGAAGCCCAGCACCGTCTCAGGCTATAAACAAATCTGGAATCAACATCTCAAGGGACACTTCGCAGGGATGACGCTCCAAGGCTATCGCACTCACGTCGGCTCGACACTTCTCCTCAGCCTCACCAAGACGCAGGGACGGAGGACGCTCAATCACATTCGCAGCCTTGCATCCGGCATCTTCACACACGCAATCAACGAGGGCAGGCTGGAATCAAACCCGTGGCACGACGTTCGCATTCTGGGCAAGGTCACCCCGCCGAAGCCGACGCCACACTATACGCTCGAAGTGGCAGAGAATATCGTCTCCGCACTCGTCGAACGGGTTGATTGTCAGTTGATGGTTGCGTTGTCGTTCTTCGCTGGGCTGAGACCGAGCGAAATCTCAGGGTTGCGATGGGAAGATTTTGAAGCCTTCGGTGAATCTCCTGTTGTTCACATCAGACGTGCTTGCGTTCGTGGGGTCGTCGGCACTCCGAAGACGCCTGAGAGTGTAGCAACGCTCCCGCTGCTGACACAGGTTGTCATCCCGTTGACGCTCTGGCACCAGAAGAAAGGCAAACCGACTGTTGGCTGGGTCTTCGCAAACGAACGCGGCAACCCACAGGACTTGAAGGATGTTGTTGCCCGATTCATCCGTCCGACCTTGGCGAAGGAAGGCATCACTTGGAAGGGGCTGTACGCAGGCCGTCGGGGAGCAGCAACCGCAATCATCGGATTGACCAACGGGAACTACGCAGCGGCTCAAGAACTCCTTCGCCACAAGCACATGAGTACGACGCTCAACTTTTACAAGAAGCAGACCCAGACCGCCCTCGGTGACGGCCTGAAAGCGTTGCAACTCGCGGCAGACTCAAACGGGAAGTAGGCGGGAGCGTCGGCTGGTGGTTGTCGCCTGCCGTCCAAAAACAAATCTCATTCCTGCGATTACCTGTTTCCTACCTGTTTTCTCCTGGTTTCGTGCCTGTCTCTTGGATGGTCCTGAAAACGTATTGGGACATCCGTCTTCGGGTTTCTTCCCTCTTTCTCCGACAATCACCCGCCCGCTCCGTCAGTCAAATGTCCCAATACGACAGACGATGTTCGTTTTTGATTCGCCTCGCGGGACAGGGCAGACTTGAATCAAAGCGAGGACAGAGGAGGACGCATGGCAGAAAAGACAAAGAAGATTGACCTTGACCTCTTGAAGAAGGTCGAAGTCGGAGACGTGCTCGTCATAGCGAAACCCGACAACTACGATGACGACGGGCAACCACACCCCGGTCAGAGACGGCGGGCGATGGTGACCGCCATCGAACCGACACATCACGCCCCAATCAAGACACGGGGTGAAGACCCTCTTGGGGGCAAGAAGATGACGACCCGTTTCGAGTGGAGAGGGATTGGTGGGCATTGGGAGTGCATCATCGGCATCGAGTGAGGAGGGGGTATGGCATTCTTACGAGTCAAGAAAACAGCATCGAGAGTTTACGTCCAACTTGTCGAATCCCGACGGATTGAGGGCAAGCCTCGGCAACACGTCATCGTTACGCTCCCTCGCGGAATCTCGACTGTGGAAGATGCACTCTGGCACTGGCAGAAGATTGCCCGTGACAGGAAGATTAGCAGCGATGACCGTCAACACGCTCGTGCCCAGCGAGACCTTCTGAAACCGTGGACTGTGGATGCCCTCAATGAGCGACGGGAAGAAGCGAAGGCAGCACGCGATGCCCAGCACCTTGCAGACGCCCAGCGAGTGGAAGAAGAGCAGAGAAAGAGACGAAGTGTCCCAACTCAACAGGAGATACGACGACGTGAACGGAAGGCGAGACAAGCAGCAAAGAGAGGGACTGCAAACGCCCGACATAGTCGGTATTCAGAGACACCTGAAGAGAAGTCGGAACGGCAAAAACGTTGGCGTCGAATTCAGGAGCGAAAGAAACGAGCCGCACAGAAACAGGGATTAGGTTGGATACCTTTCCAGACGTATGTTCTGGGAATCATCAAAGGGCAGTAGTGGCACTACACCGTGACGTGTCCCATAATCCCGCTCACATCACGCGGTAGTGCCACAACACTCGACGCCTGAGATTTGTTGGAAGGAGGTCACATGGAAGTTTGGACAAGAATCGAAGGGCATCCTGATTACGCCGTTTCCAATCTCGGCAGAGTGATGCGTGTTGCACCTGACAAGTACGGACGAGTCGGGCGGATTCTCAAACCAGCGGTCAACAAGCGAACGGGCTATCTGCTCGTCAGCCTGTGGCAAGACGGCAAGGGATACAGCAAAGACCTGCATGTGCTCGTGGCACGGCATCACGTCCTGAATCCGTCATCCGCATTCGTCGAAGTCAATCACATGGATGGAGTCAAGAGCCACTGTGACGCAGGCAATCTCCAGTGGCGAACGAAGCGAGGGAACATCCGCCATGCTGTGCAGGCAGGGCTGACTGGTAAAGGCGTCTGGTTTGACGAGCGGAGAGGACAGTGGTTTGCTCACTTTAGCCCAGAGCCGATGCAACGAGAAATTCTTGGCTCGTTCAACACCGAGCATGAAGCCCTTGCCGTGCGTCAGGCCGCTGTTCAATCTCTCCCCGTGGTTCACTAACCCATGCGTGAGTTCGCCCTCTTTCTTCGGCTGCTGGCAGAGAAGGTCTACCCGCGAGACTGGCGACAGGTGCTCGTGTTCTCGACGCGGGTGACTTCAAGCAGTGGCTCATCGAACTGGCCGACCGAGCGAATCGGGCACAAACTCTCGAAGACTTCTTCTCAGACCTGTAGACCACGCTCTGTGAAGCCACGGGAGGTCGGGCAAGTCGGCCAAGCCCCAAAGCACGCCACAGGGAAAGCAGAGGAGAGCCGTTGGGTCCGTGGCTGGCGTCTTCGACGCAGTCAGCCGTGGGTTGCGTTGTGTATCGTGTAGAATGTAACGCGAGACGGGCGAAGGTTGTATACAGTGTAGACGGCTCCACAGGCCGACCAGTCAACCATCCCGCCAGCGTTGACCACGCCCAGCAGTTCGTCTCATTCTGATACGTCAGTTGCTTCAGTCACGACAGAAATACTCACTACGGTCGTGCGTCCCGGTCTCACTGACCGACTAGCACCTGTAAACGACTGATTCTAAGCAGTCTTAGAAACGCGATTGCATCGCGATTGCATGGTCAGGAACTCCTGAGATACCTCGCCAGACCCACTTTGGACGCCCATTCGAGGGGCTTATCCGGCAACAACCATCTGCTGACGGCGTGCTGCATCACCCTCCGTTCTACATTCCTCGCACTCGTCTGCCATGACGCGACTATCGGGCAGAACGGAGCAGGCGGGCCTCAGTAGTGCAGCGTTTGAAGAAGGGGTTACGGAGCGAATCGAAGGGTTAGGGTCCCCTTTCTAGGTGGTCACTATGGTAGACCGATGACGGCACCGCCATGTCCCCACGCCATCACTCGCCTGAGTTGGCCGCCCTGCCCAGCCAACGCCTGACGCTGTGGGTCCCCTTTTCCCGCCCGCTGCCAGCCCCGCATCGTCGCGTGGGTCCCTTCTAGGGTCCCCTTTGCGGGTCCCATACGGCGGGAATTCTTGGCTGGGTCCCATCTACGGGTCCTCCCGGCGGGTGTGCATACGGGGTGTTTTCTATGCACACTCATGAAAACACAGGCTTTAAGGTCTGAAAATGGTGTGCAACGTCCCTGCACTCGTGCCAGACCGAGACCGTCGGAGGGGCAAGGTGTGCAGAGGAGTGCAGGGGGTCTATTAGTAGTTAAAGTATTTATTATCATAGGTGTGCATAGAATTGCACCCCCTTTTAGGGCGAGGAGTGGATACGGTTCAAAGGCTCACCCAGCCGTCGGCGGCTGCCTTCGCGTCCGTCGCAGATTGAGAATTGTGTTGACAGGCACGACAGCGATGTGCTAAACTTCAATCTGAGCCAAGAGGCGGGCTGACCTTGACCGGGATGGTGCAACGAATGCCAGTGGCATCGTGCATCACCGCCTCACTCTGGTTCGGCTATCACTGCTCCGTCCGACAGAGCAGATGCCAACAGACCACGCTGACTCGTGGAATCACCAGCCTCGTCCGCGTGACGCCCGCTGGAGAAAGAACGAGGTCCTTTGACCGCTCCTACCCTCGCGGCTCCCGCCGCAGATTCACCCGATTCAAATCCCACACCGAAAAACCTAGACCAAGAAATTGCTCGACTCGCACTCGCACGCGATAAGTGTCACGCACTCGGCTTTGCCACGCTGACACTCGGACGACGTTCCAAAGACCCGGACACGACATTTAGTCCGCACGCTGCCAACAGTGCAACATGTGACCGCGAAGAAGCACAGAAGCCTTACGTCGCGGGCCACGCTGCCAACTTCGGCATCACTCCCGGAATGACAGGCCACGCTGGAGTTGATTGCGACAATATCTCGTCTCTCGAAGAACTCGACAAGTGGAACGATGCTCACGGCGTTCCGAAAACGCTGACCGTCAAGACAGGCAAGGGTTTTCACGAATACTTCCTCTCCCCCGGCGGAACGAAGACGCATCCCTACAGCATTGATGGCAAGGTCGGAGAGGTCCGTTCAAACGGTGCGTATCTCGTCGGTCCCGGTAGTCGTCACCCTGACGGCCCGATTTACGAAATTGTCCGTGACATCCCGATGGCTCCGCTGCCCATCCTCTACAAGAAGGACGCAGTCACGCTGCCTGCATCAAAGCCGATTGTCATTTCGGAACTCGTTGCTGAGGGCAATCGCAACGCGTGGCTGACATCATTCGCGGGATACGTCCACAACTTTGAAGGCGGCTCGTTGTCCGAAGAGACGATGTATGAACTGCTGAAGACAGCGGCAGTCACCCGTTGCGTCGATGGTGAGAACTATGCGACGAGCAACGATGACAAAATTCGTGACCTCGCACGCAGAGCGACAGATTGGTCCGTCCCTGAGTCGATGGCCGCGTACGTTCCGAAGGCACGAGGCTACAGTGACCTCATGAACACTCCGCAAGTTGAAGCGGTTCGCATCATCGCGGACCTCATCTACCGGAGAACCGTCAACATTGCAGTCGGTGATTCCAATCTCGGCAAGACGCCCTACTTCTACCAACTCGCGTTGTGTGTCGCTGCTGGGGTTGTCTTCATCGGGCAAGAGACTACTCGGAACAGAGTCCTCTATGTCGATTTGGAGAACACGGAGGAGGACATCACGAAGTACATCACTGTCATCAGCAAGGCACTCGGCATTGAACCGCCCAGCAAGGAATGGTTTCGGTTTTTGACCGCGTCCGATTTGGATGACCCGAAAGGACCTGAGAAGCATCTTGAGCGGGAGATTGAAGCCTACCGTCCGGCCCTCGTCATCGTTGATTCGCTCCGTGGATACAACCCGATGGTGGAAACAAAGTCAGAGGTGGCCGCGAAGGTCATCGGAGATTGTCAACGAATCGCCAAGGCACACGATACGTCATGGGTCTTCATTCATCACCCCCGTAAGAAGAATCGTGACCAGAAGTCGGCAGAGCGTCCCGACCTCTTTAACACTGATGTTCCCGTTGTCGAATGGCTGGAGGAGACGGCGGGTCATCGGGTTCTCATCAACCAGACCTACACACGTTTTGCCTTCGCACGCCCGAAGAAAGAAGGCGACCTCGGCATTCGTGGAGTCGTCAAAGGCAAAGCCGAATTCGGGCCGTGGTTTCTGATGCGGGACTACGATGACGCGGGCAACCCAGTCAAGTACCGCAGGGTCTACGGTTCAGATTTATTGAGTAAGGAAGACAGAGCGATGCTCGAAGACCTTCCTGTCAACAAGGCGTTGGGGTTCTCGGAAATGTGCGACCTTCTGTTCCCCAGCAATCCATCAAAGAAAACCTACGTCAACCGATTCAAGCAGCGGGCGATTGATGCGGGAGTTCTCAAAGTCGATGGCAAGGACCACACAACGTCGAAGACTTACACAAGGGTCAATGAGAAGGGGGCGAAATGACATTCCTAGAACGTTACGCGAATTTCGCCCGACTGTGGGAGTTCACGCTCCCGCATGTCCCTCTCGCTCCACGAGAGACGGTCATCGGCTGGCTTGCGGTCTATGACGACGATGAGGTCGAGAGTGCTGTCGTGGCACTTCCCTATCGACTCAAGCGGGCGAGTGTCACACAGATTGTCCCTGATGAGGTCTACAAGTTGACCAGTTCACTTCTCAAAGGGGCACGCAAGCGGAGACACCAGAGTTACGACGGGAGAACGAGATGACACAGATATCAGAAGCACCACAAGCAGGTTCAAAGCCACGCGAAACGAATGAGCGACTGCTCGATGGGATGAACATGAAGGACCCCGCAGAGGTCGGGCTTGCGTACCTTTTCTTCGTCACTGATGAGTTCATCTATTCGGCTGACCCACGCAGCATCAGGGATATGGCGATGGGTTTCATTCGAGAAATCTTCAACGTCATCGGCGACAGTGACGGACTCAAGCACGACGACCCCAGTGCGGCAATCGCTTCTGCAAGGAGACGGAAGTTGAGTGCCATCGCGGGTCGTGCGGCTGACGCGATTGAGTGCAGCACCGCAGTCGATGCGGACGGCAGTGCTTTGACAAGATTCCGTCTATTCGAGCGGGCTGTCTCTGACGCCATAGCGAGGGCACGATGACAGTGAATAAGGGCGGACGCCCGCGTCTATCGACACCGCCAACATCGACCGCCGAATGTCGAGCGTTGATTGCAGAGGAGATTGTCAAGAGCAAGCCTAAAGCGTCACGGTTGAGAGTTCTCTACAGGCTCCTTCGTGCGTTTGAACGGGGAGATGTTCAAGCCGCCTCGGAGTTGAAAGTCAAGGCCCTCGAAACGGCGAATCGTTTGAAGCAAGAAGCCCTTGACCTCAGACGGCTTGAGTATCAGAGACGTTTTGCTCTCGGTCCTGTCGGTGTCCGACGGATGCAGGAAAAGATTAGGAATTTAGAGACCGAAAATCAGACGTTGAAAGCACGGGTAGAACTCGAAACGACGGAAGGAGGACGGCATGAGTGAAGATGTGATTTTGACTATCGAGCAAGCAGCAAAGATTTTG